>NZ_LZGN01000001.1 GCF_001690185.1 Gilliamella sp. wkB308
AAGTTTATGATTGGGAAAACTTTCATGGTGTATTACAAGGTTCGACAGTGGTCAATGTAAAAGGTGGTAGCTTTGAAAGTTATACGTTAATTGGGGCTGCTTGTGAGCCTAATAGTTATAAAGTGATTGAATATATTTATATCCGTGAAACGGATTGTTTTACGATGGATTGGCATTGGATTTGTCATTTTATGGGAAGGAACACAGATAAACCCTTAGACCAAGCAGGTTTAGAATACGTTGATTATAAACCTTGGGATGCCAAAACCTTTATGCAAGTCAAACCGAAGTTAAAAATAACCTCGAGACAAATTGAAGGGTTAGACAAAGCATCGAAAGCGGGCTCAAAAGAAGAGCTTGCTCAAATAGAAGAAGAGTATGAACTAACAAAAACCGTGTATCCGGTCGAATAATCCTGACGTTAGTTTAAAAAACGGAAAGCACAACAATCAGGATAGCAGGAGCAAAAAATGCCATCACGTTACAAACCACCAATTGTTTGTTGGAAAAGTGATTTATCTAAAGGGGGGGGGCCGGTTAAACGTCATGCTAATTATGTTGCATGTGCAACGGATAATTACCTTGAAATCTATCGTAAACGAAAAATTATCGGACCTTATATTGGATTTTTTTTATTGGGAGGTGGAGAAATTTCGGTTATTTTGGCTTTTTTTGTTTGTTTAAATCAAAATAATATTCCTTGGCTTGCCGTGATATTGTCATTTATTGCATCTTTAGGAGGAGGTCTGGTTGTTTATTTAACTTTTTTCACTCTTCTTTTTGGTCACTATGCCCCCGTAAGTAATCCAATTCGTTTTAATCGAAAAACAGGCAAGGTTTATCTTTACGAAGCGGTGGCAATGAAATGGATGTTTAAAGCATGGCCACCGAGAAGAGCCTTTAAAGATTTAAACAAATTTCATATAAAAGTTTATGATTGGGAAAACTTTCATGGTGTATTACAAGGTTCGACAGTGGTCAATGTAAAAGGTGGTAGCTTTGAAAGTTATACGTTAATTGGGGCTGCTTGTGAGCCTAATAGTTATAAAGTGATTGAATATATTTATATCCGTGAAACGGATTGTTTTACGATGGATTGGCATTGGATTTGTCATTTTATGGGAAGGAACACAGATAAACCCTTAGACCAAGCAGGTTTAGAATACGTTGATTATAAACCTTGGGATGCCAAAACCTTTATGCAAGTCAAACCGAAGTTAAAAATAACCTCGAGACAAATTGAAGGGTTAGACAAAGCATCGAAAGCGGGCTCAAAAGAAGAGCTTGCTCAAATAGAAGAAGAGTATGAACTAACAAAAACCGTGTATCCGGTCGAATAATCCTGACGTTAGTTTAAAAAACGGAAAGCACAACAATCAGGATAGCAGGAGCAAAAAATGCCATCACGTTACAAACCACCAATTGTTTGTTGGAAAAGTGATTTATCTAAAGGGGGGGGGCCGGTTAAACGTCATGCTAATTATGTTGCATGTGCAACGGATAATTACCTTGAAATCTATCGTAAACGAAAAATTATCGGACCTTATATTGGATTTTTTTTATTGGGAGGTGGAGAAATTTCGGTTATTTTGGCTTTTTTTGTTTGTTTAAATCAAAATAATATTCCTTGGCTTGCCGTGATATTGTCATTTATTGCATCTTTAGGAGGAGGTCTGGTTGTTTATTTAACTTTTTTCACTCTTCTTTTTGGTCACTATGCCCCCGTAAGTAATCCAATTCGTTTTAATCGAAAAACAGGCAAGGTTTATCTTTACGAAGCGGTGGCAATGAAATGGATGTTTAAAGCATGGCCACCG
>NZ_LZGN01000002.1 GCF_001690185.1 Gilliamella sp. wkB308
AAATACCTCGAAAAGTTCACTTTGATAGACCAAAAAAAGTCGATATCAATGTCTCAATGACAATTGGTCGTTACAAATCTTTTAATGATATCAATTCAGAACAGATTAAAGCTAATTTAAAAAGTCTTGATTTTGAAATTGGTGAAAATGTGTATGCATCTCGCATTATTTCAAGCATTAACTTAGTTGACGGATTTTATATTAAAGAACTCGCTGTAAACAGTGCCAACATTGTCAATATCGATTATCGAGAGTATGCACAGATAACGCATGTTGAGGTGCTAATAGATGAATAGAGAAAAATTCCTCATTTGGCAATATCGTACAAAACCCAAGGCATTAGGCACTATCAAAGCTATCAATAAAGAGACTGGTAACACGTTTAACAATGTCATTCAAATTGCGGATGTTCTCAGCATCAACGACGCGACAGGTTATGCACTTGATTTGATTGGTCGTCATGTTGGCGTCTTGCGTGTATTACCTTCTGCTATCACCAAAGAATATTTTGGATGGTTAGAAGATAACACAGCATTATCATTTGATATTGGTGAATTTTATCGACATGGCGACGCTTTAACGGCATCTGTTGTATTAAATGATAGCGATTATCGTTTCTTTATTAAGGCAAAAATTACTAAAAATTATCAAAGTGGTGAAATATCAAACATTGTAAAATCAATTAAATTCGTGATTGGCAGAAATGGAAATATTATTGATTCCCAAAATATGACAATGAACGTATTAGTTAACAGTGATCAACTCAATTCACTTACTTTGTATGCAATTAGTAAAATGGATATTTTAGCCCGACCTGTTGGTGTTATGTATCAATATATTGTTCTAATTAATAATGAACCGTTTGGATTTTCGCATGACAATGCATCATTCGGTTTTAATTTAGGCAAATTTGTTCGACTTCAAGAAATAGGAACTATTCAATGATTATACAAAAAAAACCAGATTATTTAATCTTTGCAGATTCAGCAAAAAAAGGGGAAGTTACGGATTTTCCTGATGTAAGTCGAGGCTGGGGAATCACCATCGATCAAACTGCTTCGAAACCACCAATGGAATGGATGAATGGCGCATTTAATCGAATTGATAAAAATATACTATATCTGTTACAACAAGGTGTGCCAGAATGGAGTGAGTTAGTTACTTATCCAGAAAATGCTATTATAAAATATAATGGTGCTTTATACATAGCCATAGTTAAAAATGACAATGCACAACCGTCGAGCGACACCTCTAAGTGGCAAAGATTACAGGCAGATTATTTTAATGCTTTACCCGCACAAAAAATAATGAATGGTAGTGATCCTATTTATGAGGTAGGTGAACATGTTGATTTTAAAAAAATAGCAATAAACGGCCAGCAGATTAGCCGTTTTATTATTGCTAAAGGTTCAAACATAAACGGCTGGTATGAAATATACAGTGATGGCTTTAAACGAGTTGGCAACAAATGGCCTGTCTCCAACCCGCTTCATTCACCAAACCCGTTAGGTTGTGTAAAAGTTCCATTCCCAATACCGTTTACCCAGACAGTTATATCTGTCAATGTCTCAATTGAAACATCTACACCTGCAGTTGAAATCATAAATTATGAAATCAATAGTTTGCATGAAATAGGGCTAACAGCGGGAATGTTCGGTGCATCGGGAATGGTTGCGATGAGTGAATTTGCATGTTCATACTCAGCCGAGGGATATTAATATGAGATATTTCAATAAAATAACAACGGCAGAGGTAATGCCCAGTATATATGATATCAATTATGATGTAATAGAATTAGACAATAATCATTGGTTTTTTACGTCGGACATACCCGACAACAAAAAAATAGTTGCTGATGCAAACGGGCAATCAAAACTAAAGAATATTAGTGATAGTCTCAGCAATATAGATAAAATAAAAACCAACAAATAAAAACAACAACAATTAATTAATAATGTGGACACAAATAACAATCCTGCAA
>NZ_LZGN01000003.1 GCF_001690185.1 Gilliamella sp. wkB308
GATCCGGCATCAAAAGCGATCATGAAATTTCGCGTATTGGCAAATTATACCGCCTTAATCGTATCCACCACCGAAATAATATTAGAAGTCACAAAATTATTGAGCGTTGCGTTGCGAAAATCATCGTCCTCATTATTTATGGAGCGAGTATCAAGATTAGCACAGATCGACAAAGCGCTAAATGTTCTAAAAGGGGTTGCCAATGTGGTTAATGTGATTGACAGTGCGTTATCGCTTGCTCAAGCAATCAAAAGTTTTAATGAAGGGAATACCGGTTCCGGCGTCATTTGTGTAACCGGTGTACTGAGTTTGATATTAAGCTTTGCCGCATTTAGTAACTGTATTCCAGTGTGGGGACAGATTTTATTTATCATCGCAACGGTCGGTATTATAATTATCAATGCCATTTATTACGATAACGGCGATGACTGGGATGAATTCAGTAAATGGCTAAACCGCTGTATGCTGGGCAACTTTGACTTTCGAGAATCCAAATACCCACCGTATTACTTACCGACGCCAAAATGTATGTTACTGTCGGATCAGGATTACTATTTAGCGGTCAGAAATGGGCGTTGTCTTTTAGAATCAGAAACCTCTTTACTTGACGATATAGCCAGCACAACCATTGGCATTACAAGGGCTTTGGGGCGTAAATCTGATCTGATGCTGACCTTGAATTTGCCGGATTTTAATCGTGATAAATCCGAGTTTGAAGGGACAGTGATAATTAAATCGTTAAGCAATCCAGATCAAACTCCGGTGGAATTGGCGATATCTGATGGATTAAAGTGGCTTAAAATTTCAACCATTACCCCTTCCATCTTTTTTACCCCAAGAACGGATAATGCGGTTGGTGAAGATGAACTTTATAATATGGATAAAACTCAAGTACAATCCCCAAAAGAAGAGTCATTATGGAATCAGTTAATGGCGATATCCCATAATCAACCAATGCCAACGACGACCGACAGCGCACAATCAGACAAAAGTGACAAGTCCGAAGCGCCAAAGATTGGGCTGTTTTTAATTAAATGGTGCTTAGGTCAAATCAGAGGGAATTATGATGTCACCATTAGGGTCAATTACTGGCCAGAAGGCAAGCTGGACGAGAGTGGCGATCAAAGTCAAAGTGATGACCCGAACACCCCAAAACAAGTCAAAGAGCGCACGCCGTACTTACTGTCACACCACTATATAAAAAGTTAAACAGGATAACACCATGCAAATTAAAACAAATATAACCACACTGTTAATATTCACTTTCAGTAGTTTACTGTTAACGGGGTGCGATACTTATCCTTATAAAAAAGATATTCAAGAATCTAACGACTACAATAATCCAACAGGCGATAAAGCATTATGTATGATGGTGGGTAGCGTGACAAAATCCATGTACCCGTATACCACTTATTATATGGAAGGACAAGATCTACCGTTTGCACAGGAAAGAAGAAAAGCATTTAATAATCGAGCAAAAAATGATGGTTTGCACCTGTTTGCCGGGATAGGTTTTTTTACGGAAGAGTATGCTGGCGAAGTTGACGGCAGAGCGACGTATCGTTACGACCTGACCGATTTAGGGCGAAAATACGTTGACTGGTCATTTGGTGAAACCAATTTTTGTTTTGGTCGGGTGGTGGTAGACAAAATTAACCGCACAAAAGACACCATTAACGGGGTCGGGGGGGGCACGGTGCGGGATGTCTATTTTACTTATCACCTTGAAAATGTGCCGGATTGGGTCAAAGATCCACAAATATATAAACGATTTCGATATTTTAAAAAACAAGTTAATGGGGAGCCATTTCCCGGAATTCACAGTTATAAGGTGTCTGGTAGTGGAAAATTAACAACAATGACTTGTGTTAGCGGTACATATAAATGGGCATCGGATTTTAATGAAGAAATCAAAGAAGAGTAATTAAACATTGTTAGTTTTAAATGGTGAAAAATCTGTGTATGAAGCACTAAAGGTTGGGTTGTATTTAATTAAATGGTGCTTAGGTCAAATCAGAGGGGATTATGACGTGACTATCAGGGTCAATTACTGGCCAGAAGGCAAGCTGGACGAGAGTGCCGACCAAAGTCAAAGTGATGACCCGAACACCCCAAAACAAGCCAAAGAGCGTACACCGTACTTACTGTCACACCACTATATAAAAAGTTAAACAGGATAATACTATGGAAACTAAAACAAGTATAACCACACTTTTAATATTCACTGTCAGCAGTTTAATGTTAACGGGGTGCGATACTTATCCGTATAAAGAAAAGATTCAAGAATCTAATGATTACAATAACCCAACAGGCTATAAAGCAAAATGTATGATGGTGGGTAGCGTGACAAAATCCATGTACCCCTATACCACCTATTATATAGAAGGACAAGATCTACCGTTTGCACAGGAAAGAAGAAAAGCATTTAATAATCGTTTAAAAAATGACAGTTTGCATCTTTTTGCCGGGATAGGTTTTTTTACGGAAGAGTATGCTGGCGAAGTTGACGGCAGAGCAACGTACCGTTACGACCTGACCGATTTAGGGCGAAAATACGTTGACTGGTCATTTGGTGAAACCAATTTTTGTTTTGGTCGGGTGGTGGTAGACAAAATTAACCGTACAAAAGACACCATTAACGGGGTCGGGGGGGGCACGGTGCGGGATGTCTATTTTACCTATCATCTTGAAAATGTGCCGGATTGGGTGAAAGATCCACAAATATATAAACGATTTCGATATTTTAAAGAACAAGTCAATGGGGAACCATTTCCCGGGATTCACAGTTATAAGGTGTCAAGTAATGGAAAATTAACCACCATGACCGGCGAAAGTGGCAGATATAGATGGGCATCGGATTTTAATCGAGAAATCAAAGAAGAGTGATTAAATATTGTTAGTTTTAAATGGTGAAAAATCTGTGTTTGAAGCGCCAAAGGTTGGGTTGTATTTAATTAAATGGTGCTTAGGTCAAATCAGAGGGGATTATGACGTGACTATCAGGGTCAATTACTGGCCAGAAGGCAAGCTGGATGAGAGTGCCGACCAAAGTCAAAGCGATGACAGCAGTAGCGACCCAAACACACCAAAACAAGCCAAAGAGCGCACGCCGTACTTACTGTCACACCACTATATAAAATATTAAACAGGATAACACCATGCAAATTAAGACTAGTATAACCGCACTTTTAATATTCACTGTCAGCAGTTTACTGTTAACGGGGTGCGATACTTATCCTTATAAAGAAAAGATTCAAGAAGTTTATGATAACCATAACCCAACGGGCGATAAAGCATTATGCATGATGGTGGGTAGCGTGACAAAATCCATGTACCCGTATACTACCTATTATATAGAAGGACAAGATCTACCGTTTGCACAGGAAAGAAGAAAAGCATTTAATAATCGAGCAAAAAATGATGGTTTACACCTTTTTGCCGGGATAGGTTTTTTTACGGAGGAATACGCCGGTGAAGTTGACGGTAGAGCAACGTACCGTTACGACCTGACTGATTTAGGGCGAAAATACGTAAAATTTGCATTTGGTGAAACCAATTTTTGTTTTGGTCGGGTGGTGGTGGACAAAATTAACCGCACAAAAGACACCATTAACGGGGTCGGGGGGGGGCACGGTGCGGGATGTCTATTTTACTTATCATCTTGAAAATGTGCCGGACTGGGTCAAAGATCCACAAATATATAAACGATTTCGATATTTTAAAGAACAAGTTAATGGGGAACCATTTCCCGGGATTCACAGTTATAAGGTGTCAAGCAATGGAAAATTAACAACCATGACCGGCGAAAGTGGCAGATCTAGATGGGCATCGGATTTTAATGAAGAAATCAAAGAAGAGTAATGTTTGTATACGGACTAAGATGTAATTAGCACGGTAAAAATGAATCACCAAGAAAATCAAGAAAAAAATAAAATAGAAGGATTAGAAAATCCTCAGGAAGAAAGTTTTAATCCCGAATTAGTTAACGAAGCGAATAAAAAAGCGTTGGTGTTAAGTAATGGTCAATGTGGTGTTTGTCAACGGAAGGGTTTTCCGATTTTTTTAGTGCGAAAATCGATTGTTCCCATCAAGTTTAGAAAAGACATTAATTGGTCACAAGGCATGGTTTCGCTAGGGGACAGAGAGCCGGAAGAAGAATGGAAAGAATATAAGTATGTCTACCGATCATTACGTGAAGGGTATGTATATATTTTATGCAATCCAATCGGAAATCAAGACGACAGCAAGCTTGAAATCATGGTCTATGAAGTGACCTATTCAGGTGCGATGCGATTACGTGAGTTTCGTGATGTAAAAGGCTCAAGACCCAAAGAGATCCCCCTCAGTTGTATTGAAGATAATCACAATGTAAAAGGGATGTTTATTACTATAGACAACCGTGTATATGACAAAGCATGGGTCGCTTACTCATCGGTACGTTGGAAGCTAGCCACGGTAAAACATTATCGAAAAAATAAAGAAGAACGGTTACAACGCTTCAGCGAAGTCGATTTGACACAAGAAAAGGCGCTGAATATTTCACCTCAAGGACGAAGTTTTCCCTTCAATGACTTTATGTTTAAAAGTCGATATTTATTAGAGATGGAATGTGATAATCAGTTTGTAAAAGATTATTTTGAAGAGAAAGGAAGAAAGGCTCATAGCCAAAAAGCTTCACCATTGGGGTCACAAGCAAAAAAAATTCAATCGTTTATTGATTCGGTCAGAAAAGGTATTTTTGGCAAAATGAAGTATTCATTGTCCACCTATCTTCATTTAATGGCTAATGGATTTAACGAATCTTATCTTTGGCTATTTTATACAGCAAGCCATTTTAATTCGTTAAATTCAAATGCAGCATCTGAAGCCTTGAAAAATACAATAAAAAATTACAACTCCAATGTCCATTATCAAGGAGAGATATCCGCACTGGTTGTAGAAGACCCGTTAGGTCTGGCTGAAGAGCTGTCAATTCAAAGGCGGCAAAAATTAACCCCGGTGGTTGAAGGATTGATGAATCAGGTTACACCGAATCAAAATTACGAAAAAGAAGCGAAACAGTTTCATCAATTAGTTCGAACAGGCACCCACGATGTAATTTATGAAACTGAACGGCACGCCACTAATCATCCTTTAGCAATAGCCATGCAATCCAGACATGGTCGAGACCAGTTAGCGGCCCATTTTAAAAATGAAAAAGCAACCATAAAAAGCTATCCAATAAGCTACTTTAAACCTGAATTTAATTATGCGCGTCGTCAATATCAACAAATCGAGCAGTATAAAGCACTGTTACGTTCACCGGTTTCAAAATCTGATATAAATGAAAGTTATCTGTTTTTATTTTATGATTCAGCGCATAATTATGATTCAAGTATTGAAGAAGACAAGATATATACGGTCAATGATGTAACAAAAAGAGAAAGAAATTTAAGTTTTATAAAGCAAAATAATATCTTAAACTATTATGCAACAGATCGAAAAAAAATGTCTGAGCTTAATGAGATTGATAAGATTCGAGTATTGGATGCGGTCGGTGAAGCGCTATTAGCAAAACAATTAGGTGTGAGTCGAGACGAGTCGAATAGAAAAGACCATCTTGCACATTTTGGTTATATGTATTGTCGTCATTTAAGCGTGCTCGGGCTTGAAGATAAGCGACTACCTCAATATGGATTAGGTGAGTATAAAGAATATAAATTAACCCCGGAGCAACAACAAGAGTTACTGGCACTGTACAAAAAGAACAATGGCAGTAAATCATCCCGATTGAAAAGAATTGATAGTGTTAAAGTAGTTCATTTTTACAATCTTGAAAAAGCAAAAGGAGCTTATGCTGACAAAATACTCAATAGTGACTGGGATAAACGTAAAAAACGCCTGAATCAACCTTCGTTAGACAATTTTGAAGCGTTAGAAAAAGCGGGTAAAGAATCCTTAACCACATTTGTGTCGAATGCTTCGAAGGACTATTATAACTACTTAATGTGGTTATTTGGAGAAAGTTCAACTCATTTTCAGATAGAAAATCAGGGCGAAACAGCCAATAAAATCAGCGTGACTTTACCAAGCCGTTACAATCAACTTCCTTTTTGGCGCAACGAACTTTTGCCTGATTTATCGGATATGCATATTAACTTCTTTTTCACGTTTTTACTGATAATCGATAGTGCCAGTTTAGGTACCTTGACACTACCGGAACATTCCGCATTTTGGGGCATGCTACTCAATAATGAAGAGTCGATCTATTTTTATCTGTTTGGTGAAAAATCACAAAAAAATACCGATAACAGTTCCCAAAAAGAGGACGAATCTTCACAACAAGGTTCAAACCTGTCTGTTATTCAATATCTTGCTAAAATGAATAACAAAGATGAATCAACACTTTCCGATATGGGGTTAACCCCTAAAGTCATTTTCAACACAACCAAAAGTATTATGGGTTTAGATTTTAAAGTCAATCTGGATATCGGTAGCCTGATAGTTGAAAAGCTCATTAACTCAAGTGTTGATGGGGCAACCAGAGCGATGCAGAATAATGTAAAAATCAATCAGATAAAATTACAAACGCAGTATTTTGATATAATTGGCCTGTTTAAATTAAACGGACCTGAAAAAATACGTCAATACAAAGTTCGAATGTCAATAAATGGATTAAACCAATATTTGAAAAAAAATCATGAATTAATGCCATTTTTCAACAACACACAAATGACCACGAATAAAGGGACCGTCATCAATTTAGTCCAGTCACAAAATAAGGACCGTTGGCATATTCAACAAAATGGTAACAAGTCAATAGGCAAAGAAGTGGTTGAAATAAATATGCTGGTTGCGTTTGAAAATCAGCAACGTCTGCAAGAATTTGAAAAGGGTTTCACACAAAAAGGGGGGCTTTCTCAGGGGGTATTAAAGAATATCACGCCCAATATCATAGAAGTCAATGGTGTCACACTGGACGCAAATGAAATTAACTATTTATCTGAAACGTTACCCCGACAAAAACGATATATGGAAATTTACGATACCTCGAAAAGTTTTGTACTGGGAAGTATCGGTTTATATTTTCAGGCAACCAGTTTAAAGGATATGATTAATCAGTTAGATAAAATACAAGATCCGGCATCAAAAGCGATCATGAAATTTCGCGTATTGGCAAATTATACCGCCTTAATCGTATCCACCACCGAAATAATATTAGAAGTCACAAAATTATTGAGCGTTGCGTTGCGAAAATCATCGTCCTCATTATTTATGGAGCGAGTATCAAGATTAGCACAGATCGACAAAGCGCTAAATGTTCTAAAAGGGGTTGCCAATGTGGTTAATGTGATTGACAGTGCTTTATCGCTTGCTCAAGCAATCAAAAGTTTTAATGAAGGGAATACCGGTTCCGGCGTCATTTGTGTAACCGGTGTACTGAGTTTGATATTAAGCTTTGCAGCATTTAGTAACTGTATTCCACTGTGGGGACAGATTTTATTTATCATCGTAACGGTCGGTATTATAATTATCAATGCCATTTATTACGATAACGGCGATGACTGGGATGAATTCAGTAAATGGCTAAACCGCTGTATGCTGGGCAACTTTGACTTTCGAGAATCCAAATACCCACCGTATTACTTACCGACGCCAAAATGTATGTTACTGTCGGATCAGGATTACTATTTAGCGGTCAGAAATGGGCGTTGTCTTTTAGAATCAGAAACCTCTTTACTTGACGATATAGCCAGCACAACCATTGGCATTACAAGGGCTTTGGGGCGTAAATCTGAACTGATGCTGAACTTGAATTTGCCGGATTTTAATCGTGATAAATCCGAGTTTGAAGGGACAGTGATAATTAAATCGTTAAGCAATCCAGATCAAACTCCGGTGGAGTTGGCGATATCAAATGGATTTGGGGCATTAGCCATTTCAACCATTACCCCTTCCATCTTTTTTACCCCAAGAACGGATAATGCGGTTGGTGAGGGTGAACTTTATAGAATGGATGAAAGTAAGGAAGACTCCCCTAAAGAAGAGTCATTATGGAATCAGTTAATGGCGATATCCCATAATCAACCGATGCCAACGACGACCAATAACACACAATCAGACAAAAACGATGAGTCCGAAGCGCCAAAAATTGGGTTGTTTTTAATTAAATGGTGCTTAGGTCAAATCAGAGGGGATTATGACGTGACTATCAGGGTCAATTACTGGCCAGAAGGCAAGCAGGACGAGAATGCCGACCAAAGTCAAAGTGATGACCCGAACACCCCAAAACAAGTCAAAGAGCGCACGCCGTACTTACTGTCACACCACTATATAAAAAGTTAAACAGGATAACACTATGCAAATTAAAACAAGTCTAACCACACTTTTAATATTCACTGTCAGCAGTTTTTTGTTAACGGGGTGCGATAATTATCCTTATAAAGAGAAGATTCAAAACGTTTATGACAATCATAACCCAACAGGCGATAAAGCAAAATGTATGATGGTGGGTAGCGTGACACAATCCATGTACCCCTATACCACCTACTATATGCAAGGACAGGATTTGCCTTTTTCTTCGAGTACCCAAAAAGCGAATTATAATCGTTTAAAAAATGACAGTTTGCATCTTTTTGCCGGGATAGGTTTTTTTACGGAAGAGTACGCCGGCGAAGTTGACGGCAGAGCGACGTATCGTTACGACCTGACCGATTTAGGGCGAAAATACGTAAAATTTGCATTTGGTGAAACCAATTTTTGTTTTGGTCGGGTGGTGGTAGACAAAATTAACCGCACAAAAGACACCATTAACGGAGTGGGGGGGGGCACGGTGCGGGATGTCTATTTTACTTATCATCTTGAAAATGTGCCGGATTGGGTCAAAGACCCACAAATATATAAACGATTTCGATATTTTAAAAAACAAGTCAATGGGGAACCATTTCCCGGGATTCACAGTTATAAGGTGTCAAGTAATGGAAAGTTAACAACCATGACCGGCGAAAGTGGTGCTTATCAATGGGCATCGGATTTTAATGAAGAAATCAAAGAAGAGTGATTAAACATTGTTAGTTTTAAATGGTGAAAAATCTGTGTTTGAAGCACCAAAAATTGGACTGTTTTTAATCAAATGGAACTTAGGTCAAATCAGAGGGGATTATGACGTGACTATCAGGGTCAATTACTGGCCAGAAGGCAAGTTGGATGAGAGTAGTGATCAAAGTCAAAGTGATGACCCGAACACCCCAAAACAAGCCAAAGAGCGCACGCCGTACTTATTGTCACACCACTATATAAAAAGTTAAACAGGATAATACCATGCAAATTAAAACAAATATAACCACACTGTTAATATTCACTTTCAGTAGTTTACTGTTAACGGGGTGCGATACTTATCCTTATAAAAAAGATATTCAAGAATCTAACGACTACAATAATCCAACAGGCGATAAAGCATTATGCATGATGGTGGGTAGAGTGACAAAATCCATGTACCCGTATACCACCTACTATATGCAAGGGCAAGATTTGCCATATTCGCCAGAAACACAAAAGGCGATTTTCAATCGATTAAAAAATGGTAGTTTGCACCTGTTTGCGGGAATAGGTTTTTTTACGGAGGAATACGCTGGCGAAGTTGACGGCAGGGCAACGTATCGTTACGACCTGACCGATTTAGGACGAAAATACGTAAAATTTGCATTGGGTAATACCAATTTTTGTTTTGGTCGGGTGGTAGTGGACAAAATTAACCGCACAAAAGACACCATTAACGGGGTGGGGGGGGGCACGGTGCGGGATGTCTATTTTACCTATCATCTTGAAAATGTGCCGGATTGGGTCAAAGATCCACAAATATATAAACGATTTCGATATTTTAAAAAACAAGTGAATGGGGAACCATTTCCCGGGATTCATAGTTATAAGGTGTCAAGTAATGGAAAATTAACAACTATGACTGGTGTCAGCGGTACATATCAATGGGCATCGGATTATAATCGAGAAATCAAAGAAGAGTGATTAAACATTGTTAGTTTTAAATGGTGAAAAATCTGTGTTTGAAGCACCAAAGATTGGGTTGTATTTAATTAAATGGTGCTTAGGTCAAATCAGAGGGGATTATGACGTGACTATCAGGGTCAATTACTGGCCAGAAGGCAAGCTGGACGAGAGTGGCGATCAAAGTCAAAGTGATGACCCGAACACCCCAAAACAAGCCAAAGAGCGCACGCCGTACTTACTGTCATACCACTATATAAAAGATTAACAGGATAACACCATGCAAATTAAAACAAATATAACCACACTTTTAATATTCACTATCAGCTGTTTACTGTTAACGGGGTGCGATACTTATCCTTATAAAGAAAAGATTCAAGAATCTAACGATTACAATAACCCAACAGGCGATAAAGCAAAATGTATGATGGTGGGTGATATTACATCCTCAATGTATCCCTATACCACCTATTATATGAAAGGGCAGGATTTGCCTTTTTCTTCAAGCACTCAAGAAGCGAACTATAATCGATTAAAAAATGACAGTTTGCATCTTTTTGCCGGGATAGGTTTTTTTACGGAAGAATACGCCGGCGAAGTTGACGGCAGAGCAACGTACCGTTACAACCTGACCGATTTAGGGCGAAAATATGTAAAATTTGCTATTGGTTATACTAATTTTTGTTTTGGTCGGGTGGTGGTAGACAAAATTAACCGCACAAAAGACACCATTAACGGTGTCGGGGGGGGCACGGTGCGGGATGTCTATTTTACTTATCATCTTGAAAATGTGCCGGATTGGGTCAAAGACCCACAAATATATAAACGATTTGGATATTTTAAAAAACAAATTAATGGGGAACCATTTCCTGGGATTCACAGTTATAAGGTGTCAAGTAACGGAAAATTAACCACTATGACCGGCGAAAGTGGCAGATATAGATGGGCATCGGATTTTAATGAAGAAATCAAAGAAGAGTGATTAAACATTGTTAGTTTTAAATGGTGAAAAATTTGTGTTTGAAGCCCCCAAAATTGGTCTGTTTTTAATTAAATGGTGCTTAGGTCAAATCAGAGGGGATTATGACGTGACTATCCGGGTTAATTACTGGCCAGAAGGCAAGCAGGACGAGAGTGCCGACCAAAGTCAAAGTGATGACAGCAGCAGCGACCCGAACAAATAAAGCAAAGAGTAAGATTAATATTAAGTAGTACATTAATATCTTCCAACGAAAAGTTACATGTTACCTTGTTATCAAAAATTGCTCGGTACATTGGAAAAGTTGCCAAAGAGAGTACCGCTAAAAAAATTAAGCAAACATAGTTAACCATATGATAAATATAAAATTATATTTATATAACGTATTAAAATTAATCGCTTAAAAAAGCAACAAAAAATCGGTAGAATTTTACACCTAACTATTTTAATTAATAAACAATAAGTTATAATTAGAGTGTTCCCTGTATACACAGGGATAAACCGTCGGTATAATGTGACTAAAATTTAATGTATTAGTGTTCCCTGTATACACAGGGATAAACCGGCATTTTCCAGTTGAGACGGCAACTGAACCCCGTGTTCCCTGTATACACAGGGATAAACCGTCAATTTTTTTGGATCCTTAACGAGGTTAATAGTGTTCCCTGTATACACAGGGATAAACCGAGGCCTCGGAAATCGAGGCTGTAATGAGTTGGGTGTTCCCTGTATACACAGGGATAAACCGAATTTTTTCCAGTTCCCAAACTGTCATATCCGGTGTTCCCTGTATACACAGGGATAAACCGAGTATGCCGATCTAACTGCGCAAAATGCTGATGTGTTCCCTGTATACACAGGGATAAACCGATTTTGGGGTTGAGTTATTTTTTGGTACACTTCTGTTCCCTGTATACACAGGGATAAACCGAGGTGACGGTGTATGGCATTATTGTGGGGTATGTGTTCCCTGTATACACAGGGATAAACCGATTAATAGTGCGTTGGTATCCGCTCAAAATAGGTGTTCCCTGTATACACAGGGATAAACCGTACGTTAGGATTTGCAAAAATGATTCATGAAAGTGTTCCCTGTATACACAGGGATAAACCGAAATTAAAAGTATTAGACCAAACGACACTGTTGTGTTCCCTGTATACACAGGGATAAACCGATCATTTTTAAAATGGGTCGGGGGAAAATCAAGTGTTCCCTGTATACACAGGGATAAACCGAACTAATTGATTTTAGTGATTGCGGCGGAGTTGTGTTCCCTGTATACACAGGGATAAACCGGAATCGCCTTTAGTTTTTTGCACGTAAACACGGTGTTCCCTGTATACACAGGGATAAACCGCATATTTGTTTTTTATTTGGATTAAATTTTATGTGTTCCCTGTATACACAAGGATAAGTCAGCCTAAAGGATGAAATACTCATTCTATATCGCTTTATTTATTACTTGCTCATAACATAGAGTTATCGGTAGTGCTCAGTGATAATTTAAGAATTTCGTAGCAAGCCATTTTTATAAAAAAGCTTTAGCAATATTATAAAAATTGTGACAGTTACGACTTTGTGAACATCCAACGGAAATTAACCAACAGGATTTATACTGGTATTATCACTCTACCACGAGTAATATCACTGATGCTTTTTTGTAGTGAAAGCAATTTATCTTGCGTTATGGCAATATTGACGTTTACCCCAATGGCATCAAAATCTTGATTTTCAATCAGTGCATCCAGTTCTTTTAAGCGATTTTCTATAATTGGCCATTCATTATAATAGCAGTGAAATTGCAAAGGTATTCGGGCAATAAGTTCAATCAATTCTGCTTGTTGTAGACAATGACTTGCAGATCCACCATAGGCTCGTATCAAGCCACCTGTGCCAAGTTTGATTCCGCCAAAATAACGAGTTACAACGACCACAACTTGATCACAATCTTGTCCTTCAATCGCTGATAGAATCGGACGCCCTGCGGTGCTGGTTGGTTCGCCATCATCATTAAATCGATACTGTTGACCAATTTTCCATGCCCAACAATTATGTGTTGCGTTAGGATCGCTAATTTGATCGATAAAATCCGTTGCTTGCTGGGCATTAATAACGGGCGCTGCATTGACAATAAAGCGGCTTTTTTTAATTTCTTCTGTCAGTTCGGTCGGATTTGCTAATGTATATGGCATACTAATTCTGGTAAAATCATTTTATTGCCGTTAATAATACTCAGCAGAAAGAAAATGTCTATTAATTTAGAACAATTGAAACTAACTCAGCAGCAATTAGCTGAACAAGTAAACCTAACCGATGATTTTAATACATCAATCACTTTAGTTGGTGGTACCGATGTAGGCTTTGAAGATGAAGGCAAAATCACCCGTGCCGCTATTGTGATTTTAACGTATCCGGATTTTGATGTGGTGGAATATCATGTCGCGCGATTGAAAACCGAGTTTCCTTATATCCCCGGTTATTTATCTTTTCGGGAATATCCTGCTTTACTTTCTGCTTGGGAGCAGGTCGAACATAAACCTGATTTATTGTTGGTTGATGGTCAAGGCGTTGCGCATCCAAGGCGATTAGGTATTGCCAGTCATCTTGGTTTATTATTAGATATGCCAACCATTGGTGTCGCTAAAAAACGCCTTTGCGGTCATCATAATCCATTACCTAAAGTCGCCGGTCAAGTAACGCCACTCACCGACAAGCAGCAACAGATTGGTTGGGTATTACAAAGCAAGAATAATTGTAATCCGTTATTTATTTCATCGGGTCATCGTATTAGTCAAGATAGTGCGTTGAAGTGGGTCAATCTGTGTTTACGTGGTTATCGTTTACCTGAACCTACACGCTGGGCGGATGCAGTGGCGTCGAATAAACCGTTATTTAAAAAATTTATCCATGCAAAATAAATCACAATCGTTAAAAAAAGGGGGCTTTACGTTTAAGCGCTTTTTTGTTGCGCATGACAAAAGTCCGATGAAAATTACCACTGATAGTTGTTTACTAGGGGCATGGGCTCCGATCTTGTCTTCAACTCATAAGGTGCTTGATATCGGTTGTGGTTGTGGCGTGATTGCGTTAATGCTTGCACAACGCCTTGAGCATCAAGCTTGTCAAATTGATGCTATCGATATTGATGCGCAAGCGGTCAATCAATGTCAACAAAATTGCCAACAAGCAGGCTTTAAATCTGTATCAACAATACAGGGTGATATTAATCGTTTTCAGGTGAAGAGTGACAATGGTTATGATTTGATTGTAACCAATCCGCCTTATTTTGAGCCGGCCGTGGATTGTCGAAGCAGTCAAAGGCAATTAGCCCGTTATACAGAAAGTTTAAACTACATACAGCTTATTGATTCAGTCAAACGATTATTAAAGCCAGACGGTCTATTCTGTTTGGTGCTGCCTTATCATTTAGCAGATCAATTTACGCAATTATGCCAATCAAACCATCTATTTTTACAACAATTATTGCAGGTGAAATACACGGCAGATAAAGAATTTTCTTTATCATTAATGGCGTTTGCTCCAAAGCCTAATGCTCATGTCATTGAACAACAACTGTGTATGCGTTGTGATGATGGGCAGTATTCGCCTGCATTTAGAGCGCTATTAGCAGATTTTTATTTGTTCCAAAAATAGCGCCAAATGTTAGTTAATCCAGTATGACATAAAAATACATAACGGCAATAATGGCTAATATTATAATTGCGATTGCATAGATTTTGTCATGAACATAAGTGAAAGCCGTAAGGCATCGTTGCTTGCGTGCGTATAAGTAAAATATTAGCCCAATTGCATACAATATCATTGATAATAATAAGTAAGACATCCCACCAGCATAAATTAACCATGCACCATAAATTGACCCCGCAGCCCCAATAAATATCAGGTAAACTTTGCGAGATTTTATGGCTAATTTAAGGACGAATAGTGCTGATAATAAATAGGGTATCAGTACCATTGAGGTAGATAATTGGATTAAAGTGTTATAACCCGAATGGTAGAAATATGCGAGAACAATCAATAGGCTGATCAAGCTTGATGTTAGGTATAATGCATTGGCAGGCGTGCCATTTTTATTTAATTTGCCAAAACAGCGTGCAACGGTATGATTATTGCCTTGCCCCGTTAAAAAAAGCATTTCAGCAGCAAGCATTAACCAGGATAATAATCCACCACTTACCGAAACAATCAGCCCAATATTAATTAACGTTGCCCCCCAACTGCCAACTACATGCTCTATGACTAAAGCCATTGAAGGATTTTTCATTGCTGCCAGTTCTTGTTGAGGAACAATACCCAGCGACAGAACAGACACACAGATAAGCAATAAACTGGTAATAGCAAAACCAAAAAAAGTTGCCCGGCTTATGCTTAAAATGTTTTTGGCTCGTGAAGCATAAACCGTTGCGCTTTCGATGCCTAAGTAAACCCAAACAGTATAAAGCATAGTATGCTTTATTTGATCCACAATTGAGCCAAGTTGTGGCGTTCCCCAAAAGTCAATTTTGAATGTTGAAACCTTGAAAGCAAGAATAATACAGACAATAAACAGACCAATCGGAACAATTTTTGCTAATGTGACTAAGCAATTTAATAAGAAAGCATGATAAATCCCTTTTAAAACAAGGGCATTTACCAGCCATAAAAAGATTAGTCCGGCGATGACTGCTGGCAAGGTTGTGCCATTACCAAAATAACTAAAACAATCAAATGATCCTAACGCACTAAATAAGATAACTAAATAACTGGCACACGACATCCATGCAGATATCCAATACCCCCAAGCAGCGTTGAATCCTATATAATCACCAAAGCCTTCACGGACATAACCATATAACCCGTCGTTGATTTTATAAAAACGAATCGAAAGATATTGAAATATTCGTGTCAGCATTAACATGCCAAAAAGCGTTATGATCCACGCAATTAAAATAGCGCCAGCACCAGACGCTTCAGCCATGTTTTGCGGTAAACTAAAAATACCACTTCCGACAATACTGCCAACCACAAGTAAGGTTAAAGGAAGTATGCCTAGTTTTGTGCGGGTAGGTGTATTCATAATTTTGTCTTATCTTGCGTTTAATTAGCCTTTGGCAGTGTTTAATTAAAATCGTAATGACATGCAGCTAACGCCACCATCGACTTTGCGATATTCTGATGTATCAACTTCGATCACTTGATAGCCTAAAGCTTCGATCTTGGCTTTGGTAATTGGGTAGCCAGCAGGCATGATGACCCGATCATTAACCCAAATACAGTTAGCGGCATAGCTTTCATGTTCCGGAATTTCAATAATGTTCAGATGTTGAAATTCGGGTTTGCTAATAAATTCGCCGGCAGCTAATAAATTGTTGTTTTCCAGATAAGCCAGTCCTGTTTTTAGATGTAGAACTTTTTCAAGTGTGACCACCGAACCGGTTAAGCCATATTTTTGTAATATAGCAATCATTTGATTAGCACCTTCTTGATTAGTACGTGCCGATAATCCGATATAGTAGTGATCTTCCACCATCATAATATCACCAGCTTCAACCGTGCCCGGTGCAGTAATTTTTTCAACTTTATTGGGGTAAAATCGTTCAATGGTGTCGATGATGATTTCAGTTTCGTTACGTCTACTTTCTGCCCCTGGTCTGGTAATAATGGCACAATGTGGCGTACACAGTGCAACATCTTCAACAAAGACCGAATCAGGAAAACGTTCATCGGCGGGTAATAGGGTGATATCAACATCACATTGCTGTAGGGCTCGGATATAGTTGTTGTGTTGGTCTAAGGCTTTTTGATAATCAGGCTTGCCTAAATTTGCTGAAGTTAATCCATGAATCAGGGATTTGGCAGGCGTTCTGGCAATGATATGGCTAAATTTTTTCATGTTTAATTTATTTCCTATTTAATAATTATGCGATATTTTTGAATAATAATTCACATTAAAATGTAAATCAAGCATTAAGTTGATTTTTTATTCACTTTTTAATGAGCGTCTTTTTTAGGCGTGTGGTTGATTTAAATTGAGTATTATTGAGTAGCGTTAGTTATGTTAGTTCGAGATCAGTACTAAATGGAAAAAAGTGGATATATAAAATGTACAAAAAGTGAAGGGGGAGTTAGCTCGTAGCATGAGTAGGGCGACAACATCGCCCCACTAGATTAAGGATTATTCACCGGCAAAATCAACGAGGGTAAAACAGTTAATACCCAGATCGGTTAATTTTGTTTTACCATGTAGATCCGGTAAATTAATAACAAATGCGGCATCTTCAGCAATGCCACCTGCTTTTTGAATTAATTTAGCAGTTGCAGCAACTGTTCCACCTGTTGCAAGCAAATCATCAATAATCAGTACTCGTTCATTCGGTTTAATTGCATCTGAATGGATTTCAAGTGTATCGGTTCCGTATTCAAGTTGATACTCTTCTTTAAATACGTGACGTGGTAACTTATTCGGTTTTCGAACTGGGACAAAACCAACGCCTAACGCTAATGCAATTGGTGCTGCAAAAATAAAACCACGCGCTTCAGTACCGACAACTTTATCGATTTTTTTATCTCGATAGTGATCGATTAACAATTCGACCGAAGTTCTAAATGCGATAGGATCTTCAAGCAGACTGGTAATATCACGAAATAAAATTCCTTGCTTAGGATAGTCTGGAATGGTGATAATGCTGTTTTTGATAAGCGCAAGTTTTTCTTGTAACTGAGTCATATTAAATGTTCTCTAAATATTCTCTTTTTAAGAATGGCTAATTTTGTATTATATACCTTCGTTCTTTGTGCTTGCAATAAACAAACCGTAACAATGCAGTAAAATCGGTCGATTGTTCATCATTTGATTGATATATATTGAAAGTAGGGATGAGATGATCTGTTTTTATGAAAGAAAATTCAATTGGCATTTTCCCGTTCTAAAAATGGTATTTTTTACAACTTTTTACAATTAAATACAACTATCTGACAGTTTGATGGGTCAAATAAATATAATGACATAAACTTTTTATATAAGGAAAAACAATGAAATTAATTAAAACAGTACTATTAGCTGGGCTTTCAATATTAAGTTTATGCAGTCATGCACAAGTCAATAAGCAAATTGAAATTCGCTCAGAACTTGCATCGCCAATTGTTATGCAAAATTCCCAAGAGAAGAATTATTTAAAAATTTCGTTAACCGGCCATGAATTTGATTCAGCAAAACGGGTTCCCATTAATTTGGCAATTGTGATTGATCGCTCAGGCTCGATGCAAGGTGATCGTATTGTTAAAGCAAAAGAGGCGGCTATCTTTGCCATTAACATGCTTAATGAGAATGACACTTTATCTGTTGTTGCTTATGATAATGATGCAAGGGTGATTATTCCTTCAACCAAAGTTAACAATAAACAAAAACTGATTAGTTTAATAAAAGAAAATATTGTTGCAGGTGGTGGCACAGCGTTGTTTGCCGGATTAAGTAAAGGTATCCATCAAGTTGAAAAACAGTTGTCTAAAGATAATGTGAATCGCATTATTTTATTATCGGACGGGCAGGCGAATATTGGTCCGACATCCGTTCAAGAACTTTCTGAACTTGCCATTATTGCCGCCAAAAAGAATATTTCTGTCAGTACCTTTGGTATCGGTGAGGATTATAATGAATTATTGATGTCATCGATTGCCAGTTATAGTGATGGTAATCATATATTTGTTAATGATTCTTTAGATCTTGAAAATGTATTTGTTCGTGAGTTCAAGGATGTAATGTCAACGGTTGCCCAACATGTTAAGATCAATATCTATTTAAAAGATGGGGTAAAACCAGTTCGTTTATTAGGTAGAGACGGCATAATCAAAGGTAATCAAGTAACGGTAACAATGAATCAAATTTATTCTAATCAAGAAAAGTATATTTTGTTAGAGGTCGAGCAACCACAAGGTAAAGTCGGCGAAGAAAAAACAATAGCGGAAATTGATTTAGTGTATGATGATTTGTTAGATAAGAAAACTCAAAAAGAAAAACAATCAGTAAAACTTGCTTATACCGATAATCTGGAAGCCGTAAAAAAAGCCTTGCGCCAAGATGTCGTTACTGAGATTGAAATACAAGAAGTGAATGAAAATAGCGTTAAAGCATTAGAACTCTATAATAAAGGCGATCGAAAAGCTGCGCAGAAAATTCTTGTGGATAACAGTAAAAGACTTGAAGCAGTTGCTGATATGTATCCAGAATATGCGGATAGAGTGAAAGATGATATGAAATGGAATAAAAAAATGGCAGCAGATGCAGTTAATGAAAGTGGAAATGGCAAAGTTTATAGTAAAGAAATGACAGAAAAGCAACAAAACACTAGAATGGGTGTGATTAAAAAATAACGAAAGTATGAAACAATTAGCAGCGATTCTCTCTTGTATAATATTTGTAATGGCACTTAGCTATCTTGGTTGGCGTAGCATTGAACATGAAGTTTTAATGCGCCAACATCAGCAAAGAATGTTAGCACAAAGCCGGTTGGAGAATATAAAATCATCGATTGAATCGCTGTTAAATCAGCGTTCCGTTTATTTGATTAGCTTAATTCAACTTTTGGAAAAGGGCGTCGGTACGTTTGATAATCTGTTACAATCGCAGTCAGATATTAAAAATGCTTTCGAAATTCGCCATAATAACATTGTTTATATCAGTAATAGTAACGATCTGCAATGGGTTAAATTTGTTGAGTCGATTAAGTATGATAATGCAATTTTAATCAATCCCAATTCCTCCAATGAATTATCTCAGCCAACCTCGGGCTGGTATCAGTCTTATGATCATCTGATTTTTTGGTCTAAAAAGGATAACATTATCAAGGGATTTGAGCTATCAACGATAAAATTTGCGTTGGATATTATTCGGTTATTTGAAGATCAATTTATCAATGATAATTTCAGTCTTTATGATGGTTCAAAACAAATCTATGTTCATGGTCAATCGACAATCAATGACATTAATGTGATGCTTGACTATCCACTACAAAATTGGCAATTAACTTATTATTATTCATCACCAAATTTTATTACCTTTTATTGGTTAGGTGGTGGAATATTATTTTTGTTTATTGTGTTAGTTATTGGTATCGTTTGTTATGTTTATCGAGAATATACACGAGCGATTCGATTAGCTAAACAACAAGTTAGCTTTGTTGGGCAAGTTTCACATGAGTTTAAAACGCCATTAACTAATATCACACTTTATTCGGAAATGTTAAAAGAACAGTTAATCGATGAACCTTTTCCTGTACCTGAATATTTGGATGTGATTACCAGTGAAAGTCAGCGATTAACTCGCTTAGTGCAAAATGTACTTAATTTAAATAAGCCAGCTAAACAGAATTTTAAGGCCGTTAATTTAACGTTGCTCATTGAGCGAGTTTATCAAACTTTCAATCCCGTTCTTAAAACAAAATCTTTACAACTAAATTTGATGTTAAATTCGAATAAAAATCACACTATCTTTACCGATGAAGATAGTGTGATGCAAATCATAAGTAATTTTTTAAGCAATGCTGAAAAATATGCTGTAGATGGCAAAAAAGTTGATTTATCACTGACGACTAATGATAAACAGACTATTATCACCGTGCGGGATTATGGTCGTGGTATCCCTAAGCATCTATTAAAGAAAATTTTTAAACCCTTTTATCGGATAAATTCATCCATTACCGAAGGCGTTTCGGGAACAGGAATTGGGCTTACAATTGCCAACCAATTAGCGCAGCAATTGCAGGGTACTATCAAGGTAACCAATGAAAATCCGGGTACTGCGTTTTCATTAATTTTAACGGAGCATGTGCATGAAGATTTTAATCGCTGAGGATGATCATAACATTCGTAAAGGAATGTCGGATCTTTTACAACAAGAAGGTTATACCATCCTTCAAGCTGAAAATGGGAAAACCGCGCTTAAATTGTTTAAACATAATAAACCTGATTTTATTATTTTAGATATTATGATGCCCGAAATGGATGGGTATTGTGTTTGTCGTGAGATTCGAAAATTAGATGATGATATACCGATTCTTTTTTTATCAGCTAAAGATGAAGAAATCGATCGCGTTATTGGTTTAGAGCTTGGCGCTGATGACTATATGAGTAAGCCTTTTGGCATTCATGAACTTCGAGCAAGAATCAAAGCCATCGCTAAACGCTATTTAAAATCAAAACATGCTAACCATATAAACGATGAATTTTTTTATTTTGGTGATTTAACGATTTATCCAATCGAGTTATGTGCAAAACGTAATCAACAAGTAATTGAACTTTCACTTCGAGAAATCAAAATTATATCTTGCCTGTATCAACATCAAAATCAAGTTGTGACAAGGGATATGCTTTTTGATTATGTATGGGGATATGATTATTCACCAAATAGTCGAACACTTGATCAGCATATCTCTAAATTACGTAAACAAATTGAACTCGATCCGTTGAATCCTGTTTTAATTAAAACCATTCATGGTGTAGGTTATCGACATTAAAATCGAGTGATTTATTAAATCGTTTTGCCTGAATTGAAATTTAAAAGCGGTGTAATTGTTGTTTAATCAAAGCTTGAAAAGAGGTATTATTAACGCTAAATGTATTTATTGTGATAACTAAACGTATTTATGCAAATTAGCCCATTATTAGAATCACTCATGGAAGCATTACGTTGCTTACCTGGCGTTGGTCCCAAATCTGCACAACGGATGGCTTTCCATTTATTACAGCGTAATCGACAAGGCGGTATTAAATTGGCTCATGTACTTCATGAAGCGATGATTAATATTGGTCATTGCCAGGAGTGCCGAACTTTTACTGAACAATCCATTTGTACCATTTGTGCCAATGCTCGTCGCCAAAGTAGCGGGCAACTCTGTGTTGTTGAAACCCCAGCAGATATTGTTGCTATTGAACAAACCGGTCAATACAGTGGTCGTTATTTTGTATTGTTAGGTCATCTTTCTCCTTTAGATGGTATTGGTCCAACTGATATTGGTCTTGATCTACTCAAACATAAACTCTCTTCAGAAACGATCAGTGAGGTTATTTTAGCAACGAACCCAACAGTCGAAGGGGATGCAACCGCCAATTATATTGCTCAAATGTGTGCAGAGTTTAATGTAACGGCAACCCGTATCGCTCATGGCGTGCCGGTTGGTGGGGAACTTGAAATGGTAGACGGTACAACGTTATCGCACTCGTTTGTTGGTCGTCAAAAAATTGAATGGTAAATCGGTTGTAGACTAAGCATCAGTGTTTTCTAATTAGTTACCAAATCATTGGTTAAATTAGCCAAAATCGAGTGATGTAAAAGGGTGTAGGAATAGTTTTTTGAAGATAGAAAGAGGAATAAAATGAAGTATAAAGCCGTTGCCTTTGATATGGATGGTACTTTACTTGCCAGTAATCGTCTAATTTTACCTGAAACAGTTGCGATGATTGAAAAAATCAGTGCCCAAGGTGTTAAAGTTATTTTAGTTTCTGGTCGTCACCATTCTGTTATTTATCCGTATTATTATCAACTTAAATTATCAACGCCTGCAATTTGTTGTAATGGATCTTACCTGTATGATTTTGAAAAACAGCAATCATTTGCCGGTAAACCCATGACAAAAGAACAAGCAAAAACGTTACTTAATTTAGTCAATCAATATGGTATTCATACGCTTATTTACACTGACCAAATGATGACTTATGAAGTGCTTGATGATCATTTAGAAGGTTTTTTTAAATGGGTAAATTCATTGCCTTCTTTTTTACAACCTGAGATTAAAAAAGTAGATAGCTTCGACCGGGTAATTGACGAAGCAGGAGCGGTTTACAAATTTGCCACAAGTAGTCATGATCTACCAGCATTACGACAATTTTCGGATGCTGTTGAAGCACTTAATCAATTTTCATGCGAATGGTCTTGGTCGAATCGCGCTGATGTCGCCGTGAAGGGCAATACCAAAGGAAATGGTTTAATGCATTGGGCTAAACACGAAAATATCGATCTTAGTGAAATAGTCGCATTTGGTGATAGCTATAATGATATTTCAATGTTGACGTTGGCGGGTCTGGGTATTGCGATGGGCAACGCAGATGATGAAGTGAAAGCTAAAGCCGACCATGTTATTGGTGACAATAATAGTACCAGTATTGCGAGTGAACTTGAAAAACTGTTTTTATAGTATTTGCTAAATGATGTTCGAAATTCTTTATCAAGATGATGCTTTAATTGCGATTAACAAGCCATCCGGTTGGCTTGTGCATCGCAGTTGGTTAGATAAACATGAA
Organism: Gilliamella sp. wkB308; assembly: GCF_001690185.1. GTDB lineage: Bacteria > Pseudomonadota > Gammaproteobacteria > Enterobacterales > Orbaceae > Gilliamella > Gilliamella apicola_I. The sequence continues at coordinate 23,256 of NZ_LZGN01000003.1, forward strand.
ACAACGGTTGTCATGCAAACTTTGCGAGATCAGATTGGACAACATGTGTTTCCTATTCATCGCTTAGATCGTCCTACATCAGGGGTATTATTGTTTGCTTTATCTAGTGAAACCGCTCGCTTAATGTCACAACAGTTTGCAACTAAACAAATTGAAAAAACGTATCATGCAATTGTTCGGGGTTATGTTGAAGGTGAGGCGATAATTGATTATCCATTAGTTGAGGAGCTGGATAAAATTGCCGATAAGTTCTCAACACCGAATAAACCCGCACAAGATGCAATTACTTTTTATCGGGGGATCAGTAGGATCGAAGTGCCGATTAAAGTTGGTAAATTTGATACAGCAAGATTTAGTTTTGTGGAATTAAACCCCCAAACCGGTCGAAAACATCAATTACGCCGCCACATGAAACATATATTTCATCCTATTTTAGGTGATAGTAAACATGGTGATCTTCATCAAAATCGAGCTTTTACTACTTACTTTGGTATTAAAAGGCTAATGTTACATGCAAGTTCTCTTAATATTATTCACCCTCTAACGCTGTGTCCAATCACGATTAAAGCTGATTTAGATGATAACTGGCAATCTATTTTGAAAAATTTTGAATTGATTTAATCAATTTATTTCATATTTTTATTAAATAATTTGGTGTTATTTCAGTGCAAGTTGCTCCAATTTCTATCAATAATACAAATGAATAGCACCATTAAGTCCAATTAAAAACTGAGAAAATCAAGTATTAAAATGGAATTTTAGTATAACGATGTTATTCCTAATTACTTATGAATAATTAATAAAATTTGACTTATTTCTTTTCAATTAAAGTATAACATAGTATGATTTTATATCTTTTCAAAGTTGAAAATGCATTTATGCTACCTTGAAAAGGAATTCGGATAGATTTAGGTCGTTAATATTTTGTTAATGGGAAAAAAAATGAAATTAGTTGTAAAATTTTTGGGTATTTTTATGTTATCGCTTATGGTTTTTGCCTGCACCAATAATGATTCTCCAGAAGCCGTTGGAGAAAAATTTACAAAAGCTGGTTATAGCGTTGATATGGATACCTTTATGGATTTATTGTATATTTCTGATGATATGCAAGAAGATGGTGTTGATATAAAAATACTATTAAAAAGTAAATTTAAGAGTGTTTTAGATGAATCTGCAAAAATGGCAAAAAACCATGGCGGAATTGATAAAATCGTTAGTTCACCTGCTGAATATAATTCCGATAAAACAATAGCTCATGTTGAAGTTACTGTTTCATTTAAAGATGGTGCTCAAAAGAAATCTAGTTTAGATTTGATAAAGATTGATGGTAAATGGCTTATCAATATGAAATAAATCATAAGATTAGTGTTTAATAACGAAAATAAAAAAGGGTAAATCAATGATTACCCTTTTTCTATTATGATTAACTAATTTTTAAATTGTCATGAAATTTTGCCATTTTGTCTTTATTGTTATACTGTTTTGTTCTAATTTAGTAATAAAAACGGTATCAGCTGATTCTTTAGATGATAAATCTAACTTTATTTCACTTATAAAAGTAGGGGATTGGATTTTTCGCAAAGGTGTTCAAATTGATAGTGTGGTGATTAATCAATTAGGCGGCGGTGATTTTTCTCATATTGGTTTTATTATTGCAACTGAGCCAGAAGTTAGAGTAATTCATGCAACAACGGGCGATAATGAAAATCTACCAAATCAAGTTATTATTTCAACAATTGACGAATTTACTACGCCTTCACTTGCGCAGAAGTATGCGATAGCAAGACCCCATTTTTTATCTGATCATCAACAACAATTGATAGTTGCAGAACTACTAACTAAACAAGGTGCTCCGTTTGTACTAGCTAGTCGTGATGAAGATCATTTATATTGCACTACATTGCTTTATGACGCCATTGTCAAAATTTATCCGGAGTTTAATTTAGAATGGAAGTATGCTAACTTTCCTTTATTCAATGGCATTTATTTATTTCCTAGTGCCTTCGCAGATTATGAGGGTATCACATGGATCTATCGCTATTCTGAAAATTAATTAGATAGACAATGCTTGTAAAAACAGTTCTGATAAATTACGGTTATTAGCTTCATTAATTGAAGTATTGTCATCAATCGTTATCAACCGCCTTTTTAGTTAATCCGTAAGCAAGTGAATACCATTTTTAAAACGTAATAGACTAAGTGATTTTTGCTGATCACTAAATTTTATTTTTTTATATTTATGTCTATTATGTGTTGAAATTTGGATGAATAATTATCGAAAAGGGTAGTGAGATTAAATAACTTTCATGACTGCTGTAATTATAAACTATTTATTCTTGACGTATAAACATGCCAATGCTAATATTTGCCACCTATTCAGTTAGACCTCAACGGCGCGTTGGCAGAGTGGCCATGCTGCGGATTGCAAATCCGTCTACCTCAGTTCGATTCTGGGACGCGCCTCCATTTCTTGTCAATAAGATACTGTCATATTAAAACAATTAACGCTTCTAAACTGCACAAACAGGTATAGTGAATTAGTTTGTATCGGCGGAAAGTTTGAAAACATCTGATTAATTTGTTATTTTGTTCTTCATTTATTTAATGTACAGGGAATAACATATGAAAAAGGTAATTATTGGATTAATATCTGTCGCATTGCTGTCGGGTTGTAAAGTGGAATTAGTTCCTACAGTAAATCTGAGTGATGTCAATAGTGTAACTGCTAAAACTGTTCAATCGAAACTCATTGTTGAGGTTATGTCATGCACTGATTTTGAGGACTCAAGAAAGGAATCTTCAGATGTGAGGGACGTAAAAAAAGCGATTTCAGAAGTTTTCACAGATGCTAAATATATAGATTGCTATCGTGAGAAAATGGACTCAAAGGCATTGTTCGAAGTTCCAATTATAGTTGGTGGTAAAACGGCAGTTGGCGATATCCAAATCACTAATGCTGGATTTGGTGGGGGTATGATTGTTAGGATGTCTGAAAGAGTAAAAAATAAGATTAATCGTGCTACCAAATCAACCATGTCTAAGCCTGAGCCTTCTATAACAATAAATCTGAATAATGATTTAAATTCGGAACTCGATATCGTTGCTCATGCAGTATATTTAGATAATTATGCACTGCCGTTATCGCCCTACACACTTTTAGCTGGTGAAAAACACACGTTTAAGTTATCTGATGTTTCGGTCTCCTCCGCATTTCAACACGGAGTAGCGCTGATTTATGAGGATTTAAATAATAGAATGAAGATGGAAGTCAAAAAATAACGTAGTTTATCCCTAATTATAATTTATTCAGCGACAAACCGTGTCGCTGAATAGGTGGTTCCTCGTTATCAGTTAACTTTATAAAGGCGTTGATTTGATGATCAAAATAATTAATGTGTTTTTTTGCTGTTAGTTCATTAATAGCCGCCTAAACTAAAAAAAGCTTTTATCCCTATAAAACGAATTTGACGTTTTAACTGTGTTATCTCTTCTATCGATAAGAAAATTTGGCAATGTAATATTAATTTGTTTTTGTTTTCCAACAATTGCTGGCAAATTAATGCCAATAATCATCCAAGTGCCGTAATACTCATATTCAGCTTTTTTTATATGAAGTATAGTCATTATGAAGGTCCTTAACATCATATTCACCTGATTCAATCCTGTCTGGAATAGTTAACAAAATGGCTTTAATTGTCATTGCAGGTATGTCGCTTTCTTTGTCGACAGTCTGCAAAAAAATTCCGTTTTTTAGTTTTTTTTGGAATTCTTTCATAAAATTAACCTCTGCTATCAAGGATAGTTGAAAAAATGTTTTCATATCATTTATAAAGTTATTTTAGACTAAAGGAATAGTTAGATAAGTTTGAAAAGGATTGTTATTTTGAGATAAATGTTATATTGTAAAGATTATTTAAAATATGGAGATAACTATGATACCAAATTTAAGCACTTATGGAGTATTTGTTTTAAGCCTAATATTTTATTGGTGGATTTATGCAATTATTTTTTTGACTGGTTTTTATATTTTTTGTTTCTCTAGAGGTAAATTCATGCGTAGGTTAGGTGCTTTATTAATGCTGTTGCCAGTATGTTGTTATTTGTTCTTCATATTTACTATTAAATTTTAATCGTTCAAATGAAAATAACTTAAACTATATTCTCTTTTATTTTTTTATTTAAACTGATTGCTATATTGCTCAAAAAAGAGTACATATAATAGTCAAATATAGGTATTTTTGATTTGACTAACTATGAGCTACTTTAATTATCATGCAAAAGCAAAAAAATTAATCAAAGATGGTTTTCTTCTTGGCTATGAGTTTGTGGATAATTGGAATGGAATTAAACCCGCTTTGGTGTTGTATTTTGTGAACGAAAAGCCTATGCCAATCAGAGAGTATCGTTGGGAAGAGTATTTCCCTCTTATTAATAAAGAAATCTAAAAGATGAATAGTTAAACAAAGTGATAACCATTCATTTACTAGTTTACGATATATGGCATAGTTCTTATCGTTGTCCCAATCATTAAAGAATTAGGTATTTAAACAATTTGATTTGAATTTAATCATCATTTTTAATCAAAATTGTATTAAATCCTATCAAGTTAGGATTTGTTAAGTTTATCTTTAAATAAATTTGCCAAGCTCTAGCCTAAAGCGTAAAATGCCCACCTATTTTTTGCTTAACCTATTACTGCTGAGTAATACTGACTTGAAATCAGAGGCATTTTTTAATGACAAATTTATACCCAAAACCTGAGTTACTTTCACCTGCCGGTTCTCTTAAAAACATGCGTTATGCGTTTGCTTATGGTGCAGATGCGGTTTACGCAGGTCAACCTCGCTACAGTTTGCGTGTTCGCAATAATGAATTTAATCATGAAAACTTAGCTATCGGGATTAACGAAGCCCACGCACAGGGTAAAAAGTTTTACGTGGTTGTGAATATTGCACCACATAATTCAAAACTTAAAACGTTTATTCGTGATTTAGAACCCATTGTTAATATGAAACCCGATGCCTTTATTATGTCTGATCCGGGGTTAATTATGCTTGTTCGTGAGCATTTTCCGGAAATGGAGATTCACTTATCGGTGCAATCCAATGCCGTGAACTGGGCAACGGTCAAATTTTGGCACAAAATGGGATTAACACGTGTTGTGTTATCTCGAGAGCTGTCTCTTGAAGAGATTGCCGAAATACGTGAAAAAGTTCCTGAGATGGAATTAGAAGTGTTTATCCATGGTGCACTTTGTATGGCATATTCCGGGCGTTGTCTGCTATCTGGTTATATTAATAAACGTGATTCTAACCAAGGTACTTGTACTAATGCCTGTCGTTGGGAGTATAAAATTGCTGAAGGTAAACAAGATGAAGTAGGGCAGATTGTTCATAAGTATGAACCCATACCTGTGCAACAAGTTGAACCTACACTAGGCATTGGTCAAACAACAAATAAAGTATTTATGTTAGAAGAATCAGGTCGACCGGGTGAATACATGCAAGCATTCGAAGATGAGCATGGTACTTATATCATGAATTCTAAGGATTTAAGAGCGGTAGAACTAGTTGAAGATTTGACTAAAATAGGTGTCCACTCGTTGAAAATTGAGGGGCGTACCAAGTCCTTTTATTACTGTGCAAGAACGGCACAGGTGTATCGTCAAGCGATAGATGCTGCAAGCGAAGGTAAACCGTTTGATCCTCGTTTATTGGCTGAACTCGATTCTTTAGCGCATCGAGGTTATACCGAGGGCTTTTTGCGTCGTCATAAGCATGAAGATATGCAAAATTATGTTCACAGTCATTCTGTATCCGACAGACAACAGTTTGTGGGGGAATTTAGTGGTGAACGTCTAAATGGTTTAGCGGAAATTATTGTTAAGAATAAGTTTTCAGTAGGTGATAGTGTTGAAATGATGACACCAAAAGGTAACATGACTTTTACTATTGAACGTATGGAGAATAAAAAAGGGCAACCCGTGCCAGCGGGATTAGGTGATGGGCATATTGTTTATATTCCAATCCCAGAAGAAATCGATTTAAATTATGCATTATTAATGCGTAATTTTGACTAGATATTAAAGTATCAACTGTCAGCTGTTACTGAACAGTTGATACAGATTTTATTGACGAATTAAATCATCCCCAATACCTATCCACTTATAGGTTGTTAATGCTTCAAGTCCCATAGGGCCTCTGGCATGTAATTTTTGAGTGCTTACTGCCACTTCAGCGCCTAAACCAAATTGTCCACCGTCGGTAAAACGTGTCGAGGCGTTGACATATACCGCTGCTGCATCGACTTGATTAACAAATTGTTCAGCATTAGTTAAGTTACGGGTTAAGATTGATTCTGAATGACCACTTCCATATTCTCGTATATGTTCTATTGCATTTTCGAGGGAATCAACGATGACAACATTAAGGTCTTTTGATAACCATTCTTGACGTAACTCTTGATCGTTTATCGGATACACATTAGCTTTATTTGAGTTTAAAATTTCAATTGTGCGCTTATCTGCATGTAAGGTAACCTCATTATCTGTCATTATTTGGCTTAATATCGGTATGAACATTGGCGCAATTTTATGATGAACTAATAATGTTTCCAGCGTATTACAAGTGCTAGGGCGCTGTGTTTTAGCATTAATAATAATGGCTAGCGCTTTATCAAAATCAGCACTTTCATCAACAAAAATATGACAGACACCAATACCCCCTGTAATGACTGGTATAGTAGATTGTTCACGACATAATTGATGTAGTGCCACGCCACCTCTTGGAATAATCATATCAATGTACTTGTCGAGTTTAAGTAATTCATTAATATATTTTCGGTCAGGATTGTCTATATATTGTATGGCGGTTTGTGGTAATCCAATTTGTGATAAGGCTTGTTGGATAACGGAAATAATCGCCATATTAGTTTTGAGCGTTTCTTTGCCACCTCTAAGTATCGCCGCATTACCTGTTTTTAAACAAAGCGAAGCAATATCAATGGTTACATTTGGACGAGCTTCATATATTACACCAATTACACCTAATGGCACTCTGTGACGTTGTAACTTTAAACCGCTGTCTAATGTTGACCCATCAATGATTTCTCCAATAGGATCTTTCAGTGTTATGACTTTACGAACATCATTGGCAATCGATGATAATCGCTCAGGTGTTAGCAGTAGTCGATCAACAATAGCATCACTTAAGCCTTGTTCTTTTGCTAATTTTATATCGTGCGCATTAGCTGTTAAAATCATGGTGCTTTGTGCTTCTAATAAATCGGCAATGACCGTAAGTACTTTATTTTTTGTCGCAGTAGGGCATTGTGCTAATTGGTATGCAGCTTGTTTTGCTGATTCTCCGATTTGGTTTAACATGATGAGACCTTTAAAGATTTTTTAATTCTTAATATTGGTTAAACGCATAAAATACGTTTAAAGCACTATGCTGATTTTCTGCTTTATTATTGTTATTTATGAATTTAAATCAATTGATTTTATCACAATTATTGAGCTTAATAATGATCAGTGTATCGTATTCGAATAAGATCACTAATAGATTATTGTTTAATAATCATATCATTTCGATGAACGGCAACTGAACCATATTCATAGCCAATAATTTGGCTAATTTCCAGTGAGTGATGTCCTGCTATTTGTTGTAGTGCATCGCTATTATAACGACTGACTCCTCGGGCAATGGATTTGCCTGATTTATCACATATATCAACCACTTCACCACGTGAAAAGGTTTGTGCAACTTTTATAATTCCTTTTGGTAAAAGGGAGCTTCCATTATTTAAAATTGCATTCACTGCACCGTCATCCAATATAAGTTTGCCTGCTATCGGTGCACCAAATATCCAATGTTTGCGATGTTCTAATGGTGTTTTTTGAGCAAGAAAACGAGTGCCGACCGATTTATTATTCATGATATCGATAATTACATTGGGTCTGTTTCCTGCCGCTATAACAACTTCGATACCGGCACTTCCTGCAACTTCAGCAGCTTGTATTTTTGTGCTCATTCCACCGGTTCCTAAACCTGAAACACTATCACCCGCGATACTACGCAAATGATCGTCAATCTGTTCGATTTCTGAAATTAATTTAGCGTTTTTATCTGATCTAGGATCGGCAGTATATAAACCTTCGATATCAGTTAATAAAATAAGTTTATCGGCTTCTGCTAAAATAGCCGCAAGTGCAGATAAATTATCATTATCGCCAACTTTAATTTCTGCTGTTGCTACCGCATCATTTTCATTGATTACGGGTACAATTTGGTTATCCAGCATCGCTTTTAACACATCTTGAGCATTTAAGAATCTTTCACGATCTTCTAAATCTGCACGTGTTAATAGCATTTGACCAATGTAAATTTTATAAATAGAAAACAGTTGTTCCCAAAGTTGGATGAGTTTACTTTGACCAACAGAAGCAAGTAATTGTTTTGACGCAACCGTATTTGGTAGGTTAGGGTAGTTTAAATACTCTCGTCCGGCAGCGATTGCACCTGACGTCACAATAATAACTTTATGACCTTCTTGATGTAAGATTGCACATTGTCGTATTAATTCTACTATCCGAGCACGATCTAGCTGTTTTGTCCCACTTGTTAATACGCTTGTACCCAATTTAACCACGACAACTTGCTGTTTTATGTTAGTCATAACGATACTCATTTTATACTGGTATTACAAAATAGACTTCATCCATGTTACTGATTGTGTTAATGCTTGATGTAAACTTTTTTGTAATGGTGTTTTTGGAATAGTGATAATTTTATTTTGCTTAGCTGAATGAATAAGTTTTGCTTCAGTTAAGGTACTAAGCTTATCATTTTCGAAAATAATATTCATCACAGGAACTGGGCAAGCTCGAGTTAAAAGACCCTGATTTTTTAGAGAGAAATAATTTAATTCGGCGGCTAATTGTTGGTTGGATACTAGCGGTAATCCCAAACGGCTAGCTAGCATATCTTTGTAGCTATTAGGTAGATTCTTTTGTAGTTCTTTATCAGTGAAAATTTGATGAACAAAAGGTGTAAAATTAAATAATCCTTTGATTTTATTTGGCATCAAATAGCTTAATCGTGTTGCAATATGCGAACCAAAACGAAAACCTGCCACAATTAAACGATTATTATCCACCCACGGCACGTTAGCAAGTTGCTCAATAATGGCTTGATGAATCTGACTACTATTTTGGGTTAAAGTGAAGTTACGACTGTATCCAACACTGGGTAAATCCACTGTTAACATCGCAAAACCTTGTGGTGCTAAATATTCACTAAAATATCGATAAAAATCGATTTGCAAATTTCCAAGTGCATTACAGATCAAAACAACAGGGCATGTACCTTCAGTTTTGGGTAAATGCAGTAGTGTTTTGACATTCCGATCTTCGACTTTGAACTCAAGTTCTTTAATCTTATAAGGGGAATAGTTGAGCGCTTTTGTATAAGCTTGATACGCACATGTTTGGGCATACATCGCTAACTCGTCATTTTTAAAATGAGGATAGCTTGCAATACTGGCATATTCGCTTGCAATCAAATGATAAGTATTTAGATTTTTTTTATCGTCTTCGCTTAAATTGTTGGAATCGATTACATCGGCCTTTGCTGACCACTCCGCGGATTGATTTAAAAATTCGTAAATCCAATTACCCGGTTGATAACCAATAACGGAATCTAACCATTTATCATTGGTGTGTTTTTTAGTTGAAGCAGCAATTCGTGATAATACTGCTTCAACTTCAAGTTTTGGCAAACCTCGCCAAAACCACAAAATGGGATTGATAATTCTATACCATCTTGAATCTAGGTCGCCGTCTAACGGACTAATACTACTACCTTCACTGCAATCAATACGATTAATAAGTCCCGATGTTTCTGGATAATCATATTGCTGTTTAAAAATTTGTTCTGATAGATTTTTAGTCGCTGACATAACAGCCAATTATCCCTTATGGTAGATTAATTATTCATGATCACTAATTGGTTTAACAAACATAACACCGGTATCCCAAGGCTGTTCAATCCAAGTATCTTGTTCAATATCTACAACGTAATCATCAACAAGAGGTTTGCCTGCCGGTTTTGCAAAAATAGTCACAAAACGTGCTTTAGGATACATATCACGAATGGTGTGAGCGGTGTTACCGGTATCAACTAAATCATCAACAACAATAAACCCTTCGCCATCACCGTTAGCTTGTTTAAGAATCAGTTTTTCACGTTGATGGTCATGATCATAGCTTGAAATACAGACAGTATCAACATAACGAATGCTTAGTTCACGAGCAAGAATCGCAGCGGGAACTAAACCACCACGGCTTACTGCAATAATGCCTTTCCATTGATTTGCGGGTAGTAAACGTTTTGAAAGTTGACGTCCATAGGCTTGTAGCATTTCCCAGGTAACGTTGAATTTTTCTTTTTCAGCGATGACTTCAGCTTTATGCTGTTTTTTAGCTTTGATTTCTTCTTCTGTTAAATTTTGTTCTATTGGCATGAGTAACTCGCAATTTTAATCGAATGTGTAAATATAATAAATTAATATTAATGGACTAAAAATAGATGTAAAATTGCACCTTATTATAGAGCGATTACACAAAAAAAACCACTCATTAATTAATTACTCACTTAATATTGAGGATATATTATGCTTTCCACATTAGAGCCAAAATTTACTTGGCAGATTTTTAATGATATTTGTAAAATTCCACATCCTTCACATCATGAACAAATGATAACTAAATATATTGTTGATTTTGCCAATTCTCATCATATTGCTTATCAAATCGATAAAGCAGGAAATATTTTGTTAACAAAACCAGCAACCAAAGGTTTGGAACATTGTCCTTCAATTGCGTTACAAGCTCATATGGATATGGTTCCTCAAAAAAATGAAGGCACAGTACACGATTTTTTGACTGATCCTATTCAAGCTTATGTTGACGGTGAATGGGTCAAAGCTAAAGGAACAACTTTAGGAGCTGATAATGGTGTTGGGTTGGCTTCGGCATTAGCTGTTTTAATTGATCCGACTGTTGAGCATGGACCGTTAGAAGTGCTTGTTACTACATCAGAAGAGACCGGTATGCATGGCGCATTTGGTCTTCAACCTAATTGGCTTAAAAGCAAATACTTAATTAATACCGATTCTGAAGATGAAGGTGAAATATTTACAGGATGCGCTGGCGGCGTTGATTTTACCACAACGTTCGCAATTACTTACGCTGTTATGCCTGAAAAACATGATTGTTATATGCGTATATCATTAAAAGGTTTAAAAGGTGGGCATTCAGGGTGTGATATTCATCTTGGGCGCGGTAATGCAATTAAACTTATGGCTAGGTTTTTGGCTGAGTATGCTCAGGACTTTTCATTTAGATTGGCGGATATACAAGGTGGATCATTACGAAATGCAATCCCAAGAGAAGCATTTGCCGAAATTTCATTGAATAAACAAGATTTACCTAAGCTTAAGTCAATCCTTCAGCAATATAAAGCGACCTTAAAAAACGAATTAGGTAGCGTTGAACCAAATATTGAAATAAATTTGAGTGATGTTGATGCAACCAAAGTTAGACGTGTATTAACAACCGAGCATCAAAACAAAATCATCAATTGGTTGAATTCAGCACCTAATGGTGTGGTGAGAATGAGTGATCAAATACATGGCGTCGTTGAAACATCTTTAAATTTAGGCATTGTGAATATCAAAGAGAATCAACTTTATGTAAATTTCTTAATCCGTTCACAAGTAGATTCTGCTAAAGATGCGGTTGTTTCGACCTTAATTTCGCTAAGTCAATTAGTCAATGCAAATTATGAAATCAGTGGTGGTTATTCTGGTTGGGAACCGAAATTAGATTCTAGTTTGTTGCAACTTGCGAAAGACAAATATCATGAACTTTTTTCACAAAAAGCAAAAATTATGGTAATACATGCTGGGCTAGAATGTGGTCTATTTAAGCAATCTTATCCTGATATGGATATGATTTCGATTGGGCCAACAATTGTATCTCCTCATTCTCCTGATGAAAAAGTGAATATTCAAAGCGTTCATCGTTATTGGGATCTACTTATTGCAATTTTAAAATCAGCAATACTTTTAAAATAGTATCAATCTAAAAAACCTGCGGATCGTCGTCGGCAGGTTTTTAACTGTCTTAATAAAGATTACGTTAAATCGATAAATGAAATAAAATTCACAAAAAGTGAATAAGAATTCATTTTAGGGCTTGTATCGGTTTAATAAATAACCTACTATATATTCATTATTTAATAATAAATTATAGGAATGGTATGTTAAAAGCGGTTATTGTTGGAGCGAGTGGTTATGCAGGTGCAAAATTAGCCTATTACTTGACTAAACACCCGCATGTTGAACTTGTTGCTTTAACGGTTTCAGAAAATAGTCAAGATGGGGGAAAGCTTATCTCAGACTATAATCTTCATCCTCAATTAAAAGGGGTGGTAGATTTACCTTTAATTGCAACCTCAGATTATTCTTTTCTAATTGATGATATCGATTTAGTATTTTTGGCAACTGAGCATGCTGTTAGTCATGATATCGCTCCTTATTTTTTAGAGCGCGGCTGTACGGTTTTTGATTTGTCGGGTGCTTTTCGTGTTAATTCTTCCTCATTTTATCAAGATTTTTATGGCTTTACTCATCAACACCAACAATGGTTAGACCAAGCGATTTATGGCTTAGCCGAATGGAATTTTAAAGCAATTAAACAAGCAAAATTAATTGCTGTTCCTGGTTGTTATCCAACGGCAAGTTTATTACCTTTAAAGCCATTAATTGAAGAGGATTTAATAGATAAATCGCAATTACCTGTCATCAATGCGGTAAGTGGCGTGAGTGGTGCAGGGCGTAAACCTTCCCATAATAACTTATTTTGTGAAGTCAGTTTACATGCTTATGGGCTATTTTCTCATCGACATCAACCTGAAATTGCAACGCATCTAGGTCAAGAGGTCATTTTTACTCCTCATTTAGGTTGTTTTAAACAAGGTATTCACGCAACGATAACTTGCCTTGTAAAAGCCAATGTGTCTTCTAATGATATTCTTTCGGCATTAAATAAGTATTACGACGATAAGCCTTTAGTTAGGGTATATCAAAAAGATTGGCCAGCTTTAAAAGCTGTCGTCGGATTACCTTATTGTGATATAGGATTTGTTTTAAAAGGACGACATTTAATTTTAATTTCAGTGGAAGATAACTTATTAAAAGGTGCAGCAGCACAAGCTGTGCAGTGTATGAATATCCGATTTGGTTTTGATGAAACGATGGCTTTGCTGTAAAAATTAAGATATTCATTGATTAATTAATATGAACAGTGGTTAACGATAATTTAAGTTAATAGGAAATTGATATGAAACCATTAATTATTAAGCTCGGCGGCGTACTTCTCGATAATAAAGATGCATTAAAGCAGTTGTTTGTTGTTATATGTGATTATAAACAGAATTATATCCGCCCTTTAATTATTGTACACGGTGGGGGCAGTGTCGTTGATTCCTTAATGGATAGGTTATCGATCCCCGTTGTTCGTCGTAATGGATTAAGGGTCACACCGGCAGATCAAATTGATGTGATTGTTGGTAGTCTTGCTGGTAGCGCAAATACCACTTTACTCTCTGAAGCTAAAAAACAGCATATACCAAGTATAGGGCTCTGTTTAGCTGACGGTGATAGCGTCAAAGTTAAGCAGATTTCGGAAGAGCTCGGGTATGTTGGTGAAGCACAGGCAGGGGATCCGACTTTAGTGAATCTTCTAATAAAAAACGGTTATTTGCCGATCGTAAGTTCAATTGGTATAACAGATGAAGGCCAAATGATGAATGTCAACGCAGACCATGCAGCAGTGGCGTTAGCTAAAACATTAGATGCGGATTTAATTTTGCTTTCTGATGTGATTGGCGTTTTAGATGAAAATAAACAGCGCATTGAATCATTAACTCAATTACAAGCTGATCAACTTATCGCTAATGGGGTGATTACTGACGGCATGATAGTTAAAGTTAATTCTGCATTTGAAGCTGCTAAAGCGTTAGGAAGGGGAATTGATATAGCAAGTTGGAAAGAACCGGATAAACTGATTGAATTATTTAATGGAAAATCCGGTATTACGGGTACAAGAATTATTGCTTAAATAGCAATCAGATATTATATTACATCGGTTATCATTCTAACTGTTTTCAGAAATAAGTGATGTAGGTTTCAAGATTTTTTAACTTATTCGTCGATCGTCGTTAATTAAGAAAGGGTATAACATGAAAAAAAGTAGCACAAAAAAGGTCGTTTTAGCTTATTCAGGTGGTTTAGATACATCCGCTATCATTCCTTGGTTAAAAGAAAATTATGGTGGATGTGAAGTTTATGCGTTAGTGGCTAATGTCGGTCAAGATCCAAAAGAATTAAAAGATGTTGAAAAGAAAGCCAAAGCTTCTGGCGCTGTAGCATGTAAAGTTGTCGATTTACGAGAAGAATTTGTTAAAGATTATGTTTACCCAGTCTTAAAAACCGGTGCTTTATACGAAGGAACTTATTATCTTGGTACATCAATGGCACGTCCAATTATTGCTAAAGCACAAGTCGAATATGCGTTAGAAGTTGGCGCTGATACGCTTTGCCATGGTGCCACAGGCAAAGGTAATGACCAAGTCCGTTTTGAAACAACTTATACTGCGCTTGCTCCCCAATTAAAAGTGATAGCACCTTGGCGTGAGTGGGATTTACGCTCACGTGAAGCCTTAATTGATTATTTAAAAGTAAGAAAAATACCAACAACCGCAACGGTCGAAAAAATTTACAGCCGTGATGAAAATGCATGGCATATCTCAACCGAAGGTGGCGTCCTTGAAAGCACTTGGAATCAAGCTAACGCAGATTGTTGGGCATGGACGGTTTCTCCTGAAGATGCGCCAAATAAACCTGAACTTGTGACTATTGGTATTGAAAAAGGTGAGGTAGTTTCTGTTAATGGTAAAAAACTTTCGCCTTACAACTGTGTTGCTACATTGAATAAAATTGGTGCTAAACATGGAGTAGGTCGGGTCGATATTATTGAAAATCGTTTAGTAGGAATCAAATCACGAGGATGTTATGAAACGCCTGGCGGTACCATTATGATGACCGCTTTGCGAGGGCTTGAGCAGTTGATTTTAGATCGTGATAGTTTCAAATGGCGTGAGCAGTTAGGTCTAGAAATGGCTTATGTTGTTTATGATGGTCGCTGGTTTGCCCCTTATCGTCGCTCTATTCAAGCGGCAGCCGATGTGTTAGCTGAAGATATGACAGGTGAAGTTGTGGTGAAGCTTTATAAAGGCAGTGCTACCGCAGTGCAGAAAAAGTCACCGAATAGCTTATATAACGAAGAGTTTGCTACATTCGGAGAAGATGAGGTTTATGATCACAGCCATGCTGGCGGTTTTATTCGATTATTTTCTTTATCTTCACGCATTCGAGCATTGAATGAAGAAAAGAAAAAACAGCCTGCTAAAAAAGCTAAATCCGCTACAAAACCAAGTGATTCACCAAAAACGGTAAAAACGGAGAGTAAAGCTAAAGCAGCAACCAAAGAAGTAACTAAATCTAAAACAACAAAAAAATCACAAAAGTAATTTATTGATTTTGATCTAGATAAGTGAGATAAAAGATATATATAGGCTATGTCCTGTATATATCTCTTTTATAGTATGTTAGTTATTTTACAAAAGAAGAACAATAAATTCAGATTGTTTAGCAATTAAAATTGATTAATAAATATTTGAGGTAGGTATGGCATTATGGGGTGGGCGTTTTAGCCAAGCAGCAGATCAACGTTTTAAACATTTTAATGATTCATTGCGCTTTGATTATCGTCTTGCTGAGCAAGATATTATTGGATCTATAGCTTGGTCTAAAGCATTGGTCACTGTTAGTGTTTTATCCTATGATGAGCAAAAAAAACTCGAAAAAGCCTTAAATGAATTATTAGTCAGCGTTCAACACAATCCTCATCAAATTTTAGAAAGTGATGCTGAAGATATTCACAGTTGGGTCGAACAAAAATTAATTGAAAAAGTGGGTGATCTTGGTAAAAAATTACACACAGGACGAAGTCGTAATGACCAATCTACTACCGATTTAAAATTATGGTGCAAATCTGAGATTCAACAGTTGATTTCAGCCATTAATCACTTAAGACAATCTTTAGTTAATACGGCTGACAAGCATCAAGATACTGTGATGCCAGGTTACACCCATTTACAACGAGCACAACCCATTACATTTGCGCATTGGTGCCTTGCTTATTATGAGATGTTAACGCGTGATGTAAGCCGTTTACAAGATACGTTAACACGTTTGGATGTGAGTCCATTAGGTAGTGGGGCACTAGCCGGTACCGCTTATCCAATGGATCGGGAGGAGCTTGCAAGCTGGTTAGGGTTTGCTCAAGCAACAAATAACAGTTTAGACGCTGTTTCTGACCGTGACCATATTTTGGAATTATTAAATAACGCTTCAATTGGTATGGTACATTTATCACGTTTTGCAGAAGATTTGATTATTTTTAATAGCGGTGAAGCTAATTTTGTTGAATTATCTGATCGTGTTACATCGGGTTCTTCATTGATGCCTCAAAAGAAAAATCCAGATGCCTTAGAGTTAATTCGAGGTAAAGTTGGGCGAGTTGTGGGAGCTTTAACTGGTGCAATGGTCACTTTTAAAGGTTTACCGCTTGCTTATAATAAAGATCTTCAAGAAGATAAAGAACATCTGTTTGATGCTCTAGATACATGGCTTGAATGCTTAGATATGGCAGCTTTAGTATTGGAAGATATTAAAATTAATAACGATAGATGTCGAGAAGCCGCCAAACAAGGTTATTCAAATGCGACTGAACTGGCAGATTATTTAGTTGCTAAAGGTATACCATTTCGTGAAGCCCATCATATTGTGGGTGAGGCCGTGGTCGGTGCTATCGCTAAACAAAAAGCTTTAGAAGAACTCTCATTAGAAGAACTAAAAGCGTTTAGTTCGGTAATCGACAATGAAGTTTACCCAATTTTGTCTTTGGCATCTTGTCTTGCCAAACGTTGTGCAAAAGGGGGCGTATCACCAGACCAAGTAAAAATGGCGATTGAAAATGCTAAACGACAATTAGCAATTTAATTGCTCATCCCACTTGTTTAGCCAGTATTTTGCTGGCTTTTTATATTATCACTGTTTTTATTACTCAATAATCTTATCAAATATACAAAACAAATTTGACGGCGATTATTCAAAAAATCTTGATAAAAATCTGATTGTATATCTTGCCAGACAGTGTAAAAATGTATGTCTATTTTTTGAAGGATTAAAGTGAATTGCAATGAGTAAGAGTTATAACTTTAGTGCAGGTCCGGCTAAAATACCTGCTGATGTTTTACAACAAGCACAGGCTGAATTATTAAATTGGCAAAATACGGGCGCTTCGGTGATGGAATTAAGTCATCGAGGCAAAGAATTTGATCAATGTGCGATTGAAGCAACCAATGATCTGCGTGACATTTTAAAAGTACCCAATAATTATAAAATATTGTTTTGTCAGGGTGGGGCTCGCGCACAATTTGCAGCTGTTCCTTTAAACATTTTAGGGAATAAAACCAGTGCTGATTACATCAATAGTGGATATTGGAGTGAATGTGCAGCTAAAGAAGCAAAAAAATATTGCAATGTTATCGAACAAAATATTGTTATTAAACAGGCAGGAATTACATCAGTTAAACCTATGTCTGATTGGCATTTAAATAGTGATTCGGCTTATGTCCATTATTGCCCAAATGAAACCATTGATGGTATCGAAATATTTGAAGAACCTAATTTTGACGATAAAATTGTAGTGGCTGATTTTTCTTCTTGTATTCTATCTCAACCTATTGATGTTAGCCGTTATGGTATCATTTATGCAGGTGCCCAAAAAAATATAGGTCCTTCAGGAATTACCATTGTTATTATCCGAGAAGATCTTCTTGGTCATGCTAAATCTATTCTGCCTTCCGTTTTAGACTATAAAGTGTTGAACGATTACGATTCTATGTTTAATACTCCGCCAACCTTTGCTTGGTATATGTCAGGTCTAGTTTTTAAATGGATTAAAAAACTTGGCGGATTAGAAGCGATGGCAAAACGCAATCATGCTAAAGCGCAACAACTTTATCAATTTATTGATCAGTCAGACTTTTATCGAAACACTGTGGCTAAAAATAATCGATCCATCATGAATGTAACGTTTTTATCACCCAATGAAGAGTTAGATAAAAAGTTTGTCAGTGAAGCAACGCAAGCCAATATTATTGGTATAAAAGGGCATCGTATTGCCGGTGGAATGCGAGCATCAATTTATAATGCGATGGATATTGAAGGTGTGAATTACTTAATTGAGTTTATGAAACAATTTGAAGCTCAAAATGGATAATTAAAATTAATTTTGTGAATAAAAAAGGGGAGTATTTCCCCTTTTAATCAATCTTAATTACAACGATAAACATCACCAACCATAACCGCATCAGTTGGTGCAACATCTGAGATATATTGTAATGATGCATCTTGAGCATCATATATCACATTTCCCCCCATAGCGGCAGCTTTGTTCATCAAATCAGATGCAGCATCACGTATCAGTTCGCTATGTGTTTTTGTACCAGAAAAAAATGTTCCACGACGTCCTTCTGCTTTACCTAACAGTTGGCAATTAGCCGTTGGTTTAGTATCAACAAACTGAACTTGACGCCCAGCTTGGGTAAGCTCATATTGAGAATTACTACATGCATTTAAAAATAACGCTGTAGACACTGTTAAACTAACTAATAATAATTTTTTGCAAGACATAATATTTCCTCAGCCATTAGAACAACAGAACATTAATTATAACCTAAAACATTGTAACAGGTTAATGGGTTTAAAAATATCAGTTATTAAAATCCAAAGTATCCAATAGATTAAAGATTAAGAAATAAGCAAACCGACTTAATTTATGCATTTAACTATAGCAAAATCGATTTAAGTCTATTATAATCGCAACCCTACTAACTTAGTAGCACATCACTAAAGGCCCCTTAGCTCAGTTGGTCAGAGCAGTCGACTCATAATCGATTGGTCACTGGTTCAAGTCCAGTAGGGGCCACCATCTTAAGAATCAAGCAAATTTAAAATCATATAACATATCTTTATCTAAGTCGTTATCCATTTTTTATAATTTACGCCTGATTTAGCTCAAATTCAAAAAATACCGCGGTATTTATTAGCTCTAAACGCATTAATCATAATGGCGATCCTATTCTTTCTTGGGCTGTTGGGAATGTGGTCATGGAAACCGATGCCAATGCCAACATTAAACCGAATAAAAAGAAAGCAGCCAACAAGATAGATCCTGCAGTCGCTTTCCTGATGTCATTTGGAACTTACTTACTCGAATATGGTGAAGTAGATATCAACTTATCTAATGAACAAAAACAAGCATTAGATGAGTTTAAAAGGATCTAATTATAATTAAATTCCTTTCTTTACTCTTTCCCATTCAGTCTTTAAAACGAGTTGTGTGTTTTTTGTTAGTTTTTCAATTTCAACTAATATATTTTGGGCGTATCTATATGCCACTCCCTCGAAAAGGCTTTGTCTATCCATATTATTAAAAGCCTGAATAAGAGCTAATATATTTCTAATATTAGCATATATAAGTTTACTGTTTTCTTCATTAGGATTTAAGAGTAAAATTAAATAATCACGAATAATCATAAGATTGAAAATTATTTCTATAATTTCTTGTTGATCATTTATATCATATTTTGTTGTCATTTTTTTTTGCGTTATATCTAAAGACGCTTTTTCTGTTAAACTTGTAAATTCTGAGACTTTTTTCTTAAATCATTAATCCATTCTTGTCTATTTTTTGATAATACTTCAATACCTATTCTCTTTTTGCCCGACAACCAACCGCCTAAAAGTGATCCGAATAAACTTAGTAATGCTACTGATATAGGGACTATCCAATCTTTATTTTCTATAATCCATTCTGTCATAATGTAAACACCTCATTTCATAATTATCAGTATAAAATATACCATGCTATTAACAACATACTACACTATAATAACACAAGTTTAATTTATTGATTATTAATAATTAATTTTGTAAGTGTTGTTGGTGTTATAAAATTGCAAAAAAAGTTTTTTTTAATTTCTATATTTCAAATCTTTAAATGATCCTTTAGTTAAGAATCAACTAATATAGGTTATAGTTATATGTTAAAAGGCAAATTATAATTAATAATATTAATTATTAATATGGGGTAAAATCAGAAAAATAGCAAAAGTGATTACGACCCCAGTTATTAAGCGTAGAGCAATAAGATTAACAACCTCTGTTGCTGTATTTTTTCCAAATCCAAATTAAAAAATATCATTTTTAACTTCAATTTAGACCAGTCGAGCACCTTTTCGTATTTTTTGAACATCTTGTAATGGTGTTTGGTGAAATAAATTTTTATATTCTCGATTAAATTGTGTAGCACTTTCATAACCCACTTTTAAGCTAGCTTGAATTGCAGTCATATTTTCGCTAACCATTAAACGCCGGCCTTCATGTAATCTCAGTTGCTTTTGAAACTGTAACGGGCTTAAACTTGTAACCTTTTTGAAGTGACGATAAAAGCTTGAAAGCGACATATTCGCTT
The DNA here is from genome assembly GCF_001690185.1 of Gilliamella sp. wkB308. Lineage (GTDB taxonomy): Bacteria > Pseudomonadota > Gammaproteobacteria > Enterobacterales > Orbaceae > Gilliamella > Gilliamella apicola_I. The sequence goes on from NZ_LZGN01000003.1 coordinate 43,984, forward strand.
GATAGGCCAATTGTTCCATTTTTATCGGCTCTCTAAAATGTTTTTTTAGCCAACTTATCGTGTTTGCAATATGATAACTTTTTGTTTCTGGCATACAAATTGATATTAACGCTTCGCCAAAAGGGCCGATTAATAGTAGATAGTGAATTTCTTTGATAATTAAGGGCGCTAAAACTGATATTTGTTCGGGTTTATCTAGCAATTTTAGCAATCGATAAAAAGCACTCATTAGATCATCTTCAACTTTTGAGACAATAATACCACTAAAACTTTGTCGTGAAGGTTTATTGAGTTCTGGGTATTCAATTAATAATTCTTTAATTAATTTATTATCAATCAGAAGTGATAATGAAAGGAAAGGATTTTTAATCGTAGCATTTTTAATTGTATTTATGGTTGGAATATCAATAGATGTGAGAAGATAATCACCTTCTTTATAATTATAGAGTTTAGTGCCATGCAAAGAGCTTTTTTCACCTTGTATTATCAACGTAATCATAGGTTGATAAAAACAACTTTCTATACAAAGGTCTTTATTTTCGCTAATTTCACGCCTGTAAATGCCAAAGTTTTTAATTTGAGTTAGGTAGTTACCTGCGGCTGGCATTCTCTTCAACATTATTCTTTTAACTTCTTTTTTTAGCATAAAGATTTCTATATTGATATAGATTTTAATATTAGGATATGATTTTTGATAGGATTAGGCAACTTTTTGAAAGGATTTGCTCTATTAGAGGTAACTATCAAATCTTATAATAAGAATTGAAATTAAATACGTGAGCATGCAACATCTAAAACTTATATACTAAATCCTGAATTAGTTTTGAAGATCCAAATCACAAAAAATGGAATTCATTAAAAAAACAATCGATGAATAGTGGATGGATAATAAAAATATTTGTCATTTTATCAACATAATTATTGTAACTATTAATTTATTAAAATTATACAAGGGCAAATGCTATGAACACTCTAACGCCAAAACAAGGATCAATCGTTACTATCTCCGCATTTATGTCTAAGGGGGATCTGAAGGGATTAAAACATGCTTTGATTAATGGATTAAATCAAGGGTTAACCGTTAATGAAATTAAAGAAATTTTGGTTCAGCTTTATGCCTATGTTGGTTTTCCAAGAAGTTTAAATGGTTTGAGCTCCTTTAAAGATATACTTGAAGAACGCCAAAAAGAAGGAATTAATGATTCAGTTGGTTCTGAGTTTGCACCATTACCGACTAATAAAAGCTCTTTGGAGTTAGGTACTGAAATTCAAACAAAAGTTGTTGGCAAACCTGTTTCGGGTGGCGTTATGGATTTTTCACCTGTTATTGATCAATTTTTAAAAGCCCATCTTTTTGGTGATATTTTTGGTCGAAATATTTTAAGTTATAAAGATAGAGAGATAGCGACATTATCAGCGTTATCAACGTTGGAAGGTGCTGATAGTCAGATTAAATCACATGTTCAAATTGCTCAAAATGTCGGTGTTTCTTCTACTGAATTAGCTAGCATTGCTAATCTTTTAAAATCGAAAATAGGCGAAATTGAATATGAACGATTAAATCGTGCAATAAAAGAGCAATAAATTACGATATTTCTTATGAAAAGGGGATATATATAATTATTAAGTCCTTTTTGCTCAAAATCAGTTTCATTACATAGATATTAATTCATTTCCCAACAAGGATATTGATGATGAAAATAATTAACCCATCAGAATTTGAAAAAGATAATATATTTGGACAAGGTTTACCTAATGTAAATTATGCTAAATATTTTATTGGTCAATCATATCTAAATTTATTAACAGAACCAACAAAGTCCTCTTTATTAATTGCAAATGTCACATTTGAGCCTGGTTGTCGAAATAATTGGCATATTCATCATGCATCAAAAGGAGGAGGGCAAATTTTATTATGTACAGCTGGCAGCGGATGGTATCAAAAATATGGTGATAAACCAATAAGTTTAGAACCTGGGATGGTGATTACTATTCCTGCGAATGTAAAACATTGGCATGGTGCTAAGATTGACTCATGGTTTAGCCATATAGCTATCGAAGTGCCGGATGAGGATACCTGTAATGAATGGTGTGAAGCGGTATCTGAAGAAGATTACAAAAAATTGGGTCAAATCAATAATTAAAACCCTTAAAAATATCAAATTCTTTATTTTTAAGTATAACTTAGTTAATTGAAACCGATAATTTATATTGATTAATTGACACCGTACATTTTTGGTGTATAATTAACCTAAACTAAGATAATTTTATTTAAAGCCCCGCTATAAATAGTGGGGCTTTTTTATTTCTCGAAAACGTTAATGGGGTACTAGAATAATAACTTCTCATTTTTCGTTGATAGAAATAAAAATTGATAGTTTATTAAATATTTCAGATTTATTTTTTATATGATCAATGCCAAATTATTTAAAAAGGAGGTTTTCAAAAAACGTAAACAAATAATTAATTTTATCTTACTTACAGTGTCCATCATTATGAAAAAGATGTTAAATCTTTTCTTAAAACTATTTAAGTTAACATAAGTAACGTTATCAATTTTTAGATTTAAACCTTAAACATCATCTCCATCGTGAGTTTATTTAAACTCTCAAACTTTCTAATAATACAATCTCAAAAAAATTAAATCAGAAATTTCATCAGTATATTAGATGAATTGATAGCCTCAATTCTAGCAACTTATTTAGAAATTCTGATAATCAACCACCGCAAAATAGCAATATTTTCAATTGTTATTTTGCAAATACAACTAAAACATTTAATTAGGAAATAATATGAATACAGCAAAAACAATTGACAGTAATGTTACAAGTTTATACATCGCAGAAGAAGATGATTTAAAAATACTTCCTAGCAATCCTGTTTGGCATGGTATCGAAGTAAATAGCTATAGTGATTTCGGCGGTTCTACAACCTTACTACAGCGAGAAACGATCAATCCTTCACGACAAAATCAAAAGGGTAAAATTGTTGATATTGATGCTTCAGCAGGTTTTAGCCTTGATATGACTAAAAATATTTTTCCTTGGCTAATGCGTGGTTTTATGTTTGCAGAAGCAAGAGAAAAATTTACAACTCAATCACTTAGCGGTAAAACATTACCTATTAAGAGTGTATCAAAAGGTTATAATTTTCCAGATAGTAATAAATTACCGCAAAAATTACTGACAGGCACGATTATTCATGCTTCAGGGTTTAGCAATTTTGCAAACAATGGTTTAAAAATTGTATATTCTTGCTCTGATAACAATATTTCTACTAACTCAAGTACACCACAAATAGAAGAATTGAATCCGCCAGCTAGCGCAAAAATTTCTGCGGTAGGTTTTAAATTCAGCTCTGGTAGTTGTTCAATGGAAGTTAAAAAAGGAACATTACCTAAATTAGTTTCTAGTTCGACTGATTTAACTAAGCTCGGATTAATTGAAGGTGAATGGATTTGGCTTGGTGGTGATGCATCGGACTCTTATTTTCCAAAAAATAGAGGTTGGGCAAGAATAACCGAAATTGCTGCGAAAACAATAACTTTTGATGATACCGACTTTGTACCTGAAAATGATACCGGTGCTAATATTAAATTAGAAATCTATTTTGGAACGGTAATTAAAAATGAAAAAGAACAAAATAAAATTGTTAAAAAAACCTATTGTTTTGAACGTACACTAGGTTCGGTTGATAACGAAATTCAAGCCCAATACGTAAATGGGGCAGTTGCAAATGAATTAACCATTAATATGGGTTCAGCACAATATGTTACTGCAGATTTGAATTATGTTGGATGTAATTCTTTCACGAAAAAAGGGAAGAATCGAATTATCGGTGAACGTTTAGAATGTGATAAATCATCACCTTTTAACGCAACTTCTAATATTTATCGACAAAAATTAAGTATTAATGATACCAAAAGTTCAACACCAAGTGCTTTATTTGCTTATGTTACTGATTCCAGTTTAGCTATTTCTAATGGTGTTACAGGAGTTAAAGGACTTGGAATTTTAGGGAGCTTTGATGTATCTGTTGGTAATTTTAGTGTAACTGGATCAATTACCGCATACTTTTCTTCAGTTGATGCAATAGAAGCGATTCGAAACAACGCAGATGTTGGCTTTTCGACAATTTTAGCTGCGGAAAATTCAGGCGTCATTTTTGACATTCCTTTATTAGCGTTAAGTGGTGGTATGCCTAATATAGAAAAAGATCAGAAAATTACGATACCACTTGAGAAAACAGGGGCGGAAAACAAACATGGTTACACAATGATGTATCAAACATTTGAATACCTTCCTGATTCAGCAATGCCATATGTTAACGTTTAATTATATTAATCATAATTGTGCTTTTTAGGAGAAGAAAATGAGTTTATTTGAACAATTTGAAACGGATAGAAATAAAGAAAAAGATGGGGTTCCAGTGACTTATGGAGCCAATAAAGATGGAACAATTCCAACGTTCTATTTAGCCCGAATGGGAGGCGTAAATTCTAAATACTCAATGTTAATCAAAAAACTAACTAAACAATACAAAAGACAAATACAGTTAGATTCTTTGCCAGAAGATAAAGTCATTGAAATTTCGATGCAAGCTTTTGTTGGTGGTGTACTAAGAGGCTGGGAAAACATACAAGGACGTGATAATAAAATCATACCGTTCACTTCTGAAAATGCCATCAAACTTTTAACTCAATTGCCTGATTTATTCAATGATTTAATTGCACAAGCAAGTGATATTGATTTATTTAAAACGGTTGAGCTGGAAAAAGATATAAAAAACTAATTGAAGTCCTTGAATATCAACTTGATATGAATGGAAAGGACGAAGATATCATCAGAATGTCTCAACAAATGGGACAAGCACTTCCAGATAAAATCAGAAATAAACCCGAACTTGACGAACATCTTGAATTTTACTATCAAGCCTTTCTCGATCTCGATACAACACGTTCACATATGATGGTTGCAACACCTATTTCATGGTTATCAATCATTGAATACGCTCGGTTTTATCAATTAGATAATGAAGATACAAATGATTTTGTTTATCTAATACGTGAAATGGATAAGGTAAATTTAAAGCATGTTAATCGGGCATTTAAATCAAAAAACTAAGTAACATTTTTTAAAAGTAGATGATTATTTATCTTTATTAATCTTAGTTCATTAAATTTTTTATTGAAAATAGAGTGGTTATATAAGGCTAAAATGAACTTGTATAACTACTACTATTTTATAAAAAGTTTACCTATAAATAATTTAAATCAGCGCTTTAAAAATGTATCAACATGAGAGACAGACTTATTAGTTAATAAATATTGTACCTCAATTTTATTATATTCAGGCAAAAAAGGGGTTTATATGCCAATTGAAACAATACAGTTTTCAGAGAATATTCCTACCTCAATCAAAACAAAGCTAAAAAGTATCGATAGTGCTTCCGTTTCAGCAAGAGTAAATTTAAACAAATTAAAAACATTGTTAAAAAATAGTTGGAATACAGATCCGTTTAAGAAAGCTGAAGATAGTATTAAAAACTTAAGTAACGAAATATTAAAAAGCTTTGAGGTTGTAATAAATCGTACAAAAATATTGAAGAATCCAAATGAAAATTTCAATACATTGACGACAAAAACAAAAAATACAGGGATAGCACAACATCAATCAACAGCTAAAAATACAGATAACACATTAATAACTCCAGATGAACAACTTTTACTCAGTTCGTTAAATCCAATAAATGATAAACTAACAGAATTCAACAAAAAACAATCTGAATTGGCTGGTATCTATCAAAAAGCAGCAATTAGTCAAAATGAGTACAATGACTATATGACATTATTGAATCAGCAATATGATGAATCAATAGATCCACTTGGTAATTATAATAAAGAATTGGAGCGAACATGGGAACTGATGAAACTCTCTTCTCAAGAAAGGGCTATAGAAAATGAATTTAATCGTATCACTCTAGATCTGATGAATAAAGGTTTAATATTAAATCAACAGCAAAATGCTGAATTAAGAAAAACAATCGAATTGAATCAGGAGTATTTGAGAATACTTGCGATTAAAGACGGTTTAGAGAATAATTCAAAAAAACAAAAGCAACAGGATTTTGGTGATTTGGTTAATGCTCTAAGTCTGTCCGAATTAGATGATAATGAAATAATCAACGTGTTGAACACAGATAGTCGAAGTCCATTTACAGGAATGTTCGAAAACTCTTGGAGCTTATTAAGTTTGCAGATTGAACAATATCAATCGATGTATGATCAAATAAATGTTCTTACAGAAAAATTTAATCTTGATCAATCGGTTGCCGCATCATTAAGAGCACAAGTTTGGGCCAAACAAAATGATGTTATTTTAAGTCAGGCAGATAAATTTTTTGGCAATGTGGCAAAATTACAAAGTTCAAATAATGCTACGATGGCTAAAGTTGGTAAAGCAGCAGCGATTGCACAAGCTATTGTGAATACTTATCAATCTGCTAATGCAGCCTATGCATCTATGGCAGGTATTCCTTATATAGGCCCGGCTCTAGGTGCAGCAGCTGCGGCGGCGGCTATTACTTCCGGTATGGCGAATGTCGCAGCCATTCGATCTCAATCAACAGGCTTTATGAAAGGTGGTTATACGGGGAATCTGGCACGAACTCAGGTAGCAGGACTAGTGCATGGACAAGAATTTGTTATGAATGCGTCAGCAACGCAACGAATAGGGGTTAATAACCTTGAAGCCTTACAACGTGGAGATATGAGTAGCATACAAGTTCCTCAAATTTCAAATCAAAGTTCAACATCTGAAAAAGCTGAAAGTAGCTTACAAACTATTGCCCCAATCATTAATATTGCTTTAGTCAATGATAATGACAGTGCACAGCAATGGTTATCTACTCAAGAAGGTGTCAAGCGAATAATGCAAATAAATCGAGAAAATGGTGATGAACTAGCAACAATAGTGAAAGCTTGTTAATTAAAATGTCTAAGTAAGACCAAATTGCATCAAAATTGAAAATCCCAAATGATATAGTTATAAGATCAAAGTGGATTTAAAACTTGAGTAAATAATAAAATTAAGCGCCTCAATTGGCGCTTTTTCATTATAAACATCCAAGAACAAATTAACAAAAGCGCATTTAGCTTGCCTTTCACCATTGTCAACATATCAAAAATTACTTAATTCTTATTTTAAAGAAGGCCAACATGTCAAATATCATTACAGAACAACCCATAAAAGGGGCTAAAGAAACATTTTCCTGGCTAACTGATATCATCGAAACAAAAAACGGTAGAGAGCACAGAATAGGTTTACGTGCTTTACCACGAGTTTCTTATGAATACTCATTTTTAACTCATATTCATAATCGTAATTATTATTTAAATTCACTCAGAAATAATTTTACTGAGATATGGTTGATACCAGATTGGTTGTCAGGAATATATCTTGGTGAACTAGAATTAGGTGAGAAAACAATACCTAATATCTTAAATCAAAAAGTGGGTGATAAATTTTTGATTTATCAGAATGCTGAACATAGTGAAGTAAATGAATGGCTACAATTACCAAAACAAAAGCCATTAGAATTTGTTTTCATAGAACCCAAAAAAAACAAATTAGTGTTTGAACTAAAAAAAAGAGTTCCTGTTGAAAAGCAGGTCAATATAAAACCGATAAATTATCATTATAAAGCAGCGTATATTCTTCCATTAATGCCATGTTTTCTTACTAATACTAAATACACGACTTCAGGGTATGAAAGTCAAATAGATATTAGTGTTGAGCTATGTCATGAATTGAATTTTAGCAGCGGTGCTAATTATGGTATCAAGTATCTTGGATTAGAAGTATTACATAATTTTTATGGAGTTAATGAATCAACAATTCAAAAAGATATTGAAATTGTTGATTATGATCTAGGTAAAATTACCCGAATTGAGAATTGGCAATATTCAAAGCAGTCTCGATCTTTGACTTTTTACCTTGATGGACTGAAAGAAATCCAAGCTTTTAAAAAGTTTATTTATCGAATCGAAGGAAAACTTAACGCATTTTGGTTATGTGATAACGATGAAAATCTTGTTAAAACACATATGTTAGGCGATAAGATTTATATAAAGAATCAATCATTTAACCCATCATTCAAATATTTAGCATTATTTCATCCAGATAGTATTTCGTATGTAAAAATTATCAATATTAAAAATACGGGTAAAAGTATTCAATTAACGATTGATCAAGTTATCACTAAGCCTATAACAAAAATCAGTCACTTAATGTTATGTCGTTTTGACACCGATGATATACAAATTGAATACGATACTTATATACAAGCTCAATCTAACATTCCAGTAATCGAGGTTTTCGATGATCAATATTTTTAAACAAGCTGAATTATATGTTTTCAATGATGGAATCAATACATTTCGTTATACCAATGGTATGCGTGAACTAAATATTGATAATCAGACATATAAAAAAGAGTCCATCAATCGCACAGCAATAAAACGGGATGCCGCTATTTCCAAAAATAAAATTGATATAACCATGCCAATTACCAATGAAGTCGTAAAATCATGGATCAATCCTGATATCACAAAACATCTACTTGTTGATATCTATATTCTCGATAAAAAGAGTACTGTCACTATGTCATGGAGTGGGCGTTTAACTCAGACATCAACATCAGAAAAAGAGATGGTGATGACATTTGAATTATTGATTACACGCTCAGGGCAAACTGGTGTAAATGAAAAAATTCAGCGTAATTGTCGTTATTCACTTTATGGCGAACATTGTGGTCTAAATAAAGAGGATTTTAAGGTAAAAGGCAGGGTGTTAGCTTATGAAAATGATATCGTCACGGTTGAATTTGAACGTCAAATTGAAAATGGTTATTTCACCGCAGGTATTTTAAGAACGCCCGATGGCGAACAGACGTTTATTAAAGAACATAATCAATCATCAATAGTCCTAATGAGAAAAAATCAGCAGTTGTTGGACAATCTCAATAAAGGAATATTGGAAATTACGCTTTATAAAGGTTGTTTAAGAACCCTAAATTCTTGCCATTCATTTAATAACACCATCAATTATGGTGGATTTCCTTACTTACCATTAGAACCGTTAAATAACGGCAATTCAATTGTTTAGGAGGTAAATATGTTTTTTTTGATTTCTGCATTAGTTGCGGTTGTTGTTGGAATGGTCGTTGGGATGGTGTCTTCAAAGGGCAAAGCAAATCAACAAAAAATAGAAGCTGATGAATTTAAAACGGGAACATCAACAGAAGGAACGGGAATACCCATTGTATTTGGTACCGTTAAGATAACCAATCCAATTTATACCTGGATTGGAGATAAAAAAACGTCAGCTATTAGAAAAAAAGGTGGCAAAAAATAATGAAAATAATTGTAACCAGAGACGATATGATTGCAGTCAAACAATGCAGTCGTGGTGGACGGGAGTTTTTTAAACGTCATGGACTCGATTGGAACCAATTTTTGAAAGAAGGAATAGATGCTGAAATTTTAAAATCAACCAATGATGCAATGGCAAATCAAGTTATAGAACATGCGGAGCGTAGAACATGGGTGGAAGTAAGAAAAAGCAAACTGTAGGTTATAAATATTACGCTGGAGTCAGTATGGTTTTATGTCAAGGCACTATAGATAAATTGACTAATATTAGCGTAGCAGACAGGACAGCATGGCGAGGCGCTATGCAAGACGGACAAATAGCCATAAATAAACAAGGATTATTCGGTGGTGACAAAAGGGAAGGTGGTGTATCAGGTACAGTTGATGTGTATTCAGGTCATCATCAACATAATCGAAATAGTTATTTGGCAAGTAAATTATCAGCTATTGTACCGGCTTATCGTCATGTCGCTGGTCTTGTATTCCGACAATTTTATTGGGGAAATAACCCTTATATGAAAGATATTTCGGCAGTTGTTCAGCGTATACATTATCAAGACTCCAAAAAAACACGACAATGGTATGACAGTAAAGCAGAGATAAAAACTGAAAATGGAAGTGCAAATACAGCTATCCATTTTATATTGGATACTTCAATGAGTATGAGTGGAGGGCGAATTCAAGCACTTAAATCAGCGATGAAACGTGCTATACAAAATCTTTCAACTTCAATCGATTTGATGACATTAAGATTAGATATTCTGATAACCACTTATCAAGGCGGAAATCCACAAACAAAACTAGTTAGAAAAGTTTCTCAAAACGATATTGTAGGGATTTTATCTTTTATTGATAATTTGAAAATTGTTGGCGGAGAAAATCTTGAAAATGTGTTATCTCATTCTATAAATTTTTTTAAAGACACATTCAATCTAACAATGAATCGATGTTGTATTTTTGTTAGTGATGGTGAATTAGAAAATGTTGACCATATCAAAAATGAAGAAATTCATAATATGATTGATAAAAAAGGTCAATTTAATGAACAAGATGAACATGATGTTAATATATTTTGTATCAATGTTGATAATACCGATAAATCATTAAGTTCAAAAATTGATAATACGCCAGAAGATGGGATACCAGTAATAAAGGGAACCGATTCGAACATTATTTATGATACCATCATGAATGCAATCAATAATCTCAATGCTGATATGAATCCCGCCCACATACTAAGAGAATTAGTACTTAATCAGCAAAATGGTTTTAATTCGAGTCTAATCAAGAACAGCATTAACGAAGATTCATTTAAACAAGCTGCTGATCTTTTTTATCAAGAAAAACTTGGTCTTTCTTATATATGGAATGACCAAAGTAAGTTTGAAGATTTGAAGAAAAATATTGAAAATACTGCAAACTGTGTTTTATATCAAAATGCTAAAACAAATCAATTTGAAATAAAAGTAATTCGAAATGACTACCATATTGAAAAATTACCTCTTTTTGATAAAACGAATATAGTCAAAATTTCTGATATTAAAAAAAATATCATTACTGAAATGATTAACTCGGTTACCGTCAATTTTATAGATAGAACAAATGACTATAAACAAGGATCGGTGACTGTTCGGGATGATGCTTTAATTTTGATGGCTGGACGTGAAAATAATACGACTGTTACTTATGATATGGTTTACAATCGTTCATTAGCTTCTAGACTAGCACTTCGTGATTTAGCCGCATTATCTTCAGATTTAGCTTCTGTTTCATTAACCCTTAATTTAGACGGAAGAATGCTTAATCGTGGTGATGTTTTTGTATTGGATATGCCACAACTAGGGCTAAATAAAGCCGTAATGCGTGTAACTTCACTTGATTACGGTACTCAGAAAAGTAATCAAGTTACCGTTGAATGCATGAGAGATGTGTTTTCATTGCCATCATCGACAGTGGTAAGTAATCAACCCGTCATTATACCCACAACCGATATAAATTTAGCTAAACCAGCTGAACATTACGCTATTATGGAATGTCCTTATTATGAACTGGTTTATAATTACGGGCAAAGAGAAGTTGATTTTATGATTCAAGATGATAAGTCGATCGGTCAAATAGCTGCAACAATTGCATCGCCACCAGAGGGGACTTTTCATAGTGAATTAGTTACCTCGCTTTCGAATACTTTTGAGAATGCAGAAAATATCATAGATTGTGAAATGAGATTAATAGAGCATGAACTTGATCAAGTTACATCAATTATTACACTCAACTTTAATCCACCAGAACAAGATTATAACTGGATCTTGATTGGAAACGAAATTTTATATGTTCAATCTTTTTCTAACAATCAGCTGACCGTCAAAAGAGGGTGCCTTGACACATTACCAGAAAAACATGAAAAAGGGAGTAAAGTCTATTTTTGTGGGGGACAATTATCATTAAAAAGTGATGAATATTATCAAGGTGATAAAGTTGATTGCCGAATTATTACAAACACTTCTACTGATTCATTAGATCCATCATTAGCAAAAGGTGCAATGATAAATATTCAAGGTCGAGCTGCAAAACCTTATCCTCCTGCAAATGTTACGATAAATAATTTTTATTTTCCCGATAAACTCAGTACCGATCAACTCTACATCAAATGGTCATCGAGAAATCGACTTCAGCAAACATCAGGAGAACTTATTGGATGGTATGAAAGCGATATTACACCAGAAAGTGGTGTTAAATATCATCTGACCATCAAACTCAATAAAAGAATAATTGTAGATCAAATTATTGATGTTACTACATTTGAATTAGATGTTTCTGAATATCTTCAGGGAACGCTAGATATTCAAATATCAAGTATTGTCGATAATATTTATTGTTTTACACCATTTTCTCATTCGATTGAACTTTATAATGACTTAATTTTTAAAATTCATGAAGAACAATCAGCAATTGATAAAAATAATCTACTAGTCAAAATTAAATAGGAAAAATTATGGCAAAAATAGCAATTATATCTAATAGTACCTCTCGACAAGACATCAAGAATGTATTTGAAGGGTTAGGTCACCAAGTTGATTATCTGATAGATAACAGTATCACTTATAATCAATTGATGACCTACGATTTAATCGTATCAACAAACCAATATTCGCGTAAAGAGGTAATTAAACAGTGTGTGGGTGATGGTATTCCTGCAATTGTAGCGGAAGGAAATTCATCGTCAGTTTCTTTAGGTAAAGATTTAGGTATGTTTGATCAAAATGAACATCAAGTTAGTGATTGGAATTACTTAAGACCATTAAAAATATCTTTAATAACACAAAAGATCCCTAAATTGGGGTGTACCCCTTATTTGAAGCCAACATGGTGTTCGTCCTTTCCTATTTCTTCAATGGCACCTGGGGGTGAAGCACTGTGCGCTATGTATCATGAACGTGATGATTTAATCATTTGCGCGCATTTTAAAAAAGGAACGGTCGATAAATTTGGGGGGACTTTTGGCGCAAATTGTATTTTTATGTCATTCTTAGATCGTGAATATTTAACAAGAAATGCGATAAAAATGCTCGATAATGCTATTAATTTTTGTTTTCAGAATTATACAACCCTATCAGGGAAAGTGGTGGATGAAACAGATCAACCAATCTCAAGAGAGGTAAAAATATATGATCAGAAAACAGGAGAATTAGTTTCGGAAATAACAAGTAATGAAGAGGGTTTATTTTCTGCTGAAGTATTTTCTGGACAAAGCTACTATGTCATTGCATTTGATAAAGATAATGGTAAGAAAAATGCAGTAATTATAGATAATATCAAAGTTTGATTAATCATAATAATAACATATCAATATAAATCCCATAAAATTAACCTATTAAATAATTTTAAATAATACTTAAAACCGAAATTCTAACCAATTATATCATCTCAATTTAACCATTCATTTTATCACGATATTAAAACGACGTTTAGAACTAAAAATCACTTGTACATGCTAATAATAGATTTTCAATGAATGGTTAATTGTTTTTATCAATCTTTTAAATTTTATAATTACGTTTTTCAGGAGGTCAAAATGGCCAAAATTGTTATATGCAGTGAAGAACTTATAAGAGTGCAATCAATGATAGATGCACTAAATCCATATCATGACATTACTTTTTGTATAGCAAGCTCGACAGATTACAATGAACAGTATTTATCGACATTCGATCTAATTATGGATTATCGTAATGCAACAGAATATACCACATCATTTTGCATTAAAAACTGCTCTAAAAAGGGTATTCCAGTTATAGCGGGTGGAACCAGAAATAGTACGGGTAGTATTATGTCACTGGGAATGGCAAAAAAACCTATGTATTATTCAAGTGGAAATTTAAATAGGATAATCAATGTTAGCGACGTATTAACCTGTGATAAAAAAATCGAAACAGGCGCAATTATCAATAGCGGTGACACGTTTATGATAATAGAAGATTTAAAAATAGAGTATGGAATTGAAATTTTATCAGTCAATCAAATGTATAATGGTGTTTATTATATTAATACTGCCATATTCCGCCAAGGCAGTTTGAATGTCAATGGTGAAGTTTTTGGTAGCGATTGTGCTTTTATCGGTTTTCCTTTTAGCCGCCCCTTAACGGAAGAAGCAATACAGATTGTCAATGATATTATTAGTTGGCTTGTTGATCGTAAAGATGTTGTCGCACAGGTAAAAGATGAAGAGGGTAACCTTTTATCGCATTGCGAAATTCAGCTTTGTTTAAGGAAAACGGGAGAAGTCATGACGACTTATACCACAGATGAAAATGGGCAAGTGAGTTTAAGAATAAGACCTAATCATGAATATTATGCTGTAGCCTTTGATCAAGCAACCGGTAATAAAAATGCCGCTGTTATAGATAATATTAAGGTTTGAGCCAAAAAATATAGAGTATTTTTTATAAATCAAATTAATCAATTAAATAATAAATTAGCCTCAACACGAGGCTGTTTTTATCATTAAGCATACATAGAAATGGTTATTTAATTATCAAAACTATAAAAAATAAATTTAAAATACAGCAATAAATTTAACCAAAATTTCTGTCTAACTATAACGTTGTAAAAGTGATATTATCGTTTATAAAAATACTAATAATCTGAAATCTTAAACAAATGATTAAATTCACAGGGAGATAGGTAAGAATGAAACATTGTCTATTATTTTTGACGATATTAAGCTGTTTTGGTACTTGCAATTTTGCAAACGCTAATGATAACGAACGTTGCCAAGCATTAGTAAACCTTGAATTTGATGATGCTAAAATTATCAAAACTGAACTTATTGTCGATCGTTTTACGCCGCCGTCTAATTTAGCGGATTCATTGCGCAATGCGGATACAAAAGAAATATCTCATCTTCCTCAAATTTGTCGGGTTGAATTGATGATTCAACCTAAAATCAATGTTGAAATTTGGTTGCCAACTCAATGGAATCATCGTTTACAAGCCATTGGGGGAGGGGGATATGCTGGTTTTATTCCTTTTGACGAATTAGCTGTGGCAGTTAAAAAAGGGTATGCTACAGTAGGAACTGATACCGGACATAGCGGAAATTTGTTTGAAGGTCATTTTGTATTCAACAATAATCAGTTACAAGCCGATACGATAGCGGATTTTGCTTATCGTAGTGTTCATGAAATGACAATTAAAACTAAACAAATTATTCAAGCTTATTATGGTGAACCAGCTGACTATTCATATTGGAATGGTTGTTCAACGGGTGGGCGACAAGGATTAATGGAGGCGCAAAGATTTCCCGCTGATTATGACGGTATCTATATTGTGGCACCAGCAATTCAATGGGACAAATTTATCCCTTCTGAATTGTGGCCTCAAATCGTTATGCAAATGGAGTTAGGGCATCCGATTGATACTCATAAACTTATAATGTTACGAAAGGCAATAATTCAATTAGCTGATGAACAAGATGGAATTAAAGACGGTATAATTAATGATCCTACGGCATTAGACATTTCTGATAACTTTCTAAAACAACAAAATTTTAATGATGCTGAAATTATAGCATTACGAAAAATTTGGCAAGGCCCGACTAATCATGTTGGAGAATTCTTATGGTTTGGTGTGGAAAAAACCGCACCGCAAGAGGCACTTGCTGGTAATGAACCTTTTCCAATCCCCGTTGATTATCTGAAATATTGGATAGCTCAGAATCCGAATCTTGATTGGAAAAACATGGACTACCAAAGTTTTGTCGATTACTTTAATGAATCAGTCGATTTATTCAGACCTATTATGGGAACGGATAACCCGGATTTGAGTCAGTTTAAAAAATCTGGTGGAAAAATGATTATTTGGCATGGTTGGGATGATCGTTTAATCCCACCAAAAGGGACGATTCATTATTACAATCATGTTGTAAAATTAATGGGTGGACAGGACCACACGGATGAATTTATTAAGCTTTATATGGCGCCTGGCGTTGATCATTGTAATGGTGGTGATGGTGCAGACCAAATCAATGGTTTTGAATCACTGGTAAATTGGGTCGAAAAACAACAACCGCCAAAAACCCTAACAGCCAAAAAAATAGAGAATGGTAATCTTACTTTACAACGACCATTATGTGCATATCCACAAAAAACAGTTTACAAAGGTGAGGGTAATACCAATAATCCTGCTAATTTTGAATGTCAGTAACTATCGATATAAAATGATATCTTTTTTATGGCTGCTGACCAAAATGAATTTAGTAAGGATTATTGGGTGCATTTATTTAATTGGAGACAGGGGGACTTGCATGTAATTTTTTAGTTCATGTATCGTACAATACAAACCACTCATTACTAAACCTTGTCTTACTATTTTATGGTACAAGACTATTCATTGATGATGAGTTATTTTATAGAAAAATTTGTCATCAATGAATTGCCGGATTTTTTATAAGATTTAATTATTTTTTCTGCTCGTTCAACCAGTTTGTGACGTATATGCTCAGGCTCTAAACAAATACATTGATGACCTAAGCTCAGCAAAATGCCATAACTGTAGTCATCATCAATAAAATCAAAATTTACAAGATATTGTTGTTCGCTTAATTTCTTAATATCTTTTTCGTCACAAAAATCTAAAATACGTTCCAAAAGCGATTCATCTATTAATAATTTTATTTTAAAAATCTTTTTTTTCATTTCGGTTTTGAATAAAGAAAATGCTTCAGGCGTTGTTTGCTTAATAAATTTAGTGTTTGTTTCTCTAATGTTTGACATTTTTGATAATTTAAATACACGAAAATCATTTCTGGTTAAACAAAAAGCTTGTAAATACCATTCTTTTTCCTTAAAAATAAGTTTATATGGCTCAATTAAACGTGATGCTTGTTTATTCCTAACACTTAAATAATCAAACGATAAAAGCAGTTGCTCTTTCAGTGCCAGTCTGATAATAGATAGTTTGTTATTAATATTTTGTTTTGAAAACCAAGGCGATAAATCAACAATAAGTTGATTTAAGTTATTTGTCACTTCATCAAGTTCTTGTTCTGATAAAAAACTCTTTATTTTCTCGAGTGTTCTTAAATTTTCACTTTCTTTTAAAACCGGTGAGGATAATAAGTTAATGCCTTTTAATAAAACAATGACATCTTCTTTAGTGAATAGACCTTTACTAATTTTATAGTTTTTTAAAATACTTATTCCACCAGCACTTCCTTGATAGGTAATAATGGGTATTCCCGCTCCCTCGATAGCTTGTATATCTCGGTAAATAGTACGCAATGATACATTTAATTTTTCTGCTAATTCTTTACCACTTATTTTTTCTCTTTGAAGTAATACCATGATGATAGTAATTATACGATTAATTTTCATGCTATATGTTTGCAAAATAATTTAGATTGAATTTTAAATATGACATACAGTTGTCATTAATGCTACATCAAAATAGAGATAACTAAAATTCATTAAACTAATTTTTATCACTAAAAGGAAAGAAAAAATGTTTAAACCTAATAGCGTTATTGTTTATGCCAAAAATGTCGATGCTAGTACAGAATTTTATACACAAATACTAGGACGCCCACCTGTTAAAACTTATCCTGGCTTTGCAGTATTTTTATTGAATGATAATTTTATTTTGGGGCTGCAAGAGGCTGATAAAATAACGCCAAAGGCACCCAATCATTATGGTGGTTTTGAGCTGTCATTTAGTGATGTAACAAAAAATGAAGTAGATGAGATTTATGCGAACTGGAAAGAATTAAACGTCAAAATTGAACTCGAACCTCAAATGCTCGATTTTGGATATACATTTGTAGGAAATGATCCTGATGGTCATCGACTTCGTGTTTGTGCTACCGATACTTCAAAGTTTGAGTAAAATAATGTCTTAAGAAATTAAAACCTAGATGTTTCATTATGTAACCATTGTTTATGAGGAATTTATTTTATGTAAAAAGTGTGGTTGTGCACGCGAGCATCTTGTGGATTCTATTTCACTTGGGAAAATCTGATTAGGTTTGAGATGATAATTTGATTAGCAATAAATATTTTTAATTTAGTTGTATTTAAACAAGTATATTTCTCAAGTTTTATTTCAGAACCAGTAACGGATTAAACAAAATTTGAATTTTTCGAACATTCAACGTATTGTACTAGATGCGATATTGGAGCGGGAAACGAGGTTCGAACTCGCGACCTCAACCTTGGCAAGGTTGCGCTCTACCAACTGAGCTATTCCCGCATATGAGATGTTTAAATGGTGCCCGGGGCGAGACTTGAACTCGCACGGCCAAAAAGGCCGAGGGATTTTAAATCCCTTGTGTCTACCGATTTCACCACCCGGGCTCAAAACTTAGTTACCTAAAGGTAATTGCGTTTTGGATGCTGTGCATTTTACCTGTCTTATCTTTTCAGTCAATAGAAATTTTAGATAAATTGTTTGATTGATTAATGTTTAACTTTATTCTGAATGTAAATTGCACCATTGCATTAATAATCAGCAAAATAAGCCGTTTTATAATGGTAAATTGCTTTAATCATTTATGCCTTAAAACGATCATTTAGAAACCTATTGATTATCGAAAAAATCATTTTGCGCAATCCATAAATATTGCACCATTGATATTAACGTTAAAACTGTAGCAATAAATAGTGCGACAAGTCCTGCATATATTACAATATCGCAAGGGCGCCAAAGGAGCCATGTTAGTGCTGTCATTTGGGCGATAGTTTTATACTTGCCTATAGATGAAACCGCGACATTACTCCGTTTTCCAACCTCAGCCATCCATTCACGCAAAGCAGAGATGATGATTTCACGTGAAATGATAATTATAGCTGCAATGGAAATCCACCATGCTTGATAATATTGAGTGATCAGAATTAGGGCTATTGTGACAATAATTTTATCTGCAACTGGATCTAGAAACGCCCCAAACTTGGTCGTTTGTCCTAAACGTCTAGCTAAATAACCATCAAACACATCGGTTATTGCAGCAATTAGAAAAATTAATGCCGAAAAAAAACCAGACCATTCAGTTGGAAATAAATAAAAAGCCAGCACAAAAAAAGGAATTAAAATAACTCGAAATAACGTTAATAAAGTAGGAAGATTGATTTTCATGTGACATAAGCTCTTTTTTTGTTTAATTAATCAATAGATTAACAAAAATTAAAAAAACGGGGTTTCTTAATGCTTATGTTGCCTGAAATATCATAATTTTTCAATGTGTTATTGTTGTAAATTTAAATAAATTTTTTCGGCTAGCGATTTAGAGATTCCTTGCACTTGTGCTATTTCATCAATACTGGCATTTTTTAATTCTCTTAGACCACCAAAGTGTTTAAGTAATGCTTGCCGTCTTTTTGAACCGATTCCTTCAATATGTTCTAAAGCACTATCGGTAAGTTGTTTTACCCCTTTTTTTCGTTGCCCCACAATGGCATGATCGTGTGATGCATTACGAATTTGTTGAATAAGCAATAAAGCTGGCGAATGGTCATCAAGATAATGTCCGGTTCCATGCGCTTCAAAAAACAATGTTTCAAGTCCTTCTTTGCGCTCAGCGCCTTTTGCCACCCCCACGAGAATAGGGTGATGTTTATCCCAATTGACATTGAGCCCTTCAAATACATGTAAGGCTTGGTTTAACTGTCCTTTACCACCATCAATAAAAATAACATCAGGTATTTTTTCATCAGGCAGATCTTTTTTATTGTAACGTCTTGTTAGGACTTGTTCCATTGCCGCATAGTCATCACCCGGTGTAATACCCGTAATATTGTAGCGGCGAAATTCCGATTTTACCGGACCTTTATCATCAAAGACAACGCAAGAGGCTATTGTGTTTTTTCCCATAAAATGGCTGATATCAAAACATTCCATACGATTGATTTTATCAATGCCCAAAAAGGTTTTAAGTGCATCGTAACGTTGTTTATTTGTCGAATTGGTTAATAATTTATTCTTCACTTCAGTTTGCGCATTGACGGTTGCAATATTGAGTAACTTTAAATTATCGCCTTTAGGCTCATCAACTAATTTGACTTGATGCTCAGCAATAAGTGACAGTGTCTCTTCCATGGGTTGTTTATCCGACAACGAAAAATTGAGTAGGATCTTTTTCGGAATATTACGATTTTGATTACCTTGCAGATAAAATTGCCCTAAAAAGGTTTCAATTACTTCTTCTAATTCAGTATTTGATGGTACTTTAGGAAAATAAGAACGATGCCCAAAGGTTTGTCCATTTCGGATAAATAACACATAAATACAGGCTATACCAAACTCGTAGTGGAAGCCAATAACATCTAAATTATCATTATTGTTGTAAATAGCTTGTTTTTCGTTAATATGTTTAATGGCTTGTAACTGATCGCGTAATGCTGCTGCTTTTTCAAAATTGAGCTCATTACTTGCTTTTAGCATATCTTCAGTGATTTTTTGTAAGATCTGATCGGATTGTCCTGATAAAAATAATCTCACATAATTAACTTGTTCGTTATAATCTTCATCACTCACTAATCCCGGCACACAAGGCCCTAAACAGCGTTTAATCTGATATTGCAGGCAGGGGCGAGTTCTGTTCCGATAGGTGGTATTCAAGCACTGTCTAATCGGAAACGTTTTTTGTAATAGCGCTAAAATCTGTTTAACTGCATATCCACTAGGATAAGGACCAAAAAACTCATCTTTTTTGCGATTAATCGCCCCACGATAAAGTGATAACTGTGGATGTCGTTCTTTACTTAATTTAATAAAAGGATAGCTTTTATCGTCTTTTAAAAGAACATTATAACGTGGTTGATGTTTTTTAATGTAAGTCTGTTCTAATAGTAGGGCTTCGGTTTCGGTATTCGTAATCGTAAATTCAATACGATGGATATGGCTAACTAACATATCCGTTTTCAGTGTTTTTTTACTACTATTAAAATAGCTTTTTAGTCGGTTATTCAGATCTTTAGCTTTGCCCACATAAATAATCGTCTCTTTATCATTAAACATCTGATAAATGCCCGGTTTATGTGGGACTGTTTTTAAAAAAGATGTTGAATCAAATTGGCTCATATTAATTTTCAAATGTGAGGGCTTTTTTCTCTATTATTCTCATAATGGTGCTTAATAATCCATTTATCAAGAGGTAAACGAATCCTGCAACAATAAATATAGAAAAATCGTAATAATCACCATTAAGTTGATTACTATACCCCATTATATCCATTACCGGAATCATCGAGGCTAGGGCTGTGCCTTTGACAACAAAAACGACTTCATTAGAATAGGTGGATAAGGCTCGTTTTAAAGCATAAGGCATGACAATTTTTAAGGTTTGCCGTTTATTCATCCCGAGAGCCTCACACGCTTGCCATTGTCCTTGCGGTACGGATTTTAAAGCACCATAAAAAATTTGTGTGGTATACGCAGCACTATTTAGCGTTAAAGCTAAATAAGCACAAAACCAAGGCGAAGATATGAGATCATAAAATGTCGGAAATTGACTTAAAAAGTCAGCGAACTGTGAGGGACCATAATAAATTAAAAATAACTGAACTAATAGGGGAGACCCCGTAAAGATAATAATATAGGTACGTATTACCTTTGTTAATACAAAATGATTAAGTGATAATAAGCATGAAAAAACGATAGCCAGAAGCCCCGCAGTTAGGATACCTAAAATTCCCAGACTTAACGTGTCAGGAAGACCTTGTAGGATGGTTTTAAGATAATAAACAAAATCATCAGACATAATATAACCTTACAAACTTTTGACTGAAGTGGGTTGTTCAAAATAAGTCACACGTTTTTCGATTCGTTCAATCAGTTTTTGGCTTAAGATTGAAATAATCAAATAGATTACCATTGCGATCGTATACCATAGAAATGGTTGATTGGTTCGTGCAATGATTGTTTTGGTTTGCATCATAAGATCGTTAATTGTGATAGCTGAAACCAGCGCAGTATCTTTCAGTAAAATCAACCATTGATTACTTAATCCTGGTATAGCATGGCGCCACATTTGCGGCATGATGATACGAAAAAAAGTTCTAAATTTATTTAAACCAAGCACCTGAGCGGCTTGTTTTTGTCCGCTTGGTATTGCTTTAAATGCACCTCTGAGCGTTTGAGAGGCATAAACTGCATAAAGAAGCGATAACGCAATGACACCACATAAAAACGCATCGGGCTGAGTATTGGCAAGATGCATTTGGATATGAATTGAAGTAAATATCAATGATATCTCAAATCCATCATCTAGTACCATTAAAAGAAGTGGTAAACCATTATAGATTGCTACGACAATTAATAATTCAGGTAGTGCTCGAATCGTTAAACTAATTAAAGACATTAACCATGCAACAGGTTTAAATGGAACGGATTCTAAAATTGTGAGAATAAAAGCAAGAACTATACCAACAATCATTGATACGAAAGCTAATGACAATGTGATTGATGTTGCTTTTGTTAAAGGCACGATAAAACCGTCCATTGAGGACATTATCCAGTTCATTGCATATGCTAAAAAGTCTGACATAAAAAAACCGTATTTAAATTAAAAAATAAATTCGCCGCATTTTAAGCGGCGAGATCACAATAATATCAAATTTGATAGTTTATTAGCTATTTGTTAAACCATTTTTTATAAATGGCATCGAGTTCACCATTTGATTTCAATTTATCAAGTGCTTGATTAAATTGTTCTCTTAACTGATCATTGCCTTTACGTAAGGCAATGCCTAAACCCTCTCCAAAAAAATCATGATCGGTAATTTTATCACCTAAAGCAACAATATCCGTTTCCTTGCTTAACCAATCACCCGCGACAAAAGAGCTGGCTACAATCGCATCAATTCGTTTAGCTTTTAAATCTAAAAATGCATACTGATAACTATCATAGCTAACAGGTTTAACGTCAGGATATTTTTCATTTAAGTATTTAAAATAGGTTGTTCCTTTTTGAATACCAACTCGCTTGCCTTTTAGTTGTTCAAGATCTGTTAAAGTGTCTTTCAATGTAATAAATTGAATTGAGCTATCATCGTAATAAATCTTGGTAAAATCAACTTGTTTTTGACGTTCTGGTGTGATGTCTATCCCTGCAATTGCCGCATCAATTCGACGCGTTTTTAAACTAGGAATTAATCCATCAAAAGACTGATTAACAATTTTACAAGAAGCGTTAATCTCTTCACAAATTTTGTTGATCACATCAATATCAAATCCGATAATTTCGTTCTTGTCATTGGTGAATTCAAATGGTGCATAAGTGGCTTCTGTACCGATAGTTAAATTTTCAGATGCTTGAGAGGTAAATGCAGCGCTAGCAAGCAAAATAGCAAATAAAGTTTTTTTCATATTTCCACCCAATTTATAATCATTAATGCGATAAATAAGCTTTAAATTCATCGGTTTTCGGATGAGCAAAACATTCTAGTTGTCCTTGCTCAATAATTTTACCGTGTTCCATATAAATTACTTGTGAAGCGACTTTACGAGCAAAATCAACTTCATGAGTTACAATAATCTGCGTTATTCCTGTTTGTGAAAGTTCGTTAATAATTTCAGCTACTTGCGATGTAATAGCTGGATCTAATGCTGCTGTAGGTTCATCAAATAACAAAATTTGTGGTTCCATCATCAATGCTCTGGCTATTGCTACCCGTTGCTGTTGTCCCCCCGAAAGGTGCAGAGGATAGCGATTTGCCATTTCATCAATTTGCAAACGTTGTAATATCAGTATTGCTTTGTCAGTCGCTTCTTTTTTAGATAAATTCAGGACTTGGCAAGGTGCTTCAATCAAGTTTTCAAGCACCGTTAAATGGGGCCATAAATTATAGTTTTGGAAAACCATACCCACATTTTTACGTAATTGTCTGATAGTGGTATCACTGATTTTTCTTGAAAAATCAAAATGTGAATTAGCTATTGTCATTTCACCTGATGTTGGAATTTCAAGTAAATTAAATACTTTTAATAAAGAGCTTTTTCCTGCACCACTTTGACCTAGTAATACAATGGTTTCACCTAGAGGATAACTAAGTGAAACATCTTTCAATGCATGATGAGTGCCATAAAAACAGTTAATATGGCTTAATTCAATATTCATTATAAATGTTGGCTAAATTAAAAAAAAATTGACTAAATATTACTTTTTTTTGCATAAAAATGCAATCTAAAATATGAGACAAATAGTATTCAAAATAAATTTAGTATTTATCTTTATGATAAACTTTGAAAATTTAATGATGTTCAACTTTAAAAGTTAATTATTTTTCAGATATGATAGGAATTACAGGCCCCAAATATTTAGGTTCTTTATTTAAAATATAGAGATCGATAAAGGCACTAACACGAGCTAACGTTTCACGAATTCGGACTAACTTCATACTGTCTGGTGCTGGAACAGCAAAACATTGTGCTTGAATGTTCTGGGCTAATGCAATAAATATTGCTCGTTCACAATGAAATTCTTGCGTAATAATTGTAAAACTTTTAGCGTCAAAAACTTTGTTGGCTCTGACAACTGAATCCAATGTTCTAAATCCGGCATAATCTAATACGATTGCATCACTAGGGATTCCTGCTTTAATTAAATCTTTTTTCATCGTGACGGGTTCATTGTAGCTTTGAAAAGAATCTTCACCATCACCACTGAGTAATAGATAATCGATTTTATGCTGATTATAAAGGGAGATTGCGCCATTAATTCGATTTTGATAAAAAACATTTTTACCACCTCCTCGAACATATTTGGAGGTACCAAGTACTACACCTACGTTTTGATAGGGCAGTTTATTTACATCGTGGTATATATAAGGTGCGGTTTCATAGCTTATCCAAAAATCCAAGCCAGCAATTACACATATGAGTAAGAAGCAAAGACTAAATAAACTTTTAATTATTTTTTTTAATTTCATGTTAGAACCAGTTAAAAATAAAGACTAAAATTGGAAATAAAAATGGAGCCGTGATAGAAGTCATTATACCACATAATACTAATGATAAAGAACTATAAGCACCTTCATTATAATCAACTTCTATACAGCGAGCAGTACCAACTGCGTGCGAAACTGCACCTATTGATAATCCTCTGGCCGAAGCAGATTTTATTTTTGCTATATTTAATATTTGATGACCAAAAATTCCGCCTAATGTGCCTACTAATATAACACAAAGGGCTGCGATTGACGGAACACCGCCTTCGTTGTTGGCAATCGTCACTGCAATAGCCGTAGTGACTGATTTGGGTAAAACCGACGCAGCTATTTCGGTATTTCCACCTAACCAAAATACAATACTGACACCAGTTATCATAGAAGCGATTGACGCGCTAAAGGTAATAATGATAATTGACTTCCAACGAGCTTTAATTTGTGGAATGAGTTCGTATAGCGGAAAGGCTAAAGCGACAACGGAATAAGGTAATAATTTATTTATGATATCGACATTATTAACATATTCTGAATAACTGGTCTGACTCATTATCATAATGGGAACAAGCACCATTACCGAAATGACCAAAGGATTAAATAACGGAGTTTTAATTTTAAAAGCAAGTTTACGAATAATTAGAAATACACATACAGTTAACGGTAGCATCCAAATCATAGTGGTTGTTCCTCATTACTATCTGATAACGTGGCAGTTTTGGTTGTTTTTTTATGAAGTTTTTCTGTTAACCAAGCTGTTAAAAGCAATACCAACAATGAACTACCAATACTTCCAAAAATAATGGGTACCCAATTATTTAATAGCAATGTGTAATTATCCATTATTCCCATTGCAGCAGGAATAAATAGTAACGTCATATAGCGCATAAATAAATTACAACTGTTTTTTATCCAACAAGTGGGAATGATTTGAAAAGCTAATAAGAAAAACAGAATTAATAGACCGATAATGCTACCAGGAATCATGATGGGTAATCGTTGAGAAATGAAATTACCAGCCCAAAGACTCAGCGTTAAAATTAATAATCCTCGACCATAACTAAACAATGTGTAGTATAAAGAATATAATCGATGTTTAATTGTGGCGTGTTTAGCTAAAAAATGTTTCATAGTCTAAAATTTAATAACTTGTTTGATTGTTAATATAAGACTGCTTTATTTGGTGTCTATAATACGCCCCTCAATTTTAATTATCCAACTAAATAATGGCAGTAATGATAAAGCTGTTTTATCAAAGCTAATTTTTCGGGTTGTTGAATATAAGTTTCAGCAAGTAATTCTAAAGTTAAAATGTAATCTTGAATCTTAGGCGTACTTAGTTTATCACGACAATAATCTTTCCAGATCATCTGTTCGTGATGAGTTAGAGTTTGAGGAAAGTTTCGAGCTTTGTATCGAAAAAAAAGTGTACTTAAGCGAGGATCTTCAAATTTGAGTGATAAACTATCTAATAATTGTACTGGCGTTGTTTGTACTGTTTCACAATTTAGTTTATCCTGATTGCTCAAAAATCCATTGTAAATTTGTGCATCTACATCCGTATGAGTAGGATAATCATTACTTAAACTAAATAATTCTCGCATTTTATCTTGCAACAAAATTTGATTTTGTAATAGTTTTTGTTGTTTGTTTAAGCATTCTTCAATATTAATAGAAAAACGTTTAGCATTTTCAAGCAGTAAAGTTTTTATCGGTGCAAGAATAGGGCACTTGTTAATATGAACGAGTTTTAATGGAATGCGAGACTCATCAAGTTCAAGATATTCCGTTTTAGTATAAAGTTTTTCGCGTATTATATTCACTGGTAAATCAATAATTGAATCAATATCGCCAGTGAGATCACAAACTATGACGGCATTATTTTGTTGCGGATGCCAAGCGATAGGGCATACTAATGACATATTTCCTCGATAACTACCCAGCATACCCGAAACATGTACCAGTGGGGTCATATTGATTATATCTATGAGTTCGGCAACTTTATTTTTATTGCGTAATGTAAAAAAGTAGTTAAATAACTTAGGTTGTTTTTCTTTAATTAATTTTGCAATGGCGATAGTGGCATACACATCTGACATTGCATCATGAGCATGTTCATGCGTGATATTATTTGCTTTGGTTAAATGTTCTAACCGAAAACTGGGATAACCCGAATCGTTGGTTGGCCAATGAATACCGTCAGGTCGCAAGGCAAAACACGCTCTTACAACATCTAAAAGATCCCATCTTGAATTACCATTTTGCCAACTGTAGGCGTATGGGTCGTAAAAATTACGGTAAAGGATATTGCGGGTCACTTCATCATCGAAACGAATATTATTATAACCTAAAATGCAAGTATTTGGCTCACTGAATGCTTGATGAATTAATTTGGTAAATTGAGCTTCATTCACTCCTTTTTGATTTGCTTGTTGTGGAGTAATGCCCGTAATGAGAACCGCTTCAGGATTAGGTAGATAGTCTGGTGCTAGCTTACAATATATAACTAAAGGCTCTTCAATAATATTAAGATCAATATCAGTTCGAACACCCGCAAATTGAGCGGGTCTATCAAGAGCTGGATTAATACCAAATGTTTCATAATCGTGAAAGTAAAAAGTAGGTTGTTTGGCGTTATTTTTCATTTTATCGTTTTACTCTTGATGATTTTTGATCTGTCACTTACCTAAATTATACAATATTTTACTTAATTTAAATTATTTAAACCTATTTATTTTGCCATTATAAGTAAGTAATTCTTGTTAAAACAAATGACTTTATTTGTTTAATATCTTCGGATTAATATTAAAAAGATTATTAGCTTAAAATATGCTTATATTATTACGATAGTTGATAGTGTGTTTTTGATAAGTAAGAAGTGAATAGCTAAACGTATTTATTCACTTCATAAGTAAATAATATCATCTATTAATTTAAATTATTTTCTTCTAAAAAAATAATCAATTGGGTTTTCCATAAGTCAGCTAGCATTGTTGTGCCATGCCCGGTAGTTTTTTCAGAAGCTGGAATCAAGTAATACTTTGCATTGGGAATCTTCTGTATTGCTTTTTCCATTAAACCCGTCGAAGCTGGATTTCTTTCATCATCTTCAGAATTGATAGCTAAAATTCGTGCTTTGATTTTATTTAAGTCATTGGTTGGATCATAATTTCTTGCGGCATCCCATTGATATAAAAAATCGTTAGCATCCATCGAAACACGTTCGTTTAATTTATCTTTTAATATCTTTTCAGTTTCTTCCGTATTATATGCTTGTTTTTGCCATGCAATGTCGCCGCCATTAGTTGCGATATTGTAATAATTATAGACTAATTGAAACTGTTCGGGTTGTTTAGTATAAAAACCATTGTTCCAGTCGGGATCATCTTTGATAGCATTGATAACCATTTTCCGCATAATCCAGTTACGGCTGGACATTGGTGCTGGGGTTGCAGCCATTGGAATAGCGGCTGTCATATAATCAGGATACATTGTTACCCATTTCCATGTATTCATACCTCCCATCGAGTTACCGATGATTAATTCTACATGCTCAATATTTAACTTATTTTTTAATAATTGATATTGAGCATTGACCATATCGGTATAATCATAATGAGGGAAATTGCCCTTTAAACCGTCGGATGGTTTAGACGATTTACCTGTGCCTATTGCGTCGGGAAGAATAATAAAATATTTTTCGGCATCTAAAGGCATTCCTTTATCAAACAATATATGGCCAAAGCTATCATTTAACATTGCGCTACCACTTCCTGTTGTACCATGCAATATTAATACCGGTTTGTTATCAGGATTGCCAAGAGTGGTGTAATGTATTTTTATACTTTCAGTTTCTCCGTTATTAAATTTGAAATTTTCTATCACATAATCCGACTCTTTTTTGTTGTGAAAATCTAAACAATATCCAAAAGAAGGTATTGTCAATAAAACAAACATGAAGAATTTAGTCTTTCTTTTAAGCATAATTTTTCTCCATTTTCTATACGCACCATTAAGAATTATTCATTAAGCCACAATGAATCAGATAGGGAAATCAAGTTTTTGCCATATTGTGATTTTAATCACAATATGATGATAATATTCTTATAATTAACATATAAATAGGCTATTTAAACAATCTTTTCTTGATTATTCATGTCTATTTTTTTAAGGTATAGGTAAGAAAAAGTAAGATATGGGGAATGACATAATCAATAAAAAATGGGAGAAATATAATCTCCCACAATTGTTATCAGTTTAAAAGGTATTTTTCGGCGCAGATTCTATAATGTTGGCCATTTTTTCAAGGGTCAACCTTAAAAATTTAGGCATTGAATCAAGTTCAATGGAATCCATTAGATTTTTTACATACAGTCCTAATTCTGTATCACCTTCGACGATTAGTCGTCGTTGGAAGAATAGGGTATCTGGATCTTGGCGCCTAGTTGCTATCATAATCAAATCGTTTGCATTACCAATAAAACTTACATCAGCGATTTCTTCCCGACTCACTACCAGTTTATTATCAATTAAGCTAACAAACCAAGTAAGTTGAAGATCGGTAACTTCAATTTTTAACCAACGATTTTCTAAAAAATCGAGGTCGCCATCTTCTAAAGAATGTTTAAATTGTAGTTGTAATAGTTGTTCAATTGCCTGTTTTTTCAAATTAAACGGAATACAACGTAAAGTTAGCCCCAATACATGAGGGGCTTTGTCAACAAACTGTGAATGAATATGGCCTAAAAACTGATGTTTGTTTGCTATCATTTATGAATCTCCAGATATCATTTTTTCATAAATATCGAGGTCAGTATTTAAATGTTCAAATGTTTCTTCACTCACTTCATTACGAACTTTCATTTGTAGTAAAGCTGTGCGCTCTGCACCGATTGCCACAAGACGCATACGTCTTTCAAGATTTTCAGCTTCCATTGCTTTTTGTTCTAAATCTTTTAATCCTGTTCGACGTCTTAAAGAACCGATAACACGTGAACCTACTTCATGTATTATTTCTTGATCTAAACCCGCTTCAGACGTTTCTTGAAGTAAATTGTTTTGCATTTTTTCAAGACTCACAATAGCTTCTTCCGCCATTTGCCCCTTAACTGTCAAAATTTCATTATCTTGTTGAGAGTTATCCAAGATAACACTACCGCGTAATAGAATAGGTAAGACGATGACCGCGGTAATTAATGAAATTAAAATAATGCCGGCTGCGATAAAAACAAGTTGATAACGACCGCCAATTGTCATTGGAATAGATAATACACCAGCTAGGGTAATAGCTCCGCGAACACCCGCAAAAGTTGAAATCCAAAGATCGCGTGTAGTATAAGAACGGAATGCAAGTGGACGTTTTGTTCCAAATGGTAAAGTAGGCATATGTTTCATAGCCCATAACCAAGCAAATCGTGTTCCCATTAATACGATAAAGACAAACACGACAATAAAGCACAATTGCCATACTTCAATAGATGAATCTGTTTGGTTTTCTGCAAAAGTATTATTTAAAATACTTGGTAACTGAATACCTAATAAAATAAAGACAAATCCATTAAATACAAATGTTAACATTGACCAGGTACTATCTGATTGTAAACGAGCGGTTAAAGGTGCGTTGCGCATCATACCTGAATGGTTTACGGTCATACCTGCACTCACTGCGGCTAAAATCCCTGAACAGTGACACTCTTCAGCAAGAATATAGGCAGCAAAAGGAAGTAAGAATAGTAAAACAATTTGGATGGCAGGATCATTATGGGTTAATTTATTAATTAAACGTAAAATACGTGCATATAACCAAGTAAATAAAACACCAACAGCCAAGCCACCAAGAGCGACTACAAAGAAAGAAAGACTAATTTGTAATAAATTAAATTCTAGCAAGCCGGTTGCAATTGCAATAGCAAATTTTAATGATACCAGACCAGATGCATCATTCATTAAAGCTTCGCCTTCAATAATCTCCATTTTTTCTTTTTCTATACGCCCTTTACCGACTATTCCTCCTAGTGCAACGGCATCGGTAGGTGATAGTACTGCAGCTAACGCGAGTGCGGCAGCTAATTCAACTTTTGGTAACATCCAATTTAGAAGGTAACCCAAAGCAATTATAGAAATAACGACAAGAACGAGTGCTAATCCAACAATTTCTCTGGCATTATGTACAAAGTCTTTGACCGATGTTTTTCGTCCATCTGCGAAAAGCAATGGTGGTATAAACAATACAAGAAATAGTTCAGGGTCAAATTTTACATAAATACCAAAAGCTGCTAAAACACAACCCAGTAGTATTTGCATAAGTGGTAACGGAATTTGGAATGGTAGTAATTTTATTACCACACCTGAAAGTGATACAATTAGCACTATAAGTAATATTGTTGAAAAAAGTTCCATGGTTTTCTATTAGTTATCCTATAATCATCTCATTAGTTAGCTATTGATTATATCGGAAATTTAGTTTAATTTCAGTTGAAAATTTAAAAAAATTATTCATTTTTTAATCAAGCACTCTTTTTAATCAAAATTATAGTCATATGATAAAAGGCATTTTAGATGGAAAATTGGCAAAGGGCATTTGTCTTACATACTCGTACTTATAGTGAAACAAGTCTATTAGTCGATTTATTTGTTGAAAATGCAGGGAAAATAACGGTGTTAGCCAAAGGAGCTAGACGTAAAAAATCTTCATTAAAGGGCATTTTACAACCTTTTACGCCCATTATTGTTCAATATTCTGGTATGGGTGAGATAAAAACTTTACGACAAGTTGAAGGTATAGCGCTAACGTTGCCGCTTTTTTCTGTATCATTATATAGTGCTTTTTATTTGAATGAGTTATTGCATCGAGTTTTAGTCCCCGAAGTTGGCGTGCCTACACTTTTTGAACACTATCTTAAAAGCTTGCAACAATTAGCTCAGCAAGTTCCAGCCGAAAATGTATTACGTTCATTTGAATTAGCATTATTAGAAAGTCTAGGCTATTACATCGATTTTTTTCA
Organism: Gilliamella sp. wkB308; assembly: GCF_001690185.1. Taxonomy (GTDB): domain Bacteria; phylum Pseudomonadota; class Gammaproteobacteria; order Enterobacterales; family Orbaceae; genus Gilliamella; species Gilliamella apicola_I. The sequence continues at coordinate 75,846 of NZ_LZGN01000003.1, forward strand.
TTGTAGTGCAACAGGGGATGAAATTATCGAATCGATGTATTACCAATATCAGTCAGAAAAGGGCTTTATCAGTAGTCTGCTTGAAAATAGTACCAGCTTTACGGGTAAAGAAGTATTGGCATTAGGTTATCGTCAATTTAGTGATGAGGATACATTAAAAGCGGCTAAACGTTTTACACGAATGGCATTAAAGCCTTATGTCGGTTCAAAGCCATTCAAAAGTAGAGAACTTTTTCTGAAAATTTAAAAGTCATACACTATAAAAAAGATTCTCCTTATTTTGATAATTGATGAACTAATTTATCAAGTTGATTGGCAAATTTTTCTCTATCCTTGTTAGAAAATATAGAAGGGCCTTTAGATTGTATACCACTAGCCCGCATAGTTTCCATAAAATCTCGCATTACAAGTCGCTCTTTTATAGTTTCTAATGTGTAAGGTTCGCCTCGCGGTGTAAGCACAAAAGCACCTTTATTTAGCACATCAGCAGCTAATGGAATATCTGAGGTGATCACTAAATCATTTTTTTCAACTAATTCAATTATTTTATTATCAGCTTCATCAAAGCCGCTCACTACCTGTAATCTTTTTATAAACGGAGATGCGGGAATAGTTAACCATTGGTTTGCAACTAAAGTTGTAATTATTGATTTACGATTCGCTACCCGATATAGGATTTCTTTAATAGGGTTAGGGCAAGCATCAGCATCAATCCATATTTTCATCATTTTTCACAATCAAATTTTTCATTTATAGGCAGAAAATTATAAACTTTAATCACTCTACCAAGTAACTTATTTTTAATTGAGTTAATTAATTTTATAGTTCTCGTAATTAGTGGATAAAACAGTGACAAGATAAAGCATATGTCTATTTGAAAAATAGCACATAAATGGTATTATACACGGTCAATTTTTTATGTACGCATGTGCGCTTTCGTGTGGCGCACCACTGTTATAAGGATTTTATATGCCAATTATTACTCTTCCTGACGGAAGTCAACGTCAATTTGATAAGCCTGTTAGTGTTTTAGAAGTTGCTCAAAGTATTGGGGCAGGTCTTGCCAAAGCCTGTATTGCTGGGCGAGTTAATGGTGAACGTAAAGATGCTTGTGATTTAATCGAGCAAGATTCAACTCTAGCGATTATCACATCAAAAGATGCAGATGGACTTGAAATAATTCGTCACTCTTGTGCTCATTTGTTAGGTCATGCAATAAAACAACTTTGGCCAAATACGCAAATGGCAATCGGCCCTACAATTGATAACGGCTTCTATTATGATGTCGATTTAGATCACTCTTTAACTCAGGAAGATCTTGATGCATTAGAAAAACGTATGCATGAATTGGCTAAAAAAGATTATGAAGTAAAAAAAGAAGTGGTGAGCTGGGAACGAGCAAGAGAAGTTTTTTGGGAACGACGTGAACCTTATAAAATTGCAATCTTGGATGAAAATATTCCGAAAGATTCAACGCCAGCGCTTTATCATCATGAAGAGTATATCGACATGTGTCGTGGCCCTCATGTTCCTAATATGCGTTTTTGCCACCATTTTAAATTACAAAAAGTAGCGGGTGCTTATTGGCGAGGTAATAGTGATAATAAAATGTTACAACGCATTTATGGCACAGCTTGGGCAGATAAAAAACAATTAGATAGTTATCTGCAATTTTTAGAAGAAGCGGCTAAACGGGATCATCGTAAAATTGGTAAACAGCTTGATCTTTACCATATGCAAGAAGAAGCGCCAGGAATGGTGTTTTGGCATAATGACGGTTGGATTATATTCCGTGAGCTTGAGGTTTTTGTTCGAACTAAATTAAAAGAATACGATTATCAAGAAGTGAAAGGTCCTTTTATGATGGATCGTGTTTTATGGGAAAAAACAGGGCATTGGGGTAACTATAAAGAATTAATGTTTGTTACTTCTTCTGAAAACCGAGAATACTGTATTAAACCAATGAACTGTCCGGGACATGTTCAAATTTTTAATCAAGGTTTAAAATCTTATCGTGATTTACCACTTCGTATGGCTGAATTTGGTAGTTGTCATCGTAATGAACCTTCTGGATCTTTACATGGCTTGATGCGTGTTCGTGGTTTTACCCAAGATGATGCCCATATCTTTTGTACAGAAAGTCAAATTCGTAGTGAAGTAAATAGCTGTATCAAAATGGTTTATGATACTTATAGTACTTTTGGCTTTACAGACATAACTGTAAAATTATCAACTCGTCCGGAAAAACGAATTGGTAAAGATGAAACATGGGATTTAGCAGAAAAAGACTTAGCTGAGTGTTTAACTGAAAATGGTATAGAGTTTGAATATTTACCAGGTGAAGGTGCTTTCTACGGACCAAAAATCGAATTTACTTTACATGATTGTTTAGGTCGAGCTTGGCAATGCGGAACAGTTCAACTTGACTTTATGTTACCAGAGCGCTTAGATGCAACTTATGTTGGTGAAGATAATGAGCGTCATGTTCCTGTCATGATTCACCGTGCAATTTTAGGATCAATGGAACGTTTTATGGGAATTTTGACAGAAAACTGTGCTGGATTCTTCCCTACTTGGTTAGCTCCATTGCAAGTGGCTGTTATCAATATTACCGACAATCAAGCTGAATATGCTAAACAATTGACCGAGAAACTGCAAAAAGTTGGAATTAGAGCAAAAGCAGACTTGAGAAATGAGAAAATTGGGTTTAAAATCCGCGAGCATACTCTAAAACGTGTTCCTTATATGTTTGTCTGTGGTGACAAAGAGATGGAATCAGGTAAAATATCAGTTCGAACTCGTCAAGGTAAAGATCTTGGTAGCTTTGAAGTGAAACATGTTATAGAATTGTTGCTTAACGAAATTCATAGTCGTTCATTAGAACAGATGAATTAAAGATAAATTAATTTGGAGGAATGAGATATTAAAGTCAGTAAACGAATTCAGTCAACACGTGCGCATAAAATCAATGATGAAATTACTGCTCGCGAGGTGAGATTAACCGGCGTCGATAGTGAACAGCTCGGTATTGTTAGCTTGGATGAAGCTTTAAAACAAGCTGAAGAAGCTGCTTTAGATTTAGTTGAAATAAGCCCTAATGCAGAACCACCTGTTTGTCGAATTATGGATTATGGCAAGTTCCTCTATGAAAAAAGTAAAGCAACAAAAGAACAGAAGAAGAAGCAAAAGGTTGTTCAGGTTAAGGAAATTAAATTCCGACCTGGTACAGACGAAGGCGACTATCAGGTAAAACTCCGCAGCCTGATACGCTTTCTTGAAGATGGCGATAAAGCCAAAGTCACGTTACGTTTCCGTGGACGTGAAATGGCTCACCAGCAGTTAGGGACGGAAATGCTTGATCGCATTAAAGAAGACTTAGCTGATTTGGCAACGATTGAATCTTATCCAACTAAGATTGAAGGTCGTCAAATGATCATGGTGCTTGCGCCGAAGAAGAAATAATGGTTCATCAAGCTGATTCTTGATTTTATTGAGAATTACACCATTTTTTCATTGTCATTAACAATGCGAAGTAGGAATTAGTAAAATGCCTAAAATTAAAACAGTAAAAGGCGCAGCAAAGCGCTTTAAAAAAACAGCTTCTGGTGGCTTTAAGCATAAACAAGCTAACAAGAGTCATATCCTAACTAAAAAATCAACCAAACGTAAACGTCATTTACGTGGTTTGACAACTGTGTCAAAAGGTGATTTAGGTTTAGTTGTAGCGTGTGTTCCATACGCTTAATTTATTGGTTAATTATTTAGAGGATATTATTTATGGCTCGTGTTAAACGTGGTGTTATTGCTCGTGCACGTCACAAGAAAATTTTAAAACAAGCAAAAGGGTATTACGGAGCTCGTTCACGTGTATATCGTGTTGCTTTCCAAGCGGTAATCAAAGCTGGACAATATGCTTATCGTGACCGTCGTCAACGTAAACGTCAATTCCGTCAATTATGGATTGTACGTATCAATGCCGCAGCTCGTCAATGTGGTCTTTCTTATAGCCGTTTCATCAATGGATTAAAGAAAGCATCAATTGAAATCGATCGTAAGATTCTTGCTGATATTGCTGTATTCGACAAAAATGCATTTGCTGCATTAGTTGAAAAAGCAAAAGCTGCACTATAATTGCTTTATAAGAGCCGAGTTATCTCGGCTTTTATCATTATGGATAGTAATAGTTATTTTAACAAAGTGAATTAATATGATACTAATTATTTTTCGTTTCTTTTTTAGCTTTAATGACGATATGCATTCGTGAGGCAGATGAAAAACGAAAGATAATTATAAAAGCCTCAGAAAGAGGCTTTTTTTATGTAATGAACAATAAGCAGGAGAATTTTATGTCTCAATTAGTTGAACTGGTAAGCAATGCCAAATCCGCTATTGAAAGTGCTGATGACATTAATATGATCGAACAGATCCGAGTGGAATATTTTGGTAAAAAAGGCTATTTTACGTTACAAATGGCTTCATTACGTGATGTTCCTGCGGAAGAGCGACCAGCTGTAGGTCAAAAAATTAATGATGCTAAACAAGAAGTTGTCGAATTATTAAATCAAAAGCGAAGTTTCTTAGAGCGTCAAGCTCTTGATGCGAAGCTTGCCAATGAAACAATTGATATCACTCTACCAGGTAAAACACTTGAACTCGGTGGCTTACATCCTGTTACTAAAACGATTCATCGTTTAGTGGAGTTTTTTGGCGAACTCGGGTTTGCTGTTGAAACAGGCCCAGAAATTGAAGATGATTATCATAATTTTGATGCATTAAATATTCCTGCTCATCATCCTGCTAGAGCAGATCATGATACTTTTTGGTTTGATGCTAAACGTTTATTACGTACTCAAACTTCTACCGTACAGATACGTACAATGGAAAATCAGAAACCACCAATTCGAATCATTGCACCGGGCAGAACTTATCGTAATGATTACGATCAAACTCATACACCAATGTTCCACCAAATGGAAGGGCTATTAGTTGATAAAAATATTAGTTTCACCCATTTGAAAGGGCTATTACATGATTTTCTTCACTGCTTTTTTGAAGATGATATGGAAATTCGTTTTAGACCCGGTTATTTTCCATTTACCGAACCTTCTGCTGAAGTTGATATTAAAGCAAAAAATGGTAAGTGGTTAGAAGTATTAGGGTGCGGAATGGTACATCCTAATGTCTTACGAAATGTAGGTATCGATCCAGACGTATATAGTGGTTTTGCCTTTGGTATGGGAATCGAAAGATTAACTATGTTACGTTACGGTGTCACTGATTTGCGTTCTTTCTTTGAGAATGACTTACGTTTTTTAAAGCAATTTAATTAATTCTGGAGATCAAAACATGAAATTTAGTGAAAGTTGGCTACGTGAATGGATCAATCCAGAAATAAGTAGCGATACCTTAGCCGATCAATTAACCATGGCTGGCTTAGAAGTGGATGATGTTGAGAAAGTGGCAGGCAACTTTACAGGAGTTGTAGTCGGAAAAGTTGTTGAATGTAAGCAACATCCAAATGCAGATAAGCTAAGAGTTACCAAAGTAGATATTGGAAGACCAGAACTACTCGATATTGTTTGTGGTGCTCCAAATTGTCGTCAAGGATTAACTGTTGCTTGTGCAACTGTTGGTGCAATTTTGCCCGGTGACTTTAAAATTAAAGCCGCAAAATTGCGAGGTGAACCATCAGAAGGGATGCTCTGCTCTTATTCAGAACTTGGTATATCAGAGGATCACAATGGCATAATTGAATTACCTGATGATGCTCCTTTAGGGCAAGATATTCGTGAATACCTAAATCTTAACGATGTTTCAATTGACATCAGTGTAACGCCAAATAGAGCTGATTGTTTTGGAATCATTGGTGTCGCCCGTGATATTTCAGCAGTGAATAATATTCCAATGAAATCACTCCAAGTTGAAAGCGTGCCTGCAACAATTTTAGATACATTATCAATTCAAATTGATGAGCCTAAAGCTGCGCCTCGTTATTTAGGGCGTGTTATCAAAAATATCAATGTAAACGCATTAACCCCACTTTGGATGAAAGAAAAATTACGTCGTGGTGGAATACGGTCTATTGATGCGGTTGTCGATATAACAAATTTTGTTTTGTTAGAGCTTGGTCATCCAATGCATGCATTCGATCTTGCCGAAATAGAAAAGGGCATTATTGTGAGATATGCTCAAAAAAGTGAAAAAGTTGTTTTACTTAATGGCAATGAAACTGAATTGAATGATCAAACTTTAGTTATTGCGGATCATGATAAAATACTTGCCTTAGCCGGTATTATGGGCGGAGAAAAATCTGGTGTGACTCAATCGACGAAAGATATCTTTCTTGAATCGGCGTTCTTTGCACCATTAGCAATTACCGGGAAAGCTCGTGAATATGGTTTGCATACTGAAGCGTCTCATCGGTATGAAAGAGGAGTTGATCCAGCTTTACAAAGCATTGCGATGGAAAGAGCAACTCAACTTATCTTAGATATTTGTGGCGGTGAGGTCGGACCGATCGTTGATAAAACCAGTCCAACTGAATTGCCTAAATCAGCAAACATACAACTACGTCGTAATAAAATTGATAGCATAATTGGTTATACAATTGATACACAAAAAATCACTGATATTTTAGAAAGACTTGGATGTAAAGTTAATTATAAAGATGAAATTTGGTCAGTTGAAGCACCAAGTTGGCGTTTTGATATACAGATAGAAGAAGACCTAGTTGAGGAAGTGGCGCGTATTTATGGATATAACAATATTCCAAACGCTAATTTAAACATTGAGTCCGTCATGCAGCCAAAACCAGAAGGTCAAATTTCAGTAACAAGAATAAAAGATTTATTAGTTGATAAAGGTTATCAAGAAGCTGTAACTTACAGTTTTGTTGATCCAAAAGTACAACAAATTTTGCATCCCGATTTAAACCAAATTCACTTACCTAATCCTATTTCAAGTGAAATGTCAGTTATGCGTTTATCATTATGGACTGGATTATTAGGCGCAGTGTTATATAATCAAAACCGACAACAATCAAGAATTAGATTGTTTGAAACTGGTTTACGCTTTATTCCAGACGATAAATGTGAATTTGGTGTTCGTCAGGAACAAATGTTATCGGGTGTAATTACGGGTAATTTATATGAAGAACATTGGACATTACCTAAAAAAACTGTTGATTTTTATGATCTAAAAGGGGATATTGAGTCAATATTTTCGATTCTAGGATGTGCTCAAGACGTACGCTATGAGAAATCTAATTTGTCTGCTTTACATCCTGGACAAAGTGCTGCTATTTTTCTAAATGATGAAATTATTGGTTATTTAGGTGTTTTGCATCCAGAAATTGAAAAAAAATTATCTTTAAATGGTAAAACGCTTGTTTTTGAAATAAATTTAGCTAAAATTAGTAACAAAAAGGTACCGTCGGCTCAGGACGTATCAAAATATCCGTCAAATAAACGAGATATTGCTATTGTCGTTTCAAATACAATTCCAGCAGCAGATATTATTTCTGAGTGTAAAAAGGCTGGTGGTGAGCAACTTATCAAAGTTAATCTGTTTGATGTTTATCAAGGCGATAACATTAAGGATGATGAAAAAAGCCTTGCTATCAGTTTGATTTTACAAGACAAATCACGTACACTTGAAGAAGAAGATATAACAAACATTGTAAGCAGGTGTGTTACTGCTTTACAAATTCGTTTCAAAGCCCTATTAAGAGAATAATAATTATGACATTAACTAAAGCTGATATTGCAGATCGTCTTGCCGATAAATTTAATATTGATCGTCAAGAAGCTAAAGTCCTTGTTGAACTTTTTTTTGAAGAGATACGAGTGGCTTTAGAAAAAGGGGAACCTGTTAAATTATCTGGGTTTGGTAATTTCACTATTCGTGATAAAAATTCACGACCGGGTCGAAATCCAAAAACGGGTGAAAGTGTAGATATCTCTGCTCGTCGGGTTGTTACCTTTAGACCAGGAATTAAATTTAGAGATCGCGTAGAAAAAAACCTAACACTTTAAAAATTAGGTAAGTATTCGTGTGATAATTAAACGACCTTTTTTTAATTGATTAAAGAAAGGTCGTTCAATTTTTTTTATTAAAAAAATGTTTGTATTAATTAATTGATTCAAGCATAATACGACCTCCTCAATGGAGGCTCTATGGGTCCTCTTGCAACATTTCTTTGCTCATCAGGTCAGGTCCGGAAGGAAGCAGCCAAAGTAAAAAATATGTGTGTGGGATGTGGCTGATAGGGTCTCCTCCAAATTATCTGCAATGCTTTAATCTTTTCATAAACAAAACTAACTAACTGATCATTCTATATAAAATATATAGCAATCCTTTCTAACAGAAAGAAGTATTTTTGTTGAATTAATATAATAGTCAATTTTCTAGGTTTTTTATTAAAAGCTAAAAACAATATGGAGTAGATTTATGATGCGAGTAGGGCTATTTATACTGACTAACTTAGCTGTAATGTTTGTCTTTGGTATTATCCTAAGTATATTGGGGGTAGATGCTCACAGTACTTTAGGATTATTGATTTTTGCAGGTATATTTGGTTTTGGTGGTTCATTTATATCTCTTTTATTTTCCAAAACAATGGCATTAAAATCGGTCAAAGCAAAACTGATTACACGTGCGGCCAATGCTCAAGAACAATGGTTATTAAATATTGTTCATCATCAAGCAGAACAGCTTGGTTTAAAAATGCCAGATGTGGCTATTTATGAAGCTAATGATATGAATGCATTTGCTACAGGAGCAAGTAAAAATAGTTCATTGGTTGCCGTTAGCTCTGGTTTATTAAGTACGATGTCACAAGATGAAGCCGAAGCTGTCATTGCTCACGAAATGAGTCACATTGCTAATGGAGATATGGTAACAATGACTTTATTACAGGGGGTAATTAATACATTTGTTATTTTTATATCCAGACTATTAGCTTCATTGGCAACTCAAGCTATGGATGAACGTAATCGAGGATCATCCCAAATGATTTATTATCTAATTGTTATGGTCTTTGAAACCGTTTTTGGTATTCTGGCAAGTATTATTATTATGTGGTTTTCACGATACCGAGAATTTCATGCTGATGCTGGTTCGGCAAAATTGGTAGGTGCAAATAAAATGATTGCTGCATTAGAAAAGCTAAAAACAAGTTACGAACCTAAAGAAGATTCATCAATAATGGCATTTTGTATAAATGGTGCGAAAAAAATTAAAATTTCAGAACTATTTATGTCTCATCCGCCATTAGACAAACGTATAGCGGCTTTAAAAGCACGAAATTATTTTAAATAGAGATCACAAATTAATCTTTTATTAAATAAAAGTATTAACCCGTTATTATTGACAAGTCTAAGTGAATTCACTATAACGCTTGTCAATAAAATAGAACACTAAAAATTATAAGTATTTTTGAGAATAAACGATGTCACAAATGGATCAATATCAGAATAAAAACCGATTAGAATTACTAAGCCCTGCAAAAAATATTGAAATTGCAATGCAGGCAATTTTACATGGTGCAGATGCGGTATATATAGGCGGACCTAGTTTTGGTGCTCGTCATAATGCAGGAAATTCGGTTAGTGATATTGCAAAATTAGTTGAATTTGCACATCGTTATTATGCTAAAGTTTTTGTGACATTAAATACGATTCTTCATGATAATGAATTAGAATCTGCCAGACAATTAATTTGGCAATTTTATCATGCAGGTGTCGATGCTTTAATTGTTCAAGATATGGGTATTTTAAATTTAGATATCCCGCCTATAGATTTACATGCCAGTACTCAGATGGATATTCGAACATCAGAGAAGGCAAAGTTTTTATCCGATGTCGGTTTTTCGCAAATTGTCTTAGCACGTGAATTAAACTTAAATGAAATTACGACTATTTTTAATCAAATAGATGCAAAAATAGAGTTTTTTATTCATGGTGCGTTATGTGTCGCTTTTTCCGGGCAATGCTATATTTCACATGCGCAAACTGGACGTAGTGCTAATCGTGGAGATTGCTCACAGGCTTGTCGATTGCCTTTTACTTTAAAAGATGATCAAGGTCGTATTGTTGCTTACGAAAAACATCTGTTATCGATGAAAGACAATTATCAATCAGATAATTTAGAATCGTTAATCCAAGCTGGCGTAAGATCGTTTAAGATAGAAGGGCGTTATAAAGATTTAACTTATGTAAAAAATATTACTGCACATTATCGACAAAAATTGGATAACATTCTTTCTAATTCATCTACTTTAATCGCTGCTTCCAGTGGGAAAACAGAATATTTTTTTATACCTGATCCAAAACGCACATTTAATCGTGGTAGCACTGATTATTTTGTTAGAGGTCGAAAACCTGACATTGGTGCTTTTGAGTCGCCAAAATTTATTGGATTACAAGTTGGTGAAATAACCAATGTAACCGCTCAATATATTGATATTAAATCTGAAAAAATATTAACTAACGGTGATGGTCTAAATGTCCTCATCAAACGAGAAGTATTTGGATTTAGAGCTGATAAAGTCGATAAATTAAGTGCTAATCAATATCGGGTTTATCCAAATGAAATTCCTAAATCGCTTAATACAATCAAATTGCCTTTTATTGTTAATCGTAATTTAGATCATTTATGGCAACAAAACTTACTCAAAGATTCAAGCGATCGTCGTATTGGTGTTTCGTTTGTTTTATCTAATATTGATAATGGAATTCAGTTGAAAGCGAAAAGTGAGGAGGGCATTTGTGTCGAATTAGAACTGATTGATCAATTTGAACTGGCGAATCAAACGGATAAAGCATTAAAAAATATTCAAGATAATCTATCTAAACTTGGGCAAACCATTTATTACTTATCTGAGTTTACGATAAATTTATCTACCATTTATTTTATTCCTAGCAGTCAACTTAATCAACTCAGACGAGATATTATTGAAAAATTAACTCTAGCAAGGTTAGCAAATTATCAAACAAATAAGCGTAAACCAGAAACCAACCCAAAACCAATTTATCCGGATAACCAATTAAGTTATTTGGCTAATGTCTATAATCATCAAGCTCGTGAGTTTTATAAACAACATGGTGTTGAGTTAATAGAAAGCGCATATGAAGCTCATGAAATTAAAGACGATGTTCCTTTAATGATAACTAAACACTGTTTGCGATTCGCGTTCAATTTATGTCCAAAACAAGCTAAAGGTATTCAAGGTGTCAAAACCAAAGTCACGCCAATGAAGCTAATACAAAATAATAATGAAGAGCTAATTTTAAAATTTAACTGTAAAGCGTGTGAAATGCAAGTTTGGGGAAAAATTAAAAATCATGTTTTAAAAATGCCATTGTCAGGTAGTGAAATTATTTTTATATCTAAATAAAAATATTTTTGTTCATTCAAACTTCAATACATTTATTTCAAAAAATTTTTGGTAACAAATAAATATTCAACTTTAGCAATTTTTGCAAAAAATATTAAATGCTAAAGTATGAATGTTGTTGTTTATTAGGAATAGGTTATAGCGCAGTACGGCAACAAATATTATTATCATCAGATAAAATAATAGAATTTGTGGAATCCTAAACAATAAATATCATTTAACATAATATACATTATCCGCACCACGATAAACGTACGTGAATTTTCATCATCCAGCTAACCAATTTACGACGCTAATTTAAATATCTGTGGCATTTTGTACCAATCAGGAATTGGACAATCAGATACCGTAACCTGTCGAATTTCTCGAACTGAAATCGGGCTAAATTTTGCCAGATTGCAACGCTGTGCTATATCAATGCCGATTTTTCTCAAACGTGCTCTGTGTATCTGAACCTGTGATTTATTAAAATCAAATGTTTGTCCGTGCGCCCATTGAATCGCATACATTGCCGTTATATTTGCTGAGCGTATGGTTTCTACTACGCCACACCTTATTAATTGTTCGCTAATAGTTTCAAAATCCATCGCATTAACCGCCAGTTTTTTTTATCTAAATTTAAAAATTCATCATGTAATTCATTTAATCGTTTATAGTTTGATAATCCCCAATAATCTAAAAAAATATCTGAATAAATTTTGTTATGTGTTCTAGATAATAAATGTTACATTATTGTATAGAAATTTGATTAAACCGTTTTAAGGTTTGGTAATTTTGACAGTGATTGCACCATATCGGTTTCAATTATTTTTAAGACAAAGGTTTCCGGGTAATTACATTCATAGTTAGACATTGATAGTGAGTTGAACAAAAATATGACAATTAATAACGATATGGTTTTAGCTGTTCCAATAGCCGCTTTATTGGTTATTTTGATATTGTGTATGAGTTATGTTGATAGAACTTATTTAAATAACACCATTGAGAAGCTTTTTAAAAATAGAAAGTTTAAAATTATTTTGGCTGCTATCATGATATTTGTTGTACTTGTCTTTTTTGACGGTAAACATAAAGGCTTATTTTTTATGATTTAAATTTTTGTATTTATCCAGCTCGGTATTTTATAATAAATTAATAGTTGTTGTTGATAATCAACTTTAAAAAATTAACTCGAATTTGTAATTATGAATCATTGAATCAGATTTAATTTGCTTCTTATAAATCTTTTATGACGCCCTATTCTTTATAAACATTAAGTAGCCATATAAATGAAACAAGGTTTTTATTTTATTGTTTTTAATCAAATAGATAAGATTTGAATAATGTATATTATGTTAAATATAATCATTATTGCGAACTTATGATGATATTCAGTTATATCTCTGCTTAGCTAAACCCTACTTTCAATTCATAATCGATTAAAAGTTCTTTAACTATCAGATCAAACCGTAATTTAACCTCTTAGAGTGATAGTCAATATCATGATATAAAATCGATTATCTTTAGTATATAATTGCCAACACCTATTAATACTTTTCATTATTATGCTTATTTTAATGCTTGCCTTCTGTTAATTTAAACTAAATGAACGTTTTGTTGATTAATAATTTAAACTATATGAAATGGCCAATTGTTGTTTTATCATAAAAATATGTTACTCTTGGCTAGAACTGAACTTGGATTAATGATTAATTTATTATGCAAACTACCAATAAGAATATACGATCAAAAAGTTATTCAGTTCCTTGCGAATTATGCAGTATAGGCTCTTTATGTCTACCAATGTTATTGAATAATACTTTAAATAATGTGTTGGAACGCAAAAAGACTTATGCTAAAGATGAACTCATAGTATCCAAGAGCACTGATTTTACTCGTTTTTTTATTATTCATTCTGGTGCAGTAAAAACCTATGTTACAACATCAGACAACAAAGAACAGATTAATGGTTTTTATCTACCTGGTGATATTGTTGGACTGGATTCTATATCAACTAAAATATATAATAACAACATAAAAGCGCTTACTAATACTTTAGCTTGTGAATTACGTTATGAAGAACTAATGTCTTTAGTTGAATCCAATGCTTGTGTTAGAAGCATGATATTTAGGTTATTAAGTAATGACATTTATAACTATCAAAAATTAATTTTATGTTATTCTCAGAAAAAGGCTGATGAACGCCTAGCCTATTTCATATATTCTCTTTATCGAAGATATGAAAATCGTGGTCACACATCACTAAACATAAAGTTATCTATGAGTCGTAGTGATATAGCAAATTATTTAGGTTTAACGATTGAAACAGTAAGCCGAATTTTGTCAAAATTACAAGAACAAGATATATTACACGTTAAAGGCAGATATATTTTCATTAAAAATTTAAATGCGCTAATAAGTTTAGGTAACTGATTTTTTTATGTTAAAATAACAAATATTTAATATACGATTTAAAAATTGTAAGGTTTATAGAATATGACGAGTTTAAAGAAAACACTTATTGCTGCTATGGTTACATTTGTTCCTATGTATTCTTATGCGGCTCAGCAGTTAACTGAAGAACAAGCAAGCAACTTGCAGTCTTTCAAACAAATTTCTGTTCGAGGTGCATTTTATACTGATAGCGATTATGTGTTGGCTATGTCTAAAGCTGCAGATAAAGAAGGTGCTGCCGCTTTCTATATTACAACAACAAATATCAGTCCTTCTAATGATACTTTGCGTATTGTCTATGCTAAATTGTATAAAGCTAATGCACCTAAAGCTGAAGAGAAAACTGACAGCTTTCGCCAATTTGGTGGAGTTTACGAATACCCTAAATCTAAAGCTATTCGCCTGGAACCTTATGATATTGTTCGAATTCGTGGTTATTTCCCAAGTGAATATGACATCAATCAATCAATTGCAAAAGAAGCTTTAAACAAAGGTGCTTATGCTTTCTATATTGACAATCGTTCAGAGTTAGGAAGTAATTTGCAGGTTGTTGCCTATTTATTTAAGAAAGATGCACCAGAACGTAAACTTCAACCTGAAAATGCAATTCCTTATGATTCCGAAGCTGGGCAATTAGCTTTAGCCCAAGGTGGCGAAGCCGCTATGCAGGTTGAAAGACCAGGGTATTATTCACCATCTGCATTTAATGAAAAGTTTTATGCTGATAAATTTAATAATAAAGTTAAAGTTATTGATAATGCTTCTTCTGCGAATTCAACTACAACCACTACTACAGTAGCACAAACTAATACTCATACTTCAGAAAAACCTGAAGTCATGACAGAACCACAGCGTGTAAATCGTTACACTGTCACTCTTTCGGATGGTCGTAAAATTCAAGAATTAAATGATGGAACAGCAGCTAAAATGGTTCCTTTTAATACAATAAAATTCCGTGGCTATTATGTCACAGATCAGGAAATTTCATATCAAGCAGGTAAAAGAGCAATCGAAGCTGGTGCCAAGTATTATCATATTGCTAGAATAGCACAAGATACAAATGGCCCTAATATTACCGTGTTTGTTGACTTATATCGTTAATCTTTAAATTGGGCGCATTAGCGCCCTTCTCTATTACGCTTATTTTTATAATTCTGATTTTATCAACTCAATCTGTTGTTTAATTCTTTTAGCTGATATTGGATAAGGAGTACCCATCTGCTGTGCAAATAAGTTAACTCTTAACTCTTCTATCATCCAGCGTATTTCAAGAACACGATTATCTAATTTCTGATTTTTTGAAAGGCTACTTAAAAAGTGATGATAATAATTCTGAATCTCTTCAATAATATTCATTGATTGTCTGTCTTTTGTCGTATTAAGCAATAATTTTTCAATTCGCTTTTCAATTGCGGATAAATATCGATAGATATCATTCAATCTGTGGTAACCTGATTGTGCAACAAATCCCTTATAAACTAAATGATTAAGCTGATTTTTAATATCAGATAAGGCAAAAGCTAAAGATAAATCGACACGCCCTTTCAATCTTTTATTAATATTAAAATGAAGTGTTAAGATGGCTTCGACTTGTTTGGCTATATCAACCACAACTTGGTTAATATTCGCTTTTGTATACTCAAGTAAATGTTGATACTGCTCAGCAGCTTGAATAGGATTATTATTCTTTTCAATCAAATAGTCAATGCCACAGGCTATACAATCATCAATAAGATCGAGTACAGTACCAAATGAGTTAAAATAGAGACCTAATTTAGATTTATTTGGTAATTTTTCATGTAAATATTTGATTGGTGAAGGAATATTTAACATAAGAAGGCGTCTTAAACCAAGTTTAGTTAATCGCTGTTGCTCGATTTGATTATCGACTAACTTAATACTGACTGATTTATGATCGTCTACAATGGCTGGATATGCTTTGACTGTGTAATTTTTTTGTTTTTCTTCATAAATAGCCGGTAGCGTACCAAATGTCCAATCGGTTAGATTATTTAGCTCAATTGGATTTGCTGATTTTTTAGTAGTCAATGAGGATAATGCTGATTGTATTTTAGCTTTTAATTGCTCTTTTAAAAGATTAAGATCTTTGCCATTAGCAATTTCTTTACCTTGATTATCTATAATGCTAAAGGTAATTCTTAAATAATTTGGAACTTGATCCCACTGCCAATCCTCATGAGTAATTTGAACCCCCGTCATTTTTCGAAACTCATGTTCTAATGTTTCAAGTAACGGATGTTTGATCGATGTTACTCTACTTAATAATGCTTCAGCATAATTAGGTGCAGGAACCAAACTGCGCCTTAAAGACTTAGGTAATGATTTAATAAGAGATACTATCAGTTCTTTTCTAAAACCCGGTACTTGCCAGTCAAATCCATCATTTTTGATTTGATTCAATATATCAATAGGAATTCTAATAGTGACACCGTCACGGTTATCACCTAAATCAAATTCATATTTGAGAGGCAGTTTGAATTGATCCTGATACCAATAATCAGGGAACTGAGTTAAATCAACCAATTGTGCTGATTGGTTAATTAACATCTGTTTTTCAAAATTGAGAAAATCAGGTGAAGTTTTTTGCTTTTGCTTCCACCAATTGTCAAAATGTTTAACTGAAACAATTGATTTATCAATACGCTGATCATAGAAATCAAATAACTGATCATCATCGATTAAAATGTCTTGACGACGGGATTTGTGTTCAAGATCTTCAACTTCATTAATCAATTTTTGGTTTAGTTTATAAAATTTATGATTAGTAATCCAATCCCCTTCTACCAAAGCATGTCTTATAAAAAAGTGACGGGATAACACAGGATCAATCTGGCTATAATTTACAATTCGATTTTGGACTATAGGCAATCCAAATAATGTCACTTTTTCATTTGCAATTGTAGTACCTTGTTTTTTTGACCACCTAGGTTCACTGTAACTATATTTCACTAAATGTTTAGCTATAGGTTCAATCCATTCTGCATCAATTTTAGCTACTGTTCTCCCCCATAGTCGGCTGGTTTCAACAAGCTCACTGACAACGCACCATTTAGGTTGAGTTTTAAACAACACTGAATTCGGAAAAATGGCAAACTTGATATTTCGAGCACCAAGGTATTCGTTTTTTTCAATCTCTTTTAAACCAATGTGTGAAAGTAAACCACTTAATAAAGCCACATGTAATGATCGATAATCGGCGGGTTGGCTATTGATTGGAAAAGATAATTGTTTAATGGTTTGACGAATTTGAGTGTAGACATCCTGCCATTCACGAATACGAAGGTAATTTAAATACTCTTTCGGGCATAGCTTTCTAAACTGATTACCCGATAGCTGAGTTTGTTGTTCTTGAATATAATTCCATAAGTTAATAAGTGATACAAAATCAGATTCCTTATCCGCAAAACGCTTATGTTTTTCATCAGAAGCTTGCTGTTTGTCAAAAGGCCGTTCTCTTGGGTCTTGAATTGACAACGCTGCGGTTACAATCAAAACTTCTTTAGTGCAACCTAATCGTCTTGCTTCAACTAGCATTCTGGCTAATCTAGGATCAATAGGTAATTGTGCCAAAATTTTGCCAATTTGAGTTAAATGATATTGATGATGCTTGGTGAATATGGCACCAAGTTCTTCTAATAAACGAATTCCATCACGTATATATTTTGAATCGGGAGCTTCGACAAAAGGAAATGCAGCTATATCACCCAAACCTAACGATGTCATTTGTAATATGACAGAAGCGAGATTTGTACGTAAGATTTCAGGCTCAGTAAATTCAGGGCGAGATAAAAAATCTTGCTCATCATAAAGACGAATACAGATACCATCTGAAGTACGTCCACATCGACCTTTTCGTTGATTAGCTGATGCCTGCGATATGGGTTCAATCGGTAAACGCTGAACTTTAGTGCGATAACTGTAGCGACTTATTCTGGCCAATCCAGGATCGATGACATATTTAATTCCGGGTACGGTTAAGGAAGTTTCTGCGACATTGGTAGCAAGCACAATGCGCCGTTTAGAATGTGGTTGAAAAATACGGTTTTGCTCGGAAGCAGATAACCTAGCGTATAATGGTAATATATCGGTATGACGTAATTCAAGGTTGTTTAATGTATCGGCTAAATCACGTATTTCTCGCTCACCAGTTAAAAATATTAAAATATCACCTGCGCTTTCTTTTGATAATTCATCAATTGCATCAATGATAGGTTGAAAATCACTATTTTTGTTAATCTCTTTGTCATCTTTGTTATCACACACTGGCGGACGATATCTTACCTCGACAGGATAAGTTCTTCCTGATACTTCTATAATAGGCGCATGATTAAAATGGTTAGAAAATCGCTCAACATCAATGGTTGCAGACGTTATGATCACTTTCAAATCAGGGCGTTTAGGTAATAATTGTTTCAAATATCCCAAAATAAAATCGATATTAAGGCTACGTTCATGAGCTTCATCGATAATGATAGTATCGTATTGCAATAAAAGTTTATCTTTTTGAATTTCAGCCAGCAAAATGCCATCAGTCATTAATTTTATCAATGTGGTATCACTAACCTGATCAGAAAATCTGACTTTATAACCGACTAACTGCCCTATTTCGGTATCCAACTCTTCCGCTATGCGATTGGCGACAGAACGGGCTGCAAGTCGTCTTGGTTGGGTATGTCCAATATATCCTTTTACACCTAAACCTAGTTCTAAACAGATTTTAGGAATTTGTGTTGTTTTACCGGATCCTGTTTCACCCGCAATAATTACCACTTGGTGCTGTTGAATCGCATGGTAAATTTCTGCTTTCTTTTCAGCCACAGGTAAATTAGACGGATATTTAATCTGTGCAGGTAAAGATGTCAATCTTGCTTGATAATGTGAAACAGCTTGAGTTACCGCTAAATTGATTTTTGCTAGATCTTGATTATTCTTAGCAAGCTTCAATATCTTATGTTTGTCTAAGAAAGTCATTGATTCTAGAAATTTAATTTGCTGTTGAGATAACATAAAGAGTAAAATATTTGTAAGTAATTTTAATTAAATCTATTATAACAAATTTAAACTATCATTAGGAGTTAAGATGAAAAAGACATTACTATTAAC
Source organism: Gilliamella sp. wkB308 (assembly GCF_001690185.1). Taxonomy (GTDB): domain Bacteria; phylum Pseudomonadota; class Gammaproteobacteria; order Enterobacterales; family Orbaceae; genus Gilliamella; species Gilliamella apicola_I. The sequence continues at coordinate 94,798 of NZ_LZGN01000003.1, forward strand.
ATCATTATTTGCAGGAGCTTTAGTAGTGACTGGATGTGGAGAATCAAATAAAATTAAAGCTGAAGATTTATTACATCACCATTTTGTATTGGTAAAAGCCAATGGACAAGATGTTTCTTCAGATAAAGCTGCAGAACTTGAGTTTGGCGAAAATATGAATATTACCGGTAAAATGTGTAACCGATTTGTCGCAAAAGTTACGTTAGAAAATGAAACAATCAAAGGTGCAGGCGTTGGTATGACAAAGATGCTTTGCAATGATGAACAATTAGATAAGTTAGATGGCATTATTACCCAAATGATTACAGAAGGTGCAAAAGTCAGCTTAAACAAAGATCAATTGACATTGAAAAATGAAAGCAATGAACTGATTTATCAACTTAAAGATCTGATGTAATCGCAATGAATGTCGTTAAGAACATCTTGCCATTTATATCCGTTAATCAGGATTATTCTTCTTTTGTTTTCGTCAAATATAATCTAGTTTTTTTGATAAAAAACTTTATTTAAAGTGTGGTTAAGACTATAATAAACACAGATTTTTAAGGATATATATTTTTTGATGAAAATATTTAATTTTTCAAAGATTGCAGTTAATACAAGTAACTTTTCGGGTTACTGTTAACTTATTACATACCAATGCATGGGCATTGGTTTTTTTTTGCGTGAATATAATTAAAAACAGTTTATTTAAAATTAAACTTCAACCTTAACAACTAGTAGATAATATTATGAAAAAGACAAAAATCGTTTGTACTATTGGACCAAAATCAGAATCAAAAGAGATGCTAGCTAAGTTATTAAATGCAGGCATGAACGTAATGCGTTTGAACTTTTCCCATGGTGATTATGAAGAACATGGAAATCGTATCAAAAACCTACGTGAAGTCATGCAAGAAACAGGTTTAAAAGCAGCCATTATGCTTGATACTAAAGGTCCTGAAATTCGTACAATTAAATTGGAAGGTGGGAATGACGTTTCACTAGTTGCAGGTCAAACTTTCACATTCACCACTGACGAAACTGTCATTGGGAACGCTGAGCGCGTAGCCGTGACATATAAAGGTTTTGCTCAAGATCTTAAAGCGGGGAATCGTGTTCTTGTTGATGATGGCTTAATTGCTATGGAAGTCAAAGAAATTAAAGGTAATGAAGTCATCTGTACTGTATTGAATAATGGTGATTTAGGTGAAAACAAAGGTATCAATTTACCTGGTGTTTCAATAAAATTACCGGCACTTGCAGAAAAAGATAAAAATGACCTTATTTTCGGTTGTGAACAAGGTGTTGATTTTATCGCTGCGTCATTTATTCGCAAACGCTCAGATGTTGAAGATATTCGTGCACATTTGAAATCACATGGTGGTGAAGAGATTAAAATTATCTCTAAAATTGAAAACCAAGAAGGTTTAGATAATTTTGATGAAATTTTGGAAGCTTCTGACGGTATCATGGTTGCTCGTGGTGATTTAGGGGTGGAAATTGCGGTTGAAGAAGTTATTTTTGCTCAAAAAATGATGATTCAAAAATGTAATAAAGCATCTAAACCTGTTATTACTGCAACTCAAATGCTTGACTCTATGATTAAAAATCCACGCCCTACTCGCGCTGAAGCGGGTGACGTGGCAAATGCAATTATTGACGGAACTGATGCAGTCATGCTTTCAGGAGAAAGTGCGAAAGGTAAATATCCATTAGAAACCGTTAATGTTATGGCGACTATCTGTAAACGTACTGACATTACGATTCCTGCTTCATTAGAGCTTACTGCCAAAGAAGAAAAATTACGTATTACTGCGGCTGTTTGTTGTGGTGCGGTAGAAATTGCAGAACGTCTAAGTGCACCTTTAATTGTTGTTGCAACACGTAGTGGTAAATCTGCTCGTGAAGTCCGTCATTATTTCCCTAGAGCGCGTATTTTAGCATTATCATCAAGTCAAAAGACGGTTAATCAATTAGCCCTAACAAAAGGTGTTGAGCCAATTTTAATTGATGCTATTAATTCAACAGATGATTTTTACCGTTTAGGTAAAGAGTTAGCTGTAAAAATTTGTGGTTTACAACAGGGTGATACTATTGTCATGGTTTCAGGTGCTTTAGTACCAAGTGGAACGACAAATACCACTTCAGTTCACCGCATTTAAGTAAAGTTGCTTTAAAGCAAAAATTATTTAATATATTTAAATTAAAAGCTAGCGATATGCTAGCTTTTTTTTTAAGTTAAGTTATCCTGTATTAAATTTCATTATTGTATTTTAAGAGATAAAGAATGCTACAAGAAAAAGTGTATTTTCCGAAAGAACTTAGTTGGCTTGCTTTTAATCAACGTGTTTTACAAGAAGCCGCTGACAAGAGTAATCCACTTATTGAACGTGTTCGATTTTTAGGCATTTATTCCAGCAATCTTGATGAGTTTTATAAAGTACAATACGCCAATCTGAAAAAATACGTATTAATTGAACAGGAACAAGGTCATTCTGCTACCTCTAATGCTAAGTCATTATTAAGACAAGTTAATCAAAAAGTGATACAGCTTGAACTCCAGTTTGATCAACTTTATAACGAATTATTACTTGAAATGGCAAGAAATCAAATTTTCTTAATTAATGAAAGACAACTTTCATCTTATCAAGAAGATTGGATAAAAAACTATTATAAACAGAATTTAAGACAATACATCACCCCAATATTACTGGATAGTCACACAGAACTTATCCAGTTTTTAAAAGATGATCATGCTTATCTGGCCGTTGAAATTATCTGTGATGAAAAGATAAGTTATGCCCTGCTTGAGTTACCAACCGACAACGCACCTCGATTTGTACTTTTGCCGTCAGAAGTATCAACCAAAAATAAATCAATTATCTTTTTGGATAACATCCTTCGTTATTGTTTATCTGATATCTTTAAAGTCTTTTTTGATGCCACAGAACTCAATGCCTATTCAATCAATATCAATCGAGATGCAGAATATGAATTAAATACCGAGTTAGATAGTTTGTTAGAATTAATGTCTCAAGGATTGAAGCAACGATTAACCGCACAACCTGTTCGTTTTACTTATCAAAAAGATATGCCTAAAGCATTATTTGAATTGTTAATCAGCAAATTAAGATTAACAGAACAAGATGCCATGCCTGGTGGACGGTATCCCAATTTTAAAGATCTAGCTAATTTTCCGGATCTTGGTGGAAAAAATCTTTTGAATAAACGGTTACCGAGTTTAGCTTATAATCGTTTTAAGAAGTTTAGAAATGCGTTTGCAACAATTAAAGATCGTGATGTACTTCTTTACTACCCTTATTATTCGTTTGGACATGTACTAGAAATTATGCGACAAGCTTCATTTGATCCGGCGGTAACCCATATTCGCATGAATATCTATCGAGTAGCAAAAGATTCCCGATTTATCCACGCAGCAATTAATGCTGCTAATAACGGTAAAAAAGTCACCGTCGTGGTTGAACTTCAGGCACGATTTGATGAAGAAGCAAATATTAAATGGGCAAAAAGACTACTAAGTAGTGGAATCAAAGTCATCTATTCACAACCCAAACTCAAAATTCATGCCAAACTATTTTTAATCGATCGTCGTGAAGAAAACAAAATTGTTCGATATGCCCATATTGGATCGGGGAATTTCAATGAAAAAACTGCCCGTGTGTATACAGACTTTTCATTATTAACCGCCGATCCAGCCATCACAGATGAAGTAATAAAAGTGTTTAATTTTATTGAAAATCCATTCAAGCCGGTTTCATTCAATCATCTGCTTGTTTCGCCTCAAAATACACGTTTGCGTTTTCATGAGTTTATTGAAAGAGAAATTCAAAATGCGAAAGCTGGAAGACCTTCGGGCATCTATTTAAAGCTTAATGCGATCACTGATAAAGAGATGATAGACCAGTTATACCGTGCGTCATGCGAAGGTGTAAAAATTAGAATGATTGTTCGAGGAACCTGCGTATTAGAGCCACAAATTCCAAATCTGAGTGAAAATATATATGTAACCAGTATCGTCGATCAATATTTAGAACACGCACGGGTTTATATTTTTGAAAATGACGGAAAAAAGGATACTTTCATCTCCTCTGCTGATTGGATGCCACGTAATTTGGATAATCGCATAGAAGTAGGTGTGAAGATATTTGATCCTATTTTAAAATCAACTATTCATGATATTTTTAATATCCAATGTAATGATAATGTCAAAGCACGAATTATTGATAAAGAAAACATGAATAACTATGTTCAACGTGGTAATAAGAAAAAAATTCGAGCACAGCACGCTATTTATGATTATTTAAAACAATTAGAAGCCAAACAATAAGGATATCTAAACGTGAAGAAATCTAATGAATATGCGGTTATCGATCTCGGTTCTAATAGTTTTCATATGATTATTGCACGAATTATTAATGGTGCAACACAGATAATTTATAAAAATAAAAAGAATATACATTTGGCGACCGGATTAGATGAAAATAATCTATTAAGTGAATCGAGTATTAAACGGGGGATTGAGTGTCTTGAACTATTTGCTGAGCGTTTAAATGGATTTCCTCCGGAAAATGTGAGAATTGTTGCAACTTACACACTCCGTGTTGCATCAAACAGGAATAAGTTTTTGAAGGCGGCAGCTAAAATATTACCTTACCCTATTGAAATTATTTCAGGCCAAGAAGAAGCCCGTTTAGTCTATTTAGGTACTATGACTGCCGAACCTACTTCATCAATCGACACTAAATTTGTTATTGATATTGGCGGTGGTTCAACTGAAATTGCAATTGGCAAAGGCAATGATCTTAAACCTATCATTGTGGCTAGTCGTCCAATGGGCTGTGTAACCTTTAATAAACGTTTTTTTCCACAACATAAGATTGATGTCGCGTCATTTCAACGAGCAAAACTTGCAGCCGAGCAACAAATTGAAACCATGATTAGTACTATCAAAAAACAGAATATTACGATAGCTTTTGGTACATCAGGAACCATTAAATCTATTCACCATATTCTATTAGATCTAGGTGTGAGTGACGGCATTATTACTCCGAAGAGATTAGATGATTTAGTCAGTTATGTACTGGACTTTGAAACATTTGATGATATTACCTACCCTTCACTATCCGATGAACGTAAACAGGTTTTTGTGAGTGGACTGGCAATATTTTGTGGTGTATTTAACGCATTGGGATTAAATTCGTTGCAGTATAGTTCTAATGCTTTACGTGAAGGGGTTTTGTATGAATTAATCGGTGGCCCTAATTATCGAGACATACGTCAAACAACCGCCGAATCTTTATCTAAACACTACAATATCGATCAGCGTCATGCTATGCAAGTTGTCAAAACAGCAAAATACTTTTTTTTGCAATGGAAAGAGCAAGCACAAATCGATATCCCAATTTGTGTCGAATCCATTTTATATTGGGCAGCACTTTTACATGAAGTAGGATTAAAAATTAACTTTTCGTCTGTGCATAAACATTCAAGTTACATTCTGCAAAACAGCAATTTGCCGGGATTTAACGAAGAACAACAACTGTTATTATCAACACTCGTTCGTTATCATCGAAAATCAATTAATATTGAAGCATTTCCATATTTTAGCCTTTTTGAATTTAAACATATTATTTCATTATTACAAATACTCAGACTCTCCATTCTGATCAATAATCAACGCTCTACAGAGATTAATTTGAATGCTTTTCGATTAAAGTTAGTTAAAGACAAATTGACCAAAATGACATTCGAAATTGACACTACTTTTGTTGAAAGTAATAAATTGATTTTATTAGATTTAGAGCAGGAGCAAAAATATTGGCAGGCCATTAATGATTGGAGTTTATCGATTATTTTGTTATGAGATTTTCATATTTAAAGAATAAAAAAACCGCCAATTTTTTGACGGTTTTTTTGTTGTATAGTGTTTAAGATAGGTTATTTATTAACCTAATTCCAACATTTTCCACCATAAAAGACCAACGGTAAACACAATGGTTAAGTTAACAACGCTACAAATAAATCCTACTTTCCACCATGTTTTGACCGGAACAAAACCTTCAGCAAATAACAATGGATTTCGAGCATTGGCAAATTGAGTAATTGAACCAAAAAAGTTGGTACAAATAACTAATGCAAATATCGCAATCATTGGTGGAACATGAAGTGCCACGGCTACTGATAAGAATACGGGAAATAGCGCCGCAATATGCGCATTGCCACTAGCAAAGAAATAGTGTAAATAAACATAGGCAATAGACAAAATAATAATAACTTGAACCCAGCTACTATCAATAAATTGGTTTTCTACTGCACGACCGATAGTATCGCCTAACCATTTTGTAACACCTAGTTTATTGACTTGTCCTGCTATCATTAATAATGCCGCAAACCAAATTAATGTATCCCATGCCGCTTTTTCACCTTTCACATCTTCCCAGCTTAGTACACCAGTTAAGATTAAAATCGTTAAACCAATAAAAGCAGTCGTTGTTGCATCAATACCTAAATAGTCTTTACCGAAAATCCAAAGACCTAATAATAAAATTACCGTACCCCCCATGATAATTTCTTTAGCGGTAATTGGTCCCATTTTCTTCAACTCTTCAACGGCTAATCTTGGTGCATCAGGTGTCTTTTTAAGTTCTGGATTGGTTAAAAAATAAATGACTAATGGAATTACAATAAAAGAAACCAAACAAGGTACAATAGCGGCAATAAACCATTGTCCCCAGCCCAATGTCACGCCTAATGTTTCTGTAACTAATTTTGCAGCTAATAAATTACCGGTAAATGCAGTCAAAAACATCGCTGAGGTAATGTCATTGATATGACTTATGGTTAACATTAAAAAAGTACCAATTCGCTTTCTTGATTCATCCTTCGGATTAGAATTGAAGTTAATCGATAGTGCTTCAGCGATTGGATAAATCACACCACCAGCACGAGCAGTCGTACTTGGAATGGCCGGCGCCAATGCCACATCTGTTACAGCTAAACCATAAGCTAAGCCTAAGGTGTTTTTACCTAAAATTTTAACTAAATAATAAGCAATACGTTTGCTTAAACCTGTTTTAATAAATCCTCGCGCAATCATAAAAGCAACAACGATCAACCAAATTAAGCTACTATTCAATTCGCTCAATGATATTTTGATTGATTCGGTTGCATTAGCTGCACCAGATGGTCTTAAAATAGCAAAAACCGTAATGGCTAATAAGCCAATTGCGCCAATTGGCATAATTTCTGCAACAATACAGGCAATCGTTGCCACAAAAATAATGCTTGTTCGCCAACCTTCTGTACTTATTCCTTGTGGAGGCGAAACAAATACCCATAATATTGCTGAAATAGCAGCAATAATTATGAGCGGTAACCATTTTACTGGTGGTTTTTTCACTGCGTTCATAATAATTTCCTTCTTTAATGTAAAAACGTAATTAATTCATTTAAAACAATAAAAGTTTAGCAATTTCATTGTCATTGGTTCTTAATGCAGATTTATTTCATAATGTTTATCAATTAGATCAAAATTAAAATTTTTTGGATTGATCAGTGTCATCGTTTTATTTTTTAATAAAAAAATGGCTGAAATATCTGGATGCTTTTTTAAATATTCACAACTGGCATTTACGCCTAATCCATAAAAAATCGTTGAGTAAATATCGCCTTCAAGAGAAGTATTTGAAATAACGGTAACGCTTTCAACTTCATTATCAAGCGGATAGCCAGTTAACGGATTGAAAATATGATGATAAAGGCGATTATTTTGAACAAAATAACGTTCATAAATGCCCGACGTTACGACTGATTTATTTTTAACTTTTATAATACCTGCTAACTCGTCAGATAAAGAAAAGGGTTTTCTTAACCCTATACACCAACTACCTGACTTTTCTATTGGGGAGGATCCTAACGTTAATACATTTCCACCTAAATTTATGATGCCATGATAAATATTATGTTCTAGTAACAGACTTTTAATGACATCGGCGATATAACCTTTTGCGATAGCACCAAGATCTATCTCCATTCCTGCCTTTTTTAAAAAAACAGAATGAGCTGTTTCATTTAATTCTATATCAAAGGGATCGGTTAATAATAGTTGTTGTTTGATAAGATGATCGGCAGGGATACTATCTCCTTTAAAGCCTATTTTCCAAAGTTTGACAACAGGGCCGATAGCCATATTAAAACAACTTGAAGAATTCAGGCTCAGTTGCCAAGCCTGTTTAATAAGTGAGAATACAGGTAAGCTTACCTCAACAGGATGTTTGCCTGCTGCAAGATTGATTGACATAACCTCCGAAACTGAGCGGTTAACAGTCAATTTATCTTCAAGCAATTTAATGGTAGCAAAAGCAAGTTTTGCGACGGTTTCATTTTGCTCTAATAGCGTCAATGTCACCGTCATCCCCATTAATGTTTGAGAATAGTCGTAGGTAGAACTTACCATTTTTAGCAAGGTTCAATTAGCTATTAATGTAATCTGTGGCTTTTTTACCTGCTTGCATACCAAAAATAATGATATCAGCAACAGCATTACCACCAATGCGATTTGCTCCATGCACACCACCAACAACCTCACCAGCCGCAAAAACACCTTTAATCACATGTTTATCATTGTCTAATACTTGTGTTTCAGTGTTTATCGTTACACCTCCCATTGTATGGTGAACTCCCGGAGCAATTTTAATTGCATAAAATGGTGCGGTGTTGATTGGATGACGCATTCCCGTCGTTCGACCAAAATCTTCATCTTGTTTGTTAATTACAAACTGATTATATCGTTCAATTGTTTTAGACAGATTATCAACATCAATAGAAAGTTTGTTAGCTAATTCAGCAATTGAATCGGCTTGAACAACGAGATCATTAGAAACATACTCTTCAACGGCTTTGTTTTCGTCACGAACTTGTTGATCGAATAAAATATAGGAATAGTGTTCAGGTAATTTGATAATATCTGCTGAAACTTTATCCCGGGTATCTAATTCATTGACAAAACGTTTACCTTCTTGAGAAACAAGAATTGCGCCACCGCCTCGAATAGATTCTGAGATCAAATATGAGGTAGTTTGTTCAACAGTTGGATGGATTTGAATTTCACCCATATCAACAGTACCAGCCCCAAGTTTTTCTAAAATCATTATACCTGAACCTGTCGCCCCTTTATGGTTGGTTGTCACAAAACCTTTCAAATCAGGACGATATTTTTCAACCATTTCGCGGTTAGCACTAAATCCGCCCGTTGCTATTACTACCGCTTTCGCTTTAATAATATAATTTGTGCCGTCTTCTTCAACGACTTTAACGCCAACAACTTTATGATTTTCGGTAACGATTTCAGTCACATTGGTATCTAACATGACTTCAATACCACGTTTATTAAGGTTTTTTACCAATCCACTAATCAAAAATCCGCCAACAGCTGCACCACTTGCTGGTCGATGTGTACGGTCGATACTCATTCCTCCTGTTGTGGTAATACCACTTAGTTCAATACCGTTTTCATCTAACCAATCAATCGCATCAGGGGCATTTTCAACAAAGTAACGAAGTAATTCTGGATTATTTTTATTTTTACCACCAGCCAAAGTTTCTTTATAGAATAAATCTTTACTGTCAACTATACCTTTAAGTTTTTGGAATTTAGTTTCAGCTGCATTCATACCAGCAGACGCTTTATTGGTATTCCCGCCAATAACAGGCATTTTCTCAACCACAACAACGCTAGCCCCTAAATCATGAGCACGTATTGCAGAAGCCAGCCCTGCTCCACCGCTTCCCACGACAACAATATCGTAAGATTTATCATTTGGATCGCCACCTTCAGCAATGATGGCTTCTTTATTCGATTGAGTCATGGCTTTAGTAACCGCTTTTTTGAATGCTTCACACTGTGATGTAGCCCCAGAAATTGCATCCACATGCGGACTATTTGAATTAATAATTCTTTGTTTAATTTCAGCAAAATTATCTAAAACTTGGTGATCAAACTCATTAGCATTCACAAGTTGCATATCTTTAATGAAATCTTTGCCTAATTCGACATTAATAAGAAATTCATAAGATTCATCATTCACTTTTTCTTGATATTGACCAGGTTTGAATTTCTTATTATTTAGACTTGCATCACGAATTAATGCTTCAACTAATGAAAAACGCCATAAAGGTTCAGGAATATTCAATTCTTCACGTTTGTCACTGCTAATGGTCAGCTCCAGTTGTTCACCTTTTTCTATACGGCTAATCCAGTCTGGATAAGCGATGCATGCTCGACCAACAGCGACCAAATCGTAACCATTATCAATCGCCATTTCTACATCAATTTGATTAACCACATTACCTACACCTACTACCGGAATTTTAGCTAAGGTCGTCGATCGCATTGCTACATATTTATTGATTAACGGTGTTGGGTCTTGGGTATCAACAATTGAAGGTCTTAAAATCGCACCCATTGAAAAATGGATATAATCAAGCCCTTTGTCTGCTAACTTTTCAAGTAGATACATCGAGTCATCAAAACGAATACCTGGTATTTCCAGTTCTTCCGGAGAAAAACGATAACCAACGATGAACTCAGGCGTTGCAAACTGTTTAACCATTTTATGCGTAATATCTAAGATTGCTAAAGGGAATTGCAAGCGATTATCACGGCTTCCACCCCATTTATCGGTTCGTTGATTTGAATTTGGAGAATAAAATTGTTGGATTAAATAAGTATTAGCGCCATGGATTTCAACACCATCAAAACCGGCTTCAATAGCACGACGTACTGCTTGACCAAATTTGTCGATCATGTCGTCTACTTCGTCTGCTGTTAATGCGATCGGTGTTGCTGCGCCTGCTCTAGGGGCTGCGATTGCACTTGGTCCAACAGGAGATTGTCCCCCGATGAGTTTAGGCTCAACCATTCGTCCGCCATGATAAACTTGAATGACTGCTTTTGATCCCTTTTCTTTAATTGCTTTCGCAATTTTTGCTAATCCTTCAATTTTATCATCGTTATCTAAACCTATTGCACCAGGAAATGCTAATCCTTTATTATCGACAAACCCGCACTCAACGATGATTGTTCCAATTTCACCTGCTCGGTCTCGATAATATTCGATTAAATCATGCGTGACAGAACCGTCATAAAATCCGGAACAGGTCGTCATTGGCGCCATCATTATTCTATTTTTTAATTCAACGCCATTGGGTAAAGTGAAGGGTTTAAAAATATTTTCTTTTTTCATTATTATATACCTAATTATTTTATTCAGATTTATTAACTGTCGTTAATAATAGCATTACTTATAATCATTCTCTACTTCGAAACAGACTATTAATGTACGATGTATTATTTTTTAGACAAAAATTTTTATATATTTTTTAAAGTTTTATGTGCTATTTGTTTATCTAAACAAATAGCATTGTTGCTCAAGTAAGCAAAAAAGTTTTCAAGATTGTCATATTGCAGCGTTAAAATCTAAAAAAAAACACTGCAACCATTTCATTTAGTTACATATTTATCATTATAATTGGCTTGAAGTTTGAATGGATTAAGCTAGAATGCATGCAAGTTTGTTCAAGAGAACCTAGGAATGATTAGAGTGAAAAAAGAAAAATTATTATCCAAAATTAAGTATCACTCTTTTTTAATTCAATTTATTGATCCTCCTTTATGGAGGATTTTTTTTATCAAAAATAACCCCCTCTTTCCTCAGAATTTTTTTAAGTGCTCATCACAGGAGATATTATGAAATCTTTAACGCCGTTTTACGATCCCTCTATCAGTTATGAAGATAATTATGCAAACGGTCCTTTTGGACTTTTTACACAATTGAGTCACGTTGAACATGTCGCAACCCAAACCAGTCAATTTCTTAATCTTGATGTTAATTTACCATTTGGAATGCCTGCCGGTCCCCTTTTAAATGCCAATTATATTAAGGCTGCTTTTGCGTATGGATTTGACTTATGCGTCTATAAAACTGTAAGAACAAGATTTCACAAATGTCATCCATTGCCGAATGTGTTATCTGTTCATCCTAATGGTAAATTATCTAGCCACCTTGATATAGTTTTAGCTGACACAAATTATACTCAACCGCTATCAATTACCAACTCGTTTGGTGTTCCTTCTCTTGCTCCCGATGTTTGGCAACCCGATATGGCTGATGCGGTAAAAGCAGCTGGTCAAGGTCAATATGTTATTGGTAGCTTTCAAGGAACACAAGGACATGGCGAAATAGAAAAAGATTATGCGTTAGCCGCTAAATTAGTAAGAGAAACTAATGCCCCAATTCTTGAAGCAAATTTGAGTTGCCCAAATGAAGGAGCAAGTAAATTACTCTGTTTTGATGTTGATAAAGTAGAACGAATTGTAAATGAAATTAAAAATGCTGTTCCCGATCGTCCACTTATACTTAAACTGGCCTATTTTCCAGATGATGAAAAAATTATTTCATTACTTACTAAAGTCGGTTCGATAATTGATGGATTAAGTGCTATTAATACCTTATCAGCCAAACCTGTTAACGCAAATGGTCAGCCAGCTTTAGGAGAAAACAGAAAAGAAGGTGGAATTTGTGGCGATGCCATTCGTTGGGCTGGATTAGATATGGTTAGTCGCCTTGATAAATATCGTAAACAAATGGATTTAAAATTTGCCATTATAGGTGTTGGTGGAGTTAGCACCAGTGAACATTATCACCAATTCATTAAAAGTGGGGCTGATGCTGTAATGAGTGCGACAGGAGCCATGTGGAATCCGCTACTTGCTATAGAGATTAAGAAAAGTCTTAACTAGATTATTGGCAATATACACTATTGTTACAGGGTAACTTACCCTGTAATTATATTTCTTTTCTCTTTAAATTTTCTTTTTTCTAAAATAATAAAATCCAACAACAATGTGCGCTAAAAAAACGATCACTAAAATAATACGCACATGCAATGAATGAATCAAAATAAATGGGATTAACAATACGATAAAAACCATGGCTAGCATTTTAAACAAACTTTTTTTAGATGCTTTCTTCTCAATAAGCATCTTTTGTATATAAGTTTGATAATAATGACTTTGAGTAAAATAGCGATAAAGACGATCTGAACTATTGAGCCATAAATATGCTGTTAACAAATAGAAAGGTACTGTTGGCAAAAGTGGCACGAAAATGCCTACTGTTCCCAGCAAAAATGAAACACCACCTATAATAATAAATAACCATTTTTTTAACATAACTGAGTGTACTTATAAATAATTATTAAAATTTGTTTTTGCGAATAACAAAGCATGAATTTAATATTCCAAAAAAGCTTAATCATTACGCCTTTTGTTAGGATTAATTATTCATTGTGGGATAATCTAAGTATATAACAGAGTTTTAAAAGAAAGAAACGTTATGAAACAGAATTTTTTCATATTGATTAAATTACATTTTTCTTTGCATTTATGTTAAATGTGTTATATAAAAACAATTACATATTTCGGTAATTTTAGTTTTGGATTAGTTTTAATATGGAAAAAAAGGAAAAGTTAACTATACTTCTTTGTTCTCCTGATTGTTCGACAAAATTTTTAACAGAAGGAGCGGTTTTTATAAGACCGATAGATAGTTATTGGAACGATTTTGGATACCAGTTAGCGACGGAAATAGGTATCCGATTAAATGATAATTCTATTGAATGGTTTGATTCGAAATTTGCTTTTAAAAATCAGGATAATACCTATAAATATGTTCTGAAAATCCTAAAAAAAAAGCAGTATATCAATTTATCTTCGGTAAGTTTAGCCTTTGCTCATTTATTCACAAATCAAAAATCTTATAGCGCCATCAGCCGATTAATTGGTTTTGAAAAAGCAATAAACATTCTAGAAGAAATAAATGATATTTGTTTATATGTGGATAAACCTTCTAGCATACCAAAGTGGGATGATTTTTATAAAACCGAAGTTTATAGTCGAGCTATGCTTAGAACGAGTGAGGCGTATTTTGCTTATCGGCATGGATATTCAATTATACAAGGTAAAGTTATTGAAAATGCGGACTCTAAAAAACCCTTCAATATTACGTTTAAAAATTTAGATTCTCTTCAACTCGAATTTAAATTTACCAATCAGAATAAATTGCGGGGTCGCATTGCGACCATAATAGGGCAAAATGGATGTGGAAAAACAACGATACTGACAGAACTCGTTAAAGCGCTTGCTGATAGGCAATCAAAACATATCTCAATTGTTCCACAACTTGACTTTAACCAAGTTATTTTGTTTGCTCATCATGCAACACTTAATTCAATTGACAAAGAACTTATCAGTAATCCTAGTGTTTCTATTTCACAGCTAGATCCTAATATTCAGAACGACAGGGTTTTTAATGAAAAAACAGACAATCATTTATTGGTAGATGTGTTAAGAAACAATAGAATATCCGAATTATGTAATATCATTTCTCAAGAATTTTATGATTTAACAATAAAAGTTCCGCTTTTAGTGGATCATTCGGCTAACTTAGATCAACACCACGAAATCGCAATAAAAAACTTTGCCCGAAACAATGGTGAGCAACGTTGGCTTGATAGGATAGCGACGATTGACCGAGAAAAAAATCTAGTTATATATAAAAATGACGAAAAATATCTACCAAGTTTAGGACAATCAACGTTTATCCGTTTTATTTTGAACGTTTTTGCCAATGTCGGACCGGCATCGGTACTGCTTATTGATGAACCAGAAACTTTTTTACATCCTAATCTTATTTCTCAATTTATGAGAATTCTTAATAATGTATTAGAGACCACAAAATCCATCGCTATAATCGCAACTCATTCTCCTTATATTGTCAGAGAAGTACAAAGTGCACAAGTTCATATTATCGAAAAAGATGAAGTAGATTTCAAAATTAAGCAGCCGCGAATGCAAACGTTAGGCGCTAATGTGACCAGCATTTCAAATGAAATCTTTGGCGATGATCTGTTAATCCATCTATACAATGAATTAGTTGATAACATTAAAGATGATTTAAACTTCGATGAAATTCTCGATAAATATATTGGTGAAATAAGTCCTGATGCCCTCTTACAGCTAAGGAATAATATGGAATATTAATATGAGAAAATTAAATTTTCCACAATATAATAGCGCAGAAATTATTGATAGCTGTCAATTAGATGAACTTTGTCAAAAAAATCGAAAAGGAAAACATATTCGGTTTATTTCATCTTATATCGATATTATTAAAAAATCTTACGAACATTATGATAAGCATAATGGTAACCCTTGGTTTATTAATTCATTGTCAGAAGAAACAATACCTTCATTATCGGCATTTAAAAAACACATGAATCTTTTATATGATAACCCGCCACTAGCACTTAAATTCATTAAATCGCTGAGAGAAAGTATTCAAGGTGCATGCCCAATGTGTGGGAGACATGGCAATGGAACAATCGATCATTATTTACCTAAATCAATCTTTCCAGAATACTCTTTTTTTTCCAAGAACCTGATACCTGCTTGTGATAGATGCAATAAGGAACGATCATTAAAAATAAAAGGAGATATATTACATGAAAGGCCTATTCACCCTTATTTTGATAAATTTATTGAAAAAAGAATCATGTCATCTCACTTTAAACCAGACTGGCGAGCACCGTTAATTACTCCTATAGCCATAGATGTAAAAGATGAAGAAAAAATTATAGTTGAATGGCACATCAAGAATATTGTCATCCCTTCAGGAATCAAGAATCATTTCTCTTATTTATGGACAAAATTATGTGAATCACCAAAGGTATATATAAAAAACGCAATTAATTTAGAAGACATCATAAAAAAATTATATGAAATCCAATTAATTTACGAGAATAATGGCGGAACACCCAATAATTGGGATGCCTGTTTTTATCATGGATTACAAAATAACGAAGAAGCACTCAATTATTTGATTAAAATTCAAAAAGGCGAATTATAAATAACTATTGATTTTATATAGAGGATTGGAACAAAAACATTAAGGGAAAACTGATGAAATTGGCGGAACGGACGGGGCTCGAACCCGCGACCCCCTGCGTGACAGGCAGGTATTCTAACCAACTGAACTACCGCTCCGCTTTTTAGACTACTTCAAGGCATCACTGCTGAAGTAGGCGTGATATTAAAGATTATTTTCGATGGCGTCAATAGATATTTTAAAATATGCAATCAATTGAATAGAAAACAATCATTTACTGGCGCGCCATAATGCTCCGCCACTTTTTTTATCAATTTTGGATAAAACAGTTTCATGTTCTGATAGTTCATATTCTGAGGCTTTTATGACTTTTAAAGGAGTCGATCCTCGCTCTATTTTTTGCAGAGTATTACTGTTTTCACCATTAGCTAGACTATGCTCATCCGTATTAAAGGATAATGTCGTTTGTCCACCCGTCATAGCTAAATATACTTCAGCTAAAATCTCAGCATCCAGTAAAGCGCCATGGAGTGTCCGATGTGAATTATCAATTTGGTAGCGTTCACAAAGTACATCTAAATTATTACGTTTGCCAGGGAACAGGCGTCTTGCCATTGCTAAGGTATCGGTCACAATACAGTGATCAGCAGTTTTATAATCTAAACCACAAAGACGAAACTCATAATCCATAAATCCAACATCAAACGATGCATTATGAATAATTAATTCAGCACCATCAATAAACTTAATAAAATCATGGGCAATATTTTTGAATATCGGCTCATTTTTAATAGCTTCATTGCTTATACCATGGACTTTAAACGCTTCTTCATCAATTAAGCGTTCTGGATTAATATAAACATGAAAATGATTGCCTGTTAAGCGGCGATTGATGATTTCAACGGCGCCGATTTCAATAATCTTATGTCCTTCATAATGATTATTTCCATCTTGATTCATACCTGTTGTTTCTGTATCGAGTACAATTTGGCGAGTAGAATGAGTTATCACGTTATTCTCTTTATATCAAACATTGGGAAAACTACGAATTAGTGATATAGTTTACCATTAAATACTATTAATGTTGATACCTACCCGCTATTTGTAGCTGAATCTTCAGATTTGCTTACCATTTTTAATTTGTGTTACATTTTGGGAGATATCAACCTAGTTTGCCGAAAAGTTTGCAAAAATGTTAAAACAAATCAGAATATACACAGATGGTTCTTGTCTTGGAAACCCTGGTCCTGGCGGATATGCTGCCATTTTAAGATATAAGCACAATGAAAAAATCTTAGCAGAAGGATATTTTAATACAACTAATAATCGAATGGAGTTATTAGCCGCAATTGTCGCTTTAGAAAAATTAAAAGAGCCTTGTCAAATTGATCTCTATTCTGATAGCCAATATTTGAAAAATGGCATTTCAAAATGGATTTATACATGGAAAAAAAATGGATGGAAGACCGCAAATAACAAATCTGTCAAAAATGTTGATTTATGGATGCGGCTTGATATAGCGGTACAAAAACATAAAATCGATTGGATTTGGGTTAAAGGCCATGCCGGGCATCCTGAAAATGAACAATGTGATATCATTGCCAAATCTAAAGCTGAGTCCCCTACTTTAATGGATACTTTTTTTGAAGAATCAAATTCAGCATAATGAGTTTTAAACCCTATTATTTAACATGAGACCAAGCCATTATAGTTATCGAATGTCACTTAATAGCAAGGATTTTATTTATGTATAAATTACACATAATCCCCGTATTAAAAGACAATTATGTCTGGTTATTAGAAAATAACGCAAAACAAGTTATTATCATTGATCCAGGGGCAGCCGAACCTGTTTATAACTATCTACATCTACATAATTTAACACCCCTTGCAATTTTGCTTACTCATCACCATATAGATCACATTGGCGGTGTGGTAAAACTACAAAATGATTTTAATTCTATTGAGGTATATGGGCCTAAAGAGATTCCTTTACCCATCCAATATGTAGAAAATAGTGATAAATTAATTATTGCCGATTTTAAATTTGAGATAATTCCTGTACCAGGTCATACATTAGGTCATTTGGCTTACTATTGTCAGCCTTATCTTTTTTGTGGCGATACGCTGTTATCGGCTGGTTGTGGACGTATATTTGAAGGTACACATCAACAAATGCTAAATTCACTTAACAAATTAGCCCAATTATCGGATGATACCTTAATTTGTGCAGGTCATGAATATACAAAATCTAATCTCGATTTTGCACTAAATATGTTACCAAATGACACTAAAATTAGTACCTATTATGATTTAATTTCTGATAAATCAATTACTTTACCATCTACTTTAAGAAATGAAAAACAAATTAATGTTTTTCTGCGATGTAAAGAAAAAAACATACAAAATAAATTTAATTTTAACAATGAGTTAGATTTATTTGTTTTTTTTAGAAGCCAAAAGGATATTTTTTAGGTATAATATACGGTTTTAATAAATGTTTAATGTTTTAAGGTAATGAAAAAGTTATATATATTCACAGCATTATGTTCGTTTTTGGTTGCATGCCAAAACCATCAATCTCAATATAATAGTAGTGTCTATCCAACACATAACTCAGAATCAATCGTTACCAGTGGACTTTTAAAAAGTAGTGGAATTAATAATAAATTAATCACTCAAAATCCTTGGCATTATATGATAAGCCAACTGAATGTAAAAGTCCCTGAAAATAATCGTATTAAAGAAGAAAGAACGCTTTTATTACGCAACCCTAAAGCTTTTGAAACTACAGCGCTTCGTTCTGAGCCTTATGTATATTACATAATGGATCAATTACGTCAAAATAATTTACCGGTAGAATTAGCTTTAATTCCACTGATTGAAAGTGCCTACGATCCGTTAGCAACATCGGCTGGTAAAGCTGCCGGTTTATGGCAGATTGTACCCATAACGGCCAGAGAATACGGTCTAAATAAAAGTCACTCATTTGATCCAAGACGTGATCTGATTGCATCAACAAATTCAGCAATAACGCTGTTAAAAGATCTGAACGGTCGTTTTAAAGGAGATTGGCTATTAACTCTTGCTGCTTATAATGCTGGCGAAGGTCGCATTAGAAAAGCAATTGCACAAAATAAAGCAAATGGTTTACCAACAAATTATTGGGCGCTGGATTTACCAACTGAAACCCGACACTATGTACCAAAGATTTTAGCCATTATTGATATTGTAAAAAATAGTGAACGTTACGGTATTAAATTACCTGATTGTAACTATGAAAACTCATTAGTTAGAATTGATATGTCTAAAAATATTTCATTAGCTAAAATTGCTCAATATACTGGGATACCCATTAACGACTTAAAAAGTTTTAATGCAGGCTATTTACAACAAACTGTAAGTGGACCATTCCATTTACTGGTTCCGTATTCTTATGCGGAAGATTTACATAAAAAGCTACAAGCACAAAATCTTGTTTCAGCCGAAATTACAGAACTTTTACAAGATGTGCCTCATAACACTATGCCTTTGGAAGTCAAAACAGTAGCAATCAAGTCCGAAGGATCAAGTGGAATAAATAATAAAAATAAAACGCTTCATACTAAATTAAATAAGCAGATCACTTATCAAGTTAAAGCGGGTGATGATTTGGTAACTATAGCTAAAAATTATCGTGTTAAAATTACAGATATTTTAACTTGGAATAATTTGACAGATCAGGATATAAAAGAAGGTGATGTATTAACCATTAACCTTGCAAATCCAATCTAAATTTGACCAATAAAGGATTATGATCAGATGCCGAAGTACTAATTATTTTTGCTGTATCTAATTGTAATCCTCGATAAAATACAAAATCTAATGGTCTTCCCATAAATGTTTTTCGAATATCATTTGAAAAATTCACCGGTTTGAGATCGATTGTACTTACTAAATGATATAAAAGATTTAACCGCTGTTGACTCCAAGCATTGAAATCACCAGCTAAGATCACCGGTCCATTATGTTCCTTGATTCGATTTAATAGCATATGCATTTGTTGCCGATAACTTTTGACACCAATACTAAAGTTAACGGCATGAATGTTCGCAACTAGCAATTGTTGTGTAGAGTTATAAATAGGATAAATTGTTATTAAAGCAGATTTTGGAACGCGAATAAGGGGTTCTTTTTCTCTAAATGAATAGATAGAGATAGGTAATGTATCTGTAATTGTCATCACTCCAGCATAAATATTATTGAAGCAGTAAGCAGGCACATGGTCTGCTATCTTATTTTGTCGGGTAATAAAGTTCAATAATTGTGGTGTGGTTTGCGCTTCTTGTAATAATATCAATTTAGTTTTATCTGCATAATGTTCTAAAATCTGAATACAGTCGGCTCTTTTTTGTTTAAAAATATTCCAAACCATAATGGTAAAAGTGGTTTTATCAATTAATGGTTTATTCACTATCATTTGACTATTGGGCAAAATAATTTCTACCTCATTATTTGCCCGATATCGTAATGTATAATCTCGATGTTTAAACATATTAACTATTTATTTTGTTGAGCTAAATATTCATCAAACGATACTTTATCATTTTCTTCTAATTTTTTCTGTTTTTCGAGTGATATATAGCGTTGTTGAACAAAATCATTATCGGTTAACACGGCTAAAGGTTCTGACAATAACTGTTTTTTATATTGACTTGCTAAAGCTAAACCAAATTTAGCTGTCCCCAAATCACTTATCGCCTGTAATGTTCTTGCAGATAAAGTTAATTCCGGGTAATCAAACATAACATCAAGTCGTTCACAAACCTTACGGTAATGCTGTTTTTCATCATGATGATCTAAAACATCAGCAACACGTAGTAAATCCTTAAATAATTGATGACCTACTTTGGCCATTGGTTCATGATAACTTCCACACCCCATTGTTATTTCAATACCCGGTTTTCGACCTTCTAAAATAATTCGATTCCAGTTTAATTTTGCACACTCTAGCTCTTGACTGCTCATTTCAGGTGCCGGTGCTAATGCACACCAAATTAAAAATAAATCGATAAATCGAATTTGTTCTTCTGTAATACCGATTGGTGAAAATGGATTAACATCTAAAGCTCTGACTTCGATATACTCAATTCCACCTCGTAGCAATGCATCTGAAGGAGATTCCCCTGCCTTAGGAACACGTTTAGGACGAATCGGTGCATAAAACTCATTTTCAATTTGTAAGACTTTATCATTTAATTGACGATATTGACCATCAACTTTAATGCCTAAGCGACTAAATTCGGGGGATTGTGTTTTAGTTGCACGTTTTAATCCTTCGACATAAGTATCCAAATGATTAAACGTGATACCCAATTGCTTTTGAGCATTATTGGTATAACCGATATCGCTTAGCCTTAAAGAGGTGGCATAAGGTAAATAACAGTTGCCGTTAGTTTGTTCAATAAATGCTTTCGCTTTTTCTGGATCTTGAATAAATGAAGAGCACATTGATGGTGATGCGCCAAAAAGATACGGGATTACCCAACCAAAGCGATAATAGTTACGAATTAAAGTGAAATAGCCTTCTGAAATAACGTCTTTACCCTCTTCGGTATTTTTTATCCCGTCTCTTGCTTGCCAAAATGCTGTCGGTAAAGAAAAATTATAATGGACACCTGAAATAGTTTGCATCATTGCACCATAACGGTTTTTTAATCCCTCACGATACAGCGTTTTAAAACGCCCTTCGTTTGAAGAACCATATTGTGCTAATATAATATCGTCTTCTTTGGCAACAAAACACGGCATACTTAGTGGCCACATCATTTCATCACCAATATTAATACTGGCATAACGATGTAAATCTCGTAAAAACGTGAGCATATAATCAATGTTCGTATTTACTGGTGTTATAAACTCAAGCATCGACTCTGCAAAATCAGTTGTGATCCAAGGGTGAGTTAAGGCTGAACCAATTTTATTGGGAAAAGGCGTTTTAGATAAAGAACCATCGGGTAAAATTCGTAAGGTCTCTCGTTCCAATCCACGTTGAATACCTTGTAAAATCGTATAATGTTTTTCTAACCAATTAAGTGCTTTAGAAACATCAGGTATCATAATCTTTATTTATCCTAAATTGAGTTTTATATATTCAATATTATCATAATTTACAAGCTTCTATTGGTAAATTTGGCTTTTTACTTATGCTCTATAAAAATAGAACTGATTTGAAAGATGAAAACACTCAATAATACTATTTATTATCTATAGTTAAGTCATGAATCGAAATTTAATAATCTTGTCTATTTCATGAATAGGAATGGGTAATTATCTCCATTCCTTTCAATGTAAAGCGATTAGGTATCATCAATTTCACAAAGTTTTAATTCTGTTATTGTGCTTTTTGATTGGCAATATAGCTTTCATCAACTTGCGTTATACTATTATTTTGATGATCGATTTGATAGGTTTTACCAAATCCAATAACCAGTCTGCCCTGCTTTGGTGAAATTTTAAATAAATTAAAGTCTTTCATTTCTGACAACATATAAACCATCTTACTGACTCGTGAAGCAAATTGCTCAATAATAGCATTAAACAATTCGGAATCTTTTTCAATCATATTAGCTGTTGCTTGAAAGTTTAAACGTTTACGAGCATAGATGTTCTTTGTTTTAGATTCATCTTCAATAATAAACACTGAGATATGGGCATTAGCCTTGATATTCTGACTATGTGGGGCTAAATCAGAAATAAGTATATAGTAATCCTTACCATCAAAAAAATAAGGTGAATAACTTGTTTCGACATCTCCATTTGGATTAATGGTTGACAATATGATCGATAAAACGGATTCATGAAGGCTATTTATTGTATTTTGAACTATCTCAATGTTGGACTCAGCCATAAAAATCTCCTTTAAATTTTTTAATTTATTTTTTTAATAATTAGCTCGATAGATTAAAGTTTAATCGCTACTTGATCAATCAGTTAATCTATTAATTATTCAGTTATAACTTAAATCATTGTTATTAGGTGCACTGTATAGCCCTATTGTTTTATAGGCATTACTCAATTAACATTATGTTGTTAACTATTTGTAAAGGCGATTAATCATACCTTATCCATCTTTTCTTTCCAATAAAACTAATACTTCCATATGCGAGGTATGAGGAAACATATCAAATAATTGAACTTTCTTAAGTTGGTAATCCGATAATAAGCGTATATCTTCAACTAATGATGATAAATTGCAGCTAGAATATAAAATATAGTAAGGTTTAACCTGAGCTAAGAATTGCATTAATGTTTCTCCTCCCCCTCTTCTTGGTGGATTGAGTAACACTAAGTCAGGTATATTCTGTTGTCCGATGCTATACCGAGTTGCATCTAATGATTTAAATGTAAGATGAGTAAAACCCAGTTCATCTGCTGTTCGTGAAGCACACTCTATTGCATCTGAATTAATTTCAATTCCTGTTAAGTTGATATTTTTGTTATTTGCAGCATTGACACAATGTAAACCAAAACCACCTACGCCACAAAACAGATCCAAAATGGATCTTACATTTAAATTATTCACCCAGTCACTCGCTGTTTGATAAAGATTTTTAGCGATATTGGTGTTGGTTTGAAAAAAGCTTTTAGCTTTAATATAAAGGGGTATATAATTCAATGTAAAATTCAAATAACTACTCTGGGTAAGGACAATTTCTTCTTCACCTTCTAAAATAGCTGAATGATTAGGTTGAATATTTATTGAAACAACCTGTAAATTTTCAATTTTGTTTTGAAGCTGTTGAAGTGAATTTCTGATTTTCTCCACAAACTTGTGTGATCGCATCACAAATCGAATCATAAAACCATTTGTTTCTTCGGTGGTACTTTCTGTAATGATGACAAACTTTAATTCCCCTTTTCGCTTATTAATATTATAAGGAACTAACCCTTGTTTACGGATATATGTTCGTACCATTTTAAGAATATTTTGCATACTGGTGGTATAAAGCGGACAATCGCAAAGATCAATAGCTTCATTATCATTTACCATACCCAATATCGGTTTTTCAACGGTGCCAAGTACAGCCATTTTTGCCTTATTACGAAAAGCGACTTCTGAGCTAGCAACGGGTGGCTTAACCTCTTTAGGGTTAAACTCCGTTATTTTTTCTAATAAATTATTCTGTTTTTCTTGAAGTTGAGTGGTATAAGGATAATTGATCCAGTTACAGGATAAACATTTTTTTTGCTGATAATAGCGACACTGCATTATAGTCATAACCTCGTTTTATAATAAGTTATTATATAATTAAATTGTTTCAAAGATTAGTTATTTTAAGCCAAACCATAAGAGACAGCCTGAAACTGACTTTTTGAAAATAAAAAATAATTATTTATCAAAAAGGTATTTAATTATTTTATTACCAAGGTTTGACGTAATAGCGCTATATGATAGGATATAGCCATTAACATTACAGGAACAATTTAATGTCTATTAAGTTAAAAACGCCAACAGAAATCGAAAAAATGCGTATCGCTGGCAAACTTGCCGCCGATGTATTAGAAATGATCGAACCCTATGTCAAACCCGGTATTACGACAGGTGAACTGGATAAAATTTGCTATGAATACATTGTCAATGTTCAAAAAGCTATCCCTGCAAATATCGGCTATAGCGGTTATCAACATACGAGCTGTATTTCAATCAATGACGTTGTTTGTCATGGTATCCCAAGTTTTGATAAAAAAATAAAAGATGGTGACATACTTAACATTGATGTCACTGTAATCAAAGACGGTTATCACGGTGATACATCAAGAATGTATATTGCTGGAAAACCAACCGTTGCTGGCGAAAAATTATGCCAAGTAGCACAAGAAAGTTTGTATGAAGCGATTAAAATTATTAAACCGGGTTTACGATTAAGAGAAATCGGCAAAACAATTCAAAAATATGTTGAAAAATTTGGTTTTTCATCTGTTAGAGAATATTGTGGTCATGGAATTGGTGAAGTTTATCACGATGAACCCCAAGTTTTACATTATGATGCTGATGATGGTGGCGTTATTTTAAAACCAGGTATGACATTCACCATTGAACCTATGGTAAACACAGGTGACTGGCGTACTCGTACAATGAAAGATGGTTGGACCGTAAAAACCAAAGATCATGGACTTTCTGCACAATATGAACACACTATTTTAGTAACTGATAATGGTGTTGAAGTATTAACGCTACGCAGTAATGAAAACTTCCCTCGAGTAATCGAACACTAAAACTGATGATTCAACAATAAAGTTATTGTTGAATCATGATCTTTTTCTTTAATTCATCTTAATAAAGTAATGTATAAAGTTTACGACGATAAGAAGCAGCTAATGGATTACTTGTGCCAAGCGCAGCTAACAAATCCAGTAAGGTTTTCTTAACTTGCCCATCACCAGCATTAAGATCTTGAGTAAGCGGCTTAAATAGTAATTCGAGTGCTTCTTCTTGCCGACCTACTTGCATTAATTGTGATGATAATTGGATCATCAACTCTACATTATCCGGTTGTTTTTCTAATTCAGTTTGTAATAATTGCAATTCTGGAGAATTTGCAGCTTGTTCCAATAACTCAATTTCAGCTTGTAATCCATGATATGTAGTATCCTGATCTTGCAATGGAACAGAATCTAAAACGTCTTTTGCTTCCGCTAACTGCTTTAATGCAATCTGTGCTTTGGCTAACATGAATGCAATATCGGATCTTGGCTTACCTAAATGATCCTTCAAATTCTTCCATGCTTGTCTTAATAATGGCAACGCTTCTTCGTATTTTTCTTCATTAAATAGATTTTGTGCTTCAATTAATTTAAGTTCATCTTCATTAGGCAACACTTTAGTCAATAATTCACGGATTTTTTCTTCTGGTTGAGGTCCTTGAAAACCATCTAGAGGTTGGCCATTTTGGAATAAATAAACAGTCGGAATAGCACGTAGTCCAAACTGTGCAGCCAACATCTGCTGCTCATCACAATTGACACTCGCTAAAATAAATTGACCATGATATTCATCAGCTAATTTTGTCAATGTTTGTGTCGTTTCTTCGTAATTTGGGCTTCTTGGTGACCAAAAGTAAAATAACACAAGCTGTTTAGTTGATTTTTCTAAAATTTCTTGAATATTTTGTTCATTAACATCAAAAATAAAAGGGTTTTGCATATTATTTCCTATGAATATTAAGATTCATTATTTATTGAGTAAAATTTTATCCATTAATCTATCCGGAAGCAAACGTTTGCCAATCGCCGCTAACTGGGTTACTTTTGTTACCCTGTAACGTATTTTAGGTTTGCGATGTTCAAGGGCATGATATAAACATGGCAAAACGGCCTCGGGCGGTAAGGTAAATCGTTTAGCTATTGGTGGATTTTCAATCCGATGTGTTTTTTCTGTTTGATTCACATTTTTTGAAAAAGCCGTAGTTAATGGACCGGGTTCAATCAAACACACTTTAATATTTGTATTGGCCAATTCAAGTCTTAACACATCCGACCAAGCTTCTAAAGCATACTTACTGGCTGAATAAGCACCTCTCCCCGGTGTTGCAATAATACCAACGATTGAACTGGTTTGTATAATTCGTCCTTCATTATGTTCAATCATGGCGGGTAAGAGTAATTGAGTTAATTGATGAACACCAAAAAAATTAGTTGAAAATTGAGATTCTAACTGCTCACGACTGATGGTATTTAATCGACCATATACACCAAATCCGGCATTATTAAATAAACCATATAACTTGTTATTGGATAATGCTAATACTTCCTTAGCGGCTTGAGTAACTGAATCAGGATTATTGAGATCAAGAATCACAGCTTCGAATCCTTGCTCAATAAGTTTTTTTTGATCCTCTTTTTTACGGCAAGAAGTAATAACACGATATCCTCGTTGTTTGAGTGCAACAGCCGAAATCAGCCCTATTCCACTTGAACAGCCCGTTATAAATATTGTGCGCAATTCTCTTCTCCCAGATAGTTGTATGTTGTCAAGTTAACACATAGCAATTATGATATCACATCTTAATTTAAGTTACTTAACGTTAGTCATGAGGATCGTATGAGAATCGCTATCATTGCCGCAATGGAAGAAGAAGTTGCGATATTAAAAAGTAAAATTACCCATTATAGAGTGGAACGCCATCTAAATTGCGATTTTCATCTTGGTAAAATAGCCAATTGTGAAATTGTCCTTCTTCAATCAGGCATTGGAAAAGTCGCAGCAGCATCAGGCACCACCCTATTATTGAATAATTATCAAGTTGATGCTGTTATCAATACAGGTTCAGCAGGCGGACTATCAACAGCATTAAACATTGGCGATATCGTGGTATCGAAAAATGTATTTTATCATGATGTGGATTTGACAGCGTTTGGTTATCAACCTGGTCAAATGTCAGGATGCCCGATTGCCTTTGATGCAAGTGAAACTTTCCAAACATTAGCCAAAGAGTGTATTAAAAAACAAGGGGTCAACGCTATTGAAGGGTCGATCGGTAGTGGTGATGCATTTATCAACGGAAAAACCAATCTGGAACGAATTAAGCAAACATTTCCCAATGCTATCGCCGTTGAGATGGAAGCAGCTGCTATTGGTCATGTTTGTTGGTTATATCAGATACCTTTTGTGGTGGTTAGAGCAATTTCGGATAATGGTGATAGTGAATCAGCCGTTGATTTTCAATCTTTCTTAAAATTGGCTGCAACGCAATCCTCACTGATTGTCGAATCAATGCTAACACAACTTGCTTAATTGTTGTCAAATTTATACATTGATAATTGAAAAAAATGTCATATTAAATGAGCAGATATGATCTGCTCATTAGCCACATTTATTGGCAATAGGGTTCAAATAAAGGTTTTCGCCAGCCTGATAAAATTTCTGGCTCCTGCCCTATTTTATCAATCTTCCACTTCACGTATTGGTTTATTAATCGTCGGGATAGTAACAAATCTGGATTAAGCCCCGTTTGTGAGGCAATCTTGACTGCTGCATTTTTTAATTGGTCTGAGATCACTTTATAATCAGGGTAGCTGTTTACTCTGCGTATTGCTGGAATGTCTGGAATCGGTTCAGACAAAATATTCAGAATCTGCTGACCATATAACCGAATCTCTTTTCCATGTAATCCTAATTTATCGAGTTCAGACAAGGATGACGGTGAATAACGGGCTATTTTCCATAATATATCTTCTTTGACCACAAAGTTTACAGCAATATCTTGTTGCTTAGCTAATTGATAGCGCCAACTCGCTAATTTATATAACTGCCCTAAACTCTTACCTTTCAATTGCCAGCTATTTTTAATATTCAGATAAGCATCATCCGGATTGATCACCTCACATTTGCGACCAATAACCATTTGACACTCTTGATAAGCGGCAGCTAAATAATGGTTGCTGGTTAATTGTGATTTGAGTTTTTGCATTAACGGAAACAGATATATCACATCATTAATCGCATATTGACACTGTTTGTCTGTCAATGGTCGTTTCAACCAATCTGTACGGGTTTCACTTTTATCAAGATCAATATTAAGATATTTTTTAACTAAACTAGCATAACCACTGCTTAATGGATTATCTAAAAAAGAAGCAAGAATTTGACTATCAATGATTGGCGTTGGGACACAATCAAAATGATGCATAAATACTTCAATATCTTCACTGCAAGAATGAAAATATTTTTCAATGGCATCATTTCGAAAAATGTCGATTAAACATTGCCAATCTGTGATTGCAATAGGATCGATCAAGGCTGCAAATTCACCATCAAATACCTGAAGTAAGCCTAAATGAGGATAAAAAGTTCGAGTTCGAACAAATTCAGTATCCAATGCAATAGCTGCACTATTTTTAATTTTTGAACAAAAATTAGCGAGTTGTTCATTATTTATAATAAATTGATAAGTCAATATTAATTACCTATTCTAAAGAATGATTTGATTTTTCTTTGTTATTATCAAACGTCACATCAATGACAACAATTTCTGAACGTGTCATTAAGCGTAAAGGTATACTTCCAAAGCCATAACCGCTACTTACAATACTGGTAAATTGTTTTTCTGAATCATGATATATCCCATCAGCATTTTTATAAATAACAGATAACAAAAAATTGATTGGAAAAAGTTGTCCACCATGCGTGTGTCCTGAAATCATCAAATCAACCCCAGCGTTGGCTGTTTCATCAAGATGTTTGGGTTGATGATCTAATAAAATGATGGGTGTAGACGTATCGGCAAACATCATTAAATCAGCTAGTTCTGCTCGTTTTAAATCATACTTACTCGATGAAAAATCTTCTCGACCAATTAACGTGATATTCAAATCACTAAGGTACACAATATCATCTCGTAAAACGCGCATATTGGCAGCTTTAAACGCATCAACAATATCCTCACCATGAGGATGCTCTTTATTAATGGCTAGATATTCATGATTACCAAAAATAATATAGGTACCATATTTCGATTTCAATTGTGAAAATTGTTTATTAAAGTCAGTTTCTGTAAATGATTTTAATTGTTTATCTAGCGTATCACCCGTGATGACGATTAAATCGGCATTAAGTTTGTTAACTTCATCAATCATTTGCTTAATAAATTTACGTTGAGTTAACCCATTAAGATGAATATCACTCAATTGAACAATACGTAAATGATCAACATTAGCCTGTTTATTAATCGTAACTTGATAATTCACTATTTTAGAATTAGTCGCCATTTGATGACCAAATATAAACAGTACAATTACGCAACCGACATAAACATAACTTACCCAAAAATCGGGTTTAAATCTTTTTCTACTTATTAAGTGAATAAAGTCAAATAGCAATGTTGCATAAACAAAACAGATAGCTAAACTGAATAAGATACCAAAAAAGGCCGGAAAATTATTCAATACTTTTGACAGGATAAATGTGATAGCAATGGTTGCTAATGCTAACCAATAAGCCAATTTCAAATAACCATTTAAATGAAAATCTAGCCAAAACAACCACCGTTTACCTAAGTAAATAATGACTAAAATACTCATCAAACTTATAAAAAGAATAACAAAATTCATAATGCTTCAAACAAATTAACTGAAAAAAGTGGTATCATAACAGAATTATTTTTTATTCGTTATCTATAACTTCAACTTTTATGAATTCAAAAATAGATCAATTATTTTCAACCCCTATCGATAAATTAGGTGACTGGACTTTTGATGAAAAAGTTGCCGAGGTATTTCCGGATATGGTTCAACGCTCGGTGCCGGGGTATTCGAATATTATTTCTATGATTGGTATGTTGGCTGAACGATTTGTCCAACCGAATTCGATGATTTATGACTTAGGTTGTTCATTAGGTGCGGCAACGCTCTCTATCCGCCGTAATATTAAACATGAAAATTGTCATATTATAGCTATTGATAATTCGTTACCGATGATTGAACGTTGTAAACGCCATATCGACGCCTTTAAAGCCAACACGCCCGTTGATGTAATCTGTGACGACATCTGTAATATCCAGATGCAAAATGCATCCATGGTTGTTCTCAATTTTACATTACAATTTTTATCACCAGAATCCCGACAACAAGTCTTAAATAAGATTTATCAAGCATTAAACACCAATGGTATATTGGTATTATCTGAAAAATTTAGTTTTACTGATTCAACTATTGATGACTTACTGTTCAATATGCATCATGATTTCAAACGTGCGAATGGTTACAGTGAATTAGAAATTAGTCAAAAGCGTAATATGTTAGAAAATGTCATGCTGACTGATACTGTCGAAATCCATCATGAACGCCTAACCAAAGCAGGTTTTACACATATTAACACTTGGTTTCAATGTTTCAATTTTGGTTCTATCATTGCTATAAAATAGCTGTTATTTAGGATAGTTATTAATCCATATATCAGTCAAAAATCAAATTAATAAGGACACAAAAGAATGATCGATTTTGGTGATTTTTACCAGATTATCGCAAAAAATAGGCTCAGTAGCTGGCTTGAAGTCTTACCGGCACAATTAGCCAACTGGCAAAAACAAAACTTAGATAGCCGTTTTACTCAATGGCTAAATAGTATTAAACACTTACCTGTTATAACGCCCTATCATATAGATTTATTGCATGGTGTCAGCGTAAAAACGCAAATACCTCTTTCAACTGGGGAACAGCAACGTATTACTCAGCTATTAAAGAACATGATGCCCTGGCGTAAAGGACCATTTCATTTTTATGGTATAGATATCGATACTGAATGGCGTTCTGATTGGAAATGGGAACGCCTTATTCATCATATTGACAATTTAGAAGGTAAACTTGTTTTAGATGTTGGTTGTAATAGTGGGTATCACTTATGGCGAATGATTGGCGCTGGGGCTAAACTTGCTGTAGGCATCGATCCTATGGCTCTTTATTTATGTCAATTTGAAGCCGTCAGAAAATTATTAGGCAATGATAAGCGAGCACATTTATTACCGCTTGGTATTGAAGAGCTACCAAAGCTTAATGCTTTTGATACGGTATTTTCAATGGGTGTGTTATATCATCGCCGTTCGCCACTTGATCATCTTTACCAATTAAAAGATCAGCTTGTTGATGGCGGGCAATTAATATTAGAAACACTCGTTATTGAAGGTGACTTACATCAAGCACTTATGCCAGGTGAACGTTATGCACAGATGCGCAATGTTTACTTTATTCCATCGGTACCTACCATGATAAATTGGCTACAAAAATGCGGTTTTAAAGATGTCAAAATGGTAGATATTTCACAAACCAGTTTAGAAGAACAACGTAAAACCGATTGGATGACGTCTGATTCACTTGCTGATTTTCTCGATCCAAATGATCTAAGTAAAACCATTGAGGGTTATCCTGCCCCAATGCGAGCGGTATTTATTGCACAAAAATAGCTTTTTACATTAGTGACAAATTTATTTAAATTGTAATAAACAATCATATCTAAATACTGTTTTATCTTATGCTAAAGCAAACACAGCTAAGATAAAAAACAACAAGTAATAAACAAAAAACGGGCTTAATGCCCGTTTTTTATATCCATTTTTCGCTTAAACAAATTGTTTATTGCACGCCCGGTACCGTAAAATGCATAATTAATAGTAACGTTGGTAAAATAAAGATGGATAAAATTGTTGAAGCAAAAAAGATACTTGAAGCTTGTTCTTGCTCAACATTCCAATTATAAGCCAAAATAACGGCTGTTGATGCTGTTGGCATCGCTAACAAGAATACTAACTCTTCCGCTTCCATACCCGTAATACCAAAAAGGTTTACCGCAATTAAAGCCACTACAGGTGTAAAGAAGCTTTTTAAAATCACATTGACAATCAACGGTTTTGAAAAATTCAATTTAACACCATAAATACCTACCCCAACGGCAATTAACGAAATAAAGTTACAAGCATTTGACATGATATCAAAGGTATTAAAGACAAAATGTGGTAACCATTTTGTTCCATCTGTAACACTAACAATTAAGCCCAGAATAACCGCTAAAAACATTGGTTTCATTAACGAGTTTTTCACTGCGCTAAATACCATGTTGCCCGTTACTTTTCCGCCTGATATTTTCGTATCACACAATTCCAATAAGAAAATCGTCATTGGTATCAATGATAACGCCACCACAAAATTCGCTACAGCAACTGAAATGGTTGACGACGCACCTAACATCAATGTTAAAAATGGTACGCCCATTCCCCCCATATTGGGGAAACAACATAACATCGCATTCATCGCTGTTGATTTTAAATCTTTATGTAAAATGTATTTATTGGTTAAAAAACAAATTATCCATAAAAATGACATTGTACAGAAGAATGCAATCATCCAAATGCCGTTGAATATTTCAGACGGCTTAGCATGTGATGTATGCACAAAAAGCAATGCCGGAAATACAAAGTTTGACACTAAACCGGATAATAACTTCTTGGAGTCTTTGGTAAAAATATTCTTATGAACACATAACCAACCAAGAAAAATTAATAAAAACACCGGAAGACAAGAACTAACAACTTGCCCTACTGCAGACCAAATTAGATTCATTTTTTTTAAAACTCCTAAAATAATATTACTTAAAATACATATTCGGTAATTGGTCGGTAACTTTGGATTAGAATTTATATTTATAGACCGAGCTAAAATAAGTAGGTAATAAAACTGAACATGACCCAGTTATAATAAAACTAGCGCCAAACCTTTTTTTCAGTTTTTTAAAAACTTGATATAACTAAATGTTGTTTTACGCACTTTGTGGTTTTGAAAAATATTTTTAATACGACAACCCTTGCTATATTTAAATGTCAAATAACATAACTTGGAAAATATTATATCTGATTCTTTTCGCCCTTGTGTCGAGCTGGTAATGCTGACTGTCTAAAAAAACAAAAAATCGCAACAAATATTATTGATGTATATCAATATTGATATTTTATTCTTATAAAAAACAAAAGATGAGAAAATAAAAAAAACGAGCGTTAAATTAGAGTAAAAATCAAAATTAAGCTAAAACAAGCTAATTAGCATTTTTTATCATCGATAACCAATCAAAATTGCATCAGGCTTAGTTAGGTTAACAATTTGACTTTTTGTATTATTTCGATAAGTCACACTCAAACTT
The DNA here is from genome assembly GCF_001690185.1 of Gilliamella sp. wkB308. Classification (GTDB taxonomy): domain Bacteria; phylum Pseudomonadota; class Gammaproteobacteria; order Enterobacterales; family Orbaceae; genus Gilliamella; species Gilliamella apicola_I. Next base: position 128,410 of record NZ_LZGN01000003.1, read on the forward strand.
TACCTTTAGTCACTTATATAAGGGCTGTGAACAAAAATACAAGGTATAGTGAATTATGTCGTAAATTAATTAATAAATAATCACTATAATGTAAACTATTTAAGTGTTTTTGTAAAATGCCGTAATGTAATTTAAATCAATTATTATGATAGCTTGCGATTTTGTTCGCTATTTTTACAACAATGCAAATTCAATCCTGCCGTTATTTCAACTATTATTGATTCAGATCGTCATACTTACTGGCTCGTTAAAATATGCTTATCATCCATTACACATGGTCATTTTTTGTCACATTGCTATTTTTTTACAGTGTTTTTCATTGAATCAAGAATTTTATACTGTATATTTATACACTATTCGTTTTTTATCACGAATACTACTACATAGTATAAATTTTACCTGTATATTTTTAGGAGAAACGTTCTTGAGTAAATCCTGCATTGTGCTAGGAACCGTTGATAGCACTATCAAAAATTACTTACCTTTGGTTGATACCCCTGTCAGGGCAGGCTTTCCATCGCCTGCTGATGATTATTTAGAAACCAAACTGGACTTAACCGATCACTTAGTTAAACACCCGAGTGCTACTTATTATATTAAAGCACAGGGGGAATCAATGATTAACTATGGTATTTTTAGTGGTGATCTTTTAGTGGTAGATCGTTCATTAGCACCCCAAATAGAAGATATTGTCGTTGCTGCTGTTGACGGTGAACTAACATGTAAGTGCCTGGGACTTATTAATGGGCAACATTACCTATTATCGGGCAATGAACTTTATCCCCCTATTTCATTAGCAGGTAAAGAAGTCCATATTTGGGGCGTTGTTATACACACTATTCATTCTTTACGAAAACGTGGACATGCATGATTGGGCTGATTGATTGTAATAACTTTTATGCTTCGTGTGAGCGTGTTTTTAACCCTAAATTAGAAGGAAAACCAATTGGCATTTTATCCAATAATGATGGATGTGTCATCGCTCGTTCCAATGAACTTAAACCTTTAGTACCAATGGGTATGCCTGCCTACCAAATTGAGGCTAACATTCGAAAACAAATTACATTATTAAGTTCTAACTATGAACTTTATGGCGATATGAGCCAACGTGTTTTTGATACTGTCAGCCATTATACTGCCGATATTGAACCCTACTCTATTGACGAAGCTTTTATTAAACTAGTAGGATTTAACGATGTTACAACCCATTGTCAACATTTAAGGGCAATAGTAAAACGTGATACTGGGATTCCGGTAAGTATTGGCATTGCATCAACCCACACGTTAGCGAAGTTGGCAAACCACATTGCAAAAAAGCAGCCTATTTATCAAGGGGTCTATTGCCTTCCTAACGATTCAGCCTTACTTGATCAGATTTTAAAATCATTTCCTGTTGATGAAATTTGGGGCGTTGGCAGACGCATAGCCAAAAGATTACAAACATTAGGCATTCATACTGCATGGGATCTGCGTCAGGCAAATTTAAAACAAATTAGACAACAATTTTCAGTCGTGCTTGAACGTACCATATTAGAGTTGCAAGGTATTAACGCTATTGAATTAGATGACATTGCTACACCTAAGAAAAACATTATGACATCACGTAGTTTTGGGCAGTTAACAGGTGAATTATTCGACTTGCAAGAGGCCATTCGTATTCATGCCAGTCGAGGCGCTGAAAAACTAAGACAACAAAAATCGATTGCTAATGCTGTACTTGTTTTTTTGAAAACAAATCAGTTTCGTCAAGACTTAATTCAATACAATCCGTCGATTGTCGTACCGCTACTATCACCTACTGATGATACAAGAGTAATTATTCATGCGGCACAACAGGGGCTAACAGCAATTTATAAAAAAGGATTTTTATTTATGAAGTCAGGTGTTATGTTACTCGATTTAAAAGCCAAAGATAGCTTCTGCCAATCTGACTTATTTGCTTTAAATAATCTGCCAGTCTTACAGCAAAAAAATGATAACTTAATGAAAACAATCGATACCATTAATCAAAAAATGGGAAAAAATACCATTCAATTAGGCGGAAGTAGAAAAACCGCACCTTGGCAGATCAAACGAGAACGGCTTAGCCAACGTTACACAACACGTTGGGATGAATTACCATTAGTTAAATGATAATTAGCAATAAAAATAACCAATCATTATTATAACGGAGAATAATGTTGTAAATTTTTGCATTTCCAACAGAAAAATCTAAATTACGTTTTTTTATCGTAATAAACGTTAAGATAAATAACGATTGGGCATATAAAAATAGTCATAACATGCAAATTTGATTCTTTACGCATAAAATTTATTTTACAAAAAGTTAACGTTTTGATTAAAATGTGTTAACTTTATTGAGTTGTTAGCGTGTATTAAATGCAGACTAACAGTTCAAAAATAAGTCAAATAAGAAGAATATACAGTGCTAAAGTATGTCTTCAAAATGCTTATCCAGAAATAACAAAGATCGAAAAAACAGTTTTAAGCAAAATAAATATCTTTATTTTGAGTAATTAAAATACGTTAAATATATATACATTTTCACATAGATTATGTTTGATAGGTTATGGCATCGCTTATAAAAAATTGTGTATTAATTTTTTAGTGACAAAACTTTATAAGTAAATTTCCATTAAAGGCCACAACTTTTTGGACATTGGCTTACATTTTTCCATAACCAACTGGAGTACTAAATGTGTAAAAAATTTTTGTGGTCTTATTTATTGTTTGCTTATACGTTAATCGTTTCAGTGTATGAAGCATAAATTTTATAACAGAACGATATACTGAACAACGTCATCATGTTTTTCATCATCACGATAAAAAATACACGAAAGTAATGGGGCAATTTGGATGAATAATACCGCAGTAGAAATTGAAAAACTTAAACAGTTAAGTGAAGCAAATAGTCACAGCAATTATATCTCAATTTACACCTCTAAAAAGCAACAAAATTTATCTAATATACCGATTTTAAAGCCATTATTAATAATTATATTAAGTGGTTGCAAAGTGATTGGTAATGAAAAAAAATTAGCCTGTAATACCGGAGATTTCATCTTTTTTACCGATGTTCAGTCAATGAATATGAGAAATATACCCGCAAATACGAATTACTTTGCATTACTTATTGATTTTGAGTTTTCAGATTTTAATGATACTTCGATCAATATAAACCCTAAAAAAAATAATGAATATACCGCAGGGAAAGCAAATTCTGCCTTTTATAAATGTGTTTCACAAATGATAGAATGCTTAGAATGGGCATCTGATGACATCGTCACAAATCGTAGAAAAGAAATTATTAAACTGTTAGTCCATTCCGGTTATAAAAATTTGGCATGTTTACCCAATCGAAAAGAAACCACGCAAAAAGTAATTGAAATATTTAACAAAAAAGATAATAAAAAAATAACCATTGATGAAATTTGCAAAGAAATCTGCATGAGTAAAGCAACGTTGTATCGAAAATTGAAACTTGAAGGGGAAAATATACAAAAAATTAAGGAAAAACTGGTTATGGGACAAGCGCTTCATTTATTACAAACCTCTAATTTTTCAACAGAATATATCGCTGAAATGATAGGATATTCTTCATCCAGTCGGTTTTCACAAAGATTTAAAGCTAATTTTGGATTAACGCCAAGAGAATTAAAAAACACCAAACGAAACTAATAAACATTTCATCATTTATTCCATTAAATGGAAACAACGTTAAGAATGAATATTACTTTCGCTGGCAAACATGCTAGTTCTAGTAATTGAATAAATGGTGGAACTTTAAAGATTTTCATATCTATCTTAATAGGTAGACATACAGGAATTAAGGTTGAATCAGCCTTAATTCAAAACAAAAATAAGACAGCCTTTACTTATTTCGTGACTTTGCCTGAAAATTTGTGAACACTTTTAGCGACAACAAGACCACTAAAATTAAATTAACAAAATAGCGCTGAATTTCATCATATGAAAACGATTGAATTTTCATACAACAGTCTTAAAATGACAAACACAAGCATTAATTTATTTACTGCTCAAGAAAATAACATTGCCACAACTGTTAATCTTAACCCATTATGTTTATTAGAATTTAACACTTGTAGCTGGCTAAATTTGCGGTAAATTTTAACAATAACTGATATAAAAGAAATGACATTTACATTCATTTTAGTGACAAAATCATTCATATTTATAAAATAATGAAAATATTTGGCGTAACAGCCCAATATTGATGACAAACATTAAGTTAACTCAATAAACTAAAATTGCAATTTTATTCACTAATCGGTTTAAGTGATATGATTGATTCAAGATGACAATGACCATTATAGAAGATGATGGCGATTAAATCGAAAAAATAAATAACCATAACCAACTCATTAAAAAACCAATCGATTGGTTATGGTTTATCAGCATATAGCAAGAAACTTACGATCCCATATTAACAATTGAGCTACGAAAACGTCTTAATGCAATGAAGAAAAAGACCGATCCGATACCAATTAACCAAACATAGGATGTCCATATAACGCTTAATCCTGCACCACGATACAATATAGCTTGTCCTAATTCGACGAAATGTGTTGTTGGAGCAATCATCATTATATTTTGCACAACTTCTGGCATACTTTCCCTAGGGGTACTACCACCGGATAACATTTGCAACGGTAATAAAATTAAAATTAATAACATGGCAAATTGTGCCGTTGATTTGGCTATGGTTGCCATAAAGATTCCAAGTGACGTTGTCACAAATAAATGTAAAGCGGCACCAATTAAAAATAACGTAATTGAGCCAGTAATCGGAACATTAAGCCAGCTTTTTACCACCAATAGTAATGCCACCCAAGTTGAGATTAACACCACTAATCCCATTGACCATACCTTAGATATCATTATTTGAAACGGTGTGACAGGCATGGAAAGCAGATGATCGATAGTACCATGTTCACGTTCTCGCATTAATGCTGCTCCGGTTAAAATAATGGATAACGTCGTTACAATATTAATGATTTCCATTACCGAGCCAAACCAAGAGCGAGTTAAATTCGGATTAAATGCGGTATGAACTTGAATATTGACAGGTAAATCGGTTGCTTTGCTATAACGATTAACATACTCTGTCACTTCACCCGTGATTATTTGTGTGATATAACCATTTCCCACAAAAGCTTGTCCCATTCGAGTCGCATCGATATTTAATTGAATTTCAGGGCTTTGATTGTTCAATACATCACGCTGAAAGTTAGGCGGAATATTTAAAGCAAAGGTATAGCTATCGTTATCCATGCCTCGATCCACCTCATCCATTGAGTATAATTTTACTGGTTGGTTGAACATCGGCGGATAAAAAGCCGCAACAATTTGTCTTGATAACGGTGAATCATCTTCATCAACTACCGCTATAGAGGCATGATGAAGCGAGTCAGATGTTGCTGTAGCGGCAATATAAATATCAAACGTAAAACAGTAACCTATTAACAGAAGCATGATAGGATCGCGTAATAGTCCCCATAATTCTTTAATACCTAATCGATAAATATTAATTAAGCTTTGCTTCATAACTACCCTTCCTGCTTTTTAAGAAGAAAAATACTGGCGCACAGCACAACAGGAATAGTGACTAATAATGCGAATAAAGAATTGTGTAAATCATTAAAACCCAGTGCTTTATTAAATACACCTCGTGCAATGATTAGCATATGTGTTGTCGGATAAACTTCACCGATATAGCGCCCACTACCTTCTAATGATGCCACTGGATTAAGCAGACCCGAAAACTGAATAGCAGGTAACATGGTGCCGACACAGGTTAAAAAGATCACAGCAATTTGACTACGTGTAATTGTTGACGCCAACAATCCCAGCCCGGTTGAAATAATACAATAAGCTAAAGCAGCCAAGCATAACGTGAATAAACTGCCTTTGATTGGCACACCAAAAATAGTAATCGCCATAAACAGCAACAGCAAAAAACTAAACATAGAAATAATAATATACGGTACTTGTTTACCTAATAAAAATTCAGCACGCGTTACAGGGGTAACATATAAATTAATAATCGATCCCATCTCTTTTTCACGGACAACCGATAAAGCAGCCAACATGGAAGGAATCATCAATAATAAAATAGGAATAACCGCAGGTACCATTGACGGTAAGCTTTTTACATCAGGATTATATCGATACCGCGTCTCAATATTCGCCAAACTGGTGGAATCTTTTCCCGACATTTCTTTCACTTTTTGACTTAGCCAAGCAAGGTGCATACCTTGTACATAACCTTTAATGGTTTCTGCTCGTAGTGGCATGGCACCATCTATCCAAACACCGATATCAACTGAATCACCACGTTGAATATCTCGTCCAAAATTAGGGGGAATTTCAATCGCTAACGCAATATCATTACTTCGTAAACGGGCATCCATGTCTGCATAATCCGTTATAGGCGGTCTTTCAACAAAGTAACGTTTTGAACCAGACAAATTAAGCGTATAATTTTGACTGATTTCACTTTGGTCACGATCGAGCACGGCAAAACGTAAATTTTCGACATCTAACGTAATCCCATACCCCATAACGAGCATTAAGATTGCCGAACCCAATAACGCCAACATCGCTCGCAAAGGATCTCGCGACAGTTCAAGTGTTTCACGCCATAAACAACCAATCATCCGAGTTAAACTGAATCCTTGAAGATGATTTACTGGTGGCATGACTGTTTGGGATTTGTCGGCGGTAACTGGTGCTTCGGTCGATTTTTGTTGTTCATCACTATCATCAGCACCTGCATCAACTAGGTAGCGAATGAAGGCATCTTCTAATGTGGATGCATCTTTCGAAGCAATAATATTATCGGGGGTATCACTTGCCAGCACTTTCCCCGCATGCATTAACGAAATTCTGTCACACCTTGCGGCCTCATTCATGAAATGAGTGGTTATGAAAACAGTGACTTTATCTTTACGGGATAATTCGATGATCAAACGCCAAAAGTCATCTCGAGCAATCGGATCGACGCCCGATGTCGGTTCATCTAAAATCAATATTTCTGGGTTGTGCACAACGGCGACCGATAAAGATAAACGCTGTTTAACCCCTAAAGGTAAGCTATCCGGTAGATTTTGCGCATCTTGTTCTAATCCAAACCGTTTAAGAAGTTCAGAAACACGTTCAGGTATTTTACTTTCTTCAATGCCAAATAAACGTGCATGTAGCACTAAGTTTTGCTCAACCGTTAATTCACTGTACAAAGAAAAAGCTTGAGACATATAACCTAAATGCCGTCTGGTATTAATATCATTGGCATCAACAGGTTTTCCAAATAACCAAGCTTCACCGGACGAAATCGGTAATAAGCCGGTTAGCATCTTCATGGTTGTTGATTTACCACAACCATTTGATCCTAAAAAACCAAAAATTTCGCCTTGTTTAATCGAAAAATTAACATGATCGACTGCAATAAAATCACCAAACTGCTTGGTTAGCCCTTTGGCTTCTATCGCTGTTTGTAGATTGTTATTTACATCCAAAGGTGGAATTTCAACGGCTTGATAGCCTTGTTTGGCACTTTCTGGCATCAACTGAATAAAGGCATCGTCTAAATTATCTTTTCCTGTTTGGCTTAATAATGATTTAGGTGTGCCTGTTTCTAAAATCTTACCGCCATACATCGCAACAAGCCAATCAAAGTTTTGTGCTTCATCCATATAAGCTGTTGCCACAATAACGCTCATTTGTGGTCTTTGCTGCCGAATTTTATTGATTAATTGCCAAAATTGCGCTCGGGAAAGGGGATCAACCCCCGTGGTAGGTTCATCGAGAATCAGTAAATCGGGGTCATGAATCAAAGCAGAACATAAACTGACTTTTTGTTTCATACCCCCTGATAGTCGCCCTGCTGGTCTTGATAAAAAGGGATACAGCCCAGTACTTTTTGTTAATTCGTCAATACGACGTCGACGCTCTGCGGCATCATTACCAAATAAACGGGCAAAAAATTGCAGATTTTCCTCGACAGATAATGTCGGATAAAGATTTTTGCCTAATCCTTGTGGCATGTAAGCAATGCGCGTACACACCGCTTTACGATGTGACTTATCTTGCATATCGCCATCTAAAACATAAACGGAACCGTCTTGAATGACATGTGCGCCCGCAATCAAAGATAGCAAACTTGATTTACCTACCCCATCTGGCCCAATTAATCCCACCATGCACCTTGGTGGAATAGTTAAACTAATCTTATCCAGCGCACAATTTTTTTTATAATGCAGTGAAACATCGCTAATTTTAACCACTGCATCATCAATAGATTTAGCTCCTGCTAATAAAGCTAAATCCTTATTGTCTGAATCTGACATATACTATCTCCAATTATTTAGTTGGACATTTGGCTACATCAGATAAATCAGCTGGCCAGGATGTATTCGGATTAAGCTTAACCCAAGCCACACCAGGTAATCCTGTTTTAACTTGATTAATAAAACATTTTAATAATTCAGGATCGAGCTGCGCTTTTACTCTAAACATCAATTTTTGGCGTTCATCTTTCGTTTCAACCGTTTTAGGGGTGAACTGTGCAACACTCGAAACAAACGAAATTTTAGCTGAAATGGCTTTGTCAGGTAAGGCATCTAAAATCAGTCTAACTTCGTCTCCAATGCCCACTTTGCCCGCCACAGTTTCAGGCAAGAAGAAAGTTAGATACACGTCATACAAATTAACCAGATTAAGTACTTTACCGCCAGAAGGCATCACTTCACCTAACTGAGCAATACGATATTGGATACGTCCATCAACAGGTGCAACGAGTGTACTGTCATCAATATCGGCTTGGATTTGTCTGATATTGGCATCAGCAACATTAATGGCTGACTTAGCACTTTCCACGCCAGCTTGCGCAACTTCTATCGCGGCATCCGCTGCCGTTACTTGTGATTGAGCAGAATCTAATGCCGCTTTGGCGCTATTGAATTTAGCGGTATCATCATCAAATTGTTGAATAGACAAAGCCCCTTTTTGATAAAGGGTGGTTGTTCGTTGAAGATGTTTTGAAGCGATATCTAAATCACTTTCACGCTGAGTGACACCGGCTAAAGCCGCAATTTTATCACTCATTTTTAAAGAAACTTGTGCTTTAGCACTCGCCTCATTACTGATGGCTTGAAGGTATTGGGCTTGAGCTTCGTTTAATTTGGCTTGCAACGTATCAGTTTGCATTACAACGAGTGGTTGCCCTGCCTTAACAAAATCGCCTTCATTCACATTAATTTTTTCAATTCGACCGGCTAATTTTGCAGAAATATTGATTTCGGTTGCCTCAATACGCCCATTTCCACTAGTAAAATCGGCACCATATCCATCCGTTTTTAATTGCTGCCATGCAATAAAAATAATAGCAAGTATAACGACGGTGATAATAATCCATTTTTTGCTTATTTGTTTCATAACTCATGCCTTGTTCAAGATAATTAATTTATAATCAAGCTTAACGAAATAATGAATCGTTATATGCTATTTAGTAATGATTAAATAATAACAAATGTTTTTTACAAATAAAATCAGCATACAAAATAAACGCAAGAAATGTTAAAAAATTGAAAATCATCGGATCTTTATCAATTTATCTCTCCAAATTAATGTTTTCTAGTCATAAGGATTATTAATAAATTAGCAATACAGATTAAAAACGGGGTGAAACATAAACGTTAGTCATAGGCAAATCTTACAGTAAGTGATATGCTTGTCATCTTATTAATGGATTTAATTTAATTAGCAACTCAAGGTGATTTTGTATGGCACTGCCTTCTTTTTTAACGCTTTATAGTGAACTGATATCAACCCCAACAATCAGCAATGTGACCAATGAAAAACTCGATTTTTCAAACAAACCTTTAATAGATAAATTAGCTAACTGGTTTGAAGCATTAGGGTTCAAAATTGAAATACAGCCCGTACCGAATACTCGCGATAAATTTAATTTATTAGCGACTTATTCAAATAGTGAAAACCAGACACAAGGTGGATTACTGCTTAGCGGTCATACTGACACCGTCCCTTTTGATGATGGGCAATGGACTAAAGATCCTTTCAAATTGACGGAAGAAAACAACAAGTTATATGGACTAGGTGCCGCTGACATGAAAGGTTTTTTTGCTTTTATATTAGATGCCTTACGTGATATGGATCTAACCAAACTGACTAAACCTATTTATGTTCTTGCTACCGCTGATGAAGAAACCACTATGGCTGGTGCATCATTTTTTGCTAAACATACTCACTTACAACCCGATTGTACAATCATTGGTGAACCAACATCATTAATACCGATACGAGCACACAAAGGTTTTATTTCTAACTCAATCAAAGTCATTGGTAAGTCTGGTCATTCCAGTGATCCAGACAAAGGAATAAATGCGATTGAAGTCATGCATTTAGCTATCGCACAATTGTTAAAACTCAAACAACAGTTTAAAGAACGATATCATAATGACGGTTTTACTGTCCCCTACCCGACGCTTAATCTTGGGGTAATTCATGGCGGCGATGCAGCAAACCGTATTTGTGGTTGTTGCGAGCTAATTATTGATATTCGTGTATTGCCAAATAACGATGTTAATTCGCTCTATCATGATCTTTGTCAGGCTTTACAACCGGTCATGGACAAATACCCTAACCGTATTTCGGTTGAATATGAAGTATCCCCAATTCCGGGTTATGAATGTAAAAAAGATCATCCTGCCTTACAGCAAGTTGAAAAATTAGTTGGTCAAACTGCGCAAACCGTAAACTACAGTACAGAAGCGCCCTACTTAAACCAAATTTCACCAACTATTGTATTAGGTCCTGGTTCAATTGAACAAGCACATCAACCTGATGAGTTTATTTCAATGGATTTTTTAAAACCAACTAAAATAGCTATCGAAAATTTGATTAAAGATTTTTGTTTATAAAAAATATCCTTTTCGCCGGAAAAGTCGGCGAGAAGGATTAGATATTGAACGTTGAAAAATCACTCGCAATTTCCGTATGAGCAAATATGCTTCTTGCCTCATTAAGTAATTTATCATTATCTTTAAGACTATATCTTGGGCTGATATGGGTCATGATAAGCTGCTGGGCATTGGCTTGTTTGGCAATCGTTGCTGCATGAACAGTAGTAGAATGCCCTCGTTCTAGGGCTTTTTCTTCCAAAGCATGCTCTTGAGTCGCCTCATGAACCATTAAATCAACATCTTTGGCTAGCGCAATAGAGGCTTGACAAGGGACAGTGTCACCAAAAATTGCCAATTTTCGACCTTCCCTTACCGATCCTAAATAATCATTACCATGAATAACACGGCCGTCTTCTAAGGTAACCGTTTTACCGGCTTTCAAAAGTGCATAGTGTGCGCCAATTTCGATATTATCTTGTTTCAATTTATCGATATCTAGACTGGCTGGTAAATCCTTTTCAATAATACGATAGCCAAAGCAAGGAACGCGATGCTGCAACAATTTTGCTTCGACTTTGAACTTTTCATCTTCGAAAACCGTACAGTCTTCTTCAAGCTCAATGATATTGAGTGGATAACTTAACCAAGAGTGACTAATTGCGATAACCGTTTCAATAAATTGCTTCACCCCTTTAGGTGCAATTAAGGTTAAAGCGGATTGATTTTGCATTAAAGAACGGGTAGTTAACACCCCAGGTAGCCCAAACAGATGATCACCATGTAAATGCGTTAAAAAAATCATCTCAAGTTTTGCAAGACTAAATTTAACTTTTTGCATTTGCATTTGTGTGGCTTCACCACAATCAAACAACCATAATTTGCCACGTTCTTGCAAAAGATCTAACACAATACTACTCACATTACGCTCAGCTGTTGGGCAACCAGCACTGGTGCCTAAAAAAGTCAATTTCATAAAATTTAGATATTTTTACGCTCGATTGTTTGTTCGCCCCAAAACAGTCTATCTGCTTTTGTTTTAGAAAAGGCAAGTGGCAATACTTCATCACTTCCTTCCGACCAAATTTGTTCAGCAAGCTTTTCATCATTATTCGCTAACTCAAAAATGGCTTCTGCAATTTCTAGAGATGTTTCACGAATTTTTGCCCAAGAACGAAGATCATGTATTTCTTTTTTGGTTTGATTCATTTTTATACCCCTTTTTTGCACGATTAGGTGTAAAATACCCTCAATCTACATAAATTACAATAGGTGTATCATTTTATGCTAACGATAATTTCTCCTGCCAAGACCCTCGATTTTCAAAGTCCGCTTATCACGAAAACGCACACATTACCTAAATTTATTAAAGATTCTGAAATACTTATTAAAGAGTGTAAAAAATTATCGACTGACGATTTAGCTAAATTGATGTCAATTAGTCCAAAATTGGCTGAAGTAAATTATGAACGATTTCAACATTGGCATAAAGAATTTAATCTTGAAAATGCCAGACAAGCAATTCTTGCTTTTAAAGGTGATGTGTATGAAGGGCTTCATGTCGACGATTTTTCAGAAGCAGATTTACAATTTGCTCAGTCTCATTTACGGATCTTATCCGGACTTTATGGTCTACTTAATCCCCTTGACCTTATTCAACCCTATCGTTTAGAAATGGGGATACGCCTAAAAAACGGTCATAACAATAACTTATACCAATTTTGGGGGGATAAATTAACCGACCAGTTAAATAATGAGTTTCATAAAACTGCAAATCCAACGTTGATCAATTTAGCCTCGAATGAATATTTTAAAGCCATTAAACCAAAACAATTAAAAGCGACGATTATCCAACCTATTTTTTTAGATGAAAGTAAAGGTGAATTCAAGGTAATTAGTTTTTATGCCAAAAAAGCACGAGGATTAATGAGCCGTTACATCATCAAAAATAACCTCAATCAACCCGATGATATAAAAAGCTTTAACCTTGAAGGCTATCAATTTGATCCAAAACGATCGACGCAGTTAGAATGGTATTTTATTCGTAAACAACAATAAATAGTAATTATCATATGGCTTTTTTTTCTACGTTAGGACAACAATTTGTTGCAACATTACCGCTATTTATTCTTATTTTATTAGGCTATGTAGCGGTTAAATTAGGTCGCTGGCAAAAAACGGTGACCGACAGTTTAACCAAATTCACCTTCTACATCGCATTTCCGATTATGCTCTTTCAAATTATGAGCCATTTTTCCGAGCATTCTGAAATCGATATGAAACTATTATTTGTTTTCTTCGGTAGCTCATTTATTGTTTTTGCTTTAGGTTGCTTAATCGCCTATAAATGTTTTCACCTAAATGGTTCTGAAAGTACGATGTTTGCTATGGGGGGAATCTATACCAATACAGTATTTGTGGGTATCCCAATCATAAAAATGCTACTGGGTGACAGTGCAATTCCAATTGTTGCGATTATTGTGATCTTTAATGCACTTATTTTATGGACGCTAGCAACAGTATCGATCGAATTTGTACAAATGGGAAAACTTTCCAGCAAAGGATTTATTAAAGCATTCAAAAATGTCATCAAAAATCCTATAATTATAGGGATTTTTGCTGGTATTATGGTTAATTATACGGGTATCACATTACCTAAATTCATTCAACAATCCACAAAAATGGTCAGTGATATGACAGCACCTTTATCACTTATTGTATTAGGCATGGGGCTGGCCGAATATCAAATCCGGAACAAATTACACATTACCGCAACAATCTGTATGATAAAACTGGCAATACTACCTATTGTTACATTTGTGACAGGAAAACTGTTAGGATTACCCGTATTGGAATTACAAGTTATTGTATTATTAAGCTCGGTATCGATTGCGATCAACTGTTATATGATGGCAAGACAATTTGAGGTATTGCAAGGCCCTATTGCATCAAGTTTGCTCATATCAACAGCATTATCATCCATAACAACACCGTTGATATTATCCATCATGTTACAATTTGGCTTAACATAATGTTATTTAATTTATTTTGGAGAGTGGCGTCTCACGTTATGATGAAGTATTAAAGCAAATACAATCACCGCACTTCCAATTGAAAATCGAATCCAGTCAATGGATTGATGCCAAACTACGACATTAACCAAGATGCCTGTTGGAATAACCACGTTATTCATAATCGCTAATGTCCCTGAGTCCACTTTAGTTGCGCCATAGTTCCATAAAAAATAACACAAACCAGAGGCAATCACACCAAGCCAAATAATGATACCCCACTGTAAGTTGGTTGTGGGTAATTTTGAATAATCGCCACACAATAACCAGCCAAGACTAGCAACCAGCACAGCCCCTAAATAGACCCATGCAAAAGCTTGATGTTGAGGCAATGGATAAAGTTCCATAATTCGTTTATACCCAACCTGCCCTAAAGCAAACACAATATTTGCGCTCTGAATTAATAAAAATCCGATAATAAAATCACGACTGATATGATCATAGCGAATAATAGCTGCACCAATTACGGCAATAATAGCCGTTAACAGATAACTATATCGAAGACGATGCCCTTGCAACATGTCATAAATGATCGTGACATAAATAGGCGTTGATATGGTAAAAAGAAGGACTTCAGGTACTGAAATATACTGAAAGGAATTATAATAAAAAAAGTACATAATCCCCAATTGACAGGCTCCAACACCCATTAACAGAATCATCTGCTTAAAGCGGATACCACGAAATCGAAAAAAAGGGATAAAAGTAATAAAGGCTAACAAAACACGCATCACAACAGCAAACCAAGAGTCAACTTGTCCACTGATATAAACAGCAATAAGACTGAATGAAAATGACCAAACAATCGTGACAAAAATAAGATAAAACATAAATCACAAATAACAAATTAATTTTAAATTGCACGCATCGTACCAATTCATCATTAACTTGTAAACGATTGATTACAAAAATTGGTGACAAATAACGTTTATGATCTTAATTATTTAATCATTCTACATAACCACATTATTTGATAACTTGTATACAAATAATTTGTACCCTTCATCGAATACTGCCGCAGCAAAATCCAGTCCACAAGTAAATAGTCTAATGGAAAATAAAATTTTGAATTTTACAGCTAATAATCGTAGATATATTGAAATTAATTCAAATATTAAAGGAATATATACATAATTAAATTCAAATCATCCTGAAATTACTCAAGATATTTCTAAATTGTAGTACAAAAATTTTTCAATATAAAAAAATAGTGATAACACAAAGAAAGGTTTGTTACCCTATTCCGCTATAAAGATACTGTCTGGTGAAAATTGAAGGGCAAAATTCAATCTATCCAAGAAGATTATAAATGGATGACACTATGAAATTATTAAAGATTTTAATCATAATATTACTAGTAATTAAATGTTTTACCAAAATTCTTATTTGTCAGGATGATCCTACCGTTTTTATGGTGTTGAAATTGAATCCTATTTCTGAAAATTATAGTTACATAAATTATTTAAGTCACAATAGTTATTATGTTTTGTTTACTGATGAAAATGAAATGATAGGACAAAATATACTTAATTTCATTTATGAAATTCCTTTAATTCTTTATATTTCAATATTGCTTGTATTAATTTTTTTAAATATAAAAATACAAAAAATCATGTATAATAGCTAGATATTTGATAAATCGATAAAAATTAATACTTTTATCCGTTGAGACCAACATATTATACTGCTCTTTACCTACTGATTATAATACTGAGGCAAATGTAGGCATTGAGGATTACTACAAATATGGGATAGTATCCCAATCAAATAATAAAAATTAGTTTTAAATAGTATTAACATATCGATTTTATTAAAAGAGAAGAAGAAATTTATCAATTTAGTAAACATCCTATGCGGGATATATACCAATCCATTGCTGATAACATTGCGCATAAAACGGTAAAAATAATCTATACGGGAAATTATGCAAATGGACCACCATATTTGATATATAAAAAAGTTTTCATATTTTATCTTACACAACTGGATAATAAATGGTATTTAACAATTTTAGATTTTTATACTATGGATTGCAGCGCATAAAAAAAGTATTCTAACAATATGGACTTAATAGCAGAGCAACTTGCTCAAGGGTTAGAAATCAACATTAAATAATATTTTTAGGAATAAAATGAAAAAATTACTAATGGTGTCTATTTTTTTTGGTGGCATTTTGGCATGTGTTCAACGCATTGAAGCAAAAAAGATTTCAGAAGCTACCTCTTCACATTCAGTACAAATTAAAGAATCCAATACTCCGGAGGGTTTTTTACGATATGAATATTATATCAATGGCAATAAAGCAGCGGATTATATAAAAACTTACTATACTAAAGGCGGTCAATTAGAATCTGTGTATTATATGTCATCATATAAACCAGACGGCATTTCTGCTCAAGGATTTTACCCAAATGGAAAACTAAAATTCATCCGCTATGTAAGAGATGAAGTTAAAAAAGGAGATGTATTATATGTTATTTATTATCCTAATGGACAAATAAATCTTATAGAAACAATAGTTACTGACTCTTTAGAATTACCCAAACTCACTACTATGTACTTTGAAAATGGCGTTAAGCATAGTGAAGGGTTTATGGATATGTATAATGCTACCACAATACCTGTAGGATTATGGAAAACATACGATGAAAAAGGCGATTTAATCGAAACCACCTATTATCATCCCGATGAATTCGGCAAAGACTATAAAATCGTAACTCAATATAAGAATGGAAAAGTTGTTTCAAAGAAAATTTACAATTTTGATGATTTATATGAGACTGAGTTAAAAGAGCTTTTCACCATTCCGAAATAATAAATATTTGAAAAATAAAAATTTTGATTGAAATAAAAATGCGACTATTTACCAAATTACTTTTGAATATGGATTCAGATCTAACTATGCGACAAGTTTGGCAGAGTTTGCCGGTATAAGCTTAGGTGTCCAAAATCATTATGATCATGGACATTGGGGATTTAATACAGATTTTATACATACTACTATTCAATTAGGAAAATAATGAAAACGATAGCTATACTTTTACTCATTAGCTTTTTGACTTCTTGTGGTTATGCGCATAAAGAGGAAAAAACAAACATAAACTCTAGCAAAGTCATTGCGTTAGACCATGATCCTGTTTTAATTCAGTTAGGCAGTAAAAAATTAGCATTAAAAGGATTAAACCA
This sequence comes from Gilliamella sp. wkB308, assembly GCF_001690185.1. Lineage (GTDB taxonomy): Bacteria > Pseudomonadota > Gammaproteobacteria > Enterobacterales > Orbaceae > Gilliamella > Gilliamella apicola_I. Next base: position 145,604 of record NZ_LZGN01000003.1, read on the forward strand.
AGAAGACTTTTCACTGGTGCAAAAAGATGAGACGCTTTTTATCATTAAAAAGCTATATCTGGGTATAGATAAGCTGCAAATTGAATTTATAGATAACAAGGATCAAGAATTCCTATTAACTGGTGAAATAGAATATGCGGTTTCTCAAGACTTAATTGATGGTATCCGAACTATTGAATTTTTACCATTTTATTTTAAAGAAGACATACAGTTGCATAACAATAAAGGTAAATTTATTTTATCAACAGCGATTAAAACCACATCACAGCTAGAAGCCATTTGCCAAGAAAGATATTTTGATGAGATCCGGAAAGAGTCTTATTTGGTTCAAAAACAGTTCTATCAGAATGAAATAATCGATAACCCAGAAAAATATAAGGATTGTTGCCCTGAGTATATTGAATATGCAACACAATTTTTATCTAAAAAAGAGCGTGATTTTCACTCATTACAAAGCCTATTTGTTGAATTTACCTATAAAAAAATAACATTAAACATAGGTAATGGCTATCATATCGTCTTTTATAATATCAATAATTTTGTTCCTGAATAAAAATGAGTGATTATGCGGATTGTATTAATTTAACTAAATAACAAAATAGAGATAAAATACAAACCGCATATAATAATCATTTATCTATTTCTAACTTTAGATAAATCGCTAATATCAATGTACGCAAAAAAGGCAAACTTTTATACACAGAAACCTATAAAGACGGTGAGCTTGTCGAACGCAAATTTGTGGATAAAGAAATTAATGAATTGAAGTAACGATAGTGTATGAAATAACCGGTGATTTTACTTATCACCTTATTAGTAAGAACGGTGGTAAGCAAACCGATATAAATGAGTAAATTAAAAAAATAATCATTAAAAACTAATCTTTATTGATTGATAAATTTGATATTAAAAGATGTAAAAAGAAAAATACACTTTCTTGCTCAACGCTATTTGGAAAAAAACAATTAGAAGCACCTATGAAGATCAAACAAAAGTCCTACTAATTATAAAGGTGAAGTAGATTTCTCCAAGGATTTATTTCATTCTTTTAACTCAGCAAGATAAGTATTCTACAATTAATATAAGACAAACATTAAATGTGATGGATAAAGATTTAACAGATTCAGATGTTGAATCTGTTACTAAACAAATTAATGGCGGACTTAATAATATTGAATAAAGAAAAAATACCAAATGGATCGAAGAATTTATAAAATATGATAAACAATGTTCTAATCGATAAGATAGATAACGTGATGAAAAATAAAATAAGTTACTTTTTTATTATAGTCTTGCTAAGTAGTTGTAGTAATAAACAATTAAATCAAGAAAATGTGAAAGTTAGTTTCTTTAATGAAAAAAAGAATATACATGAAACGGCTAAAACAATGTCACCCATTATAGAAGATGATGATTCCGAAAATACTTATATTTTGGATACTTTTGATATTTTTTCTCATAAAATAATTTTGCAATCCGACGTTTTTTTAAATTACCAGAATAGCTATGAAAGAGTTTTTGAAATCTCTTTGATAAATAAATTGGATTATGTCATTATCGAAATACAAAACACCATAGGCGTAAGCGCTTATCAATTATTTATTAGAGAAAGAAATAACAAATTAGAAATCTTCAAACAAACTGGTCGGGATCGTATTCTTTTTACATTTGAAATAGCAAAAGATGATTATGATTCTGCAAATGCAAGCTTGATCTGCTTAAGTCAGAAAATAAAACCAATAAATGGCATTATAAAAATCCCTGATGATTTAAATTTTACCAATGAAAATACAAAAGACTGCTTTGCCTGCCCACAACAATATACTACTGAAGAGTGTTTACAAAAAAAACAATCGGGTGAAAAATTTAGTTGGAAAAAATAAGAGGAAAGATAATCCAGGTAATGAATTAAAAGAGAAACACATCATCAAAACAAGCACTAAGATTTTTATTTGATCATGCTGTTCTTATTTATTGCTATGGTTTTAACCCTGATAATATTATACTTTCAAGCTGGACTAGCAAAAAAACTAAAAATAAAAAAGAATTAATTTTCAATAATATAAAAAGGTTGATTTAATGGTAAAAGAAAACAATTTTAAAATGAGAATAATATTACTGATCCTTTTGTCTTTGGCTAACATAGCATGTAGTCAAAAAATAGAAAATCAACCAGCAGTAACTCAAACAATCCCACAACAAGAGTTTGAACCAACGGTGTATCAACTTATTAACTTTTTTAATAAAAAGAATTTTAAAGGAATTAACCAATATATTCAAAAGGATATAGGTCTTTTCATTGTATATAATGCGAGTACCAGCCCCACAATGAGAAGAATTGAACAATTTAAATCGAATAATAAAATCATTGAAAATACAATACCGTCTTGGGTAGAAGATGAATTGCTAGGGTTTTCAATATCTGGCAATCCTAAAATACAATATGAACAATATCCTACATTTGATCCATGTAGTGAAAAAGTCACTAAACTCGGTCTGTATGCCAATCCAAAAGAAAGTAATATTGACGCTTTAAAAATAGCGCTTGATTATTATCATTGGGAATTAAAACACTATCAATTTGAAAAAAGACCATTTTGGCAGGAGTATCAAGCCATTGCCGATAAAATAGCCCCTAAAACAGTGAAAGTTGTTTATATTGAAAACTTTCCAGGCATATTACCAAGTGATGAAAAAAATATATTCATATTTTATCTAACTCAATTAGATAAAATATGGTATTTAACAATTCTAGATTTTTATACTATGGATTGCAGTGCATAAAATGCGGGATAATAAAAAATTGTATTCACAAAAATTGTTATTATTCAGCGTAATTGATTAGTTAAATATCCACATTAAATGAAAAATAAACAATTCAATAATACCTGAAATAAAGTATACTCTCTCCATAAGATGTGATAAACGCAACGAAAAGATTTATGAGATATTTATTATATATAACATTACTTATTTTTAGCCTTTCCTGTGTGGGTACAACTATAAAACCAGTCCCTATTGCGAATAAACTAAAAATTACCGATCAAATAGAATTAATCTTCTTAACTTATAATGAAGAATTTAATCTTTATTCAGATCCAAGATTAATTAAGAATGGGGTTACATCTAAAATCAAAGGATATGATGATGACCAATATACCGGTATTGACTCAATAGATATTAAAATATCTGAAAATAAACATTACGTTAAAATGGATGCGATTATCAAAGGTTATGTTGAAATATCAGACAATGAGCGAATGCTACACGAAAACTATCAATGTGTCATTATCGATATCAAAAAATCAAAAGTTGTCTGGTCTGGGGTGCAAATGTGTGACGGAGAATGGAAAGATAATCAATGGATAAGTCATGAACAAGTCGAATTTAATGGCAAATAAAGTTTAAGTTCGAAAAAAAGATAAACAGATAAAAAACATGGAAAATTTTAATTATGAGTAATTTTAAAAAGAATTTAAATTTACTATTTGCAATAGTATTCATTTCATGTTTATGCAATACAAGTTTTGCAGACGAAAATAAACACGATTTTAGCCAAACTTTATCCACTGATAAAGCCTTATGTCAAAAACCGATAAAAGAATACTTTCCAAATGGAACATTAAAATTATCAGGTTGCCAAGGGATTTATAATGGAACAGGAATACAAGTTGGATTATGGAACAAATATAATCAAAAAGGCGAATTGATCGAAACGACGTATTACCACCCCGACGAGTTTGGAAAAGACTATAAAATTATTACGCAATATGAAAAAAATAAAATCATCTCGAAAAAAATATACAACTTTGATGATTTGTACGAAGTTGAGTTAAAAGAACTTTCAACTATACCTAAATAATAATTCAATGCTTGGATATTAATCCAATCAATAGATTAATCTTAATATAAAAGCATGATAAAAAATAACAATGTAGATTGGAAATAATGAATAAAATTTTAATACTAATAACAAGCCTATTAATAACCTTCTCGTGCCAAGCACAAGATGAGATAACCAATATGACTAAGTCATGTCATGATTTAAAATTTCGAAATCTAATTTATTATCAAATGTGTTTAGATTGGCATTTAAGTGCAGACGATATTCTCGAAATTACTCAAAATAAGCACGAAGAGTACTTACCTGATGATGTTAATTTTGAACATTACTATGGTTTTACCCCTGATGGTATCTATATTAAAGCTGAATTAACCAAAAATAATAAACTTTATGATATCCTGTTAGGTTCGCAGTCATGGTTTTTACTTACCGATAAGCACACTGAACAATCACAACTATATTCTTACCGAGATCCTAAACATTCCCGATACTTTCTAGGGGACTTTGTCACCGAAGCATTAGTCGAACAACATCCTGAGTTAGAAGAACGATACAAACAACATTATCAATCAGCAATTAATACTATTTTGCAATATCAACCAACGACCTTAAAAGATTTTAATGGTCATTATAGTTCGACTTATTTAACACTTACTATTCATGATACTAAGATTAAACTTAATACGCTTGAATACGATTTACCGTTATACCTAAAAAACGACGTCAGTCTTTGCGCCTATCAAGGATTAGCAAAAGAACAAACCCAAGGCAATTTTATCTTTAACCTGTTTATTAAGGATAAAAGATATTATTTTCAATCACCTAACTTTATGGATAATAAAATAACTGAAGTTTATAAAAGAGATTAAAAAATGAAGAAACATATCCTTCTTTTTCTGTTTTTTATGCTAATTGTCATCGGTAGTTCAAATGGCAGTACGAAAAATACCACCATTCAACATACTTTGCCTTTTACATCTGATGGGTTAAAGAAATTTTATTCTTATGACGAAAATACGGGGTCTTATAAAATAAATGCTCAATTTTTGGAAAAAAAAGAATTTACCCAATCAGAAAAAAATATTAAGCCTAAAAATTTTCATGATTATTATTCAACATCAAAATATTATTACCCAGTGTTAGACGTTTCAATTGGTTTACAAAGAGTTACAGGGATTATATACGAAGGATGGGTTGAGTCAGAATATCCCTGTTTATTTTTTCAAATAAACAGTTATGATCATGCAGGAAATAATATTGATGCTTTATTAATAGACAATAGATTCACATTTGAAGTCACCTATTGGAATGATTTTACTATTGATAAAAATGGAAATATATTCATTCAAGAATTTTCTGAAAATGAGGTTTTAATTGATGATAACGGAAATATTATCAAACACACCACAATACCTAAAATAGAGTCACATTTATTAAAATTTAAAATAAATAAAAATGGCAATTTTGAATTAATCCATTAAAAGAATAGGAAAATGAAGATGAAAAAATACTGGTTATATTGCTAACTGTTTTTTTTTAATATATCCGTTTCTGAAGCTCAGATAAAAGAATCTTTATTTCAACAAACGGTCACTGAAGTTATTAATGCTTATAACCAAAAAGATAATGCAAAGTTCAATCAATTAATCAATAAAGATGTCGGGTTTTACTTTTTATCTACACAAGGTTCATATGATAGGTGGTCTCAAAACCTAAAATATGTTTGTTTAAATGATGATTGTGAAATTGAAAATTATCGCGTCATGCCTACCGTTGTTGAACAGACGTTTACACAAAAAATTTCAGATAATTTTCAGTTACAGTATTCATCTTATCCAGAAATAGACTGTGAATACGCATCAAAAACCGGATTATATGTTGACATTACTAAAACAGATCATCGGTTTTCTGATTTGATAAAAAGATATATAGACCTTCCAGAACCAGATATATATATTCAGAAGAGGAATTAAAAGAGCTATTATCCAAAGTTCAAACATTAGAACCCATTACCCGCAAAGTGATTTTGGTTTCTGACTTAAAACCTGAAAAAGATAAAATATTTTGGGGTAAAACTTTTATTTTTTACCTATCTTGGATTGAAGGCAAATGGTATTTAACGATGATTGATTTTGCGATTACTGATTGCAGTGCTTAATAATGGGTGTTATTTTGACATTCATTTTCATCCCTTCTTAATGGAGATTGGAACGAAGATAAAATTTTTACACAATTTGAAGAATTAAATCATCTTTTAGAAAAGAGACCATTTTGATGATTTGTATGAAATGGAGTTAAAAATACTTGCAGATATACCTAAGTTGTCCTCAATTAATTAATAAACACGACAAAACGCTTAATCCCCGCCTCTTAACGAGGGGGGTTACATGATGGCATTTTTTGCTCCTGCTATCCTGATTGTTTTGTTTTCCGTTTTTTAAACTAACGTTAGGATTATTCGACCGGATACACGGTTTTTGTTAGTTCATACTCTTGTTCTATTTGAGCTAGCTCTTCTTTTGAGCTCGCTTTCGATGCCTTGTCTAACCCTTCAATTTTTCTCGAGGTGATTTTTAGCCTAGGTTTTACTTGCATAAATGTTTCGGCATCACGTGGATGGTAATCAATGTATTCTAAGCCTGCTTGGTCTAACGGTTTATCTGTATTCCATTCCATAAAATGACAAATCCAATCCCAATCCATCGTAAAACAATCCGTTTCACGGATATAAATATATTCAATCACTTTATAACTATTGGGCTCACAAGCAACCCCAACTAAAGCATAACGTTCAAAGCTACCGCCTTGCGGGTTAACCACTGTCGAACCTAGTAATACGGCATTAAAGTTTTTCCAATCGTAAACTTTTATATGAAATTTGTTTAAATCTTTAAAAGCTTTTAGCGGTGGCCATAGCTTCGTCAACATCCGTTCCATTACTACCGCTTCGTAAAGATAAACTTTGCCTGTTTTACGATTAAAGCGAATAGGACTACTTGCTGGGGCAAATTGATAAAAAAGAAAAGTGAAAAAATTCACATAAAGTACCAGACCTCCCAATATAGATGCAATAAATGGCACTATAACGGCAATCCAAGAAATATTATTTTGATTTAAACAAACAAAAAAGGCCAAAATAACCGAAATTTCTCCACCTCCTATTAAAAAAAATGTGAAATAAGGTACTATAATCTTTCGTTTACGATAGATTTCAAGATAATTATCCGTTGCACATGCAATATAACTAGCATAGTGTTTAGTGCCTGGCCCGCCCCCTTTAGATAAATCGCTTTTCCATTTGGGGAGTGATGGTTTGTAACGTGATGGCATTTTTGCTCCTGCTATCCTGATTGTTTTGCTTTCCGTTTTTTAAACTAACATGAAGATTATTCGACCGGATACACGGTTTTTGTGAGTTCATACTCTTGTTCTATTTGGGCTAGCTCTTCTTTTGAGCCCGCTTTCGATGCCTTGTCTAACCCTTCAATTTGTCTCGAGGTGATTTTTAGCTTCGGTTTTACTTGCATAAAGGTTTCGGCATCACGTGGATGGTAATCAATGTATTCTAAACCTGCTTGGTCTAAGGGTTTATCGGTGTTCCTTCCCATAAAATGACAAATCCAATGCCAATCCATCGTAAAACAATCCGTTTCACGGATATAAATATATTCAATCACTTTATAACTATTAGGCTCACAAGCAACCCCAACTAAAGCATAACGTTCAAAGCTACCACCTTGCGGGTTAACCACTGTCGAACCTAGTAATACGGCATTAAAATTTTTCCAATCGTAAACTTTTATATGAAATTTATTTAAATCTTTAAAAGCCTTTAGCGGTGGCCATAGCTTCGTCGACATCCGTTCCATTACTACCGCTTCGTAAAGATAAACCTTGCCTGTTTTACGATTAAAGCGAATAGGACTACTTGCTGGGGCAAATTGATAAAAAAGAAAAGTGAAAAAATTCACGTAAAGTACGAGACCTAATCCTATTGATGCAACAAAAGCCACTATAGCTGCAGCTAATACATCCAATGAATAAAAAAACATCCAAATAAGCAAAATCTCTGCACTTCCAAATAAAAAAAATGTGAAATAAGGCACTAAAATTTTTCGTTTACGATAGATTTCAAGATAATTATCCGTTGCACATGCAATATAACTAGCATAGTGTTTAGTGCCTGGTCCGCCCCCTTTAGATAAATCGCTTTTCCATTTGGGCAGTGGTGGTTTGTAACATGATGGCATTTTTGCTCCTGCTATCCTGATTGGTTTGCTTTCCGTTTTTTAAGCTAATGTTAGGATTATTCGACCGGATACACGGTTTTTGTGAGTTCATACTCTTGTTCTATTTGGGCCAGCTCTTCTTTTGAGCCCGCTTTCGATGCCTTGTCCAATCCTTCAATTTGTCTCGAGGTGATTTTTAGCCTCGGTTTTACTTGCATAAAGGTTTCGGCATCACGTGGGTAATAATTAAGGTATTGTAAACCTATTTGGTCTAAAGGTTCGTTCGTTCTAAACTCCATAAAGTGGCTTATCCAATCCCAATCGCCAGCAAAACAATCTGTTTCTCGAATATAAATATATTCTATGACTTCGTAACTACCAGGTTTGCAAGCTACTCCGTATAAAGAATTGTGTTCTATTGTTCCGCCCGAAGCAAAAGCCCCCGTAGATCGTTGCAATACACCATGAAAGTTTTCCCAATCATAAACCTTAATCTCAAATTTATTTAAATCATTGAATGAACATAGCGGCTTCCAAAATCTAAACATCCATTTTGTTGCCACCGCTTCGTAAAGGTAAACCTTACCTGTTTTGCGATTAAAACGAATTGGATTACTTACGGGTGCAAATTGACCAAAAAGAAGATTGAAAAGAATGAAATAAAGAAATAGACCTAATCCAATAGATGTGAGAAACAACGTTATAATCACGAAAAAATCAATTCTATTTTGATTTAAACTAAAAAAAAAGGCGAAAATAATAGCAACTTCTATACTTCCAAATAAAAAAAATCCAAAATAGGGTCCGATAATTTTTCGTTTACGAAATATTTCAAGGTAATTATCTGTCGCACATGCAATATAATTTGTAGATCCGAGTATCCCTCTTCCACTGGTTTTACTTAAATCCTCATTCCAACAAACAAGTTGCGGTTTGTAACGTGATGGCATCATTTACTCCTAACGTTATTTTATAATTAAAAAACTTTTGCCTTCAAATTCATGATATTGATGAACTGGGGCAGGTTGTTCAATTTTATCATCATTGATAATTTTGGGTTTTTGATACATGAGTTCAACGGCAAACAATAAATCTTGAACGGCAGACAGGTCAATTTCAGCCAATTTAAAATTTATAACCAGATTGGTGATTGTGCCTTCCATTACTTTCAGTGTTTTATCGCTGTTATCAATGTCTACTTCTTCCGACTGGTACTTATAAAATCGTCCTTTTGATGGTGTAATGCTAACAGTCGGTTTACGATTGACCGAAAGCGGGGGAAAAGTATATTCAACTAATTTACTTTCAAGCTCGTATGTTTCAGGATTATGAGTCAGTTCCAATATAATTTTCTTTTTTGAGTCAATTTTATCATTTATAGTGACAATAAATTGTAGTTCATCATACTGCTTATCAAAGTTATGAATAGTCATACTAAGATAGAGTGATTTATACTCGAAACCACCGATTAAAGATACATCCTTACGGGACTCAGCTTCTTTTAATTTCAGCTGGGGTGACATGCCCGAAGTTAAAAACGCAAAATCATTTAATGCTTTTTTTAATCCATCCTTGGTCATTGGGTATCGACACTGATCAACCCCAAACCCACAACGCGCAAACCAACGCTCTAACTTGGTTCGTTCAAAAAAAGAGGCAATATAGATAATAATAATACCGGCAACGGCAGCAATAATGCCAACTACCGGTACCGCTGTAGCTGGAAGCCATAATGTAAACAGTTTTAAGGACAATGCCGCACCTAGTATTATAGCTACTCCGCCAATTATTTTTAGCGTACCAGCTTTTCCTTCTCCTTCTCTGAACATTAAATTGAAACCTTTAATTACTTCCATCCCTCCATCAACTATTGTTAATAGAGCAAGTCCTTTACCGGCAATATTGACCAAATTATTGGTGATATTGAAAAAGTTGTTTATTCCCTTAGCCATTCTTAGGTTTTGCGTGGTGAGTCGACTTTCGCCGTGCGGAAAACGGGTTAAAAAATTGCTGACCCTTAATGCCGTTTTACCGGTTGCCATTTTGATAATATGCCCCACCACTTCAGCCGTCATACCATACAGCGCAATGTAACCCGAACAGACATCATAAAACAGAAAAGCTCGTGCTATTGGGTCGGTTTCGGATTGAAGTTGTTTTCGGTTCTCTTCTAATCCTTTCAGGGTGAACCCCAACATCACTACATTTAAAAAACTTTTGGCTAAACCATTCACTTTAATTTTTTGATTTTCTGTTGGAACATGGTTCAGTTTTTCATTTTTAACTTCTTTTAATGATGATTGTTGTAATTCATCCCCATTTGCCATTACCGCAATGTCAATATCCTGAGGAACGCGCGCGACAAATCGTCGAAATTTTTGGATAGGTAAAATATCTTCGTTTGCCAGCTTTTTAAAATCATCCAGTAAATTTTGCGGTACCCGTGCATTTTCTGTCACCATGCTCACGTCAAGTGTCACGGTTT
>NZ_LZGN01000004.1 GCF_001690185.1 Gilliamella sp. wkB308
ACCTATTTACGTGGTAGGTGGTCATTTAGTGTGTTCTGACTGGATAGGGAAATGGGATTTTATGCCAAATCGTCGTGATGAATTGCCGTTCGGCTGGTATTTTAGGAACGGAGACAATTATTTACTCAGTTCGCCACAGGGGCAGGCTCTAAATAGTTTATCTAGTAATTATAAAAAAGATCATCGCATTACCATTAAAACTATTAACGGTCTACAATATATTAATGTTCCAACAGCATTTGCGCCAGATGGTAGAGGTTTTTTTATACGTGCCGTTGATGGAACTACTCGACAGGTAGGTCATGTTGAGGATGACGCTATACGAGACATTTATGGGCATTTCGATGCTGGAGTTGTAGATCACCATGATGTATACGCTCGTGGCGCATTTAGAGGTTCGACGGCAATCTATCCAGAAAACGGTGCATCTCCACCCCAAAAAAACTGGGCAGCATGGGGGTATGATTTCCGTGCGTCAAATGTAGTACCCACTGCAAACGAAAATAGGGTTTTGAATATTGGAGCGACCCCAGCTATTTATTTAGGAGTTTAAAATGATCAATTATTATTACGATAACACAAACGAATTCAGACCGTACACACATCAATTAGATGCTAACGATGATACAATGCCGCCTGACAATGCGTTACGGGTTGCCCCAGAATTTAGGAGTGGGCATTATCCGTGCGAAAAAAACGGTAAATGGATTCTCATCGAGGATCATAGAGAAAAAACAGCCTATAATATCGAAACACAGGAGGCTATTGAAATTGATTATCTAGGTAAAATTAAAGCGGGATTCACCCTATTACAACCGTTCGAATTTTGTAAATGGAATGGTGAAAAATGGGTACTCGATGAAGAGCAAAAAAAGTCTTTTATCATTAAACTAAACCAATCAAAATTAGCAAATTTGTTATCTGATGCCAATAATGAGATAGAAATCTTGAATGACAAAATAGAGCTTGAAATAGCAACAGATGATGATAAAAAACAAATGAAAAAATGGAAATTGTATCGTATACAGCTAAAATCCATTGATACAAATAAATTAGATATTGAATTCCCAGCTAAGCCCTAAACGGGCTTTTTGGGGAATGTAACATTTATATCTGAGGTATCCACACGAGTTAATAATATGCGGTATTTCTTCCAGTTTTTTAACTGTTCTTCTTCATTATATTCTTGCATATCTAAATCGATAATATCCTGAAGCACCGCTATTTTTTCGTTAGCCTCGTTGATTAGTGAAATTTTCATAGTTTGATTTTGCAGTATAATTTGCTCATCAGACAAATGAATGGGCTCAGGATCAACAATCATTAGCTTGCCATTTATGTTTTTTAACGCCCTCCCTTCTCCGTTCGCTTTTATTGCTAATTCAGCATATTCTGTGTTTGTGTATGTCATGTTAATGCCCCCTTACTGTCCATCTAATCCAAGCTTCGCCAGTCACTGGTGAATACGATGCTAACCAAAACGAGGTTAAGTATAGTTCAGCATAGGCATAATCAATATCACCCCACAGCCCGCTGTTCACTTTATCAACACTCACTCCATAGTTTTGTGTTTTCATAGGTATTAGCAAATTAATTAAAGTGCCACAAACAGCATTTGGGGCTGGGGTTCGTGCAATAATAACGCCAGATTGTTCAATGAATCCGTTTGAATATTTGTTATACCAGCTATCACCGTTCACATATGATTCAACTATGTATATTCTATTGTATAACTGATCGATTTTGTTGTTAATATTAGATACATTAGCAATAACTGATTCCCCGTTAACAGTTAATTCAGCAAAATCAATTGGGTTACCTACCACGTAAATAGGTGATCCGTTTACCTGTTTTTTAACAGCAGGAATAGTACCAATATCATCCGCCGTTGGTTTATTATTAGGTGAGTAAACTCGCTGAGAATTTTCAGTTAAATTTTTAACATCTAATGAGCCGTCAATTAACTGATTATCTACACCAGATTTTTTAATGAAAACTGAAGTGTCAATTGAGGATACGGCTTTTTTGGCATCCTCTGCCGATTTTTTAGCATTCAGCTCAGATGTTTTGGCGTTGTTTTCGGATAGGCTGGCTGAATTTGCACTATTACTAGATTTTTGAGCTGAATTACTTGAAGCTGTGGCTGATGAGCTGGCGCTATCAGCACTGTTTTTTGCTGATGCCGCACTATTGAGCGCCGATGAGCTGGCATCTATGGCTGTATCGGCGTTTTTTACTGTTTGTTCCGCATAGCTTTTACTTTCCTCTAAAAGTTTAGCCAGTTCATTTGAAATTGCATATTGTGATTTTATCGTAACCTGTCGCCCGTCTGGAGCGGTTAGGGTGACCTCGTTTTCACTTGTTAATATTGTGTGCCAAGCGTCAAGTTGAATTTGATAATAATTCAGCATTTCGGATATTCGCAACGCTAAAGCCTCAATTGAAACATTGGGCGATGTTGGGATTTCGTAATTAACCCCAGTTTTTGTATCGCCAATATATTCATTTGCTAGCGTCAACTGTGTATCAGATTGAACAGACGCTATTTCACATATTTCTATTGAATTTTTTGTTTTTAATATTAACATTTGACCTGAACAAACACCAATTAATGGATTTGCCCATTTAGTCTCAATACCCGTTACTGATTTACTACCATTAGTAATTGTAATTGTACCTGTTTTATACCAAGACATAACTTTCCTCAAAGTTAAACAATAAATATAATTAAAGTATTTTTAAAAGATAAGGTTCAGAAAACCTGATTCTATTGATATTTTCTAATATCTATAAAGGGGATGTTTTCAATTTTTGGGAAATTTGTAATATGTTTTCCTTTAATATTGACTAATAGATGAAGACAAACACTCTCATTTATTGCTGTAGAAAAAATATCAAATATCAAATTTCCGAATGTTGGCAAGTTAAATAATTTTGAACCGTAAACAGTACATAAAACAGCGACAGGAAAACCAAGTTCAAT
>NZ_LZGN01000005.1 GCF_001690185.1 Gilliamella sp. wkB308
TACTTCTGAATCGAGGTAAGGGACACTGTCTGGTGGGTAGTTTGACTGGGGCGGTCTCCTCCCAAAGAGTAACGGAGGAGCACGAAGGTTAGCTAATCCTGGTCGGACATCAGGAGGTTAGTGCAATGGCAAAAGCTAGCTTGACTGCGAGAGTGACGGCTCGAGCAGGTACGAAAGTAGGTCATAGTGATCCGGTGGTTCTGAATGGAAGGGCCATCGCTCAACGGATAAAAGGTACTCCGGGGATAACAGGCTGATACCGCCCAAGAGTTCATATCGACGGCGGTGTTTGGCACCTCGATGTCGGCTCATCACATCCTGGGGCTGAAGTAGGTCCCAAGGGTACGGCTGTTCGCCGTTTAAAGTGGTACGCGAGCTGGGTTTAGAACGTCGTGAGACAGTTCGGTCCCTATCTGCCATGGGCGTAGGAAAATTGAGAGGGTTTGCTTCTAGTACGAGAGGACCGAAGTGAACGCACCGCTGGTGTACGGGTTGTGATGCCAATTGCATTGCCCGGTAGCTACGTGCGGAATAGATAAGTGCTGAAAGCATCTAAGTACGAAACTAGCCTCGAGATGAGTTTTCCCTGATGAGAATCAGTAAGGTCCGTTTGAGACTAAGACGTAGATAGGTCAGGTGTGTAAGTGTAGTGATACATTGAGCTAACTGATACTAATGAACCGAGAGTCTTAACCTTACAACTCGGAGTTGTTTTGGATTGCGCGAAGTTGAGAGAAGAGAAAATCATCGAAAGATGTTTAAAGAATGTAGAAACAGTTTGTTCCGGATTGAGCGATTGATGTAAAGATGAGATAATGACATCAATTGAGAGAAGAGAAGACAGGATATGTCTGGCGGTAATAGCGCGGTGGTCCCACCTGACCCCATGCCGAACTCAGAAGTGAAACGCCGTAGTGCCGATGGTAGTGTGGGTATTACCCATGTGAGAGTAGGGTGCCGCCAGACTTTTAAATTTTAAGTTATACTATGTAATCATACCAAATACGGTGGAGCGGTAGTTCAGTTGGTTAGAATACCTGCCTGTCACGCAGGGGGTCGCGGGTTCGAGCCCCGTCCGTTCCGCCACCTTATTTAGGGGCGTAGTTCAATTGGTAGAGCACCGGTCTCCAAAACCGGGTGTTGGGAGTTCGAGACTCTCCGCCCCTGCCACAAAAATCATGAATTTGTCTTAATTTTAGTCGTTTGATTATTTTTATCTATATAAATAAAAAAAATTTATTTACAGATTTACTTAGTTAATTATAATTTCCGCCCAACTACTTTTACAATCCAGAGGAAAAAAAATGGCTGAAAGTTTTGTAAGTCAACAACGTTTTTTTGATAATAAAAATTATCCACGAGGATTTTCTCGTCATGGCGATTTTACTATTAAAGAAGCACAAATTTTAGAAAAACATGGTTGTGCATTTAAAGATCTTGATGCAGAAACAAAAAAACCCACTACAGCAGAAGAAAAATCATTTGTCGCAGTTTGTAAAGGTAAAAAAGAGCCTGCAACCGATTTTGAAAAAGTTTGGCTTAAATACCTTTCCCGTATTAATAAACCAAAACGTTTTCATACACTATCGGGTGGAAAACCGCAAATTGATGTAAACGATGATTTTGTCGATAATGATGACTAATTCTGTTAACCAATATTTTTGTGTAATTGAATTAACAGTCTATCCATAGAACGATAACTTAAAGCTTCTGAAATATGTTTTCGTTCTATGTTCTTTGAACCTTCCAAATCAGCAATTGTTCTTGATACTTTCAATATTCGATGCCAAGCTCTAGCTGAAAGTCCTAACTTGATTAAGGCTTGTTCTAAATATTCATTATTATCGTCAGATAAGTGGCAATAGTGTTCAATTTCACTCGCTTCTAATTGACTATTTAATTTTTTATTTCGATTAAATTGTGTATTTCTTGCCTGTAAAACTCTTTGCTTAATAGATGCTGTTGATTCAGCAGATGCTTTTTTCTGACTTAGTGACCCTTTTGGTAAAAGTGGTACTTCTATAGAGATATCAAATCTATCAAGAAATGGACCAGAAAGTCGGTTTAAATAACGAATGACTTGTTGAGGCGTCGTTCTATTGTGAGTTCCTTGATAATGACCGGTGGGACTTGGATTCATAGCAGCAATAAGTTGGAATTTAGCTGGAAAGCGTATTTTAGCATTTGCTCTTGAAATAATAATTTCACCAGACTCAATGGGTTCTCTTAACGCATCTAAAACTTTACGATTAAATTCAGGTAATTCATCTAAAAATAATACGCCATTATGTGCCAGTGAAATTTCACCCGGTTTTGGAATTGTTCCTCCACCAACTAGTGCTGCAGTTGACGCGCTATGATGTGGCGATCTAAAAGGCCGTTTACGCCAATTTTTAATTGAACCATTTAGACTAACTAAACTAGTGATAGCTGCACTTTCAAGAGCTTCATCATCGGTTAATGGCGGCAATAAAGAAGTTAACCGAGTGGCTAGCATAGTTTTGCCTGTTCCTGGTGGTCCAATAAGCAATAAATTATGTCCACCAGCGGCTGCAATTTCTAAAGCTCTTTTAGCATGTTCTTGACCTATGACATCTTGTAAATTAACTGTTTCGCTTTCTACATCATCGTGTTGACGGTAATTTACTTTAGTTAAACTTACTTCATGATTGAGATGTTGACACAATTCTAATAAATTATTGGTGATTAATGCATTGCTATGATGAATTAAAGAAATTTCAGATTGATTTTCTGTTGAAATAATTAATGTGCGATGACTTTTTTGTGATGAAATCGCAGCAGGGATAGCGCCTTTCACGGCGCGAATATTCCCCGATAGCGCCAGTTCACCTAAAAATTCATATTGTGATAAATCTTGAGTAGGAATTTGCTCTGTTGCCGCTAAAATTGCGATGGCAATCGGCAGATCGAAACGACTTCCTTCTTTAGGAAGATCAGCTGGTGATAGATTCACAGTTATTTTCTTGGCAGGAAACGTAAAACCACTGTTAATAATAGCGCTACGCACCCGATCTTTGGATTCTTTAACTGTTGCTTCAGGCAAACCAACTAATACAAAGCCTGGTAGCCCATTGCTAATATGGACTTCAACATTTATCAATGGTGCTTGTATACCAATTGATGCTCGAGTATAGATAATTGCAAGTGACATAAAAATAATCATTAATGGTTAAAATGATCTATTATGTTACTTTGTTAAAATGAGAAAATAGGCTTAATATTGAATTATTGTGATGTGGTGTCCAATTAACATTGCCATTTTTCTTGGATAGTTAATTTTTAGCATTAAAAAACTTCGATACAAACAAACACACAAAAAATAAGCCTGCATTACTTAAAACTACCGATGGACTTGTCGGCGTGTCATAGAGAAATGAAAATAATAAACCACTTAATACCGATATCATTCCAATAATGATTGAAAGTATAGCCATTACTTCAGGTGTTTTGGAAAAGTATCTAGCTGTTGCTGCGGGGATAATAAGTAAAGAGGTAATAATCAGTGCTCCCACGAATTTCATTGCAATACCAATAGTAAAGGCTAATAGAAGTGTTAGAATTAATTTTGTTAATCGAATATTAATACCTTGAATGAAAGCTAATTCTTCATTAACGGTAATAAAAAGAAAATCATTCCAGCGCCAAATCAATAATAAACCGATAAATATGACACCAATGACGATTTGAGCGATATCAGTGTAAGTTATTGATAACAGATCACCAAATAAGTAACCCATTAAATCAATCCGTATGTTTCCCATTAGACTAATTACGACTAAACCTAAAGATAATGCACTATGAGCAAGAATCCCCAGTAATGTATCAATAGGAAGTTGTTTTTGGGATTCTAACCAAAGTAATCCTAATGCTAAAATCAGTGTCACAAAAATGACTGCATAAAATAGATTAATATTTAATAAAAAGCCAAAAGCAATACCGAGTAGTGCTGCATGAGATAAAGTATCACCAAAATAAGACATTCTACGCCAAACAACAAATGTTCCTAATGGACCGGTGATGGTTGTTAAGCTTAATCCAGCTAATAAAGAAGGTAATAACAATTCAACCATTTTAATGATCCTTTTCTAAAGGTAATAATTTATCATGTTGATGACTAGCCGATTTTCTACATAAGTCATGATGGTGATTGTGATGATGTTTATACACAGCAATTTGTGATGCGCCGTGTTGACCAAATAGTGAGACAAATTCAGGGTCATTTGAAACAGTAGCAGGTGTACCCGAACAACAAATATGATGATTCAGACAGATGACTTCATCCGTTTTAGCCATGACTAAATGGAGGTCATGCGAGACCATTAATACCCCGCAATTAAATTGTTTTTTAGCATTAGCAATTAAATCATATAAAAGAATTTGTCCATTAACGTCTACGCCTTGTGTCGGTTCATCAAGAATAAGTAACTGAGGCTGTTTTGCTAAAGCTTGCGCAAGCAAAACACGCTGTAATTCTCCACCTGACAATTGATGCATTGATTTATCGACCAAGTATTCTGCTTTAACAAGAGAAAGCGTTCTTAAAATATCGTCATTTTTTAACTGTTTATTTAAACGCATGAAACGCTTAACGGTAATAGGAAGAGTCGGATTTAAATTTATCGATTGCGGAACATAACCAATTGTTAGATTCGGTAAACGACTAATATGTCCAGAAGAGTGGGGCAGTAATCCTAATATGACTTTAACCAGCGTTGATTTACCTGCACCATTAGGCCCAAGTAATGTAATAATCTGATTTAGCTTAATGGCTAATGAAATATTATCTAATATTTTTTGATGATTGATTTCAACGGAGACATTTTCCAGTGAAATTAATTGAGTCATATAACGGGTAGCCCTTGCTCACCTAAATGTTATGTTATATTATAACAATATTAAATTTTATTCTATCATAAATTTTAGCATTGGATAATAACGTGAAAAATTATATCGTGAAGCGTTTTAAACTGTTTATAAAGAAATTAATAATCTTAACACCAATATTAATAATACAAAACGCAAGTAATTATGCTAATGCTACGGTTATATCGTCGGTTAAACCGATAGGTTTTATTACTCAAGCCATTGCATCAGGCATAACTGATGCTGAAATTCTTTTACCTGATGGTGCTTCTCCTCATACTTATTCCTTAAAACCTTCTGATCTAAAGAATATTAAGTCAGCTGAGTTAGTTATTTGGGTTGGTGAAGATATGGAAACCTTTATGCCAACCTTGTTGAAAAATATCGATAAACAAAAGCAAATTGAATTAATGGATATTCCTGAAATTAAGTCTTTGCTTAGAACCAACCACGATGATTTTTCTCATGAAGAAATACATCATCATCAATCAGACCATGATCATCATGGTGAATATGATGAACATATTTGGCTTTCTCCTGAAATAGCGAAAATTATTGCGCAATCTATTCATGATAAACTTATCATCCTTTATCCAGATAAAAAAATAAAAATTGATGAAAATCTAAACGAATTCACTATAAAATTATCTGAAACAGAACTAAACATTGCAAAAAAATTAATAAACGTCCAAAATAGAGGGTATTTTGTATTTCATGATGCCTATGGGTATTTTGAATCACAGTTTAAATTAAAAAATCTAGGTAGTTTTACTATAAATCCAGCAGTTCAACCGGGCGCTCAAAAAGTTTATGCTATTCAACAAAAGTTAAAAGAACACCAAGCAGTATGTGTTTTTATAGAGCCTCAGTTTAGCCCAGCAGTTATTGAAAAATTGGTTAATGGAACAAATGTCAGAATTGGAGAATTGAATCCTTTGGGGACAGATATAATGCCTTCAAAAGATGCGTATTTTCAATTTTTAATGAAATTAACTCAGCAATTGTTGGATTGTTTAGATAAATAATCGTTTAGATAATAAATAGTTAAGGTTTATTTTGGCTCGAAAGATTGAAAATCGTCATATTGAAAAAAGTAAAGTGAAATTTCCCTATTTTTCAATATTAGGCGTTCTTCTTGTTGTTATCTTTTTTACGGTATTATGGCGACCATTGAATTTGGATCGCACGGTTTATATTCCGTTGAATCCTCAAGTTGAAACAACCGTGAATAATACTTCTGTGCCCGTAAATATTGGGGAAGGTCAAGTTGAGTTAGTCGACGGTAATTCAAATTCAACAGTGATAGAATCCTCTGATGAACCGGAAGATGAAATTGTCAAAGATGACTTAGATAAAATCATTGATGAAAAAGACAATACAGTACAATATACCATTGTTCGGGGCGATACCTTACATGACATTTTATTACGCTATAACGTAAATCGAAATGATGTTTATGAATTAACGTCCCAATTTAAACAACTTGCCAATTTAAGAATTGGTCAACAATTGATGTGGACGACAGACGATGACCATAATTTACAAAATTTGAACTGGACTATCTCAAGCAACAATATCCGAATGTATGAAAAATCGGGTAATAAGTTTGTTGAGAATTCAGAAACGGTCGAAGGAATTTTACAAGAAGTCGTTATTAAAGGTGAAATAAAATCTAATTTTATTGCTGATGCCCGTAAAAGTGGCTTAACCAGTACTGAAATTGGTATTATTACTCGTGCTTTACAATGGCGATTAGATTTTAAACGTTTACAAATTGGCGACAAATTTTCGGTTATTTTGTCTCGTGAGATGCATGGCGACCGTTTATCAAATAGCCAATTGTTAGCGGTTCGCTTCAAAAATGGCTCAAAAGATTATTATGCTGTTCTTGCTGATGACGGTAAATATTATGACATTAATGGAGATAGCTTATCCCAAAGTTTTTTCCGTTATCCATTAGCAAAAAAAGCGCGTGTTTCTTCACAATTTAATCCTCGTCGTTTACACCCCGTGACAGGAAAAATAGCGCCTCATAATGGGGTTGATTTTGCGGTATCGCGTGGAACACCTGTCTTATCAGTGGGAAATGGTGAAGTTGTGATCGCTAAATATAGTGGTTCAGCAGGTAACTATATCGCCATAAGGCATGGGCGTCAGTATATGACGACTTATATGCATTTAGATAAGATTCTAGTTAAACCAGGACAACAGGTTAAACAAGGAGAGCAAATAGGATTGTCAGGCAATACAGGGCGTTCAACAGGACCACATTTACATTTCGAATTACACATCAATAATAAACCTGTGAATCCATTAACAGCTAATTTACCTATAGATGAAGGATTGACTGGTAAATCTAAAAACGCTTTTGTTGCGAAAGTGAAAAGTATTAAACCACGACTAGAATTTAATAATTAATTTTGTAGATACACCATTTAAGCTAAATATGTGCTAAATAAACGAGGCAGATATATCTTTAAAAAATTGTGTTATGATAGCGAAATATATTTTATGACGAATTTTAGGTGAGCTTTGAATACTTCGACTAAATCTACAAAAAAGAAACCTACTCAAAAAGTAAAAAAGAATAAAAATAAAAAACGCTCACTTTGGCGCCGATTTTTGTCATTGCTATTTAAACTGTTTCTAGTTTTTGTGGCTGTGACCGTCATGTATGGTATTTATCTTGATCAACAAATAAAAGAACGCATAGATGGTAATGTTTGGGAATTACCTGCTGCTGTTTATGGTCAAATTATCGATCTTGAGCCAGAAAGTGAATACAGTTTAAGCGATGTTGTAACGTTGTTAATAGGTGCACAATACCGACAACAAGATACACAAGCTACTAGACCCGGTGAATTTATTGTCAGTAATGATGCTGTTGAGATATACCGTCGCCCTTTTACTTTTCCTGATGGTGAAGAACAAGCTTT
The DNA here is from genome assembly GCF_001690185.1 of Gilliamella sp. wkB308. Lineage (GTDB taxonomy): Bacteria > Pseudomonadota > Gammaproteobacteria > Enterobacterales > Orbaceae > Gilliamella > Gilliamella apicola_I. Next base: position 7,821 of record NZ_LZGN01000005.1, read on the forward strand.
TCGAGTTAAAATTACGTTCTATAATAACCGAATCGATCGCATTACTAATTTAGATACAGGACGTGATTTTGGATTACTTAAAATCGATCCAAAATTAATTACAATGATGCACTCACCTAATGGAGAACAACGTTTATTTGTCCCTCTCAAAGCATTTCCTGATTCACTCATTAAAACTTTAGTTGCTACTGAGGATAAACGTTTTTATGATCATCATGGCGTGAGTTTATATTCAATTGGGCGAGCAATTTATGTCAATCTTACCACTGGTCGAACTGAAGGTGGAAGCACGTTGACTCAACAAACGGTTAAAAACTTATTTTTAACCAATGAACGTAGTTTAAGCCGTAAAATACGTGAAGCCTATATGGCAATGATTCTTGATGCTCGTTATAGTAAAGAACGTATCTTAGAATTGTATTTAAACGAAGTTTACTTTGGACAAGCTGGAAGTGAGGAGATCCACGGTTTTCCTCTTGCTAGCCTTTACTATTTTGGTCGCCCTGTTAATGAATTGACGCTCGATCAGCAAGCAGTTCTTGTTGGAATGGTAAAAGGCGCTTCGTTATATAATCCTTGGACGCAACCTAAACAAGTCTTAGAACGCCGAAATGTTGTTCTAAGGCTTACTGAGCAACAAGGTATTATTGATGATGAGTTATATAATCTGTTAAGTCAGCGTCCACTATCTGTTTTACCAAAAGGTGGAGTTATTTCGCCACAACCTGCTTTTATGCAAGTTGTACGTAGTGAATTGAGAAAACAATTAGGGGATAAAGCAGATCACCTTTCAGGGATGAAGATTTTCACGACATTTGATCCTGTTGCCCAAGCAGCGGCAGAACAAGCGGTTACGAATGAAATTGAGAACTTACGTAAATCGACTAATAAAGATTTACAAACAGCCATGGTGATTGTTAGTCGAGAAACAGGCGAAATTCGTGCAATTATTGGTAGTGCAGAGCCTCGTTATCCTGGTTACAACCGTGCATGGTTGACCCGAAGAGCAATTGGTTCACTTGCTAAGCCTTCAACTTATTTAACGGCTTTAGGTCAACCTGATCGTTTTCAACTTAATACGTGGTTGGATGATTCACCGCTTTCAATAAAGCTTGATAATGGTTCGTACTGGCAACCGAAAAATTATGATCGTAAGTTTCGTGATCGTGTCATGTTAGTGGATGCTTTAGCACTTTCGTTAAATGTACCAACCGTCAACTTAGGGATGGCTCTTGGTCTTGATGCGACTAAAAATACCTTGCAAGCATTGGGTGTGCCAAGTGATCGTATTACGAATCTACCTTCGCGGTTATTAGGTGCTTTAGAGTTAACGCCTTTAGAAACAGCACAAATGTTCCAAACGATTGCAAACAATGGACAACGTTCGCCGTTATCTATTTTAAGATATGTACTAACGGATAAGGGAGAATTGGTATATCAAAACTATCCTCAACAGATTCAAGCTGTTTCACAGCAATCAGCCTATTTAACAACCTACGCTATGCAACAAGTTGTTGAATCGGGGACATCACGGTCTTTAAAACGAAAATATGGATCATTTAACTTAGCTGCTAAAACTGGAACTAGCAATGATTCTCGTGATAGTTGGTTTACAGGAATTGATGGAAAAAATGTCGCTGTTGTTTGGATTGGTTTGGATGACCATTCGCCAATGAAATTAACAGGTGCGACAGGTGCGTTAAAAATATATAGTGAATACTTACAAAATAATCCACCTAAAAAATTATCGCTACCGATACCTCAAAATATTCATATGCTATCAATAGATGATAATGGGCAGTGGCAATGTGATGATCATAGTGGTCGAAAGTTACCTGTTTGGACAACCAATACACAAAGTTTATGTAATAACAATAATCAACCGACTCCAAGTCAGCAAGTACCAAATTGGGTCACTGAAATGTTAAATAATTAGGTGAAATAAAATGCCTGAATTACCCGAAGTGGAGACAAGTCGCCTAGGTATTTTGCCTTATTTAAAAGGGCAAACTATAAAGCAAATAGTGGTTAGGCAACCTAAATTACGTTGGCCAGTTGATGAACTCATTCATTGTTCTCATGGAGAAGTCATATTAGATGTTAAGCGACGAGCAAAATATTTGCTAATACAACTAACGCATAATTGGATTATCATTCACTTGGGAATGTCAGGAAGTTTGCGAATTTTATGCGATCAGCAGCAGGAAGTAGCAAAGCATGATCATATCGATTTGGTTTTAGAAAATGGTGTTGTATTACGTTATACTGATCCAAGGCGTTTTGGTTCATGGCTATGGGCAAATTCGCTTGAAGAGGTCTCTCAATTAAAACATTTGGGGCCTGAGCCTTTGAGTGACGCATTTTCAGCAGAATATCTATTGGCGAAAGCGAAAAATCGTCAAATACCTATTAAAAGTTGGATTATGGATAATCATATTGTGGTTGGTGTAGGAAATATCTATGCATCAGAATCGTTGCATATGGCAAAAATCAATCCCAATCGAAAAGTGAATTCATTACAATTAGCCGAGTTTGAAAGATTAGTTTTAGCTATCAAGCAAGTTCTGACTAAATCGATCAAACAAGGTGGAACGACACTAAAAGACTTTCTTCAATCTAATGGAAAGCCCGGTTATTTTGCACAAAAATTACAAGTATATGGGCGAGAAGGTCAAGAATGTTATAATTGTCAGACCGTAATAAAATCGCAAAAAATAGGTCAGCGGAATACTTTTTTTTGTGATAATTGTCAAAAATAGTAAAATCAAGTGGATACTTACTTTGTCAAAACGATAAATGTGTTAATCAACACGGTAGGCTAAAACATCTTTTCAGACAGTTTGAAAATTTTTAATTTTAAAACAATTGTTTTTCTTTTTTTGATAACTCAAGAATTAAATTTGCATAACCAATCTTTTTAACAAAAAAAGCGTTAAAATTATATTAACCTTTTTATTCCATATACTATAGACTTGTTATTTAATATCAGCTATCTTTCTTAATGAAAAAGTATTTAGAAATTGTTGAAATATAAATATTGCCATTTTTAAGTGATAATGATCGTATGTTTTAGTTTTTATTACTTTTCTCCAACTACTAATATATAGTGAATCTAACGTAGTGATTTATGTTTAATTTAAGGAATTTAAGATGATCAAATACGCCTCTCGCTTTTTGATAATTTGTTCTATATTTTTATTTGCTTTAATCAGTAATAGTTGGGCAGATAATACAGGGATTCAAATAAATATTACTGAAGGTGTGAGTACCGCAAAGCCTATTGCTGTTTCACCATTTAAATGGACAGGATCGGGAGAACCACCTCAAATCATTGAAAATATTATTGCATCAGATTTACGCAATAGCGGTAAGTTTAATCCAATCGATATCGCAAGTATGCCACAAAAACCGACAACAGCATCTGAAGTTAATTCTGCTGTATGGAAAAATCTTGGCGTTTCAGCTGTTGTTGTCGGTTCAATTCAACCTGATGCTTCAGGGAAATACCACATTACTTACCAATTAGTAGACACCGTTGATAAGCCAGGTGCTATTTTGGCTGAAAACCAATTTACAATAAGTCAACGTTGGGTGCGTTTGGCTGCACATTCGGCAAGTGATGAGATATTTGAATCACTTACTGGAATTAAAGGGGCCTTTAGAACACGCATCGCTTATGTTGTAGAGACAAATAGAGGACCGTACACGCATGAATTAAGAGTGTCTGACTATGATGGTTATGATCAAGTAACCGTTCATCGTTCTAAAGCCCCACTTATGTCACCAACTTGGTCTCCAGATGGTAAAAAATTAGCGTTTGTTACTTTCGAAAGTGGAAATTCTGCATTGGTCATGAAAAATTTAGAAAATGGCGCCATTGAAACCGTTGCTTCTTTCCCTCGGCATAATGGAGCTCCTGCATTTTCGCCAGATGGTACAAAGTTGGCATTCGCACTTTCTAAAGATGGTAATTTAAATATTTATATTAAAGATTTAAGTTCTAAACAACTTACTCAAATTACAACTGGTCGAAGTAATAATACTGAACCTTCTTGGATGCCAGATAGTCAAACCATTGTTTATACGTCAGATCAAGCAGGACGCCCACAACTTTACAGTATCAATATAAATGGTGGTACACCTCAAAGATTAACATGGGATAATACTCAAAATCAGAATGCGCGCGTTTCTCCAGATGGATCGTTTATTGCAATGATTTCAACCAACAATGGTGAACAACACATCACGAAATATGATATGGCAACCAAAACCTACCAAAGATTGACAGATACATTTTTGGATGAGACTCCAAGTATTGCGCCAAATGGTACCATGATTATTTATAGTTCGACGAAAGGATTAGGATCGATTTTAAATCTTGTTTCGACTGATGGCTTTTTTAAAGCTGAATTACCCGTGTCAGATGGACAAGTGAAATTTCCATCTTGGTCACCTTATTTATAAATTACTGTCGAAATTGATAAATTAATTTGATAAATATTCAATTTATACTGAAGATTTAAGTAATATAATATATCAACTTTATTTCCCAACTGGTAACAAATCATATTTGAAATCAGTTGGATCGGCTAAATATAAATATTAATTTATTTAAAAACACAAAGGAGTTATTACAATGCAATTCTCTAAATATCTTAAGGTAGCAGCTATAGCTTTACCATTAATTGCTTTGACAGCATGTTCTTCTAAAAATGGTACAGACGCGAATGGTAATTTTAGCGATACTTTAACAAGAGAAGACCGTGCTTTGCTTGAAAGATTACAACAACAAGAAATGAATACAGTCTATTTCGATTTTGATAAATATAATGTTAAACCTGAATATAATCGCATGTTAGATGTTCATGCAGGTTTCTTACGTGCTCATACTTCAATGAAAGTTGTGATTCAAGGGCATGCTGATGAACGAGGAACACCAGAATATAATATCGCACTTGGTGAACGTCGTGCTGTAGCAGTTGCTTCTTATCTACAAGCGAATGGTGTCTCTTCTAGCCAAATGCTTATAAGATCATTTGGTAAAATGCAACCTGCCGTATTAGGTCATGACGAAGCTGCGTATGCTAAAAATCGTCGAGCAGTTGTTGTCTATTAATAATATTTCATAACGGCTGAATATTCAGCCGTTAATTTTTTCATATTGAGTTTTCATTTATGCATAAAAAAATAATCACATCACTCATATTACTTTTGTTTACCGGTTACGGTTATGCAGCAAGTAATGCTGAATTAGAAAGAATGATACAAGCACAAGGACAGTTATTGATTGAGAGTCAGCAAAAGATTAGTGATTTACAATCGGATGTGGATACCTTACGTGGTCAATTGGAAGATACTAAATATCAACTTAATCAGACTATTGAACGTCAAAAGATGATTTTACAACAGATGACTAATGGTACCGAATTCTCATCAAATCAAACTAACAACTCATCTAATCAATTAGCATCACAAACTACCCAAACTGATTCTAGTGCAACTTCATCCAATTTAATAAATTGGACAACCACCGGAAATGATAAAACCGATTATAATTTTATTATGCAATTTATTAGTGATGCTAATCAAAGTAATGAACTCATTTTAGCTTTTAAAAAGTTTTTAGAAACTTACCCAAAGTCAATCTATCGTGCTAATGTGAATTATTGGCTTGGTCAGGTTTATTATAAGCAAGGTAAAAAGGATGATGCGACGTTTCATTATGCAACGGTGGTGAAGGATTTTGCAAACTCAGCGAAAGCACCAGATAGTCTTTATAAAGTAGGCTTGATTTTACTTGAAAAAGGAGATAAGAAGAATGCTAAAGCTGTTTTTCAACAAGTAGTCAATAAATACCCTAAAGATAAAAATGCGGTTAACCTTGCCAAAAAGAAACTCGCTTCACTTTAGACAAAACGTATGAAAAACCAGCTTTTGAAAAAAAGCCTTAAGAAAAGGGTTGCATTACCTAATAATTATAAGTAATATAGCAACCCGAAATTGCTTGTACCTATAGCAAAAAAGGTGCAAAGCGTCTCTTCATAATGGGTTGTTAGCTCAGTCGGTAGAGCAGCGGACTTTTAATCCGTTTGTCGAGCGTTCGAATCGCTCACGACCCACCACTTTCTCTCTTTTAAGATCAAGTTAGAAATCAATTGAATTTAACAAATCTTAGTGAGCATGTTTATCAGAAATAATATCAAATCATTATTTTGTTAAGCTAAGAAGATTGGTTAACACAACAAACGGGTTAGCGAATTAAGTTTATTGATTAAATTTTCTCGATTTTAAAGCAATCTATTATTGCTGCCTATCTTTAAACTAAATACAGAGACTCGCTTTCTAATTAATTATACTCAAACCGAAATTCATTTAAATAACCATTAAATAACGCTTAATTTCAGTCAGATTTTAATATTCTTTGTCGCAATATTTTTATAAAACAGAAAATAAGTTGTAAGTGTAAATAATAATTATTATCATATTTATTGTTGCTTTAACTTTAACCAACTGAAACATATTATAATAAAACGATAAAAGATAGGAAAAACAATGAAATTAAGTCATCACTTCGCTATTTTGGGGCTAATAAGTACAACACCCTTTGTTAGCGCTCAAGATAAAATAGACGATGTCGCGAACATCGAAACAATGAAGGTTGTTGCCAACATTACCGATATCAATGACCAGCGAATAAAAAAATCATCAACCGCGACAAAAATGCCATTTGATATTAAAGACATTCCTCAATCCATTAATTCCGTGAACATTGAACAAGAAAAAATTTTTGGGCAAAATGATTTAAGTGTAATCGTCAATAAATTACCTGGTGTTGATGCTACTTATGATATGCGAGATGAAGGCATAAAAATACGTGGTTTTTCAGCAAGTTCTGGCGATATTTATCGAGATGGTGTCCGTGCAAGTGGGCAAGTCAGGCAAAGTACTGCCAATATTGAACGTGTGGAAATATTAAAAGGTCCCGCTTCGGTGCTCTATGGACGTGGTTCCGGTGGAGGAATGATAAATATGATTAGTAAACAAGCTAATTTTGATTCACCTACTGTTTTAAGCTTACGTAGTGGTTCATGGGATAAATATGGCGGTATGGTAGATATTAATCATGTTGTCGATGAGAAACTAGCGATCCGAATGACGGTTGATCATCAATCAGAAAAAAGTTTTCGCAAAGGAATTAAACAAAGAGACACCATGGTATCGCCAAGTATACTCTATGATAATTTAGACGGGTTTAATTGGTTAGTACAATATACTCATGATCACCTATGGCGTAAACCAGACCGAGGACCCGCTTACTATAATTTACCAAAAGGGGTTTCAATTAAAACAGCCTATGCGCATCCTGATGATTACGTGAAAGATAATTTTAAATCATTACGTTCGGTGATAGGTTTTGAATTTAATGATGATTGGTCACTAAAATTAACTAACCTATATCGTCAAGCAAGTCAAAATTTTGACCATATTTATGGTGGTGATTATTGCCATTTAAATGGCAAAACAAATAGTGGAAAAACTTGTAACTATGCAGGAAAACTACAATTTCGACGAGCTTGGCAAGAAACTGATAATAAAACCTATAGTAATACATTCGATGTAATAGGCAAATTTACTACAGCAAGTATCGGTCATGATATGTTAGTCGGCATTGAATATAATATTGAAAAACGCCAACCTAGATTAGCATTAACCAGTGTTTACCCTGAGGTCGTTGATCCTTACCATCCTCACTGGAATTCTAAAAAACCACATTACAATAAGCTAAATACTAAAACGAATCATAAAGCGACTTCAAAAGGGATTTACTGGCAAGATTTAATTAGTTTTACATCACAATGGAAATTGTTGATGGGTTTACGCTATGACAATTACGAATTTGCATCAGATGATAAAATTAAACATCAAAGTCGTTCATATAATGGTCACTCGTTAAGCCCTAGAATCGGTTTAATTTGGCAACCTGTCGAATCGCAAAGTTTTTATGCTTCCTATAGTAAAAATTTTGCACCTTATGGTGGACGAGGATTGATTACCATTTCAACGGATTCAAAAACGGTTTACGATAATAAACCGCAATATTCAAGGCAATATGAAATAGGCGTAAAAAGTGATTGGTTAGATGATAAATTATCTTCTCAAATTGCACTTTACAATCTTGAACTATATAACGTTCGTTATCAACCCGATGCGGTGAACGATCCTTATAATTGGCAGGTTAAAGGCAGTGACCGTAGTCAAGGTATCGAGCTTAGCATCATCGGACAATTAGCACCAAAATGGTACATTAACAGTGGTATTGGTTATCAGCAAGCTAAAGTTCATAAAGATAAAAAAATGCCAATTAATCAAGGTAAATATTTGCCCAATACATCTAAGCATAGCGGTTACTTAAATATACGTTATTTACCTTACGAAAATTGGTTTACTGAAGTTGAGGTTAATTATAAAGGATCAATGTTTAATGATGATAAAAATCAATTTAAACGTCCTGGGTATGTTGTATGGAATGCTGCAATAGGTTATCAATCTTCTTCTTTTGAAATGACTTTTGCAGTAACGAATTTATTAGGAAAAGAATATTGGCGTTCAAGTAGTATGCCGGGCACACCTAGAGCCGTATTGTTAACTGCAAGTTACAAATTATAACCAATAAAGGGATAAAAGCGGACTGAAATAAAAATGCTCTATTGAATAATTGATGATAATATTTGTCTGATGAGTATTTCAATCCGCTTATTGTTTGGATAGTAGCAATATTTCAATTCATAAACGTTATTATTTATAAAAAAGCATGGTGAAATAAATGAATAATTTGTAGACTATGCCCATCATTTGTTTTTTGGCACCTATCTTATTTATGAATTTATTAAAATCTTTAGCCACTGTAAGTTCAATGACAATGGTATCTCGAGTTTTAGGTTTTGTTCGAGATGCAATAATTGCACGTTTTTTTGGCGCAGGAATGGCTACCGATGCTTTTTTCGTAGCTTTTAAACTTCCTAATTTACTTAGACGAATATTTGCTGAAGGGGCCTTTTCACAAGCATTTGTCCCCATTTTGGCTGAATACAAAAATCAACAAGGGATTGAGGCAACACGAACTTTTATTGCGTATGTTGCTGGTTTATTAACATTAGTATTGGCTATCGTTACGTTAATTGGGGTAATGACTGCTCCTTTTATCATTATGCTGACAGCGCCAGGTTTTATGCAGGAATCTATCGACAAATTTGAACTTGCAACCATCATGCTTCGCATCACTTTCCCTTATATCTTTTTTATCTCGCTTGCTTCATTAGTTGGTGCCGTACTTAATACGTGGAATCGCTTTTCTGTTCCTGCTTTCGTGCCGACATTGCTTAATATTAGCATGATTGTATTTACGCTATTTTTAACGCCTTATTTTAATCCCCCAGTGCTGGCATTAGCTGTATCTGTTGTAGTGGGCGGCATTCTACAATTGCTTTATCAACTTCCGACTTTAAAAAAGATAGGTATGCTAGTGTTACCCCGTATCAATTTAAAAGATAGTGGTGTATGGCGAGTTCTGAAACAAATGGGGCCTGCAATTTTAGGGGTATCTGTTGGGCAAATATCTCTAATCATTAATACCATTTTTGCTTCTTTCTTAATTTCGGGATCGGTTTCATGGATGTATTATGCTGACCGATTAATGGAGTTCCCAGCTGGCGTACTGGGTGTTGCATTGGGTACCATTTTATTGCCATCATTAGCTAAAAGCTTTTCAAATGGTGATCATAAACAATATTCTGAATTATTGGATTGGGGATTACGTCTCTGTTTTTTATTGGCTTTGCCAAGCACGGTCGCATTAGGTGTGATTTCTCGTCCACTCATCTCAACACTATTTGAATATGGGCAATTTACAATAAATGACACTTTAATGACACAACGTGCTTTAATAGCTTATTCTATCGGTTTACTTGGACTTATTCTAATCAAAGTTTTGGCACCTGCTTTCTATTCCAGACAAGATATTAAGACACCTGTCAAAATTGCGATTGTCACATTAATTTTAACGCAACTAATGAATATAATTTTTATTGGTCCACTACAACATGCTGGTCTTTCATTATCAATTGGGCTGGCAGCATGTTTTAATGCCGGATTATTATTTTGGCAATTACGTAAAAAGAAACTTTATCAACCCCAGCCAGGTTGGTGTAAATTTTTAATTAAAATTGTTATAGCGGTACTATTAATGTCATTAGTATTATGGTTTGGATCGAAATTATTACCAGATTGGTCAACCGGTTCAATGTTAATGCGAATAAGCCGTTTATTGTTATTGGTCACGGTAGGTATCGTTATCTATTTTGCATCATTGATTGCAATGGGGTTTAAAATTAAGCATTTCATTAAACGAATTGATTAAATGATTTTTCAAAATTTTATGATTAAACGAATTATAGTAAGCATTCCGCACAATTGAAGTAGAGGCTGTCTTTATGACTTAAATGCAATAATTTAATCTAGAATATTCAGTTGGTTGAATATTAAAATCAGCGTTAAAATGAAAAAATAAGATTGTTTGGTAAAAGAATATTTTTTACAAACAAGGTTAACAAATAAGATAAATTTAAAACAACTATTAAGAATTAGCACAAAGTATTATACAATAGCCCGATATTTTTCTAGAGTATAGCACAATGAGAGAATCATAATGAGCTGGATTGAAAAGATTTTAAGTAAAAATAATATATCATCAGATCATAAAAAAGCGAATATACCCGGTGGCGTTTGGACAAAATGCAGTAACTGTGAACAAGTCATTTACCAAGCTGAATTAGATCGAAATTTAGAGGTTTGTCCTAAGTGTGATCACCATATGCATATTCCTGCGCGCGTCAGATTATACCATTTTTTAGATGAGGATTCAGATGTTGAAATTGGAACTGATCTCGCGCCAAAAGATATTTTAAAATTCAAAGATACCAAAAAATACAAAGACCGATTAACTGCTGCTCAAAAAGAGACACGCGAAAAAGAAGCGATGGTTGTCATGAAAGGGACATTACTTGGTATTCCTGTTGTGGTTGCCTGTTTTGAATTCGCTTTCATTGGTGGATCGATGTCATCCGTTGTAGGGGCTTTGTTTACCCGAGCTGCTGAACAAGCGATAGCAGATAAATGCCCGTTAATTTGTTTTTCAACAAGTGGCGGTGCAAGAATGCAAGAAGCACTTTATTCATTGATGCAAATGGCTAAAACCAGTGCAATACTTGCTAAAATGCAAGATGAAGGTTTACCTTATATTTCAGTAATGACCGATCCGACAATGGGTGGGGTTTCAGCTAGTTTAGCGATGCTGGGTGATATTAACATTGCCGAACCCAAAGCATTAATTGGTTTTGCAGGCCCACGTGTTATTCAACAAACTGTACGGGAAACTTTACCGGAAGGATTCCAACGAAGTGAGTTTTTACTTGAAAAAGGCGCAATTGATATGATCATTCATCGTAAAGAAATGAGACCTAAAATTGCCAGCCTAATTGCAAAATTAATGAAACTTCCTGATCCATTTAACGATGTGAATAACGAAGAAATGACAATTGATGAGACAGTTTAATTGATCATGCAAAAAGAAAAACCTAATGCCATGTCTGACTTAAAGACATGGCTTTGTTATTTAGAGCAACTGCATCCTACTACTATTGATATGGGATTAGAGCGAGTAAAAATTATTGCCCAGCGTTTAGAGATTTTGCAACCCGCTCCCTATGTTATTACGGTTGCAGGAACTAATGGCAAAGGTACAACTTGCCGAACACTGGAAATGATCTTGCTCGCTTCAAAACGAAAAGTTGGCGTATATAGCTCTCCTCATTTATTACGTTTCACAGAGCGAGTAAGAATTAATAATCAAGAGTCAACAGCCCAAGAAACGGTTAACGCATTTGTAGAAATTGAAAAAGTTCGTGGTGATATTTCTTTAACTTATTTTGAATATGCAACCCTTGCAGCACTTTATCAGTTTAAAAAAGCAAAATTAGATGTAGTTGTGTTGGAAGTTGGGTTAGGTGGAAGACTTGATGCAACAAACATTGTCGATGCAGATATTGCTGTTATCACAACAATTGACATTGATCATGTGGATTATCTTGGAAACACTCGAGAAAGCATTGGGCGTGAAAAAGCCGGTATTTTTAAATCGAAAAGTATTGCTGTTGTTGGTGAGCAAAATGTTCCTGCCTCTATTCCATTGGCGGCAGAATTAGTTAACTGTCCTATCTATATGGTAAATAGCGATTGGTCGTATCAACAAATTAATGATACTCAATGGTCTTTTCAATCCCCCTTGGCTCATTATTATCATTTACCTATGGCAAATGTTCCATTAGCTAATGCTGCGACAGCAATTGCAGCTTTAAGTTATTCTTCTTTAAACATTACCCAGGATGATATCGTTAAAGGATTAAAACAAGCAAGCTTAGTCGGCAGATTTCAGACGTTGCAACATTCACCATTGGTTATTATTGATGTTGCTCATAACCCACATGCTGCAACTTATTTAATTAAACAATTAGCTCAATTAAAAGCTAAACAATCCAATACAGGTAAAATAAGATTTGTTATCGGCATGTTAAAAGATAAAGATATAAAAAGTACATTATCTATTTTACAGGGCGATGTATGGTATTGTGCGACACTATATGGTGAGCGAGGTTGCAAAGCGGAAGTATTGAAGCAATACTTGCTTGATAAAGAAGAAACCCGTGTTTTTACATTTGATCATGTGACGGATGCTTATCAAAAAGCAATGCAAGATGCCAAAGATAATGATATTATTGTAGTATGTGGTTCATTTCATACGGTAGCTGAAGTTTTAGAGCAATATGAGTTAAGTGAAATTAATCATGACGAAAGACAAAAATAACGTTTCAAATAATCAAAATAGAATGAGAAATCGACTTGTTGGTTTTGCAACATTGTTACTTATTTTAGCCTTGATAGCACCTTGGATCATCACCGATAAATCGAATACAACAACATCGACTACGCCCATTTTACAACCGAACATAGTTAATCAGCAGTTTCAATCCGTCGAACTTACTCCTGATGACAGCTTAACGCAAAATAACTCAAGTGATGTTGCCAATTTTCCTTATGCACTCGACACAGACCAAAATCCAAGTTCATTAATTTCACCTGAAATCAATGCAGAGGATGTCAGTGAACCGATAACGACAGATCAAACGGTCACAACTGCGCAAGATTCAAAATTATATATGATTCAGATAGCGGCCTTAAGAAATAAGCAAAAGATTGAAGAACTTGTTGCGTTATTACGATTAAACAATTATAACGTAAAAGTTATTCCTAAAAATCCAGAACCTAACCAATTAATAAAATTACAAGTTGGGCCTTATGCTAAAAGGGAGCAAGCAGAACAAGTAATCGATAATCTTAATAATTTAACAAAACAAAAAAGCATTATTATTACTAATTAAAAAATTTGTTCAAAAATAAAAGTAATAAATAATATCTCCTATAAATAATTAATTGTGAGTTACTATGATGAATTGGATTGATTTTACTATTATTGGCATAATCATTTTTTCCGCCTTGGTCAGTATAATACGGGGCTTTGTTCGAGAAGCATTATCTCTGATTAGTTGGGTGCTGGCATTTTTTATTGCGAGCCGATTTTATATTTATATTACTCAGTATTTAACCTATTTTGATAGCGAACTGATCCGTACTTCTGTTGCCATAGCTATTCTTTTCTTCGCGACATTACTCGTTTGTTCATTCATTTCTTATGTTATTGGCTTATTAGTCCAAAAAACAGGTTTATCTGGGACAGATCGAGTATTAGGGATCTGTTTTGGCGCATTACGTGGAATATTAGTGGTTGCGGCAGTACTCTTTTTTATTGATACTTTTACACCATTTGCGGAATCGCAATATTGGAAAGAATCACAACTTATTCCTCATTTTCATGTTATTATTCGTTGGTTTTTTGATTTTATACAACATTCGTCTTCATTTTTAGTGCAGTAATTTTGAGGTAATCATTGTATGTGTGGTGTTGTTGGTATTTTAGGATGTAGCACAGTTAACCAATCTATCTATGATGCATTGACCGTATTGCAGCATCGAGGTCAAGATGCTGCGGGTATTGTAACCATTGATGAACAAAACTGTTTTCGTTTACGTAAAGCAAATGGTTTAGTTAAAGATGTTTTTCAAGAACATCATATGCAACGTTTGCAAGGTACATTAGGAATTGGACATGTACGGTATCCTACAGCAGGAAGCTCAAGTCCTTCAGAAGCTCAACCCTTCTACGTTAATTCGCCTTATGGCATAGCACTTGCACATAATGGTAATTTGACCAATGCTAACGAATTACGTAATAAAGTATTTGAATTAGCAAGACGCCACATCAATACTAACTCTGATTCAGAAGTACTACTGAATATTTTCGCTAGTGAATTAGACAAATTTCCTACCTATCCACTTTCTGCAGATAATATTTTTACTGCTATACGTCATGTACATAATATTATCAAAGGCGCATATGCGTGTGTCGCAATGATTATTGGGCATGGCTTGGTTGCATTTCGTGATCCCTATGGTATTCGTCCTTTAGTCATTGGTAAACGCATTTTAAATAATCAAAAAGTAGAGTATATGGTTGCCTCTGAAAGTGTCGCTTTAGATATACTTGATTTCGAATTTATACGTGATGTCGAACCCGGTGAAGCGATTTATATTACACAAGATGGACAACTTTATTCACAGCAATGTTCTGACAATCCCCAATATTATCCCTGTATCTTTGAATACGTTTATTTTGCACGACCCGATTCGTTCATGAATGGGGTATCCGTTTATCAATCACGTATATTAATGGGACAAAAATTAGGTAAAAAAATAGCACGAGAATGGAAAGATGTTGATATTGATGTTGTGATTCCCATTCCTGAAACATCTTGCGATGCTGCACTTGAGATTGCCCGAATTTTAAATAAACCCTATCGTCAAGGGTTTGTCAAAAATCGCTATGTTGGACGAACATTTATTATGCCAGGTCAAGCTACTCGCAAACTTTCTGTAAGACGTAAACTTAATGCTAATCGCATTGAGTTTGAAGGAAAGAATGTCCTTCTTGTCGATGACTCTATTGTTCGAGGTACAACATCTGAAAAAATCTTGGAAATGGTTCGCTCTGTAGGCGCTAAAAAAGTTTATTTAGCGTCGGCTGCACCCGAGATTAGACATCCTAATGTTTATGGAATTGATATGCCAACAGCCAGTGAGCTTATTGCTTATAATCGAACAGTCGAGCAAATTGCTAAAGATATTGGGGCAGATAGACTTATTTTTCAGGATCTATCTGACTTAATAGACTCAATCCGTGAAGAAAACCCTAAGATTCATCATTTAGAGTGTTCGGTGTTTGATGGGCAATATATTACAGATGGTATTGATGAAAGCTACCTGATTCAATTAGAACAAACAAGAAAACAAAATCAAAAAGCTTTTAATAATAAAGAATCAGAAAATCTTGAAATATATAATGAAGAACAATAATCAATATTGTTGCTGAAAATGACATTTTTATAAAAAAATACCAATGTTCTAATATTTCTGTTTTTTAATCTGCTTTATTTAATATTAGATAAAGAAGACTAACGTATTATTAATATTATCAATTTGATAAATAATCCCCCTCATTTTTTTAAAAGCTATTCCTTCTCATATCCTGAAGATATTTTCATCAAATATTTACAAATATTTTAAAAAAGGTATTGAACAATGACTTCTTTGTAATATAATCTTAAAAAAAGTAATCTTTTGTAAAGAATTTTAAAGGCGATGTGAATGCTATCGTTTTTTCATTCTAATAAAGGTGCTTTTTTTATCAAAAAACTGAATAAAAAGAGTTTTTGATACATATATTATCAATAAAGTGAAATATGAGGAATGATTAAGATGAAAACAAATCTTAATTTAAAAATTGTTTCAACCTTAGTTGTTCTGGCATTAAATTGCCAGACAGCTATGGCATTGGACTCGAAACAAGGCACTTCTACTGCTGCTGTAGACAACAGTAAAGTTATTGAACTTAAAAATGGTATTAAAGTTCGAGAAATGGTTAACAATAAAAAGGCTAGCCTTTACCAAATAGCATTAATAAGTGGTATAAATGTTGACCAACTACGCAAAATGAATAATGGACGCTTTGATAAAAAGGATGTTATTGAAGAAGGCGAGCTTCTCGTGCTTCCTGAAAACTCTCCACTATTACCTGCCATCAGTACAAGTAAAACTGAAGATACTAAACAAATCAAATATTCAAATTTACCGGATTTAGGATCAGATGAAAATTATGATGTACAAGCAGATAAAGATAAGCTTGCAACGCATGTTGCTTATGCTTTGCAGACATTAGCAACACAAGATTGGAAACAACTATTATCATCTGAAAATGGTGGCTTATCAAGTCAATTGGCCAATCGAGGTAAAGATTACGCAGAGGATTATTTACGCAGTAGCGTGAAAAATCATGTTGTAGATCCACTCCGTACTGCAGCTCAAGACTTCTTAGGGCGTTTTGGTACGGCTCAATTATCTTTTGACGTTAGTGATAAAGGGCAATTTAGTAACGTCAACGTAAAACTATTTAGTCCTTGGTATGATACAGAAAATACCTTGATATTTAGCCAAATATCATTTCAAGAATATGAACATAAACGACGTATTGGGAACTTTGGTATAGGTCAACGTTGGGACTTTGCAGATAAAAAATGGTTATTAGGTTATAACGTATTTTTAGATCATGACTTCCAACGTTCACACAATCGTTTAGGTTTAGGTGTTGAAGCTTGGAGTGACTACATGAAACTTGCAGCTAACTATTATCATCCTTTATCTAGTTGGAAACAATCTCGTGATTTTGATGATTATTTAGAACGTGCTGCAAAAGGTTTTGATGTTCGTTTTCAAGGTTATTTACCACAATATCCACATTTAGGTGGTTCATTAATGTATGAACAATACTTTGGTGATAAAGTGGCATTATTTGGTAAAGATAATCTACAAAAAAATCCAAGAGCAGTAACAGCAAGCGTTGATTACACACCTGTGCCACTTTTTACCATCAAAGCGGAACATAAGCGAGGGCAAAATAATCAAAAAGCTACTGCCGCTTCATTGACGATGAATTATCGTATGGGTGTTCCATTAAAAGACCAGTTAGATCCAGATATGGTTCAAGCAGCACGTTCATTAGCCGGAAGTCGTTATGATTTAGTTGATCGTAATAACTATATCGTTCTTGAATATAAAGAGAAAAAATTAAGTGTTGATTTAGGACTTGAATCGTTACAACTTGTTGAAGGACAAAGCTACGATGTCAGTATCGCTGTTTATAATGCAAAAGGATTAAGCAGTTTAAAATGGAATGGTGATATGTTTGAAATTGATGCAAATGGTGGATTCCTTTGTTATACAACAGGCATTTGTTCATCTTCATCATGGGCTACACCAAAAGCAGATACTCAAAATTGGAAAATTGTTGCACCAAGTTATGTCGATGAAAATGGTAAACGTCATCCAATTCAATCTAATGGTAAATATACATTATCTGTTTCCGTTACTGATAAAAAAGGTCGTTCAGCAACATCAAACCAAGTGTCATTTGAAGTTATCCCCGATCCTGTCATGCGTAAGATTGGTCTTTGGGCTGTTGATCGTTATGGCAATAAAACCACAATGGCTTCTAATTCAGCCGATGGTCTCAGTGCAATAACATTGATTGCCAGTCTTGTAAAACCAAAGGCACCAAATGGAACAATTTCAGCAATAGAGGATGCAGTTGGTTTTAGTGATGAACAACTCATGAACCGAATTCCAGACTCATTTGATTCTGTTCTTAAAGGCTGGACAGCAACAAGTAATGGTAAAAAAATCACCTTAATCGATGGTACTTCGGGTCAAGTAACGTCTTGTCCTAAACAAGAACCCTGTGTCATTGTGAAATCCTTTGAAAAAATCAAAATGGGTCAAAAAATTTCTGCTAAGGCAGCCACTGCTGGGGGTATGGATGCAATTGGTGATAGTTATGCATTAGATGTCGCTTCTAACATCGAAGGGGTAGTTGAATTTTCAACTTCGATAGATCAATTTGGTGCATCATTTAATAAAGTATCCATAGATTTTGCTGGTGGTCAAGCTGGATTAATTAAAGTTTATCGAAGTGATGGAGTATTGGTTGCGACTCAAGCTGGAAACTTATTAGAGTTTGATCCTAATGGTTCAAAAGAGTGGAAAGTTGATAATGAATATTATGTTAAAGCATATGCGGCAGATGGTATCACTGAAATAAATAGTTCATATGTGATTTGGTCTCTTGTGGGGTCTAATGCAGTTGCATGTCCTAATGGAGCGGCAACAGCAGCTTTACCTGATGCAAGCAACAAACCAAATGGGCCTTGGTTTAATGTCGCAATGGGATATAACGCACATTATAAAATTAGAAGTATAAAAACAGGTAGTTATGCAACTTCTGGTTCAAGCCTTATCGCTCATGCTGATGCGCCACAAGAGTTAAATCTTGAGCCGATAAACGCAACGCCTTCAGCGTGTGCAGGTGATCAAGGATTCAGATTACAAGTCTTTGTTAAATAGAATGTTAAATAAAAAAGAGTTTTAGATAACCAATTTATATAGGTTATCTAAAAGTTAAATATAAAACGGTGTATATTATTTTTGATATACAATAATTAATAAATGAAAAATAGGAAGTTAAACATGAAAAGTTTAATGATTAAAAATATTGCTTTAGGTCTATTAATCGCTGGATGTGCAGCAAGTAACGCATACGCACTTACTGGTGTAAGTGCTAAATATATAGTGGGTAATGCACCTGTTATTAAAAGTCTTGGTGGTAAAGATCACAGTTTAACCGTATCGGTATCCTCTGATGCTGATGGTAACAATACCGTGGGTGGTCGAGCAGCAAAAGTTAATGATTATGTCGTTATCGAGTATAATTTACATGATGAAGATGGTGATAGCGACCCTTCAGGTAAAGTAGTTAAAGAAACCTTTAAAGCATTTTATAAAAGTGCGTCTGGTGAATGGAAAGAAGCCAGTTTAACTGAGTCAGATATTAAGTTCAGTAATGGTAAAATTACGTTTAAAATCACTAATGAGTTTGCCGGTGCAACACAAATTGGTTTCAAAGTATTAGAAAAAACGGAGTTTGGTTTACCTTACACAAATAAATGGTTAAAAGTTGCTGATATTTGGAGTAAGCAAGCACCAGGTCAAGTCGATACCTTAGATCCGACAGATCCGAGTAAAGCACCTTCTGATGATATTAATGGTCCGACCAAAGACGAAATAGGTAGTAACCCTAATGACGGTCCTGGTGAGCAAAAAGATCCAAATAAAATTACAAATGGACCAATTGAATCTGATGACATGAGAGTCTACATTTTAGCTGCTGATTCAAATGATAACTATAGTATAACGGGTAGTACTTTCGTACCTAAACAAGGTGGAAAATATCGAGCAGTGGTATGGTTAGATTCTAATGGCAACGGTGCTTTAGATAGCGGTGAAACTGATTTATCTGCAAATTATAACTTTACTTGGGAGTTAGAAGGAACTTATGCTGGTGTTGGAGCAACAACAGATTCGTTATCACAAAATCAAAACATAACTTTAGGTCAACTTAACAACGATTCAATGTACAGTACGACCTACAAAGCGGGTGCTCAAGGTTATAAACTTAAAGTTACTGCTACCGCAAAATAATGCTTATTTAAAACTGATAAAAAACCACTCTAACGAGTGGTTTTTTTATGTATAAAATAGTCTAAACATGTTGTTAGATTGATTTAAGCTGTTAAGTATTGTGCCATACTCACTAAGTTAAATACCCATTTAGGATAGACTCCGCAAATTATGATAAGTAATGCAGAAAGGGTAATGAGTAGCTCACTCACTCCGATTTTATGCCATTTAAAACTAATTACTGAATTATTGATAAATTGATCATCTCGACAAGTTGGTTTGATATAAAGGTTGATCACTAAGCGAGCATAAAAATATAAACCAAGCGCGCTACCGACTACAACCGCTGCCATTAACCACCATAGTTCAGCGGTGACGCCTAATAGAACTAATAAAAATCGACTGATAAAACCGAGAGTTAAAGGTGCGCCAGCTAATGAAAGCAAGCCTATTCCCATAGATAATGCAAGGATAGGGCGTCGCCAAAATAATCCCGACAAATCTAGCTCATTTTCATGATCATGAAGCTCATTTGAGTGAGATTCCAAACTAATTACACCTAGAACAGTGATATTTGCAAGAATATAACCTATTAGATAAACACCGATTGTTTCTAAGGCTAAAACTTGATATTGAACAGCAATTAACGCTATTAATAAATAACCAAAATGTGCAATTGAGGAATATGCAAGAAGACGTTTTAAATTACTTTGCATAAAAGCAAATAAATTACCCCATAAAATAGAACAAAATGCCATCACAATTAAAATAATTCGGATGGTTTCGTTGTTTACAATAGGAGCTAATAAAAATAGTCTTGCGATAGCACAAAATATCGCAACTTTCCCCACTGTTGATAAAAGTAATGCGACAACAGTTGGCGCACCTTGATATACATCGGGTAACCAAAGTTGGAAAGGAACAAGTGATAATTTAAAACCCACACCTACAAGCATTAAACACACCCCCATTAATAACAGTGTGCTTGGGTAGGTCATGGTGGATAACTGATAACTTAAACCACTAAACGTTAATTCACCGGTGGATGCATAATAAAAAACAATTCCCATTAGCAAAAATGCACTTGCAACGGCAGATAGAATCATATATTTAATTGCTGCTTCAAGAGAGTGTGTTTGAATATATTGATATCCTATTAATCCCACAAAAGGAATGGAAAGTAACTCGATACCAATAAAGAAAGCAATTAAATGGCTGGCATAAACTAAGGTCACTCCACCTAATGCCATGAAAAGTAATATTATATAAAACAATCCGTGTGACTTTTGTTCTTGCTTAAACCAACGATATGCTAAGCAACTGACGATAATTGAAATTAATAAAATCAAACTTGTATAAAGCAAACCATAGCCATCACAGGTGAAAAGTACTGTAATTTCTTGGGAGTTCCAATTATTTACATTATGCGGTTGTTGAACATCTGAATGAGGGGCATTTTTGATTTGGTTCTCCGCAATGTCTGTATTTTTCGGTGTTTTATCTGTTATAGTCTGTTCTGAATTGGATTCGTCTAACTGAGTTTGGATGGCATGATCCGCTGATTCTTCGCCTGTTCCATTATTATTGTCAGTCGGTGCTTCTGTCTGATTAGCTTGTTTGTCTGGTTGAGTGGGTGCAGCATCCACTGCTAACAATTTTGCATTCTGAAAATCAGGAGAAGTCAGTGGTAAAGAAGAGATAAATATTTGCATATTATCACTACTGATATCTGAGATTTTCTGATCATTGGCTGAAATTTTATATCCCATGACAGATGCGCAAATTAATGCGAGCATTAAACCACATAAAGATAAAATAGCGCAGCATTTTGTACTCACTTTTAAACGAAACAATGCAAACATTAGCGCAATAATAGTAAGACTTAATATATAAATAGGTGATAAAGCTATCATATCTTATTACTCTCCCATGCGCTCTGTTGTTATATAGTGTTGAGTTTGATTCATGACAGAATATGACATATCTAAAATGATTTTAGGATATAATCCGATAAAAACAAGAACAGCCAATAAACTACTTAACAATAAAAGCTCTTTGATATTAAGAAAACACTTTTTCATGGTTTCATTATTATCGTGACCGCCATGAAAAATAGGTTGCATTCGAATAATGAATGAAATAGATAGCATAAGTAAACCTAATGCTAATAAAATTGTAGAATAAGAAAACGTTGTGAAACTTCCAAGTAACATCAGATAATTTCCTATAAAGTTAGCTGTGCCAGGTATACCCAATACGGCCAATATGAAAAATAACGTAAACGATGATAAATATTTGACTCGCTCTTTCAATCCAGTAAATTGACTGATGTTACGTGTTGAATAACATTCAACTAATAAACCACTAATCATGAACATACCGACAATCGCTAAGTTAATTGCAATAATTTGTATGACTACTCCTTGGTAGGCGATTAATGAACCACTATAAATGATAGCGGTCACAAAGCCCATCAATGCAATATGAACATAAGCAATTAATTTTTTAATATCCGTCTGATTAAATGCAAGTAGTGCAGAATAAAAAACGGTGATCAATGCAAGTATTAAAATTAAAGGTACAATTGTTGCAGAAGCATTAGGGAATAATGGTATGACAAAACGCAATAACCCAAAAGTGGCAGTACTAAGCAATAAACCACTAATCATCATTGAGCCGGTTGTTGACGATTCGATATGAGCTTCAATAAACCAATTATGGAATGGAACAAAAGGAATACGCACAATAAAGGCAGCCATGAATCCAAGCATTAATAAATATTCTGTTTTACTTGATATAGGCGTTTTAGTTAGGATTTGATAATCAAAAGTCCAATGACCCGTTAAATTCCAATTAATGAGAGCTAATGAAACAATCGAGATTAACATTAACAAACTACTGATTTGAGTATAAATAAGAAATTTACTCGCACCATTAAAGCGTAATTGAGAATTGGAGTCTCGTCTTCCCCATAAAGAGATTAAAAAATAGATAGGAATCGCAACCGCTTCCCAATAAAAGAATAACAAAAAGAGATCGGTAACTGTAAATAACATCATGACAGCTGATGTCATAGCTAAAATACACAGATAGTATAATCCAGTATTATTAATGCTTTCTTTGCTTGAATAGGCGATAGTGAATAAAACAATAATGAGTGTTGAAGTAATAACAATGATTGATAGCCCATCTAAAATTAAGTGAAAACGAATACCTAATAACGGAATCCATTCAAAGTTGACTTCTTCGACCCAACTATTTCCTTGATCCATAATAGCTTGCGCATCCAGCCAAAAGTTGATTACCAATATTAGCGAGATGATTATCGTCATGAATGCGATACAAATTGGTAGTTTATTCCAACGTGATTGCGCATCAACAGATGCGACCATTCGTTGTAAAAAAAGATGACATAACCAACCAATAAATCCACCTGTCACAGGTAAGAAAATAAGCCATAACAACATGAAAGATTTCACCTTTATTAAATAAACACAAGTAACATTAATATAATAATACTACCCATTACAATTGAAACCATATACCATCTGAGATGTCCATTTTCGAAGCCGACAATATATGAATTGATTTTTTTTATACCCAGCATAACCCAATTATCCCAAGTTGCTAATGGATCCTTTTTCAACTTACTGGTTAAAAAGATGAAAGGCTTAACAAAAACAGTATTGAGTAAATAATCAAATCGCCATTCTGCTTTACACAGTCGTGTAAAAAACTTCACTATTGGCGTGTTTAACACTTCCTTCACTTCGCTATTAGGATAAGCAAATAGTGTATAAGCGATGATAATACTAAGTAACGTTACCGCAGCAAATAGAAGCTGGAATGACAATTTTACATTAGTATCTAATGCAGCAATTGGAATTATTCCTTTTATGGGTAACGGAAAATAGATAACTAATGATGAGGTAAATATTAACAATAAGAAAATAGGACAATAACTCATCCAATTCGTCTTGGCAAATTGATTGATTTTAGGTTTATGATAAAACACCATAAAGATTAAACGTAAAATACTCACACTCGAGAGCAAAATACCTAATAAACCAATGGTTCCATTCATCAGATTATCTTGAGCCATTAATCCCCAAATAATGTCCCCTTTAATGTAAAAGGCAGCTGAAATCCATGGCATTGCACTAAGCGATAACAGAATGACTAAAAAAATGATAAATAAAATAGGGAATTTTTTATATAAACCGCCAATTTTACTAATATCACGCTCTCCTTGGCATTTCTTAATAAGTATTGCAGAAGCTAATATGAGTAACGTACTTGTCATTGTATAATTGATTAAACAATTAAGTGATAAACTCCAATGTTGAGTTGAAAATGAATAAAATAGATAGCTAATTTGTGCCAGGTTTATGAAAGTGACTATACGTTTAATATCGTATTGTACAAGAGCAATAGAACTTGCAAATAAAACTGTTAGCGATGAAATTATTGTCATGATAGAAAGTACATCGCTAGACATCATAAACAAATTACTGAGTCTTAAAATTAAATAAACACCCGCTAAGATTACCGTTGAACTTTGCATTAATGCCATTGCCGGCATGGGGGCTAAGGTACTTTCAGTAAACCATGATTGCATTGGAAACAGCGCTGATTTACTCATTGCACCAAGTAATAGCATTAATGTTATCCAATAGATGATATCTGAATCGATGGCTAAATTAGCATGTGCGAGAGTCAATATATTACGAATATCTAACGTATGAAGCGTTTGATAAATTAAAAACACACCAATGAGTAAAAAAACATCGGTCAAATGCATGATCACAAACGCTTTAACAGCTGCAAAACCATTACGGATTTGTTTATAGTAAATGCCAATAAGTAAGTAAATACTTAATGTAACACCTTCCCAACCAATTAGCATGACTAACAGATTATCGACTAAAATAATTGTTAACATACTGGCTATTAACAAATTGCTATAAGCATAAAAAGTATAAATATCTTTTTGAGATGTTAAATAATACGCAGCAAAAAAATAGATAAGCATGCCCAAAAAAGCAATTAACACAAGAAAAGTTAATGACAAACCATCTAAGGTTAAAGTAATAGGAACAACAAAATCCCCTATAGAAAACCAATTCCATAATGGTCTGCTATAAATTAATGACATATCAGGGACTGAGTTAGTAACAAAATCAATACAAGAAAATACGGTAATTAATACTACAATCAGCATAGTACTAATGCCGATAATGATGATATTAATTGATCGTATTTGTCTTCCTAAGCTAACAAGGGCTAAAAAAGAAAGCAAAGGAACAATGATAGTTAAATAGAGTAAATTCATCCTTTCATTTCGCTTAATGAGTCAATATTAAAAATTTTCTTTCGGTAAACTAGCTTTCTAAAAAGGGCAAGTCCAACACACACTTCGGCAAGTACCACAACAATCGCTAAAATAGCCAGTACTTGCCCATCTGTATGTTGCCAGTGGCTACTTGCTGCAATTAAAGCAATAATGGCTCCGTTGTTCATTATGATTAGGCTAAGGAGCAAAAAATAGAGATTGCGCCGAATCATCACGCCTAGTAAACCAAGGACAAATAAGATTGAAGCTAAAATAAGGCTATGCATTAATGGAATCATATTAGCTCTCCGACGACAAACGATGCATAAAATGATAAGCAATGACCGCTGCACCTAACAATAAAAATATTCCCAATTCTGCCATTAAAATATAAGCATGTATTGAAATTTCATGGGTTAATTCATGTGGCTCTTTTAGTTGTGAATAGTCAGTGCTTACTACTCCATAAATAAGGATGACCAGTAAAACAAAAGCTAACATTAGCGGAACTAACCATATTTTAGGGCTAATACCTCGTTTATCATTTTCTACATTGTCTTTACGAATTTTAAGTATACTTGCAATGGATAAAAAAAGCGTTACTGTTCCGCCAATAAAGAACACGATATAAAGCACAGCTGATAAATAAGTATTAAGTAGAATCAATATCAACGCTGAAGCAAAAAGCGAAACAATCAGGTACAAAATAGCTTTATCTATTTGTAAGCAACTAATCACTTTCATGCTAGCAAAAATAGCTATAATCGACGCAATATAAAACACAGCGATCATTAAATAATCCAATATCTATTCTCAATATCATTAGTATATACCCAAATTAAAGCAAGATACAGATTACAGGCGAGCTATTCATTGAAAAACAGTGATTTAATAAAAAATAGAATGTTATTTTTTAATATTAGCTAAGAATTTAAAGATAAGTGCATTATATTTTCAATATAATTAAAACAAAAAAAAAATTAAAAACCATAAAATTTTATTATTTAAATTCAATTAAGCATTGATATAAAGTATATAACTTAAGCAAATTAACCATTATTTATACTTATTTCTTTAAATTGTGAACATGCCCTTACAGCTTAAAGTTGCTTAATCATAAATTTTAAATACATAAAATGAGATCAAAATGAACAGTGAATACTCCTCTATGCGAAGTAATGTTAATATGTTAGGTACCCTCCTTGGCGATGCAATAAAACGAGCGACTGGTAACGAAACTTTTGATTTAGTCGAAAAAATAAGGAAGCTATCAAAATCTGCTCAACAAGGAAATAAGCAATGTCATCAAGAGTTACTCAATGTAATAGAACATCTTAATGATGAAGATTTATTACATGTTGCTCGAGCATTTAACCAGTTTCTAAACTTAGTGAATATTGCGGCAGAATATTATGGCATTTCGCCACACGGGGAAGCGGCAAGCAGCCCTAAAAAAATGACAGAACTATTTACCACCCTAAAAAAATTAAACTTTTCTGAGCAAACAATCACACAAGCCATTAACGATTTATCAATTGAATTAGTATTGACTGCTCACCCAACCGAAATTAATCGTCGTACAATGATTAATACCTATACTGCAATAAATAATTGTTTATCGCAATTAGATCATAATGATCTTGCTGATTACGAAATTGAACGTATTATGCGCCGATTAAAGCAGCTAGTTTGTCAAGCTTGGTATACAGATGAAATACGCAAAAAACGGCCTACACCCCTTGATGAAGCTAAATGGGGATTTTCAGTTATAGAAGACAGTTTATGGCAGGGTGTTCCACTTTTTTTACGGGAATTTAATGATCAACTCGTTGATGCGTTTAATCAACAACTATCTGTTGAACATGTTCCGATAAAATTTACCTCATGGATGGGGGGAGACCGTGATGGTAATCCTAATGTCACAGCAGATGTGACAGAAAAAGTCATGTTACAAGCTAAATTAAAAGCAATTGAATTATTTTTAGCAGATATTCAAATATTAGTGCGAGAGTTATCGATGACAGAGTGTAACCAATCTGTTATTGATCTGTTAGATGAGCCAAATAAAACAGCATCAGAACCTTATCGAGCGGTGATGAAGCAACTGCGAGCCCGTTTAGTTAAAACTCACAGTTACATAGTATCAGTACTCAATAATGAACAAGTCCTTGCTCCTGCTGATCTTTTGATTAAAAATAACCAACTATGGGATCCACTTTATATCTGTTACCAATCATTAATTGATAATGGGATGTCAACAATTGCCCACGGACCTTTACTTGATACATTACGTCGAATAAAAAGCTTTGGTTTACAGTTAGTCAAATTAGATATACGTCAAGATAGTTCTGTTCATACTGAAGCGCTTGATGAACTAACGAAAGAACTTAATCTAGGAAGTTATGCGCAATGGTCTGAAGAAGAGAAACAAGCATTTTTATTAGCCGAACTTCAATCTAATCGCCCATTATTACCCTATCATTGGCAACCTAGTCAAATAGTTAAAGAAGTATTTGACACTTGTCGTGTAATTAAAAAAGCTGGTGAAGAGTCGATTGCTTCTTATGTTATCTCAATGGCAAAAGCACCTTCGGATATTTTAGCGGTATATTTGCTTTTAAAAATAGTCGATTGTGAAAAAAATATCCCTGTTGCACCGCTGTTTGAAACATTAGAAGATTTGAATAATGCGAAGACTGTCATGCAAAAATTATTGGATATTCCTTGGTATCGACAAAAAATCCAAGGTAAACAAATGGTCATGATAGGTTACTCGGATTCAGCTAAAGATGCAGGAACCCTTGCGGCATCATGGGCACAATACCGTTCACAAGAAGAATTAGTCACCTTATTTGAAAAATATAATATCAATCTTGTTTTATTTCATGGGCGAGGCGGTTCAATTGGGCGTGGTGGGGCGCCAGCACATGCGGCACTCCTTTCTCAGCCTCCCGGTTCATTAAAAGGGGGGCTTCGTGTCACTGAACAAGGTGAAATGATTCGGTTCAAACTTGGTTTACCGGAGGTCGCGCTCAGTAGCTTAATGTTATATGCTTCAGCAATACTTCAAGCAAATTTATTACCCCCTCCACAGCCGAAACAAGCATGGCGTAATATCATGGATGAAATGTCAGATATTTCATGTCAATGCTATCGACGTTATGTTCGTGAAAAAGTAGAATTTGTCGATTATTTTAGAACGGTCACACCCGAAGCAGAATTAGGAAGATTACCACTTGGTTCAAGGCCTCAAAAACGGCGAACAGGTGGTGGAATAGAAAGTCTTAGAGCTATTCCATGGATCTTTGCTTGGACACAAAATCGCTTAATGGTACCTTCATGGCTTGGTGCTGGCTATGCCTTAAAAAAAGTGATTGAAGAGGGGAAAAAAGATCTGCTCAAAGACATGTATCACAACTGGCCTTTCTTTAATGCACGATTAGGAATGTTAGAAATGGTATACGCTAAAGCTGCACCAAAGATTCATGAATACTATGAACAACGTTTAGTTGATTCTAGCATGTGGCCATTAGGAGAAGAGTTACGTAATTTATTAACGGATGATATTAATACCGTTTTAACCATTACTGACGATGATAGTTTAATGGCCGATCTACCTTGGATTGCGCAATCTGTTGCATTACGTAATATTTATATTGAACCGTTGAACTTATTACAAGCAGAATTATTAAATCGTTCTCGTCAACGTAATGATGAAGAAAATACGATAGTTGAACAAGGATTAATGATCACAATATCAGGTATTGCTGCTGGAATGAGAAATTCTGGATAACTTAATAAAAGTAAAAAAGGGCAATCGCCCTTTTTTATTTATCTGCTAATAGTTCATCTAAATACGTTTTAGCATCTCGATCACCTTGCTCACTCGCTTTAGTAAACCAGTAAATTGCCGTATCTTTATTTTTTTTGATACCTTCACCTTCGAGATATTTAATGGCTAAATTGTATTGAGCATCAGCACTGCCTTGTTCAGCGGCTTTAATATACCATTCAATCGCTTTTTTAATATCTTTGGGAACACCACCGCCAACATCATACATTACGCCTATATTATATTGTGCATCTGCATTCCCCGCTTCTGCTGCTTTAGAGAACCAATGGGCAGCTAATTGGTTATTAGGTTTAGTGCCTGTACCTGTGGCATAAATAATGCCTAAATTATACATTGCAAGTACATTACCATATTCTGCCGCTTGCGTATAAAAATAGGTTGCAGCAACATAATCTTGAGTCAGACCGTCGCCGTGTTCCGACATTAATCCTAGATAATATAGGGCTTCAGGCACATTATATTTCGCCGCTTTACTAAACCAATCGGCTGCTTGCATACGATCTTCTTCTACACCATCACCAAAAAAGTACATAATGCCTAGGTTTAAGTAAGCATCAAAAACGCCTTGATCTCCAGCTAGAATAAAATAGTTAATAGCGCTATCGTTATTTTTGGCGACACCTTCCCCATTTTTGTACATTAAAGCTAAATTATAAAGTGCAAAACTATAATTTTGATCTGCTGCCAATTTAAAATATTTAAATGCTTTCGATAAATTACGCTTAGTTCCTAAACCATTTTGATACATATATGCTAAATTATTCTGGGCTTTAGCTAATCCTTGGTCAGCTGCTTTTTTAAACCAAAACAGCGCGCGAACATTATTAACTTCAATACCGCCTAAACCTTGTTTATAAATATTACCTAAAGTGTATTGTGCTTGTGCATCCCCTTTTTCCGCCGAAAGCTTTAAAGAAGGAATCAATGAGCTAGGATCAGTCATTATTAGTTCTGGAGCTTTTGATGCACCATTTTCATTAGCTTTGACACTAAATGAAAAAGATAACATTAATACCAATAATAATTGAAATGTCTTCATAGTTTTTATTCATAATAAAAGTGTTATTAAGTATATATTAACAAGATAAAAATAAATAGTTTATATGTTTTTTGATAGATATAATCGATAGATTCTATA
>NZ_LZGN01000006.1 GCF_001690185.1 Gilliamella sp. wkB308
ACTGGTACAAATAGCAAGTTATCTGCTGTTTTTATTGGGCGTGTGGGCGGTTTCGCCAGTCAATAATTTACGCCAGCCCAAAGTTGTCAGTCCGTCACAAGTTGTCTATCGATTTGACGAAAACCGTTATCTGCTATTAACCGGTTACCGTTGCCAAGGTCAACTCTATTTCATTGACGATAAAGAACAAGTTTATTACCTTTTATCTGCCGGCTCTCGGGAAATTTATACCGAACCCTATCGACACCCTGCTAAAAACTATATTTCTATCCCTTTATCTGATATCTCTGCGATTAATACTTCCATTGACGGGGGGCGTTCATTTCGAAACATCCATGTAGCGGATGGGTACTGGCTAGGCGATCATGATTCTCCCCAATACGATGTAGTTAATGACCAAGCCTTTATTTTAGCTAAAGATGGCAATTTGCATGCCTCGGAACGCCCCTTTGGAACTAAAGCACCCTATATGTTATCAAAACGGGATCAACATAAAAAAATATTAGGTCGCAGCCAAATCATTCCTGACACTATTCCCCCTATTCCTGATGACTACACCGGTTGGGATAAAATGCAATGTGATTATGATGATAATGACACAATTCTGCCCGATAACCACCCCTTGTTAGAAGTCTTTCAACAATGGTTAGGCACCGCCAATTAAGGAACAAACGGATGAAAAAAAAATTAATAACATTATTCATTACGCTGGTTGTAATACCGGTCGGCTCGGTGGTCATTTTGTCGGATATTGCCCCGTTCCCCCCGACCGAACCCATGCCGCTAATGCCACCTAAACCCGAACCTCGCGACGGGTATCAACTTTTTTATAGCTTTGCCCGAAACGGTGAAGTGCTGGATGATTCATTCTATTATGTCAGCACCAAACGGCAGGTGATTTACCGCTATGATGCTGACCGCTACCTTGAACTACAAGGCGAAAATTGCAGTGGGCATATTTGGTTTCATGACGATAAAAATAATATTCACACCTTAATTCAAAAACGGTTTTATACCGCTTATGACTTACCTAAATATCACTATTACAACCCCGGCAAGCAGTATATTGCCATTCCTACTCAAAATTTAACCGACTTTGCCATGTCCGTTGATGGCGGACGGCATTTTATTACAGCCAGAGTATCGCCCATGGCAGCGGTACCCGGTGATGAAGTGAATTTTTTTATTGGTGTGGATGATTCACCAATTCAAGGAATTTATAGCGAACCAGGAAAAAGAAACGCACCTATTACGATTTCAGGCAA
>NZ_LZGN01000007.1 GCF_001690185.1 Gilliamella sp. wkB308
AAATTAAAAAAATATTAATTTTAATTACAAGATGGGTTAAAATATGTTAAAAGAGTAAGGAAATAATAAAGGAAATGAAAAAGTGAGCAATTTAATAGGGGTCATTCGTTTAGGTGACTCAACTGATCATGGAGGAAAAGTCATAACTGCCTCATCGACAATGATTGTTTTAGGTAAGCCTGTAGCTCGAGTAGGAGATTTAGTTAGCTGTCCTATAAAGAATCATGGGGTTAATCCTATCATTGAAGGAGAATCAAGTTTTACAGATCAAGGTAAATGTATTGCTTTGGATGGTCATAAAACTGCTTGTGGTTGTTCTTTAATTTCATCAGTATCTAAGGTTGGGAAAGCTTAATGCCTGTGGATTTAACATTACTACCAAAACCAAAACCAGAAGTTAAAAAAATAAATCGTTGGTTTTGGGTTATATTGCTTGTAGGGTTCATTTTGTGCGGAAGTATAATTACCTTTGTGCTGAGTTTTTTTTACAATATCCCAAATAATTTATTCATATCAGGTTTCTTTTTATTTCCTTTTTTTGCTTGGTTGCTTATATTTTTAAATGGTATTTATTTTCATGGTTACCGTAAAAATTATAATAAAGAATGGAATTTACATCGTGAACGCCGAAAGCAACAGTTAATCAAATATGGACAAAGAGGGTTGTATGTTTTAGAACATGCGCTTGTCACGCAACAAGGTAATACCGAAAATGTTCGTGCATTAAAAAATAAAAGTTTTCAGATGATCGCGAAACAATATGGTAATGATGGTGCTGTTATTGCTTACACATCTTTAATAAATGATTACAAAAACAATGATAGTAATTATAACTTTTTGAAATCAGTATTTGAACAATGGAAAGCAAAATTTAAGGTTAAATTTTTGACTTTAAATAGTAATATCAATATTCATGTAAGGTTATTTTTTGAATTGGAATTGGAAGAAAATAAAATGGAGGTTTTATGGTCTGAAACTTTGGGAAAAATTATCAATGACCCTGCTAGCTTTAAAATTGAAGAGCCAAAAAATTCTTCTACATTTATAGAATCGTGGTTAGATAACAGTCAGCATGATAATGAATTATTGTTAGTCATTAGCAGTCATATGTTTCAAACTCCAGTTAAAAATGAAGGTGAATTCATTTCAATGTTATTGTTAGCTGGTGAAAATGTAGATAAAAATTGTTATGCCTCTGATATTAGTAAATTAGGAGTTAAAGTCCATCGTAGTGAACAAACTAATCAGTTAAATAATACTATTGATAATGCTTTATTGTGGAGCAGCGATAGTGCTGACCCATATGATATTGTTTGGTGTAACTGTATGACTACAGATATAAAAAACGACATCATGAATTATTTTAATGAAATCAGATTTGAACCAAAAGATGTTTTAGATTTAGAACATTCAATAGGTAATGCAGGGTTATGTTCCTATTGGTTAAACCTCGCTTTAGCTATTGAAAATATAGTTCAATCAAAAAATAAACAATTAGTAATATTAGGTACTCCTTATGTTACTGCCTCAGTTGTATCGTGTTTGCCAGAAGAAAATAATAAGAGAAGTGAAAAAAATGAAAAACTATAAACTTATTTGGATGTTTTTATTGCTAATTGTTGCAATGATTATTGTTGTTTTGATTTGGCAGGATAATTTTTCGTTTCTTGTATGGAATACCGAAAAAGTTATCGCGTCTTTATTAGTTATCATTTTTGCGTTATTTCTATCTCATTTCCATGGACTTATTAATTTGTTATCACACAAAGTGATGGAATTGGATTTTCAGCGTGGAGATAAAACGAGTATCGATAGCGATAATAAGAAGCAAGAAAAAGTAAAAAAAACTGATGTATTTATGGAGCCTATTAAATTTATTCGTAACCGTCATGGTATGTTTTGGCGTTATAGAATTCAAAAATGCCTTGTAATTGGTGCAAGTTCAGATGTTGAATTAGTTTTTCCTCGTTTGCAACTTGAAAAATGGCAATTAAACGATAAAACTCTAATGATTTACGGTGGTGATATTGAAGATCCACTTGATACTTCTTGGTTATTAACTTTGAAAAAACGTTTTTCACGTTTTATTCCTTTTTTAAGTAAACCTTTAAATGCTCTAATATGGGTCGTTCCTAAGCAATATCTAGACAATACTCGAAAGCAGCATTTATTAATTGAAAAGTCAATATCGCAATTTGAAGCACGAGATAAGTTACTAAAGTGGTCAGCTCCTCTTTATCTTGTTTCGGCACAAGATAGTGAATGGCCGCAAACAGGGAGAACTGAACAAAGTATAGGTATTTTCTTTTCTACATTAAAGCAAGAAACTATAGATTCAGTTGAATCAGCGTTATATAAATTATCAGAAGAGTGTTGTATCCGTGGTGTACAACAAATTAAAATTAATACATTCTATGATTTTTTATTAAAGTTTAGCCAAAAATTAACTAACGGAGATATTACAAATATTAAACGTTATTTAGTTGCATTGACAGCATTTCCTTATTCTCCACGAGTCCGAGGGTTGTTTTTTACCCCTCATCAATCTCCTAATAGTAATGAAGAACAATTTTATGATAACTATTTGATCATGACTCCAACGTGGCAATCAATTAGCGATGATTCTAGATTACAACATGGACGGCGAATGGGAATTCAGTGGGGTGTGATTTCTTGTTTTGTTCTCTTAGGATTTTTTACGATACTAAGTATCGGTTTGATGACTTCGTATTTTAGAAATTCAACACTTATCAATGATAGTATTAATTTAGTTAAAAATGCGGATAATTCGGTTGAACAAGACTTAACAACCAAATTACAAATCCAATATGAATTACAACAACGTATTGAGCAGTTACTTTACCGTAAGCAACACGGTGCGCCATTTAGCTATCGATTTGGTTTGAATCATAATAATGAGCTTTTGGAAAATCTGTGGCTTTCTTATCGAGTGACCAATTCTAGAAATATTGCCACTCCGTTTCATAATCTAATGACAGATTATTTAACCTTGCTAACAGAGCTACCACCAGATAGTCCAGAGCGTTTAAAATTAGCCGATTCAGCTTATGATTTTTTAAAGGCTTATTTAATGTTAAGTCATCCGGATAAAAGTGATGGTATTTACTTAAGTCAGTTTGCTTCGCAAAAATGGCGAGCACCAGAAGGTATTAGTGATGGTGATTGGCAACGATTAATGCCAGATCTGGTCCGTTTTTGGGGACAAGTATTAAAAAGTAAGCCAGACTGGGCGCTTCAAGAAGACAAACGTTTGGTCAATGGTATACAAAAAATATTGATTAATAAAATTGGTGTTCAAAATGCCGTTAACACGCTTTATCAAGATATTATTCAGCGTGCAAGTCAACAATATACCAATCAAAATTTAAATCAATTACTTGAAGGCATTGATAGCAATATACTCTTTATTAATGATGTTGAAGTTCCCGGTATTTTTACCCGTAAAGCATGGGAAGATACTATTAAAAATGAAATTAATAGCGCAGCTAAATCACGTAAAGAGCAAATTGACTGGGTATTGGGCGAAGATAGCCAAAGCAATTTAATTGCTTCAATATCCCCCGATGTGTTAAGACAGCAATTAAAAGATCGTTATTTTAGTGAATATGGAGCATCTTGGGCGTATTTT
Source organism: Gilliamella sp. wkB308 (assembly GCF_001690185.1). Taxonomy (GTDB): domain Bacteria; phylum Pseudomonadota; class Gammaproteobacteria; order Enterobacterales; family Orbaceae; genus Gilliamella; species Gilliamella apicola_I. The sequence continues at coordinate 3,650 of NZ_LZGN01000007.1, forward strand.
TTAAATAATATTCAATGGCAACCAGCTAATAATGTGTCTGATGTTATTGAGCAATTGACTTTATTGGCTGATAATCGTCAATCCCCTTTGATTGCATTAATTAATGTCGTTAAATATCAGTCTGAAGTTGATTATTCTGGCGATGGACTGTCCGATAATTTAATTCGTACTGCACAGCAAATCATAGGCAAAAAGAATCAATCTGTTATTCCTTTAGCAAATAATGAGGCTTCAGGACCTTTAACAGAAACTTTTTCACCTATCGTGAACTTAATCAAAAATGAAAATAATAATCTTTCATTACAAACCTATCTTTCACGAGTCACACAAGTCCGCTTAAAATTGCAAAATGTGACCAATAGCGCAGATCCTAAAGCAATGATGCAAGGACTTGCTAAAAGTGTATTTAAAGGCACGTCAGTTGACTTGACCGAAACACGAGATTACGGAAATTTAATTGCCGCTAATTTAGGTAATGAATGGTCTGGATTTGGACATAGTTTATTTAAGCAACCGCTTGAGCAATCGTGGCAGGTCGTATTAACCCCAGCGACTGAAAGTTTTAACGAAATTTGGCAAAATTATATTGTGCATCAATGGGAAAAGTCATTTGCGGGTCGTTATCCTTTCAAAAATAGTGAAAACGAAGCGTCGTTTGCTGAACTGGCTCGTTTTTTACGTAGTGATACAGGCATTATCGACAATTTTATTATAAATGAATTAGGTGGCGTTTTAGAAAAGAAAGGGGGCAGATGGGTTGTTAATACGGTGAACGCTCAAGGACTTAATTTTTCACCGAAATTTATTAGCGCATTGGAGTTATTTAACGATTTATCATCTGAATTAATCACATCAGGTGATGTTAGTTTAGCCTTTGATCTAATGCCACGCAGTGGTAATAATATTGTCCGAACTGAATTAATCATTAATAAACAAAAATTAGAATATTATAACCAAGCACCAACTTGGCAACGATTCAATTGGCCTGGTGATGGTTATTCACCTTATTCACAGTTAAGTTGGAGTTCTGATGAAACAGGATTAAAACTCTCTGATTATTTTAATGGTGATTGGTCTTTGATCAGACTGCTTGAAAAAGCATCAGTTAAACCGCTTGATTCAAGTCGCTATGAGCTGGTTTGGAAAGTATCAGAGGAAGGTAGATTACGATATATTTTACGTACACAGTTGGGGCAAGGACCACTAACGTTGTTAAAATTGCGTAACTTTACATTACCGAATAGAGTTTTTGAAAATTAATTAAATGATGGAAGATTATTATGTTTAGCCAATTGTTAAACCGTTTATTTGGATCGCAAGATTCAAGTGAAACAGCTAAAAAAAATCTAAGTTTACAGTGGGCTGATTGGTTAGAGCCAATTAGTCTTGATAAACCAACGGGTGAAGATTTAACTTACCACGATACTTTTCAGGAAATAAAAGAAGAAATCGCTAAACTTTCCGGAATTGATTATGAGTTAGTCGCGACGGAAAGTGAAAATATCTTAAAGAAGAATAGTAAAGATGTACGTGTTGTTACTTATTATTGTTTGGCTCGGTTGCATATTGATGGTGCCAATGGCTATGCCGACGGTGTTGAAATATTAGCTGGTTTACTTGAAAAATTTGGAACCTCTGTTTACCCTTCTCGGCATAATATCCGTAAAAATGCGATAGAGTGGCTAGCAAATGCAAGGTTTCTTGACCCACTTACGCAATTACAACCAATTTCAGAAGAGTGTCTTTCGCGAATTATTTTAGCCCTCAATCAAATTGATAGTATTTGTCAAAAATTGTTTGTTGGTGAAACACCGGAACAGAACCTTGAAGCGCCAGATCTTTCAGCGCTTGTTCATTTTTTTAGCAATAATTTAAAGCAACCCGTTAAAAGTACTCAATCAGAAAACGCATCATCATCTATGCCTGTTTCTGAATCAATGCCAGAATCTTTTCCAAAACTTTCGGATGCTAAAATTGGTTCCCAACGAGACTTACTTGATCAAGCTCGCAAAATGGCTGCATTTTTAAGAGAAAAGCCAGAAGGCTATCTTGCAGCAGGTCGTTTTTTACGAATATTACGCTGGGATACCATTGTCGATTTACCTCCAGCAGATCATCGAGGACGAACTCGTTTACCGGCACCAAGAGCAGAACTTAAACAAAATATTAGTCGTTTAATCATCCAACAACAATGGTCAGAGCTTTTTGAACGTGTGGAAGCGGCTTTTATGGAAGGTGCGAACCATTTTTGGCTTGATTTACAACGAGCAACAGTTATGGCATTACAGAAAATGGGTGCACCTCATCAAGCTTGGGCGGATATATTTTTAACGGATATTGGGCTAATGCTTGAAAGATTAAATGGCATAGAACGGCTTTCATTCGATAATGGCACACCGTTTGCCGATGATGAAACGCTCAATTGGATTGCAACCAATGCGCGGATTCATCATTTAGATGAAGGTGACAGTATTGAACCAATTTCGATATCTGGTGAAAACGACTGGAATGAAATTGAAAAACAAGCGTTAGAATTGGCGCATAGTGAAAGTATTGAAAAGGCATTTCAGTGGTTGCAAAATTTACCTACTTTACGCTCACCTAAACAACGTTTTTTACTGCAATATACGCAAGCAAGAGTTGCTGAGCAAATGGGTAAACAAGATATCGCTATGAAATTATTGCTTGGTCTCAATAGTCAACAGCAAACAATGACACTTTTACAGTGGGAACCAGAATTAATATTTGATGTTAAACGGTTTTTATTAAAACTAATGAAGCAAAAAAATCAACTGAAAGATGGCTTTAAACCCGAGATTTCAGAAAAAATTGATTTGTTACAGCACGAATTAATGCAACTCGATCCAGCTAGAGCATTAAGTGTTATGTAGCGTTAATCAAACACCATTATTAATGGGGTAGTTAGTTTCAATAACGATATTATTAAACAGAATATACAAAAAAATAAAGAGATGAAAAATGGATGATTTAATTTTACGCTATTACGAATCAGAAATGCGGTATTTGCGAGAAGCAGGAAAAGAATTCGCCAAAATACATCCTGATAGAGCTAGTTTGTTAAACTTAGATCGTGTCGGTGATCGTGATCCTTATGTAGAACGTTTATTTGAAGGATTTGCCTTTTTAACGGGTCGTTTACGTCAAAAAATTGATGATGACTTACCTGAATTAACAGAAAGTTTAGTGACATTACTTTGGCCTCACTATTTACGACTGATCCCATCATTATCGATTGTGGAACTTACGCCAAATTATACGACGTTATCACGTGAAGAAGTCATTCCAAAGGGATTGCAAGTGCAATCTGAGCCATTAGGGCATGTCGGTACACGGTGTCCATTTAGAACAACACAAGATGTCACTTTACGACCTATTAAAATAAGTCAAGCTAGATTAGGGCTAAGCCATGATGGTCGTAGCATGATTACTATTCGGTTGAGTATTACTGAACTGGCTGACTTTGAACAGTTGGATTTATCATGTCTACGTCTTTATTTAAATGCAGATGCCCCCATCGCATCAACGCTACATCATGTTTTAACGCAGAAAGTTGGTTCAATTCATGTTCGTTACTCTGATGATCCTGAAACAAGAGTTTCGTTAAATGGTCATATTACCCCCGTTGGATTCAGCGAGGACGATCGCTTATGGTTAAAACCAGATAATGCATTTTCTGGCTATCAACTTCTACTAGAATATTTTGCATTTCGTGAAAAATTTATGTTTGTTGACTTGCATGGTTTAAAAACAAGCAATATATCAGAAGCATGTACTTATATTGATATTGAATTGACGCTCAATCAATCATGGCCAACCGATATGCCTTTTGGCGATGATAATATTCGTTTGCATTGCGTACCAGTCATCAATTTATTTGATATGGAAGCCGATCCTATTGTGGTAAATCAGCTAGAAAGCGAATATTTACTTCGCCCTTTATTACGTCAAGATGGGCATGTTGAAGTGTATTCTGTTGAACATGTTGAAGCTATTACGCGTGATGGACGTTATCGATATGTTCCATTCACGAGTTTTAAACACCGTGGAGGTATGCTGCGTCATGATGCGCCAGAAAGGTATTATCATACTCGAGTCAGAAGAGGAGCTTCCGGTTTACATGACACATGGCTGATTTTGGGCGGTAAAATTTGGGATAAAAACGAAATGCTCGAAACCGAGACTTTATCGTTACGTATAACAGGTACTAATGGTATGTTACCTCGTAAAGCTTTACGTAATGCTCGAATTCATGATCTTTCTGACTCAAATGGTAATATTGCTAAAGTACGAAATCTTTGTTCTCCAACAATACCTTGCTATCCACCAACTGAGGATCGCTTTTATTGGCGTGTTCTTTCGCATCTTGCCCCGAATTATTTGTCACTAATGAATGCTGAAGTTCTACGTGGAACACTCGCATTATATGATTGGACAGATAACGAACTTAATCGTAGACGCTTGGAAGGTATCGTTGAAGTTTCTCATCGAATGATTAAACGCACAGTTAAAGGTATGCTGCAACGAGGTATTGAAATAGAAGTCACTATCAATAGTTTTCAATTTACCGGGGAAGGTGATGTAATGCTGTTCGGCGAATTATTACATCAGTTTTTTGCTTTATATGCCGATGTTAATTTATTTACACAATTGGTTATTATTAGTCTACCTACAGGAAATAAAATTGTATGGAACCAGAGCAAAACATCGAAAACAGCCCTTTAATGCAGATGCTTGAAAAGCAACTGCCAAAAATTAATTTTTATCGTTTTTGTCAGTTACTTGAGCAGTTATATGCAGACGAGCCTATATTGGGTAAAAGCGAATCACCTGCTGCAGATCCGTTGCGTTTTGCACCTTCGGTGGATATGTCTTTCCCAGCAAGTGAGCTGAAATATATAGAAAAAGCACCCTATATAAATCGTCCAACAACAGTTAGAACCCGTTTTTTAGGGTTGTATGGGGTTGATGCTGTATTACCGCTTGGTTTGCTTGATAAGATTATTCGGCGAGACGAAAATTATCAATCCATGACTGATTTTTTAGATATGTTCAATCATCGGGTCATTACTCAATTTTATCGTATTTGGTTGAAGTATCATTATCCAGCATGTTATTTAAGTGGCGGGCGCGACCCAGTATCAAAATGCTTGTCTGGTTTAATTGGATTAGGTGTAAAAGGTACCATTGAACAAATAGGTACGCCACTATCTCGATGTTTTGCATTATTAGGGTTAATGTCTCAAAAAACACGTACAGCTGAAGGCATTATCGGATTAGTGCGTGTGATGGTCGATGATGCGCAAGTAAGTGTAAGCGAATTTTATCCTATTTGGCAGTCAATTGATTATCCAGCAAAATTAGGCGGTCAAGGGCCACATCGAATCGGATTAGATGGTGGTGCTGCATTGGGTTCACGTTTTAAAGAGTGTAATCAAAGTATTCATCTTGTTATCACGCCTCAACACGAACATCAAATTGCTGAGCTATTGCCCGACGGACAATTATTTCATGATATTTTAGCTTTATTACGTGCTTATTTAGGTTATCGTGTAGATGCCAAAATAACGCTGTGTATTAAGCGAATTTTTCTACCAAGAAGCCAACTAAAATCAAGAAATAGCAGATTAGGATTAACTGCTTCATTTAATAAAACTGACGAAAATAATCAACCTGTTGAAGACGAAATCAAAGTGAATTTGGGTAGCTATTCTGGTGTTGATTATCAAGTATATCAATCAAGGGACTAAAAATGAAAATAATGAAAACATTACTTGCTAGTTTATTAATCATTTCGCTAATGGGTTGTGGTATCGCTCAAAGTGTAAGCGAAACGGCAGTTGAAATCACGGATTCTGTCTTTAAATGGAATGTCAGAACATTACATTTAGATCTAAAAGCAAGGGCTGAATTAAATACAGATGATGATGGACGCTCATCACCTGTTGTGATCCGAATTTATCAATTAAAAGATGCTGATAATTTTAACGCTGCTTCTTATCAGGAACTCGTTGATAATGACAGTGAAATATTACAAGAATCACTCATTGAAAGCAAAGAAGTTGTACTAAAACCCGATACATCAATTTCAATTGATACGCCATTTGATAAAAAAGCAGATGCAGTAGGCGTGATAGCGCTTTTCAAAGAACCAAATCTAAAAGATAACAGTTGGCGACTAGTATTGGAACGTGGTGATCTTTATATTACTGAACCACGCGAAATTATCGCTAGCCAATATAGCATTAAACTTGTGGAAGAAAAGTAAATGAGTGCTTCATTATATGACATCTTATATGGCTATTTTGAGTCTGGTATCCCGATAGATGAAATAGCCGAAAATGAACAAACCATTATAAGTGTAATGGATAATATCGAGCGTATTCTAAATAGTCGGGCAGGGGCTATCAACCATATGCCTGATTATGGGCTACCGGACATGTCCACTATCTTTCAGGCATTACCGTCATCAGCTTACGTATTAATGAGAGCCATAGAACAAACATTACTCATTTATGAGCCACGACTTGAATCAATAAATATCAATATTGATGAGAAAAATAAAGATTCTATGGTGCTTAGCTATGAATTAGTCTGTTATTTTAAAGAAGGTGGACTAGTCAAATACGGTACTTATTTTATGCCCGATGGCAAAGCACAATTAAGATATACCAAAAAAACAGCACGAAATTAATAAAGGATAGATAAATAAAAAGCATAACAAATTGGTTAATAATAAAACAAAAATAAACCGTTTACATCTGTATTAACAATAAACAGCATATCGGAGTAAAAATGCTTGGAGAACGAATAAAAATAGCTAGATGTAAACGGGGATTGAGCCAGGGAGAGATGGGAAAAAATGGGTAACATTTAAAGGGCAGCGGTTTCTAAATGGGAAAACGGTACTAACAAACCAAAAAACTACATTTCTCAATTAATTAATGGCAAATCATCATTTGGTGAAAAATCAACTCGACGTTTGGAAAATGATTATGGCATACCTGAATTTTATTTAGACAAACCAGAACATAATGAATTATATGGAATTAATCAGAATAATAGAGATCACATTAATGATAACAACTACATAATTGAAATTTTGGATATTAATGCTAGCGCAGGATTAGGCTACCTAAACTCGGATGTGATGGAAATGGTTAAATTAATTGAATATGATTCGGAGCAGGCAAAATTATTATTTAGGGGCGTTAGCGCTGAAAATTTGAAAGTCATCAATATCAGTGGTGGCAGTATGCAGGACACGTTAGATAGCGGTGATGCAATATTTGTTGATGTATCTAAACGGATGTTTGAGGGGGGATGGAATTTATGTTTTTATATTCGGTCGTAATTTATTTGTAAAACGATTACAGGTAATTAAAAATGTTATTCGAGTGAAATCCGACAATCAACTTTATATACATGGAAAGGTTATATTGAGCCAATCCATGTTATTGAGAAAGCACGGATAACCGCTTCGACGTTTTTTTTAAATAATAAAGGCAGAAGGAATAGATTAATGGAAAAAAGAAAAATAATTCATGAAGGTGAAATTGTTTTGGGTGAAACAATAATACCATGTTATGTCCTAGAGGATGGAACTAGAGTTTTATCTGGTAATGCGATGCAAAATGCACTGAAGTTGCAAGAAGAGCATGAAACGAAATCAGGGACAAGGTTGGCCAGATATTTGAATCAAAAAACGCTTGAACCCTTTATTTATAAGGGCAAAAGTCCTGACCACTTCAACCCAATTGAGTGTTATAAGGGGACTCAAAAAATTAATGGTTATGAGGCAACAATACTCGCTGATATTTGTGAAGCATTTCTTGAGGCTAGAAACAATATAAATTTATCCACGAGACAGAAAATCATTGCTGATCAATGTGAAATATTAATTAGAGGTTTTGCTAGAGTTGGTATTGTAGCATTAATAGACGAGGCTACTGGTTATCAGTATGAAAGAGAAAGATTTGAATTACAAAAAATTCTCACCGCTTATGTCTCAGAGGAAATTTTGAAATGGCAACTAACATTTACGGATGATTTTTATAAAGAAATTTTTAGATTGTGGGGTTTACCATTTATACCTAAATATATTAAAAATAAGCCGTCGTTTATCGGTAAATTGACCATTAAATACATATATGATCAAATGCCTAAAGGTGTAATTGAAAAAGTAAAGGACAATATCGGGAAAACAGAAAATGGGAACTGGAAATATAGATGGCATCAATCTTTAACTTCTGATGTTGGTCGGGAACACTTGAGAAAACAAATCATTGAAGTTACGACGTTAATGTCCGTTTCTGAATCTAAAGAACAATTTAATTATTTATTTAAAAAGAAATACAACGATGAACCTCAGTTACAATTAGAATTCAATGAGAATTTACTTAAATAAGATCATTCACTGAGACAGAGCCCGCTATTGCGGGTTTTTTCATGTCTAAAATCTGCATAAAAATCTTTTTACTCTCCATGTGAAAAAACACTCAACCACACAAAATTTATAATTATCTAACCTATTGTTATATAAATAAAATAATTTTTTTTGAAAAAGTTTAGTTATTAATAAACATTTTGTTTTGCTTTTGGTTAGCTATTTACTAAACTAAACACATCAAAACAAATCAAGTTAACAAAGCAATTAAACAATACCACGAGTTATTTAACAATAAATAGATAAATGAGGTAATTTTTATGTTTAATTTAGGCGATAAAGTGGTGGTAAATGGTTTTTAGGCTAACGGCGAAGTGTTCCCTATATACATAAGGATAAACTGTTTTTTTGATACTAACTATTGGGGCGGAACATCGCCAACGTTTCACGAGATTAGATCGCTATCGGAACGTTTGTATAGAGTTCAAAGAGTTGATAAGAGAAACCTTTTGGGTCATAAATCACAGAAGATGACAGATAAATATAACGACAGTAGAGGACGAGAATGGCGATACCTGAAAATATAAATATTTATAAAGTTTACGTTATTAAAAAACGACGAGGAGGTAGTGAAATAATTAAAAATCTCAGTACAAAAACTCCATTTTTTCCTGCCGCTAAAGAGGCGTTTTTAGAGCTATATAAATTACCGCTAGATAAAAATCATCTAATATTAATGTCCAAAAATAATAAACAAATTAATGCATATCGCTATCAATCAGAACGCGGTGAACGTGATTACTTTGATGAAACGATGGATCTAATAGATGAGCTTAGCTGAGGCGCAAAAATGAGCTGGTAGAAGTAGATTGCTCGGATTGTATCTGACAGATAATGAACAAGCGCTAGTAACTGAATTGGGTGAAAAATATGGCTCTAAAAAAGCCGCTATTTTTGCTGGACTATCCCTACTAAAAACAACACACAAAAAAAGCAATTGGTGATTATATAGAATGCTTAATATATAAAACAATCATACAGTCAATTAAAACTAACCGACTGGACGGGTTTCCAGATTTCTGTTTATACCTGTATACACAGGGATAAACCGCAAGAAAAATTATCAGATTTATATAAAAATTTATATTCCCTATATATACTGAAATAAACCGAATCGGCAGATAATAACACCAAACTAGATTTAGTGTTCTAATACAATAAACTGCTTCAACATGAACACTATTAACATACGAAAATGATTCCCCGTTTACACAAGAATATGCAATACTAACGCTGTGATGACAAACCCTTTCGTATCTGTATTTCTATTGATTTTATTTCATTTTTCAAATAATTGGAGTTTATTATGAAACTACGTAAAGTCATGATTATTGGAGTAGGGAATGTGGGATCTACGACGGCTTATACCTTAGTTAATCGTGGTATTTGTGAAGAAATTGTACTGGTTGATGTAAATAAAGATCGGGCTTATGGACATGCTCAGGATTTGTTAGATGCGGCTGCTTATCGGCAAAATATGATTAAAGTCAGTTTACGTGATGCCAACGATTGTGCTGATATTGATATTGCGATTATTACGGTTACTTCGGGATTAGCGCAAAAAAGCCGAGCGGAGGAGCTAGCTGGTACGTCAAAAATAGTTGCAACGATTGTGCCAGATATGATGAAAAATGGTTTTAAAGGGATTTTTTTAGTGGCGACTAACCCTTGTGATGCGATTACTTACCAAGTTTGGCAATTATCAGGTTTACCCCGTCATCGGATAATTGGTACTGGGGTTTGGCTTGATACAGTAAGGTTACGTCGTTTATTGGGTGAACAAATGGATATTGGTCCACAAAGTATCGATGCGTTTATTATTGGTGAGCATGGCGATTCACAATTTCCCGTTTGGTCGCATTCATCGATTTATGGCATTAACCTTAATCATCTTGAAAAAAATAGAATCGATTTTAATGATATTGGCAGCAAAGCGAAGAATAAAGGTTTTGAAATTGCTAAATTTAAGCATTGCACTGAATATGGTATCGCCAGTACGATTACTGAAATTTGTCAGCATATTTTTACTAACAGCCATCGTGCGTTAGCATTAAGTTGTATTTTACATGGGGAGTATGGTTATCAAGATGTGGCAATAGGTGTGCCTGCGATTTTAGATCAGCATGGTATCAAAAAAATTATTGAGTTAGATTTTTCAGATAATGAAAAGCAGTTATTTAAAAATAGTGTCGAGATTATTAAGGGTTATATTGCACATATTAAATAAGCGTGTTTGGTCTGATAGTTGTTTTATACTCAGTCAACGGATATATCACCCAGAACGCTAATTTTAGTTAGCGTTCTGCTATAAACGTTTGGCAACTTATTATTTCATTTTGTATATTTTAAAGATCTTTAATGTTGATCGGCAGGAAACACCACACCAGTTTGCTTTCTTATTTCAGTCAAGATTGTTGATGATAGTATCGAATAGGCTAAACCGTTATGATCTACGTTACGTTGTTGATATAGCTTAGCGAATTCTTCTGCTTCGTAATACATATCATTATTGTGTTGTGTAAGGGTGATTTCTTTTTTTTCACCGATTCTTGGTTGATAAATAATACGCTCACAAGTGGCAAGATTTTCAATAATAAGCGATCCATTTTCGCCTTGAATTTCACTAGGAAGGTAAGAGTTACTGACTTTTGAATGCCAAATGATGACATCAAAATCGTCATAATTAAGTAAGACACTGCCATGCGCATCGACACCTGACGCAAGTTTTGTCGCACTGGCATTTGTTTTATTGGGATATCCCCATAATTCTAGTCCAAAATTAAGTGGGTAAACCCCAATATCCATTATAGAACCATTTGAAAAGGTGGGATTAAACGTGTTGGGATTATTGCCATTCAAATAACTTTCATAACGGCTGGAGTATTGACAGTAGTTGAGTAGTGCTTTGCGAATTCTTCCTAACTTTGGAAGATAATCCCGAATTAATTGATAATTGGGCAAATAAACGGTTTTAAGTGCCTCAAAAATGAGTTTTTTGTGTTGTTTGGCAATGTTAATTAATGTTTGGGTTTGCGTCAAATTCGAGGTTAATGGTTTTTCACATATTACATCTTTATTATTTTCTAACATCAATTTGGCTTGTTCAAAATGGAGTGAGTTTGGGCTTGCAATGTAAACAACATCGACATTGGCATATTGAGCAAGCTCGGTAAGCTTATCAAATACCGTATTAACTTGGTATTTTTTTGCCAGTTCATTGGCTTTGTTGATATCACGGGAATAGATAGCGGTTAATTGATATTGTTTAGTTTGTAATGCCGCATCAATGAATTTTTCAGTGATCCAATTGGTTCCAATTGTTGCTAATTTAATCATGGTTAATCTATCAATTTTTTTAAAGGCTTAAACTATTTGATTAAGATTTAGGACTATTCACTTTAATTAATGCCCGTAAAAGTGAATAGTCTTTCTTTATTTAATTCGAATTGGTTAAAAAGAGTTTTAACGATGGATTTTCGGTTTCGTTATGGAAACCATAACCTAATTCGGTTAAGTGTTTACCAAAATCATGGCTATTGGTTTGGTCAATTTCAAATGCAGCAAGAACTCGACCATAATCAGTCCCATGGCTTCGGTAATGGAACATTGAAATATTCCAGTTAGTACCAAGTGTTTGTAAGAATTTGAGTAATGCTCCTTGCGATTCTGGAAATTCAAAGCTGTAAACTTGTTCTTGAATTGGCTTACAAGGCTTGCCACCAATCATATAGCGAACATGCAGTTTAGCCATTTCATCATCAGTCAGGTCAACTACGGGGTAACCCGCTGAAGTGAGTTGTTGCATGATGTCATCTTTTTCACTATTTTTAGTGATTTTAACACCCACAAAAATGCATGCCGATTCTTCATCATGATAGCGGTAATTAAATTCGGTGACTGAACGTCCACCCAATATCTGACAAAATTTTAGAAAGCTGCCTTTTTGCTCCGGAATCGTCACGGCGATTAAAACTTCTCGTTTTTCACCTAATTCACAGCGTTCTGACACATAACGTAAATTATGGAAGTTTAAATTAGCTCCCGATAGGATATGAGCAAGGTTTTCACCTTGAATATTGTGTTTTTCAACGTATTTTTTAAGTCCTGCCAATGCGACCGCACCCGATGGTTCAGCAATGGCTCGAACATCATCAAATAAATCTTTGACAGCCGCACAAATTTCATCGCTATCAACAGTAATAATATCATCGATATATTGTTGGCAAAGTCTGAATGTTTCATCGCCGATGCGTTTAACGGCAACTCCTTCAGCAAATAAACCTACTCGATTTAAATCAACTGGGTGACCGGCATCTAAGGCTGCTTTTAAACAGGCAGCATCTTCAGGTTCAACTGCAATGACTTTAATCGATGGCATAATTTGTTTGATTAGGACAGCAACACCAGCAGCAAGCCCACCACCGCCAACGGGAACAAATATACGATCGAGTTTGGCATTTTGTTGCAACAGTTCCATGGCAATACTGCCTTGTCCGGCAATCACCAGTGGGTGGTCAAAAGGGGGAATAAAAATGCGTCGTTGTTCTTTGGCTAATTCTAAGGCTTTGGCTTTGGCTTCGTCAAAATTCGCACCATAAAGCAAAACTTCACCCCCGAATCCTTTTACTGCTTCTACTTTGATGTCCGCTGTCGTTAAGGGCATAACAATAAGCGATTTTATGCCTAATTTGCTCGCTGAAAATGCAACACCTTGTGCGTGGTTTCCAGCTGAAGCAGCAATAACGCCACATTGTCGCTCTTCTGGGGAAAGGCTGGCGATCATCGCTTGCGCACCTCGAATTTTAAAACTGTGCACTAGCTGACGATCTTCACGTTTGACAAATATCTGATTATTTAATCTGGCAGATAGTTTATCCATTTTTTCCAGCGGTGTGACTTGCGCCACATCATATACGGCACTGCAAAGCGTTGCTTTTAAATAATCAGCACCAGTCAGTATTGTTTGTTGTTTCACTTTTAGCCACCTAGTTTACTTTTATCGCGGACTGCACCTTTATCAGCACTGGTCGCTAAACTTGCGTAAGCTTTTAGGGCAAACGACACATAGCGGTCACGATTATGAGGGGTAAATGCTTTGTCGCCACGAGTAAGCTCAGCCACCCGACGACGTTCTAGTTCATCTTCAGGCACATCTAAAACTAATTTTCGATTAGGAATGTCAATATCAATAATATCGCCATCACGTACCAGACCAATTACGCCACCGTTAGCCGCTTCTGGTGAAATATGTCCAATGGATAAGCCTGATGATCCGCCTGAAAATCTACCGTCAGTAATGAGTGCACAAGCTTTACCAAGTCCCATTGATTTTAAATAGCTGGTAGGGTAGAGCATTTCTTGCATTCCCGGCCCACCTTTTGGGCCTTCATAGATGATCACAACGACATCACCTTCAACTATTTTTCCACCTAAAATGGCATCAACTGCATCTTCTTGGCTTTCAAATACTTTTGCAGGCCCTCTAAACACAAGGTTTTCAGCGGCAACACTGGCTGTTTTTACAATAGCGCCATCTTGGGCAACATTACCATAAAGTGTGGCAAGTCCGCCGTCTTGGCTATAAGCATGTGCTTTGTCACGAATACAACCATTTTCCCGATCGTCATCCAGTGTGTCCCAATAACAATCTTGTGAAAATGCTTTCGTTGTACGAATGCCAGCCGGCCCACTGCGATACATTTTTTTTACTTCTTCATCTTGGGTTTGCGTAATGTCATATTGTGCAAAGGTTTCTTGTAATGACAGTCCAAGCACATTGTGAACATTGCGATTTAGTAGTCCTGCTTTGTCAAGTTCTGACATGATGGATACAACACCGCCCGCTCTGTGTACATCTTCCATGTGGTATTTTGCTGTACTTGGTGCAACTTTACATAAGTGCGGTACTTTACGAGATAGTCGATCGATATCTGACATCGTAAAATCAATTTCGCCTTCTTGCGCTGTCGCAAGCAAGTGTAAAACGGTATTGGTCGAGCCTCCCATCGCAATATCGAGTGACATGGCATTTTCATAGGCTGCTTTGGTGGCGATGGCTCTTGGTAGATAAGATTCATCATCATGTTCGTAATAACGTTTGGTAATTTCAACTATGCGTTTGGCCGCTTTTAAAAATAGTTGTTCACGTTGCTTGTGAGTGGCAATGAGTGATCCATTACCGGGTAACGAAAGCCCTAAGGCTTCGGTTAAGCAGTTCATTGAATTCGCTGTAAACATGCCGGAACATGAGCCACAAGTCGGACAGGCTGATTCTTCAATCGCTTTACTGTCTGCGTCACTCACATTGGGGTTGGCGCTTTGAATCATGGCATCAACAAGATCAAGTTTGATGATTTGATCTGAAAGTTTGGTTTTCCCGGCTTCCATAGGCCCACCTGACACAAAAACCGTTGGGATATTTAAACGGAGAGATGCCATTAACATACCGGGGGTGATTTTGTCACAGTTGGAGATGCAGATCATCGCATCAGCACAGTGCGCATTGACCATGTATTCTACAGAATCGGCAATAAGTTCACGTGAAGGTAACGAATAAAGCATACCACCATGTCCCATTGCAATACCATCATCTACTGCAATGGTATTAAACTCTTTAGCTATACCACCTGATGCTTCAATCTGTTTAGCCACTAGTTGTCCTATGTCTTTAAGGTGAACGTGTCCCGGTACAAACTGAGTAAATGAGTTTACGACGGCGATAATAGGTTTTCCAAAATCTTCATTTTTTACGCCAGTAGCACGCCATAACGCACGCGCTCCTGCCATGTTTCTGCCTTCAACGGAGGTTGCTGATCGATATCTAGGCATTTGTTGCTCCCAAGTTCTTATTATACTTGCGACCGATTTAATCGGTTTATCATTTTGATGAGTCCATCATGTTTTGATGTGCATCGCATTACAAAAAGTATTTATCCGCCGTATTAGTTAGCGGATTTTTTGAGATATTATTTAATAATATCTAACCAACCATATTTATCTTCTGTTTTACCGTTAAATAACCCGAAGAATGTTTGTTGGATCTGTTTAGTGATTGGGCCACAACGTCCAATACCGACTTGAATGCGATCAACGCTTCGTACAGGTGTAATTTCGGCAGCGGTACCTGTCATAAAGACTTCGTCAGCTAAATAGAGTGATTCGCGTGATAAAATTTGTTCACGGACTTCGATACCCAAATCACGAGCAAGCGTTAATACAGCATCACGAGTAATACCAGGAAGTGCAGAACAAGATAATACAGGTGTGAATAGTACACCGTCTTTAATGATAAATAGATTTTCACCCGCACCTTCTGATAGGTGACCATGTACGTCTAAGGCAATCCCTTCTTGGAAACCATTAGCACGAGCTTCAGATCCAATTAATAATGATGATAAGTAGTTGCCCCCAGCTTTTGCCGCTGCTGGAATGGTATTGGATGCGACACGATTCCATGAAGAAACCATAGCATCAATTCCTTGATCTAATGCATCTTCACCTAAATAGGCACCCCAAGGAAAAGCGGCAATCATGACATCGGTTTGATAACCAGCAGGGGGATTAACGCCCATACCGACATCGCCAATAAATACAAGAGGACGAATATAGGCACTTTCTAAGTTATTTTTCTTGATAGTTTGACGCGTGGCTTCCATGATTTCTTCAATCGTGTAAGGAACAGGAAAACGGTATATTTTGGCTGAATTTAATAATCGTTGTGCGTGTTCTTTATGACGGAAAATAGCAGGGCCTTGATGAGTTTTATAACAACGAACACCTTCAAAAACTGATGTACCATAATGTAAAGCATGAGACATGACATGAATTTTAGCATCTGCCCATGGAATCATTTCACCATTGAACCAAATATAATCCGATTTTGCTGTAGAACTCATTTTTATTTCCTCTTAAATTTTACTTTTGTTTAGCATAGATATAGCTCCGTGCTTTCAACAATAAACGGTCAAGCATTATACTATACTATCGATTTTGTTTAACTGCTAAAGTGTATACTTTTATAAATTTAACTTATTATTTCATCATGATTTATTATTGAAAATAACTATATTTCAATCGATATCACGTCTACCAATTTGTCGATCTGATTAAGTAGTGCTGAAATAGGGCGCTTTGTTGTCAATGCTAAAGATAACGATAGAATCTGATCATCTTTAGTCTGCATTTGCATCTGTTTAATGTGACCACCACGGTGGCGTATAACCCGTAAGATACGCTCAAGTGTTCCTAATTTATCATAAGCGGTGATAGTAAATTGATGCTGATCGTTATTACTCATCTTTTACTCCTTACTGTTGTTATCTAACATATTTTCATTGGCAGCACCGGGTGGAACAAGAGGCCACACGTTTTCAAGCTCATCAATACACACATGTAATAAATAGGCACCTGTTGAATTTAATAGCGTATCGATGGCGCTTTGAATTTCTGATTTTTGGGTAATTTTTTGTCCGTCGATATCGAAGGCTTTAGCTAGCATTAAAAAATCAGGATTGTCAGATAAATTGGTTTCGCTGTATCTTTGATTGAAAAAGAGTTCTTGCCATTGTCTAACCATGCCTAAACGTTGATTATCAATTAATACAATTTTAATCGGTAATTTTTTGCGTTTAATTGTGGTCAGTTCTTGAACATTCATCATAAAAGAGCCATCACCAGAAATGCAAATCACACAATCATTTGGTCTTGCTAATTGTGCTCCAATGGCAGCAGGTAAACCAAACCCCATTGTGCCAAGTCCACTAGAAGTAATAAAGTTTTGTGGGTGGTTAAATTGCATGTGCTGAGCTGTCCACATTTGATGTTGCCCAACATCGGTAGTGACGATTGTATTAGCTGTTTTTTGTTCTGAAAGACTTTTGAGTAACGCTGGGGCATAGATAGGTTCGCCCGGATGATCATAACGAGTTGGATACGCTTTTCGTAATTGGTCTATTCTTTTGTGCCAATCTTCTATCGATACGGTTTGGTGAATTAAAGGTAAGACTTGTTTGATGTCTCCTTGTAAACCTAAATGCGTTTGCTTTAATTTATTGATTTCAGCCTGATCGATATCAATATGAATGACTTTAGCATGGCGAGCAAATTCATTCAGGTTTCCGGTAACACGGTCATCAAATCGCACCCCTAACGCAATTAATAGATCACACTCTTGCACCGCTAAGTTCGCTGCTTTAAATCCATGCATGCCAATTAATCCTAAATAATAGGGATTATTGATATCGGCAGCCCCTAATCCTTTTAAGGTTGAAACGCTCGGAATTTGAGTCATTTCCATAAATTCTCTTAATTCTGATATTGCGCCAGAAAGCCCAACCCCACCACCGATATAAAGCATGGGTTTTTCGGCGTCTTGAATCATCGTTTTGGTTAATTTTATATCATCAGAAGAGATAACAAAGGGTTTTGATTTGTTGAGATAACTTTGAGAAGTGTGGTTGGTTAAATATTGTTGGTAATCTAAGTTGGCAAGCTGGATATCTTTCGGAACGTCAATCAATATTGGTCCCGGTCTGCCTAAGTTGGCTAACGTAAATGCCTCCTCAAATATATTGGGTAAGTCATGCGCATCATCAATTAAATAACTGTGTTTAGTACACGCCAATGACAAACCTAATACATCAACTTCTTGGAAGGCATCGGTACCGATTAAGTTATTAGGTACTTGACCCGTTATTGCAACGATTGGAACTGAATCAATCAAAGCATCTGCAAGTCCCGTGATAATATTGGTTGCTCCCGGCCCCGATGTGGCAATACATACCCCTGTTTTGCCTGTCGCCCTTGCGTAACCTATAGCAGCCATTGCTGCACCTTGTTCGTGACGACATAACACATGTTCAATACCGCCGTCATAAAGGGCATCATACAGAGGCATAATTTGTCCACCAGGATACCCAAATACGGTGGTAACGCCTTTTTCTTTTAAGGTTTTTACTATCCACTGTGTTCCTAACATTTATTCCTCGCTCTTTTTTTCAGGTATTTGCATTGCTCATAAAAAAACCCCCGCTTTTTGGGGCGGGGGTTTTGGGTTAACTATGAAGCTTTTTTAACTCAAAGAACGCCCCCGCGCTGGAATAATGACCACGCTGACAAGAATATTGATGAGGACGATAATAAGTGAAAAATTCATACGTTTTATTTAAATTTTTTTGCTTCTTTGAGTAAGTATTCTTAACAAAATACTCGTTTTAGAAAAAAATTCAACTGTTTTTTTGCGTTTTTTTAAAGTCTTGCTTTCGCGATTGCAAGAAGTTTGAAAATAATTGTGATTGATGTCTAAAATGATTTTATCGTTACACGAGTTTTTAATTGGCATTTTTCAAAGATTAGTGTATAAATGTTAATCATTAATCGTTTTTATCTGCTTATTTACACAGTTTCATATCAAAAAAACACTTTTAAAATAATAAAAGGCGAAATATGTATGAACATATTAAAGATAATTGTTTTAATAAGTATTGGTTTTGTGCTGCTTAATTGTGATAACTCTAAACCTGCGTCAAATCATTCCACTGCTGACAGTTCAACTAAACCCAATAATGATTTGCTCACTTCGCAAAATTTAGAAATTAATGCGGTTAAAAACGAGTTACCGATTGAAATTGATGAATTGACAACACTATTTGATGTTTTTGCTGACAATAATATTATCCATTATAAATATCGTGTGAAGAATACTCCTAAACAGGCACTATTATTAACGTCTACGCTTGATACTTTACGTAGTAATTTACTTGATGATTATTGCCAAAATGTGCCACAAATGAAAGAACTGAAAAATGTGTTCCCAAATGGCGCCCACTATCATTACTTCATCGATAATGAAGAAATAATTATTGTTGAACTTAATCCAGATGACTGTCAGATAGATAAATGATCTTTTATTGATTATTTATCTTTTTAATCAAACAATCATAGGTCATTACGTTTTTGCAGTATTGGGAATAAATTGTTGTGTGCTGGCTTAATAGACGTTTATTTGTTAAACTGAGATCGTTTATCAAATTCTATTAATTTTCGTCTTGTTGATTGATAAATTGTATTCTCGCCCCGTTATTTATGGACAGCCACAGTTAAAATTATATTTGATTCAGTTCGTCACAACTTAATGATTTTTAAAAATAATATTTAAATTTTTTATCTCTATTCATCTTATTTATTAAAATTGTTAATTGATTCGTTTCAACTTTTGTCTAGTTATACGGTTTTGTCATTATTAATTGATTTTATTTAAGTTATTTATCGTTTATGAACATGTATGTGTTTAACTTAGGAGAAAATTATGAGTAAACAAACCTGTAATCCAACGACCAAATATTATCATGAAAAATTTCCAAAACAAAAACAGAAAGCACCTGGTTTGCAATGTGAGATGAATCCGGTTCCTGACTGTGGTGAAAAAAGTTATAAAGGTCATCAACGTTTAGAAGGTCTTAAAATGTTGGTCACAGGTGGAGATTCGGGTATTGGTCGTGCAGCGGCAATCGCTTATGCCAAAGAAGGGGCGGATGTTGCAATCAATTATCATCCTGATGAGCAAAAAGATGCTGAAGATGTGGCAAAAGTTATTGAAGCTGCCGGACGTAAAGCGGTATTAATACCCGGCGACTTAAGTGATGAAGCGTTTTGTAAAAAAATGGTGGATGAAGCTCATCATAAACTTGGTGGGTTAGATAATTTAACGTTGGTTGCAGGTAAACAAACTGCAGTAGCTGATATTATGGATCTGACTACAGAGCAAATTCGCAAAACGTTCGAAATTAATGTCTTTTCGCTATTTTGGGTAACTAAAGCAGCATTAGGTTATTTAAAACCTGGCTCAACTATTATTACTACTTCATCTGTTCAAGCCTTCCAACCTGGTCCAACATTATTAGATTATGCTTCAACTAAATCGGCAATTATCGCTTTTACAAAAGCTTTGGCTAAGCAATTAGCGAGTAAAGGTATTCGTGCTAATAGTGTTGCACCCGGTCCGGTTTGGACACCATTACAAGTTTGTGGTGGACAACTCAGCGATGCAATTCCTGAATTTGGTAAAGAAACACCACTCAAAAGAGCAGGGCAACCGGTTGAACTTGCTGGGGTCTATGTACATTTGGCTTCAGAAGAGTCAAGTTATACCACTGCAGAAACTTATGGTGTAACGGGTGGTGAGCATACTAATTAATCTCATGTTTATATCGTGATAAAAGAGCTGTTCAGGCTCTTTTATTACAAAAAAATTTTAAGCTAGACATCTTAAATCACGTTCTATTATGCATTGTTCATAATAGTGTTAAAACTTAACTTAGAATAAAGGCAAAAAAATGAAATTTTTTAAAGTAATCACGCTTGCATTATTAGGTATTTTTTTAGTTAACTGTGATAATTCTAAATCGACTGTTGATGATATTAAACAGAAAGTACAGCAAACGGGTGCAGATATCAGCGATAAAACACAAGATTATTTTGAACAAGCAAAAGAAGAAAGTAACGATATATTGAATAAGTTGAAAGAGGGTAACTATAATCTTGCACAAGATGCGGTGATTAAAAATATTAAACAAACATTACCACTGAATATTGATCAGAATACTTCATTGGTGGATGTATCCAAAGAAAACAACACGATTAATTATAAATATGATGTGAAAGGTGTGACGCCAGATGATTTAAAAATTGAGAATACTCAAAAAACATTATTAAATAATTTACTTACCGATTATTGTAGCTCAGATCTAATGAAGAAAGCATTAAGACTTGCTTTCCCTGAAGGTGCTACACATAATTACTATATCAATAATAGTAACGCATTAACACTTAATCTCAAACCAAGTGATTGTGATGGTAAATTGTAGAGTATCGATTAAGGTGAAAAGGGCTATTAATAGCCCTTTTTTTATTTTGTTTATTGAGAAAGATGTGAATCTAAATATCATTTTAAAAAATGAAGATTATCAACTCAAAATGATGTATTTATGTTAGTTAATTAAATGATGATTTTCTAATGATAGAAGATAACGATCAGGTTATTACCTAAAGTTTAATTAACACAGTGTATTGTTATTGACGCTTACTATTAAAATAAAAATATATTTTATGTTGTAAAATTTTAACCATATAAATTAAAATCATCATTCAAATTATATAGGGACTTTTTATTTTTTTATTAATTGTTTTATTTAAAATGGAAAAAACAAAATAATATTAATTTTACTTATGGGTAATAGCATGAAATATAAAAAAATATCTGCATTATTGGTATGGAGTTTGGCGTTGTTTGGTTGTGATAGTGGGAGCTATAAAGAAAAAAATCAACGTATAGTTATTGATTCAATGAAAAAAAAACTTCCTATTGTTTATGATGAGAATTTTGCGTTAGTGGATGTTTCAAAGGACAACGATCAGTTTATATATAAATATGAAATAAAAAATATTGAAGAAGTAGAATTAACCTCACCAGAGTTTGAACAGTCATCTCGCACAGGGATTCTTGAGCTTTATTGTTCGGATAACAAAGATATTGCTCATTTTAAAGAAATATTCATGGATGGTATTCGATATGATTATTATTTAAATAATAAAAAAATGTTATCCATTATCGTTAAATCAACAGATTGTACAAGATAATTGTCATCGTATTTATCTATTCACTTTTGTGTGCAACATAATATTTTTGCTATGTTGAGCAGTTTTATTACAGGGCTAATAAGCCCTGTAATAATAAAAAACTATTCTAACGTTTTTCCTTTTGTTTCAGGAATTAAAAACATAAATGCAGCAGCGGATAATAGATAAGCTGCAGATAATAATGCTAGTGCATAGCTTATTGAATAAACTGTTGCTAAGTAAGCAATTAAGACTTGTGATACTCCAGCAATTCCTCGTCCAACATTAAAGATAATGTTTTCTGCACTTGAACGAGCATCTGTTGGGTAATGTTCAGCCAATAGTGCACCATATCCCCCCATCATGCCATTGACGAAAAAACCAATGACTGAACCAAATAAAATCAAAACGATCATATCGGTTTGTTGAAAGTAGAACCAGATAGATAACGCTGAAACTAATAAAAAGACAATATAAGCAGGACGGCGCCCAAATTTGTCACATAACCAACCAAAAATTAAAATGCCCAATGACATGCCGATGGTGGTTGATATTGTCCAAAACATGGTGTTTTTGAATGATAGACCTCGTTCGGTTGCGATCATGGTTGGCATCCATGTCATGATGCCATAAAAACCAAAATTTTGTACGGCACAAGCAATGGTTAATCCAACAGTTGTTGAGGATGTTTTGACATTTTTAAAAAGTTTTCCTAAGGCAATTTTATTTTTGTTTTGATCTTTTAACGTTTGCCAAATTTCAGGCTCTTTCAATCCTTTACGTGTCCAGGCAACAAACAAAGCAGGAAGTACACCGACAGCAAAAGCCCAACGCCAACCATGTGCTTCTCCAACAAAATTAACTGTTAAGGTTGCCAGTATAATGCCTAGCTGAAATCCTAACGCAACAATCGATGTTGCTCTTGAACGTTTATGCTTTGGCCAAGTTTCTGACACCAACGTCATGCCAATGCCAAATTCTCCACCTAGTCCAAGACCACTTAAAAAACGGAAAACTAAAAAGCTTTCATAATTTGGTGAAATAGCACACAGCCCGGTAAATACAGAAAATATGATAATTGTCCATGAAAAGACTTTAACACGCCCATATTTGTCTGCTAAGGTTCCAAAAAGAATTCCACCCAGTACAGCGCCTAATAATGTTACTGAAGTTAATGTTCCTAAATCGGTTTTGGTTAGATTAAAAGTTGCTTGAATTAGGGTAAAACAGACCCCTAAAATCATCATATCCAAACCATCTAATGCATAGCCGACTGTAGAGGCAAAAAGCGTTCTTTTTTGATAAGCTGTGGTGGAGCCAGTTTCACTTTCAGCTTGTTTAATAGGGTCTATCGCAGTTTTCATATTTACCTCTAATGATTGTGAATAGTGAGTTACTTATTTAAACTTTACCTTTTAAAATAGGTTGTAGGCTAATTCAATAAGGTCGTTTAAAAGCGGTGCAAAGTATATACTTAAAAACTTTAAAAATCCAAGCTAAAAGCCTTTACAATTGGTTATTTGCTAGAAAATAATCATTTCTTGTAAGTAACTTTATATATAAATATTAAAGGATGCATCAAATAGTGATAATTTTATTTTGTGTAAAGAATCGTGATAGGGTATAGATGATTTATTAAGTGAATCTTAGTTTCTAAATTTATATGATTGATAGCTAATTTCCGCTGAGTGTTTCCCAGCGGATAATCTTGACTAGTCTTCGATAAAATACCAATAGCCTTTGTTAACTAAGTCCAAAATGACCTTTAAAGTCGATTCATCTTCCAGTTGTTCATAATAAAGCTCTTCTTCTTGGCATAAAAGATCAATAACAGGCATCGGCAAATGGATTTTTTCACCATGAATATAGCCATAATCACCTACTTTTAGAATGCGTATGCTCGGTACTCGGCACAGATTATTAGTTTTTAAAAGCGAGACAAATTCATCAAATTGGTATGGTGGCTCGACAGGAACAATATTTAATTCATGCATTGGAATAGTAATGTGTTTACCAAACCAATCGTTAAAAAGTTTAGGTGTTCTAACCAATTCAATTATCTGGTTTTGTAATTTTTCTAATTCATAGGATTGTATTCGATAGGAATCTTTGGGTAATGTTAAATTGGGATCTTGATAAAATATACCATTCGGTAGGTTGTCGATAACATAATCGGCAAAACCACTTAATAGTTCTTGAGATGTTTGCGTTCTAAACCCGACAGAATAACTTAGCGATTCGCCAATTGAAACACCATTATGTGGAAAGCCTATTGGTATATATAGAATATCGCCTGCTGTAATTTCTTCATCAATGATAGGTTGATAGTTTTCAACATGAAGTAACGCTTTATGAGCACTAAATTGTTTATAATGCTCATTGCGGTCGCCAACCTGCCAACGTCGGCATCCTTTACCTTGAATGATAAATACATCATAGTTGTCAATATGAGGCCCCACGCCTGCTTTATCTGTTGCGTAAGAAATCATCAGATCTTCAAATTGCCATTGTGGCAGGCATTTGAAAGGTTCAACTAATGTAGCTGCTTGTTCATGCCAGTGGTCAACTGCTTGTACCAGCAAACTCCAATGGTTTTCATCTAAGTGGCTAAAGTCAATGAAAGGACCAAATTGGGCATCCCATTTCCCATTTTTGTTGGTGACTATTCGGCTATCAATCTCTTCTTCCATCGCTAAACCTGCAAGTTCTTCAGGTGTGATAGGATCAACAAAATGTTTAAAAGCATCACGTAAAATAACTGGCTTTTTTTGCCAATAATTCGTTAAAAAATCATCCCAATCTATGGTTAACTTATTACTCATGTAACGCCCCTTGTAAATTAAATAATTGACAAAAGTTATTCGTTGTTTGTCGTGCTATCTTGTCTATAGAAACACCTTTCAATACCGCTAAATAGTCAGCAATTTCACGAACATAAGCTGGCTGGTTTTCTTTCCCTCGATAGGGAACAGGTGCTAAATAAGGTGAATCGGTTTCAACTAAAATACGATCCATTGGGACATATCTGGCAACTTCACGTAATGATTCAGCATTCTTGAAGGTGATAATGCCCGAAAAAGAGATATAAAAACCGATATCTAGCAATTGTTTGGCCGTATCGATATCTTCGGTAAAACAGTGTAAGACCCCAGAGTGAACATGCTCATCTTTTAAGATTCTTAAGGTATCTTGGCGTGCATTGCGTGTATGAACGATGATAGGTTTATTGAGTTTACGACCTAACCGAATATGTTCTTTAAAGTTTGCTTGTTGTTGTTCAAGGTTATCTTGTTGATAGTAATAATCAAGCCCAGTTTCACCCAGCGCAATTACATTATCTTGGCTTGCCAATGCCTCAAAGCGATTGGCGTCATAGATCTCTTCTTCTATATTAAGAGGATGAATACCGCATGAAAATGAGCACTGTTTAGTATAGGGTTTTAAAAAATCTCTCATCGATTCATAGCCTGAAAGCGTGGTTGCTACACTTAAGCAGTGTTTAACATCGTGACGTATTGCGTCTTGCAATACGTCATCAATCGATTTGTTGCTAAAATCTAAGCTATCTAAATGGCAGTGAGAATCAATTAAATACATATAAAGCTCTTATTAATTATCTGAATGTTGTTCAAAATCACGAACAGGTTTTATGGTTGACCAAGAACGACAAGCAGGGCATAGCCAGTAAATCGAGTTGACCGTAAACCCACATTTAATACAGCGATAATTAGGGACGGTTTTGATCTGTTCGCCAACCATCTTACGTAAAAGTGAAAGACTTTCTTTTGCTCGACCTTCTTCGGCATCGGCTACGTGGTAATTCATCAATCGATAAAACCCTTTTAAATTAGGGTGTTTGAGTAATTCCCGATACATGTAGTTTTGAGCTGCATCAAGTCCACTTTGTTTTTCGACTATATCTGCAAGCATTAATTCAGCAACGTTGCCACTATCTTGATCAACGCATAATTGTAGAAATTGTTTAAACTGTTCGGGTTGATTTAATTCTAAATAACATGTTTTTAATAAAGGTAATGCCTCACCGATGAAGGCTTTATCTTGTGTTAAAATTTGTTTGAATGATTCAATGGCTTGTTCCTTCTTGTTTTGTCTCATTAATACCCGACCCAGCATGAGCGAGGTACGCGCACATTTTGCATCTGCGGCGGCTGATTTTTGTAACAAGTTATAAGCTTTTTCCATATCATCAGCAGACATAGCAATAGTGGCTAACTCGCAATAAAATTGCGCAATATCCGTTTTGTATTTAATGTTACCTAATCTGACTAATTTGGTGGCTGCATTAATCGCATTGATCCATTCACTGGTTGATTGATAGATGATAATCAATTGTTGTAGTGCATATTGTTGAAAATCATCTTCGTCAATTAATTGTAAAAACATTTCTTCGGCACGATCATAAAAACCAGCAACCATATAATCTCGCCCTAATTGCTGGATTGCTAAAAGGCGTTGTTCGAACGTCAATGCTGAACTTTCCATTAAAGATTGATGAATGCGTATCGCTCTATCAACTTCACCACGTGAGCGGAATAAATTTCCTAAAGTTAAATGAGCCTCAAGAGTGCTGTCATCTTCTTTTAACATATCCAAAAACAAATCAACAGCTTTATCTTTTTGATTTGATAAAAGAAAGTTTAAACCATCAACATATTCGCGCGATAGCCGGTTGGATTGGTTTAAATATTTTTGTTTTGCATTTCTGTCCCCCATATACCAACCGTAAGCGGCTGCAATAGGTAGTAACAGAAATAACAGTTCAAACATAATCGTCTATTCTTAATTAATTTTTGTTAATGTTGCTTTTTGATTCATTGCGATATCTTCATCATACTTTTTTTGTAATTTGTTTAGTTGGCGTTTAGTTGATGAGTGTTGTAATTTCGATTTCAAAAAGAAGTAACCCGTAACAAACCAACCTACCAGAAAACCACTGCCAAATAAGATTGCCAGCAGAACAGATAAGCGTAATTCTGATTTAGCAACTAAATAGTTAAATGTCACTACTTGATCATTGGCTGCACCTAAAGCAATAGACAATGCAAAAATAGCAATAATCAATATAATCGATAAAATTAATTTCATAATGTTGACCTTTCTTTTTTTAATACTTTTTATTCTTTATTGTTATCCATTTATTGGTTAAACAACCTGTTACCGATTTATTTGAAGGCATTAAATCGCTTAGTAACGCAAAAACTAGGTAAATGATTACGTTACTATATGCCATTTTTTAGCATAAAAATAGCAGATTAATGCAATACCCCAACCAATGATGACGGATAATATTAAATCTATAGGTGTATGCATACCGAGTAATAATCGACTTATTTCAATTAATACCGTCCATATCACAATCAAGGATATAAAAATATAATTACGCCTGAAGTTGAGTAGCACAATGGCTAAAAAAGCAAATGTTGCTGCAAATAGTGTATGACCAGAGGGAAAAGAATACCCTGTTTCATTTTGCCAGTGTTTGGATAACCAATTCGGTATTGTAGATGAATTGATTAATGATTCTTTGATAAAAGCGGCTCTTTCTGGCTTGGTTAATGAATAAAAATATTGGTCAGTTGTATTATGTTCTTTTGTTATCCATAAGACATAAGGTCTTGATTCTGCTGTTTGTGATTTTATGATAGATTTTATCACTTGTCCGCTGAGGACAGCACTCACGAGAACTAACCATACTAATACAATCTTTTTGAACTTTTTATCTGTTTTGCTGACTAGTAAAGCACAAAATAAAATGAAGTAAAATATTGATGTTATTATTGCCCATGGGTAACTTGCTGTTTCAGTAACCCAAAAAAAATATTCTGATTTATCGTTCAATGTGTCTGGTAGCCAATGCCAATTTATGACTATAATAAACAATGGTACGATTAAAAAAATAGCCAATGTAGCTATTGTTTTTTTTATAACTAACCCCATTTAAAAACTCAATTAAGCATATTGTGCTGTCTATTTTATCATAGATGTGGTTTATTTTTAATAGATTCTCGTTTATGTTATTCATTTAATACGGAGATAATAATGCAATTAAAACATGTCGCACAAGCGAAGCTACCAACACCATGGGGTTGTTTCACTATGGTAGGTTTTGAAGAAATTGCAACTGGCAAGGATCACGTCGCATTAGTGTTTGGTGACATTTCAAAGGCAACCTCTGTTTTAACCAGAGTGCATTCTGAGTGTTTAACGGGTGATGCGTTATTTAGTTT
Organism: Gilliamella sp. wkB308; assembly: GCF_001690185.1. Lineage (GTDB taxonomy): Bacteria > Pseudomonadota > Gammaproteobacteria > Enterobacterales > Orbaceae > Gilliamella > Gilliamella apicola_I. The sequence continues at coordinate 31,976 of NZ_LZGN01000007.1, forward strand.
ACGGTGTGATTGTGGTTTTCAATTAGAAGCAGCTTTAAAACAAATTGCGAAAGAAGGTCAAGGAATTTTAATCTATCATCGGCAAGAAGGGCGTAATATCGGTTTATTAAATAAAATTAGAGCTTATGCGCTGCAAGACCAAGGACTTGATACGGTGGAAGCAAATGAGCAGTTAGGATTTGCAGCTGACGAGCGTGATTTTAAACTTTGTGCTGATATGCTGACACTGCTTGGTGTATCACAAATTCGTTTATTGACGAATAATCCTGAAAAGATAAGAGTATTGGAGCAAGCTGGAATTCAAGTTACGGAAAGAGTTCCTTTGGAAGTGGGCGAGAATCCAAATAACGAACACTATTTAGAAACCAAGGCTAATAAAATGGGGCATTTGCTTCATCTTCATCACTGCGACCATTAAACACATTTAACATTATTGATGATTGATAAAATGTGACATAAAAATGGTCGACAATAATTAAAGCAAACGTAGTTGACATAATTAAACCTCAAAAAATAAGTGATGTTTTTCGAGGTTTTTTTAGATTTGCGTACTATTTTGTTATGCAATAGACATCAAGTATAGTGCTGGATTAATCACTATTAATAGCAGAATTAAAAAGTATTATTCCTTATCAATTCTTAGCTCACCACCATTTGCTAGCTGATCTTTGGATAATTCGTGCATAATAATTTGTACCGCTTCAGGCTTACAATTAAGCGTTTGAACAATCGCGTCCGTTATGCGTTTAGCCATTTCTCTTTTTTGTTCAATAGTACGACCTTCTAAAAAATCGATGGTTACATTTGGCATAACAAACTCCTAGTGACTCATTGTGGCAAGTTGAGCATCGGTTAAGGCAATATCTTGATTATGGCAAATACCGATACCTGAGTGAATAATCGTTTCAGCAATAGCCTTGGCTTCATCCAATGAATGCATTTTATACGTGCCACATTGGTATTCGTTTAATTCGGGTATCTGGTTTTGTGATTTTACATTGAGGACATCATGCATGGATTTTAGCCAAGCATCAACAACGAGCGATTCATCTGGTTGACCGATTAAACTCATGTAAAACCCTGTGCGACATCCCATAGGCGAGATATCAATAATTTCAACAGTATCACTGTTAAGATGATCGCGCATAAACCCTGCAAATAGGTGTTCTAAAGTATGTATCCCTTTTTCGGGTAATAAGGCTTGGTTGGGAATAGTAAAACGAAGATCAAAAACGGTAATGTTATCGCCTTTTGGCGTTACCATTGTCTTTGCAACGCGGACGAAAGGGGCTTTCATTTTAGTGTGATCAACTTTAAAACTATCTAATAATGGCATAAATTTCTCCTTGGTGTTGAGTTGCCAGTTATAGTATCTATAACTGGACAAGTCCAAACAATCTTATTCATTTAGCAAACTTAACATCGCTTGTTCATCAATGACTTTAATGCCAAGTTGTTGCGCTTTTTCTAGTTTTGAACCGGCAGATTCACCAGCAATCACCAGATCAGTATTCTTTGATACGCTTCCCGTTACTTTGGCACCAAGTTGTTTCAATTTATCTTTGGCTTCATCACGTGTTAAAACAGATAACGTTCCGGTTAAAACAATCGTTTTACCAGAAAATGGTGAATCGGTTGTCTTTGTTTGTGCTTGGGGATTGGTGTCTTGCCAATGAATACCAATGTCATCACTGGTTAACTGTTCTATTACGTCGCGGTTATGGGGTTCTTGGAAAAAATCAATGATGCTTTCCGCAATAACCACACCAATATCATTAACTAATTGTAGTTGTTCAAGTGATGCATTTTCAATTGCCGTTAAATTACCAAATTGGTTAGCTAAATTTTCAGCAGTCACTTCACCGACATTTGGTATACCAAGCGCAAAAATAAAGCGACTTAAAGTTGTATTTTTCGACGTATCAAGCGCAGCTAATAAATTTTTAGCCGATTTATCGCCTACTTTATCTAACGAACAGAGTAATGGTACCGTGAGTCTATAAAGATCTGCGGGTGTTTTAACATAATCTTTATCCACTAACTGTTCAATTAGCCTATCGCCCATGCCTTCCACATTCATGGCTCGACGGGATACAAAATGTTTAAGCGCTTCTTTGCGTTGTGCTGGACAAATAAGTCCGCCTGCACAGCGAGATACCGCTTGCCCTTCATCACGAACAATTAAAGAACCACAAATCGGGCAGTGGGTTGGAAAGATAATCGCTTTGGTGTCGGCTGGTCTTCGATCTAATATGACCGATACAATTTTAGGAATTACATCCCCTGCACGGCGTATAGAAACATAGTCACCTTCTCGAACACCTAATCGGGCGATTTCATCACTGTTATGCAAAGTTGCATTACTGACAATCACACCTGCAACAGACACCGGTTCTAGTCTTGCAACAGGCGTAATTGCGCCAGTTCTGCCGACTTGAAAGTCAACTTTATTTAATTGGGTGATTTCTTCTTGCGCAGGAAACTTAAACGCCGTTGCCCAACGAGGAGCACGGGCAACAAAGCCGAGTTCTTCCTGTAAAGCGATATTATTTACTTTTATCACCACACCGTCTATGTCAAAATCCAATGACATGCGCTCTTCACCAATTTGTTTAAAGTAATCTAAAGCAGCTTGCGCACCTTTTCGCACTTGAACTTTATCACTAACAGGTAATCCCCAAGTCTTAAGTTGCATTAAACGGTCATAATGGGTATCGGGCAGACTGGCACCTTCAATAACACCTAAACCATAACAGAAAAACGATAAAGGTCTTTTAGCTGTAATTTTCGGGTCTAATTGTCTTAGAGAGCCTGCGGCTGCATTACGAGGATTTGCAAAGACTTTTTCGTTTCGTTTTTCTGCTTCAGCATTGAGTTTAGCAAAGCCTTTATGGGACATGAACACTTCACCACGAACTTCTAAGCGTCTTGGTATCTGCTCTCCTCTTAAAACTAGTGGAATGGTTTTTATTGTTTTGACATTGGCGGTAATGTCTTCTCCTGTTGTGCCGTCTCCTCGGGTTGCGGCTTGCACAAATTGACCATTTTCATAAAGTAAACTTACCGCTAATCCATCTAATTTCAATTCACAACAATATTCTACTGGATCATTCTCTTTTAAGTGTAAGCGATCTTTCACTCTTTTATTGAAAGCAATAAAACTTGTCTCATCAAAAACATTATCTAAAGATAACATTGGTATTTGATGTTTTATTGAGGCAAATTGAGATAGGGGAGCACCGCCAACTCGTTGAGTAGGGGAGTCAGGGGTAATCAATTCGGGATGCTGCTGTTCAATAGTTTGAAGCTGTTTTATCAATTTGTCATATTCCGCATCCGGAATTTCAGGCGCATCTAAGACATAATAACAATATTCATGATGTCTTATCTTATCACGTAAAGATTGAACTTCAGTGAGGACTTTTTGTTGTGAATCATGGGTAAGGTTTTCGGGTAAATTAGATAGTGACATGTTAGTATGCTCTTGATTTAAATTAAGATTTTTAAATGTTATTAGACACCAATCAAGTATGAATGACTTGATTAAGTCAATATGTTTATCATGGTGAATCTAGTTAACAATCGGATCTGAATCTTTTTATTTCCCGTCCATTTACCACCAACTAATGTTGGTGGTAGCTGATAAAATTATTGTCATATTTTGATTATATTTCGTTGCATGCTTTTTTGATGCGTTCTTTGTAGCTATCGATTTTTTGTGGTGTTAGCATGTGTTGGGAATCATCTAAGACAACACCATTCACATCATCGGCTATACGTTGAGCTGTTTGTAACATAAGTTTGAAATTTTGCTGATTGTTTCCTTGTGTCGGTGCAATCATAAAAATTGAAACGCCAGGCGTGGTAAATTCGTGCATGGTTTCAGGATCCAAATAGCCTGGATTAACCATATTTGCTAGACTAAATAAAACAGGGCCGTTACCCGCAGGATCGACATGGCGATGAAAAATTCGCATATCACCAAATTGAAAACCTGATTGCATAATACTGGCAAGTAATACATCACCTTGTAATAATCTCCCATTAATGCCTGTAACATTTAGCACAATGATTTCTGTTTTATCTTCTTCTTCATGGTTGATGTTTACTTTTTCAGATTCATGATGGTTAGCTGAGGATTCAGCGTTTAAAACTTTGTTTTGCTCAACAGGTTCATCTTCATGAATTCCTTCATTTATTGTGATTGTTTCTGTTTTTTCAAGGTGACTTTCTGTTTCGACTTTTTCTTCTAATGGTTCATTTTCAAACAGATCCTGATTAAGATTAACAACTGGCTCAGGGATAGTATCTTCTTCTGGTTCGTCTATCGGTTGATGACTAAATAAATCCTCTTGCTGAGGAGAAGCTTCTTTTTCAATGATCTCAACGGCGTCAACATGCGGTGTCGTTGTTTTTTTATTTTTGGGGTTAATCAGTATTACATCATCTTCTTCTATTTCATCCATATAAATGTCTGTTTGCTGTTGAGCAATAGGGTTAATATTCCTTTTTTTATCTGAATTAAACAGAGAAGAACGTTCCTTTTTATTAATCCATAATCCATGTATCAATAATGCAATAATGACCAAGGATGCAATAACAATCAGAACAATACGTAAATTATCCATAATAACCATCTCAGAATTAAATTAAATAAAGACTCAAATCACTCAATAAAAGAATCGAATGAAGTGATTACGGAGTACCACAATGTAAAATAATTACTTTTTCTTTGCAAATTAAAAAAAATTCAATTGATTGTCAGTACATAAACGCCTTTGATTGAATCATTTTATCAAGCCTAATTTTTTCGCACTAAAAATCAATAAGCATATATTACTTTATTTCTGCCAATAATCATAATTATCGGTATATATTTTTTTATTAATAATGTTAGATTTTAATTTTTAGAACTCTGTGCTATTAACCTGTAAAGATACTTACAATTTATGCATATTTTTTGTAAAATCATCGGTTACTTTTAAATAAGATTTATAATTATTAAAAATAACAATTTTGTTGATTGAGGTCAATTTTATATGAGATTTAACAAGCTATTACTCACCATTCCGGTAGCGCTCACCAGCTTATTTTTACTGTCAAGCTGCGATGATAACAAATCACAAGGCGGTAATAATCAGATACCAAAAGTTACGGTGTTTAAAGTAGAGCCATTGAATTACACCTTAAAGATTGGTTTACCTGGTCGAGTTGTCGCTTCGCAAATTGCTGAAATTAGACCTCAAGTAAGTGGTATTGTTTTAAAACGAGAATTTGAAGAAAGTTCAAATGTAAAAGCAGGGCAATCACTTTATCAAATCGATCCGGCTATTTATCAAGCTAATTATGACAGTGCTGTTGCAAGTGTAGCTAGCGCAAAAGCTAATGCGAATATTGCCCAACTGACTTTAAAACGCTATGCAGGCTTATTAAAGACCAAATCCATTAGTCAGCAAGATTATGATAAAGCGGCGGCAGATGCTCAGCAGGCAGAAGCTAGTGTACTTGTTGCTCAAGCAGCTGAACATACCGCTAAAGTTAATTTAGATTATACTAAAGTATATTCCCCTATTGATGGCTATATTGGTAAATCGAGTGTCACTGAAGGTGCATTAGTTTCAGCAGGTCAAGCGACAGCGTTAGCATTAGTTCAAAAACTTGATCCTATTTATGTTGATATGACTGAAGCAGCAACGCGTTACAATAAATATAATCAAGATCAAAACGTGATTTTTGAACCAGCGCAAGGAAATAATGTTGAACTTTATTTTAATGACGGTTCGAAATATGACGTAGCAGGGAGTATCAAATTTTCTGATATGACAGTGAATGAAACGACAGGTACTGTTACCCTTAGATCAGAATTTCCAAATCAAGATGGCAAAATTTTGCCCGGTATGTTTGTCAAACCTCAATTGACTTTAGGTTATATTAAAAATGCAAAACTTGTTCCTCAACAAGGTATTACGAGTAATGGTAAAGGCCAATATACAGCAAAAATCCTAAAACCAGATAATACGATTGAATATCGTCAAGGTATTCAAGTTTATACTGGTATCAATGGTTATTGGGTAGTGACGAAAGGTATTGATATTGGTGAACAAGTTATCACTACGGGTTTACTTAATTTAACGGCAGTTGAAATGGGTAAACCAATGACAGGCCAAATTGTTGGTGAACCAGCTACTCTTACTCAAGAACAGTTAGATAATATCATCAAAAACAGCGTGAAATAAAACAGGGGTAGATTTAATTATGGCTAAGTTTTTTATTGATAGACCTGTTTTTGCATGGGTAATAGCTATCATGATGATGCTAGGCGGGGCACTATGTATCAAACTGCTAGCAGTTGAACAATACCCTGATATTGCTCCTCCTGCTGTTACTGTTTCAGCGGCTTATCCTGGTGCAGATGCACAAACTATTGAAAACACCGTTACACAGTTAATCGAACAAAATCTGACTGGGATAGATAATTTAATCTATATGAAATCAACCAGTAGTGCGCAAGGTGTTGTTCAAACTACATTGACTTTTGCACCGGGAACGAATCCTGATTTTGCGCAAGTGCAAGTGTTAAATAAAGTTGAAAGTATTAAGTCTCGTTTACCTGAAAGTGTTCAAAAAAATGGTGTTTCAGTTGCTAAAAATAACACTAACTTCCTAAAAGTTATTGGTTTTTACTCAACGAACCCCCAAAAGACTCAAGCAGATATTGCTGACTTTATTTATTCTACTGTTCAAGATCCGATTCGTCGTGTTCAAGGTGTTGGTGATACCACTTTATTTGGCTCAGAATATGCGATGCGTATTTGGCTTGACCCAAATAAACTCAATTATTTCAACATGTCAATTGAAGAGATTATTGCAGCAATTCAAGCACAAAACGCTCAAGTGACAGCAGGGCAATTAGGTGCATTACCTTCAACTGAAGGTCAGGAACTTAATGCAACGATAACGGCTCAATCTCGTTTAAAAACACCGGAACAATTTCAAAATATTTTAGTTCGGGTCAATACCGACGGTTCTAATATTTTATTAAAAGATGTTGCTAACGTTGAAATTGGTGCATCTGATTATAATTTTATTTCTCGCTATGACGGTAAAGCATCAGCTGGTTTAGCTATTTATCTGGCAACTGGCGCAAACCAATTAGATACCTCTGAATTAGTCGATAAAAAAATCGAAGAGTTATCGGCAATCTTCCCGGAAGATATTAAATTTGCTTATCCTTACGATACAACACCATTTGTTAAATTATCTATCAGTAATGTTGTGCATACTCTGATTGAAGCAATTATATTAGTTGTTATCGTCATGTATATATTTTTGCAAAATCTTCGTTCAACTCTCATACCAACCATTACTGTTCCGGTTGTATTGTTAGGAACATTTGCAATCTTGTACATTTGTGGATTTACCATAAATACGTTATCGATGTTTGCTATGGTGTTAGCAATCGGGTTACTGGTGGATGATGCTATCGTCGTTATCGAAAACGTTGAGCGTATCATGCATGATGAAGGATTGTCCCCGTATGATGCAACAGTGAAATCAATGGAACAGATAACTTCTGCTTTAATTGGTATTGCCGTTGTATTATCTGCTGTGTTTGTACCTATGGCATTTTATGGTGGTGCTGCTGGGGGAATTTATCGTCAATTCTCAATTACCATAGTTACCTCGATGTCATTGTCAGTGATTATGGCAATCGTTTTAACGCCTGCACTTTGTGCTCAGATATTAAAAGCACCATCAAAAAGTAAAAACAAAAAATCAACGTTTTGGGAAAAATTACTTGCGATTCCACCATTTAGCTGGTGTGACAAAGGAACCAAACTATTCTTTAGAGCGTTTAATAAATTTTATGACAAAGGACTGCATACTTATGAGAAAGGCGTAATTAAAGTAATACGTTATCCATTAATTGCCTTTGTTTGTTATGTCGTTATCATTGTTGGATTAATATTTGGATTTAACCGCTTACCAACAGGGTTTTTACCTAATGAAGATCAGGGTGTATTGATTGTCATGGTCGAATTACCACCCGGATCAACATTAGAACAAACTATGTCAGTATTGAATAAAACAACTCAGTTTTATATGGAAAAGAAAGCTGATTCTGTTAAAGAAGTCTTTACTGTTGCAGGGTTTAGTATGGTAGGTCGTGGACAAAATATGGGGCTTGGATTTGTTCGCCTAAAAGATTGGGATGAGCGTAAACGCCCTGATCAAAAAGTGGATGCTTTAGTTGGCAGTGGTTGGGGCTTTGCCTCTACCATTACTGAAGGTCGAGTGATAATTGCCAACTTACCCGCAGTTCCGTCTTTAGGGATGGCTAATGGTTTCTCCTATATGCTTAAAGACACATCAGGACAAGGGCATGAAGCTTTAATGGGTGCTTTTTATCAAATCTTAGGGCAAGCATCGAAAAGACCTGAACTTCAACAAGTGCGTCCGGGCAGTATGTTAGATGTTCCTCAGTATAAAATTAATGTGGATTTCGAAACAGCTCAAGCGCTTGGTGTTTCTGTCAGTAGCGTCAATACAGTATTATCTACCGCATTAGGTTCTGCTTATATTGATGACTTTGTCTATAATAACCGAGTCAAAAAAGTGTACCTTCAATCTGAAGCGGCTTATCGAATGTTACCTGATGATTTTAGTTATTGGCATGTAAAAAATCAAAAAGGTCAAATGGTTCCTTATGATGCATTTGCGACTACTTCAAAAAGTTATGGTTCACCATCGCTTGTTCGTTATGATGGTGTTGCTGCAATGGGAATTAGTGGATCTGCTGCGCCGGGCTTAAGTTCTGGTCAAGCTATGGCAATAATGGAACAACTATCAAAAGACTTACCAAAAGGCTTTACGTTTGACTGGACCGATATTTCTTATCAAGAACGTCAAACAGGATCCCAAACAACGACACTTTATATTATCTCTATCATTGTCGTGTTCTTGGCATTAGCTGCATTATACGAAAGTTGGAGTGTACCAATTTCAATACTATTTGTGATTCCACTTGGTATTTTAGGAACGGTGGTTGCAACAATGTTTAGAGGGCTTGATAATGATATTTACTTTATCGTCGGTCTATTAACTACAATGGGACTGTCTGCGAAAAATGCGATATTGATTGTTGAATTTGCAAAAGATGCTTTAGAAAAAGAAGGTAAATCGCTGATTGATGCAACACTAGAAGCTTGTCGATTACGTTTACGCCCAATTTTAATGACATCGTTCGCCTTTATTTTAGGGGTGTTACCTTTAGCATTAAATAGTGGTGCAGGTTCAGCAAGCCAAAACGCGGTAGGTACAGGGGTAATTGGTGGTATGTTAACAGCAACATTCTTAGCGATATTTTATGTACCATTATTCTTCTTATTTATTACTAAAATGTTTACTAAACATAAAAATAAGGTCGTTTTACCACGTAATTTTTCGCACAACACTGACCAAAAATAGTGACTTGAAAAATTGAAAAGCATATCTTAGCACCAGCTAGGATGTGCTAAAAAAGTCGAAATCTTATTAATAAGATAACCAACAAAAAGCACGATTCTATCGTGCTTTTTTATTGAGTTTTTAATCTTATCCTCATCAAAATATGATCTCATTGTAAATAACAAGGTAAAAAATTGATCCAAGGATTGAATAGCATTGTCGGTTTACTATTGATATCTAGGTGCATGAGGTTATTATTTAAGTTAGCTGATTGTACTATTTTGCAAGGGCAATGTAGGATAATTAAGATTATTTAATAGATTTGACTAGATGTCGACTCATATGGGCATGAGTAATTGCGATAGCTAATGCATCAGCAGCATCAGCTTGTGGACTGGCAGGTAATTTTAACAAAAGTTTGACCATATGTTGAACTTGCTTTTTATCGGCTGCCCCTGTGCCTACTACACTTTGTTTTACTAAACGAGCCGCATATTCAAAAACAGGTAAATCGTTGTTGACTGCAGCAACTATAGCTGAGCCTCTAGCTTGCCCTAACTTTAAAGCTGAATCGGCATTACGTGCCATAAAGACTTGTTCGATAGCGAACATATCCGGTTGGAATTGTAAGATGATTTCGCTAACGCCTGCATAAATGCGTTTTAATCGAGTTGGTAAATCATCGACGGCTGTACGAATACAACCACTACCAAGATAGGTTAATTGTCGTCCTGTTTGACGAATTACACCGTAACCCGTCAAACGAGAACCAGGATCTATGCCAAGAATGATAGACATTAAAGTGCGGCAGCAACTTCGTCCGAAACTTCACCGTTATGGTATACTTCTTGAACATCATCACAATCTTCAAGCATGTCGATCAAACGTAATAATTTTGGTGCAGAATCAATATCAAGATCCACTTTGGTCGCAGGAATCATTGAGACTTCAGCTGATTCAGCAACTAAACCTGCTGCATCAAGTGCATCTTTTACTTCACCAAATGATTCTGGGGTGGTAAAGACATCAATTGCACCATCATCATAAGTGACAACATCATCAGCTCCAGCTTCTAAAGCTGCATCCATTACTTTGTCTTCATCTGTACCCGTAGGATAAGAAATAACGCCTTTTTTGGTAAATAAGTAGGATACAGAACCGTCAGTACCTAAATTACCCCCAGTTTTGGTGAAAGCGTGACGTACTTCTGATACGGTACGATTACGGTTATCACTTAGGCATTCAACCATGACGGCAGTACCTGCAGGACCATAACCTTCGTAGATGATGGTTTCCATATCACTATCATCTTCACCACCTACACCACGCGCAATAGCACGATTCATGGTATCGCGTGTCATATTATTTGATAGTGCTTTATCCATTGCTGCACGTAAACGAGGATTTGACGCTGGATCGCCACCACCTAGTTTGGCTGCCGTTACAAGTTCTCGAATAATTTTAGTAAAAATTTTACCACGTTTAGCATCTTGCGCCGCTTTACGATGTTTGGTATTGGCCCACTTACTATGACCTGCCATAGAATTCTCCAGATTAGATAATTTAAAAATCAGCGTATTTTAACAAACATTTGTTTAAAATTCATTATCAATATGTGTATTGATTTTTAATCCGTATGATTTTTTATTGTTATAAAAACAAAAAAGCACCTAATAAACAGGTGCTTTTTTTGCATGTAATAAGCTTATCAATAACAGTTCGATTAGCTCATTCCATATTGTTTTAATTTTTTACGTAGTGTACCACGGTTAATACCGAGCATATTAGCCGCTCGAGTTTGATTACCACGTGTATATTGCATAACCATATCAAGGAATGGGTGTTCAACTTCAGCTAACACTAATTCATATAGATCATTAGGATCTTCACCATTAAGTTGTGATAAATAGTTTTTTAAAGCTTGCTTGACAGAATCTCGCAAAGGTTTTTGTGTTATTTGGTCTTGAGAGTTTACAGTTGTAAATTTTAGTGCTGCAGCTGTAACGCGTTGTTCTGACATAGTATTCTTAACTCTTTTTGTTGTTTCTAATTTGACTAAAAAATGCTTTTAGTGTTCTAGCTTGCTCACTTGTGGTGCTAAGTACACTAAATAAGCGCCTAAAATGATCGCTATCAGCATAATTCTTGGTATACCAATTTACATGCTTTCTGGCAATCCGTAATCCTTTGTATTCTCCGTAAAATTGATAAAGCTCTTCAAGGTGCGTAAAAACGATTTGTTCAACCTCATCAACTGTCTTTTCTTTTTGTAACTTTCCATGTGTTAAATAGAATGCAATTTCTTCAAATATCCAAGGTCGCCCTTGTGCCGCTCGGCCGATCATTATAGCATCAGCTTGCGTATATTGAAAAACATCTTTTGCCTGTTCAGGGGTACAAATATCACCATTAGCAATGACGGGAATGGATACCTTTTTTTTCACTGCTTTAATTGATTCATATTCAGCTACACCCTTAAATAGACATTCACGGGTGCGCCCGTGAATAGTAATCGCCTTTACGCCACAATCCTGCGCAATTTGTGCGATTTCAATGCAATTTCTATGATTTTTATCCCATCCAGTCCGCATTTTTAATGTTACTGGCACATCAACAGCACCAACAACTTTTTGCAAAATCTGTTCAATTAATTGCGGGTACTGCATTAAAGCAGAACCTGCCAATTTTTTATTAACCTTTTTTGCAGGGCATCCCATGTTAATGTCAATTAACTCAGCCCCATGTTTGGCATTAAATTCTGCCGCTTTAGCCATTTCGTCAGGATCGGCGCCAACTATTTGTACTGCGCGAATGCCTAAATCTTGCGTTGAGACCATTCTTAATGCAGATTTATCTGTTTGCCAAACATCTGAATTAGCTAAAAACATCTCTGAAATAGTCATACCAGCACCAAACTGGTAGCATAAATTTCGAAATGGTCTGTCACTAATTCCTGCCATTGGTGCGGCGATTAAATTATTTCTTAATGTGACCTTACCAATGCTTAGTAATTTAAGGTCGGCTATATTACGCATTTTTTCTCGAACTTAAAAGGGGGTAATGTCATTTTTTTACTTTTTTTTGCCAGTAATTCGACACCATTCTTCTTGCTCAGCGACAGGATCAAGGTCAAAATGGGGTTGGTAAGCGGTACAGACGCTTTGAGATTGAGAGGTTAAAATACCTGATAATCCTAGTAATCCATCTTTTTTAATCAGACTACTGATATTCGGCTCGAGCTCTTTTAATGGTCCAGCTAAAATGTTGGCGACTAAAACATCAGCTTGTAAATTATCAGGAATATCTTTAGTTAAATAAAGTTCAATGTCATGACTTACATTGTTACGTTCTGCATTATCTCGGCTAGCTTGAATAGCTTGAGGATCAATGTCAATGCCGATGACACGTTTTGCACCCAGTTTTAGCGCAGCAATCGCCAAAATTCCAGAGCCACAACCATAATCAATCACTAATTTATTTTTTAAGTCCAAACTATCAAGCCATTTAAGACATAACGCAGTGGTAGGGTGGGTACCTGTTCCAAAAGCTAAGCCAGGATCTAACATCACATTGATTGCACTAGGATCGGGAACTGGGCGCCAACTTGGACAAATCCATAAGCGTTGACCAAATTGCATAGGATGAAAATTGTCCATCCACTCACGTTCCCAATCTTTATCTTCTAATTGTTCGAATTTATAAGAATATTGATCAAGATTTAATATTGCTTTCAATTCATCTAAATCAGTTTGAGCATCGTAAAGCCCAATTACATCTGTATTACCCCAAAGTTTTGTTTCACCGGGTAAGGGTTCATACACAGGCGTATCATAGGTATCTTGAAATGTAACAGATAACGCCCCTGATTCTTCCAAAAGCTCACTTATTGGTTCAGCAAGATCATTTGTTGTATTAATTTTGAGTTGAATCCAAGGCATAATTTTTCCTTAAGTTACCAAATATATTGGCGATGATAAAAACAACCAATCCAATAATTAATGAAGGAACAATTGGATGGAAAGAATAAATTTTAATGTCATAAGCGGCTAAAAAGGTATAACTAATGGCTCCTGCAAACATTGAACATAATGCGCCAGTTGCATTAGCTTTCTTCCAATATAAGCCAAGTACCAAAGGCCATAAAAATACCGCTTCCAGCCCACCAAAAGCAAGTAAATTTAACCAAATTATCATATCTGGTGGATTCCAAGCTGCTAAAATGAGCAATGCGCCAAAAATAAAGGTAATGATAACGGATATTCGCGTTAAGGTTTTGTCACTGCATTTTGTTTCAGGTTTTATGCTTAAAAATAGATCTTTTATAATTACTGAAGAGACTTGTAACAGTTGCGCGTTAATGGTTGACATAATCGCAGCCAAAGGCGCAGCTAAAAAGATGCCCGCTGCAAGTGGCGACATCACCTTAATAATTAAAGTTGGGACAATTTGATCGGGAATGGTTAAATCATCAATAATTGCTCGCCCAAGTGCGCCAGAAAGGTGCATAGTTAACATAATAACGGTGACAACGATTGTACCGATAATGATGCCTCGATGTACCGCTTTACTGTCTTTATAAGCCATACAACGTACTGCTGTATGCGGTAAACCAACCACACCAAAACAGACTAAAATCCAGAATGATGCCATAAATGGAAAGTCCATAAAATTGCCAGGACCTTGTGGGGTTAATAACGCAGGATCGATTTCTTTTAAACGTTCAACAATAGCTGTTAATCCACCACCAGCATAAATAATGGCGGTTAAAAGTAATATTGAGCCAATGATCATCACTAAACCTTGGAAAGCATCGTTTAAGATACTTGCTCGAAATCCACCAAATGCGGTATATATCACTGTACCAATACCGAAAATAAGTAGACCAACTTTATAAGGTATGCCTACTGAAGATTCTAATAAACGGGCACCGCCGACAAACTGGACAGTCATTGCACCGACAAAAGCAACCACTAAAGCTATACTGGCAAACCAGACAATGGTTTTACTTTTATAATGAGCATAGAGCATATCACTTAATGTGATAGCATTATACTTGCGCGCTAAAATGGCAAATTTTTTACCCAAAATTCCCAGAGATAGCAAGACAGTAGGGACTTGAATCATAGACAGCAATACCCAGCCTAGTCCGTATTTATAAGCAGCACCTGGCCCCCCTATAAACGAGCTGGCACTGATGTAAGTTGCAGCCAGTGTCATGGCGAGCAAAAATCCCCCCATTGTTCGATTACCAATAAAGTAATCGGTAAATTGATTGACTTTTTTGCGTTTAACATAAGCATAGATAGATAAAGCAAACACAAAAATAAGATAGATGACTAGTGGTAATATAATATCTAAATGCATTGTTTGATCACTTAGTTTGTTCTAATGAGATGTTTTTGAAATGAAATTTTACAACGATCCAGCATAATAAAATAAACCCGACAGGTACCATAATGCAGGATAATTCAAACCATAATGGAAGACCCAAAAAGCCAGTTTTATCGTCAGCGCCGTAAGCACAAACAATCCAGCCAAGAAGATAAATAATTGTTAATAACAGTGAAAGCTTAGCTTCTTTATTTGCTTGCTTATATCGTGTATCCATATTGAATAATTTATCAATAATTAAATAGTGGCTTAGAGTAAAAGAAAGCATTACATTTAGCAAGTATATTGCATTTTATGCAATATGATTTTTTAAATATATCAATTTTCGCAACAATTAAATTCGGCTATAGTGTTGGACAATTCGATTATGACAAATAAATTAATGGAGATCCCAATGTCAAACTATTTTAATACCCTGAATTTACGTGAAAAATTACACCAACTTGGTCAATGCCGTTTTATGGCTCGTGATGAATTTGCATCAGAAGCCGATTTTCTAAAAGGCAAAAAAATTGTAATAGTAGGATGCGGTGCACAAGGTTTGAATCAAGGTTTAAATATGCGAGATTCAGGACTTGATATCGCCTATGCTTTACGTAAAGAAGCGATTGCAGAAAAGCGTCCTTCATGGAAAAAAGCAACTGAAAATGGATTTAAAGTAGGCAGTTATGAAGAGTTAATTCCTACTGCAGATTTAGTGATTAATCTAACACCTGACAAACAACACTCAGCGGTAGTAAAAGCAGTACAACCATTGATGAAACAGGGAGCCGCTTTAGGTTATTCTCATGGTTTTAATATTGTTGAAGTTGGCGAAAAAATTCGTCCTGATATCACAGTTGTCATGGTAGCACCGAAGTGTCCGGGTACCGAAGTACGTGAAGAGTATAAACGAGGATTTGGTGTTCCGACTTTGATCGCTGTGCACCCTGAAAATGATCCTAAAGGTGAAGGTTTAGCTATTGCTAAAGCATGGGCGGCGGCTACCGGTGGACATCGTGCTGGTGTTTTACAGTCATCATTTGTTGCTGAAGTTAAATCTGATCTTATGGGAGAACAAACGATCCTTTGCGGTATGCTGCAAACAGGGTCATTACTTTGTTTTGATAAACTTGTGGCTGATGGTGTTGATCCGGCTTATGCATGTAAATTATTACAATTTGGTTGGGAAACTATTACCGAAGCATTGAAACAAGGTGGTATTACCTTAATGATGGATCGCTTGTCGAATCCGGCTAAGCTACGTGCTAATGCATTAGCAAAAGAATTAAAAGTGATCATGACCGATCTTTATCGTAAACATATGGATGATATTATTTCGGGTGAGTTTTCAGCAACCATGATGAAAGACTGGGCAAATGATGATGCAAACTTATTAAAATGGCGTAAAGAAACCGGTGAAACAGCCTTTGAAAAAGCCGCTGAATACCAAGGTAAAATTGATGAACAAGCCTATTTTGATCAGGGTGTCGTCATGGTTGCTATGGTAAAAGCAGGGGTTGAACTTGCTTTTGAAACTATGCTTGAATCTGGCATTTTAGCTGAGTCTGCTTATTATGAATCCTTACATGAGCTTCCTTTAATCGCCAATACGATTGCCCGTAAGCGTTTATACGAAATGAATGTGGTGATATCTGATACTGCTGAATATGGTAATTATCTTTTCGCTAATGCAGCGATCCCATTATTAAAAGAAAAATTTATGCCAATGTTACAATCAGGGGATCTTGGTAAAGCGATCCCAGAAGGTAGCGTTGATAATGCGCAATTACGAGATGTAAATGATGAAATTCGTCATCATCCAATTGAGATTATTGGCCGTAAATTAAGAAGCTATATGACTGATATGAAACGTATCAATGTTGCTAGTTAATCAATAAATTAGCCAAATTGGCTTGGTCGCAAAAAGGTGCTTAATTGCACCTTTTTTTATGGATAAATGTTAGAAAAAATAGCGGGTTTGTTTAAGTTAAATTTTAGTATTAAATTTGATGTGATCTTAAAGGATCGAAAATAGGATCAAAAGGATCTAACTTAGATCCTTTTGATCTTGATAATGGATCACTAAAATTTTTAAAAATTATATAATTAAATAAATTTTATTTTACTTTTTTATTTATTTTTTACCTAAATTATGTTATCTTTTATGCAATTTTTTAATTTTATGGAGGGATAACATATCAATGAAAATTGCTTTTCGACCGACAGATTGTTGGCGTTGGTATTTTGATAATCAATATGATAGTTTGATGCTAGAAGTATCAAACGATATGTTATTTCGTTCATGTTATTCAAGTAAAATGTTAATTCCTGATGTTTTTAGGGAATTTCCATTTTCAGTGAGTGATGCAACATCCTATTATCAATTTTATGATAGTTGTCAAATATTGGCATTAACTGACTCGCAAAAAATTGAATTATCCATTAATGCCATTGTTGCGGCTAATTTCATTAAACCTCAAATGCCAAAAAGTTGGTATTTTTGCCAACAACCTAAGCTATATCGCCCTAAATTAGCGGACATAGTTGAAGTCAGCATGCAAGAGGGCGAACAACGGGTTTTTTTATTAGTTGTTGAAGCGGGTGAAAATGCTTCACTGTGTATTATTGCTCAACCTACATTTGTGGCAATGAATAAAACATTTTATTTTTCTGAAGCAATTAAGGTAATGAATGATAGACTCGCACCAATCCAAAAAAATGTTATGGATGAGAGTTCGTTGACAGACCTTAAGTTAGAAGCCATTTCGTAAATAATTCCATTCCAATCTGACTATTGTCATGTCAGTAAGACTTCATTTCGATTTGTTGATTTTGTTATTTACAACAATTTGTGAAGCAGGCAATGCATTAAGTTGTTTAATCGATGACTTAAACGGCTTTTCGTGACTGTATCGCAGTTGAATGCTTTAAAACTAAATACAAATGTTTTAAAGGACAGCATTTAGCATCAACGGTTTTAAAATGAAGCCACATTACATTATTAGCGTATTGATTGGCTGGCTAACTTGTTATCTTAGAGGGTGTGATAATTTATTAAGTGTCAATCAACCATTCTAATCAATAATTAACGATTTATTATTGATAAATCAGGATACTATAACCGACGATTATTGGGGTTTTTTTATTAATTCAATGTTGATATCACCCTCAGGTATGCAACTACAAGCTAAAATATGGTGGTTACGTTTTATTGCTGATTGAGTAAGAGGATTCACTTTTCCTTCTTTTAATACCACTGCACATTTTCCACAAATTCCAACTCTGCATGAATAAGGGATAGTAATATTATGCTGTTCCAATTGTTCTAAAATAGTCTGTTGCTGATTTCCTTTAATTGTATTGTTCTCAAAAGTAATATTACACTGTTTGTGGTTAAACTGATTATTTTCGGGAAAAGATTTAATATACTTTTTGGCCGGTTGCCTTTCGATTATCTCAACAGGATCATCAATTGATATTGATCCGACATTGCGAGCTATCATATTCATACCAAAATCTATTTCCCCTTGTTCATCAGTACGAAAATGGCGGAGCGTATTAAGTGGTTCATTATTTGCTAACGGCTTTGCTGTATTAATATTAAAAGTAGTAAGTACACAGCGACTACACGGTTTAACGATATCAAAAATGACATCGCCAATTTTGATTGTTTTCCAGCCATCTTCGGCAAAAGGAAGGGCACCTTGAATGATGATATTGCTTCGAAACTGCTGAATATCGAGTTTTTCCGAGCATCTTTGTTGTAAATGATTGAATGATGCTTCATTTAATAGTAGATAAGGATAGCCATCTGCAAAGCTCACCGGTGTTTGAGGATATCGTTTTGTTCGTCTTGTCAAATTAGTGCCAATCCAACGCAGTTGCACATTTTTTTGAAGAATGTGACTAAAAAATTGGTTTAGTCTGATTGGTGCAATATGAGAGGTAAAATGGTTACCCCAAACCTCGGTTGGTTCATTAGTTTCAATAAATTCATCAAATTGAATCGCAATTGATTCGTTATTTAACGTTGAAACAACAATACTGTTGTTAACAATAGCTGTTTTTAGTTTTAAAAGCTCAGGAAATTGTCTTGCAGTGATAAATGTTCCATCGGGTTCACTAATCATCAATACACGATCATATTTGAATCCTCCTTTAACGACCTCCGATATATTGAGGGGAATACCGGCAAGCGATTTAATCGGATAGATAAATAATTGGCTGACAGTGATCATAATAAATTAAATGATGAGTAAACGTGATCTTAATTGTAAACTGAATTCATCGTAATTTATAGGCAGTAGATAGTACGTCTATAAATAATCGATTGACTACATAGGGAGATCTTGTAGAACTTTAGCATATTTTTCTATATACCCTCTAAACATTTCGGCTCTGGTATTAAGTATAAAAACGAAATGCCCATTAGTGATTAATGTATAAGGTGTTTTCATCAATTCACATTCGTCAATAGTACGATTACAAAAAAGTTGTTTCTGCAATAGTTTACTATATTTTTCAGCTTCATTTTTAGAATCAAATGGTAAAATGATAACAGAAAAATCAGGATAGTAATGACCGTTAATAGGTGTCTTACTTTTGAATTTAAAACTTTTTAGACCCGATCCATTAAATGAATAATATTGCTTAGAATTCTCATTATAGAAGCTAATTGGATCGAATTCATCGTCTGATTGCAAATAAAATCCATCTTTATCCATTATAGTAAAAAGAGGATTTAGTTTGGCAAATTCAACATGATCAAATTCTAAAGTCAATTCATTATTTGATAATAACGTTTTTGTATCATTAGGTTGAACAAAATAATAAGAAATTATTATCAGTAATAGGATTAAAAAAAGTACGCATTGAAAAAACAAAATTTTACTTCTTTTCATACCAATCATCTACTTCCTTTATGATTAAATTATTAAAATATTATGTCATTGCAGTATAGCTAATTTCTAGGATAAAAAAATAAGTTTTACCACTGGGTGTCATTACTGATATTTCATCGTCAACTTTATGACCAATTAACGCTCTGGCAACAGGACTATTAATAGAAATCCAATTTTTTTTAGGATCAAATTCATCGGCTCCTACAACGCGGTAAATTTGTATGTGACCTGATTCATCTTCCAGTTTGACCCAAGCACCAAAAAAAACTTTGCCTTCTTGCCTTGGGTCAGGATCGACAATCGTTAATATTTCTAGGCGTTTTGTTAAAAATCGTACTCGTCTGTCAATTTCACGCAATCGTCGTTTTCCATAAATATATTCTGCATTTTCACTACGATCGCCAAGGGCTGCCGCATCAGAAACAGCTTGAGTAACACGAGGTCTTTCTTCTTTCCATAAATATTTCAATTCACGATCGAGTGCCAAGTAGCCCTCTCTTGTTATATAATTAGCTTTTTGCATAATAAGTTTACATTCCGTTAATCGACGAGATATACAGAGATATCATGATAAATAATCAAATAAGCCATATTATAGCGGGTGAATTGACAGTTAAACCAGAACAAGTTTTAGCTGCTATTCAATTATTAGATGAAGGAAGCACTGTTCCTTTTATAGCGCGTTATCGTAAAGAAGTGACCGGCGGGTTAGATGATACCCAATTACGAACTTTAGATAGTCGGTTAGGTTATTTGCGAGAACTTGAAGATCGTAAACAAACGATATTAAAGTCAATTGAAGAACAAGGAAAACTCACCCCAGAACTGAGTCAAAAAATTACCCAAACACTCAGTAAAACCGAACTTGAAGATCTCTATCTACCCTATAAACCTAAACGCCGTACACGGGGACAAATTGCTATTGAAGCAGGACTTGAACCCCTAGCCGATGTGTTATGGGATAATCCAACACTTGATCCTGATAGCGAAGCGGAAAAATTCTTAAATTCTGAAAAAGGAATTGCCGATACCAAATCTGCATTGGATGGGGCACGATACATCCTAATGGAACGATTTGCCGAAGATGCGGCATTACTGGCTAAAGTGCGCCATTATCTATGGAATAATGCGCATTTAGTTTCGCAAGTTGTTACAGGTAAAGAGGAAGAAGGGGCAAAATTTCGTGATTATTTTGCGCAAAGCGAACTCATTTCAAAAGTGCCTTCTCATCGAGCTTTAGCGATGTTTAGAGGACGAAATGAAGGCTTTTTACAACTTTCACTTAACGCCGATCCGCAATTTGAAGAAACGCCAAAAGAAAGCTATTGCGAGCAAATTATTACTGAGCATTTAGGCATTCATTTTAACGATCAACTCGCAGACAAATGGCGTAAGGCTGTCATCAATTGGACATGGCGCATTAAGATTTTAATGCACATGGAAACCGAACTGATGACCACATTACGTGAGCAGGCGGAAGAAGAAGCGATCAATGTGTTTGCTGCTAATTTGCATGATATGTTAATGGCTGCGCCGGCAGGGATGAAAGTCACTATGGGAATGGATCCCGGGTTACGAACAGGGGTAAAAATCGCTGTTGTTGACGCAACCGGTAAATTAGTTGCCACCGAAACGATTTATCCACATACTGGGCAAGCGGATAAGGCTGCAATGATTGTTGCGGCACTATGTATTAAATACCAAGTTGAATTGGTGGCGATTGGTAATGGCACAGCATCGCGTGAAACCGAACGTTTTTATCTTGATGTACAAAAAAAATATCCAGAGGTTAAAGGTCAAAAAGTCATTGTGAGTGAAGCGGGCGCCTCGGTCTATTCTGCGTCCGAGCTAGCCGCTCAAGAATTTCCTGATTTGGATGTATCAATACGTGGTGCGGTATCGATTGCTCGCCGACTACAAGATCCATTAGCTGAACTTGTAAAAATTGATCCAAAATCAATTGGTGTTGGTCAGTATCAACATGATGTTAGCCAAACTCAGCTCGCTAAAAAACTCGATGCTGTTGTGGAAGATGGGGTAAATGCCGTTGGCGTAAATTTAAATACGGCATCGATGATGTTATTAGCTCGCATAGCGGGACTAAATAAAGTTATTGCACAAAATATTGTTAATTGGCGTAACGAAAATGGACAATTTTCTAATCGTAAGCAATTACTAAAAGTTTCACGTTTAGGTCCTAAAGCCTATGAACAATGTGCTGGGTTTTTGCGTATTATGGATGGCGACAATCCACTTGATGCATCTGCCGTTCACCCCGAGGCTTATCCGGTTGTGGAACGCATTTTAGATAAAAATCATAAATCATTAAAAGAGATTTTAGGTGACTCGAAATATTTGAACTCACTCAAAGCAGTCGATTATGTTGATGACCATTTTGGTGTGCCAACTGTGACCGATATTATCAAAGAACTGGATAAACCCGGACGCGATCCACGGCCTGAATTTAAAACAGCTCAATTTGCCGATAATATCGAAACTATGGAAGATTTGAAAGTGGGCATGGTCATGGAAGGTGCGGTAACAAATGTGACTAATTTTGGTGCATTTGTTGACATTGGTGTACACCAAGATGGGTTAGTGCATATATCAGCCTTATCGGATAAATTTGTTGAAGATCCAAGAACGGTGGTTAAAGCCGGTGATATTGTGAAAGTTAAAGTGATGGAAGTCGATATTGCTCGCAAACGTATTGCTTTATCGATGCGACTTGATGATCCAACAATGCCAAAATCTGAAGGTGCTAAACCGAGAATCAATAAATCGACTAGCTCTGCCAAAAGTATACATTCAACGCCTGTAACTAATAGTGCAATGGGTAATGCGTTTGCCGCTGCTTTCAAAAAAGGAAAATAGCGGACTTAATATTTGATCTGTAAAACAATAAAGAGGGCTTATGCCTTCTTTTTTAATCTTTATTTCATGACATGTTAATCAAATTGCTGATTAGATATGCAATGATAAAAATGTTAGCTAGATCAACTTAGGTTGCTTGCGTGTTTTTCAACTAATATGCTTTTGACAGCCATTAAATAATGATAAATCAATATTTAGTTATTCCATATTACTCATATTATTATATACTATACAAAATTAATTCAGTTATTTGTTATCTTGCAAGATTAATTATCGATAATTAATCAAGTTGTTTGTGTAATTAAACTGGTTTAACTTGATCTACTATATGGCATTCCTTAATTTGATATTCTTAAAAAGAGTCATTAACAATATTAGAATATTGCACTGTTTTTTATAACGACATAGTCCGTTGTTACCAAGTTATTCAATAAAATATACCTTTACATGGATGCAACATTGAATAATTACCGAATAGTTCTGATTGCGTGTATGTTGTTTTTAATAAATTTAAAATGTAATCGGTAACAAATTTATCAACGTTTTGATAAATTTATCGTTCACTAAAACTTCAAATCAATAACTTTGTTCCAAATTACAGACAAGTTGATGAGTAGAGGAATTAGCATGAATAGTGATATGTTTGTTTCCCAAAAATTTTATTTGATGCAATTCACATTGAAAACTGTCGTTATTTTTATATTTGGGCTTTTTTATCGTATTGCTTTAGCAGGATTAGCTGTTTCGACTACCACGGTGGAATACATTCACGGTAATCCGCCTGATATTCTTGAAACCGCTGACACCAAAGTTTTAAACGGAATTCAATTCAAATTAAACATTGATGATCTTGATCCGGCAATTATTTCGCCGGGACCTGCCAATAAGATTTCTGTTGCTTACAACACTTCACCTAGCCTGTATTCATTTGCTGTCGATACTTCAAGTTTAAATGAAAGTGATATCAATGATGTGGATGGTGATAAATTGGCTACTAGCGATAGTTTTATCATTCAATCAATTAATGCTGAGTGGCGAGATCAGAACAATAATGTTATTCCTTCTGATTCGACGGCATTTTTGGGTAGTGATGTGTGTAATTCATCTACGGCGAATGCAAAATCATCGGTAACAGTCACGATACAATTTATAGCTAAAACTCAGTACGGTGAGCCTGATACTTCAGAACCCAGAGAAGTATCAAAAACATTTGAAGTGAGTGCTGATGATGGTATCTGTTATATCAGACCCGGTATACTGGCTTTGATTACTCACGATGGTTGGGATGAAGGGGGAAATTATGCACCTTATGGTGCTGATACAATAGATGTTACACCTTCTTATAACAGTGACCAATTTACTGTTCATCAAGGCTTTAAGGCCACAGCAAAAGATCAAAATGGTAATTATTTTCCAACCTATGGTTTTCCGGAAGCTCGTTTTAGAATTGTACCTGTCAATCCAATATCAGATTATAGTTACACCTTAGTCAAAAATCCAAATAATTCATTAGTTAATACTGCACGTAATTCAAACGCTGATTCTAAAAGTGAATTTAAATTTACTGACAATGTACCTGGACAAGGTGATAAATTTGTCATATTAGTGACCAATAATCGAACGCTAGCACAGTTTTATTATACTTTTTCTATAAAACATTGGTTATATTTCTTAAATAACCTTCCGGGTAATTGGCAAAATTCAAATAGATTATGTCAAAACAATAATGATAGATTGCCAACACGAGCTGAGATTACAAACTCGCCTTTAGCTTACACTCCAACCACTAATGATAACTATTATGTAAAAGGTAATGGATACAAAAGAGCAATTGGTGAAGGATTAACGCCAGAATGGGGTAAAGTCTACTTTTATGCACCTTTAGATATTATTGGTCGAGATATGTTAAATGGTTTGTTAAATTTGAAAAATTTCATCTATTATGATTTTTATTTCACCAATGAACAATCATCAGTAAAAAATATATATGGAAATAATCGATACTACAGTGTAGGGATTGTAGAAGGTAACGTTATTGTTGAGCCAGATATAGCATATACCTTATGTGTTAAATATTAAAGCGGATATAAAATTATCTGCTTTTTTAAAAACGCAGTTAAAGTAGTAAAATAATATCTTTAAATTTATTTTGGATTTTCCTTTAATGAGTAGGTTTAAAAACCTGCTCATTTTTATTGTAAAATTTCACAGTAATGAAGGTGTCGTTCATTATATCGATCTTTTTAATTAGCGGGTCACGGTTTAGATATGTTGGTTATTTTACTCTAAGCAAAACAAATTAATTATCATGATAAATACACAGTAGGCAAAATAATATTTTTCAGCCCAAATTGTTTTAACTCAGTAGCAAAATTTTCGACATGCTGCTTTGATGCAGGTTCCCATGTTTTGGCTATTCCTTGGACACCATGGTGGTGAAAAGCATTAATTCTCACTCTCATAGTCGGATCCAGCGCCAATAAAAAGTGCGCGATTTGTTCTGCCTTATTTTGAAGATCCGTATGAGTGGGGATGATCAAAAATCTGACTTCGTGTAATTTATGGATCTTTGAAAGATATTCTATTGTTTTGATGACTCGATGATTATCTCTGCCGGTTAACTTTTTATGAACTTGGGTATCCCAAGCTTTCAGATCAATCATCGCACCATCCATGACATTTACTACTTTTTGCCAACCTGTTTGGGATAGATAACCATTGCTATCAATAAAACAGGTTAAATGTTTTAAGTCATCGGCATTTTTAATGGCATGAAACAGTTTTTCAATAAAAGGTAATTGAATGGTTGCTTCCCCTCCACTGAGGGTAATACCATTTAAAAAGGGTAGGTATTTGCGAATGATGTTTAATATATCTTCAATACTATATCGGTAAGTCATCGGCGTTGATTGATATTGGCATGTCTGAAGGCAAGTATCACATTGCTGGCAAGCTGATGTTTGCCAGACAACTTGATGATGACTAAACGTTAATGCTTGATGTGGGCATGTGGCAACACAATCACCACAATCCTGACATAGTGATATAGTATAGGGATTGTGGCAATTTAAGCATTTAAAATTACAGCCTTGTAAAAATATAACTAATCGATTTCCCGGCCCATCAACGCAAGAAAAGGGTAAAAGTTTATTAACGATTGCCCATGACTTGTTCATGACTGATCACCCGTGGTGTACGGCATAAATAGCTATTATTAACAGTATCTTGTGCGGCTTCACTTCCTAAAAATGTGGTATTAATCCGTGAACCTTCTTCTTTATATTTTTTGATATCTGATAATCTCACCATGTAGCCCGTTACTCGCACCAGATCATTACCACTAATATTGGCTGTAAACTCTCGGAAACCAAATTGAAATGCCGCTTTACAAATTTGCAGTAAAGCGGAAGGATTATTTTTAATGGTTTCATCAATCGTTAATATATCACTAATGCCTGATGTATAATAATGGTGATGTTTAAACAGTGCCATAATATGGGTAACAGGATCCGGTTCGTGACCATAAGGTATTCGTAAGCCTGGTGTGGTGCCTCTGTCCGTACTGATGCCTGATTGTGCATGTAACATTGCTTTACCTTGCCAAGCATGGTTAATGGTATGATGATCAATAAAGTCGGCTAATTGTTTAGAAATGGTGGTAGCCAGTTCATTAGCATCTTCATCGACACCATAGCGACCTGCTAAGTTAGATTTTTCTTGTAATATATTAATCGCTTCAGCCATGGCGAAAATACCAAACATGGGTGCAAATCGGTTGGCATCAATTAACCCCTCTTTCACTAAAAAACTATTTTGAAAAAAGTTTGATTTTTCATATAAAAAGGCTGAACGGGCTTTGATTAAATTTAATTGTAATTGGCAGTAATAGGGTAGTGTGTTTTGCAGAAAATCATCAATATTTTGACTGCGCTTTGCTACTTCTTTTAAGTTGATTCTTGATAGGGTACTGCCACCACCAGCGATAGGTAAGGAATTATAACAGCTGACAACGCCATAGCCTTTTTCATCAAAATCTTTTTGAATCATCATATTATTGGCGATGTGAGGTTTAGCCGTTTCGCAAATATTGCCTATTGCAACAGATAGTAAGGCTTCTGGTGTGATGTTTTCATCATAGATAAAGGTTAAATTCGGTGCAACTTGTTTAAGTTCTTTGTCCACACGTAAAATCAGACGACAAATAACATTATCGGTTGGTCCAATATTGGCATGCATAAAAGCATCAGGTAAATTACGATCTAACATTATCCAAAAATGTCTTAATCGTTGATAAAGTTCATCTTCAGTGAGATCCCCAACATAAGGTAACAATATTTGATCTAAACAACCTAGATAAACAGGCATGCCGGTAACGGATGGTACATGATGATAAGCAATAGTCAGCATATTTAAGGCATCATCAAACGTTTTGGCGGGTTCAAGTTCTAACCACTCAGAGCCTTGTTTCAAAAATTTAGTATAATCAGGCAACACATATCGAGGCTTATAAGGCGCATGACCTTCAAACATATCACAAAGGATATTTTCCTCTAACGCTTTCTTTGTTTCACTATCAAGCTCAACATAAGGCAAATGGTTTTCTGCCGCTAATGCCAGTAAGTTGGCTTTCTGTTTTGGTGATAAATTAGGGTCGGTGACGATTTGATAACAACTGCTTTGGAACTCTGTCATGTGCATATTAACCTCGATACTAAAAAGCAAATTTATTTAATTAAAATGGTAAACCCTATGATTATTTTTCGATAATCATGCGTATTGGTTCATAATCAGCAGCATTAATTGGCGAATGTGTTTCAAAATACTGTTTTACAACATCCGCATCACGATAACCGGTATCCACATAAGTAGGTAATGTGTTGATTATTGGATAGCCGTCTCCGCCCATTGCTAAAAAATCCAATGTCACCAGACGATACTTTTTTTGTAAGTCGATGGATTGTTGATTGATTTTGACATCTTCAATATTTTCGCCTGAACGCGTTAAGGTAATATTTCTTAAGTGGGGAAAGCCACCCGATCCCTGCTTTTTGCTCAATGCAACTTTAAAGTAGTCAATTAGTTCGCGTCCGGTCAACTCGACATAAACTACACTGTTACCGAAAGGTTCAACTTTAAGAATATCTCGATAAGCAATATCGCCTTCAATTAGTGAATCTCGAATCATCCCCCCCGATAAGATACCCAAGTCTGCACCTGTCTTTTCAATAAAAGCACTGAGTAATAATTGTCCTAAATTACTTTGCTGATATCGGACAATATGGCGATCGCCTTCAAGTCGACCGACTAATTCGCCGCTTTTAATTGACAGTTTCTGTCTTCCTTGCTCTTGATAAGGTTGCAATATCTGCAAAAGTTGTGGGTCTTGAGGGATCTCAGTGGTGTAAAACTCAAGACGTTTAGTGTCGTTGCCATTATCCACTTCTTTTTTAAGATTAATAGGAATTAACTGATAATTTTTAAGTGTCAATTTTCCATTTAGAAATTCAAAATCTGCTCGACCTACGTATTTTCCCCATTCGTGAGCCTGTACTATCCAAGTTCCATTTTGTTGATCTGGTGCGCAGGGTGTACCGGGAACATATTCAGTGATTCGTTTATTTGCACTTGCCATACAAACGGGATTTTGAGAATGTCCGCCTACAATCATATTTAATTCACCCGGTGTTAAGCCTCGGGCTAATTCTACATCACCCGGCGCCATTGAACCGTGTTCGCCATTTTCGTAGTGTCCCATATGGGTAACGGCAATTATCATATCTGGGTGTTCGTTTTGTTGAATTTGAGCAATCACTTTTTGTGCTTCGGGTAATGTTTGGCGAAACTCAACACCTTGCGTATTAATCGGTGAAGCGAGATAAATGGTATCATCAGTGGTAAGACCAAAAACGGCAACTCGGATACCATTTAAGTCAAACATTTTATAGGCATCAAAGACACGATTATCCGTGCCTTTGAAGTAAGTATTAGCAGACAAAAATGGAAAATGTGCCAATTGTTGCTGTTCACGAATGACAGATAACGGATGATCAAATTCATGATTACCAACAGCCATAGCATCATAGCCTATTTCGTTCATGCCAATAAAATCGGGTTTAGCTTGAAGTACATCAGATTCGGGTACACCTGTATTGATATCACCACCTGACAAAAGTAATAATGTTCCCCCTTTGGCGGTAACTTCTCTTCTGATGTCATCTATCACCGTTTTTTGAGCGGCAAGCCCATATTCTCCAATTTCATTTTGCCAAAAACGACCATGATGATCGTTCGTATGTAAAATGGTTAATTGATAGGGTTGATTCTCTTTCCAAGAATGGGCTAGTGGCTGTTGCGTGATAGCATCTGCTATTGAATTGGCCGAAAATAGCCCCAAAGCAAGGGCTAGTGATAGTTTTTTAGTTATATTTAAATAATACATGGTGTCTCCTAAATCCTTATAGACAATCACTACTCCGTAATGACTTTATAAATCAATGTTGGCTCGTGCGCATTATCACTAATGGTGATATTGTCATACAGTTTTTGTTTGATCGCATCAAGTTGGTCAGTGCTAGCGTGGATGGTGAGTAAAGCTTCGCCTTGTTCCACTTTATCGCCGACTTTTTTATGTAACACAATACCTACGGCAGGATCGATGATATCGTCCTTTGTTGCACGTCCTGCACCTAATTGCATTGCTGCGATTCCGATTTGATCGGCAACAATACGAGAAACATAACCCGATTTAAGTGCCGGTAGGGCGATTTGATAAGGCGCACTTGCTAATTTTTCAGGATGATCAACAACTGTACTATCACCACCTTGCGCTTCAATTAAGGTTTTGAATTTTTCAATTGCTTTGCCATTTTTAATGGCTTCTTGAAGTTTTACGCGTGCTTCGTCAAGCGTTTTCGCTTTATTCGCTAACACTACCATTTGGCTGCCTAATGTCAGTACTAATTCAGTTAAATCTGAAGGGCCTTGACCTTTTAAGGTATCAATGGCTTCTTTTACTTCTAGCGCATTACCAATTGCAAATCCAAGGGGTTGTGACATATCCGAAATTATCGCCATGGTTCTTCGTCCAATTTGATTGCCGATCTTGACCATTTCATAAGCTAATTTTTCTGAATCTGCCATCTCTCGCATCAATGCACCATCACCGGTTTTCACATCTAAAACAATTGCATCGGCACCTGCGGCTAACTTTTTGCTCATAATTGAACTTGCAATAAGTGGAATTGAATTGACCGTACCGGTTACATCACGAAGTGAATAAAGTTTTTTATCAGCAGGTGTTAAATTACCGGATTGTCCAATAACTGATACACCTTTTTGATTGACTTGATCAATAAATTCTTGCTTATCTAATTCCATTTTAAATCCGGGGATTGACTCAAATTTGTCATTGGTACCCCCAGTGTAACCAAGTCCTCGTCCGGACATTTTAGCAACAGGTACACCAACGGCTGCCACTAATGGGGCAAGCACAAGAGTAGTGGTATCGCCAACGCCACCTGTTGAATGTTTATCAACTTTGATACCTTGAATTGAAGAGAGATCGACAGTATCACCTGAATGCATCATTGCTGTTGTTAAATCAGCACACTCTTTTGACGTCATGCCTTGATAGTAGATAGCCATTAATAGCGCACTCACTTGATAATCAGGGATTGTGCCATTGGTATAATTGGTAATAAAAAATTGGATTTCTTCAGTTGTCAGTGGATGACCATCACGTTTTTTTTCAATAATATCTACAAATCTCATTAATCTTCTCTCTTAATGTCAATATATTAGGTTAATATTACCTTGGTCTGTTTATTTGATTTTAAACGACGTTTAAATCAGTCAACATTTTTGCGCATAAATTGTATAATTTAATACAGCATAACATTGTCATTTTTACTCATTTTTAGTGATAATTTTTTATTATAAGCATGTTTCTAATCTAAATCACTGGGTGAAAATGACCAAGGTAATAGCTCACCAACGGTTGTTTCTTTTATTTTTCCTTGCATATTTGTCAAAATAACGGGCATATCTTTAGCACAAAATTCACTGATTACTTGGCGACAGGCTCCACAGGGTGAAATAGGTTCGTGGGTATCGCCAATGACAACTAATTTTTTAAATTTGCGTTTGCCTTCTGAAACGGCTTTGAAAATAGCGGTTCGTTCAGCGCAGTTAGCCAATCCGTACGATGCATTTTCAACATTGCAACCTAAAATGACCTCGTCATCTTCAGTAATAAGTACCGCACCAACTTGAAATTTAGAATAAGGTACGTAAGCCTTAGAACGTGCAGTTTTAGCCAGTTCGATTAGTTTTTCAATTTTCATCATAATAATCCTGTTCGTGATACCTTGTTCTATTGATGTTTAGATTGCACATTCATGGGTGATTGTAAATCCAGTCGATAAACACCAAATCCTAGATTATCTTTTTCCACATAGCTTGTTGGATATAAGGAATATTTTTCGATAACTGTTTTGGCTTCTTCAGTTGGCGATGATTCAAAACGAATATCTAATTTGGTATTGCTGGTTATCGGTGCAATTTGCCAGTTATTATCGGCAGCTACCTTCACCACCCCATTTTTATGGGTGGTGTTGGTGATATAAGCCGATAAAATCACTCTTAAATCATCAGGTGAATTAAATTTCACATTTTTGCTTCCTGTTCCCGGAAACGCACCGGTATAAGCACGATAATTATTTGTTGCAATTAAAAAGGTTTGATTAGGATCAATTGGTTTTTGTTGATAGGTTAAATTTTTAATTCGCTCAGAATGCGCATTGATTAGTTGGCAATTGCCATCGTAGCGAGCAGGCTGAGTAATATCAATTTGATAATTTACACCATCAATCGTATCGAAATTATACGTTCTGAAATGATCCCAATCTATCAAGTACTGCGGTGTCGTGACTTTCGTATCAATTTGATTATATACCCCTGCCGAACATTCAAGCCACTCTTTAACCTCTTTACCCGTCACTTGAACGACTGATAATAGGTTAGGGTATAAGTAGATATCCGCTGCATTTCTAAATGTAAGATCGCCTTTTTTTACATCAACAAAGGCAGTTGGATCGTTTTTTCTACCGCCAGCTTTGAACGGGGCAATAGCCGATAAAACCGGCAAACCATCAAGATCCGGGTCACCTTGAATAAACTGTTTTACATACGCAATTTGCGCATCACTAATAATTTGTAATGCCGTGGTATCTTGAACTAAAGCCAAATAACTGGTTATATCACTATCAATTTTCCCAATCGGTTTTCCGACAAATTCACGTGTACCCTGATGATCTTCTTTTAGTACGTGAGTAATATGTTGATCGGAATCAACCAGTGCTTTTTTGGTTTTCACGTCATAAATTGGGCGAGCTTGAGATTTACCTGAAGTCACTTGCCAACTTGAATTTTCACCATTTAGTACTAAATCAACTACGCCTAAATGGCTCCCCCATTGTCCGGGCATAACGGCAGGAACATGATTTATATTGCCGGTTTCAATATTAGTATTCGGTAATGATTTAAAATCGTCGCTTGGAAACACACCATGTGAATGACCAAACATAATCGCATTAATACCCTCTACTTGACTTAAATAGTATACCGAGTTTTCCGCTAATGCTTTATAAGGTTCAGCAGAAACACCCGAATGCGGAATGGCGATAATGATATTAGCTCCTTCTTTTTTCATTTGCGGAACTAACTGTTTGGCTGTTTCAGTGATGTCTTTTACCACAACTTTGCCATCTAAATTGAGTTTATCCCATTGCATAATTTGAGGTGGAACAAATCCTATATAACCAATTTTAATAATGTGTTGATTACCTTCTCGATCAATGACCGGCGTGTCGACAATAATATATTGTTTAAAAAAGGGTTGCCCGGTCTTTGCGTCATAGACATTGGCATTAATGTAAGGAAATTTGGCACCGGCAAGGCTTTTTTGCAAGAAGTCTAAACCAAAGTTAAACTCGTGATTACCGATGTTACCAACGGTATAATTTAACGTATTCATGGCTTTATAGACTGGATGGATTTCACCATTTTTAAGCCCTTTATTCACCGCATAATCAGCCATAGGGCTACCCTGAATCAAATCGCCATTATCAACCAGCACACTGTTTTTTACTTCATTGCGAGCTTGATGAATTAAATTGGCCGTTTTAGCTAATCCAAAGGTATCGACAGATTGATCTTTAAAATAGTCAAAATTCATCATGTTGCCATGCAGATCGGTTGTTTCGATAATTCTTAAATCTACTGTTGCTGCATGGAGCGTGCCAGAAATCAATAGGGTTAATAAGGTGAAAGTGAATTTATTTTTTAACATATGAATCTCCTATTTATTTCCGGTAATGCTATTTTTTCATCCGTTTTAATAATAAATGTTGGTAATGAATAAATCGTTCAATAATGGCTGGGTGATAGTTATTTTCATTAATTGCTGTTTGTAATGATTGCTGATCATCGGTTGTGAAACAGGACAAAACATAATCCGTTAACCGTGCTTTTTGCAAATCTTCAACAAACGCCGCATCAATTCCACACAGTGTAATATCGAGCAATTCTAAACGAGTAAAGTGAAAGATAGATTGGGCTAAACAATATTCTTTTTCGATGTCAGTACCAAAAATGCCTGCGTCATCGGTATTTAAGGTAATTCGTACACCCTGATCATAAAGCTGTCTTACAGGGTGATGATGAATATCTCCATGTAACTCATTGACTAAAATGCGGTTACTGGTTAACGCAACTTCTAATGTTATGTTGCGTCGAACTAATTCATTGATTAACTCCTGATCTTCAATTGCTCGAATGCCATGCCCAATTCTATCTGCACCATGTTTAAGGGCTTGAATAATACTTGCTGCGGATTCGATTTCGCCAGCATGATAAGATTTTTTTAAATTGAGTTTTTTGGCTAATTGGTGTGAGGCATGAAAATCATCGAAGTGACCGGCTTTTTCATTACCGGCAATATTAAAACCGGTAATAAATGGGTGAGGGTTTTTTTCAATAAATAATAGGGTATCGTGCACTGTTTTCGCACCTAAATGCCTGACACCAATCACATGATATCTTACGGTAATATTAAATTCTTTTTGTACGTCAGTTATGGCGGCATCCATTTGGTGTAAGGTTTGATGAAATCGCTCTTCATCCCAAATTATTTCACCCTGTTCTTCTGTTGCGCAAATGTGATAAGGAGAAAGAAAGAGTTCACAATAGATTAGCCCTTGTTTGGCGTTTCGATAAAGAAAATCATACGTAATAAGGTAATAATCTTCGGGGGTTTTTACAAAATTTGAAACAGTATCATAGGTTTGAATAAACTGAACAAAATCAGTTTCATCATAGCGATATCGCCCATTTTTATATTCGTTAGCATCATATTCACCCGATTGATAGCATAACGAAGATGGGAAGGTAATATGATTTTTATCAGCTAACTTTTTAGCCATAAAAGGGGTAATACTACCTTCAACATGTTCATGTAATATCACTTTAGGAAGCAATGGTTTATTCATTTGATAAGTTATCTTTTTAATATGCTTTCTCGGATCCCACTATTAGGTCGCTTAACACAAATAGTGATAGATTAATGGCATTTTAGCTTTGCTAATTGCGTTGTTATCTATTTTACCTTGATCAGGTATCTTATTTCCATACTTTTTGTGTGACCAATTTTTATTTTGTGAGATAGGTATCGTTTTATTTTAAACAGTATCACCCTGATTAATCACGTTATCTCAAGGTGAAAAAGGATAATTTTAAACGATAGCTTAATCAATATGTTTATTTTTGATTCAAACAGAAGGACAATGATCATCATCCTTCTGTGATTGAATAATACTTATTAATAACAATTAATTAACGGAATCGGCTGTTTTTTGTTCATTGGTGTCGTTTTTAAATATGACCATAAATATGACAGCCAGCACCAGCGCATATCCAGCAAAAATGAGCCATACAGTATGCCAATCTGTGATCTGTTTTTCATCAATGATTTGCGTATAGTGTTCGGCGACAATTCCGCTAATCACCGAACCTAAATAAGCACCAATACCATTAGTCATTATCATAAATAGACCTTGAGCACTGTTACGTATACTTGGCGATACCGATTTTTCGACATACATAGAGCCAGAAATATTATAGAAATCAAACGCACAACCATAGACTATCATCGAGAGTAACAGTAATACAAAGCCAATTGGTGACGGGTCTCCGTAGGCAAAAAGACCAAAACGCGCAACCCAAGCTAGAATACTAATCAACATCACATATTTAATGCCTAACCGTTTCATAAAGAAAGGTACAAATAAGATAAACACGACTTCAGATATTTGTGAAATCGACAATAATACTGAAGGGTATTTCACAACTAAACTTGTTTCATAGATCGGAATATTTCTAAAGTCTCGTAAGAATTGGTCACCAAAAGTATTGGTAATTTGTAAAATTCCACCTAATAAGACCGCAAACAGGAAGAATATTGCCATTCTTGGTTGCTTAAATAAGACAAGTGCATCTAATCCCAACGAACTGATAAGCGATTTTTCTTTGATTGCATTTTTTGATGTCGGAATCAAAGGGAGTGTTAACGACACTAGGCATAATACGACTGAACCGGCTGCCGCTGTATATAGTTGCATGTTACTTAGATCAAATTTTAAAAAGCTAACTAACCACATGGCAACAATAAAGCCAATTGTACCAAAAATTCGAATGCCAGGAAATTCAGCGATGACATCAAGCCCTTTAGATTCAATACATGAATAAGCGATTGAATTTGATATCGCAATGGTAGGCATGAAAGCTAAACAATGAATAAGCATGACAATCATCATCATAGCGGGTGAAGTGATTAATGCAGCAATGCATAATGTAATTGCACCAATTAAATGACAAAGCATGTATAAGCGATTAGCAGGGATCCATCTATCTGCAACTACACCTAATAAACCCGGCATAAATAGCGATGCTAATCCCATTGAACCATACACTAATCCAATATCTGTTCTTGAAAAGGATAAAACATCATTCATATAAGAACCGAAGGTGATTAACCAACATCCCCAAATAAAAAATTGCATAAAAAATATAACTTTTAGTTGTAACTTAGTATTCATTTCAATTCCTTATTCAATGCGATCTTTTTCATAACTTCTTACCTAAAATATAATCAATAAATTGATTGTAACCTTAACTTGTTGTTCAGCGATATTGCGTAAAACCGATAAAATTTTTTTGACTGAACACGTTTGATGATGTAGATCAGTCATTAACAATTTTTAATAATTAAAAAAAATGGCAGTCATTCTGCCATTTTAGTTTTGGTTTAATAAAACCGATTCTAGCGCAACGGTGATCATTTCTTTGAAACCAAGTTGACGCTGTTCAGCTGTCATGGCTTCACCTTTACGTATATGATCAGATACCGTACAAATGGCTAATGCTTTGGCGCCATATTCCGCTGCCACCCCATAAATTCCTGCTGCTTCCATTTCAACCCCTAAAATGTTGTATTTTTCCATTACATCAAACAGTTCGGGTTCAACACTATAAAAAAGATCAGCTGAAAAGAGGTTTCCCACTTTTACATTAACACCTAATTTTTGGGCTGCATTCACCGCGTGGCAAGTAAGATCGAAATCGGCAATAGCTGCAAAATCATGATCCTTAAAACGAATACGATTAACTTTAGAATCCGTGCAAGCACCCATACCAATAATCACATCGCCGATATTAACATTTGGGCTAATTGCACCACATGAACCGACACGAATGATATTTTTTACACCATAAAATTTTATTAATTCCGTGGTATAGATAGAACAAGATGGAATGCCCATTCCATGCCCCATAACAGAAACTTTTTGACCTTTATAATAGCCAGTAAAACCTAACATTGCTCTTACATTAGTCACTTCTTGTGCATTTTCTAAAAAAGTTTCTGCAATAAATTTTGCTCGTAATGGATCGCCTGGCATTAAGACAGTTTCTGCAAAAGCATTTTCAATTGCGTTAATGTGTGGGGTAGACATTAATTTCTCCTGAAAGTTTTTGAAAAATAAATTCTGTTACCTATTTTTTGATAAAAGATTGCCCATATTCCATTGGTGATAAATCAAAATAATCGGCAACACTCTGACCGATATCAGCAAAGGTTTTACGATGCCCTAGGGAACCAACGGGAACACTATCACCGTAAACGATGACTGGAATATGTTCACGAGTATGATCTGTGCCTGCCCAAGTTGGATCGCATCCATGATCAGCACTGATAATCAGTAGATCACCCGGTTCGATAAGATCTAACATTTCGGGTAAGCGAGAATCAAAATATTCTAGCGCAGCAGCGTAACCGGCAACATCACGTCGATGACCATAAGACGAGTCAAAATCAACAAAGTTAGTAAACACAATCGTATTATCTTTGGCTTGTTTTATCTCTTCAATTGATGCATAGAAAAGGGCTTCAATGCCGGTTGCTTTAACTTTCTTAGTAATACCAACATGTGCATAAATATCAGCAATTTTACCAATTGACACGACAGTGCCTTGTTTTTCATCAACCAGTTTTTTTATCATGGTTGGGGCAGGTGGTTCAACGGCTAAATCGTGGCGGTTACCGGTACGGACAAATTCGCCCGCTTTTTTACCGACAAAGGGTCTGGCAATCACACGCCCAATGTTATAATTACCTTTATTCAGTTCATCACGCGCTATTTCGCAGATTTCATATAATCTATCTAAGCCGAATGTCTCTTCATGACACGCTATCTGAAAAACTGAGTCGGCTGAAGTATAAAATATCGGTTTACCGCTTATCATATGTTCTTCGCCAAGCTCATCAAGAATAATGGTTCCTGATGAATGGCAGTTACCTAAATAACCAGATAGGTTGGCTCGTTTTACAATTTTATCTAATAATTCTTGAGGAAAACTATTGGTGGTGTTGGAAAAATAGCCCCAATCAAAAAGTACAGGAACGCCAGCTATTTCCCAATGTCCTGATGGTGTATCTTTACCCGAAGAAATTTCACTCGCATAGCCATAAGAACCAATTATTTCACCTTCAGTGCGCATACCTTGGGGATAATAACCTACCGATTCGTAGGCTGCTTCGATTAAGCCTAGCTTAGCTAAATTAGGTAATTTTAATGGACCTTGGCGTCCTTTATCGGCTTGACCTAATGCACAGGCTTCGGCAATATGACCTAATGTATTCGATCCTTCATCTCCATATTTTTTTGCATCTTCGGCTCCACCAATTCCAAAGGAATCGAGGATCATAATAAAAACTCTTTTCATAATTTCCTCTAAATCTCAAATATCACGAAGCTTGGCAATCATGTTATGAAATAACGATTGCTAATATTGTGATCTAGCACACATTTGATTGCTTTATTAAAGTCAATTGTGTAATAAAAAAATTTTTTTAACGATTAAAACTATTTTTTGTGCCCTTTATAATAAAAGGTTTTCAGGTTAGTTATAATACATGATAAAAAAAAACAGAAAAGATTTAAGCATCGTTTTAGCTGATTATTTGATTAATATTAACGGATTTTGTAAAAAATATTATGACACATTCGCTTATAGAGCGATTCAATAATGTTTTGTTAAGCTATTTGCAGAAAATTATTATTGAAGAAATTAAATGATAAATTTAATTATGATGAATCAAATCTTAAAGGTGTTGTGTTAATATGAACTATTTTATATCTCGATTACTTAACAAGATGTTAACTAATTCACATCATATTAGCATAGCCCATTTAAAGAATGGCGTTATATAAAATTTTGAAAGCTAACTATAAACTTTAATACAAAATAAATATCAATTTAATTAATACACGTTAGTTTGCCCATTTAGGATGAAGTTATTTATAAAAAAAAGGTAATGAATAATGAATCAAAAAATCCCAAATACTTTTGGTCTTGACGTTTTTGCAAAACATGTCATCACGGTATCAAGCGTTAAGGAACTACAAGATGTTTGGCAAGATAATGCCAATCAACCGATTATGATTATAGGTGAAGGAAGTAATACACTTTTTACCAGTGATTTTGAAGGGACGATTATCGTTAACCGCATAAAAGGTATTACCATAACTGAAACGGAAAACGAATGGTTGTTAAAAATAGGTGCAGGCGAAAACTGGCATGATATCGTAACAAAAACGATCACACAAAATATTGCCGGTCTCGAAAATTTAGCGCTCATACCGGGCTGTATTGGCTCAGCACCAATTCAAAATATCGGTGCTTATGGTGTTGAATTTCAAAAAGTTGCTGACTATGTTGAGTTGCTTGAACTTGCAACCGGTAATATTATTACCGTGACTGACGGGCAATACGGATACCGTGAAAGCATTTTTAAACAACACTATTCGCAGGGATATGCGGTAACTTATGTCGGTATAAAATTAGCTAAACAGTGGCAGCCAGTACTCAGTTATGGCGAATTAAAAAACTTTGATGCTAAAACTGTCACGCCTAAAATGATTTTTGATAAAGTGTGTGAAATTCGTCGCAGTAAATTACCCGATCCCAACGTACTTGGTAATGGCGGCAGTTTTTTTAAAAATCCAGTGGTGGATAAAGTTATTGCCGACAAACTACTTGAAATCTACCCGGCAATGCCAATATACCCACAATCAAACAATCAAGTTAAATTAGCCGCTGGTTGGTTAATCGATCAGTGTGGCTTAAAAGGCTATCAGATTGGGGGTGCTGCTGTTCATCAACAACAAGCATTGGTTTTAGTTAATATCAATAAGGCAACGGCACAAGATGTAGTTGATTTAGCTCGTCATGTCAAAAACGCCGTTTTAAATAAATTTTCAATCCATCTATCACCTGAAATCCGTTTTATCGGTGCAACAGGCGAAATTGATGTAGACAATTTTTTATAATCATTTGAACTATGAAACACTCTTATTCATTTCCGATTTTATTAACCAGTTTACTTTTTGTCACGATCGCTTTATCAGCATTAAATACCCAAGTACCACTGTGGTTAGAAAAAGACCAATTCTCGTTAGGGCAAATTGGTCTGGTGGGGTCGAGTTATTTTGCTGGTAACTTGCTTGGTACAATCATGGCAAACTGGTTAATTAGTCATTTTAATGCACGCTATACTTATACCTATAGTTGTTTACTTTTCGCTATTGCCACCATTGGCTTAAGTTTTTCAATGGATTTTTATAGTTGGGCAATATGGCGTTTTATGATAGGTATGGCTTGTGCGGTGACATGGGTTGTAATTGAAAGTTGTATACTGGTTACCGGAACAGTTCGTACACGAGGAAAAATGCTAGCGGTTTATCTAACTACTTACTATATTGGTACGGTGTTAGGGCAAGCGCTGTTAAGATATTTTCCGCAAGAAATACTCTATTTTGGACTAGTTATTACACTATTAATGGCGTTGGCTATTTTATTTATTTTACTTACTCACTATAAACTACCAAAAAGAAAGAAAAGCGGTTTAAATATTGTTCCAATGATTTTAAATAAGCCTTCTCGGATAGGGCTTATCGGTTGTATGATTGCAGGCATGTTAATTGGTTCTTTATATTCATTATTACCTGTCTACTATTCACATTTAGGATATAGCGATAGCCAAGTCGCTAATTGGATGATTCTGCTTATTTTATCTGGCGTTATTGCGCAACTGCCTGCTAATTGGTGTGCAGATAAATATGGCCGTCGAGTGGTGTTACTGATTGAATCTTTAATCATGTTAGTTGCATGCGTATTATTGGTATTTAACTTATTTGATGTCTTTGCCATTATTTTATTAGGCACAACCATCTACACGATTTATCCAATATCCATGGCATGGGCTTGTTCTTGTGTACGTAAACAAGATATTGTGTCAATGAATCAAGCAATGTTATTAACCAATACGTTAGGAAGTCTTATTGCGCCGGCGATCATTGCTTATGTCATGGATATAACCAATAACTCTTATTTATTCATCAGTTTTGCTATAATTTCACTTTATTTTATTATTTTATTAGTCTACAAGCGAGGAGCAAATGCGCAGTTATCAAAATCCCCTTAAATTAATTGAAATTCTAGCCGACGGAAATTTTCATTCCGGCGAAGAGCTAGCGTCAGATTTTGGTATTACGCGTGCCGGAATAAATAAGTATATTAAAGTGCTTCGTGAATGGGGAATTGAATTATCCTCGATACAAGGTAAAGGCTATAGCTTAAAAAAACCGATGGATTTATTTAATAAATCCAAAATAGATCAGTATTACCAAGCTGATAGTCGCGTTGAAATTTTACCAATTATCGACTCAACTAACCAATACATGCTGGATAAAATACCCGATTTAAAATCGGGAGATTGCTGTATAGCCGAATTTCAGTCAAAAGCACGAGGAAGACGAGGGCGCCAATGGTTTTCACCTTTTGGTACCAATCTCTATTTTTCAATGTATTGGCGATTAGATCAAGGTATAGCAGCAGCAATGGGACTAAGTCTAGTTGTGGGCATTGTTGTTACGCAGGCTTTACGAGAATTATCGGGTCAAGATATCAAAGTAAAATGGCCTAATGATCTTTATCTTAATGACCAAAAGTTAGCAGGTATTTTGGTCGAATTAGCCGGTAAAACAGGGGATTGTGCCCATGTTGTGATTGGTATCGGGGTTAATTTAAATATGACCAATCCCGACACGAATATTGTCAATCAAAAATGGGCTAATTTAGGGAACATCAATCGTAATTTATTGGTTGCCAAAATTGCAAAAACATTACGGGAAAATCTAAAAAAATTTGAAAAAAATGGATTAGCATTTTTTATTGATGATTGGAATCATCTCGATAATTTTATTCATCGTCCTGTTAAATTACTTATCGGTGATGATGTAATTCGAGGTGTTGCAAAAGGTATTAATGATCAAGGTGCTTTACTGCTTGAACAAAATGGCAAAATTCAAGCCTATGTTGGTGGTGAAATCTCATTACGAAGTGATGAGTAACAAATTGTTCCCTGTATACACAGGGACAATAAATTCTTATAAAATTGAATAAATATCATGTTTATCCACTTTTTACTTTTTGGTAAGAATTCGCAAAGTGAGTTAATGGCTGTACCCTGTTAGTTAACAAGTAGAATGTGACAAAGTCCAAAAAGGAAAATATTTCACTGCAATTCATTAAAATCCATTCCCAAAAGCGAGAAATGACCTTGTAACTAGAAATGGGTCGGTGCACGAATAAATTACAAGAAGAATAGGCGCATCCAACTCCTTGTTAAATTTAATTAACTAACTGATTAATATAGACTAATGTGTTTAAAATGTCTAAAAACCAACTGAATAAAAAAACAACAAAAAAGTTGGTAGAATTTTAAACTTTGCTATTTTAATTAATAAACAATAGGTTATAATTAGGGTGTTCCCTGTATACACAGGGATAAACCGCTATTTAATGGATTTAAACACCGCATCGCACAGTGTTCCCTGTATACACAGGGATAAACCGCTCAATTCGATATACTCAATAACTGATTGTTCGTGTTCCCTGTATACACAGGGATAAACCGCTAATAATACATATTTCATTTTGTTTCTCCGTGTGTTCCCTGTATACACAGGGATAAACCGTGATGAGTTTCATGCTAAAAAATTTGTTTACAGTGTTCCCTGTATACACAGGGATAAACCGGGGTTTATTATTAGGTAGATTGACCTTGCCTTTGTGTTCCCTGTATACACAGGGATAAACCGCGTGTCCGAAAGCTCTTTGTTTTCAAGTTTCTGTGTTCCCTGTATACACAGGGATAAACCGAATGCTCAGAATACGATAGTTATTCGTATGGGGTGTTCCCTGTATACACAGGGATAAACCGTGTTGCGGTTTTGTCTGCATAAATACGACTGGGTGTTCCCTGTATACACAGGGATAAACCGCGGGAATTGCCAACGCTGGTAGATGACGACGGGTGTTCCCTGTATACACAGGGATAAACCGCCTATTGTTTCGGTTGTATTCTGAAATATAGGGTGTTCCCTGTATACACAGGGATAAACCGGGTGTTCGTGCAACCGGCTATATTATAACGTTGTGTTCCCTGTATACACAGGGATAAACCGAATTGGCGAAAAAATTAAAACAGATTGAGCCGGTGTTCCCTGTATACACAGGGATAAACCGATTTTGTCGACGCAATGATTAGTGTGCGTGATGTGTTCCCTGTATACACAGGGATAAACCGAAGAAATAAAAGAGAAAATTGCAAAAAGTAAAGTGTTCCCTGTATACACAGGGATAAACCGACCCTAAAAACTGCTTTGAAATAGCCACTGATGTGTTCCCTGTATACACAGGGATAAACTGGACAATCTGGAAATCGATCGGGTATTTAAATTGTGTTCCCTGTATACACAGGGATAAACCGTTGGTACTCTATAACTAGCATCTGACGCATAAGTGTTCCCTGTATACACAGGGATAAACCGAAAATAGTAATTTGCATAGGCGTGGGAATGGAGTGTTCCCTGTATACACAGGGATAAACCGTTTGGATTGGGTCCGAATGTTTCTATAGCAGAGTGTTCCCTGTATACACAGGGATAAACCGGAAACTCCTATCGCGTGATAACACTAGATGAAGTGTTCCCTGTATACACAGGGATAAACCGCGTTACAAGAAGCACTTAATAAAACGGCTGATGTGTTCCCTGTATACACAGGGATAAACCTTGGCTAAAAGAAAATCTAAGCGAGGCTCAGGCGATGTTCCCTATATACACGTAAGGATAAACCGAATAGAATTAAACGCCGAAATTCTTAGATGTGCGTGTTCCCTATGCACATAGGGATAAACCGAAATACCAACTAAATATGCAGCTGAATACCCTGTGTTCCCTATACACATAGGGATAAACCAGTAGCAATCCTCTTTCAAATTCAATATGAGCAGTGACCGGAAGGGTTACTAAATAAACGTTGATTTAATAGCATGAATTTCATACCATTATCAAAAATCAAGGAGATAGTATGAAAAAAATTGTATTGTTTGGGATAATTGGTTTTATGTTGGTAGGGTGTTCATCGTCACCGGTATCTAATGATGAAGCGGTAAACGTTCCTC
Source organism: Gilliamella sp. wkB308 (assembly GCF_001690185.1). GTDB lineage: Bacteria > Pseudomonadota > Gammaproteobacteria > Enterobacterales > Orbaceae > Gilliamella > Gilliamella apicola_I. The sequence continues at coordinate 75,713 of NZ_LZGN01000007.1, forward strand.
AAAAGCGAATATACAACCAAAACATTTTTGAAAAAAAAGAAGATTCAGGAACAGTTATTATAAAAAGAGATAAAGGCTTTGTAAGTAGCGCATGTTCCGATTCTCTTTATGTTGATGGTGTTAAAATTGCTGATTTAAACCCATCTGAAAAAATCACAATTTATCCTCGGATTGGGAAGAGAGTTTTTAGCATGATAGCTAATAACATTTGTGGTGGTGGTCTGGTTGAGGTTGAAGGGGATGTTGAGAAAAACCAAGTTTTAACATATAGGATTGCTCATTCTTTAAATGGTGGATATGGTATTTATAGAACAGCGTTTTAAATGGACTAATCAACCATAGGAAAATGGTATAAAAAGTTATTCAAAAGGAGAAAGTAAATAAAACCCTTTAAGAGGGTTTTATTTAAAAATCTAGTAGCTCAGGCTTAATTTGTAGCGCCTCATCAATTTTAATTCGCGTTGATTTCCTTAACTTTTGGATTTTTTAATATTGAGAATACGCCGATTGGCTGATGCCAATCCTATTCGCAACATCAACTTGGGATAAATTCAAATACTTACGCCATGCTTGAGCTGGTGAATAGTTATTATCAAAAACCATGTTTACCACCTCACTTGGTACGCCTGCTTCAGTGTCAATCTGCTTGGATTTTGATAACTCTAAATATTGAGTATACGGCATAACCACAAATTGAGGTTGCCCGTGTTCATTATTAATAAATTGTATATTAGTACGTGCGTTCATCGAGCTTTTTCTCCTCTTCAACAGAAACAATAAGGATAACACCATCAAAATTAAAACAACTCGATAATTTCCTACTCGCAATCTGTATTGATATTTATGATTAGTCAGCGCCTTTACATTAGCACAATTAGGCATATCAGCTAATGCTTCAGCTCTTGTCCCTGTAAAAAGAGAGTTACCTGTTGCTTTAGGGATACTTAGTCTATCTAACAAATGTCTATCAGAAATTTCAAGATGTTCATATCCATTAATAATCTGATTATTTCCAGTATTATTTAAATCTAATTTTTTTAATTCAACCTCTACCGCTTCAATTTTATAATGTACCTTGGTTCTGACTTCAGTGCCGGTTATTTTGATGCGGGCGTATTTTAATAAGCGTAGTGAACGGGTTAAAGGTTCGGCTAAGCCGCCTACTAACAATCCTTCTAAACTGTTTTTTAATCGTCCTTCTGCAAAACTATCGTCTGGTTTGGCTTGTAAATATTCGGTTATTGGGTTAGCCAGTTCGGGAAATTCTTGTACTAAGTTTGACAGGCGTTCTTCATGAGGACTAAATACCGTAAAATCTGTGACACTGCCTGCTATCATCCCTCTTGCCCTCGAGCCAATTTTTTTGCAAAGGTCGGATAAACTTGCTGGTTTTAAACATAGGAATAAATCCGACAAGAAATTGACTCACGGCATGAGTTAAAGCCTGTAAGGTGGTCTCTGATAGTAAAACGTTTTAATAAATTTATTTTATAAATGCGATTATGATTTCATTCTTGTTTTATTTATCAATAATATAATTATTAATCTTCGGCAAAATAAATATCAAAAGAACATTCTAAATCTAAATCTGATAGTGCTTTCATTTGTTCTGGCCATAATACTGGACCACTATGTCCAAATTTAGAAAACCAAACACATTTTAGAGTTAATTTAATATCTTTAATTTCTTGTATTTTTTTCAAATTGGTAGCAAAAGGAGAGATTTTACTTACAATCCAATCAATATGTTCTCTAAGATCTTTTGAATTTACAATTCCTTCCGAAGATAAAAACCAACCTGAATTTTTAACTTCTCTAGTCCGTCCCAAACTATTGGTAATTTTATCTCCAGCTAATGTTATATAAGTCGGTTCAACTTCTAATAATTTAGTAATTTCATTAGGATTTATTGCACCAGTGTATATCATTAATCTAACAAAACATTCACTACATGTTTCATAGTCTGAACATATAGGTGTAATTCTATTCTTTATAAAATTCATGGTAAATAATCTCCAATATTGCCTATAATCTCACCATTCTTCCCAACATAATCACCATTATCTAAAATTCTGCCATGAAAATTATTAGGTAATTTTCCTGCATCAGCCTTCAGTGCTTCAAGAGCTCGCCCCCATTCTCGAGAAGTTAAATTTGTTACGAAATATTCATTTAATTTATTAGCAGTGTTTTTCTCTAACTTATTTCCTCCAGTTTGCAATCCCTTAGGAACTCTACCTGAAGCACCAACACTAGGCGGAACTGGTAGTGGTAATCCTTCTGCATCAATTCAATTTCCATTTAACAATTGGTATAGAACAATTAAAAATTCCCATTTATCTTCTTATTTTCATATTGTTGGATATATACATCTATAGGGTATGTTGTTCCCAACTCATATATTTTTCCACTATCTTTATCTATTATAAATGGACAATTACCGATTAATTGTGTTGAAAAATCACCAGTTTCTAAAAACTCTCTGGATTGGAAACAAAAAAGCCATCCTTCAGAAAATCTGTCAATTACAGTGATTTCTACAGGAATATCGTATTCAGCTAAATAATTTTTAGCTTTATTTAACGCTTCAATAAAAGTAATCATCAATTAGTCCTTAAAAATTTGAAAGATTTGAATTTGCTCATATCCGCAGCTTTACCTGTTTGACCATCTAAGAAACGTATTTTCCCATTTTGATTTACAACATTAAAAACATGCCCTGGTTGCCCTGGTCCATAGGAACCGAATACAATACCCCTTGCACCAGTTCCAGCATTTGACATTTGCTCAATAATATTATTAGGACCACTGACATTTTGAAATTTTGTCCCATATTGTTTTTCTAATACGGATATTGAGACTCCATTTTTTGAATTAATTGGTAAAGCGGATGCGGGATTAACACCCAATGTTGCATCAGTTGCTATAGCACAATTAACACAATTATGAGTTCTACCTTCAGTAGGGTAACCAGGATTTACATCACGTATAGAACCTGCCGTATCATTAAGAATAGAACTCGTCTCCACCTTTTCAGCAACATTATTCCAATTAACCTCATCTAATTCAACCTCTACCGCTTCAATTTTATGATGTACTTTCGCTCTGACTTCAGTGCCAGTTATTTTGATGCGGGCGTATTTTAATAAGCGTAGTGAACGGGTTAAGTATCCGGATAAAAAAACGACTAACTTTTATTTAATTTAAATTAAGTTGGAATGAGATATTTATTTAATCCTCTAATATTTATGCAAAGCCGAAATTACTGATTATTAAGGTTGGAAAGCTGTACTAGAATGTTTTAAAAAAACTTCTCACAGTATCCGAGAAGTTTTATAAATTTACGTCCAGATCTCTTGACCTTCTGGTGTAATCCAAACAATACCACAGTCCAATTTCACATAGAACCACATACCAATATCATCTAGATCATCGTCTTCATCATCTGAGGGGTAAGGCGGCCAAATATCTTTAATCGACTGGATTTGTTCTTCACTGCTACAAGTCAGAAAAACACCATGACTAGCTAATCTGATGTACCCATCATTCATTAATTTATTTAATATTTTAAAAAAGATATTCTTTCTGATTTCATAAGGTTCACCCATATCATTCATGTAATTTGCTATATGTTGCCACATTGTGCCCATTGAATAACCAAAAGAACTTTCTAATATTGAATGATAAATTTTTTCAAAATTCATTGGAATTTCATCTCCACACGATTTCCTTTGTTAATATTTGGATTTTTGATATCTATAGTCCACTTAGCATTAGTTTGCTCCACTGAATCAGAGAAATTTCTTAATGTTATATTGCTACCAGCATTGGGACCTTCAGTAACCTGTGGAGTTAGAAAATAATATCTTCACAATTTGATTAATTTAACCTTAATCATCTTCTATTTTAGGAATACATGGAGACAAAAACTGATCGTTTTCTTTTTTTATTTTCCCTCTAGCTAAGACATATACTTCAAATTCATTAAATTTATCCGAAGATTCATCGTTTTTAACATACAATAAACCATATGAGCCTTGAGAAATTTTTGCTACATATTGATATAACTCAAAAATTTCTGCTACATCCTGAGAATAATGATTAGTATTCCCACTAAACAAAAGCTGACAACAACCATTAACTTTATGAATTTTAATAAATCCTGTACTATTTTCAAATTCATGTTCTGATATGAATAAAGTAAGTTTATTTAGAATTGAATTCATCTCATTTTCATTGTTTTCGTATGTAGAATTTCTTAATGATATCCACCCATAATATTCGATCATTTTATTACCTTATTTTTTAGTTAAGAGGTTTAGTATCTATAATGACTTTTACATCATAACGATTACTATATTCATATAATTTATTTATTACTGATTTTGCTGGTTCACCCTCAAAATGATAGTATACAGAACGGTTAGTTTCTTTAGCTGCTTCAAATGTTGCTTTCATTTGAGATCTTACACTTTGATTTAATTGCTTTAGGGGTGGTTTTGTTTGAGCTATATATAAATCACTAATCACATCAAACTCTCTTGTATCATTAGCAAATCTTACCCTTGACACTCCATTTAATCTTATCGCTAAAGCATCAGCTGCTGCATCTGGCTTGTTTACTTTTATCAAGTCACCAGAGTATCGGCTCAATTCTTTTAGATCTTTTATTTCATTTAAAACATTATTCCAATTAACCTCATCTAATTCAACCTCTACCGCTTCAATTTTATGGTGTACCTTCGTTCTGACTTCAGTGCCAGTTATTTTGATGCGGGCGTATTTTAATAAGCGTAGTGAACGGGTTAAGGGTTCGGCTAAGCCGCCTACTAACAATCCTTCTAAACTGTTTTTTAATCGTCCTTCTGCAAAACTATCGTCTGGTTTGGCTTGTAAATATTCGGTTATTGGGTTAGCCAGTTCGGGAAATTCTTGTACTAAGTTTGACAGGCGTTCTTCATGAGGACTAAATACCGTAAAATCTGTGACACTGCCTGCTATCATCCCTTTTAGCCACGAGCCTACATTTTTCAAGGGCTTTATAAATTTGGTTGCCCTTACCGCCGGTATAAACCCGACAATAAATTGACTGACACCATGTGTTATCCCGCCTGAGATAGTCTGTGGTGGTGATACTTCAGGCATTTGTATAGGATTGGGTGCCTGACCAATCGGTTTATCACTGATAATTTCTGCATGCACTCGAGCAAAAAATAGCGGAGATACCGGATTAATTAAGGTGCTATCCCATAATAAATCGAGTGTACTTTGCCCTGCATCTCGTAAACCACCCAATATCTGTAAGGGGACATCTTGATACCAGGCTCGGTGCTGTGTTTGGCGGTCAAAGATGACATCCACTAATTTTATATCCGGCTCAAGATTGACGTAAGCATGTCCACGACTATCAAGTTGTCCCTGATAAATCATTCGTTGATTACTGCTATTAAATAACGTAAAAGATTGATTCGGTAAGTTTTCGACACTGAATTCTATCCAGTTATCCTCATCAAAGAAAAACAACTCCCGTTCCCGTATTTCTGCGGGGGTTAATTTACGTGGCGCTTTGTTGCTCGGTAGTCTTAAAAAATTAGTTTGAGGCGGTAATAATCCACAATCAAGTGTGAGCGGTTTTTCAATTAACAACGCCCGACCGGTTGTCAGGGCTTCTGTTAAGGCTTGCGTGACTTTGGCATTATCATGACCATAGTGATTATTGCCATAGTATAACCCCAAGTTTTCCAGTGTAGGGTAAAGCTGTTGACATTGTTCAGGATGTTGAACGCAATGAGCAATAGCTTCATCTTGTGCTGCGCTGTAATCGTAACGAACGGTGTTATAACCGGATGCTTGTAACTGTGTTTTGGGAAACTCATAAAACCCATACTGAGCTAACAGACTTTCGGGGGCTTTCTTTTGTAGTGCCAGCCACTCTTTTTGAGTAATCAATTTATAACATTTCATACAGCTTGTTGTTCTCTATCCCTTATATACCAAATCCGTAATGCATAAGCTTAAACCGACGATTTGAAGCTAACATTTTGCATTTTATGGTTTTATTTTGTATTTTTATATAAAACCATTTTTTTAGGATAGATTATTTTTTAACAGGCGACAAGCTTTTTTTTCTTTTTTAGAAACAAATACGCAATTTATTGGAAATTATCACCTGTTATTTTTTTAATCTTAACAAACAAATTATAATTATAAATCATTATTCAAATATTGTTGCACAAGCAATAGCCGATCAAAGTTAGAATAATGAGTTTATTTCTGGCTCTTTGAGTCTAGGTATAGTTTCTTTATGTTCGGTTTAATCATCAATTGTTGAATTTTAAACGATTGAAAATAAAGCGCCCGTGTATTTAGTTGCTAAACAACAAAACCTTTATCCATAAATTTATTGAACATACTTTTAAACACTAACTGATTATTTATCGCTGAAATCTGCTAAGTGAGTTAATGGGATAGCTTATTTGTTAAGTAAAAATAAGGCGAGGGCACAAAAGGAAGTTGATACATGGCAATTAGTCATGACCAATTAACGAAACAAGAAAAGTCATGTTGTAGGCAAAAATAGGTTGGTGCGCAAGAAAGTTGTAAAAAGATGAAATGCCTAAAATAGCATTTGAAAAGTAACTAAATATATGATAAATAATAAATTCTATTTAAGAAGGCTAACAAAGCAGATCGCCTAAAAAAACAACAAAAAAGTTGGTAGAATTTTACACTTTGCTATTTTAATTAATAAACAATAGGTTATAATTAGGGTGTTCCCTGTATACACAGGGATAAACCGCGACGGGCATTTCTTGGGCAACAAACTCATGACGTGTTCCCTGTATACACAGGGATAAACCGCCCAACTTATCCAGCAGAGCATGAATTTACAAGTGTTCCCTGTATACACAGGGATAAACCGCACCTTGACGGCTGGCATTATTGCATAGATAGGTGTTCCCTGTATACACAGGGATAAACCGCTTTATCAGGCGATAATTAAACGTGGTGCTCGGTGTTCCCTGTATACACAGGGATAAACCGAAACCCGTTAGCGTGACGGTATACACATCGCTGTGTTCCCTGTATACACAGGGATAAACCGATATTTGCCTATAGTTAGCGTTTTTCGTTTACGTGTTCCCTGTATACACAGGGATAAACCGAAACCCGTTAGCGTGACGGTATACACATCGCTGTGTTCCCTGTATACACAGGGATAAACCGTGGGGATCAACTATGAAACACGACTTGAATTGGTGTTCCCTGTATACACAGGGATAAACCGGCATGGGATGATAAAAATGGTTGTTGGAAAGAGTGTTCCCTGTATACACAGGGATAAACCGGTAGGGCGATAGCGCGTAATCGACTCATCAGTGTGTTCCCTGTATACACAGGGATAAACCGCGGGACGGCGATATATTTAAAATTTATTCGAAGTGTTCCCTGTATACACAGGGATAAACCGCGGTTTAATCATCATTAACGGCTTGTTGGTAGGTGTTCCCTGTATACACAGGGATAAACCGAAAATGTGGCAAAACGAATCAACATTGTTAGAGTGTTCCCTGTATACACAGGGATAAACCGCTATTGAACTAGACCGCCTCAATGCGCAGCGTGTGTTCCCTGTATACACAGGGATAAACCGTATCAACCAGATCATAACCAAATTCATAATTTGGTGTTCCCTGTATACACAGGGATAAACCGCGGGCGTATAGAGTGGGGTGAAGAGTTAAACAGTGTTCCCTGTATACACAGGGATAAACCGCTAGGTCTTTACTGTTAAATGACGAGGCAATGGTGTTCCCTGTATACACAGGGATAAACCGGGGATGCATATGAAAAAATATGAAAATCGATAGTGTTCCCTGTATACACAGGGATAAACCGATCCCAACACCAGAGAATATCGCGGATTTTGGGTGTTCCCTGTATACACAGGGATAAACCGTCATTAAAGGCAACATCGTATGCAATTCAATGGTGTTCCCTGTATACACAGGGATAAACCGCTCCGGACGAATCGACGGCGTGGTCTCACTAGCGTGTTCCCTGTATACACAGGGATAAACCGGTCAAAAAGATGATAACGCCGAATATTCGTGAGTGTTCCCTGTATACACAGGGATAAACCGGTCAAAAAGATGATAACGCCGAATATTCGTGAGTGTTCCCTGTATACACAGGGATAAACCGTCGCAGTCTGACCGAAGTGAAAAACGCAGTCCGTGTTCCCTGTATACACAGGGATAAACTGTTCGCATGCGAACAAAAATGGATAATAGGTAAGGTTTCCTTTATTCTTAATAGCGCCAAGCAGGCATTTTGTAAAATCCCTGCTTGGTGAGCGTTGATAGAGCCATACCGTTTTTAAAAAGTCTAAAAACTCATTTTTAACAACGGTGTTTCTGCAACTTGATATTTAGAATCCTTATTTTTTAAGTTTAAGCAATCTTAATGCATTGGCTGTGACAATCGCTGTTGTTCCTGAATCTGCTAATACAGCAAGCCAAAGCCCTGTAATACCAAATAGGCTGGTAATTAAAAATATCAACTTAATGCCTAAAGCAATCGTAATATTCTGTTTGATATTTCGGTTAGCAAAGCGCGTTAAACGTATCAATTTTGGTAAACTCAATAAACTATTTTTGGTTAAAGCCGCATCGGCTGTTTCGAGTGCGACATCTGTTCCGCTACCCATTGCGATACCTACCGTGGCGGCTTTCATTGCAGGGGAGTCATTAATACCATCGCCAACCATGGCAATAGCGGTTGTGGTGCTTATTTTTTCAATTTCATTTAATTTATCGGCTGGTAAAAGTTCAGCTCGGTAATCAATATTTAGTTGTTGGGCGATTGCTTTTGCTGCTCGTTCATTATCGCCTGTTAACATCAAGGTTTTTAAGCCTAATTGATGAAGTTGATTGAGTGCACTGACCGCATCTTGGCGAAGTACATCTTGCAAAGCAATGATACCCAGTAATTTTTGATGAGAAACCACAACGACAACCGTTTTTCCTTCAGTTTCAAGCTGTTGTATAAGCTGTGTATCTTCCTGTGTTAATTGGGTTGAAAGGGTATCGAGTCTATTTGGGGCTACAACGTAAAAAGTCTCTTGATTGATATCTCCTTGAATACCGACCCCAGCAATCGCTTTACGATTATTGGCTTCAGTAAAAACAATCTTATTTTGTTTAGCATAATCAAGGATAGCTTTGGCTAACGGATGATGTGATCCACTTTCCACCGCAGCAACAACAGTTAACAAGTGTTCGGTTGTGATATCACGATTGATAACATCGGTAACTTTAGGTTTGCCTTCGGTCAAGGTTCCGGTTTTATCAAAAGCCATCATTTTGATTGAACCTATATGTTCTAGGGCTGCCCCGCCTTTGATTAAAACACCATATTTAGCCGCACTCGATAACGCAGAAGTAATAACAGCCGGTGTTGAAATAACTAACGCACATGGACAACCTATTAATAGTAACGTTAATCCACGATAAATCCATGTGTACCAATCAGTCTGAATGAGTAGAGGCGGAATAACCATTACTAATAGCGATAATAGGGCAATAGCAGGGGTATAATAGCGACTAAATCGATCAATAAATCGCTCTATCGGTGCTTTGCGTTCTTCAGCTTCTTCAATAAGTTGTAAAATACGGTCAACTGCGTTCTGTCCTGTTTCTGAGACAACTTTTAATTGAATGGTGTTATCTACCACTAGTGAGCCAGCTAAAATTTTATCACCATATAAATAATTGACTGGAATCGATTCCCCTGTTAATGCGCTTTCATCAATACTGGCTTGTTCACTGATTAAGATCACATCTGCCGGTAATCGACCGCCTGATGATATTTCGATAATATCGTCAGATTTTAGACTATGACTTGCCACCGTTTTTCGATTTCCATCAACAACAATCACAGTTTCTTCTGGCATTAATTCAACCAGTGAGGAAATGCCTTTTCTGGCTTTATTACTGGCAATTCCTTCAAGCATTTCGCCAATCATAAACAAAAAAATCACCATGGTGGCTTCTTCTGCGGCACCGATAAATAGTGCACCAATTGCCGAAATACTCATTAGCGTTTCAATAGCAAAGGGAGTGCCACTACGGGTTAAGGTGATGGCTTCTTTGGCTATTGGAATGATGCCAATAATAGCCGTAACAATGAAGGCATACTTACCAATATCATGATTGATTAACAGGATGATATAACTGATTACAATTAAGATACCTAGCGTCACTAAAGGCAGTAGCGCTTTTTTATCCCAACTGTGTGAATGCTCATGATGATGTGGCGAAGATTCAAAAATAGGGGTATAACCTAATTCAACCACTTTATCTTCAATGAGTTGGATAATTTCTTTATTTTTGTTGGGCACAAATACTATGAGTTTTTCAGTTGAAAACGTCATTTTTATTTGATTGATATTGGGTAACGTTTTGATTCCATTTTCAATTTTTTGAGCGCAATGCGCACAATCCATGCCTTGAATTTTCCATGTTAATTTGACGGTTGGTCTTTGCTGGTCAGGTTCATCGGGTGGAGGATCAAGATCATTAGTTTGCGTTTCAATATGATCATGATTATTACGACCTCGATTGGATTGTTGCTTATTGTCGGTTTTATGGGCATGTATCGAATTATGTGCATGATTATGTGTGATGTTTTGGCAGCTATCATGGCAGTGATGATCAGCGTGCTGATGAGTGGATTTGTTATTATATAACATAACGTTACCTCGGCTAGTTGATGATTTTTATTGTACGCTTGTCTCAATAAAAATAAATCTTTTTTTAATGATATTTGTCAAGGTTTGGTTTGTCTTAATTAAGAAGAATTGAAAATAAGTTATGCAGGGATTAAACCCCAATGCTTAACATGTTTTTTGTTATGCTTATTTTCAGTATATAATTATTTCATTCTATATACAGGAAATCACTATGCCGAGTACTTCATCTTTTCGACAATTAAAAGGGGTAATTTTTACTGCTTTTCTTGTTACTACTTTCATTATCGGGATCGCAGGCGCTTTACAATCTCCGACATTAAGTCGTTTTTTAACTGATGAAGTCAATGTTGATCCCATTCTTGTCGGTCTTTTTTATTCAGTTAACGCGATTGCCAGTATTGTGGGGAGTTTCTTATTGGCGAAATATTCGGATAAAAAAGGGGACAGACGACTCATTGTCATATTCTGTTGTTTAATGGGCGTTTTCAATAGTCTGGTTTTTGCCTTTTCTCGCCACTATGTCTTTTTGATTACGTTGGGCGTGTTATTTGCAGCGTTATCCTCAGCTGCTATGCCACAAATTTTTGCGCTAGCACGTGAATATGCGGTTAAAACGGGTCGTAATGTTGTGGCATTTAACTCACTTATTCGAGCTCAACTTTCATTGGCTTGGGTTATTGGCCCACCTTTGTCATTTGCGTTAGCGATCGAATATGGTTTTACTACCATGTATTTAAGCGCAATGGGGATGTTTTTGGTTGCGATGATCTTTGTCGCCATTTTTTTGCCTTCAGTCGAAAAAAATCCGGCTACACAGCAAACTCAAGCCATGAATCAGCAGGAGATAAATCAACCACTATTTCAAAATAAAAATGTGGTTTTTTTATTTTTATCAACCGTCTTTATGTGGACGGCAAATATGATGTACATCATCGATATGCCATTATATGTAAAATCGAGTTTACATCTGTCGGATTCCTTGCCGGGTCAGTTAATGGGGCTTGCTGCAGGAATCGAAATTCCGGTTATGCTTATTGCCGGTTTTTTAGTGCCTTATTTAGGAAAACGTAATTTATTTTTTATTGCAATTGGCTGTGGTGTCCTGTTTTATATTGGCATCATCCTGTTCAAAAATGAAGTAGCACTATTTTCATTGCAAATTTTTAATGCCCTTTTCATCGGTATTGTGGCAAATATTGGAATTATCTATTTCCAAGATCTTCTTCCAACCCGAATGGGTGTCGCTTCGACACTTTTTAATAATGGTATAACGTGTAGCGTGATTATCGCCGGTATGATTCAAGGTTTTGTCTCGAAAGCGTTTGGACATGAAGCAATATATTGGATCGCTTTAATTATGGTGGCGGTTTCTTTTCTGTTTTGTGCTTTAGTTAACGAGGCTAAATCAAACCATTAAACCCTTTTGTACGTCTTTCAAAATAAGGAAAGACGTACCCATCATTTGTTAGCTAAAATTCAAAACATTTTGCAATGTTTTAAGGCTAGGATAATGTGTTCTTTCATAACTCATGGGCGTGATGGAAATGTAGCCACTGTTTGCTATATCCAGTTCTTTGTCTTCATTGCAAGCGGTTTGATTTCGTTTAGCTCTAAACCAAAAATAGTCATGTCCTTCTGGGTCTTTAGTCGGGGTGAGTATCAGTTCGCTTACATCCGGTTCCCCTTGTTTGGTAAGTTTATAACCTTTTACTTGATCAGCATTACAATCTGGAAAATTGACATTAAAACAGATGTTTTTAGGCATTGATAACGCATGCAATTTTCGAATGATGTTTTCAGCATGGTGGATGGCACAATGCCAATTTGTCGGTTGATTGTCTTCACTGCTCACTTGGCTTAATGCCATTGCCGGTACGCCAAGGGTCATCGCCATCATAGCCGCCCCCACGGTACCCGATAAAATCGTTTCAAAGCCAACATTAGACCCATTATTAATACCTGATAAGACTAAATCAGGTAATTGGTCTGTCATTAGATGTTTCAATGCAAATAACATGCAATCTGCTGGCGTACCATAAACGGCGTATTCGCTATGAGAACGTTTAGAGACTCTGAATGGGGCTTTTAAGCTGACGGAACAAGAAACACCACTTTGATCTATAATTGGCGCCACTACCCAAACTTCATGAGCCAGTTTTTCCGCCACATTTTTTAATATTTTGATACCTTGGGCATCGATGCCATCATCATTCACTAATAAAATACGATTCACTAATTTGACATCCATTTTGTTTCCTTATATTGTTCGTTACTCAGTAAACGTGTCACATTGTTCAATTGAACCACTATCAAACCCTTTTTTAAACCAAGCGTAACGTTGTTTCGACGTGCCATGAGTAAAACTATCAGGTACCACATAGCCATCACGTTGTCGTTGTAGGCGATCATCACCAATGGCTTCGGTTGTGTTCAATGCTTGCTCGATATCACCAACTTCAAGTAAGTTCTGTTTTTGAACTGCATTTCCCCATAATCCAGCATAGCAATCGGCTTGCAATTCCAATTTTACTGATAATTGATTATCACTAACATCGGAATATTGTTTAAATTGTTTTAGTTGGTTAAATGTGCCGAGTAGATTTTGCACATGGTGACCAATTTCATGTGCGATCACATAACCTTGTGCAAAATCACCGCCACCGCCTAGTCGTTGTTTCATCTCTTGATAGAAAGAAGTGTCCAGATAAACCGTTTTATCAACACTGCAATAAAACGGCCCCATAAAGGTTTGACCGGTACCGCAAGATGTTTGTGTTGAACCGGTATAAAGCACTAATTTGGGTGGGATGTAGGTTTTGCCAAGACGTTTAAAATCCTGGCTCCAATAATCTTCGGTGCTGGCTAATATGACCGACGTAAATTTTGCAGCTTGCGGATCATCAACCGCATACTCAGCGCTGTTTTGTGGAGTGCTATTAAGATCAATAACATCAGAATTGAGTAATCCCGTTAAATCAACGCCATAATAGCCGGCGATTAACACAACAATGAATAGAACAACTCTACCTTTACCACCAATCGGAATTCGCGTTCCTAGTTCACTTCCTGATTGTGAGCGGCGATCTTCAATATTATCACTCTCTCTTTGGTCTCTCCAGCGCATAGGAATTACCTCATCAGTTTTAGTAAAGTTATTTTAAAGGATTATTTCATGGGATACTAGGTAAAGTTAAATTGGTAACAGCATCAACGATTTAAAATAGGGTAAATAGCTATTTTCAACACTATTTAACTAAAATCGTGTCGAGTAAATTAACGTAAAGGCTTCAACTATCAGACTGGTTGCAATTTTACAACCTGATCTTATATTGCTATAATTAAAGCCTATTTTTTGTCAAATTAAACGATATTATCAAGATTAACTAATTGATAGTAATAACGATAAATCGTTTTAATTCTTTTTTCTGTTCCTTATAAGTCTTCTAAATTTAAGTAATCAATAAACCATTTGTTGTCATAAAAGCACTATAGCAAGTCTTTATCAAAATTGTATTCAACTTATTCCATAATTTGCATGAAAATAGGCGGTTTTTTATGAAGAAGGCAAAAAAGTCAATTACAAAACCTTTGAATATTAATGATATTACCATTATTGATGATAGTAAGCTTAAAAAAGCCATTACGGCTGCTGCACTCGGTAATGCGATGGAGTGGTTTGATTTTGGTGTATATGGTTTTTTAGCCTACATATTAGGGCAGGTGTTCTTTTCAAATGCATCGCCCAGTGTGCAAGTTGTCGCTGCGTTAGCCACATTTTCAGTCCCTTTTTTAGTGCGTCCATTAGGCGGTGTGGTGTTTGGTTTATTAGGTGACAAATTAGGACGGCAAAAGGTGCTGTCTATGACAATTGTGATTATGTCGTTAAGTACCTTTTGTATTGGCTTAATTCCTTCTTATGCAACCATTGGGATTACCGCACCAATCTTATTGTTACTGGCAAAATTAGCACAAGGATTTTCAATAGGTGGTGAATATTCTGGAGCGGCAACCTTTGTGGCTGAATATTCGCCTGATCGTAAACGAGGATTTATGGGGAGTTGGCTGGATTTTGGGTCAATTGCAGGCTTTTTAATTGGTGCTGGGTTAGTTGTCATTTTATCTACTTTATTAGGCGATGCTAAATTTCGAGATTGGGGGTGGCGTATCCCGTTCTTTTTTGCGTTACCTTTAGGGGTAATTGGTTTGTATTTGCGTCATGCGCTCGAGGAAACTCCCACTTTTCAGCAACAATCTGAGTCTAATGAACAACGGTCTGAAAAACCATCAAAAATTACCTTAAAACAGATTTTAACCCAATATTGGAAAAGTTTTATGGTGTGCGTTGGCTTAGTGATCGTAACCAATGTTACCTATTACATGTTGCTGACTTATATGCCAAGTTATCTATCGCATGATTTAAATTATCATTCTGATCATGGTGTATTACTGATTATTGCGATAATGATTGGTATGTTATTTGTTCAACCCATGATTGGCTTAATTAGCGATAAAATTGGACGCAAACCCTTTATTATTGGCGGTAGTGTGGGGTTACTCATTCTTGCTTATCCTGCCTTTAGGTTGATTAATAGTGATAATATTGGTTTAATCTTTTTGGGATTACTGATACTTGCTGTACTACTTAATTGCTTTACAGGGGTAATGGCATCTATTTTACCTGCGATTTTTCCTACCAATATTCGGTTTAGTGCGTTAGCTATCGCTTTTAATATCTCGGTATTAATAGCTGGAGCGACCCCAACAGTGGCAGCTTGGCTTGTCGAAGAAACCAATAACTTATATATGCCTGCATACTATTTAATGGTAGTGTCAATTGTTGGGTTAGTCACTGGTTTAAAAATGCGAGAAACCGCAAATCAACCGCTCAGAGGCGCCGCACCAGCCGCTTCAAATCGTAGCGAAGCAAAAGAGATTTTAACCGATCACTTTGATTCAATTGAGCAAAAAGTTGAAGATATTGATGAACAAATCGAGAATCTGCAAGAACAGCGTCAAGATTTAGTCGATCAACATCCTAAACTAGATTAACGACGATAAACATAGGGACGTCGAACAGACTTTTTGAATAAGTGATTTTGCTGATATTGAACATGCTCAAATCAAGAGGGGATGAGATAATCTTCTCTTGATGCGCTCATCTCCCCAAAAATTGAAAATAGCAGTGTGACGGTTTACAAGTGTTTATTGACACATGTCCATTGCCAAGTATTGTAAGTGTTTATTCGCTTTGTGTTTGGTCGATACATGCCGATTGTGCTCGTTCAATTCTCTTATTGGATGTTGATCAAAAAGGAATTGTCAGGGTTGGATATCAATCCCAAAACAGTTAACAGAATTTAACTAAAAAAATATAAGGTTAGGTGAAATTCCCTTTAAATTTATATATATTTTTTAAATAAATAATAAGCCATACCGCCTAATAGTATGGTGATTGCATAGAGCTTCCATAGACTTTGCCAGATGATTGAGAAACCGACATTTTTTAAATAAATCTGTTTAGTCAATTCGATAAAGTGACGCACTGGATTAATTTCGCTGAAATACTGTAAACAGAGTGGCATGTTTTCTATTGGCGCAATAAAGCCAGATAGTAAAATTGCTGGTACCATAAAGGTAATTATGCCGATAAAGGCTTGTTGTTGAGTTGAGCAAAGCGCTGAGATAAATAAGCCGAATCCTACTAAAGAGAGCCCGTAACTCATCATACATAGATAGTACCAAATCAGCGATCCTTGAAACGGGATTTGATATATAAAAATACTGGCAATAAGTACTATTGTTCCTTGTAATGTTGCCACAATGATTGCCGGTATTGCTTTACCAACAAAAATTTGCCATGTCATTAAAGGTGAAATACGTAGTTGATCAAGTGTGCCTTGTTCACGTTCTCGCGCTACTGATAACGAAGTTACGATCATAACGCCAATGGTGGTAATGAGTGCAACCAGCGAAGGTAAAATAAAATGCTTATAGTCTAAATTACTGTTATAACGGTGACGAACGATTAATCCGCCCTTATCTTGATTCATATTTTGTTGCTGATACTGCATAATAATTTGTTGAATATAGTTAGCGGCAATTTGGGCGCTATTCGATTTACGACCGTCTAAAATTATTTGGATTTGTGGCGATTGTCCATTCAGTAACTTGCGAGAGAAGTCAGCAGGAAATTGTACAACCACCAAGGCTTTTTGATGATTAATCGTGTCAGTAATGGCTTGCTGTGAATCTAATATCAATACGTTTGAAAAACTGCTGGCATGGGCTAGTCGATCGATTAACTCAGTCGTCGGTTCATCAATCGTGGGGCGATAAACGGCAATGGTCGCATTATTAACATTCAAGGTTGCAGCAAAGGGAAAGATAAAAATTTGTAGCAATACTGGCATGATTAAAATAATGCGTGTCTGTTTGTCTTGCCAAAGTAGGGCTAACTCTTTTTTAATTAGCGTTAAAGTTCGGTAAAAGGTGATAGTATTGAAGAAGTTTAGCATAGTATTATTCCTTTACCTTAATCTAATTGCATCCGAGTTTTTTTGAAAATCACCACAAATAACAGCAATAAACACATCAGTAAAAAGCTTGCATTAATCAACATCACTGAAAAAATATCGCCCGCTAAAAATAGGGTTTGTAGAATATTGACGTAGTAACGTGCAGGAATGATATAGGTAACCAGTTGAATGATAGCGGGCATACTATTGATTTCAAATACAAAACCTGACAGCATTACCGCAGGTAAATAGGCCGCGTTTAGCGCTATCATTGCGGCATTAAATTGATTCCGCGTAAGGGTGGATATCAATAAGCCAAGTTGCAAAATCACCAATAAAAATAGACTGCTGAGTAGTAACAATAGCGTAAATGAGCCACGAAAAGGCACTTGCATAATGCCGACAGTGACAATAAAACAGATAATTAAGGCTATTAAACCGATTAAGTAATAGGGAATCAATTTAGATAATAAAAATTCCAACTTGGTCATCGGGGTAGAGAGCAATGCTTCCATCGTGCCACGTTCCCATTCCCGAGCAACGACTAGCGACGTCAATATCGAGCCAATTATCGTCATAATGATGGTTATCGCACCGGGTAATATAAAATTTTTGCTGATTGCTGCGGAGTTAAACCAAACGTGTGAAGTCATGTCAATCATTGGTTGACGACTTATTAATTGCTGTTGACTGCGCTGCTGTAACCAGATTTGCCAAACGCTGGTTAAATAACCTTGTACAAAATTAGCGGTATTCGGTTCACTTCCGTCGGTAATTAACTGAATAGCTGCCTGCTGATTTTGCACTTGTTGAGCAAAATTAACCGGAATGATAAGCATCCCTCGAATTTCACCCGCATTTAATTTAGCCGATAACGCTGAACGATTATCCAAATATATGGGTTCAATATAGGGGGAGCCATTTAACACTTGGACAAAATCATGGGCAGGTTGACTTTTTTGCTCAACTAATACCCCAACACGGATTTTATTGGAATCTAAACTAATGCCATAGCCAAATAAAAAGAGTAATATCAATGGCATAATGATTGACATGATCCAACTGCTCGGGTCACGGATAATCTGCTTCATCTCTTTTTTACACAGTGTTAATGTTCGAGAGAGTGAAAATATCATGTTGTTGCCCCTGAGTTAGCGTCGTTTACTAATTTAATGAAAGTTTGCTCCATGGTGGCGTTGCTTGCGACCGATTGCTTAAGTTGGTTAGGCGACCCCAAAGCAATCAATTTACCACCATTAATTAAAGCAATACGATCACAATATTCGGCTTCGTCCATAAAGTGAGTGGTGACCATGACCGTAACTCCTTTTTCGACTAAACTGTTGATATGGACCCAGAACTCACGACGAGTGATAGGATCGACGCCAGATGTCGGTTCATCAAGAAACACTATATCGGGTTTATGCATTAACGCACAGGCTAAAGCTAATCGTTGTTTGAATCCTAAGGGGAGTGATTCCGGTGTTTTGTCTAAAATCGGCTCAAAATTAAATGCGGTTATCATCTCATTCATGCGCTGTGTTTGTTCACGGCCTTTTAAGCCGTAAATGCCAGAAAAGAAGCTTAAATTTTGGCGCACGGTTAATCTGTCATATAAAGAAAAACGTTGTGCCATATAGCCAATGCGTTCACGTACTTTGGTTGCACTAGTTTTGAGATCAAATCCCAAAACTAGTGCTTGTCCCTCACTAATCGGTAATAAACCGCACATCATTTTAAATGTTGTCGATTTACCTGCGCCATTGGGCCCTAATAAACCGAATATTTCACCACGCTTTATTGAAAAATTGACATGATCCGTTGCAATAAAATCACCAAAAGTTCGGGTAAGATTTTTCGCTTCTATGACAATATCGTTTGGCAAACCAGCAACTTGCGGCATAATTTTAGTTAATATTGATTCTTTTTGGGTTATTCCGCCTAATCGATCAATAAACGCATCTTCAAACCGTCCTAAGGTAGGCTGATAGGTGATGTCAGATGTGCCAAGGTTCGCTATGACTTGTTCAATGGACTGATTCGGCTTGAGTATTAAGCGAATACGATCACCTTCAATCACGCCGTCACTGACTTGTGGAAGCTTTAAGGCGATTTGTAATAACCGACGATGTGAAATTGGCGAAGCGAGCAGATAAACCCGATCTTTGACACGTTCAGTCAAACATGAGGGTTGTCCTTGAAAGAGTAATTCACCTTGATTCATCAGTAAAATTGTTTCACATTGCTCGGCTTCATCAAGATAAGAGGTGCTCCAGATAATTAACATCCCTTCTTTGGCTAATTGATGCACCATTTGCCAAAGTTCTTGGCGTGAAATGGGATCGACCCCAACGTCTGGCTCATCAAGTAATAATATTTGTGGATCGCCAAGCAAAGTACACGCTAATCCTAATTTTTGCTTCATTCCCCCCGATAACTTGCCTGCCAACCGTTGGGTAAATTTAGTTAAATCGGTGAATTTTAGGAGTTTGGCAAAAATTTGTTGACGTTCTTCTTTTTGGATATGTCGCAGATCGGCAAATAAATTCAGGTTTTCAATAACCGTCAAATCCTCGTAAAGACCAAACTTTTGAGGCATATAACCTAAAATTGCGCGTAATTGATCCCGATCTCCAGTCGGATTATATTGCGCAACATTTATTTGACCTGAACTTGGCGAAAGTAAGCCTGCTAACATTCTCAATAAAGTTGTTTTGCCTGCACCGTCAGGGCCAACCAGACCTGTGACACCTTGTGCAAAAATCGTTGTCGATAAAGGTTTTAGTGCGACAGTGATTTGCTGATTTTTTTGCTTAAACACTTTGGTCACATCAGTGAGTTTGATTTGCTGGCGATTTTGTATAGACATGGTTTATCATTCTGCAAATTTAATCGTTACCGGCATGCCTTGGCGTAACATATTATCCGCTTGACCGTCACCAGTTTGACGTATTTGAATGCGTAAGCGGTAAACTAAATCGGTACGTAACACAGGCGTTTCGACGGTTTTAGGTGTAAATTCGGCCGTTGGCGATACAAAACCAATCTGTCCAATGTAAAGTTTATCTGGCTGTGAATCGGTATAAACATAGACAGTTCTACCCGGAATGGCTTGATGCAAATTGACTTCGTCAATATAAGCCCGCACCCAAACTGGTCTATCTATTGAGATAGCATAAATTGGCGATCCTGAAGTTAACATTGTGCCTGATTCTACTGCCCGAGTTAAAATGGTGCCATCGGTTGGTGCATAAAGTTCCGTATCCGATAAATTAAGTTCCGCTTGGTCTAACTCGGCTTGAGCCGCCTGCACGGTGGCTTGTGCCGCTTCAATTTCTTCTTTTCGGTAACCATTAGTGAGTTGATCAAGTTTTTGTTTTGCTGTTTGTAAATTAGCGTTAGCTTGATTGCGTAAGGTTAAACTGTTTTCGAGTTGATCTTTAGAAATGGATGATGATTTCATCAATTTGACCATGCGCTGATAGTTATTCTCAGCATAATCATAACTCGCTTGGTACTGTAAAACTTGTGCTGCTGCTTGGGCAACCTCTTCTTTACGATATCCTGTCAGCATTAAATCAAGTTGCGCCTGTTTTACCATTAAATTCGCTTTCGCTTTATTTAAAGCAATTTGATAAGGTTTTGCATCCAGTTTAGCCAAGAGATCGCCTTGTTTAATTGAATCACCTTCTTCGTGATTTAATTGAATTAAACGTCCTGATACACGAAAGCTACTGTTTACCGTTCGGATATCGACATTACCATATAAAATTAGTGATGAAGGACTTTTATACATAAACCAGAACGCCCAACTTACAGCAATAATTATTAATATTAATAGGGAGATAAGTCCTTTTTTTGTCATGGATATTTTCATTTAGTTGACTCGGCAAGATGCTTTAAAAGTTTAGATAAAATTGTGCGTAACTGTTGACGTTCTTCTTGGGTAATAACTTGCCAAGCTTGAACTACTTTCTTTTCCATGGGCGGTATTTCATGTTGAAAAAAGTTGATGCCTTTATTAGTTAAAATTAAGCAATGTGAGCGACGATCATGAGGATCAGCTTGACGTGTGACTAAGTCATTTCCCACCAGTGTATCAACAAAACGGGTAACTTGTACGCGAGTAAAATTGGTTAATTCACTGATATGCGACGGTTTTACGCCTTCAGGGTGAAAGGCGTTAATCACTAATAAAACCGCAAATAATTTATCATCTAATTCATAATGTCGGTAAGTTTGATTCAAATTTTCTAGTAGTGCTTCGGTACTAAATTGCAATAAGCGACTTAAAAAAATCTCGTCATAGTTTGATGAAAGTCCACGAGATTTAAATTGTTCAATCAGTTTTTCAACAGTTGCTATTGGGATTGCCATAATATTACCTTGTAAATATAATTTCATTTGAAACTATATCAAATGAAATTACTTTTCACAATCATTAATTTTATTAATTCGATTTGTTGTTATCCGTCATCGGTAATAATTTACTGTGATATTGTCGACGGTATTCGGTAGGGGTGCGTTCAGTTTTTTTTCTGAAGATTCGACAAAAATAGTGACTATCTTTAAATCCTGAAGCTAAGGCAATATCTTTTATAGTTAAGTCGTAGTCTTTAAGGCGTGTTTTTGCATATTCCAGACGAACGTTATTAAGGTATTCATTAAATCCTATTTTGCCTTCTCGCTGGAATAGGTGAGATAGATAATTTGGCGAAATATAAAACATTTTAGCGAGAAAATCTCGGGTGATATCGTCACGAAAATGGCTATCAATGTATTGCTGAATTGCCTCAAATAAGCTAGCTGTTTTTGTCGAGGTTTTGACATCAACACTCAATAAGTCGAAAGTATGACTTAATAAGCTTTGAATAAGATGATAAGCGGTAGGATCACGCTCGCAAGGCTGATGCTGCCAAGTTAATTCAGCCAGCGCTTGAATAATAAACGCCCCAATACGTGCTCCTCGTCTGGGTACATTAATTTGATCATAAGACGTCAGTGCTTTACCGTCCCACTGGTTGATAGTCATGCTAATTTGTTGTTTATCATACAGGATGCTTAATGTGGTGAAAGGGGTTGTATAAGCGGGCTTGTTCCAACTTTGTGCTGTGATATATAAAACATCGCTAGGAAATAGAGTTTTTTCAATGATGTTTCCCTGATAATCTGCCCATTGTATGGATTGTTTCCCATCTATCATGATTTCTATTCTGGGTTGACTGACTTGATCAGCAAGTAGTGGTGCTGATTGAGCATCATTAGCAAAATAAATCTGATTAGTTAGTTGATGATTAAGGCATTTTGCTAACACTTCATTGATCGTTCTCACCATATTGCTATCTTCATAAAAATCATATCGTAGATAAATCTAGTTATGTATCGTAACCATGATTATATACTGCCAAATATATATTTAAAATATCAAGAAAATCGTTAATTTTATTATGAATTTATTCTTAAAGTGTTTTTGATGTGATCTCACTCACATTTTTTTATCAAGCGTACAAATGTCCAGTAAAACGCATGATTGTCATCTAGGCTAACGGTTTGAGATTATCTAGTATGGTACCAATACAGTGATTAATGATTTGAACATTTAGCAGGAGTTAACCATGGAATTATATTTAGATACCGCCGATATTGAAGCCATTAAACGTCTAGCCCCCATTTTACCGATTAAAGGTGTCACAACCAATCCAAGCATTGTGGCAAAATCCGGTCAATCACTTTTTACACTATTATCGGCACTGCATAATTTATTAGGCGCCGATAAATTACTGTTTGCACAGGTACTTTCAAGCGATGCCCCAAACATGATAAAAGAGGCAGAACAACTAAGAAAAGTTGTCCCCAATATTGTAACTAAGATTCCTGTCAATGCAGAAGGACTCAAAGCGATTAGAGCATTAACACAACAAGGAATCCCAACTTTAGGCACTGCTGTTTATGGCGCAGGACAAGGATTATTGGGTGCGCTAGCTGGTGCTAAATATATTGCGCCTTATGTCAATCGAATTGATGCCCAAGGCGGCAACAGTAAAGATACCGTGCAAGAATTACAAAAACTGTTAGCGTTACATTGTCCTCAAACCATGGTGTTGGCGGCAAGTTTTCGCACACCAAGGCAAGCATTAGATTGTCTGTTAGCCGGATGTCAATCTATTACCCTGCCTGTTGATGTGGCTGAACTATTTATCTCTGATCCAGCTGTAGATGCAGCGATAGTAAAATTTGAACAAGATTGGCGTCGTGCGTTTGGTTCACTGACTTATTAATCTAGACTGTCATCATCTGTTTTCACATTCCGCACATTTGCGTGGAATGTGTTTGTCTCAATCTTTGTGCATCAATTAAAAAGATAGCCTAAAAATTTAATTTTTGCTGTATGATAGTTCAAAATGAAATATTAGGTTGGCTATCATGGCAGGATCAAAACAAAAAAATATTGTTAATGCGCTTTTAACTGTATTAAACGTTGAAAAGCTATCTCATAGTTTTATTCGAATTAACTTTAGTTGTGATGAACAATTGACAGTTAATCCTTTATGGATTTGTCCTCATTTAAAATTGTTGTTTGCAGAACCTTCAACAGGAAAGATAATTTTTCCTCAATTAGACGAAAACAATAAAATTGTGATAAATGACAAGATTCGTCAATTGGTTCGAAGTTATAGTATTCGTCACTATGATGAAACGACACAGCAATTAACGATTGATTTTGCCATTCATCAAGAGGGATTAGCGTCAGTTTGGGCTCAGCAAGCTAAAATCAATGATCAGATAGGTATTGTCGGCACAGCGGCAAAACTGATGTTTAATCAGCAAAGTTTGGTGTTGATTGGTGATATAACAGCTGTGCCAGCTATTTGTTATACCCTTGAACACCTACCTAACAATGTTACAGCTCAAGCGTTTGTCGAAGTCAACCATTCTACGGATATTATGGCTTTACCGGCTAATCCTAATGCTAACGTTAGCTGGTTGATTAGGGACGTTAACCAACCAAATCAATTCATTGAGGCAATCAAAAAAGCAAATATTGTCAACAGTGATAACTTACTTATTTGGGGTGGAATGGAGCGGGATTTAGCCCAGCAAATTCGGCATACGCTTAAAGATAAGTATCCTAATTTACCCGCCGATGCTTTTCATATTATCAGTTACTGGCGACAAGGTTTTGCTGAAGGGGAGTTTAAACATCGTGAATAGTGACGTGTGATATTGATGAACATTCTCGCTCATTTACATCTTGCCACCTTAGCGAATAGCTCGTTAATTGGCAATAGTGTGGCAGATTTTGTTAAAGGGGATCCTTATCTCGTTTATCCGCAAACGATAGCCGACGGTATCATGTTACATCGTAAAATTGATAGCATGGTTGATAGTTTTACTGAAGTTAAACAAGCAAAAAAATGCTTTATCAAACCACATCAACGTGTCGCACCGATTACACTTGATATTGTATGGGATCACTTTTTATCTAAGCATTGGGCTGATTATGGCATGGGTCAATCCGTGTCTGAATTTGACCAATATACCAGACAGCAAATTCAGCCCTTTATTGATCTGTATCCTAGTAATTATCAGCATTTTATGCACTCCATGTGGAATGGCAAATGGTTAGAAAATTACGCGAATCTTGAATTTATTGCAAAAGTGCTTAATGGTATGGCTACCCGACGACCCAAGCTAGGGTTATTAAAAGAGACTATTTATGATATCAAACAACACTACAATGAATTCGAAGCGTTGTTTTTTATTATGTATCCTAAAATGTGTCATTTAATAATGACTGATTCTATTTAGTTATTATCACCGCTAGGACTACCTGTTATTAATGTCAAATTCGACGTGAATTAATAACATGGATGTGCCCTAATTGGATTGAAAATTACCATTGATGCTAATTGGGTAATATAATTTTCCCGTTTTCAGTTGTGATTACATCCTGCTGGTTTGGTGTTTGCGAAATAGGGACAAGCGTATTTTCGGTCAATTGTGGGACAAACCCCATTTTTCCACCTCTGGCTTTTGCACGAACAACTTGGCTTTCAGGTAGAGTTGCATGATTTGTCAAATGAAACCATAACCATTCCATAGCATCTTCCCCATAATAATCAATGGGTAAAAGTGCGTTATCAAAAGGATAAGTGCCATCCAAATAGCTGGTATTGTCAATTTCATAATAGCGCAGTTGCGAGGCGTTACCTTCAACTTGGCTATTTAATGCAACATAAGCACGTGCAGTATAATCGGGTAGTTGTTTCACGTTATGACGAGCATGCACGATAAGGGTTTTTATGCCATGCAAATTTGCTGATGCACGTACTTGATTAATGCCAAATTTAACACGAGGATGTGTTAATTTTTTATATAAGCAAATGGCGCCTTTAGCATTATAGTCAATGGCATTATGATTATCTGAACCCGAAAAGAAATCGCTTCTTGGTGAATAGGCATCTTCATTGTTGACCAACGCTAAAGCAGTAGAATCATCCGTTAACCAGATCGGCAAATGGCCTGTTGCAAAAGACCAGAGCTGTTGAAATGTGACTTTCTGTAAAGGGGCAACTTTACCTTGATAATTTATTGGATTTTGTTGCGTACTTGCTACCGAGTAGCCACACATTCTGTCGGTGACATCAAAATGACCATAGGCACTGATATATTGATAAGGCAATCCAATTGTTTCTTTATAATAAAAATAAGGTAGTTGAATATCCATTGATGGCGTCCAACCATAGCGATGTAATTTTTCAAGTGCTTCTTCAGGAGTACCTTTTGTTAATAAGTTTTCTTTTTTTAGCGCATCACAACGGTTTTGTGAAAAAAGGTATTTGTCGGCAAATGGAATATTGATCGTCTTGTGCTTAGCCACAATAGCAGGTATAGCACAAGGAATATACAAGGAAGCATAACTACTGTAATCAGCAATTGATCTATAATCGATTTTTTGAGGAGCACTTTTATTATATTGAATGGAAACTGTGCTATTTTCAACATTGGGTTGAATTTGTGGATTAACAGCAACGATACCTTTGATGACATTGTCAGTATCAAGTTCACCTGCTTTTAATGCTGCACCGCCACCATCACTTGCACCATAAACTAAAACTAATGTGTTATCTTTATTAAAATGAAACTCAGATTCAGAAGGAAATTGTGTATTAAGGGCATAAAAAGCAAATTCAATAGATTTCAAAACAAATTCACCCCATCTTTCTTCAGAATTTAATCGAGAATGAAGTTGTTTTATCGCATAGCGATTTGGGTATTTTTGAATAAATCTATCTCTATTGAAAATTGTAGGTTCAAACAATAAATTAGTGGATTGAGTTTGCCCATTTATGGCATAACCACGCTTATGTTCAATATCATAAATACCATTACCTAAACCTTTATCATTATAAACAACCGCACAATTGTGTCGAAGTCCCCATAAACCACGAATTTGCACATCTTTTGCATTATATAATCCGTCTGAATCTGTCGCAGGCACTGCAACAATACACGGTTTATTTTTATCAAAATCAAGCGGGATTTGCAGTAACATTCCTACCTTTTCCTGTTCCAATTTTAGTGTTGCTAAAATTTCAAATCCCGGAATTTTGCCATCAAAAAGGGGAGTTAATTCCTGCCGTCTAAATCCAAATAAGGTGCCTTCACCATTATTGATATTGATAAAACGATTGAGTTTTGCTTGTCGTAGCTCTTGAACGGTTGGCTGAGTCGGATCACTGAAATGTGGGGTATAAATTGACGTGGATAAAATGGTAAATCCTAGCCCTGCCGTAACAAGGTCATCACTGTCACCGTCGTAATAAACGGCTTCTTCGGTAAGTAGCCAGTCAGGAGCTGAGATTGAGTAATTTTGCGAAGAATCGGTCTGAATATCTTGTTGAGCGTGCAAGGAAATTGGAATAACTGTAAAGCTAAAAAGTAATAATGATAATAATGTTTTAACGTTAAAGTTGGGCAATTGCATTTCAAATATTCCTTTTTGATAGTCAGACTGTTAAATACTTGCGTATCATTCATTGCGTTCAATAACATTAACCTTCCTGTTAATGTTAGTTTTTGAATGACAAATTCATTATAAATTATTTTCTAGTTTTTGGTATGATTTAGATTGGATAGATTCCAAAATGCGGCGATGATTTTTTCAGATAATCGCCTTTTTTGAACACACATTCCAATGTCAAAAGGTTGCATTAAGTTGGTTGACCATTCAGTAATACGTTCTCTTATTCTTTCGGGACTGTTTTCCATTACAACTTTAGGTAATAACGCAACACCGCAACCTAATGCCACCATTGAGACAATGGCTTCATGTCCTGCAACGGTGGCATAAATTTTAGGGCTGGTGATTTTTTGTTGCTTAAACCAAAGATCAATACGTTGTCGGCTTGGCCCATGTTCAGGTAAAATGAAAGGAATGTTATGCCAATCGGGCTTTTTTTGATGGAGTTTATCACTAAAGGTGCTATTAAGTTTAGGTATTAACAAAACCATTTCAATTTCACCAAATTTTAAAAATTCAACACCCGCAGGCAATTGTTTTGGTTTGCCTGCGATAGCGAGATCTGCTTCGTTAGACTGGACTTTTTCAACGGCATCTGCCGCATCGCCAGTTGATAATTTAATTTCAATCAGTGGGTAATGTATACGAAACTGGTCTAAAATGTCCGGTAAATGGCTGTAAGCGGCTGTCACTGAACAAAAAAGTCTTAATTCACCAATGAGCTGTTGATTGGATAATTCTAACTCTTGTTTTAATTGCTGATGTTGACTAATAACTTGGAGTGCAAAACGTTTGACCTTTTCGCCAACTTGAGTGATTTGAACTTGCCGATTATCGCGAATAAAAAGCGGATGACCGAAATAGTCTTCCATGCGTTGGATTTGCCGTGATAAAGTCGACGGACTAACATGCATAGCATTAGCTGTCATACCAAAATGACACGTTTCACATAAATGTAAATATAATTTCAAATCACGAATATTCATAGAAAGTTCCATTTAGATAAAACTTTTGCGTAGTTCAGCGCTATTTTATACTGTAAATGCCCAAATTGGCTAGGCTCGTGAAAATATTATGCAGAGATAATCAAATTAGGTAAATCACAGGTAATACATTCATGGCAATGCCTAACGATACCTGTTAAAATGCTCGATTATTTTTGTACAGGTTAATGAATATTAATTTTATGACAGAACAAGCTTATTTAGACGAAGTTAATGCTCGTCGCACTTTTGCTATCATTTCTCACCCTGATGCGGGTAAAACCACGATTACCGAAAAGGTTTTATTATTCGGTCACGCAATTCAAACTGCCGGAACGGTAAAAGGGCGTGGTGCCAATGCGCAACATGCAAAATCTGACTGGATGGAGATGGAAAAACAACGTGGTATTTCGATTACTACGTCTGTGATGCAATTTCCTTATAATGACTGTTTAGTGAATTTACTTGATACTCCCGGGCATGAAGACTTTTCGGAAGACACGTATCGAACATTGACAGCGGTGGATAGCTGTTTAATGGTCATTGATGCAGCTAAAGGGGTGGAAGATCGTACTCGAAAATTAATGGAAGTGACACGGTTACGTAATACCCCAATTTTAACCTTTATGAATAAATTAGACCGTGATATTCGTGACCCAATGGAACTGCTTGATGAAGTTGAAAACGAGCTTAATATTCTTTGTGCACCTATCACTTGGCCGATTGGTTGTGGTAAGTTATTTAAAGGCGTGTATCATCTGAAAAAAGATGAAACTTATCTTTATCAATCGGGTAAAGGTCATACTATTCAGGATGTACGTATTATCAAAGGATTAAATAATCCCGAATTAGATACAGCGGTAGGTGAGGATTTAGCACTGCAACTACGTGAAGAACTGGAATTGGTTCAAGGTGCATCAAATGAGTTTGATTTGGATGCTTTTTTATCTGGTGATTTAACCCCTGTCTTTTTTGGTACAGCGCTGGGGAATTTTGGTGTCGATCATATGCTTGATGGCTTAACTGCTTGGGCGCCAACGCCACAGCCTCGTCAAACGGATAAGCGTGAAGTGAAATCAACAGAAGAAAAATTTAGTGGTTTTGTCTTTAAAATTCAAGCTAATATGGATCCAAAACATCGTGACCGTGTTGCTTTCATGCGTATCGTGTCAGGGAAGTATGAAAAAGGCATGAAGTTACGTCATGTTAGGATTGCTAAAGATGTCAATATTTCCGATGCCTTGACATTTATGGCAGGCGATCGTGAACACGTTGAAGAAGCTTATGCCGGTGATATTATTGGTTTGCACAATCATGGTACGATTCAAATTGGTGATACGTTTACGCAGGGTGAAGATTTTAAATTTGTTGGTATCCCTAATTTTGCGCCTGAATTGTTCCGACGGATACGATTAAAAGATCCGCTTAAACAAAAACAGCTTTTAAAAGGATTGGTGCAGTTGTCAGAAGAGGGCGCTGTGCAAGTATTTAGACCTCTATCCAACAATGATTTGATTGTGGGAGCGGTCGGTGTGCTGCAATTTGATGTTGTGGTTGCGCGCTTAAAATCGGAATACAATGTAGAAGCCATTTATGAGCCGGTGAACGTCACAACAGCCCGTTGGGTAGAATGTAGTGATGTGAAAAAATTGGAAGAATTTAAACGTAAATGTGAGCAAAATTTAGCGCTGGATGGTGGCGATAATCTTTCTTACATTGCACCAAGTATGGTGAATTTGAATTTAACACAGGAACGTTATCCGGATGTTGAATTTAGAAAAACACGTGAGCATTAATGTAAACTTCTTTTATCCCTTTACGGTATCACCAATAATGCCAATCAAGAAGAGCTAGGTTACTAGCTCTTACTTAATCTTCTTCAACAGCAAGCCCATTTATAGCAAAACCATCGAAAGAACTCCAACTAGAAAATACCTCAGTCAAGGCATTAATCATGTCAAATAGCTCATCTTCTTTACCTTCAAAGCTAATCTTTGAGTAGTCTACTATCTGATCAGCAGAATTCTCATCATTTGCCTCTTTTTCGATTTCACTATAAGTTTGGTCAAGTGAATAATATTTCTCTAATTCTTCACTGAGTATACCATTTTCAAGCGCAATAACGATTTTATGAAGATTGTCATCTCCCCATGATAACCATTTAGCACTAATATCATAAATCAGTTCATAATCAGTACGATAAACCATAATAATATATTTTAAGGAATAAGGTTCAATATTTTGGATAATTTGCTTGCTTTGATTAATATCTTTTAACCAAAAGGGGATTACGATCTCCATTTTTCCTCCCCAACTTTCACTCAATTTTTTTATCGCTTGCGCCCATTGTTGCCAAATCAGATCTTTATTTTGGTCATAATCACTTAATAAATAGGGCTCTATATCATATTGAATTCCAGCAAGACAAGGTTTATTTATACGTCGCTGACAGAATTGTTTTATTATCTGATTACGTTCAATCGCATTTTGTAAACCACTTTCAAGTATCATTTCTGCTGCTCCTTCAACAGCAATGATCTCAATACCATTTTGAAATGCGATGTCTAAAAGATTTATTAGCTGTTCTTCATATTCAATTTGCTGGTTTTCAATAAATAATTGTAGATAGATCTGATTGATTCCTTTTGATTTTATTTTTGTGATAAATTGGTTAGGTGAGTTAGTCCATGTCGTTGCTTCCCAATTCCACATAGCAAGATTGCGTTTTTTTTCAGGAAAAGTTAAGTTATCCATCGGTGTAACTGGATGTGTTGATTGTTCAATGCCCTGTTTTGGATCGTTTGAACTATCTGGTTGAGTGACTTTATCAAGTGATGATGGTTGATTTTGATCAATCATAACCGGAACTGGATCACTTATCGGTATTGGTTCAATCATTTGCGTCGTGTTTACCATGGCGCTTAAAACGGGATTGCTTTTAGGATTCGACAAATCATGTTGAAATGCCGTATCGTATAGGTTCGTTCTGGTGTTTTTAAGGTTGTTTAACATCGAAACATTTCCCGCAAAAGCCGCAGGCATGAAAGTAATTAGAATAAATAGTACATTGTTTAATAGTCGTTTAATGTTATTTATCAAATTTAACTCTCTCCATTTTTCCCCAAGATAATTTACCTTTTTTCAAACGGAAAAAACCTTTAAACTTCCAATATAAACAGATTTGTCGATAGCCAAAATTATCAATTAGCGAAATAAAAAGTAGTGATACAAAATATCTGATTTTATCTAATCCTCTTAACAAGAGGCCGTCAATGGCAATGGCGGTCGAGGTGATTAAAATATTGTAACTAATAACAAGTAAAAAATAGGATAAAATTAAATTGCCATCGACCACATCAAAATAACAAAAAAGGGGTAATAATACATAACCTAACAATTCAGCAATCGGCCCTAAAATATCGGTTAAAATCGAAAAGGGTAAAAGGATAAAACTTAATCTTTTATATTTTAGCTTAAAAGTAAACTCCCGAAAATGCAAATAGGTTTGCAATGCACCAATATGCCAACGTATTCGTTGATTCTTTAATACTTTCCATTTTTCGGGTACCTGAGTCCAGCATACTGCTGTTGGGACATATTCTATTTTATAATTGGCTTTGGTATCATAGATTAGTTTATGTAATTTTACCGTAAAGTCAAAATCTTCACCCACCGAGTCAGCCGAAAATCCACCAATTTTTATCGCTAAATCTCGACGGAATAAGCCAAATGCGCCTGATATAATCGGTAATATCTTAATATGATTCCAGGCCACTTTAGCCATTAAAAATGAACGCATATATTCTAATGCTTGTAATTGGACAATGTACTTTCTTGATAGTTTTATTTTTGTTACCACCCCTTTATTAATCAAACAACTGTTTGCAACTCGAACCGTTCCACCAACGGCAATAGTTTTAGGGCTGTAAATAAAAGGAATAACCGCTTTAGTTAATGCATCGGGTTCTAATATTGAATCAGCATCAATAAGGCAAACGATAGGGGCTTGACTTAAATTGATTGCCGCATTATGCGCATCGGCTTTGCCACCATTGACTTTATCTATCACGCGAAGACGGCTATCTTTTTGAGAGATATAAACCCCTCTTATTTTGGCATGAGACAGGTGATTTTGTTCCATATTATTTAAATTATGAACGGTTTCTTGTAATCGAAAATGGTCATAAATTAATTGAAAAGTATTGTCGGTTGAGCCATCGTTAATCACAATAATATCAACATTAGGGTATTCCGTTGCAAGCATTGATTCGATACTATCGATAATGGTAACGCTTTCATTATAAGCTGGCATAATAATGGAAATAGCCGGTAAAATACCTTCGTTCTTTTTAATATTCTGAATTTTTTTATCGTTGTCTCGCGCTTTAATCAGTACATATACAGAAATAATAAGTTGCAAAAAATAGATGAGCACTTGTAAAAGTCCGACAATCATTATGAGAATAACCAGCACTTCCATGCAAAGCTTGATTGCATAGTATAAATCATTGTTCATAAAGTTTACCCGTGTTTAATTTTGAAAATGTTGTTATTTTTATCGAGGATATGGACAAATCGTTTAGTCGTAAAATCAAAATATTCTGTGATCAACTCTTCAATACTACATATCTTTTCTTGATAGCAGAATTCATTGATGAAATTAAGTAGATAACAGCTGTGAATAATACCGGAAGAACTATTTTGTAAATCGATTAACGATTCATAAAACGCCCGCATATAATCGCGTCGATCTTCTTTAGCTAACATAGCGTAAGGCGTGATATAATTTATAGAAATTTGGGTTAAAATGTTGGATAGATTATCATCCGCTTTGTTAAATTGTTGATTTGCTATTTCGGTTTCAAACTCCATAAGCTTAAAGGATGGAACTAATCGTAAAAAACAAAAAAGACCATTTTGCGATATTGAGTGAGACAATAAAATTATGAGTTCATCAAGAGTGACGTTAGGATTACTGATCGCTAAACTAAGTGCTGCTGCAACAGCAACTTCTGGATTATGGTTTTTACAAGCATGGTTCAACGCCGCAAAGGTTTGCGTGGAAGGGTAGTAAGACAACATGTTTGCGGCATCAATGCGTTCTTTTGTTGTTCCTTTTTTTAATAAAGTGCGCAATTTTTTTTGAAATACTTCATTTTCAAACAGTGGTAATACCGGTTCAAGCTCATTAAACTGTTTTTCAGCAAAAACAGCGGCAATTAAGTCAACGGAATTTAATGCGTATTTCGATATTTTGCTTGCATAAAAGGCGTTTACTTTACTTTTTTGTTCAATCAAATTGTCTAATTTTAGTTTTAAATCATTAAATCTTTTCCGATGATATCTTCGGTCTAGATAAATTATTGACGTGATAAAAACAATTATCAGACCAGCAAAAATCATACTGACATTGTAAATATTCATATACCGTATTAAAATGTCCATTTTATACCACATCCTACTGTTTTCTTGTTGTACAAATTACGGTTGCGGTTGGTGTCTTTTCGACCTTCAGCAGTGTAGTTAAATTGAAGACTAAATCTGTTAGAAATATCGTACGTTAGTCCCACGAAATGTGCTTTCGCCTTGATTAATGAATGATTATAGCGGTTAGAACGATCTGATGTTTCTTGAGCATTTGAGTAACCGATAAATAGATGCCATTTTTCGGTTGGTGATGCGGTTAGCTTAATTAGAAAACCGTTAGTATGATTATTATCTTGATCATAAGTATTGTACCACTTACCAGCAATTGATAATCGGTCATTCAAAAAGTATTGTTCAATCCCAGGCGTAATGCTTTTAATATTTCCGTCATTGTAGTGGTCAAACTTTAAATCCAACGTGATATGAAGGGAATTAAGATAGTCATTTGTCGATGGTAATAAAACATAGTCAGCTCCACTTGCTAAGGTATAACGTGCAAAAAATTTTTTAGAGGTTGCAGTAAAGCCTGATAAGTAGCCGTAAGCGCGATCATTTAGCGTATGCCAAAATGTTGTACCAATTCTTTGATCATTCATATTAAAACGATGAGATTGAGCAACATGACCTGTAATGGTACTTGTTTTTGATAATTTGTAAGATAGTGCAAACTCCATTTCGTTCCAATCAGCATAAGATTTTGTTAAATGACTATGAGTACCTGCAACATTGAGCGTCCAGTAATGAATCGATTTTTTGATGTCAGTAATTGTTTTTTTTAATGTTAACAGTTGAGTATCATTGGGTGATTGCTTTAAATAGTGATTGAGTAGTAATTCAGCTTCACTCGGATTATCAATATTTTGTGCTAACACAACGCTGACCAATCCATATTGGGCATCTACATAGTTGGGAGCTAAGACTAAAGCCTTTTGAAACGCTTGTTTTGCTTGATCTAAGTTTTTTAGTGCATAATAGTTAAATCCAAGTTGGACAAGAATGTCTGAATTTGTTGGCGATAGTAGAAGTGCGGATTCTAATTTTTGCGCAGCGAGCTTAAAATTTTGCGTTTTTTTGGCTTCAATGCTTTCATTTAATAATTGTTCAGCTTTGATTGCGTTATTTCCATAAATTGGGTTTGCTAATGTAGTAGAACTGTAGGCAAAAACACTTAGCATTAAGACTAACTTATAAGACATAAAACCACCTTAATTCAATATATTTCAAAATCTATGTTTTTATTTTTATTTGTGTATGAATCAAAGCACTATTGAAATGATGAAAATTAATCAATGAGTTGTTCTGAATCAGCAAAAAATAGAAATCTTAGGTAATATCACAGGATGATGTAATTTTAATTACACGGTTTAGGTTATCCAAACGCGTGGATTATATAAAATACATATAACAAAGAATAGAAATATTTGGTGTAGTTTTGTTTAGTTTGATAGCTATTGTTTATTTATGTTTTTTTGCCCTTAATGGTTGAATTAAGACTATAATAGTTTTTTTAAATGGGAAAATTATATGAATAAGATGAAAATTAAATTGATTATTTTTACTGCGTTAGGATTCATTATTTCCAACTCTTCTTGCGCAATGGATAATAAGCTTGTTCACCCGGTATTACTGGAAAAGGTTCAACAAAGTGAACGAGATAAACGTCAATATGAAGTTATTGAGTTACCAAACAAAATGCAGGTGTTACTGGTTTCTGATCCCAATGCAGTCAAATCGCTTGGCTCACTGGCGCTGCCTGTTGGTTCATTGCAAGATCCAAAATCACAGCAAGGTTTAGCGCATTATACTGAGCACATGGTACTTATGGGTTCAAAAAAGTATCCTAAACCAGCAAGTTTTTCTAAATTTTTAAGCCGTCATACCGGAAGTTATAACGCAAGTACTGCCGCGCATCGTACTGCATTTTATTTTGAAGTTGAAAATAGTGCTTTTGATAAAGCATTAGATTATTTAGCGGATGCCATTGCCGAGCCTATCTTAGATCCAAAATTTGCCGATAAAGAGCGCAATGCCGTTAATGCCGAATTGACCATGGCACGATCCAATGATGGTTTTAGAATTGAGCAAGTTAATGCAGAAACCATTAATCAAGAACATCCTGCATCACAATTTTCAGGTGGTAACTTAGAAACATTAAGTGATAAGCCAGACAGTAAATTGCAAGATGCGTTAGTCAATTTTCATCACGATTATTATTCTGCCAATATTATGGTCGGGGTTATTTACAGTAATCAATCGATTAATAAATTGGCAAAATTAGCCGAAGATACCTATGGAAAGATTCCCAATCGTCATACTATTGCGCCTAAAATTGATAAGCAGGCAATGACATCGGATTCATTAGGTAAACAAATTTATATGATACCTGCACAACCTAAAAAGTTGTTGTTATTACAGTTTCCCATTGAAAACAATTTAGCTAAATTTGCCGATAAAAGTGATGAATATATCACTTATTTAATTAGTAACAGTAGCCAAAATACATTATCTGACCAACTTCAAAAACAAGGATTAATCGAGAGTATCTCTTCCTCGATTTCACCTAATCGATATGGCAATAGTGGTATTTTTAGTATTAATGTCAGTTTAACCGATGCAGGGCTTAGCCAGAAAGATAAAGTTATAGGCGCCATTTTTAATTATTTGCAGTTAATTCAAAAAGAAGGCGTAACCGATGCTTATTATGAGGAGTTTAAGAAAGTCTTAGATTTAGGATTTAAATATCAAGATATTGAACGGGATATGTCCTATGTTGAATGGTTATCGGATCAGATGTTGTTATATCCAATTCAAAATATTCTTAATTCAGATTATATTGCAACGCATTTTGATAAGTCTGCAATTATCGCTCGACTAAAAAGTTTAACTGCCGATAATGCCCGAATTTGGACGATTTCACCGAATCAAACAACCAATAAAACCGCTTATTTTGTCGAAGCGCCTTACAAAATTGATAACATTACTAAAGAAGAAAAAGTAAATTGGACAGCGTTAGGTAAAGATTTTTCGTTTACTTTACCGGCGCTCAATCCTTATATCCCCGATGACTTTTCGATAGTAAAGCAAAGTGAAACTCCATTACCAGCCGTTGAGTTTAACAAACGGGGAAATCATATTCATTTAGCCAGTCAATATTTTAAACAAGACCCGAAAGCTGCCATAGTAGTTTCATTGCGCAATAACGAGGCATTTAATGATGTAAAATCGCAGGTTTCTTTTTATTTACTTGACTATATTGTCAGTCGAAATTTAGCGCAATTAGAATTTCAGGCAGGTGTCGCTGGAATGTCTTTGTCATGCTCGGGTGATAATGGTCTCATGATAACGGCGACAGGCTTTAATCAACATCTGCCGGATATGATAACTGCTATCCTAAGTAGCTATCGTAATGTTAATATTGATGAGCAAAGTTTAACATTAGCGAAATCCTGGTATCTCCAAAAACTTGATGCCGCTGATCATGCTAATAGCTATTTATTATCGATGCAACCGGTTAAAGCTTTGTCCTTCATTCCTTACTTCGAACGCAATGATAAACGCCGAATAACAGCGGATATAAGTGTCAATGATGTATTGACTTATCGTGATAAGTTACTGTCGAAATCTGTTCCGTATATGATCAGTTTAGGAAATATATCGAACGATAATTCACTCAAACTTTATCAGGAAATTCAAAAAACGTTGGATGCGAATATCGAGTTTGAACCAAAACCAACGATCAAAATAACATCGACACAGACGGCAAAAATTACGCAACATGCAACCTCAAGCGATAATGCTTTAATGATTGGATACGTTCCAGCTGATTATAATGAAATCGAGGGACAAGTTTTAAGTTATACGTTGACCAAAATGATTGAACCTTCTTTTTATGAGCAATTACGTAGTAACGAGCAGCTTGGCTATGCCGTGTTTACCATTCCGTTTTCTATAGGTGAATCGTCAGGATTAGGATTTTTAATTCAAAGTAATCAGTATGATCCTGATTATTTACTTAAACGTTATCAAAATTTTTATCCTAACATGTTAAGTAAATTGAAAGAATTATCCGATCAAGATGTTGAGCAATATAAAAAAGGCGTGCTCAATGAATTGACAATGCCACCACAAACGTTGGATGAAGAATTAAATCTTTATCTGTCTGATTATCGTTTATCACGCTTTAAATTTGATTCACGTGAGAAAAAAATCAATCAATTGAAGAAAATTACCCAGCAAGATTTAATTAACTTTTATACTCATTCTGTTATGGAACATAAAGGTTTAGTGCTAGCGTCGCAGGTATTAGGTAAACCATTAGACGGTTCAAAAGTACCGCAAGCTATTAGTGGTAATGAGTTGACGGATTTTGACAATGCTTCAAGTTTACAACATACTTTATTAAATGAAATGAGTAAATAAATTTGATGTGTATAAGGTTTATTAAAACGGATTATAGAATCATATAACTCAAATAAAAATAAGGTAATTTTCACAAAAATTACCTTATTTTTTATCCTAATTTCTAGATGAATTAAGTATTAATGCAAATAATCAATAGTATTATCTTCATTATGATTGTCATTTGAACCGGGTATCGCTCTGGATCGTTCAATTGGCACGTAACTACCACTTGGCGTTTCAACTTGGCATTCACTTAGATAGATTGAATATTTGGTGTTGGCATGCATACTTTCACCTCGAAAATAACAGTGAACTGCACTAAATAAGTGGTTGCGACACAATATTGCAATAGCCAGCCAAACCACAAGAATAGCAATAGCAACCCATTTCAAACGTCGCCAAAGAAATGACCAAAATCCTTGTTTACGAAAACGGCAATAAACAAAAATGAGTATAATAACGGCAACAAATCCCAACGCTTCAAATAACCAAAATAGCCACATACCATTTTCTCCTGAATTAGCTATAATTTGTGACTATTTTATACTAAGTTATAACCATGATCCATTGCGAATAATCCCGACAGCAATGCCTTCAATAGCAAAATTTTGTTGTTCAAGATCAACCCGAATCGGAGAAAATTCACTATTTTCGGCAATCAAATGAACATATCGACCTTGGCGAGATAAGCGTTTAACAGTCACTTCATCTTCAATGCGTGCCACAATAACTTGCCCATTTTTAACATCCTGAGTTTTGTGCACCGCTAGTAGATCACCATCTAATATACCGATATCTTTCATTGACATTCCCTGTACACGTAATAAAAAATCGGCATTGGGTTTAAATAAACTGGGATCTACTTGATAATAACTTTCAATATGTTCTTGAGCAAGAATTGGTGAACCCGCTGCCACTTGACCAATAAGCGGTAGACCTTCCGCTTCATTTTTTTCATGATTTTCAAGTAACAGGCGAATACCTCTTGATGAGCCGGCAATCATTTCAATAGCGCCTTTTTTGGCTAGCGCTTTTAAATGCTCTTCTGCTGCATTAGCTGAACGAAAACCTAATATTTTAGCTATTTCTGCTCGTGTAGGTGGCATTCCGGTAGTTTGAATATTATCTTTGATTAAATCATATATTTGCTGTTGGCGTTCAGTTAATGGTCTCATTCGATTTTCCTGTTTATTTATACAGATACATGTGATTATATACAGCTACGTTAATAATGCCAACCCTTTCTTTCATTGATTTTTAGTTTATTTTTATTCAACAGGATTTTTATTGTATTTATTAATGTGAATGTTATCTGGCTTTTATTACAAAAAATTGAGCTTAAATCTTAACATGAGCATCAACATCAAATGATAATAGTTTACATATATTCATAGTGTTAGCAAAAATGATAGCGCATTTAATTTTGTGTATTGGCGTGGACTGTTTTATGATGCGTTTTCCTTGTTTTGTTTCAGAGATTAAGGTTATATAATGAAGGTCAGTAGTATGATATACTATGCAAAATAGTTTTTTAATTGGAATTGTCTCATGCCTTATGTTGTCGCACTTAGTGGTGGAATTGCCAGTGGTAAAAGTACCATTGCCCATCTATTTGCTGATTTTGGGGTTCCAATTATTGATGCTGATATTATTGCTCGCCAAATTGTAAAAAGTGGCACCTTAGCATTTTCTCAAATTGTTAAACATTTTAGTCAAGAAATTGTCTTACCCGACGGTGAATTGGATCGTCGCCAATTAAGAGAAATTATTTTTAATAATGACCATGAACGTCTTTGGTTGAACAGTTTATTACATCCAATTATACAGCAAGAAACCCAAGCTCAAATTGAAAAGCAAACTGCTGATTATGTCATTTGGGTGGTACCATTACTTGTTGAAAATAATTTACATCATTTCGCTGATCGAGTATTAATGATAGATTTACCTGAATCATTGCAATTAGAACGTCTTATGAATCGTGATCATATTGATGAGTCATTAGCCCGAAAAATGATATTTGCACAGGTTTGTTCTGACAAACGTTTGTCTTATGCTGATGATATTATTATTAACAACGATGATTTAGATTCATTAAAACAGCAAGTTTGTAGATTACATCAACAATATTTAAAAAATTCAAAAATTAAGAATGGATAAGTATGAATAATATTATTTTTGAACATCCTTTAAATGAAAAAATGCGTACTTGGTTACGATTAGAATTCTTATTAAAACAAATTAATACGCATTGTCATTTAAATGAAAATAATGCGCTGCTCTTTTTCCATGCCTTATCTGAACTTCTTGAGATAATAGAGCGCAGTGATGTCAGAGGCGAACTCATTAAAGAAATTGAATCACAAAAACAAAAACTGATTTCATGGATGAATATTGATGGTGTTGATAAGGATCTAATCAGTGATTTAATCCTCCGATTTGATTCGTTTTTAGTCAAATTTAATGCAACTGCCCGTTTAGGACAGTCATTAAAAGACGACCGTTTTATTACGTCAATAAGGCAACGTTTAACCATTCCCGGTGGATGTTGTAGTTTTGACCTGCCTTTCTTTTATTTATGGTTGAAATTGTCTCAAGAAACACGAAATCTTCAGGTAAGAAATTGGCTGCAACAATTGTCTTTATTAGATGATGCATTATCTTCTTGTATGCAACTCATAAGACAGCTGGGTGAGTTTAAAAAATATCATTGTAGTAACAATTTTTTTCAAGAAACTAATGGAGAAATCAACTTAATCCGTGTTCGTGTTTCATTAGATAAAAATGTTTATCCTCAAGTATCTGGGCATATGTCACGATATAGTATCCGTTTTTTACCCCTTGAAACTTGTGAAAACACAACACATGATTCGATTGAATTTGAACTAGCTTGTTGCTAGTTATGGTAAAGCCTATTTTTGAAGAAACTGAAATGAGTAATCAAACACACACTTTTGTAAATTGTCCGACTTGTCAAAAACAAGTTGAATGGTCAGACGTTAGTCCTTATCGACCTTTTTGTAGTAAACGTTGCCAACTTATTGATCTTGGTGATTGGGCGACTGAAGAACACCGCATTGCTGATAAAGAGATAAGCGAACAAGATCGTTGGAGCGAAG
The DNA here is from genome assembly GCF_001690185.1 of Gilliamella sp. wkB308. GTDB lineage: Bacteria > Pseudomonadota > Gammaproteobacteria > Enterobacterales > Orbaceae > Gilliamella > Gilliamella apicola_I. The sequence continues at coordinate 116,932 of NZ_LZGN01000007.1, forward strand.
ATGATAAATTCAACTCTTCAGGTAATCAGTAATGAAAATTTTGGGTATTGAAACATCTTGCGATGAAACAGGGGTGGCGATTTATGATGATCAACATGGATTGCTTGCTAATCAACTTTATTCACAAGTCAAGTTACATGCCGATTATGGTGGCGTGGTACCGGAACTTGCATCACGTGATCACATTCGTAAAACAGTACCACTGATTCAAGAGGCTTTAAAAGAAGCCAATTTAACTGCGCATGATATTGATGGCGTGGCTTATACGGCTGGGCCTGGACTAATTGGAGCATTAATGGTGGGCGCCTCGATTGGGCGATCACTCGCTTATGCGTGGAATGTACCTGCAATCGCTGTCAATCATATGGAAGGTCATTTACTTGCCCCTATGCTTGAAGATAATCCGCCAGAGTTTCCTTTTGTGGCTTTATTAGTTTCAGGGGGACACACTCAACTTTTTAGTGTGACTGGAGTAGGGGAATATCAGCTACTTGGTGAATCAATTGATGATGCAGCAGGTGAAGCATTTGATAAAACTGCTAAATTGCTAGGGATTGATTATCCTGGAGGAGCAAAACTATCAAAATTAGCTGAGCAGGGCTTATCTTCTCGATTTCATTTTCCTCGACCGATGACAGATAGACCGGGTTTTGATTTTAGTTTTTCCGGTCTTAAAACAGCCACAGCCAATACCATTCATCAGCATAGTCAAGATAATGCGATTGATGAACAAACCAAAGCCGATATTGCCCGTGCTTTCGAAGATGCATTAGTTGATACCTTGGTCATCAAATCCCGACGAGCACTCGATCATACTGGATTTAACCGTTTAGTCATTGCTGGTGGTGTGAGTGCCAATAAGCCTTTGCGTGACAAATTAACACAGTTAATGCAACAGCGAAAAGGACAAGTTTTTTATCCTAGAGTAGCGTTTTGTACCGACAATGGTGCGATGATAGCTTATGCGGGTATGATTCACTTGCAATCTAAAGAAAGTAATAATTTGGCTATTGAGGTGAATCCCCGATGGGCGTTAAATATATCCAACAGTTAGTGTTGGATATATTTAGTCAGTTTAGTAAAAGAGCATGTTTAATTATCTGAATTAGACAATTTATTGGTGTTTTCAGATTGCATTGCAACCAATTTTTCTAAATTTCTATTGATACTAAATGAGACACAGATTAATTCGAAGCAAATGCGGGTAGCAATAGCTCCGCTAATTAAACCGAACAATCCATAAAGAAAATTACCCTGAAAAATGTTGAATAAACTACCCAGAACGACGCAAGCTAATGTTATCCAGTACAGAAAGGTTAATACACTTGGCATGATTAAACGATTAAAGAAAAGTAAATCTATAGGTTTAAAATCTTTCATATCTTTCCCCAATATTGTTTGGTCAAATTTAGGTTACTAAAGTATATAAAAAGCTAAACTATAAGATGATTATCTAAAATAATCGTTGTATATTAGAGTACATTTTTTAGAGGAAATCAATGCAATTAAAGATTAAACATTTATGAAAACTTATATTACTGGCAAAGATGCCGCACTTGAAGATTCAATCCACTATTTCCATCAACAATTAGCTCAGTATCAATTGGACGTCAAAGAGGCGTCTTGGCTTAATCCTGTTGCTAATGTCTGGTCAGTTCATATACAAAATACTCAATGTCCTTTATGCTTTGCTAATGGTAAAGGCGCAAGTAAAAAAGCCGCACTTGCCTCGGCTTTAGGTGAATATTTTGAACGGTTATCAACTAATTATTTCTTTTCTGATTTTTATTTGGGAAAACAAGCAGCAACGGCTAATTTTGTTCACTACCCAACGGAAAAGTGGTTTGCAGTGCCTGAAGATAATAGTTTGCCAAAAGGTCTATTATCGGAAAAATTATTGCAATTTTATGATCCAGAACAAGAATTAAATGCAACCGATCTTATCGATTTACAGTCTAGTAATCGTGAACGTGGTATTTGTGCTTTACCATTTGTTTCTCAAACAGATCAAACAATTGTTTATGTTCCGGTGAACTTAATTGCTAATTTATATGCTTCAAATGGTATGTCAGCCGGTAATACACGTAATGAAGCCAGAGTGCAAGGTTTATCTGAAATTTTTGAACGCTACGTTAAAAATAAAATTATTGCTGAAGCAATAAGTTTACCGACGATTCCTGAAGAAGTGATTCATCGCTATCCAAGCGTGTTAGCATCAATAGCATCACTCGAAAATGAAGGATTTCCACTTTATTGCTTTGATGCCTCTCTTGGCGGAAAATATCCAGTGATTTGTGTGGTTTTGTTTAATCCTCACAATGGCACTTGTTATGCTTCTTTTGGTGCTCACCCTAATTTTGGTGTTGCGCTGGAAAGAACGGTGACCGAACTATTACAAGGCAGAAGTTTAAAAGATCTTGATGTTTTCTCTCCACCAAGTTTTGATAATGATGAAATTGCAGATTTAAGCAATTTAGAAACCCATTTTATTGATTCAAGTGGTTTAATATCATGGGATTTATTTAAGCAACAAGCCGATTATGAATTTGTAGATTGGGATTTTTCGGGGACAACGGAACAAGAATTTAATAATCTTATGGCAATTTTCCATGAACAAAATACGGAAGTGTTAATTATGGATTATGAGCACCTTGGTGTATATGCTTGCCGTATATTGGCGGTCGGCATGTCTGAGATTTATCCGCCTGAAGATCTTATCCTAGCCAATAACAATATGGCGATTCATCTTCGTGATCTTATTTTGTCACTACCGGTAAAAAAATATTCTGCTGAACAATATCTTGCCATTATTGAACAGTTAGATGAAGAAGGATTAGATGATTTTGCACGAATTCGTGAACTGCTTGGTATCGCTACAGGTAAAGATAACGCTTGGTTAACACTACGTGTTGGTGAGCTAAAAGCAATGCTGGCATTAGCCGCTAAAGATTTAGAACAAGCTAAGCTATGGATTGATTGGACGATAGAAATGAATGAATCTATTTTGTCAGCTGAAAGAAATCATGATTATCGTTGTTTACAAACTTTGGTGAATTTTATTCTTCAACGTGGTGCAAGCCAATTCCGTGATTATCAAAAGGCCTTCAATAAAATGTATGGTCAAGCTTGTGTTGATAACATGTGGCAATATGCAATTGGCGAGAAATCATTTTACGGTCTAAAAGACGCTTTAACGACCGCTGAATCAGCTGATGATGATGTTGAACAATTTGCCATGCATCAAAAATTATTAGCTGTGTATCAGAAATTGCATCAAGCTATGCAATAAAGTGCTATCAAGTTAATTAATTCTTCCACCAAATTCAATTGGTGGAAGAATTAAACGTTAACCTTGTCGGGCAAAGTCGGCAGCTTGCTTAACCAGCGCTTCACTTGGCCTTACTCCCGTATATAAGTAAAATTGTTCAAGGGCTTGTAAAACTGCAACATCTGCGCCTGAAATGGTTATTTTGTTTAATCGATTGGCATAACTCATCAAAGGTGTTTCAACCGGCATGGCAACTACATCAAACACAATATCGGCATGGCTAATCATGCTGTCTGGAAAAGCTAAATCATTTTCCTCATTCCCGCCCTGCATCCCGATAGGTGTGACATTAATTATCAATTTTGCTTGTTCGGGTGAAATTTCAGTTTCATCTTTTACCCAACGATAATTGTATCGTTTTGCTAACGCTTCGCCTTTTTCTTGATTACGTGCGGCAATAATTCCTTGGGTAAAACCGGCATCGAAAAAGGCGCCAACAACGGCATTAGCCATACCACCACTGCCTTTTAATACAAATGGAGTGGTGTTATCAATATGATGTAAAGTAATCAGTTTTGCAACAGCGATATAGTCTGTGTTATAGCCTTTCAAATAATAGTCAGTATTTACAATAGTATTCACTGAATGGATAGATTTAACTGATTCATCGAGTTCATCAAGAAATTCAATGCAGGCTTCTTTATAAGGCATAGAAATAGCACAGCCACGAATTGCCAACGCTTTAATGCCATATATTGCATCTTTTAAATTATTGGTCGTAAAAGCTTTATAAAGATAATTGAGATCGAGTTTCTCATATAAAAAGTTATGAAATCGAGTACCAAAATTGCTTGGTCTGGCAGCCAATGACATACAAACAATCGTATCTTTATTGATAATTCTTGCCATTTTTATAGTTCCTTGTGATCATATTCATCTATTTTTTAATTTTAACACTTTCTCGATTTAGACGTATTGAATTATGGTAGCAAATAATACAGGCCCTAATATACAACAAGAAAAAGCCACCGTTAGCACAATGATTTATCTTTATTGCCACAAACGGCATCATGTTCCCAACAATCATTTATGTGATGAGTGTAATGATTTATTAAAATATGCAATGCAACGCTTAACCTTTTGCCGATTTGGTGAGGATAAAACAACCTGTGAACGTTGTCCAAAACATTGTTATCGTAAAGATTATAAACAAAAAATTAAGCAAGTTATGCGTTTCTCTGGCCCAAGAATGATGATTTATCATCCTATTATGGCACTCAAACATCTTTATAAAAATTTGACTAAGAAGTAATTTTTTTAATCAATTTTGCGACATGATTTAATCTCACAAAGGATAAGTTTGAAAGCACTATTATAAAAATTAAAAAACGTCAAAATCCATATTTACCATTAAACAGGTTTAAATTTATATCCGTCTGTTTTAAAAAGTAAAAATTGGTTATAATGGTGTACTATATTATATTGTTCAGATAACTTGTAAAATATCGTCATTATGATAATGGGTGTCCACAATTAAAAGTAGCGATGTCTTAAATAACTATTATCTGTTTTTATTTAATGACATAAAACAAAAGGATGATAAATATTTAAACACTTGATCCCTATGCAAATGAATACGCTCACAATCAAAGTTATCGGTGATCATTTCATTAGCTGTTAAAAAGTTTAAATATCAAAGCCCTTTTTTAAGGTAATTTAATAATGAAGAAAATATCAATAATTTTTATATTATTAGCACATTTGTCGTTTGTTATTCAAGCCCAAGAGTATCAATATAATGATTCTGGTATCACCAAATCCTTCGAATTTGGACCAAGTAATTCTAAAAATTCATCAAATCAGCAACGTGATATTATAGAAGCGATCTATTTTGATAAAGGTGTCCAATTATCATGGAATAGTAATATTGATGATTTTGATATTGATATCTTTTTTGTTAATACTAAAAACAATAAAAAAATGGTGGAAATTCTGGTAAACAATATCCAAAATACAGATTGGGTCTATTTACCAACCAAATTGAAATTAAACGAATTAACTAAAGGAGATATTGCATTTTTGTATCTTATACAACTTAAGAATATTGATCCGAATAGTTGTTTGCATCACAATTTTGATGTTTACGGTTATTCAAACTCAAAATATCCTGAAGGTATTTTGGATTATTTAGATTATAACCGTTTAGAAGTTCAAAATAATATGCGGATTTGTTTATCCGATAAAGGCTATCTATAGTCAATTTTAGCTAAATATTAATAGGTCATCGTATCGCGTATGCTTAAAAAATAGAGCCAAATCAAGTATCGTTAATAAGTCGCATCATTTAATAAGTTTTTTACCTTCTTTGATAACCTGAGTTTTTTAAAGTGCAGTGCCTTTAGTGGGTATCGTCAATTTATGGGTATCAACGCCTTCTAGTTGCAAAAGTTTAATTTTTTTATCAATGCCACCTGCATAACCGGTTAAACTGCCGTTACTGCCAATGACTCGATGACAAGGAATGATAATGGATATGGGGTTACGCCCAACTGCACCGCCGACAGCTTGGCTTGACATACTGGCAAGTTGATTGGTTTTCGCAATTTGTTTAGCGATATCGCCATAAGTGATGATTTCACCATAAGGAATTTTACAGAGAATATCCCAAACTTGATGACGAAAAGGTGTACCTATCGGGGCTAAATTAAGTTGATTGATAGCCGGATTTTTTCCTGAAAAGTAGTGATCAAACCATTTTTTTGTGCAGTTAAAAATAGGTAAGTTAGGTTTGTTTTCAAGCGGTTGGTTTACAGTATCCCCAAAATATTTTTGTCCTTCAATCCATACAGCAACAAGTTGATCGTTTCGACTTGCCAGCGTAATTAATCCTAATGGAGATGAGTAATTAGATGAATAAAACATATAAACCTTAAAATTTGAAACACGACATTGGAATAAAATTATGCTTGTTTATTAACATAATTTCTAGTTTTTTCTTGATATTGTCTATTTTATCCCGTCATTTGGCTTACTTAAGCAAGCCAAATGAGATTAAGACGTTATTTTGTGATTTGTTTACCTTTTTCGACATAACTCATATCGCCAAAACTTTCGACGACAAATTTACCTTCATCGGTATAACGAATTTTGGTGACACTCGCATTGCCTAGTGGAGACGTAATAGGGGCATCAAGCAGATCTTCTACCATAGACATAATCGCAATACCATGTGAAACGACTAATACGTTACCACCACCTTGTGCTTTTGCTGATTCAGCAATAGTTTTTAATGCGATTTCCATTCGTTTTTTCACTTGCTGATAATTTTCCGCTTGTCCCGATTTTTCAACCGCTGCAACGGCATCTAACATTTTTTGTAGTGTTATTTTTCCTTTAGCAAGATCAGCCATTAAATCTTTGTCAGAAGGGTATCCTAAATGTTGTGCAGCAGGATTCCACATATTCGGATCAAGATCGCCTTCAAAATCGCCAAAGCAGGCTTCACGCAGGGCTTCCATTTCATTAATTGCTAATGTATCGCCCTTACTTTCTAAGATAATACGTGCAGTTTGTCTTGCTCGACCTAAATCGCTGGAATAGGCCGTTATAAATTCGACATCTTTTAAGCCTTGTCCTAATTGTTCGGCAACCTCTATACCGGAATGAATTAATGGTGTATCAGACCATCCTTGCACACGATGGACATTGTTAAACATGGTTTTACCATGACGGGTTAAATAGATCGTCACTTCATTGGCAAAAGCTTGTGAAATTGATATAACCATAACAAAAAGTAGGCTAATAAATTGAATTGATTTTTTCATGTTTCATCCTTTGTATAACAAAAATTTTAAAATAAGTTAAATCGATAATCGATGACAGTTTCCGCTGATAAGGTTGGAGAACGTTGTGCTCTTCCATGTTTCAGGTTTGGCGTGGCATCAGAAGCACTCATTGTTTTGTAAGACCATCCATAACCTACTTTTGATAAGATTGAGAGGTTTTTAAACATACCAGTGCTAGGTTTCCAAATATTGAAAATGTTGATTTCACCATTTTTTAATCGGTCATGCTTATAATTAAATTTAGCATAATTCATATACAATCCGGTGGTATTATCCTTAATAAAATCATAATTTAATACGGTGGTGAAAACAAGTTCCCCATCGCGCATGTAATCTGCTGCTGCGGCAGCAAGTCCATTAAAACGACCTCGGTTATTTTTACCGATATGGCGTCCATAATACCCAAGAGCATTATGTTTATTTGCATCGGTATAGGCAAGCCCCACTTTGATGCTAAAGTCTTGTTCTTTCCATTCAATGTCGGCTGCATAGTGCCATGCATGGGAATCAAACTCTTTTCTATTTTGTTTCATGGCATCATAATTTTTCATCGCATAGCTACCATAAAATTGTGAACCCAAGGTTAAATTTTTAACGGGTTTATAAGATAATTCAATCGCATGCCGTCTTAAGTAATCTTTGGCAACACCATAAGAATAGTCGATTTTGGTATCACTATTTTTATAAGCTATTTCAACAGTTGAGATGTTATCAATGACTTTTTTTCGATCGTTCGATAAAAAGTGAACTTTTTGGGCAGATTCACGGGGTAAGGCACTGTCAAAACGACCAAATGAAAACGCAAAGTCATCATATTTTAATATGCCACTAAATCCAAGATAGCTGTTTCGAGTTAAATGTTGTGAAGAACTAATGATGCCTAAATCTTTTACACTGTGCCAACCCACTTTACCATTAAAATTCATCTTATCATCACCCAGTTTTATTTTTATATAACGCTGAGTAAATTTATTAAAGCCATGTGCATTGTGTTTGCTATATCCTTTACCATGGTTATAAAGTAGATTACGCGTTGCAAAGTAGTCACTTGCACCCAGTTTTATAGCATTATCATACGTGATATCAAATCCAATGGTATCAAACAGATAGCCGGATTTATAATTCAACGTGAAAACTTGTCCCCAAGCACTGTGCACTTCTTTTGGTTGAGCGGCATTTTCTTTTAAATATTTCCAATGATTACGGGTAGAGAAATCAAGTTTACTATCGGTAATAAAAGCATTCTCTATAGAGCTTGATTGTAAATGATTACTGGATATTGGGGTTGCGAGAACGGAATAAGACATGATATTGAATAAGGCGAAAGTTAAATATCTTATTTTCATTTTTATATCCTTTTTTTAATTATCAAAAACCTAAATAGCTAATTAAGCAACGTTATCTTTAATGCTATTTAGGTTTTGCCTGCTATACGCAGTAACTTTCCAATTTTAGCTATGTCATAAAAGTTAAGATTTTAAAACTTCGCCTTTTGATGCAATGACCGATTGATACCAGTAGAAGCTTTTCTTTTTATAGCGTTTAAGCGTTCCAGAACCGTCTTGATTTAAATCGACATAGATAAATCCATAACGTTTGGTTACTTCGGCTTTGGAGGCACTAATCAAATCGATTGGTCCCCAACTGGTGTAGCCCATCACTTCGACACCATCATCGATAGCTTCACGAATTTCTACTAAATGATCGTTCATATAGTTAATACGATAATCATCATTTATCGTACCGTCAGCCTCTAATTTATCTTTTGCGCCTAAGCCATTTTCAACAATAAATAATGGCTTTTGGTAACGTTCATAAAGCATATTTAATAGATAACGGATTCCTGTTGGATCGATTTGCCAACCCCATTCCGATGCTTTTAAATACGGATTCGGTACCATATCTAAAATATTGCCTTTTGTTTTTTGAGATTCATCCGAAGTTGCACAACAACTCATATAGTAACTGAACGATACAAAATCGACCGTTTCTTTAAGATCTTGTCGATCTTGTTCGGTAATCGTTAAATTAATATTGTTCTCTCTGAAAAAACGTTTCATATACGTCGGGTAATAACCTCGAACTTGGACATCACCAAAAAATAGCCAACCATGATTTTCTTGATGAGTAGCCCAAACATCTTCAGGCTTAGGTGTTAAAGGATAAGCAACAGCGCCTAATAACATATTACCTATTTTGGCATCAGGAATAATTTGATGACATAGTTTTACCGCTTTACTGCTGGCGACTAACTGATGATGAATGGCTTGATAGATCTGTTCTTTACTACTGTGTCTATCCAATCCGACACCGGTAAAGGGCTCGTGTAATGACATATTGATTTCATTGAAAGTTAACCAATATTTCACTTTATTTTTATAGCGCTCAAATACGGTTTTGGCATAACGAGTAAAAAAGTCGATGACTTTACGATTTCCCCATCCACCATATTGTGTGACAAGGTAGTAGGGCATTTCGTAATGCGATAAGGTGACAAGTGGCGTAATGTTGTGTTTTAACATTTCGTCAAACAGTTTGTCATAAAATGCCAGTCCTTTTTCATTTGGTTGCTCTTCATCTCCATTTGGAAAGATTCGAGTCCAAGCAATTGACGTTCTTAAACACGAAAATCCCATTTCAGCAAATAAAGCGATATCTTCAGGATAGCGATGATAAAAATCAATAGCACGATCTTTAATGCCAGTTATCGTGTTTTTATTACGATCGATGATGTCTCCAAATAAACCATTTGGTGTACAATCTGATGTAGATAAACCTTTGCCATCTTCACGATAGGCACCTTCAACTTGGTTGGCGGCAATTGCGCCGCCCCAAAGAAAATCTTTCGGAAATTGTGTTAACATGTATTACTCCTTATTAGCTGATAACGTTAATAAAACGTCACCCTTTTCAATAGTTTCTGATGGATGAATAGTCTGGATATTCTGATAGTCATCACTGTTAGTAATGATGATCGGCGTGGTAACTTCAAAGCCTGCTTGTTTGATTGCCTCGATATCAAAACTGACAAGTAAATCGCCTTTTTTGACTTTGCTACCGGCTTGAACATGTGCTTGAAAATGTTGACCGTCTAATTTAACGGTATCGATCCCGATATGGATTAATATTTCCACGCCAGAATCAGTTTGAAATCCGATAGCGTGTTTGGTTCTGAACAGTGATACAACTTCGCCGTCATCAGGGGCGTAAGCTTTCCCTTCTGTTGGAATAATAGCAATGCCTTTACCCATTAGTTCACTGGCAAAAGTAGGATCGTTAACTTGATTTAATGGCATTATTTTTCCTGTCAACGGACTGAAAATGGTGACAGGATGCAGATTAACCGGATTAGAAGGGGTAGGATTGTTTGTTGCTACAGCTTCATCTGGAGCTGTCGGTTTAGTTTTTGGCATACCAAATAGATAGGTTGCAATCAGTGCTAAGATGAATGAAAGAATACAACCAACGACGACAGCATAAAATTTTTCATCTATGCCTGTTGGTGGAATGAGTTGTAAAAAGGAGAAAATATTAATAAAACTAAATGAATAAATGACGCTGTGATAATAACCAACAATGCCTCCACCGACAGTAGCTGCCAGACAACCAATAACAAATGGTCTTTTTAACGGTAAATTGACACCATAAATTGCCGGTTCGGTTACCCCAAAAATACCAGACAATACCGACGAACTTGCTAACGCTTTGAATTCAGGATCTTTGGCTCGAAATCTTACCGCTAATACAGCACCAACTTGCGCGAACACAGCAGGAAACAGAATTGGTAACATAAAGTCATTTTGATAAACCGATAAGTTATTTAAGGCAAATGGAACAAGTCCCCAATGAATACCAAATATTACCATGACTTGCCAAAGTGCGGCTAAAACCATGGACGCTATAACCGGACTAAGTTCATACATAAAGATGATACAATTTGCAATACCATTACTGACATACGTTACCGCAGGGCCAATGACCGCAAAAGTTAATGGAACGGTGATAAGAATTCCAAGCAGGGGAGCGATAAATTTTTTAAAGGAATCATGCATGATTCTATTGAAAGTTCGTTCAAGTAAAGAATAGAACCAAGCTGCTAAAATAATGGGGAAAACTGATGATGCATAAGGAATTAATTGTATTGGTATTGAAAACATTTCTGTTTCTAATGAAAACTGACCGCTAGGTATCATATTGGCAATATTAGGATGAACTAATGCACCTCCTATTGCCATTCCAACATAAGGATTACCACCAAATTTTTTTACTGCGGAAAAACCTAATATAATAGGTAAATAATAGAGTGGGGCATCCGCTATGGCATACAAGAATTCATAGGTTGGTGTTTCTGGGTGAATAACATCCAAAACCTGCAATAAAGAGATTAAACCTTTTAAAATCCCACCAGCCACAATCACGACTAACACGGGAATAAAAATTCCGGAAACAAGATCAATTAACTTCGATAAAAAGCCTGATTTTTTATTTGTTTGTGTCTCGGCATTAGATTTCTCATTGAGGTTGGTGAGTTGCATAATATTGTTAAATACATCTGCCACATTGTTACCAATGACAACTTGAAATTGCCCACCACTTTGCACAACCGTTATCACCCCTTTTTGTTTTTTGAGGATATCTGCATTGGCTTTATTATCATCTTTTAATGCAAATCTTAAACGAGTTGCACAGTGTACCAGACTGATAATATTGTCTTGACCACCAACATATTCAATAATTGATTCGGCAAGTTGTTTGTTTTTCATACCTTATCCTTTTTTAAATGCAAAAAAAAACCTAACCACCTCAAGTCGAGGTGATTAGGTTTTGCTTACACAACATGTAATGCTATGTAATAACAATCCAAAATTTATTTGCTAAGGCTAGCATAAATAAATGATAGTGAATATGATTTCTCATTTTAAGATGTTCGAATTGTGAACTACATCACATTATTTTTTAAGCTCAGTGCGTAATCGTTCGATATGAATGGTTAAATACAGACTCTCATCATCGGTAAGTGGATGTTGATATTGTTGAATTAAATGGAGATCAATCTGTTTTGTGCATAGATAAGCCTGTTCATACTTTTTGCGAATTAATTCATATAATGAGGCATCTTGTTGAACTGGTTGACTTTGAGTCAGTATACGTTGTGAAAAGAATTTTAAATGGGTAATAAAGCGTTGGTAAGAAAGACAATCTTCATCATACTCAAAATTAAAATGGTATTTGACAATATTGAGAATTTCACGCATGATTTTGGTCATTTTGACAATATTGGGCATCGTGTCATTAAGCTGAGCATTAATAATATGAAAGGTAATAAAACCCGCTTCATCTTCAGGTAACTCAATAGATAAACGTTTTTTTATGACCGATAAAGCATATAAACCAACTTGAAACTCTTTAGGATAGAGCTTTTTTGTTTCCCATAAAAAACTATTTGGAATATCAAATCCTTGTTTATGGCGCTCTATGGCAAAATGGATATGATCTGTGAGTGAAATATAAATACTGTCTTGGAGTTTTCCATTAAGAACTTGTTTTGCGTGATTGATGATGATTTCTGAGGTGGTAATTATTTCAATCGGTATTTCGGATAGTAATTCAGCAAATCTTGGTAGCGTTTCTTGGTTGTCGAGGGAAAATTGTTTTTCAATCAGTTTAGAATCAATCAAGTCTCCTTCACGTTTTTTAAATCCAATGCCCCGACCAGTGACAATAAGTTCATTGCCTTTAGAGTCGAGTGTAACCACCACATTGTTATTGAGAATTTTATAAACTTTCATCTGTCACCATCTGATTGTAAACTTTAGGTATTATGAATAGACAGCAGAAAATGAAAAGAAGAAATATAAGAAAATGTGATAGGCATCATATTTTTAGTAAATTTCGATTACCTAACTTAAATAGAAGTTAACAAAAAACCCGATATTATTGTCTAATATCGGGTTTTATTATTTATCGATTATTCTGCAAGCAGTTTATTCATGGTTTGTATAAATTTACTCGGATCACTTAACGATCCTTTTTCAGCCAGTAGCGCTTGATCTAATAGTAATTCAATCCAGTCGCTAAATGCCGTTTCGTCTTGTGTATCAGCAATACGTTTTACTAACTTATGATCAGGGTTGATCTCAAACGTATATTTGATTTCAGGTGCTTTTTGACCCGCAGCAGCAAAAAGTTTTGCCATTTGCGTGGTCATTTCATCCGCTGCAGTGGTCACAATTGCAGGTGTATTGGTTAAACGATGCGTTAATTTAACTTCTTTTACTTTATCGCCTAACACTGCTTTGACACGTTCAATAAATGGTTCAAGCTCTTTTTCTGCTTGTTTTTGTTCTTCGCTATCTTGATCGGCTAGTTTTTCAATCGATTCGTCAGATTTACTGATTGATTGGAACTGTTTTCCTTCAAATTCAGTTAAATTACTCATCATCCACTCATCAACACGATCAGATAATAGTAAGACTTCAATGCCTTTTTTGCTGAATAATTCTAAATGTGGGCTATTTTTAGCAGCACCATAACTATCAGCGGTGATGTAGTAGATCTTGTCCTGACCTTCTTGCATACGACTAATATAATCGTCTAATGAAATGGTTTGCGCATTGCTATCAGAATGCGTAGAAGCAAAACGGAGCAATTTCGCGATAGCTTCACGGTTAGCATAGTCCTCACCCGTTCCTTCTTTTAACACTAAGCCAAATTCGCTCCAGAACTGTTGATATTGTTCTTTATCATCTTTAGCCAGTTTTTCTAACATTTGTAATACACGTTTGGTACATGCATTTCGCAAACTTTGAGTGATTTTGTTGTCTTGCAATATTTCACGTGATACATTCAATGGAAGATCATTAGAGTCGATTAAACCTTTTACAAAGCGTAAATAGTTTGGCATAAATTGCTCTGCATCATCCATAATAAAGACACGTTGTACATAAAGTTTTAGACCGTGTTTGTTATCACGATTCCACATATCCCACGGTGCTTTTGAAGGAATATAAAGTAAACTGGTGTATTCTTGTTTACCTTCTACTCGGTTGTGGCTCCAACTTAGTGGATCGGCAAAATCATGAGAAATATGTTTATAAAACTCTTTGTACTCTTCGTCGGTAATTTCAGATTTACTTCGTGTCCAAAGGGCTTGAGCTTTATTTACTTTTTCCCATTTTACGTCTTTGCTTTCTTCGTCGATGGTTTGTACTTCAACAGGGAGTGAAATATGATCAGAATATTTACTGATAATTGAGCGTAAACGCCAGTCATCTAAAAACTCTTTTTCATCTTCTTTCAGATGTAAAATAATTTCAGTACCACGAGTCTCTTTATTATCATCAGAAATCGTATATTCACCTTCGCCAGCCGATTCCCACATAACAGCTTCATCAGCATTAGCGGTTGCGGCACGAGTTTTGACGGTGACTTTATCCGCCACAATAAATGCAGAATAAAAACCAACACCAAATTGACCAATTAGTTGGCTGTCTTTAGCTTGATCACTACCGATTGATTCCAAAAATGCTTTGGTGCCAGATTTGGCAATCGTACCTAAATTTTCGATAACTTCATCACGTGTCATACCGATACCATTATCGGCAATGGTTAAGGTTCCTGCTTCTTTATTTACAGAAATACGTACACCAAGCTCAGCATCGCCAGCATAAAGGTTAGGGTTTTCAAGTGCCTTAAAGCGTAATTTATCAGCTGCATCGGAAGCGTTCGAAATTAATTCTCGTAAAAATATTTCTTTATTGGAATATAAAGAATGTATCATTAAATGAAGAATTTGTTTAACTTCGGATTGAAATCCACGAGTTTCTGTACCTTGCTTACTCATTGACTAGTTCCTCTAAAATATTTAACTGATTCAATTAACAATTTATACCGATAACCATAATTAATACAGCTATCCATGCTTTCAACGTCTGCAAAAGCAAATTTGATTGCAAAAGGGTATATCTGTTAAATGAATAACATTGTCATAATAGTTTGATTTATTGTTGTATTGTTATATGGGAACTAAAATGAGGTTTTCAATAGAGCTTAAGTAATTTTGTTAATCGTTTGCTGTTTTTTTGTTAGCTTTGAGGGAAGAAAGCCTTGAAAATATCAAGGCTTTGCCGATCATAATTAATTATTTCCCTTCGGGAAAAAATCCAAAAACAAGAATAGCAATAATTGCCACTGGAATAATAAAACGGGTCAAGATTGTCCAAATGTTAAACCAGAAAGCGTTTAGATTAAGTTCTTCACGAATTCGTTTTTGATTCATCATCCATGCAGCAAAAATAATGGTTCCTAAACCAGTTACTGGCAACATGATTTTACTGGTTAAGTAATCAAGTAAATCAAAAATATTTTTATCAAATAATGTAACATCTGCCCATTTATTAAATGAAAGAATACAAGCAATACCTAAAGCCCAAATAATCACGCTGGTGACAATGGTTGCCGTTTTGCGTCCCATATGGGTTTTTTCTTCGAGTAACTCAACAGTCGGTTCTAGTAATGAGATTGACGAGGTTAATGCAGCAAACGTTAAGAATATAAAGAATAATATGCCTAAAATTGAACCGCCAGCCATATTGCCAAATGCAATTGGTAGTGTCACAAAGATGAGACCAGGGCCTGAACCCGGTTGTAAATCATTAGCAAAAACAAGCGGGAATATTGCTAATCCTGATAAAACCGCCACAACTACATCTAAAATGACCACTGTTCTGGCTGTTGAGAGTAGATTGACATCTTTCCCTAAATACGAGCCATATGCCATCATTATCCCCATACCCAAAGATAGACTGAAAAATGCATGACCTAAAGCCGCTAATATTGCCGTACCATTTAAGGCAGACCAGTTAGGTGTAAATAAGAAATCACATGCCTTCCAGAAAGAAGAACCGCTGGCATATGCGGCATAACCAACCAGCACTAAGAGTAATATACCTAAACCAGGCATCATAATCTTACAGCCACGTTCCAAGCCAGCTCCAACACCGAGAGCGACAATAAAGGCCGTTGCAAACATAAATACTGTATGCCAGATTAATAAACTATTTACATCGCCCAGAAAATTAGTAAAGAGATTTTCGGTTATTCCACCATTCGCACCTTCAAATGTGCCTTGCGCTGCTAGAACGATGTAATCTGTTGCCCAGCCACCAATCACACTATAAAAGGAGAGAATTAAGAATGAACCAAGTACCCCAATTATTCCTACCCAGCCCCATAATTTTGAGCGACCTTCAGAAACGGCCACATCTTGCATGGTATGAATCGGATTTTTTTGCCCTCGGCGCCCTATCAACCATTCTAAAACAAGGATAGGTAGCCCAATGATAAACATAAAGAGTAAATAGGTGAGCACAAATGCTGAACCCCCCATTTCACCCGCCATATAGGGAAATTTCCAAATATTACCTAAACCCACAGCAGAGCCAGCTGCTGCTAGCATGAATCCCATGCGTGAGCTCCATTGGGAATGACTTTTCTTCATAGTACCTGTACTCATGAATTTTCCTTTAATTCTTAATAAATAGTTTAATTTGCGTTTAGTAAAATTATGTCTTAATTAAAACTTTAAATCATGCCATGAAATCAAACTATTCACAAGAAATCATTACAGTGATTAACAATATTAGTTTAAAAATTTAGCTGGAATTGGCGTCAATCATTGAAATGAATCAAATGATTCGATTATTATTAGATCCAACCGATGAGTTTCAATATACCGATAAGGGTAAAAAGTATATCATTTGAGTGCTTAAATTAAGTGGATATTTTTGTTAATAAAAAGAGGACAGTGTAAGCTATTTTATTGATAATTGATTGGAGTTAGCATATAGTAAACCTCATTTTTTACACTTTAAAAACGCCAGCATGTCACAAAATATCGATATTAACGAAATAAATAAATTCTCACAATTAGCCGCACAATGGTGGGATCCAAATGGTCAATGTAAACCTTTGCATATCATTAATCCATTACGTGTTGATTATATATTGCAGCAATGCGAATCCCTTACTGGCAAAAAGGTGTTAGATGTCGGGTGTGGTGGTGGCATCTTATCAGAAAGCCTTGCTAAACTAGGTGCGCAAGTGACCGCTATCGATCTGGCGGAGGAGTCTTTAAACGTTGCCAAAATGCATGCTGAGCAAAATGGTCTTTCTATAGATTACCAAAAACAAACTGTTGAAGCACATGCAGAAGATCGCTCAGAATATTATGATGTGATTACTTGTATGGAGTTATTAGAGCATGTCCCCGATCCATTCTCCATTATTAATGCTTGTGCTAAGTTGCTAAAACCCAATGGCAAACTTTTCTTATCAACAATCAATCGAAATACCAAAGCAAAATTATTACTTATTTATGGCGCTGAATACATTGCTCGGCTTGTACCAAAAGGAACACATGATTTTAATCGCTTTATTCGACCTTCAGAATTAATGGACTTAGTCGAGCAATCTAAATTAGCGGTTAAAGGCATTATTGGTATGGAATATCATCTTTTAAAAAATCAATTCAAATTAGGTCACAATGTGGATGTAAATTATATTTTAATGGCGCAAAAAGAAGTTTAAATTTAAAAGTGTGATCTTATTCTCATTTCTAATAAATAGTGTAAATTTTCCTCTAACATTCCCACATATATCGATACTATGTGGGTAAATACTTATTGTTAATTCATTCGTACTTACCCATAAAATGCGATGTTTTCAAATTTTAATTGATTTGCAATTTTCTAATTATGTTTAAAGTATTTAAGTCTAGCTGTGTCAATTTAACCAGATTGGATGTCGTTGATTAAGAGGAGTTGATTATGCCATTAATCATTATTGCTTTCGGTGTCTTGATGTTATTGATTTTAATGTTACCTTTACGAGTTAATGGTTTTATCGCATTAATTTTGGTGGCACTTAGTGTCGGTGTTCTGGAAGGGATGCCCGTTATGGAGGTTATCAAATCAATTAAAAATGGTGTCGGTGGCACGCTTGGCAGCTTAGCATTAATTATGGGATTTGGCGCAATGTTAGGCAAATTACTAGCCGATTGTGGAGGTGCACAGCGAATTGCAACAACGCTTATTGCCACTTTTGGCGATAAAAAGATTCAATGGGCAGTGACGCTTACGGGATTTATTGTTGGATTTGCTCTGTTTTATGAGGTTGGTTTTGTTTTATTGTTACCCTTGATTCTAACTATAGCGGCAACTTTAGGCATCTCTCCGCTATACATTGGTATTCCTATGGCAGCAGCTTTGTCGGTTACACATGGTTTTTTACCACCACACCCCGGACCAACAGCGATTGCACAGATATTTAAAGCGGATATGGGAAAAACCTTACTTTATGGCACAATTATAGGTATTCCAACCGTCATATTAGCTGGGCCTATTTTAACTAAGTTACCTTTTATTCGTGCGATTAATCATCCTGTTGAAGAAGGCTTATATAGTACTAAAACATTTACTGAACAGCAGATGCCTAGTTTTCGTGTCAGTCTTTTTACCGCATTGATTCCAGTTATATTAATGTCAATCCGAGCCATAAGTGAAATGACTTTAAATAATGGACATTGGTTTCTACCCTATGTTGAATTTTTTGGGGATCCAGTGATTGCCACGCTGATATCAGTATTAATAGCCATATTCACTTTTGGTTTATTACGTGGCCGTAGCATGTCAGACATCAATACTAGCTTAGTTGATTCAATTAAAATTATTGCAATGATGTTATTGATTATTGGTGGTGGTGGGGCATTTAAGCAAGTTCTTGTGGATAGTGGCGTGAAAGTTTATATCGAACAGATGATGCATGAATCAACCATTTCCCCCATTGTTATGGCGTGGCTAATTGCAGCCTTGTTAAGATTAGCATTAGGTTCGGCAACGGTTGCAGCATTAACAGCAGGCGGGATTGTTTTCCCATTAATTGCTTCAACAGGTGTTAGCCCAGAATTAATGGTTATTGCAACGGGTGCGGGTAGTGTCGTTTTTTCGCATGTAAATGATCCTGGTTTTTGGTTATTTAAAGAATATTTTAATCTGAGCATTACCGAAACGTTGAAATCATGGTCTTTACTCGAAACCGTGATATCTGTCAGTGGATTAATCGGTTGTTTGATCATTAATCTTTTTTTATAAGGTTAGTTTATATTAGATATCATTATTTTTGATGAAATAGTAAGAAGGATAACTGTTCAAACTATTTCAAGACTCAAAATAGCGCTGGTCTTTTATCGCAAAAGTCAGTAGAATACATCGGCAATATTTTATCAACAATTCAACTCAATGGTGAATATTGTCATGTCTCGTATAGTTAAAGAAGCACTCACATTTGATGATGTGTTATTAGTTCCAGCCCACTCCACGGTATTACCCAACACTGCGGTTATTTCTACTCAGCTAACCCAAACAATAAAATTGAATATTCCGATGCTGTCAGCTGCAATGGATACGGTGACCGAATCCGATTTAGCCATCGCCCTTGCTCAAGAAGGTGGAATTGGTTTTATTCATAAAAATATGTCAATCGAAGCTCAGGCTAACCATGTAAGGCGGGTGAAAAAGCATGAAAGCGGTATCGTCCAAGATCCTGTGACCGTTTTACCTACTGCCACGATTCGAGATGTTATCGAACTTGCCAAAGAGTATGGTTTTGCTGGTTTTCCTGTGGTTACTCAATCTCAAGAGTTAGTCGGGATTATTACCGCTCGAGATGTTCGTTTTGCGACTGATTTATCGTTACCGGTAACAGCAGTAATGACACCCAAAGAACGACTTGTTACGGTAAAAGAGGGCGAACAACGTGAAATTGTGCTGAAAAAAATGCATGAACACCGTGTTGAAAAAGTGTTAGTTGTTGATTCTAAATTTCATCTTAAAGGAATGATAACGGTTAAGGACTACAATAAAGCAGAACAGAAACCGCACGCTTGTAAAGATGAAAAAGGGCGTTTACGCGTAGGGGCTGCTGTGGGTGCCGGTGCAGGCAATGAAGAACGGATTGCTGCATTAGTTGAAGCAGGGGTCGATGTTTTATTGATTGACTCATCTCATGGACATTCAGAAGGAGTATTAGAGCGGATTCGTCAAACAAGACAAGCTTATCCTGAATTACAAATTATTGGTGGGAATATTGCTACAGCGGAAGGCGCAAAAGCATTAATTGATGCAGGGGTTAATGCCGTTAAAGTCGGTATTGGGCCGGGCTCTATCTGTACTACACGTATTGTGACAGGAGTTGGTGTGCCACAAATTAGTGCCATTATGGATGCAGTTGAAATGGCACAACGACATAATATTCCTGTTATTGCTGATGGTGGTATTCGTTTTTCGGGAGACATTGCTAAAGCCATAGCTGCCGGTGCATCATGTGTTATGGTTGGCTCAATGTTTGCAGGGACAGAAGAAGCCCCGGGTGAAATCGAATTATATCAAGGTCGAGCTTATAAATCTTATCGAGGTATGGGATCACTTGGTGCAATGGCGAAAGGTTCATCTGATCGTTATTTCCAATCGGATAATGCTGCTGATAAATTAGTTCCTGAAGGTATTGAAGGGCGTATTGCCTATAAAGGCCCATTAAAAGAAATCATTCACCAACAAATGGGAGGATTACGTTCTTGTATGGGATTAACTGGCTGTGCCACTATCGATGAGCTAAGAACGCAATCTAAATTCTATCGAATAACCGGTGCCGGTATGAAAGAAAGCCATGTTCACGATGTGCTAATAACCAAAGAGCCACCAAATTATCGAGCAGGATCTTAATTTTTTATTAATATAAAAGCGTCGTTAATCATTGATGCTGTTCAATAGTAGTAAAAATCCCAACAATCTCAGCGTTGTTGGGATTTTTAATCTTTAAAGGGGATAGTTTGCTTTAAAAACTTGGTTTATAACGTTTTGCGTTAATTACTCAAGTCCCAGCACTTTACGTCCATTTCGAGTGGCGACGTTAACCACATTATCTAAATCGGTATATCGACATCCTGTTACAAGCAGTTTTAGCTCTTCCCACATGTTACCTGTTGAAAAGGGGAGCATATAATCACTGACATTATCGGTACCAATCGCAACAGGAATTCCAGCGGCGGCTAATTCATCAACAGGGGTTAAGGAGTTACGGGTTGGACCTTGTTCTTCACGCCTTGGACTGTCAATCCATGCAAACGGACAAGCAATCACCATCATTTGGGCTTCTTTCATTTTTTGGTATAATTTTTGACGATATTCTAAGCTATGGGCAGTAATTGAAATACTATGAATTGCCACTACACGACCATGCATTGCATGTTCTAAGGTTTTATCCGTTAATTGCTCTGTTTCAATCTCATCGGATGAATTAAACTGATCAACATGAACATGCACCATTTTACCTAATGCTTTGCCCGTTTGCATTAATACATCCAGATGTTTAAGTCCCATTCCTTCACCATGGTCACGTTCATCACGGCGGGGTAAGCCACCAATAATATCGACAAGATTAGCACCTTTGTCAAACCAATAGCGAGCCTCTTTATCAATCACGCCTTTTAAGGTCTGATTCACCAGTTTAATGGTGATATCGTTTTTATAGGTTTCTCTTGCCCGTAATGCACCTTTGATTGCACGTTCTTCAGCGATAGGGTCAATATCCACAAATGATCCCATGGCACTGACACCTTGTTCAATCATTCGTTCAACAGCCATACTAAAATGACGATAATAGTCTTCTTCGCTCATGGCTGCTTTGACTTTGTCTAACGTATCCCATTTTTCAATCAATGTCTGTTTTTGGTAGACATCAAAACTGTCAACGGTAATTGTAAAAGCACGATCAGCGTGCATATGTGCATTAACCCATCCGCCATTTTGCTTGATTTTGTTCATTAAAAATGCTTTTAAACTTTGATCTCGACTGGTTAATAACATTTTTTTGTTGTCTGTCATAATATGCCTCTACAAATAAATGACCAAAAGTTGGTTTAAAAATTCAAAAATAACAGCTAAAAAAAATCCTCCATAAAGGAGGATTAAAAATAGAACCAACAATGTTTAAAATCTCGATTGTTGATTCACATGGCTTCATAGTTTAAAGGCTCTAGCAGGTTATTTAGTAGCAGAAATTCTAAACCTATCTTGATTAAGATCAAGCTTTATAATAGTGAAAATATGTAAATAAATGATATGGTTAAAGTATTATTTTTTAGATTTTCTTGTCATCATTTGATAGTCATTAACAATTTTGGTTTTATTTCGGATAACATGATTAGGTTAAAGGATTAATTTTTATCAATAAGCGATTGTCAAAAAAATGAGATTTTCCACAACGCTTTTTTATTGATGTTAAAACAACCTATGTTAGTATTGAGTTGATAAAGTGTGTCAAAGATAAGAGGTGAATATGAGCCAGTTAAATATAGTTGCTACTCTAAAAATCAAGTCAGAAAATCATGCCGCTTTTCAAACGCTTTTTAAAAAACTTGTTGAAGCAAGCCGTAAAGAAGCGGGATGTATTCGTTATGAACTTAATCAAAGCATTGATGATCCAGATGTTTATATCGTCATTGAAACATGGGCTTCAAAACAAGCAATTGATTTGCACAATCATACCCCACATTTTATTGAATTCGCCGCCTTTGCTAAAGAGCATTGCGAAAAACTCGAAATTTGTATTTTGAAACCTGTGTTATAAGATTAGACCGAACAACTGACTAACCAAATTGTGTGAGAAAGGAAAAAATTGGTCAAAAAATCTTATATTAATAACGCGAATGCGATAAAGCTTGGTGCAGTTTAATCAAGCAAATCGGTTGCCAAAATTTTTATTGGCAACCGATTTAATAAAGTGATGAACAGTTATAACATCAGGCATCTATTCTGTTGAAATTACATTTTTTCAACGGTTTTTATGCCTAACATATCTAATCCTACTTTAAGTGTTTTCGCTGTCAAAGAAGCCAATTTTAAGCGACTTAATTTTAGGTTTTCATTTTCAGCTGTTAAAATAGGGCAGTTTTCGTAAAAACTTGAAAAAAGCGTTGCAATGTCATAAAGATAAGCACAAAGCACGTGAGGCGTTCCTTCATTTGCTAACACTGATATCGTCTCGTCAAATTGAATCAATCGTGTGGCTAATGCGCGTTCTTTTTCTGTTTCTAAAATAATACTTCCCGATAAGTCATCTTCTGAAATATTGGATCTTCTAAATACTGATAACACACGAGTATAAGCATATTGTAAGTAGGGTGCCGTATTACCTTCAAATGAAAGCATATTGTCCCAATCAAAAACATAATCAGTAGTACGATTTTTAGAAAGATCAGCGTATTTAACCGCACCAATTGCAACAGCATCGACGACTTGGGCTAACTCTTGCTCAGTTAGTTCTGGATTTTTACTTTGAATTAAGACTTTTGCCCGTTCGGTCGCTTCATCTAAAAGATCATTTAATTTGACCGTATCACCTGATCGTGTTTTAAACGGTTTACCGTCTTTTCCTAACATCATACCAAACATATGGTGTTCGAGTTTTAAAGAGTCAGGCACATATTTGGCTTTATGGACAATTGTCCAAACTTGTTCTAAATGCTGATGCTGACGTGAATCGGTATAATAAAGTATGCGATCGGCATGTAATGTTTCATAACGATATTTGGCACAAGCGATATCGGTTGTTGCATAAAGGTAACCGCCGTCGCGTTTTTGAATAATCACGCCCATTGGTTCGCCTTCTTTATTTTTGTATTCATCTAAAAATACAACGATAGCCCCTTCGCTTTCTACCGCTAATTTTTTATGTTTTAAATCTGCCACAATGCCGGGTAACATTTTGTTATAAATGCTTTCGCCCATGGTGTCTTCAACGGAAAGCGTGACATTTAACCGTTTGTAAGTCGCAATATTTTGCGTCATGGTGATATCGACCAATTTTCGCCACATTTCACGACAATATTCATCACCACCTTGAAGTTTTACAACATAATTACGTGCTTTTTCAGCAAAAACTTCGTCTTCATCGTAATGTTTTTTAGCTGCCCGATAAAACGATTCCAGATCGGATAATTGCATATCATTGGCATGTTCATTTTGCATTTTTTCTAAATAAGCAATGAGCATTCCAAATTGTGTTCCCCAGTCACCGACATGGTTAGCTCGGATAACATTATGACCAAGAAAAGTTAACACTCGAACAGTGGCATCCCCGATGATTGTTGAACGTAAATGACCGACATGCATTTCTTTAGCAACATTTGGTGCTGAGTAGTCTACAACAATCGTTTGTGCTTTTGCAGGTAAGGTGATATTCAGTTTATCGCTACTCAGTGCAACTTCATTTTGTTGAGCAATCCAACTATTTTTTAAAAAGATGTTAATAAAACCGGGGCCAGCAATTTCGACTTTTTCGGCAATGTCATCAATATCTAGATGTTGTAAAACCTTTTCCGCCAACGCTCTTGGTGGCATACCTAGCTTTTTGGCGGTTGCCATGATGCCATTAGCTTGATAATCACCAAATTGTACTTTAGCTGATTGTTTTATTAAGGCATCACAGTTATTATCCGCACCGGCCATTATCATTGCTTGCGAAACACGTTGAGTTAGTAATTGTTGAATATTCACACTAAACCTAATCAATTATCATAAATGCCCAATATAATACCGATAAAGTAAACACTTGTCACGGCTCAGATGATGTCGTTTACTTTAGTTTAACAGGGTTTTGATTTCCTGTTAGGGGATTTTTCAATCAAAAGTATGATTGAAAAAAATGACCGATGTTAATCGGTCAATTAGGTGATAAACATTGTCAAAATTTGACTAACATTTTAGTCGTTGAGTGTGTGCTTAATCTTTTTTCTAATATATTTTCAATATAATTTTGTAGTCGTTGCTTTTCATGTTCATTATTTTCATACCAGTTACGTGAAGATAAGCGAAATATATGCGGAATGGTTCTAGATAATACCGATTGTCGCCAAATGTTTCTATATCGTGCATTGGATAATAATGGGTGAATTGGCGCATCGCACTCAATGCCAATACAATAAAGTTTAGTGCTCGGATCTTCAATAGTAAAATCTAATGTAAATACGCCACTGCCTGAGTGGCGGCTATAGGATAATTTAAGCGAACGAATAAAATCTTCTACATCGTCAAGCAGTCCGTCATCGTGTTGTGTTGGTATTGGCAAATCTGAATTCTTATGTGCGTGTTCGATCAGATTAAGTAATGATTCAGCAAAAGTAAAATTACCTTCAGATAATGCTTTAGAATAAGCTAAATAGTATTGTAGGTAATCACGAGGGGATGTTGGAGCACGTTTAGTGGCTAGCGCATCAGAAACATCTTCAATAGGCATTGATGAGATCAAAATGACTTTTTGGCGAGCTCTGGTGATGGCTACATTTAAGCGTCTTTCGCCACCTTGTTGCCCTAGTATGCCAAAATTTCGCCTGAAAATACCTTGTTTATTACGACCAAATGTCGTTGAAAAAATGATAACATCACGTTCATCGCCCTGCACATTTTCAACATTTTTGATGAAAATTGATACATCTTCACCCTGATCGAATCGTTGATTTTCTTGTTCAAAAATGTCTGAAAATTTTTTATCTAAATTGGCTTTTTCATAAAAACATTTTTCAATTAGATCGGCCTGCTTTTTGTTAAAGGTTACAACGCCTATGGATGGACGATGAGTAATATTTTTTTTCCAAATGTTATCGACCATTTCAACAACTTTTAGTGCTTCACTATAATTGCTTTGATCTTCATATAGACCATTTACCCAAATATATTCAATTGGTTTGATTTGCTTAATGATATTGGCTGAATGTCTGACAGGCACGTTCAGTTGGCTACGGTAAAAAGCCGTATTGGAATAGTTAATCAGTTCACGATAAGCGGAACGATAATGAATTTGTAAATAAGTTGTTGGCAATACAGTACGAGAAAGTTGTAATAAATCCGGACAATCCATAATCTCTTTTAAATTCCAACGACTAAGTAGAGGATTTTCGTTAACATCTTCTGATAGTGCTTGAATAGTATCATCATCAGCTTCTTCGTCTATGTCAGCGTCTGTTTGTACGCCAAAAAATGTAGTGGGTGGCATCTGTTTGTCATCACCACTGACTATGGCAATTTTGCCTCGATAAAGCGTAGGTATAGCGTATTCAATAGGCATTTGCGAGGCTTCGTCATAGATGACCAAATCAAATAACCCCGCTTTTAAGGGCAATAAGCGACTTGCGGTGTCGGGATTCATTAACCAAATTGGTCTTAAGAGCATTAATCCAAGCGGTATACCTTGCTCGATGAACTCACGTAATCGTTTGGCGCGTTGACCTGTTAGTCTTGTTATTCCTTCCCACCTTTTGGGATCGGCCAACTGATTACATTTTATATTATTAAGCAGTAACTGTTTATTCAGTTGAAGCATCTGTTCATTTTTAGATTTTAGTTGTTCAATGGTTTGATTGATATCTTGCTGATCAACCTGTAATATCGGGTTTTCTTGTTCGGTATATAATTTCCAAATCGTTTTAGCTTCATAATCCAATAGTTGTCTAAATTGATATTGTTGATTTTCTGGGCTTAATAAGGCTAGCTCAGATTCAAAAGGTCTTAGTTTTGCCAATACTTCAAGTGACGTTTCTGATAATTGAACGGCTTCTTTACGAAAGGCTTGATACGCTTTTAATGAAGGTAAAACATGGTAGATAGCGTCGATAGTTGAAGGAGTTGTCTGATTTTTTTCAATCGCCTGTAAACAATTTTGATACAGGTTTTCATTCAAAAATTGACTGAGTAAGGATAAATGTTGTTCTGAATCTTGACGATATTGATAACGAATAAAGGCAGCTTCGTATTCATTAATTAAATTTTGAAAAGCGTCGCTACTTTTCAATAATGATTGCTCTACATACTGACTATAAGGAGCTTGGTGAATTTTATCAGCCCAAGCTTTGACTTCTTCAAGTTCCGATAATGTTTCCTCGATCAAGTACTTAGTGGTATCAAGATTAAGCGTTAAATTGTGTTGAGGTAATTGCAAATCAACAAAGATACTAAGTAACGTTTTGCGAATTGGCCGATATTCAGACTCCAATAATAGCGACTCATAAAGCATTGGAATGCGGTTAATATTTGCTTCCTCCCCGTGCATAGCTAAAAAGTTAAAAAGCCCTTTTTTTGCTAAATAGCGTTGCAAACTCAGGCATTTGTACCAAGCATTAGGGGTAATGAGTTTTCTTGCTTTATTCAGTAAATCTTCTAGTATCTTTGGCTCTAAATAACATAATTTTTGAGACAGGTGACACCAACCATCTGAGTTTAAATAAGATAGCTGATCTTGCAAAAATTTTAACCCATTGATGAGTCTATCACCTTCTAAGTTACCGGTTTGGATATTTTGAATTTTGAACAAGGGTAACCATTTTAATAATCGCTCCCGAAGATTTTCCGTGATATTTAAAAAAGCTTCACTTTCTTTTTTAAGCCACTGTTGATGAGGAAGGGGATCATCAACATCAAATTGGATAGATTGGTTATCAAGGTTTGCTGTTCTAATGTGTTCAACTTGAATAAATTGAGTCAGTGATTGATTAAATAAATTAATCGTAATTGGATCATTTGAAAATTCTGTTAATTCTGATAATGGACTATGTTCATATTGTGCCGCTAACCACAGTGAAAGTAAGGGTGAACACTGATCCTTAATCATTGATAGTTGTTTGATATCAAGATTATGAAATATTTTGCGTAATTCCGGTACGGTTAATTTGGGTGGATTGTTGGCAATCGTAATTAAATCAGCGATTAACTGCCGATAACTTAAACCAAAATGGGTGTGTTGATTATATAATGCCTCATCATATTGATCGATCTGTGCTTCCAGTTTAGTCACTGCTTTTGCCAGTTTGATGCGCGCTTTAATGTAGTCATCTGAAGGTAGGTTTTTGTCCAGTAAATCGAGCTGTTGACGGATGCTATTGATCAATTTGGAGCGATCAGCATTAATATCGTTAATCATTATACTGCGCGTATCCAGCCCTTCGGCAGTTAAACGCTTATGAACAACTTCAAGTGCCGCTTTTTTTTGACAAACAATCAGTACCGTTTTATGGCGTCCAATTGCGTCGCCAACCATATTAACAATGGTTTGACTTTTTCCGGTTCCTGGTGGACCTTCAATTAACAAACCGGGCGCTAATCGTGCTTGTAAAACAGCGTTTTCTTGGCTTGGGTCACTGGCAACCGAAAAAAAACAATTTTGTACCTCTGGTTTTTCAATTTGCTCATCGATTTGAGAATTGGATTTCAGTTTTAGTGCGGTTTCAAGTGCTGTGTTGTCGTAGTCGAGTTTTTTTAATTGACTAAGTTCTTCACCAATTGATTGCCCTATAAAGTTGGCATCAAATAACACAGCGGAACAAGCAAAGTAGATTTTACCTTTTTCTGGTTCAAACGATGTTGGTAAATCATCGATTTGAGTCGACAAAATTTGTCCTAACGACTTTAATTCGTTCATAACCTCAAGGGTATTTAACGTTGAACGTACCATTAAGGCATCAAAAACATTTTTCCATTGTTCGAACACTGTTTTGCCCAAAATCCCTTTAAGTGCGGGATTAATTCTTATTTCTTCTCGTTGACGATCAAAGGCGAGTGTAAGTCGTTTCATTGATGCCATATCGTCATTCATTTTTATAGGCCAAAGTAATAACGGTGCTATTCTGGGTAACCGATTGCCACTGATTTCTTGATAAATTAAAAAAGGAAATCCCATATAAAGACTGTCAATACCCGTATCCCGTTGATAAATAGTGGTTGTCCGAACTAAATTGCGTAATTTGATTTCAAGAAGTTCATTCGCTTCGAACACGGCTTTAATATCAATTTGTTGCTGACGAGATTGTCGAGCGAGAATATGATCAAGTAGTTTATTTGACGGTAAAGATGCAGTTCCTAATAAATTAAGATCAATACGAGGTGTAAAACGACCTAGGTTCATCCTAACTAATGGGCCTTGCAAGATACTCATCGATACTTTTTTATGAAAGAAATCGATAATTCGAGATGAGTATTTTTTTAACGGCGGCTTAATCCAATGTTCAGCAGGAATGCTCAATAAAACCAACAGCCGACAAAATGGTATCCGTTTTTCAAGACGATACTGCTGTGTCCACTGATCGAGCTCTTCATGACCCAGTTCGGCAAATCCTTCTATTCGCTCATCCAATAGTTGATATAGTTTTAATCTAGGTTGCTTAAAATAATTTGATAACTCTACATCGCTTAAAATATCAATATCATAATCATTGGCTAATTGTTTGCATTCATTGATGACGTCATTAGCCGTTTTAAATTGATCTTCTTGTGCACTGAGTAAAATGATTAGATCTTCTTCACCAATATTGTTACGTTCCATTAATGATACTAATCCAAGATTATTGGCATCAGGAAAGAAAGATGAGCGTTTAATCCACATTGCCATTAATTGGTTTTTAGAGCAGGCTAATTGAAGTGTTTTTAGTCCATTTTCATCCAGTTTGATTTGTAAATTTGATGCACGTAAGCGAACATTATTGGCTCGTATAGATAATTGCCATAACCCTAGTTTGGATTTATGCTCTTTAATAGGCATAGTTTCACTAATCAATTGAAATTTTTTTAATGGTTTTGTATCAATAAAATTTTTGAGTGAAACGGATAATAAATCATAATGATATGTTTTATCATCGATCAAATGGTTACTTAGCATTTCATTATCGAAGCGTTCAGTTTGGCAATGACGGCAGTGATGCTCTAACTCCATTTTGTATTCCTTACATTCAACTTAATGTTGATGTTATTTTTATCATTTTTATTTATATTGAATTGTAGAATGACAATGATTATTTATAAAGACTAATTTTAAAAATGTCGATAGTAAACACGCATTTTAGCCCGATTTGGGTTAACAAATGGTATCCATTATTTGGTTAAATATACAATTCAAAATAAGCCCTAAAACTCTTATTGGTCGTTAATTTATCTATATTAAATCAACATCAATCTATTTTGAATTCATTATGACCTCTTAAGTAAACCTGCTTTATGCGATGATCTTTTAAAAAACGAGCCACTCTAGCTATTCATCATTTATAGTTTTACGACTTGCATAACTGGATGTAGTCACAGGAATATGACGAATCTTAGGGTTATTAATGAGCAACCAATCCGGTAAATTACTTTCCTTTTCAACTAGCCAAATAATGGTATTTATACATAACTGATCGCTTGAACCTCTAGGTTTTGGGTATTCAAGTTGTGAAAGTGCTAAAGAACGCGCAAAAAGTTGATGCTCACTAAAACTCATATTATGACGATTTTTAGACAAATGTGATTCATAGTCAATTATCAAAGCAACAGGCTGTTCATCATAGCTAACTAATTGATCTAACGTGTTACTTAAATGATTTATCTTTGCGGAATCTTTTTTGTGAACAGCATTTAATCTAAGGCGTTTAAACAATATATCGCTCTCTATTGCCGGTAAGTCAGGTGTTTGAATTTCTTCGAATCCAGAATCTGAATTCCACAATAAGACATGATTAAATTTTGCATTTTTTAAAATTCGATAAATCGACAAGACTAATGTTTCGGAAATAATGGTATCAGTATCAATTTTCGATTGTTGTCGATCATGAATATTTCCAGATAAAACGAATTGAGGTTTTGAATTTAGATAGCGATTTAAATCACGCATCCAGCGAGGGCTCTTGAAAGATTGAGACATAATTAATCCTTTAATAAAAATCAAATAACTGACGTTTTTATTATATACAAAGCAATTGAGTAACATCTACTATTTTTTTAATTAATAACTTATTTTTTTTGAATTTCTTGAATGCTCAATCCGTTAAACAGTGATTAAAATTAGGTAATAATCCAAAATAAGACGCAATTAAAATCGGTTTAAAATTATCTAATTTTAGAATATTAATTCGTTACCTTTTTACCTTAACTATTATCAAAGATGCTTGTTATTATTCATGCTATCGCAATTACAACTGTTTACAATCAATGAGGTAAACACTAAACTATTTATCGTTCTCAACGGGGTGCCCAAATGGCTGAGAATGTTGGTTAACATAACCCGTCGAACCTGAACTGGATCATGCCAGCGGAGGGATTTGAGTTATTGTGTCTGCTCAAACCTTTTGTCTTTTATTCACTATTTTGGAGGCAAAATGTTTCGTAAGAATCTTCTTTTGTTTTTTGTTTTTTCAGCCTTTTTCTTTATTGATACCGCCAATGCTAAGCCAACTTTAACCGTTTATAGTTACAATTCTTTTATGTCTGAGTGGGGCCCCGGTGAAGCCATTAAGCAAGGTTTTGAAGCGGAGTGTGATTGTCAGTTGGATATTATTTCGTTAGGGGATGGTGTATCTATTTTAAATCGTATCCGGCTCGAAGGGAAAAAGACCAATGCCGATGTTATTTTAGGCTTAGACAATAACATTTTACAACAAGCTAAGTTAGCTAATATTGTTATTCCTCATCAAATCAATAAACCTGATAATCTTAACACTGATTGGTGGGATAATGATTTTCTTCCTTATGATTTTGGTTATTTTGCTTTTATTTATAACAAAGATAAAATCAAAAATCCCCCACATAGTATGCAACAACTTGTTGATAATAAAGCCAATTGGCGAATTATTTATCAAGATCCAAGAACCAGCACGCCAGGACTAGGTCTATTGTTTTGGATCAAAAATATCTATGGCGATGATGCTGCCAATGTATGGAAAAAGGTCGCTAAAAATACGGTAACCGTCACCAAAGGCTGGAGTGAATCTTATGGTATGTTTTTGAAAGGCGAAGCTGATTTTGTTTTAAGCTACAGTACATCGCCGATTGCTCATATTATGAAAAATGATCATCGCTATGAGGCAGCCATTTTTGATGAAGGACATTACCGTCAAGTTGAAGTTGCAGGTATTATCAAATATAGTCAGCAACCTGAGTTAGCACGTCAGTTTTTACAGTATTTACTAAGACCTGAAGTACAACGTCAGATTGCTGAAAAGAATGTGATGTACCCGATTATTCCAACGACATTACCTGAGGCTTACCAGCAAATAAAGCCAGTCACTAAGGCGTTAGAATTTGGATCTGAGCAAGTTGAAAAAGGACAAAAAGCTTGGATTCGTGAGTGGCAATCAGCGATCAGTAAGTAATTATAGACATTAACATGTTGAATTTCAGAACGTTAATACCCGGTATTCTTGCCGCCAGTGGCATAATGGTTGTGCTGGGTAGTGCATTATTATCCATTGGTTATTACGCAATAACTTCAGGTGAGATAAATAGTTATATTGACAGCTATTTATTACATATTTTGTGGATAACTGTTTATCAAGCCACTTTATCAACATGTCTTTCTATTTTCTTGGCTATATTAATGGCTAAAGCTTTATCCATGGTTGAGTTTTTGGGAAAAGCTCTATTGTTGCGAATAATGCCGGTGACCTTTATTTTGCCTGCATTAGTTGTTGTGACAGGGCTTTTATCCGTTTATGGGCAACAGGGATTATTGTCAATCATTGTTGGATATATTGGATTGCCGTTTTCATGGTCAATTTATGGATTACAAGGAATTTTATTAGCCCATGTATTTTTGAATTTTCCTTATGCCTGTTGTCTATTTTACCGAACGTTGATGAGTGTGCCTGTTGAACAGAAACAGCTAGCCGCTCAATTGAATTTTTCAGGTTACACTTTTTTTCGATTAGTTGAATGGCCTCATCTTCGTCGGCAAATATTGCCTATGGCATCACTGATTTTTATGCTTTGTTTTTCAAGTTTTGCGATTGTGTTGGCTTTAGGCGGTGGCCCCAAATATACCACCATTGAAGTAGCGATTTATCAATCCATTCGTGATTTTGATTTTATTCAAGCGGTTTTGCTTTCCCTATTGCAATTGCTTTGTTGTGTAAGTTTTATGGGAATAATGCAAAAATTTAATAATAATAAACAAGTCACAATGCGCTTTATAAAGCAAAACTATCGCTTTCCTGTTTCTGGCTGGGCTGCCTTGCTAAGTTCAATCGTGATTATTATGGGGGGATTATTTATTTTACTTCCTTTGATCAATATCGTGATTGATGGTGTCTATTTTTTCCGTTTGTCACTGTTCACGCCAACCTTTCAACATGCAACATTGTTTTCACTTTTCATTGCATTGGGATCCGCCATCGTAACCCTGTTAATGGCACTATTTATTCTTTGGACAAATAGTCGATTGCTCATTTATCAAAAGATAATGTGGAGTAATC
The DNA here is from genome assembly GCF_001690185.1 of Gilliamella sp. wkB308. Lineage (GTDB taxonomy): Bacteria > Pseudomonadota > Gammaproteobacteria > Enterobacterales > Orbaceae > Gilliamella > Gilliamella apicola_I. The sequence continues at coordinate 150,365 of NZ_LZGN01000007.1, forward strand.
GATTAATGTTAGCCAGTTCGTTAATTTTAGCGATTCCCAGCATGATTTTAGCGTCAGGACTGTTTATATTATTTTATCAGTATGCAGGTAATACTTGGTTTATCTGCATTTTATTAATATTGTGTAATGCTTTAATGGCATTACCTTTTGTCATTAAAAATCTGGCTACCCCCATGTTCGATGTGACTAAGCGTTATTGGCTATTAAGCCAATCCCTTTGCATTGACGGGGTTAACCATTTTTATTTGATTGAATATAAAGCGTTAAACAAATTAATGTTAAAAAGTTTTGTTTTTTCGGCTATCTTATCTTTAGGGGATTTTGGCATTATCGCACTATTTGGTGGGCAGTCAGTCATGACATTGCCTTATTACCTCTATGAGCAGCTATCACATTATCATTATCAAGATGGTAGTGTCACAGCGGCAATATTATTAATTATCTCTTTTAGTTTATTGGTTTTGGTGAATGATGATCACACTCAATCATATTAATTATCATTATGATAATTTTAAAATGTTTTTTAATTTTGGTATAGCCGCAAAAGAACGGGTCGTCATTGTTGGGCCAAGTGGTGCGGGTAAAAGTTCATTATTGAGTTTAATCGCTGGTTTTATTTCACCTGATTCAGGAAAAATAATACTCGATAATCAAGACATGACAAATGTCACTCCCGGAAAACGCCCCGTATCTATGTTGTTTCAACACAATAATTTGTTTGACCATTTAACTGTTCAAGACAATATTGCTTTGGGATTAAAACCTTCATTAAAGCTGAATATTTCACAAATGCAAATTATTGATGATATATTAGCGAAAGTTGGATTAACAGGATTTAATCAACGTTACCCTGAACAATTATCGGGGGGGCAACGTCAACGGGTTGCTTTAGCGCGGTGTCTAATTCAACATCGTCCAATTTTACTTTTAGATGAGCCTTTTTCTGCGCTGGATCAATCACTCCGTTTTGAAATGCTTGAACTAGTTAATCAAATTTGTGAAGAATTTGAATTAACATTAATGATGGTGTCCCATTATCTGGATGAATCATTGCATTATTTTTCACGATGTTTAGTTGTCGATGAAGGACAGATTATTTTTAATGATTTACCCAAAAAGTTAACCTGTTCAGAACATCAACCTATTGCACAGCTATTGGGCTTGATGTCGATTTAATCGGATAAAATTATCTTCAAATAAACTGTATATTCATTGAAAATTTGCTTCATATCGCTTTTATGGCATTAATGATTACCGTTGGCTTTTGTGAGTTTCAATATCGAATGTGAGTGTTTAAGGTTTTATTAATCTACCCAATGTATTTTATAAAAACTTATTCATCATGATTCTTTATTGATATTTATGCAAAATTTGAAAGAAGATCAGAAATTTAGTTTTTCCTCGTTATTTTTAATTATATTATTTTTTACCTATTTTTCATCCGCTTTGCAACTTTATATTTCCCTATCGGGTCACTCCAATTTTATTGGCTTAAGGGATTCCATTATTTATAGTTTAATTTGGCTAATACCGGTGTTATTTTTTCCTAATCATACGCGTAAAATTGCAACTATTTATGGAATTGTTGTCGGCGGATTGTCTTTAATTTCGTTAGCTTATTTTGTCATTTATCGGCAAGAGTTTTCACAAAGTGTATTTTTTGTCATGGCTGAATCAAATTTCAGTGAATCTAATGAATATATACAGCAATACTTGAGTATTAAATTAGTTTTGGTATTAATCCTTTATATTTTAGTCGCGATAGTTCTCTGGAAACAAGTCAAGCCGGTTTATGTCCAAAATAAAACTAAGTGGATGGTTTCATTGTTGATTGCTATTTATGCTTTGATGCCACTGGCAATCAGTGTAATGGTAAAAAAAACCTCTTTTGAGAAAGCGGGAGCACATTTATTAAGCCGTATGGAAACGACAGTCCCTTGGCAATTACTGAGTAGCTATATTGCTTACCGTTCACAACTTTCTAATATGGAAAATATTCTGAATAATTTGCAATCTTTACCTTCATTGGAAAATTTGAAAGATAGCAATGGGGATACACCCAGAACATTAGTCTTAATCATTGGGGAATCGACTACCCGTACAAGAATGGGAATTTATGGTTATAACCGCAATACTACCCCGATGATTGAACAATTTAAAAAAGAAAACCCAAATTTATTGGTTTTTAACGATGTTGTCTCATCCAGACCATATACGATCGAAATTTTAGAACAAGCCCTGACTTTCGCCGACGAGCGGCATCCTGATTTATACTTAACACAACCTTCACTCATTCATCTAATGAAACAAGCCGGGTATAAAACTTTTTGGATTACCAATCAACAAACAATGACCAAACGAAACACGATGTTAACCATGTTTTCTAAGCAAACAGATAAACAATATTATATGAATAACGATCGTAACCAAAGTGCCAGACAATATGATGATGCTGTGATTCAGCCTTTTAAAGAGGTGTTAACCGATCCCGCTGAAAAGAAATTTATCGTTATTCATTTACTTGGTACGCATATGAAATATGAATTTCGTTATCCAAAAAGTAGTGAATATAATGTTTTTCAAGATAAGACAGGCATTCCATTCAATATTGACGATGATAACGCCAAAGTCTACAACAGCTATGATAATGCAGTGAGCTATAATGATTATGTAATAACGACTTTGTTTAATACTTTTAAACAGAGCCATGATAACGGTTTTATGTTGTATTTTTCTGACCATGGTGAAGAGGTTTATCAAACACCACCGTATGATGTCTTAGGACGAAACGAAAAAGCACCAACCAAACCGATGTACACTATTCCCTTTATACTTTGGGAATCACCAAGTTGGTTGAAAACACATCCTAATAATTACCAAGCTTACGTTGATCGCAAATTTAGCTCTCAAGATTTAATTCACACTTGGTCTGATTTAGCGGGCTTAACTTACAATTTATATCAGCCTGAAAAAAGTTTAGTTAATCCTAACTTTAAACAATCAATACGTTGGATTGGCGATCCCTATGATAAAAAAGGTTTGGTGGATTTTGATAAATTGGTTAAGTAATTGATATCCTGATTGCACAAGCATTTAAGGTATGGTATTGTATATTTATACAGTTATATTTTACATGCTATCATTCAGATTATGCGAAAAATCATTCATGTTGACATGGATTGTTTTTATGCGGCAGTTGAGATGCGGGACAACCCTCGATACCGTAATATCCCCATTGCTGTTGGGGGTGACCCACGAAAAAGAGGCGTTGTCGCAACAGCCAATTATCTTGCTCGACAATTTGGTATTCATAGTGCTATGTCAATGGCGCAAGCGGTAAAACTGTGTCCAAATCTTAAAGTCATTCCGGGTAGACATGCTGTTTATAAAGAAGTTTCAAACCAGATTCATCAAATTTTTCAGCGTTATACCCAAGCAATCGAGGCCTTATCACTTGATGAAGCTTATTTAGATGTGACCGATTGTCAACTTTGTCATGGTTCGGCAACATTAATTGCCAAAGACATTCGGCAAGCTATATTTGATGAACTAGGTTTAACTGCGTCAGCCGGTGTTGCACCACTTAAATTTTTAGCTAAAATTGCTTCAGACATGAATAAGCCTAACGGTCAGTATGTGATTACACCTGACGAAGTTGATTCGTTTATACAGCAACTCCCTCTCAAAAAGATTCCGGGTGTGGGGAAAGTTACCGAAAAAAAATTGGCTGAACTAGGGTTATTTACTTGTCGAGATGTGGTGAAGTATGATTTAACCAAATTACTTAATCAATTTGGTAAGTTTGGACGAGTGCTTTATGAAAGATGTCAAGGCATTGATGAACGTGAAGTCTGTAATGACAGGCAACGTAAATCAGTGGGAGTTGAACGTACTTTAGTTGATGATATTCATACTTGGGATGAGTGTTTACTGCAACTCGATCCACTTTATGAAGAGTTAGAAAAACGATTAAGTAAAGTCAGAACCGATTTATCAATAGCCAGACAAGGGGTAAAATTTAAATTTGATGATTTTCAACTTACGACACAAGAACACGTCTGGGCAAAGTTGGATAAACAAGATTTGATTGAACAAGCGTACAAAGTTTGGCAAGAACGGCGTAACGATAGGGGAGTAAGGTTAATCGGTTTTCATGTTACCCTTATTGATCCACAATTAGACAAACAATTAATCTTTCCTTTTTAGCTATTTGAAGCATTAAATTGTTAAACTGTTTTTATGGGGATTTTTGAATATCACAATATCCCCATAAATGATTTTGGCTTAGCTAAGTCTTATTTCAAACTTTTTCCATTGGTCTGAATGACTTGTTTATACCAATCAAAGGAATCCTTCTTATACCGTTTCATGCTACCATTACCTTCGTTATCACGATCAACATAGATCACACCATAGCGTTTTTTCATTTCGCCAGTGGTAAAGGATACAACATCTATGATTCCCCATGCGGTATATCCAATGACATCAACCCCGTCATAGTCCATTGCTGTCAGCATTGCTTTGATATGGGCGCCCAAATACTCAATACGTGGTTTGTCATGTATTTGATGACCATTTTCGAGTTGGTCAATTGCACCGAAACCATTTTCTACAATAAATAACGGCAATTGATAGCGGTCATATAAACGATTTAATGTATAGCGTAAGCCTTCTGGGTCAATTGGCCATCCCCAATCACTGCTTTTAATATAAGGATTTTCGACCGCATTGGGTAAAGCACCATTGACGATATTGTCACGGTTATCATTTTTGACATCAGCTTTAACGACCGTTGACATGTAATAACTAAAACCAATGTAATCAACGGTGCCTTGTTTCAAACATGCTAAATCTTCTTGCGTTATATCAAGTTTATAACCTTCTCGCTCAAACTCTTTTAATGCATAAGCAGGGTAATAGCCTCGGACATGAACATCAGGGAAGAAGAATCGTTGATGCATTGCAATTTCTGAAGCCATCATATCTTCCGGATTACATGAGTAAGGATAAATTGGTACATGAGAAATCATACAACCAATTTGAAAATCTGGGTTGATTTTTTTACCTGCGATCACGGCTTTAGCACTGGCTAAGAGTTCGTAATGAGCAACTTGGTAAAGGACTTCTTGCGGATTTTCACCTGCTTTGACTTGCACGCCAGAATTAGTCCAAAAGAAGATAGGGTTGCTCGTATCCATTTGATTGTTAATTTCGTTAAATGTCATCCAGTATTTGACTTTATTTTTATAACGCTCAAAACAGGTGATCGCAAATCGCTCAAAAAACTCAACCGTTTTACGATTACGGAATCCCCCATATTCACGAGCTATGTGTAAAGGAATTTCAAAATGAGATAGGGTAATGACCGGTTCAATTCCGTTGGCAATTAATTCATCAAATACCGCATCGTAAAACCGTAATCCCTCTTCATTAGGCTGTAGTTCATCACCTTTAGGGTAAATTCTTGTCCAAGCAATCGAGGTGCGAAGACATTTAAGACCTAGCTCTGCAAATAGTTTAATATCCTCTTTATAGTGATGATAAAAATCGATCGCGGTATGGTTCGGGTAAAATTTTCCTGCTTCAATATCTTGCGTAATTTGTCTTGGCACACCGTGTGCACCTGCTGTCATAACATCGACGACACTTGGACCTTTACCGCCTTCATTCCATCCGCCTTCAAATTGGTGAGCAGCTAATGCACCGCCCCATAAAAAATTTTTTTGCTTCATATCTGTGTTCCTTGTTATTGCTTAATGTCAAATACGATATCTTGAGTTGTAACGTCTGTTTTATCGGTTAATGTGATTTGTTGATACTGTGCACTATTAACAATAATAATTGGGGTAATTAATGGATAACCCGCTTTTGTAATAGCGTCAGGATCAAAACTAATAAGCAAATCACCTTTTTTAACTTGTTGATTTAATGATACATGATAATTAAATTCGTTATTTGTTAAATTGACTGTATCGATACCACAATGGATTAAAAGTTCTACACCATTATTTAAGGTCAAACCAATTGCATGTTTTGAACGTTCAAATACCGCAGTAACTTCCGCGTCATCAGGGGCATAAACATGATTATCCGTTGGCTCAATAGCAATACCTTCACCCATTAGTTTTTGAGCAAAGGCAGGGTCAGGGACTTCGCTTAATGGCAGCGCTTTACCTGTCATCGGGCTTGTAATTTTAATTTCATCAACTAAAACTTTCGGCGTATCATCTTCGATCCGCTCGTTTGGAGATGATTTTGATTCACCGGTACCTAAAACTTGAATTAATAATACCGGACCAAATAAGGCAATTACTGATCCAATTAAAACGCCTATAAATGAGCCAGGATGTTCAGGATTAATAGCATTAACTATGGTTAATGGACCTGGTAAAGCGGCATAGGTATAGTAATAAGGTGTAAAAAATCCCGCAACAATTCCGCCTACAGCAGCACATACACAGCCATAAATGAATGGTTTTTTGAAACGTAAGTTCACACCATATATAGCCGGTTCAGTAATACCAAAAATACCGGTAACAAATGCGGATAAAGAGACCCCTTTCATATCTTTATTTTTGGTTTTGATATAGAATCCTAAGGCAGCGCCCACTTGACCAATAACAGCAATTGTTTGGAAAGCTTGGAATGAATCTTGACCGTATTGATTTATATTTTCAATGATAACTGGTGTGATTCCCCAATGAACACCGAAAATAACAAATACCTGCCAGACTGCACCGATTAATCCACCTGCCACAGATGGTGCAAGATTAACAATCCAGTTGTAACCATTAGCAATATAATGTGCAGCATTTGCAGTCAGCGGACCGATAGCGAGCAAAGTAAGGGGTACCATAATGACTAAGCAAATAAGAGGCATCAGAAGTGGTTTAATGATGCTATGTAAACGTGGCTCTAAAAATCGTTCTAAATAAGATAACAGCCAGACTAAAAATAGTGGTGGTAACACCGTTGACATATAGGTGGTTTCGGACAGTGCCAAACCAAATAAATTAATTTCTTGCCCTGATTTGATGAGTGCAGCCAGTTCAGACCATGTCGGTGATAACAATGCTGCACAACACGCCACAGCGATATAAATATTGCAGCGAAAATGTTGTGAAGCAGTAATCGCAATAAAAATAGGTAAAAAAGCAAATGGTGCCCACGAAATGAAATTGAATACTTGGTAAGTGCCTGTCGTTCCGAAATCAGGAAAGGCTAATTTAATTAAGATTAGAATCCCTTGTAATATTCCTGATGCAGCTAGGACATAAACAAAAGGTGCAAATACGGCTGACATCGTTGCAATGATAAGATTTAATATATTTTTATTTTCGACATTTGCAACTTTATTATCTGTTTTAATTAATTGCACAAAGGCATTATAGACTTTATCAACATTTGTTCCAATAACCACCTGAATTTGTCCGCCTTTTTCAACAACGGTTATGACGCCAGGAAATTTAGCAATATTTTCCTTGGCATTTTCGGGGGTTTTTTGTGTCACTAAGCGTAGACGTGTTGCACAACGAGCGACAGTGACTATATTGTTTTCACCACCTAACTCATTCAAAATATCAACAGCCAACTTATTATAGTCTCTGATTTTTGACGACATCGTTTTAAGTTCCTTATAAAAAATAAAGTTAACTTATCTTATCGACAAATTGAAAATTGTTAATTACCAATTTTATTGTTTGTGATCTAGATCTAATTTTAAATATGTTCGCTTTGATATTAAAATAATAAGTATAAAATAGGATTTAACTATAGATGAATAATATAAGGAAAATAAATGTTGAAATATCAGGATGTTGCAGAAAAGATTAAACAGACAATTTATCAACAAAAATTGCCAAAAGATACCCAATTACCTAATATTGAAGGGTTAATCAACCAATATCAAGTCAGTCGGACAACTATTATTAAAGCTTTAAACCAACTTGAACGCCATGGTGTCATCTATCAAATACAAGGTAGTGGTATTTTTGTTAGACAGCCTAAAAAAAGTGGGTATCTCAATTTTTTAGAAAGTCATGGGTTTAGTGTAGATTTAAACGATCTTCCAGGTGCATCGCAAGTATTTAATGTCGATATTATTGAACCGGACAAAAAAGTAAAAGAAAATTTAAGATGTGGTGATGATGAACACGTTTATTACATCAAGCGTTTACGATATGTGGACGGCGAAATATACGGTTTTGAACAATCTTATTATCGCAAAAAACTGGTGTCATATTTGAATAAAGAAATTGCTGAGCATTCAATATTTAGTTATGTGAAAGATATCTGTAAAATTAGCATTGGTTTTTCAGATAAATATTTTAAAGCGATAAAATTAGATGCCGAAATAGCGAAATACTTAGGTTTACAAGCAGGCGATCCTGCGTTATGTGTTGAAGAAATATTTTATACATCGGCAGGGGAACCATTTGATTTTTCGAAAATTATCTACCATTACGACAATGCAAAATTTTATGTTCAGAGCCATTCTAAATAAATCGAAGTTTTAAAAGAGTAGCTTGAAAAAATGGATTATTGATCTAGTAAACTATTTGAACAATAATTACTTTAAATTAAAAATAAAATAGTAAATATAATCGGTTTTAAACGCTCTCCTATTATTTCCCCCTTTTGTTAAGAAACTAATTAAGGAGAGCGTGTTTAATTGATGATAGGTTTATTTTAAAAGTTTACTGTATAGGTTTAAGTGTCTCAAAAGTACCCGATAAAACCAATTTTATTCTGTAATCTGTTGGAGCATAAATTTCAACATCCTCCTTCCGATATCCATCATTATACAATCTGTTCGGATAACGTCGAGCGTCTCTGTATTCTGATTCCAGATCAAATTCTCCACCAGTTATATTAAGCTGTTTAGGGGCACCTAACAGATATTGTTTTGCCAGTAGTCGTTCAACTTTATTTTTAAGTTTAGCTAATAATATTGCTTCATGTTCTTCAATTGCTTTTTGAACAGCTTCTTTCGAAACGCTGTAATGAGTATCATCATTGACGACCATTTTTAATTCTTGAGCTTTAGCAATAATTTTACCAATAAGGTCAAGCTTAGTTGTTTTGACCATAAGATTATGCCGAACGTAATATTGTTTTACTGTAATTCTTTCCGGTGATATTTTATCAGTATCTGACTGTGTTATGGTGAAATTCGTTAATTGAAGTTTTTTTAATTCATCGGTAATGGTTGAATATTTTTTATAAAGATTATCTTTAGCTTTATTTAAGGTTTGGGCAGTTTCGCGAATTTGGAAAGTATAGAGATTCACAACTTTATCACTTTTTACTTGATGAATATCATTGATATCATATCTATCTAAAATTTTATTGAGATCAACAAAGCTATCGTTATTATCAATCTTTATAACAATATTCATATTTGCTTGAAATTTTGAATTATCTTGACTATTTTCTTGACTTATTTCTCTTACATTGTTTTGATATCCAATTGTTTCTAAATTGTCTTCAGTTAAGCCTAATTTCACTAATTCATCTTTAAATTGTTTGATTGCTGTTACATTGAGATCTGAGGCATCGTTAGGTGTTGCTGCATCAGTTAATAAAGTTACAGAAAATTGTACCGTGTCAGGTTTTAATATGACGGTTTCAGAAATTTTAGCTTCAACTTCTCCCACAGGTATTAAATTTTTGCCATATTTTAATTCTTGTAATTGCAGATAAGTATTATTGACATTCAATTCTTGAGTAACTGAGTTAGCAGCATGACTATTAAAGACGATACCAATATTGAGTAACATGGCAAATAAAATTGTTTTTTTCATCTTTTTATCCTATAGTTAATGTTTAATTATTTATAAAAATACTTGTTGAATTTCAAATAAAAGGCTAAATAAATCTAATTTAGATTATAAATAAAAACCAGATAAAATGTCTAAAAAATGTATGGGATTGTAAAAAGATGTAAAAGCGTTTTTCAACGCTTTTATTTCATTTGATGATTGTGTAAAAGTTTATTTTAGCAAATACCATATTGCGCACGATAGGCTTCAACTAGTTTAACTTGATCTTGTCTGGTTGGATCTTGATAAAGATATTGGATCAAATCATCAAGTGTAATAATTGAAATCACTTCGCAATGATAAGTTTGTTTAATTTCTTGAATTGCAGAAAGATCGGCACGACCTTTTTCTTGTCGGTCTAGGCAAATTAATACGCCAGCTAATTTTGATTTATTATCTTCCAATATTCGCATTGATTCACGTATCGCGGTTCCGGCAGTAATAACATCGTCAACCAGCATAACACGTTGCTCATAAATCGAACTACCGACTAAATTGCCTCCTTCACCATGATCTTTTGCTTCTTTACGATTAAAGCAGTAAGGAACATCAACGTTGTGATGTTCAGATAATGCAACGACAGTTGATGATACAATCGGAATTCCCTTATAAGCAGGGCCAAAAATTACGTCATATTCAAGCTTAGCATCTAATAAAGCTGCAGCGTAAAAACGACCTAAAAGTGCTAAATCTTTACCGGTGTTAAACAAACCCGCATTAAAAAAATAAGGACTTTTTCGACCTGATTTTAAGGTGAATTCGCCAAATTTTAATGCTTGCCGATTTAAAGCAAATTCAATAAATTCACTTTTGTATGATTTCATCGATCCTCTCCAATTAATCTTTTAAGGCCTGTCTTTGTGCATCAATAATGGTTGCAATGCCATTTTTCGCTAATTCTAATAATTTTAATAATTCGTCATGACTAAAAGGTTCACCTTCGGCAGTCCCTTGAACTTCAATGATTCGTCCGTCATCAGTCATTACTACATTCATATCAGTTTCAGCATTAGAATCTTCAATGTATTCTAAATCACATACAGGTTGACCATCGACAATACCGACAGACACAGCTGCGACCAATGATTTAATCGGATTTTGTTTAATTTTGCCTTCGGAAATCATTTTATTTATTGCATCAATTAGGGCAACACATGCGCCAGTAATTGATGCTGTTCTTGTACCTCCGTCAGCTTGAATGACATCGCAGTCTAAGGTAATGGTATATTCGCCTAAAAGTTTGAGATCTATCATTGCTCTTAATGAACGAGCAATTAATCGTTGAATTTCCATTGTGCGACCTGTTTGTTTTCCTTTTGCCGCTTCCCGTTGCGTTCTTGAATTAGTCGCGCGAGGCAACATACCATATTCAGCCGTGACCCAACCTTGATTTTGACCTTTTAAGAAACGAGGAACACTTTCATCGACAGTTGCATTACAAAGTACTTTTGTTTCACCAAACTCAACTAATACAGAACCTTCTGCATGCTTAGTGTAATGACGGGTAATTTTGATAGGGCGGACTTGTTCCGCAGATCGACCTGACGGGCGCATGCATTTCTCCAGCAGTTATATTTAAAAAATTAATTGAATTTACCATTTAGGAGGACATCAACAAGAAAAGGTTGATGTTTAGCCTAAGCTAAGAGCGCATTATACAGAATTTGTGATACAATGCCCAGCAAGTTTTTTACTAATTTTAGGAAGCTATTATGATTTCCAGTATGACCGCTTATGCCAGAAAAGAAGTAAATCAACCATGGGGGACCGCTTCTTGGGAGCTTCGTTCGGTCAACCAACGTTATTTAGAAACTTATATCCGTTTGCCTGAACAGTTTCGCTCACTTGAGCCTATTATTCGTGAACGGCTTCGCAATCGTTTAACGCGGGGTAAAATTGAATGCCATTTGCGTTTTGAATTAGATCCTGCTACTCAACATCAAGAATTATCGTTAAACCAAGATCTTGCTAAGCAAATTTTAAATGCAGCGAATTGGATTCAGTCAGAGCACAAATCCGGCGAAGTCAATCCTATCGATGTTTTACGTTGGCCGGGGGTGTTATCAGCTAAAGAGCAAAATTTAGATACCATATCGCAAGAACTTTTAGCATTATTAGATTCGACAATTGATGAATTTATTACTGTACGTGAACGTGAAGGTAAAGCATTAGGTGAGCTTATCATCCAACGGCTTGAAGGGATAACGGAACAAGTTGAAAAGATTCGTCAATGGATGCCACAAATATTAGTATGGCAAAAAGAACGGCTACAAACTAAATTAGCTGAAGCCAATATCGAATTAGATAGCTCAAGGTTAGAACAAGAAATTGTCATGATGGCTCAACGTATTGATGTTGCTGAAGAGCTTGATCGTTTGATGACTCACGTTAAAGAAACTTATGCAATTTTGAAGAAAAATGAAGCGGTTGGGCGTCGACTTGATTTTATGATGCAAGAATTCAACCGTGAATCGAATACCATTGCTTCAAAATCTATCAATGCCGATGTCACGGCTAGTGCCATTGAATTAAAAGTTTTAATAGAACAAATTCGAGAACAAGTACAAAATATCGAATAATTTTATTAATTAAATATAACAACGTAATTCTTCTCAATATCAATTGATTTTATTATCAAAATATTGAGAAGTTAATGAATTTAAAAATAGTTCGATTTCAATAATTAAAAAATCCCTTTTTCTTTCCTTTTACTCATATTAAAATACGCCGCTTCAAAAATAAGCTTTGATATGTTTTATGAAAATAATGACGGTTTTACTTACTGTCAATAATATTAATTATTTAATTTTTCTATTGAAATAATCAAAGTAGATTTATCTATAAATATAAGGAAAAAATAATGAACACCTTAACTGAACACTATCAATTTTCAAATAAATTCAATCTGGGCTCTACGATTGTTTTAACTTTGCTTGGTATTTTTGTGGCTATTATACTCGGCGTAATATATGCCATAATCTCTCATTTTTCTCCATTAATTCTTATTGATATCGGTCTTCTTGTGGGGATGTGTTATGTGATAATCATGTTGCAATCTAATTTATCTCAATTAGCGAAGATCCGTAATGCCAAAATCAATATATTAATGACCTTTTTAATCTGCTTATTTGCCTATTATTCAAATTTGGTTACTTTTGAAGTTTTGTTATTTGACACTGATTATTTGTCAAATTGGATTTCACTGTTTTTATCGCCTATTGATACTATAACTATATTAATAAATGATATTATTCCTTATCGTGAAATCACTATTACTAAAGGCAGCTCATCAAAAGGTTCGATTTCAGGGATGTTATTGGCTGGCGTTTATCTGGTTGAATTCTTAGTCTTCTTTTACCCAATTTTAACAGCTTTATTTATAGAAGATGCCTTTTGTGAAGATTGCCAAACTTGGTACAAAAAATATTTTTTCCATTCTTTGTCTAGTGAAGAATTAGAAAACAATATTAATAGTAGTCGTGTAGGTAGTTATGCCGATGCATTAGCCAATGTAGAACTTCAAAAAGATATTCGGGATTTGCTCGTTAAAAAGACTGACGATAAAATGTCTATGCTAAATTATGAATATTGCCAATGTCCAAAATGTCAGCAAAAAAGTATTTTAACCATTACGAAAAAAATGTTAAAACAAACGGATAAAGGGCCTGAAGTTGAAGGTGTAAATGATGGAATACTTGTCAATCAAGCTTATATTGATCACCAAACAGATCAACTATTTTCAACAAAAATCTAGCATCTCAACGATTAACTTTCTCTTTTTAAATCAGGCACTCTTATGAGTGCCTGAAAACTGTCATTTAAGCTAAAGTCTATTTCCCGCCCAACTCAATACATCGATAATATTATCTTCCCAATTTTAAAACTAAAAAAAATGTTGTTATAAAAATTGTTTAATTAATTGCGCTGTAAATGTTAAAAAAAATTAATAAATATCATAAAGAAAAAATAAAATAACGGCTTACCATTTAAATTTCATTATAAATTTATTTTCGTTGTCTATGTCAGATAGCCATGTTATCAACTGTTATAAATTGATAAGTTTGGTGTGCAAAATAGAACTAATACTTATCACTTATGTAGCGAAAATTAGATTAGCGGTTTTTTAGTTTATCTGAAAGTTATCTCATCAAAACTTTCCATTGTTTTTTCATTGAATTAATTAATGTTTACTAAATAAAAACAATAGATTAAATAATGCTTACAATATTTATAAGAAATTTTCGATCGATTGAATATTGATTGATCATTTAATCCGATCAATAATATTTTTACATAACTTTCTAAAAGACTAGTAGTTATGTTTAATATCGTAAAATCAAGGAAATTTAATAAATGAATAAAATCTACAAAGTTTTAAAAAATAGACAAGGAATTAGCTTGGCAGTATCGGAACTAGCCAAAGGCAAAACAAAATCTTCAGTAAGTAAAATTGCAGCAGCCATCATGATTACAGCTGCTATGTCTGAAAGTGCATTAGCTGCACCAATTCATATTAATTCGAATGAAACAATTAAAGGTAATGGTACTGGCACAATTCAAAGTGGTCAAATAACCAATGATGAATATTCATTAGGTTCAGGGACAAATGGAAAAGGAAGTCTAACGATTAGTGATGGCGGTACGCTATCGTTAGCAAGAATTTTAGTTGGTCGAGGCGCAGGAAATTCAGGTGAATTAATTCTTGATAATGGACATCTTATTAATGCTCAAGGTGTTGCTTATTTTGGCTTCCAAGGTGGTGATGCGAATGTATTAATCACAAATGGTGGTACTTTTACTAATACTGCTTGGGCTTCGCCAAGTATAGGAAGTGAGGCTGGTTCTAATACCACCCTAACAGTGAAAGGAAAAGGAAGCGCATTTATTCAAAAAGCGAATATTCAAGTAATTGTTGGCGCTAATGGTAATGCCAAAGTTGATGTTATAGAGGGCGGCTTATTTGATGCAAAAAATACTTTATTACTCGGATATGCAAATGGTACCGCAATTTTTAATGTTATAGGTAAGGATTCAACATTAAATGCGGCCACTATGCGAGTAGGGCCTGAAAAAAATGTAAATACTGGTCATGCTGAGCTAAATATTTTAAATGGTGCTAAAGCCAATATTGGTGATACAGTCAACGGTACTTTAATTGTTAGAAATGGTGGTAAAGTATTTGTTGATGGAACTGATTCTGCATTGAATGTGGTTAAGGATATATCCATTGGTAATAAAAGTGAAATCACGGTTTCTAATGATGCCAAAATAAACACAACTAAAAACGCTAATGGTGAAAATGATGGTATAACCATCAATGAGGGCGGTAAATTAAATATTGGTGGTAAACCAAATGAAGCACCACAAAAAGCGGGAGCGGTTGATGTGCCGGTTATCCATTTTGTAAATCAAGATCCATCATTACCAGCGGGTGAACTTAATTTCAATCATACTAATAATGATTATCAAGTAGGCTGGGATATTGATAGCAAAGCAAATGGAAAAGGCAATGTCAATGTAATCTCTGGTGATAACTTTATTAGTGGCAAACATACTTATGAAGGAAACACCAATATAACCGGTGGTTCTTGGAATGCCAAAGCCGAGAATGTCTTTAGCGAAAAATCTAATTATAACGTTGATAAGAAAGGATCACTTAATTTAAAAGATCATAACCAAACAATTGGCAATTTAGTCAATGGTGGGACTATCGATTTAGGTAAAGACTCAGCAAATACAGTATTAACTGTCAATGGTGATTACCGTGGTGAAGATGGCAAACTAAATATGTATGTGGATACAGAAAAAGGTGAGTCAGATAAACTTGTCGTAAAAGGTAATGCGTCAGGAAAAACCTATATTGATATAACTGAAATCGGCCGAGGAAATTCAGAACGCGGTAAAATCAATCTAGTTGATGTTGTCGGTCAAGATGATGCTATCTGGAATATCATCGAGAAAAAAGATAGTGAAATTGACTATACAATTGGACGTGATGAAAATGGCAAATTAGTCATTGAATATACCAACGCGTTTTCAAATGTTTATAAATCACCGATAGTCGCATCAGTATTTGGTAACCAATTAGCGGCATTAAATATGTTCCGTCATAGTGCTCACGACCGTGATACCTCAATTTACGTACCGGATTCAAATGTTTGGATGCGTTATAGCTATGACCGAACTCAGACTGACATGTTTAATGGTAGACAATCAATAGACATGAAGACATCAGTGATTGAAATGGGTGTGGATGTATTATCTTTAGACCAATTTAAAGTAGGGGTTTATGGTGGATACGGTCACAGTTCAATTGATACCCAACAAAAACACAGTAAACGTAACGGTGATGGTAGTGTGACCGGTTATAACTTAGGGGTTTACGGTAACTGGAATGCACAAACCAATGGTGAAGGGCTTTATGTCGATACTTGGGCACAATATAGCTGGTTTAAACATAAAACATCCGTTCATTTATCAAATTTAAGAAACTATTCAAGCAAATATAATGGGAACGCATTAAATTTATCTGCTGAAGTTGGTTATGGATTAATTGTTCTTGAAGGCGATGAGAAAAACTGGTTACTTGAGCCACATGCTCAAATTGGTTATACCTGGTTAGACAGTGATAAGTTTAATTTAGGTCGTGCAGGTAAAGTCGACAACATTAATGCAGATGGTGCGCAATTACGCATAGGTGCACGTTACTATGGTCAAAGCACAAAATCTGGTTACGGCGTGTTACCATTTATTGAAGCAAACTGGCTATATGATTCATCTTCACCAGAAGCGAAAGTAAAAGGAAAACATGTTGATTCAAATCAAGGTAAAAATTACGCAGAGTTTAAAGTCGGTGTGAGTGGAAGCATGACAAAATCACTAAGTGCTTATGCTCAACTAGATACTCGATTTGGCTCAGATAAATATTCACGAATTGGTGGACAACTAGGTTTAAATTATTCATTCTAACAATAGTAATATCTTAGTAAATACAAAGCAGTACGATTTAGTACTGCTTTTTT
>NZ_LZGN01000008.1 GCF_001690185.1 Gilliamella sp. wkB308
ATCCTATTTATGAGGTAGGTGAACATGTTGATTTTAAAAAAATAGCAATAAACGGCCAGCAGATTAGCCGTTTTATTATTGCTAAAGGTTCAAACATAAACGGCTGGTATGAAATATACAGTGATGGCTTTAAACGAGTTGGCAACAAATGGCCTGTCTCCAACCCGCTTCATTCACCAAACCCGTTAGGTTGTGTAAAAGTTCCATTCCCAATACCGTTTACCCAGACAGTTATATCTGTCAATGTCTCAATTGAAACATCTACACCTGCAGTTGAAATCATAAATTATGAAATCAATAGTTTGCATGAAATAGGGCTAACAGCGGGAATGTTCGGTGCATCGGGAATGGTTGCGATGAGTGAATTTGCATGTTCATACTCAGCCGAGGGATATTAATATGAGATATTTCAATAAAATAACAACGGCAGAGGTAATGCCCAGTATATATGATATCAATTATGATGTAATAGAATTAGACAATAATCATTGGTTTTTTACGTCGGACATACCCGACAACAAAAAAATAGTTGCTGATGCAAACGGGCAATCAAAACTAAAGAATATTAGTGATAGTCTCAGCAATATAGATAAAATAAAAACCAACAAATAAAAACAACAACAATTAATTAATAATGTGGACACAAATAACAATCCTGCAAGACATTATCGATTAAGATATGCTAGAATCAAACGAGGCAGAAATGTAAAAACATACATGATTTTATTAACCCGTATTGATATTAATCAATCAGATATTAACTGGTCCCAAGAAACCGATTAATCACTCGGGTATTTCAGGAAACACAGCGTTAACATGTGCCGTGTCAATACGAGGAACGTCAATGGAAAATAACTCTAAACGCTCTAATAGTCGTTTTTCATTATCTGTTGCTACGTTGTGTTTTATAGCGCATTGTAATAATGTTTTTTTCGTACTGGCGTCAGTTATTAATTTATCTCTGAGAGCTATGTTTTTCCTGATTTTAAAATCAGTTTCCGCTGCCATATCCAGTACCTATTGTCCACCGTTCCATTTGTGAAAACCTGACAGTGGGGACTCTGAATACGTTAAATCATTAAATATAACACACCCCGCATTGATTTCGTTAAATAAATCAATGTGTTGATCTTTTGTGATTTCAATTGAATCTGGTGGTATATCAATATTGATTTCATCTATATAAAATGATTGTGTTTTAAAATTATAAAAATGTTTCATACTCAAAATCCTAATGCTATGTAAAATAAATCGGTGTCAGCATATTCGCTAGGCCCACATCTTCCCCAACATCTAAATTGTGATGCTGAAATTGGGTGTGCCGATGTTGAATTTGCGCCGTAATACCTATCGCTTGTCATAACCAGAAAACACGTATGCGGAAACGCTGTATGAAACGATTGTATATAGCCATTCACCCCAGCAGTTTGAGAATATCTTGATTCCCCCCATTGAATCACTAATCCGCTGGGTAGTTTTATATAACCATTTTTATTGAATGATCCGGTGTAATCGTTGCTACAAATTAAATCGCGGTTATTAACAGTTGGCCGTTCTTTAAAATCAACATGTTCACCTACCTCATAAATAGGATGCTTTATTAATCCTTAGTTTTTTATATTCCCTACCTCTATTGTCATTATATCTATCTGTCATCTGTTGAGATTTATGTCCTAATAAAGTCATTGTATCGAGCCGTTGTTCTCGATATAAACGTTCTGCTAATGATCTTATTTCATGAAATGTGGTAGGTGTACCTGTCCAATAATTTTTTTTAAAAACTTTATCACGTAAGCGTGCAAATTGTCTTGTTATTGCTTCTAACTTTATTTGTTTATTATTATTGCTTAGCAAATAATTATTTTGGGTTGAATCAATGATATCTTTCAAACTAATATTCAGTTTTTTACATTTCAATTTAACTGGTAATGCTATTTTCGCTCCAGTTTTATATTGTTCAATTAATAAGTAATTACGTTTAATGTTAGATTTTTTCATAGTTGCGAT
>NZ_LZGN01000009.1 GCF_001690185.1 Gilliamella sp. wkB308
ATATTCAAACAGCGGTGTAATCAGCTGCGATGTACGAATATCAATACGTTCCAGTTTGCTACGGTCGATTTCTGGCAGGTTGAGGAAGAAATCGTAATTGATTTTCTCTTCTTCGACATGTTCCAGGCGAGACATCATATTGATGGCTTTAATCTCTGGATTCTGACGGTCTTTCGCCGGGCAAACTTCGACGCACAGGTTACAACCGGTGCAATCTTCCGGTGCCACCTGCAAGACATATTTCTGCCCGCGCATATCACGCGATTTCACATCCAGCGAATGCAGGCTGGCAGGGGCGTTTTCCATCGCTTCAGGCGGCACCACTTTTGCG
>NZ_LZGN01000010.1 GCF_001690185.1 Gilliamella sp. wkB308
GTAATAGCACTGCCACTATTGTTACCGATTGCCAGATTACGGAAGCTAAACTGACCATTATTATCCGTCATCGACGTCATTGGCTTGCCATCTTTATCCATCACATGCTTTTTATCACTGTCTAACAGATAAACATTTACACCCGATAACCCCTTATAACTGTCAGCTGAGTTTGAACCTGTCCCTTCACTGTCTTCTACAAGCTTACCTTCAATAATACCACCATGGATATAACCAAAGTCCTGATCGGTTAGGTTACCCGTGATATCAATGATTGCCTGATTGACTGTCTTCGGTAAGGTTAAGTAACCTTTGCTGTCATGGTGCGCATCATCCGGGTCAAAGCTTGCTCGTAACGTGCTCGGTACCCCTTCCACTTCAATTTGCCATTTGCCCGGAATAATACCGTTTAGTTCATAAACTGTCTCACCGGCTGCAATTGTTTGTGTTATCTGTAATGCCGGATTGTTGATATTACTCAATTTCACCGTCAAGTCCGCATTAACACTACTGTCCGTGGAGGCGTTGTACACTCCGTCATCATCACTGTCTAAGTAAATTTTACCTTTAATACTGGTGCTACCTTTCCACGCAAAGCTTACCCCTGTCGCTTTATCCGTTGCTCCCGTAAACTGATAAGTTTCACTCATTTCACTGTCAGTCTTATTGAGTACTACCGGGTGACTGCTGTCGCTTAACATAAAGCTGCTAACATAATCCGTGCCCGGACGACTTACTTTTACCTGATAATCAACACCCGAGACTAAGTTGTCAAACTGATAGTTGCCTAACTCGTGCTCTGCACTACCCGTACTGACCGCTTTAACCTCTTTCACCAGATTATTATCTACATATAATCCTACCGTGTAATCCGTAAATAACGTATCAATTCCGATATCCTGTGCATTTATCACCTCTCCATCTTCCGCAATCACGTCTATCACGACCTGACCTTCAATGCTCGCCTGTCCTTTCAGACCGAAATCAACCGTGGTGATTTTGGTTGACGACGAGGATGGGGATGAGGTTGAGGATGGGGAGGCGATATCGACAACAGCACCATTACCGGTAATGGATGTAATCGCGCCACCCACTTTCTGTGCCACATAACTGAAGTCATAACCTGAATTTGACGGTGCTTCTACGGTGATTGTCCAGCTGCCTTCACCTATATTCGCAATTTCATATTCACCGTGACTGCCACTTTCTGCATCTAAGGTTAAGCCACGGCTGTTTGTCGCCACAACTTTCACCCCTGATAAGGTGGCGGTGTGATAAGTCTGATGCGTTCCTTGTCCTGAGTAGTCTTTATAAATAGTCCCTTTTAACACATTCTCACTTTTAAAGCCGAATGCTTGTTGCTCGGCAACATCACTGGCTGAAAATCGGTCATCTTTCGGACTATTGACACTAAACGTCACCTGATTGCTCACTGTCGTTGAATTCGGACTGAACACCAGTCTGTAACCGGAACGCTCAATCGCTTTATCATCAATTTTCAGCACATAATCATGTTGGCTTAAGTCTTTTATCTCAAATAAACCGGTTTTTGCATCAACCTTAATCTCCTGTTCCACAAATCCTGATTTCGCCGATGTTAACACCAGTTTCGGCGTAATTGGCGTACTTAAGGCACCAAAGGCAATATCATTTGCGCTATATTTACCGTCGTTATCGGCATCGATCACCACATAACCTTTAATAACAGCACTGCCGTGATAACCTATTTCTATTCCGTTAACTAATGACTTATTATCAGCAACATTCACTTTGAGCGATAAGTTAGGTGACCCAGCTTTAACTGCACCTTGTCCTATATCCGTATAGCTCAATTGGTAACCATCCCAGTCAGCCACGGTTTGTAAACTGTTCTCGGTGATAATCCAATCGCCTGCCGATACGTTGCTCACCTCAAAGTTACCTTTACTGTCAGTGGTCACTTTTTTCGTAATTGTGCTACCCGTTTTAGTCAGTGTTAATGCTAAACCGGATAAATCCGCATCAATCGCTGAGTAGGTTTGGCTGTTGTCTATATCAATGCTGACATGACCTTTGATCATGGCAATATATTTATATGCTGAGCTATTAGTTAACTCATTTTGTTTTAACGTTTTAAACTCAAAGCTATCACTATTTCCGGCTATGACACTTTCTGCAATTAATTGCGTTCCTTCCTGTGTGCTAACCTGAATTTGATAGTTACCGCCTTTCGGTAATTTTTCAAACTGGTAGTGACCTGAATTGTCGGTATTAACCTTTTTAAGCTCGACATAATCCGTTGCACCCGGTGCCTGATAATTAAGGGTCACATTGATGCCATTAAGCCCTTCGTTATCCTGTCTGTCTTTACTGTCATTTTCATCAATCCAGACATAACCACCGATTTTTAATTTTCCTACCAACAGATAATTGTTATCCAGTGAACCTTTTTTTGGTAAATTCGCAACCGGAATAACAATATTTTTCGGATCGTTACCGGCTGAGCTTTGTTTAAACGCATGGTCAGCATTAGCGTCTAATTTCAGTACCACAGAATAGTTAGCATTATCACCAAACACCAGATTAGAGAAATGATACTCACCATCTACGGTTTGTTGGGTCATTAATAGCTTACCAGTTCCATCTAAACCGTCACGTAGCTCAACGGTATACGTGATCGCACTATCAAGTAAATAGGCAAACGCATTTAACTGATTAAAATCGGTATTATTATCGGCATAATCAACATAGATTTTACCACCAATACCTTCATCACTCGCTTGTTTAAAATAGAAATTATTGTCTTTTATACCCACATTAGTTAAATCTAGACCAGATAAAGTATCAATTGGTTGAGTGGTACCTTTACTGTTTTTAACTAATGAATAACCATCCGGTGAAGCGACAATATTAATGCTGTACTTCCCTTGGGATAGATTATAGAAGTGGTATTCACCTTTATCATTGGTATACTGACGTGCAATCTCGTTATTGTTTGCATCACGTAAACCAATTAAAACTTGAGTAATTGGTTCAACTGGATCGCTACCATTTAACAAGGTTTTTCCAGAAATTCCGCTGTTGATTGCATAACTACTGTTTATACCAGCAGACGGTGAACTATTTGAACTACCTGCCAATAAGAAGTATTGGTTTTGAACTGTCTTTCCAACATCTTCAAAGTGAATCGGTTTTAAATTGATATTTGTGTTACCCTCTGCATTAGCAATAACACCAAAACCTTTTGTGGGTTCAATTTCTACAATATAATCAGTATTTAAATCAATACCACTAAAGCTATAGTAACCTTTCGCATTCGTTTTTACTTCACGATAAAACGTACGATTGGTACCATCAAATTTATATAATTTGACGTTTATATCCGGTATCGCCATGTCCCCTGTTTTATTAACATTATTTTCTAGTGTGCCATTATTGTTAATATCAACCATTACATGACCGGTGATCGCCGCATCGCCGTTTTTCTTGTAAATAAAATCTAAATTATCACCCGTTACTTTTGGTGTTTTTACATCAATGGTAATACCCGTTACTGTATTTGAAACACTCTTTAATTCATAACGTTGTTTATCTAAACCCTGTTCAGTAACTTTAACGGTATAAGTATCATTAAATAAATTTTTAAAGTTATATAGACCGGATTTATCAGTTTTAGTTTTTGCATAGAGTTCACCATTACGATATAACTCAACGGTTACCCCCGAAATCACAACATCATTTGTGCCCGGAGTAAAAAAACCATCATCGTCATAATCGTAATAAAGTCGACCACTGATTTCTGTATCATTTTTCAGTTTTACTAACCAGTACTGATCTGGTGCTCCCAATAAACCTGAAGGCGCAACTTGCATATATTCCAGATTTGTTTGTACTTTTGTTGGCAGATAAGCACCTTTTAACTGACCACTGTTACCGACCAATTCAAATTGCGAGGTATCCAGACCTGTTAAACGTAATAACATATTGGTTAGATATAATTTTCCTCGCGTTGAATTCGCGGCAGTATAAGCAAATTCGCCCGTGTATTTTAGATTTTTATCGATAAAGTCAACTTGATCCAAAATATCGTCAACATTACCGTTAAAATATCCCGGGTAGATGCGAGGCGTAAAAATACCACTTACAGTTAGTATATCTTTATTATACCTAATGAGTTCTTCTTTAGTCAGCTCAGCTGCCCCGTCTTTGTTTTTAGAACCTGTTACATCCAGATAAAGCTTGCCCGAAATTGCCTCGGTCGTATTTGATGGTACAGCTTGAGCTTGCATTAGATATAATTTATTTTTATCTAAATTATTGGCAAGTGAACCATCGGCTAATACTTCAAAATCTAACGTTCCTGGTGGTGTTGCTGGATCCATATCCGCAATGTCGATAAAATCATTGCCCGGAGTGTGAACTATGCGGTATTTGCCTTCCGGTAGTGAGTATAGCTCCATCGTCCAGAACTTACCCCAATACTGATAATCATTACTGTTTTTATCCCAATAATAAACATTTGATGTATTACTCCCTCTCTCTGAATCTGAACCATACCTATCGCCATTCATATCATTAACAGGCATAGCACGAATATTACCTTTTCCTTGCATTAGAAAATTTTTAACAATTGGTGCACCAAGTTTGTCAAATCGAATTTTATGGCTAGCTGCAAGATCTTGACTGCTATTTTCTACTGCTGTTACGCTTTTACGTAATGCTTTAACGATAAAATCTTTTCCAGCTGTTAGCCCATCAGCGCCGGTAAATTTATAAAGCCCATCAGAACCAGTTTTTTTAGATGCAATAACACTTTGTCCGCCTATTACACAAGCATTGTTATCTTTACAAAGTAAGACTGTCGCATCAAAAAGTGGTAGATCATCATAAGTCCCTGGAATATTAACTTCTAATTTCCCTTTGCCAGAATATGTATCTAGGTAAACTTTACCACGAACAATATAATCTTGTTGTTTCAGCTTATACCAAAAGTTAGTTCCCTTATTATGATCTTTTCCACCTTCAATTTTTATTTCAAAAACTGACTGGTTATTTTCAACGCCAGTATTTTGATCATTATTTTCAAGTTCAATATCTTGTGAATTAAAATTACTACCAGCAGAAAAACTTGGTCTAGTTAAAACACGATATTGACCATCCGGTAGATTTGTAAAATTATAATAACCGTCCTTATTTGTACCAAAATTTGTGAATAAGTTCCATGTATTATCTGACTGCTTTTTGTATAACGATACCTGGGCAAATTTAATTGCTGTATCTTCATCTGGGTTATAATTACCCAAAGCGCCAGAATGACTATTATTCAGATAAACGTAACCAGATAGCGTATTCGGCTTTTTAGGTTTGAAATACATAGCATTCGAGTGTGAAAGTTCCGTTTGTATTGTTAAAATATAATCACCACTCGAATAGTCAACTTCAATTTCGTCATTAATATCATCAATTTTATAAGTATATAACCCTGCATGATCAATCGGAGCAGCTATCCTACCGAGTGCACCGAGCACGCCATAAGAACCAGGTTTGCCAAGCGTTGCAGCTAATGGAGTTCCTTGTTTATCAAGAAGCGGAGTTACGCCATCTTCTTCATAAAAAGAGACTTTCATGTAAGTTGTAGCAGTGTGTGTTAGGTTGACACCATCAACCACACCACCCCAAGCTGTCTTTAAATTAGCTGTTCTAATATTGCTTTCAACGTTTAACGTTCCTAAGTTCTCTCGAAGGGGAGAATACCAAAAGTTTCGATTCGATTGGGTTCCTTTACCTAAACCAACAACAATAATTTCTTTAGGGGCGATATTAGCCTGAGTACCATTACTAAGTTTTACTTTCCCTTTATGGCTACTTCTTGATTTTGGTGAAGTACTGGTTGATTTACCATCAGAATCATTCACAAAAATATAGGAATTTAAATCTATACCGGATTCGTTAATGACCACTTTATAATCTTTGCCGATCGCCAAACCACGGAATTGATATAATCCATTGCTCTTATTTGTTGTTTGTGTAGCAATCTTTTTCCATGTACTACCATCGTATTGATAAAGATCGACGGGGGTTTCTAAATAAGTCGCATTTGACAAAGGTAATATATTATAAGGCTTACCAGAATCAGGTCCCCTAGGCAAAAACTGATTTGATAAGACAAATACCTGACCAGATATCCCAGATAAACTTGAATCATTTGGATCAATTTTTAATAAAAATGTCGGACCACTTGTTTGGTTATTTGCGTCTGTTATTTTGATGTTTTGTTCAAGTTTGCTAAGTGGAATATAAGGCGCTTTCACATTGGTTACTTTTATGTCATAACTCGCCACCGCTAAGTCTTTAAAACGATATAGACCATCATCGCTTGTAGTTATCGTTTTTGTGCCCAAGACTTTGGTTGTCGTGCCGGGATAGTAAAGCTCGACATTCATACCTAATGCGCCAGTATCCGTATCAGCACCATAGATACCGTCATTGTTTTGATCTATAGCTACGATTCCATCGACGCCCCATTCATTACGTGGTTTTATATTGAATGCACCTTTTTGATTGGTACCATTCATATTAAACTCTATCGTATTAATGTATTTATGCGAATTATCGGGTAATGTTGCATCCCATAAGGTATATTTAGTTTGATTACTTGAGTCAGCAATAAAATCTTCGATATCAACAATTAGGTCATACTTATAGGTTTTTAAAGTATTTTTGATGTCAATTTCACCTTTATCATTGGTGGCAAGCGTTAACTCTGTTGTTGATGCAGAATTAATTAATTTAATGGGAATATTTTTGGCGCCATTTCCTTTTTCATCCTTAACATCTAAATGAATATCACCGCCTTGCCCTTTGATAAATAAGTTCTGAGCAGACGCACCGGTATCAACGATAAGTTGCACTGAACGATCAATGGTTTCACCTTCTGTCGTCCTTGCCACAACCTTATATGTCCCCAGTAACGGCGCATCTAATTTATAGCTACCATCCTGATTTGTGGTCGTGTCCGATAGTAACTTTTGATTACTGTCATATAATTCAACTTTTAAACCCGTTAACGGCATTTCTGTTTTACTGGCCGTATTGTCATAATCTAAATAGACTTTTCCACCTATATCAAAGGCATATGCTGTTGATATCGTCGACACCGATATCAACGCAGAAGCTAATAAGTGCTTTATGCTTCTTAGCATCGTCTTTTTCACTGTTGCATTATGCTCAGTTCGCATTATCTTCTCTCCTGATATGCGTAAATTCTTCTCTTCTTTACGTTTTTCAACTCTTGGGGCATTGAACTGCATCTTCGGTAAGTGCTTTTCTACACCGGTAACTTTTTGCCAACTGTTCATTAGAAACTCCCCACTACATTGACAAACCAACCTCGTGAACGGTAGTTCAGGTGTGTTAAGTTGTCGTTATAATCCGTGAAGTTGTAACCCACGCCCATCTTAATATTGTCACCAATATAACGATAAACACTGGTCACCAATCCGTCTTTGTGGTCATCTGCCAGACTTGTTCGTAACGTTCGACCTTCAACCTGATATTCCCAGTCGCCTGTCTTGTAATTAACGCGCAACGCATACAAACTTGCACCCGATGAGTACCAGTCACTTTCACCTTTATAACGTAAATGTCCCTGTCTGTGCGCCGCTTTAAACGCCGTCTCCCAGTTCGCATTCCATTCGTAAACACCTTCTAATGACCATACCCAGCTCTTTTGGTCATACAAGCTCGACGTATAACGTTTACCGCTTGATGATGTTGAGTTCACTATCAACTGGTCATCCGGATCTAATCCATACACATACGTCAATTTACCAAATAAGTTCAGGTTGTTTATCGCTCTCGGTCGGTAAGCAAAACCAACCATCGATTCCGTGTAGTTACTCACCACTTCACTGTTGTTTCTGTGCTCCCCTAACGTCTTGGCAAAGTCAAACTGTACCAGCCAGCTTAAGTCTTCATTAACCACCGTCTTCGCCCGGTTAGTGGTCACCCATTGTCTTATGCGTTCATTGCCGTTATCGATTCGGTATTCCACACGATTACGGATTTGGAAAACATCATTTTTATAACCGTATCCCACCGCCCAAACATCACGACGGGTTTCGTCATTTCCGGTTAAACTGGTGTGATTGCGGTGACGGTTGCTCACACGCCCTATCGAGTAAGACCCCTCTATAAATTGGGCTTCCGTCGGTTTATAACTCACCCCGTAAACATCCGATGTCGTGTGGTCTATGCGGTTAGTTTTAAATTGTCGCTCAGAATATAACTCCATTTGACTCGTCGCCTTGGTTCGACCACCGAATACCGTTGTAATACCGCGACCCGAACTTGAGTCCACATCATTAAGTACCTTCGTGTATAAGTTGGTGCGGTCATTCACATCCCAGCTGCCCTGGATGCCACCACCGCCTCCACGGTTTGACACAAACAATTCCGCGCCAATATTAATGCTGTCCGTTATCTGAGAGCTGTATCCCACCGTCGTGCGGTTGTCATTCGACACATCACCCGATTTGCCTAACGTCAGCTGCTGAATAATGTAACCTTTGTCCCGTCCGTCAAAAAACGAGCGTTCCAGTTTCGCCGCCACCAGCATTTCATGCGTGCTGTCCTCACCATAATTGTG
>NZ_LZGN01000011.1 GCF_001690185.1 Gilliamella sp. wkB308
GTACCGGATTCAAATGTTTGGATGCGTTATAGCTATGACCGAACTCAGACTGACATGTTTAATGGTAGACAATCAATAGACATGAAGACATCAGTGATTGAAATGGGTGTGGATGTATTATCTTTAGACCAATTTAAAGTAGGGGTTTATGGTGGATACGGTCACAGTTCAATTGATACCCAACAAAAACACAGTAAACGTAACGGTGATGGTAGTGTGACCGGTTATAACTTAGGGGTTTACGGTAACTGGAATGCACAAACCAATGGTGAAGGGCTTTATGTCGATACTTGGGCACAATATAGCTGGTTTAAACATAAAACATCCGTTCATTTATCAAATTTAAGAAACTATTCAAGCAAATATAATGGGAACGCATTAAATTTATCTGCTGAAGTTGGTTATGGATTAATTGTTCTTGAAGGCGATGAGAAAAACTGGTTACTTGAGCCACATGCTCAAATTGGTTATACCTGGTTAGACAGTGATAAGTTTAATTTAGGTCGTGCAGGTAAAGTCGACAACATTAATGCAGATGGTGCGCAATTACGCATAGGTGCACGTTACTATGGTCAAAGCACAAAATCTGGTTACGGCGTGTTACCATTTATTGAAGCAAACTGGCTATATGATTCATCTTCACCAGAAGCGAAAGTAAAAGGAAAACATGTTGATTCAAATCAAGGTAAAAATTACGCAGAGTTTAAAGTCGGTGTGAGTGGAAGCATGACAAAATCACTAAGTGCTTATGCTCAACTAGATACTCGATTTGGCTCAGATAAATATTCACGAATTGGTGGACAACTAGGTTTAAATTATTCATTCTAACAATAGTAATATCTTAGTAAATACAAAGCAGTACGATTTAGTACTGCTTTTTTATAGAAAAAAGATATTTGATTCAAACTAAATAGAAAAAGGGGAAGATTTAGCACTGACTAAATAAAGAATTTAGTCTAAAAAAAATCATAACATAAACAATATATTGAAAAAAAAAGATTGCTAATTGAGTATATATTTTAAATACAGAATATGAAAATTTTGTGCAAAAATCATCAGTTCGTTATCTTTACATTAACTTACAATTAACAAAAAAAACAATTAATTATAATTATATTACGCTTTTTATTAGAAATTTTCGATAGATTAAATGTTGATTGATCGTCCAATCCGATCAATAATGTTTTTTACATAAGTCTCTTGAATCTTAGTGACTATGTTTAATATTGTAAAATGAAGGAAATTTAACAAATGAATAAAATTTATAAAGTTTTGAAAAATAGACAAGGAATTAGTCTGGCAGTTTCGGAATTAGCCAGAGGAAGAGGTAAAAAAACTAAATCAGTATTAATTAATGCCACAATTCTTGGGGCTTTATCTGTTTTATCTTCCGGCAATGCTTTTGCTGCACGTGTTAATATAGATACCAATCAAACTATTAAAGGTGATGACACTGGAACGTTGCCTAGTGGCGTAGTTAGCAATGATGAATATATCATTGGTCAAAATGGACATTTAACAATTAGTGATAATGGCACATTAAAAATCAATAGAATTATAGTGGCACATGATGTAGATACTTCTGCTCAACTTACACTCGACAATGGTCATTTCATTAACACTACTGGTGATGCTTATTTGGGATCTCAAGGTAACGCTAATATTCTTATTACTAATGGCGGCACTTTTACCAATACTGGATGGTCTTCATTACGTGTAGGTCATTCTAGCACTTCTAATACAACTTTAACTGTATCAGGTAAAGGCAGTACAATAAATCAAGTTAACTCACAAGATATGGGGATTGCCGGCGACGGTAAGGCTGTAGTTAATATTTTAGATGGTGGTGTTATTAATTCATCTCGAGCGACATTTGTCGCAAGTGGTAATGGAAATGCGATTATTAATATTGACGGTGAAGGTTCTGCTTTTAATTCAGGTGGTATGCGAGTAGGAACGCAATCAGTTGATAAAGATGGCTATGGTGAAATTAATGTGACCAATGGTGGTAGTTTAAATGTTGCTGATGGTGATGCAGGTACATACAACAAGCTAGCTATCAGAAATGGTAAAGTATTAATTGATGGTAAAAATTCTCAATTGAACGTGATGTCTGAAATTATCGTCAATGAGGGTGGTAATCATTCTGCTAGTTTAACCGTTGCAAATGATGCGGCCATCAAAACTCAAAAAGGCGATAAATCTGGTGAGGATCTCGGTATTCGAGTTGAACAAAATGGCGTTCTTAATATCGGTGGTGAAGTTGGAAAAGCCGCTGAAAAAGCAGGTTCTATTGATACGCCAAAAGTTGGATTAAGAAATGGTGGTAAATTAAATATTAATCATACTAACACTGATTATCAAGTAGACTGGGATATTGATGGAAATGGGGATGTCAATGTAATCTCTGGTGATAACTTTATTAGTGGTAAACATACTTATGAAGGAAACACCAATATAACCGGTGGTTCTTGGAATGCCAAAGCCGAGAATGTCTTTAGCGAAAAATCTAATTATAACGTTGATAAGAAAGGATCACTTAATTTAAAAGATCATAACCAAACAATTGGCAATTTAGTCAATGGTGGGACTATCGATTTAGGTAAAGACTCAGCAAATACAGTATTAACTGTCAATGGTGATTACCGTGGTGAAGATGGCAAACTAAATATGTATGTGGATACAGAAAAAGGTGAGTCAGATAAACTTGTCGTAAAAGGTAATGCGTCAGGAAAAACCTATATTGATATAACTGAAATCGGCCGAGGAAATTCAGAACGCGGTAAAATCAATCTAGTTGATGTTGTCGGTCAAGATGATGCTATCTGGAATATCATCGAGAAAAAAGATAGTGAATTTGACTATACAATTGGACGTGATGAAAATGGCAAATTAGTCATTGAATATACCAACGCGTTTTCAAATGTTTATAAATCACCGATAGTCGCATCAGTATTTGGTAACCAATTAGCGGCATTAAATATGTTCCGTCATAGTGCTCACGACCGTGATACCTCAATTTATGTACCGGATTCAAATGTTTGGATGCGTTATAGCTATGACCGAACTCAGACTGACATGTTTAATGGTAGACAATCAATAGACATGAAGACATCAGTGATTGAAATGGGTGTGGATGTATTATCTTTAGACCAATTTAAAGTAGGGGTTTATGGTGGATACGGTCACAGTTCAATTGATACCCAACAAAAACACAGTAAACGTAACGGTGATGGTAGTGTGACCGGTTATAACTTAGGGGTTTACGGTAACTGGAATGCACAAACCAATGGTGAAGGGCTTTATGTCGATACTTGGGCACAATATAGCTGGTT
>NZ_LZGN01000012.1 GCF_001690185.1 Gilliamella sp. wkB308
CGCCTCCTTATAATACGGAAGATTTTCGAATTGGATTCGACTTACCGCAAGATTTATTGCCAAGATTTCGTTCAAATTATGATTTATTCGTTTCTATAACAAAAGACAATCCTTTTGCACAAGAACAACTTACACCACTTGATTGGCGGTTAATTCCAAATGCAAATTATCCGGATACAGGACCAGATAAATTATCAAATAGAAATTATGGAAATGTCCCAAAGTATCTAAAAAGTTACATGGCCAATGCGAATAATATGACTTTTTATGTTCAGGATTATGTAGATGAACAACATCCACAACTACTGGATATTTATAAAATTTTTGAAAGAGAACTTCTAGTTGTAGATAAAGAAGGTAACACTCTTTTTAAAAGGCGCATGTATCAATCGGAAGGTACCTCATTAGTTGGTTTAAACAATTACCATGATTATGAAAATGAAAAATTCCAATGGGCAGGACAATTATTCAAAGATTTACCCCCAGTGGTATTTGGTTTTGAATGGTTTTCATTTAGCTGTGAAGGCCTCGATTTTATTGTGCCTTACAGGGACGGAATAGAATTTAAATGTGATAATCGCCATTAAATGAAACTTTCAAGACATTATCTTGTAAAAATTAACACAAGTGCCTTATTGTTAGTAAAAGGTATAATAAAAATAAATGTAACAGGAAAGCACACAAAGTGTGCTTAAACAGTGAATCAGACAACCAGTAGCCTAACGTTGTCTTATAAAAAGTGCATAGGAAATAAAATGAAAAAGCAGTTATATTTATTATTGATGAGTTTTATCACATTGTTATTACTCAGCAATTGCAGCACCAACACCAATTCGGATAAATCTGAAACATCTGGATCGAACATAGAAGTAATAAAAGATGTCGAGATATATTATGTGGAGAGCGTCGAATATCTCGACCCTGATAGGATATTTTTTCATGTATCGTTATCGGAAACTTTACCGCCCGATGCTGACAAGAAAATACTACCTGCCAATCTAACCCCCAAAAAATATACATTAACCGACAAAGAACGTAAATTGTTTATGAAAATGGCAGGGATTGCAGAAGATGCGTATTTCTGGATTTATGATTACACAAACAATCAGCTCTACTCCTATCCAATTTTATCTATGGAAGCAACGGCGATATTAGATTCTTATAGATCCGATCGTTCGCCTCCTTATAATACGGAAGATTTTCGAATTGGATTCGACTTACCGCAAGATTTATTGCCAAGATTTCGTTCAAATTATGATTTATTCGTTTCTATAACAAAAGACAATCCTTTTGCACAAGAACAACTTACACCACTTGATTGGCGGTTAATTCCAAATGCAAATTATCCGGATACAGGACCAGATAAATTATCAAATAGAAATTATGGAAATGTCCCAAAGTATCTAAAAAGTTACATGGCCAATGCGAATAATATGACTTTTTATGTTCAGGATTATGTAGATGAACAACATCCACAACGACGAGATATTTATAAAATTTTTGATAGAGAACTTCTAGTTGTAGATAAAGAAGGTAAAACTCTTTTTAAAAGGCGCATGTATCAAGGTGAAAGTAGGTCATTAGTTGGGTTAAATAATTACCATGATTATGAAAATGAAAAATTCCAATGGGCAGGACAATTATTCAAAGATTTACCCCCAGTGGTATTTGGTTTTGAGTGGTTTTCATTTGGTTGTGAAGGCCTCGATTTTATTGTGCCTTACAGGGACGGAATAGAATTTAAATGTGATAATCGCCATTAAATGGTACTTTAAAGACATTATCCAGTTAAAATTTGACCAAAGTACATTGGTATTTGAAAGAATTACAATAAAAATAAATGTAATAGGAAGGCTCACTAAATGTGCTAAAACCGTGAGCTCGACAACCAGTAACAATAATTTGTCTTAATAAACGGCATTGGAAGTGAAATAAAAATAATAATCACTAAGATTTTATTGGATATGGCATAACGCATTATTAAATTGATGTAATACACTTAAAACATTTAATGATCATATAAATTTAAAAATTATGGTCATAATATATTGAAAAAAATCATTAAATCAGTAAGATATTTTTTGAACTGAAAAGGTAAAAATATACAATAGCGAGAATATACTATTCGTTTTTTTATATTTTTTTGAGTTGTTGTTACATAAATAAGAGTAAAATTGCCTAAAAATAAATACAATAGTTATTGGTATCAAAAAGTTTTTTTCTATGTTAATTAGATTGTATTGTATTTAGACAGATTAATCATAATATAAAAACATTATAGTTTAACCCTATACGCTTAAATATTTTTAAAATCAAGGATGTAGTATGAGTTGTATTCAAAAATTATTTAGAAACATTGGTATTTTAGTTGTTGTTACACTATTAAATTTTGTTTGTTATGCAATAGCTGCCCCAGCATCAAATCCATCTGATGATAAACAAATAGCTAAAAATGTTGAATTACGTGAGTTAAACTATATTGATTATTTAAAAGAAAAAAAACGTTTTGCCTTTATCCCTGTCACTGATGATTTACTTAAACATGGTGGTCGTTCAATCGAAGCTTTTTTCTTAAGTCATGCAGAGCAAAATCATACCGATCCGGTAAGTGCAGAATACAAAAAAAAATATTACCGTATTGAAGGTAAAGACTATGAAATATTTATAGCGAAATCAGGCTTATCAAATTCAGATTTTGTCTTCGTGTTTGATAAAGATTCGAAACAACTTAAGTCATTTGCATTAAATGAGTTGAATGCTATAGCAATAATTAGCCCTGATCACTCTATTAAAGATAGTGGTCCTTATTTTGAATCCGATTTTTTATTTGGATTTGAAATTGATGCTGATAAATTAAAGGATTTTACCAATCCATTAGTTTACATTGGTAAAGAAAATCCATTTATTCATTAAAATTACCTTGAAGCATTCCAAAAATTTTTATTAGATGTTTGAGAATATAATTAATTGTATTGACCAGATTCATTAATGATCCTCAAACATCTAAATTTTCCAAGCAATCAGTTTGTTGGTTCTTCTAACTCCACTACTAAATGAATGAATTCTGGCAAAATGTCTAATATTAATGCCAGTTGCTGCAAAACCAAAATATCATTGGTGTTTTGTTCGTCATTAATGGAAATGGTTTCAATATAATTTGAAATCATTTTTTTCATGACTTGTTCATTTTCATCGATTTTTTTATCGTTTAAAAGATTGATGATATAGACTGCTAGATCATCAAATAGATCCAATGTATGTTGAGCAATGATTTTATCTCGGTGCGAACCTAATGTTGAAAGATAGCTGATTAAAGTGTGATTAAGCGTTAATAAACGAAAACCCTGTTCAATCACGTATCGATTTACATGGGGTTCTTTTGTCATCAGACTAATCAATGTCGATAGGTCAGCATTACTATCGTGGGCGGCGCGTCTTGCTAATCGATATTTTGGGTCATTGGTTTTACCCGTTAAATATTGACTTCCAATAAGCGCCAGATAGTGACTATCATCATGGCAAACGCGATCAATTAGTTTGGTTAAATTTCTAAACTTCCAGTCTGGCCAAATAAAGCTAACAGCAAACCATGCAATAAAACAGCCTATCAGTGTTGCAATAATTCGTAGGATAGCAACTTCTACACTGTTTTCGCCAATTAAACTGAAACTAAAAAAGACTAATAATGTAATAAATGCGGTAGCGTAAGCATATTGAGAATTTTTAAATAAGAAAAATAGCCAACCAGTTATGATGATTAAAATTAACTGTTCAATGATGCTTGGAAATAGATAGGTTAACGGAATGCCGACAATAATACCCAAGATAGTACCAAGAATACGTAATTTTAGTCGATATTTAGTCGTTGAATAGTTTGGTTGGCAAACAAAAAGACTGGTAAGGATAATCCAATAACCATGAGAAAGATTAGAAAAATAAATGATGATATAGCCAACAAAAAGGACAATACTCATACGTATTGCATGACGAAAAAGGGAAGACTTAAGAGTTAAATTATGCTTAATTTTAGCAAAAATATCATAGAAACTTGTAAGTTCCTCATCAATTAATTCATTATTTTCTTTGTCTTTTGAAAGATGTTGTTCATTATCAATATTTGCTAATAATAAGTCGATAGATAACAAATTTTGATAAAGATTTTGTAGGGATTTAACCAGTAAGGCTTCCGTTTTATTTTTAGCTTGATAATGGGCAATAGCTTCTTCTAAATATGAAAAATGACGAGCAAATAATGAATCATGCTGATAAGTTTGATTCATTTTAATGGCAACAGCTAATTTGGCACATGCTTTTGATTGTAAATTCAAAATTCGTGCAAAGCGAAATAAAATATCACTATGTTTAAAATGTTGACTTAGCGCTTGATAATCACCATGTGAAGAGCTTGCTCGCTCATGAATATCTTGAGCCACAAAGTAATAACTAAGCATTTTTTTCACATATGATTGGCCTTGATAAGCTTTTAATCGGTTAAAAAGAGCGTGTTTAGCCTGATTAAACACATTAATCAATTGATTGTTACATTCGGTTAATTCTAATGTTTGACTTTTAAATTCATGAGTTTCATCTGGGTCAAACATTGCTGCTTTAGCATCGAGGTAATGACTTAATTTTACAAAACAAGTTGAAATAGTCTGTTGGGTCGTTCGAATCGGCTGAATGAGAGATTCAATCAAAGAGACAATGTTATACCATAAAGCGCCGAGTAATAAATAACAAGGTAGCGTGTAATTATCATCAAATAAATTATGCCCTAACATGGTATAGGCTGCGATCAATAACGATCCAAAAGCAATCACACCATAACGTTGACCCAAAGAACCAAGCATAATGAAGATAAATGTTGAACTCATTAATCCTATAATAAAAAGAAGAGGAATATTAAATAATAGCTCGACAGAAAATGTAGCAATCGCAAAACACACTAACGTTAATAAAATATTTATACATCGGCTTAGTAAACGTGTATCAATTTCGGATAATCCTGCTGCCACAACACCCAGTGTTAAAGGAATGACATACGACACATAGCCTAAGTACCAAGGAACCAAGGTTGAACCTGTTAAACTGATTAACATACGAATACTGAAAAGTAGATTACTACTATAAAAGACTTTACGTAAAGTTAAGATTATTGGATGCACGTTGTTTTTTGGATTGAATGTTAGTTACTGTAAATGTAAGTAGCATACTATATTGTGTCAATTTGTAAAAGGGCTGAGGCAACTTGCTAAAACTAATGTTTTGATTATTTGTGTTAACTAAAGTTAAATTAAAATATATCATTGACACAAAAGTCATTGCTAAGAGAGATCTCGTTATTAATGAATGCATTTATTACACTAATAGGTTAAGCCTTTTATTTATTTGTTTGGCTTTATTTAAAGCAAGATAAACCTATGTTACTCACTGAATTTAAAGTAATTTATCTAGTCATGCATCCGTTGATTACTGATGTAACCTACCAATAAATGATAAAAATTAAGGTTATCATTACGTCAACTAAATGGGTAAGAGTATAACTCGCCTTATTTCTAAGTTAAAATACGACGTAAAGTAGATATTAAATAACAAGGAATAAATCGTTATGACAACTGAAATGACAACACTTGATAAGATAAAAAAACAAATTGCAGAAAATCCTATTATTCTGTATATGAAAGGCTCGCCTAAATTACCGAGTTGTGGTTTTTCAGCACAAGCAGTACAAGTATTATCTCAATGTGGTGAGCCATTTGCGTACGTCGATATTTTACAAAATCCCGATATTCGTGCTGAATTACCAAACTATGCAAATTGGCCTACATTTCCGCAATTATGGGTTGAAGGTGAACTAGTCGGGGGATGTGATATTATGATCGAAATGTTCCAAACTGGTGAACTGCAAACATTAATAAAACAGACAGCTGAAAAACATAAAGCTTAAAAATAGACACATTATTTAAATAAGAGAGTTTGAATACTCTCTTAAATCTCTTGAACTTCTTCATCTAGTGAACTTGGCTCAAGTTGGGGCAATGGCCAGCCTCCTAATCGTTTAAATCGATTCACTATTTCACAAAATAA
Organism: Gilliamella sp. wkB308; assembly: GCF_001690185.1. Taxonomy (GTDB): domain Bacteria; phylum Pseudomonadota; class Gammaproteobacteria; order Enterobacterales; family Orbaceae; genus Gilliamella; species Gilliamella apicola_I. The sequence continues at coordinate 6,088 of NZ_LZGN01000012.1, forward strand.
AATAGCGGTTTTTTCGGTATCATAAAGTGCAGAGTGGGCTAACTTGTGATCAAAAGGAATGTGAGCGAGTTCACATGCTTTTGCTAGAACGGTATGCCCAAACACTAGACCACTCAGAGCTGCAGTATCAAAAGTAGCAAACGGATGAAACGGATTACGTTTAATATTGGCTCTTTCTGCTGCTGCCATTAAAAAACTATGGTCAAAGTTTGCATTATGCGCAACCATAACAGCACGATTGCAATCGTTTGCTTTAATTCCCGATCTAACCATTTTAAATATCGCTTCAAGTGCAATTTTTTCGTCAACCGCTTGTCTTAATGGATTGTCGACATCAATACCATTAAAAGCTAAGGCACTTGGTTCTAAAATTGAGTTTTCAAATGGGTTTACATGAAAATGAAGGGTTTGGTCTGGAATCAGCCATCCCTGTTCAGTCATTCGTAGTGTGATTGCCGCAATTTCTAGAATAGCGTTAAGTTTTGGGTCAAATCCTGATGTTTCTATATCTATTACAACAGGATAAAAACCGCGGAAGCGTTCACATAATTTAGCATTTGGCACAATATTTGTCTTATTTAGCATAAAATAAAATTATTATGCCAGTTTTTACCGTATTCGCCTAGTTTTACCTTTGATTCAGCACAGTTGATCGCGTAAATAAAGTATAGTGAATGAAAACCACAAAAACGCTATCTGTATAATTTTTGTTTAGATTGTTCAATTGATTTTATCCAAGTCTGATTAATACGTTTAGCATGTTTTGGCATGTGTTTTAAACGTAGTTCAATTTTTTGTAAGACTTCTTTAGCGAGCGAAATTTGCTGCCACTCAATTAAGGTTTGTAAATAGTATGAAGCGGCTTCTAAACTTGGATAATAACTGATCAATGCATTAAATTCTTCTTGAGCTTCTTCTTTTAAATCAAGTCCAATTAAGATTTTGGTATAAAGTAAATGCCCTTCATCAGAACGATAAGTTGGATTTTTTTCTCTTAAATAATCCAGCGTTTCTTTTGCCTTTTTGTACTGTTTAACTTGATACAGTGCGTAAGCATATTGTAATAAAATATCCGGTGCTGATTCATAGATCCCAGTTAATGCTTCTTGATAATAAATTAAAGCTTCATGAGCTCTATCATTATCAACGAGTGCTTTAGCTAAACAGACTTTTGCTTCAACAGTGGGCGAAATTTCATAATTACTTGAAGCCTCGCGAAGTTCACGTTGCGGATCTAACGCTTTTAATAATTTTGATTCAATTTGATATCCCACTGAGGTTTGTCTAAAATCGGGTAGAAATATGACAAAAAAATAAATCAAACTACCAATAAAAGGAAACAGGAATAATATAGACAGCCAAAATCGTTCTTGCTCTGTTTTGATTACATGAACGGCAAAAAATAAAGCGATGATTGTACTGAATCCGACACCTAAAAATGGCAAAGCTTATACCTCATTAAATATAAACCGACGTAATGTATCATTTAGCTAAAACTTAATAAATAATAGAAAAGAACAAATTTGTTAATTTGTTTTACTTCGTGTTTTTATGCACCTAAAAATCATTACAAAAAAGAGTATTATTTATTAAACTTATTGTAAATATGAAATAATTTATTTTAACGATTATCATTATGGTCACTATATCGAACCGTTAAGTGAGATGATTTATCATAGTTTGTACTTAATCATATAGAAAGGTTTATAAAAAATTGCCAATATTTCGATTATAATAAGTTCGAGAACCATTAAATGATTTTCATAAAAGTTTACTTTTTTCTTTAAAAAATCATTAAAAATACGAGAGGAAAACGTGCAAAATTTTGAACTTCAACAAATTATTAATCATGAATTACAAGTTGAACGCTACCGTGACTATGCACCCAATGGTTTACAAGTACAAGGACGTAAGCAAATAAAAAAAGTGATAACTGGGGTGACTGCATGTCAACGTTTATTAGATGAAGCCGTTAAATTAGATGCTGATGCGATTTTAGTTCATCATGGCTTTTTTTGGAAAAATGAACCGCCAACGATAACAGGAATTAAATATAACCGCTTACAAACATTGCTATCAAATAATATTAATTTATTTGCATATCATTTGCCTTTAGATGGACATCCCATTATAGGCAATAATGCATTACTTGCGGATTTATTCAATATCGAAGTGGATAAACGTGAAGATATAACCGATTTGCTGTTTAAAGGGACACTCATTGAACCGCAAACACCATTGCAATTTAAGCAAAAACTTGAACAAGTTTTGCATCATCGTTCACGAGAAATATTATTTTGTGGCGATAATGCTCCTCAAATAATTAAACGAATTGCATGGTGTAGTGGTGGTGGTCAAGACTTTATTGAAGCGGCAGCAGAACAAGGATTTGATGCATTTTTTACAGGTGAAGTTTCTGAACGTACCATTCATATTGCTCGAGAATATGGAATTAATTTTTATGCAGCAGGTCACCATGCCACGGAACGTTATGGAATTAAAAAACTTGGTGAATGGCTAGCCAAAAAATATGACCTTGAAACTATTTTTATTGATATTGATAATCCTGCATAACAAAAGTTGAATTTAAATAAGAAATATCGCATACTTGTCGGTAGATTTTTTATTCTTGAAGTTGGTTATCAATAAATAATATGAGAGGTCATTTTATGTTTACAGGAAGTCTGGTCGCCCTTGTTACTCCAATGGATACAAAAGGAAATGTAGACCAAGTAAGCTTAAAAAAATTGGTCGAATATCATATTGCTAATGGCACATCGGCAATTGTTTCTGTTGGTACCACTGGCGAATCAGCAACGCTTGATCATCATGAGCATATCGATGTAATTAAAAGAACGATCGAATATGCTGATGGAAAAATAAATGTCATTGCCGGAACTGGCTCTAATGCGACTAAAGAAGCAATTGAATTAACCAGCCGTGTTGAAAACATTGGTGTTGTTGGCTGTTTAACCGTTGCACCATATTATAATAAACCAACTCAAGAAGGTTTATATCAACACTTTAAAGCAATTGCGGAAAATACAGCTTTACCCCAAATAATCTATAATGTACCGGGTCGTACTTGCAGTGATATTAAGCCAGAAACAGTTGGACGATTATCAAAAATTAAAAATATTGTTGCATTAAAAGATGCAACAGGTGATTTATCAAGAGTTTATAAAACTCGTAAACTTGTTGGTAGTGAATTTAAATTATTAAGTGGTGATGATGCGACTTTCTTAGATTTCATGATTTTAGGTGGTGACGGTGTGATATCCGTGACAGCCAATGTAGCCGCCAAACAGGTTGCAACAATTTGTGAACTTGCAACGAAAAATCAAATTCAAGAAGCACGAAAGCTGAATGATACGTTATCAGCACTACATAGTAGCTTATTTATTGAGCCTAATCCAACACCAGCAAAATGGGCCTGCACAAAATTGGGTCTAATGGCGAATGACACGATCCGTTTGCCGCTGGTTTCACTTACAGATGCTTCTGTGTCTGTGGTTGAAAAAGCTCTTAAAGATGCGAATTTACTCTAATTTATGTATAACCAATAATTTATAAGCAGATATCTATGTTTAATAAAACTATGTTAAAAAACAAAGCGTTTAAAAACACAATGGTGATGACAGCCATTGCATCTTTATTTTTGGTTGGTTGTGGTAGCGATCAAAATTATAAACGAGAAGTTGATGGGAACGAAGATTATTTAAATTCGCCAGTTTTGAAACCGCTAACTGTCCCTCAGGGTGTAACGGTACCTGCTGAAAGTTCCGAATATTATATTCATTTTAATAAAAATGAAGGCGCTGTATATGGTAAGCAAGTGGATATTCGGGCACCTATCATTCCAATTCCAACTATTCCTGATTCTTATGCGTCTTATAACTATGGTACCGCTTCATTAAATGCGCCTGCTGATGCGAATGTGTGGTCTGTTATCCCAACAGCACTGAATAAATACAATATTCCGATTAGTAGTAGTGATAATAATGCTATTGTTACGGGGAATGCCTCCATTTTTTCAAGTGATGAAGAACCGAACATCCAAGCGTCTTATGTTATTCATCGGCAAAATTATCCTGGTACTGAAAATATCATTGTCGAGTTGAAAACATTAACGCGTGGTACACAAGATATTTCATCCAATCCTATTGAAGTGCAACGGTACGTTGTTCGGTTATTTAATTTAATAATGGATGAAGCTGCACCTAAGTCATCACAAGTGGTGCAAGAACAAACAGATGAAAACGCCGTTGAAGACAAAAGCACTCATGAAGATTCAAAATAAAGCGTGACACTAGAGATATTATTCGTTAGTAACATGATGATAAATAGTTGAGATAATCAGTAGTGAAGAATTTAGTTAATTTTTATGTAAACCAGCTATAGATTGAACTTCACTATTCAATACGATATGGCAAACAATAAAATGTTACTATTGATTGCATTGGTACAAATACATGAGTATCGAAAAGTTTAAAACTAAGGAGCGAATAGCTCCTTAATCATTTGTTGGCAATTTGATATAAGGTTAGAACCATGAAAAAGTTGGCTGAGCTTTACCGTGGTAAAGCAAAAACGGTTTATACTACTGAAAATCCCGATCTATTAGTGTTAGAGTTTCGCAATGATACTTCCGCTTTTGATGGCTTACGTATTGAACAGCTAGCGCGTAAAGGGTGCGTAAATAATAAATTCAATTATTTTATTATGAATAAACTGCGTGAAGCAGGTATTCCTACTCAAGTTGAAACGCTTTTGTCTGATACCGAAGTCATCGTTAAAAAACTGGATATGGTACCTGTGGAGTGTGTGGTTCGAAATCGAGCCGCAGGTTCTTTGGTTAAACGCTTAGGGGTTGAAGAAGGTAGTATATTAAATCCGCCAACATTTGAATTATTCTTAAAAAATGATGCATTACATGATCCCATGGTCAATGAGTCTCATTGTAAAACCTTTGGTTGGGCTACTGACGAACAGTTATCAACGATGAAGACACTAAGCTTTAAAATCAATTCAATTTTGACCGATCTTTTTGATAAAGCTGGATTTATTTTAGTGGATTATAAACTTGAATTTGGATTGTTTAAGGGTGAAATTACGTTGGGTGATGAGTTTTCCCCTGACGGTTGTCGATTATGGGAAAAAGAGACCTTAAAAAAAATGGATAAAGATCGTTTTCGCCAAGGGCTTGGCGGTGTCATTGAAGCTTATGAGGAAGTCGCCACCAGAATCGGCGTTGCTTTGTAATGTTTGCTCAATTTGATATCTCCTTTTTTCTTTTACTGGGTTTAGCTGCACTGTGTTATTTAACGCATAATAACACAGTCACTTTTGCCGTATTATTGTTACTATTATTTAAATTAACACCATTGTCGACTTATTTTCCGTTTTTAAGCCAATATGGACTGACAATTGGTATTGTCATTTTAACGGCGGCTATGATGGTTCCGCTTGCCGACGGATCATTGAGTATCAAAGACATATTAAAATCATTCACAACATGGCAATCAATATTAGCTATCTTTGTCGGTATACTTGTCTCTTGGTTAGGTACCCGTGGGATTTCTTTAATTGGCGCACATCCCACCATTGTTAATGGTTTAATTATTGGAACCTTGATTGGTGTTGCCTTTTTCAAAGGTATTCCAGTCGGCCCCCTCATTGCCGCAGGCTTGCTTTCAATATTAATTGGAAAAAGTTAGTCGATGATTAATCTTGATAGCACCAGAACTTTATGGGTGTTGCGTGGTGATGTAACAAAATTAGTTAGTCAATTAAGTGACATCATTAAACAACATAAAGGGGATTGGATCACAATAAGCGATCAAGCCATTTTATCAAATTATGTGCCAAATATCGTTTCAATATCTAATACTAAAACCCTTTTAGGACAAGAGTATTTACATGCTATTTTTGATGCAACTCAGTCATTTAATTTAGAGGCATTTGCCATGCTGTCAGGAACTCTTGTAAAAGGAAGCCGATTAATTTTGTTATTGCCTGAAAATTACAATCGTTGGGCAGACAAAGATAGTTTACGTTGGAACGAAGATGCTTTTCCAATACCTGTGCCTAATTTTATAAACCATTTACAGCACACTATCACTAAATTTGATGGTTTCAAAAAGAATAATTTTTCTAAATGTTATTTGACATCGTGTGATTGTGATGAACAGCAACACACATTAAAACAAGTATTAAACAGTGATAAGCCTATCCAAGTTATCACGGCAAAACGGGGTAGGGGAAAATCCGCTTTAGCAGGTCAATTTTCTCACTATCGACATTGTATTGTTACAGCTCCTAACAAAAAATCGCAGACGACTTTCTTCCGTTTTGCTAAACCTGATGTTCGTTTTTATGCACCTGATGAATTAATCGAAAAAGGTTTCGATGATTTTGCTGACTATCTTATTATTGATGAGGCGGCCATGATACCTTTGCCAATGCTAAAAAAATTGTTACAACTCGTGAAGTTAGACAAAAGCCGTATTTTACTGACCACTACTGTTGAAGGTTACGAAGGTACCGGACAAGGTTTTTTATTAAAATTATTAAATGATAAACAATGTGATTATTTTCATCTTGAAAAACCAATTCGGTGGAATGGCGATGATCAGTTAGAATATTTTACTGATTGTTTAGTTCTCAATGGGCTAATATCAGCAGAAAATCAGCGAGTCAATAATACAAAGCCAATTGATTATTCCATGGTAGCGCGTCATGATTTAAGTAGTTTGAAAGAGATCTTTTATTTACTGAAAACAGCTCATTATCAAACTACATTAGTTGATTTAAGGCGACTTTTAGACGCGTCAAATTTGACAATTTGGCAGGCTAAACAGTGTCATAACTTAATTGGTGCAGTCATAACGGTTAAGGAAGGAAATTTACCAGCTGACTTAATTGAAGAAGTATGGAAGGGTAACCGTAGACCAAAAGGAAACATGGTGGCACAATCTTTGGTAGCCCATGCAGGTGTTAAGCAAGCAGCAAAATTAAAATCTGTCAGAATAAATCGCATTGCAGTGATAGCTACTTATCGAAGACAACATATTGCAACGCAATTGATACAACATATTTATGAAGCGGCAAAAAAACAACACCAAGATTTTTTATCCGTGAGTTTTGCCTATAGTAAGGAAAATTATCAGTTTTGGTTATCTGTAGGTTTTGTACTTGTGCATGTTGGTAGTCGTTTAGAGGCAAGTAGTGGCTCTTATTCGGTAATGGCAATAAAACCGATTAACCAAAATGGTATAGATTTGGTTAATATGCTATCCAAAAAGTTACAACGTAACATGGTTTGGCTAAAAGAGATCATTGGACTCCCATTTGATGAAATGCTAATTGCTGATACTGAGCAGCAATTGACTAAGCAAGATATTGTCGAATTATACGGGTTTTGTTATTTTCATCGAGCATTCGAAGCAACTTATGCTCCATTGTGTCGCTTGCAACAATTTAATGATAAGCAAAATAATCGAGTGAAGTTATCAGTCTTAGGTGCTTTACTGAAAAATAAAAATAAAGCCAATGCGGTCATTCAGCAATTTCAATTGACTGGACGAAAAGCATTATTAGAAACAATCAAACAAGAAGTTAAGCAATGGTTGAATAGTAACAATGAAGTTATTTATGAAAAATAGCAATATTGTTTGATGAAAACCATGCTGATAAGTTTAATTTAGCGTTATTTCATGTTTAAAAGGAACAAGAGTGAAGAGTAATAATGTAGATAAATTAAGATTTAATTCAAATTCTAATCATGATCGGCGTAGATCGGGATTTGATTATTTTCTGTTAGGCTGGTCATTAGCATTTAGACCGAAAATTAGACATTTTGTATTTTTGCCTTTATTGGCGAATATGGTGATTATGTCAGCGCTATTTTATTGGTTTTTTTCCACAATTACCGGCATGGTTGACTGGGGATTATCTTATGTACCAAGTTGGCTCTCATGGCTTGGTTATATCATTAGCTTTATGGTGATTCTGATTTTAGTCATATTATTTTGTTATTTTTTTAGTACAGTGGCTAACTTTATTGCTGCACCGTTTAATGGCTTGCTTGCCGAACAAGTTGAAGCTGAATTAACGGGTATACCAGCCCCCGACACTTCTTGGTTAAGTTTAATCAAAGATTTACCTAGAATATTTGGTCGTGAAATCCAAAAATTAATTAATTATATATTATGGTCTATCCCAATATTATTAACGTATTTTATTCCTATTATTGGTCAAACGGTCACACCGATAATTTGGTTTTTATTTACTGCATGGCAAATTAATATTCAATACGCTGATTATCCTTTCGATAATCATAAAATTACTTTTCATCGTATGCGTGAGTTACTTAAGCAGGATAAAGTTGATAATTTAGTCTACGGTATTTTAGTTAGTTTTTTTACTATGGTGCCACTATTAAATCTCATTATTATGCCAATTGCCGTTTGTGGCTCAACAGCGATGTGGGTCGATCGTTATCGCCATCAAGCTTTGTTTAAAAGTGATATTAACGATATCCGATAGGGAAGAGAGTGATTAATTTTTTAAATTAATCACTTTTTGTTTTTATGCTCAACACTTTTTTGAGTTTGGTCATTCTCTTCATCATCATAAGGTATGGGTTTGATCCCTTTTTTATCAATGTAAGATTTAAAATTAAGTTTATTGAGTGCTTTAATGGTATTGATAAAAACACCTGCAAGAAATATTAATATTATCCACCAATAATCTTTTAACCATTCCATTTTTTTACCTTTTTGGGATGAATGTTAGTGACGCTCGTTTAGTCAAATGTCAAAAGCAGCATCGAATAATCTATTCAAATTTTGTTTAAGCAGATTTAACAAGTTGGTTAACTTAACCAATATTATTAAACGAGTAATTTTTCCAAAATTCTTTGATAAATTCTTTTCAGTGTGATGATATCCTGACAATTTACATTTTCGTTAATCTTATGGATTGTTTTATTTAATACTCCAAACTCGATAATCTGACAGCCCATTTTTGCGATGAAACGGCCGTCCGATGTTCCGCCACTTGTTGATAATTTTGTATCAATATTTGTGTACTCTTTTATGGCACTTGCTGTGGCTTGAGTCAGTTCACCTTGCGGCGTTAAAAACGGATGACCTGATAAACGCCAATTTAACGTATAGTTTAATTTATGCTTTTGTAAAAGTTGCTCAACACGGGTTTTAATTAGATCATCAGTGAGTTCACTACTGTATCGAAAATTGAACTGTACTGATAGATCGCCTGGCACAACGTTTTCAGCCCCTGTGCCTGCCTGAATATTTGCAATTTGCATAGAGGTTTGCGGAAAATATTGATTGCCATTATCCCAAACCGTATTAACAAGTTCAGCCAAAGCGGGGGCAAATCGATGAACAGGGTTGTCAACTAAATGAGGGTAGGCGACATGGCCTTGCACACCATGGATAATTAAATTTGCTGTCAATGAACCTCGACGCCCATTTTTAATTTGATCCCCTAAAACCTTATCACAAGAGGGCTCACCTACAATGCAATAGTCTACACGTTCCTGACGTTCAAGAAGACGATTAACAACTTTAACTGTTCCATCAGTTGCATCAGCTTCTTCATCAGAGGTGATTAGAAACGCAACACGACCACGATGATTTGGGTTTGCTTTAACAAAATCTTCAGCAGCACAGATCATTGCTGCAACACCACTTTTCATATCTGATGCTCCACGGCCATAAAGTACACCATGAGTATCAATGGTTGCCTCAAATGGGGGATACAGCCATTGGCTTTCATCCCCAGCAGGCACTACGTCGGTATGACCAGCAAACATAAGTGTTGTTTCTGACGGATCGCCATGATAAGCCCAAAGATTTTTAGTGCGACCAATATTGAATTCTTCAATGATAAAGTTAAGTGATGTTAAGCGCTCGATAAGGATATTTTGACAATTTTTATCATCCGGACTTATCGATTTTTCGGCAATCAATGCTTGGGTTAGTTCAATAACAGGCTCTGTCATAATGATCTCGGTCTTATTGTTGTTGTTGAAAAAATTGCGAATAACTTTCGTCTGAAAATCCGAGTAATACATGCTTACCCTTGATTAATAGCGGTCGTTTTATAATTGAAGGATTGTCCAACATTAGTTTCATTGCAGCTTGCTCATTGTCAACGTTAGCACGTACTGATTCATCCAATTTACGCCACGTTGTACCCCTTGTATTAAGTAGGCTTTGCCAATCAACAAATTTCAAAATAGTCTGTAATTGTTCAGCTGACAGTCCATCTGTTTTGTAATTGTGAAATTGATAATTGATTTTATTGTCATCAAGCCATGTGAACGCTTTTTTCATTGTACTGCAGTTTTTAATACCGTAAATGGTTAACATAATTCTCATTCCTTAAGTCAAGTATAAAGTCAAATTATATCAGTTGTCTTACCGAATCTCTAATTTTGAATTGGATGAGTAATATAAATTTTAATTAAATGAATAATCAGAAGATTATTCATTTAATTTAACTATTTGATCCTAAATGAACGGTTTATTAAGATTCTTTTTGTTTTTCAGCACAAAACACTTGAAAAAAACATATTAACCCCTATTTTTTACATAAATTTTATTTTTTAAAGTTACTTTTCTATTTTTTTAAATATTAAATATTAATATTGCGAATTATTCGCATTTTAAAACTATTTTTATACGTAAATATTTTTTAAAATAAGCAGAATAAAACGTGCTAGCATAATTCACAGGAACATTAATGTCAGTATTAACATTAAATCACCTCCCTTTAGGAAATGAGGCGGTTATCTCTCGTCTATTACCTGAATCCTTACCTTTTCGTAGAAAGTTACTGGCAATGGGATTAACACCAGGCTGTAAAATTTCGATTGTTCGTGTGGCACCTTTAGGAGATCCACTGCAAATTAAAATACGTGGATTTTTTCTTTGTCTAAGGCGTCGTGAAGCAGCTACCATTGAAGTAACGGAGATAAATGAGTGAAAATAGCACTGGTTGGAAATCCAAATTGTGGCAAAACAACACTGTTCAATTTACTGACAGGATCAAAACAGCGCGTTGGTAATTGGCCTGGCGTGACAGTTGAACAAAAATTAGGTTTATTTTCTTATCACCATCACCAATACGAAGTCGTTGATCTACCGGGGACTTACTCTATTGAGTCTGATGCAGTTTCAATGTCGCAAGATGAATGGATAACGCGTGAATTTGTTCTGACAGAAAAAAATAATGTCATTATTAATGTTATTGATGCCAGCAATTTACAGCGAAGCTTATATCTAACATTTCAATTGATTGATTTACAAGTACCGATGATTGTCGTACTCAATATGATTGATACGGTTAAGAATATGGGCGAAAAAATCGATCACCAACAATTATCCGTTTTACTGGGTTGTCCTGTTGTACCTATTTCATCAACCAAAAAATTAGGTATCAATTTATTTTATCAAGCAATTGAAAATAGGGCTATCAACCAGCAAAAAGCTCAACCTTCTATAGATACATTAGGGCAATCTCAGCAAAGACTCTTGACCCGTTATATTAGTGAACTACCAGAAGAAAGTGTTGTTCATCAACTTAATCGCTGGCAATTAATTGAAGCCTTATTAGGAAACAACACGGAACAGTTTAATTCACTTGAATTAGAAAAACTTGAAATTTGTCGACAACTCCTTTCGGCTTGGTGTGATAATGAAATTGATGTTGCACTAGCAAGTGCCAGATATGAAAGGATTGATGAAGTGTGTAAAAAGGTTATTGCTAAACCTCGAGAATTAAGTCCCCGTATTTCAGAAAAGTTCGATAAAATTACGCTCGGACGCTTTACAGGTATTCCGTTTTTTTTAATTGTCATGTATGCCATGTTTATGGTTGCTATTAATTTTGGTTCGGTATTTATCGATTTTTTTGAACAATTTTTCGGAACAATTTTTGTCAATGGAACAGCCGGTTTATTACAAATTATTCATGCGCCAGATTGGGTTAGTGTCATATTGTCTGATGGCATAGGTAGTGGAATTCAAACTGTTTCAACGTTTATTCCTGTCATTGCCGCAATGTTTTTTGCTTTATCTTTTTTAGAGGATTCCGGTTATTTGGCACGTGCCGCAATGGTGGTGGATCGGGTTTTACGTTTTATCGGTTTACCGGGTAAAGCTTTCGTGCCTATGTTAATGGGCTTTGGCTGTGGCGTACCTGCGATTATGGGCACGCGTACACTAGAAAGCTCTCGAGATCGTTTAATGGCTATCTGCATGATTCCTTTTATGTCTTGTGGGGCAAGATTACCGGTTTATGCATTATTTGCGGTTATATTTTTCCCGCTTCATGCTTCTTTCGTTGTATTTATGTTATATCTGCTTGGTATTAGTGTTGCAGTCCTGTCGGGGATGATTTTGAAAAACACGTTATTAAAAGGTGAGTTGACCCCTTTTATTATGGAGATGCCAGTTTATCGAATTCCAACCCTTCGTAGCATCTTACGCTTAACTTGGCAACGCTTGAAAAGTTTTATATTTAAAGCAGGTAAAGCAATTGTAATTATGGTTACGATTTTAAGTTTACTTAACTCATGGGGAACCGATAATACCTTTGGTCATGAAAATACTAATCAATCGGTATTATCAGTCATAAGCCAAAAAATTACACCTGTTTTTCAACCCATGGGTATCGATAACGAAAATTGGCCAGCAACAGTGGGCATTTTTACGGGAATTTTTGCAAAAGAGTCCATCATTGCGACATTAAATTCACTTTATTCTATGGATAATCAACCAGAAGATGATGAACAATCGGATTGGTTTGAAGACATTAAATCGGCTTTTGCCACTATTCCAGATAATTTACTTGCTCTGTCTGAAACGATTACTGATCCACTAGGATTGTCATCATTAAATGATGATATCGATACTTTACAAACTGATTTAGCGATCAATTCTACTGCTATTTCTAAAATTAAGACATCATTTACGTCTTCGTCAGCCGTAATAGCTTATTTAATATTCATCTTACTTTATACACCATGTACAGCTGTGTTAGGGACAATTTATCGTGAAGCAGGGTGGCGTTGGATGATTTTTGTTGCAGTATGGACTTTCACAATTGCTTGGTTGGTGGCGACAATCTATTATCAATTTACACAACTTGCCCATTCAAATACTGCAAGTTATTGGTTGTTCGGTTGTGGACTATCAATAACATTGATGGTGTTTATTCTGCGCAAATTGGGAAATAATTCATTTGATAAAAATAATATGTTTAATCATAAAAAACCAAGAAAATCATCTTGTTGTGATTAGTTTATTTTTATCATTTAATTCACTGGAGAACAAAGTCGGTAAAACCTATAAGACTAATATAGAAAATGTTAATGACCTCGATTCGTGATTATGTACAATTAAAAGGGCGTGTAGAATTGCAAGATATAGCACGTCATTTTAGGTTGCCTGAAAGCGCCCTCATACCGATACTAAGCTTTTGGGTAAAGAAAAAAGTGATACAACTAATCGTTGTAGAACAATCCGATTTTTGTCAGTCAAAAAAATGTGATAATTGTTCTGGTTGTAATTTTGCTAATAAAACGATTTATGCATGGATTTAGCCACTATTTTAATCATGCATTTTTGTCTTAGGGTTGATCAATATAGCATTAACGATTAGCTGAAAATGATAGATTGATTTTTTATCGAGGTATTTTTCATATTGATAAAGTTAATTTCGTGATTTAGGTCACATTAAAAAATCAATTTATAATGTAAAAATAACAAACTGATAGCAGAGATAAACAAGCTATAATTACTCTCACAACTGTGTGAAAATTTTGCTTTTTTGTTATCTATTTCAGGTTATTGTTAAATGTATAAAAACGTTAAAATAACGAGTCGCTAAGTCGTTTTATCACTAGATAAATGCTATTATAATCTTTTAGAAAATTGAAGCTGTAGAGGATATAGAAGTATATGAGTCAATTAGATGAATTTAAAAAATTAACCGTCGTTGTTGCCGATACAGGTGATATCGATTCAATTAAACAGTTTTCACCAGAAGATGCAACCACGAATCCTTCTCTTGTATTAAAAGCCGCTCAACTTCCTCAATATCGTTATCTGATTGATTCTGCAGTTGAAACTGCAAAAAAATTAGGTGGTAGCAAAGAACAACAATTAATTAATGCTTGTGACCAAGTTGCTGTCAATATTGGTGCGGAAATTTTGAAAATTGTACCCGGACGAATTTCGACAGAAGTGGATGCTCGTTTATCTTTTGATAAACAAGCTTGTATCGAAAAAGCCCGCCGAATTATAGAACTCTATCAACAAAAAGGTATCGATAAATCACGAATTTTGATTAAAATTGCTTCAACATGGGAAGGAATTAAAGCTGCCGAAGTTCTTGAAAAAGAGGGCATTAACTGTAATTTAACGTTACTATTTTCATTTGCACAGGCACGTGCTTGTGCTGAAGTCAATGTGTTTCTCATTTCACCTTTTGTTGGTCGTATTTATGATTGGTATCAAGCTAAAAAACCAATTGACCCCTATATTGCCGATCAAGATCCAGGTGTGGTATCAGTACGTAATATTTATAATTACTATAAACAACATGGTTATAAAACAATCGTCATGGGGGCAAGCTTCCGTAAAGTTGAACAAATTTTAGCATTAGCTGGTTGTGATCGATTAACGATTGCGCCAAATTTATTGGCTGAAATGCAACATTCAACAGCACCTGTTGAACAAAAACTGTATCCAAATCAAACCGTCGTTGAACGACCTGCACCGATTACCGAGTCTGAATTTAGATGGCAACATAATAGTGATGCCATGGCTGTCGAAAAATTAGCAGAAGGAATTCGTGCCTTTGCGGTGGATCAAGGTAAATTAGAAGAGATGATCGCAACACTTCTATAGTGATAGAGGGGAATTAAAATTCCCCTTTCGCTTTTTTTATAATATTAATAATATAAATCTGTTTCAAAAAAACAGAAAAATGAATATTGAATAACTTAAAATATATTTTGGAGATTAAAACATGAATGCAACGACGCTATCTCACCGCGAGCTTGCGAATGCGATAAGGGCATTAAGCATGGATGGTGTACAAAAAGCAAAATCAGGTCATCCGGGTGCGCCTATGGGTATGGCTGATATGGCGGAAGTACTTTGGCGTGGATTTTTAAAACACAACCCAAACAATCCCAATTGGGCAGATCGAGACCGTTTTGTATTATCAAATGGTCATGCTTCTATGCTAATTTATAGTTTATTACATCTTACCGGTTATAAAGTTAGCCTAGATGACTTGAAAAATTTCCGTCAGTTGCATTCAATCACAGCAGGGCATCCAGAATATGGCCATGTTCCGGGCGTTGAAACCACAACCGGGCCTTTAGGACAGGGCATTGCAAATGCAGTTGGTATGGCAATAGCAGAAAGAACTTTATCTGCACAATTTAATAAACCGGGTCATACTATAGTTGACCATTTTACCTACGTATTCATGGGTGATGGTTGTATGATGGAAGGCATTTCACACGAAGCTTGCTCATTGGCTGGAACACTGAAATTAGGAAAACTCGTTGCATTCTATGATGAAAATGGTATTTCAATCGATGGCGAAATAGAAGGTTGGTTTACTGATGATACCGCCAAACGCTTTGAAGCTTATGGATGGCATGTTATTCGAGGTATTGATGGTCATGATGCAAATGCCATTGCTCAAGCGATTGAACAAGCGCAAGCTGTGACCGATAAACCTTCTTTACTAATGTGTAAAACAGTTATAGGTTTTGGATCACCAAATAAAGCGGGCAGTCATGACAGTCATGGTGCACCACTGGGAGATGCTGAAATTGAAGCAACTCGTCAAGCACTTGGATGGAATTACCCGCCGTTTGATATTCCGAAAGCTTATTATGAAGCGTGGGATGCGAAAACCAAAGGCAAACAAATCGAAGATGAGTGGAACACTCGCTTTGAAGCTTATGCCAAAGCATATCCAGAACTAGCCAGCGAATTTAAACGACGAATGCACGGCGATTTACCTGAAAATTGGCAACAAGTGGCTACCGATTTTGTCAATAAATTGCAAGCAAACCCTGCAACGATAGCGACGCGTAAAGCATCACAAAACGCAATTGAAGCCTTTGCACCAGTATTATCTGAGTTTCTAGGTGGCTCGGCTGACTTAGCACCAAGTAACTTAACAATGTGGTCAGGTTCAAAAGAAATTTTAGCCAATCCGGATGGTAACTATATTCACTATGGTGTACGTGAGTTTGGGATGTCTGCTATTATGAATGGTATTGCACTTCATGGCGGCTTTATTCCTTATGGGGCAACATTCTTAATGTTTATGGAATATGCACGAAATGCGGTACGCATGGCTGCCTTAATGAAGATTCGTTCACTGTTTGTCTATACCCATGACTCAATTGGCTTAGGTGAAGACGGACCAACCCATCAACCTGTTGAACAAATGGCAAGCTTACGGGTAACACCAAATGTCAGTACTTGGCGCCCATGTGACCAAGTTGAATCAGCCATAGCATGGCAATATGCCATTGAACGTAAAGATGGGCCAACCGCACTGATCTTCTCAAGGCAGAATCTTAAACAACAACCACGAACAGCTGAGCAATTAGCCAACGTTTATCGTGGCGGTTACATTTTAAATGATTGTGCAGGAACGCCACAGTTAATCTTAATTGCGACGGGTTCAGAAGTCGAATTAGCGGTAGAAGCCTATCATCAATTAACAAAAGCAGGGAAAAAAGTACGGGTTGTTTCAATGCCATCAACTGATGCGTTTGATAAACAAGACTGCGCTTATAAAGAGTCGGTATTACCTTCTTCGGTCACTGCGCGTATTGCGATTGAAGCAGGGATTAGTGATTACTGGTATAAATATGTGGGACTGAATGGCAAAATTGTGGGTATGACAAGTTTTGGCGAATCAGCACCTGCTGAACAGTTATTTGAAAAATTTGGTTTTACAGTTGAAAATGTAATTGCAAAAGCCAATGATTTATTGAAATAATTGTTATTCCTGTTTAAAGCGCCATTACCATATAGGTAATGGCGTTTTTTTTGGTATCTATTTTAAGATATTATGATTTTATTTGATGAAAAAAGGATTAGGATCTTGTTTCAATTTTTCATAAGGATAAAGTTCATTTTTCCAATCTTTAATTTTAATCTTTGGCTGGTGTGGTATATCTATCAATTTGTTTTGCATATATTCATGTGAAACATCTAAAGTGATACCCATCCATTTACTTAACAAGTAAACAAGCTGATAACCTGAAATTTTTTTCTCAATTTTTTGTTGTGTTGTACTTTTTGAATCAAAGAAAATAAAAGGTACTTCGTAACTATTTTGGTATTCCCAGTTATGCCTTAAATCTTGATATTGATCCAAGTGGGTAAGACCATGATCAGCAAAATAGACAACCGAATAATCTTCATTATGTTTTTTTAGTATCTCTATGGTTGATTTAATCAGATCGTCCGTTTCTTTTATACTGCTGACATAGCAAGAAATATTTTCATTGTATAAATTGAATTGAATATCAAATTGTAATCGACGACAAAAGTTGGAATGAGAACCCATAAGATGCATGACGATCAGTCTTGGCTTATCCTGTTTATCTGACAATATTTTATCTAATTCTGGTAATAGTAAAGTATCATATTTTCCGTGTGATGACTTACCGTTGTATTCCCCTTTCTTTGTATAAAAATTATAGTTTGCATAAGCGGCAATGCGAGGTACGGTAATCTCAATTTTTCCGAGTTTACCTTGATTAGAAAGCCAATAAGTTTCAAATCCTGCATCGTTAGCAATACTGACAATATTATTATTTAATTGAGCATTCACTATTTTATCGTCTGAATAAATGGCTTGGCTGATCAAATGAGGGACAGATGCTTGCGTATTCGAAGCGGGTGCGATTAAACCATCCCATATCACATTTGCATGTTGAGTGGCAAAAGGGGTATTGTCATAACTAAATCCATAAGCGTTCATATAATCTTTACGGACACTTTCACCAATAATAATAAGATAATTCTTGTGGTCGGGATTTACCGATAAAATAGGAATCGTGTTTTGTTGTTCAATTTGATTAAGCTGTGCTTCTTTCTCGATAAAATAAATTTTTCCACTGGTATAAAGCGCTCTGTAAAATTCAAAAAAAGGATATTTCACATTATCCATTATCTCGTCTGACAGAGAATGAGAAGGGGTAGGGATAAATTTAATGTATGCTTTAATTGGTTTATAGCCCAATAAAATCAATGTAAAAATAATGAGGTAATAATGGTGAACAGTAGGAAACGGCAGTTTGATAAAGATAAGAACAAAAGCAATTATTAATAAGAAGGTAATCAAAAATAGATAAGTAGATATTTGCGAACAGAATTCATTTACTTCGTCCATGTCTGTTTCAAACAAGGCACTTATTACTGCTACATTAGGAGGACCATAATAATAAGCAATAGGAAAGTAAAGAGCGGCTATAACAAACGATAGACCAAAAAAAATTCGAAAAATGGTGAATTTACCTAGGATAATTAATGAAAAATAAGTAAGTAATATTCGATCGATTCTTTTCGGATATCCTAATAAATACACGACTAAGACTGCAAGGCTAAGACAAATAAAATGAGAAAACAAAATTTTTTTAGAGAGCTTCACAACATTATTACACTATATTAAATTTATCTACAAGGCACGTGATTATATAGTGAATTATTATTTAATCAATTTATATCGTCATTTAATGTTTGATTCAATTTAAATTGAACTAAATGATTTTTCATCATTTATGTACCTAATAAAATTCGTTTAACAGTCTTAAACGAGGGAATAAAATAGTTACTTGAGTTAACTATGGTTAATTGTATTGAATAGTTGTTACGGAGTAGAGGCTATCTATGATTTAACACTTATCTGTAAATTTGATAAGTGTTAAATATTAAGATGAGAAGTGACTTACTAGCAAATAAATCGTTATTTTGATGCTCGGTTTAATATTGTTGCTTCAGGCTGTTTTTGGATATAGATCATTCTGGCTATTAATAAAATAGCGGCGACTGCCAGCCCTAAAATAATGCCAATCCAGAAACCGGCAGCCCCAATTGGCGCTATAATTAGATCGGTTAAACCCAAGATATAACCAACAGGTAATCCTACTACCCAATAAGAAAGCAACGTAATAAAGAAAATGCTTTGCGTGTCCTTATAACCACGAAGCACATTGCTTGCGACGACTTGTAAATAATCAGAAGCCTGATAGATTGCTAATAAAATAATCAGGTGCATGCATATCGTAATGACAGCCACTTCTTTAGTAAATAACGCAATAATAGGTGTTCGAAATACAACTAAAATTAATGCGACAATAATTGCTATTGCTAACGAAATAGCTAAACTTATGTACGCAGTATGTTTGGCAAGAGATAGCTTTTTTTGACCTAACAAATAACCAACACGAATACTGGTAGCAACGCCAAGTGAAAGCGGAATGGCAAATGTTAAACTGCTAATCGTAAATATGATTTGATGTGCGGCCACCGTAATTTTACCTAATGGGGCAATCAGTAATGCTATGACGGCAAATAAACTCATTTCGAAAAAATAAGCCAATGCCAGTGGTGTACCTAACAGGATAACCTTTTTTATAATTGACCAATCAACAAGTTTTGTGAAAGGCGTTTGACGAATATCACGTTGGCTAGTGGTGGTTAATGTATAAAGGCGAATTAAAAAAAACATTAGCCAAAATATAATTGCTGCGGTAATGCCACATCCAACTCCACCGAAAGCAGGTAAACCTAATTTTCCATAAATTAATACATAATTAATGGGAATGTTGGCAAGTAATGCAATAAAGATGATCACCATGGCTGGTTTGGTATTGGATAACCCTTCACACTGATTTCGGTAAACTAAAAATAATAAGAACGCAGGGACGCCCCACATAATGGCACGTAAAAAAGAAACGGCAACTTCAACCATTTCAGGATCAATAGGATGTTCAACTGAACTTCTTAAACTAATCAGTTTATCTGAATGGTATAAAATGAACATCATTATCACTGATAAGAACAAGGCAATAACGACGCCTTGTCGAGTGTGATCAGCAACTTGATGACGTTTAGCCGCCCCATTTAAATTGGAGATAATCGGTGTTAAGACGCTAAGTAAACCCTGTCCAAATAATATGGTTGGTAACCAAATTGAGACAGCAATGGCAACCCCTGATAATGCTGTGTTGCTGTAGTTACCAGCCATAATGGTATCGACGAAGGTAATCGCTGTTTGCGATATTTGCGCTATCAGTACGGGTACCGAAAGGGCAATAAGATTTTTGATTTCGTTTCGATAATGTTGTTTCATTGGATATATTTACTGTTTAACAGTTCCCCATAAATCATATTCATCGGAATGTTCAACTTCAACTTGAACAATATCACCAACGTGAACATATTTTTCTTCATTTAAATAAACAACGCCATCAATTTCAGGTGCATCGGCCATACTGCGTCCGATAGCGCCTTCTTCATCCACTTCATCAATAATAACTGACAAGGTTTTGCCAATTTTATTTTGTAATTTTTCGGTTGAAATTGTCTGTTGTAATTGCATAAAACGATGAAAACGCTCTTGCTTAATTTCTTCCGGAATTTGATTCGCGAGCTGATTGGCTGCTGCACCTTTAATCGGACTATAAGGAAAACATCCCACACGATCAAGCTTGGCTTTACTTAAAAAATCGAGTAATAATTCGAAATCTTGGTCTGTTTCTCCCGGATAACCGACAATAAACGTTGAACGTAAAGTGATGTCCGGACAGATTTCTCGCCATTTATGAATTCGTTCAAGTGTTCTATCAATGGTGCCTGGTCTTTTCATTGATTTTAAAACCGAAGGACTGGCATGTTGAAGTGGTACATCTAGATACGGTAAGATTTTTCCATCCGCCATTAACGGGATCAAATTATCCACACTTGGATAAGGATACATGTAATGGAGCCTTACCCAAATGCCTAACGTTGCTAATTGTTCGCATAACGTTTGGATATCCGTTTTTAATGGCATACCATTCCAAAAGTTGGTACGATTTTTTATATCGATACCATATGCTGAAGTATCTTGAGCAATAACGAGTAATTCTTTAACGCCACTATCAGCTAATCGCTTTGCTTCATCAAGTACATTACCAATTGGTCGGCTAACCATTTCGCCACGAAGTGACGGAATGATGCAAAATGTACAGTTGTGGTTACAACCTTCTGATATTTTCAAATAGGCATAATGCTTAGGCGTTAATTTCACACCTTGCTGTGGTACTAAACTGGTAAACGGATTGTATGCGGGTTTAGGGGCATATTTATTGACATGAGTAAGTACTGCCTCGTAGCTGTGGGGGCCAGATATTTCAAGTACTTTAGGATGTACATTGCGTATTTGATCTTCTTTTGCACCTAAACAGCCTGTCACAATGACCTTGCCATTTTCATTTAAAGCTTCGCCAATGGCTTCTAACGATTCTTGTACGGCACTATCAATAAAGCCGCAAGTATTGACGATAACTAAATCTGCATTTTCGTAGCTTGGTACCACTTGATAACCTTGCGTTCGTAATTCAGTTAAAATTCGCTCTGAGTCAACCAAATTTTTGGGACAACCAAGGCTCACAAATCCAATAGTAGGGGATGACATATTCATAATATTTATAATAATGCTTAATATTTAAAGAGGTATTAAATTGATAATAAATAAATTTTATCTATTAATTAGTTGTTGTTAATTTAAAATGTCGGCAT
This sequence comes from Gilliamella sp. wkB308, assembly GCF_001690185.1. GTDB lineage: Bacteria > Pseudomonadota > Gammaproteobacteria > Enterobacterales > Orbaceae > Gilliamella > Gilliamella apicola_I. Next base: position 27,954 of record NZ_LZGN01000012.1, read on the forward strand.
TTTAACACATTTAAACATTGTAAATATACTGGTTTTCACATTCTTAATTAACAGAAAATGGGTTTTAAGTGGTAGCGTCAGGCAAGTGTATAAAGTGGGCTTTTAACCCGTTAAATAGCCTATATTTGATTGAAATCATGCGAGCATAACTTAATAGATAAATATTATTTTCTCAAATTTAGTGACTTAGAGTATTTGTGGGCATGTCGATATAATATGATAAATTCGTTGAATGCTAACTCATACAGCCTTTGAATTGATTGGGCTGTATGAATTAATTTAAACAAAATGTTAATCATTTAAAGCATTGAGCACTTCAGACACTTGACGGTCTAAACTTTCTGCCCCACCTCCAGATAAGTACCAAAGATCAGGTGTCAAATATACAACAGTGGTTTTACTTTTATTGAGCACTTTTGTATCAAAATAGTTCGCTTTCATAGCTTGTTGACCAATAGCATGGCTTCGGTCAATGACAAAAATAATATCTGGCTTAACGGCTTTAATATATTTATCGTCAACAAAAGTAGGTGCTGGTCGTTCTCCATTTGTAGCTGGCTGGTTAGCTAAAAGTGGTACCGCTCTTTTGACTTTTAATACATCATGGATAAGCACAGCACTTGAACTATTATTAATAAGAATTATTTTTCCATTGTTGTGAATAGCGACAATGGCCTTTTTAGGGCTTGCTGAGGTAATTATTTGAGCTTGGTTGATTTTGTTATTGAGCGAAGCAATGAGTTGAGCTGCTGTGTTTTCGGTTCCGGTAATGCTCGCTAACAAATTGATATGATTTTTTGTTGATTCAAAATAATGTTTGCTATCAACACTCAAATTAAGCACTGGGGCAATTTTTGACAATTCATCTTTTTTATTTGCTTGACGTCCATCAATAATAATGAGATCAGGATTAGTCTGTTTAATTGCATCTATATTAGGTTCTTTCATATTACCCGTATCAACCACATCATTCCTTTTAAATTGATTCAAATAGGATGGGATGACCGATTGTGGGGTTGCCGTCACTATTGAGCCTTTACCTAAAGCATCTAACGTATCTAATGCTCCATAATTCATGACAACAATTTTTTTCGGAGATTTAGGTACGATGACGGTTTCACTATTGTTTGTGACAGTCATTGTCGACGGTGATTGACAACCGGTTAACCCCAAAACTATTAATGCAATGCTACTTAGTAGCAATTTTTTCTTTCTGTTCATATACACCCTTTATATTAAATGTAAATAATAATTATTATCATTTAAAGCGAGTTGCTTGTCCAGCGAAAAATAATTTAATAAAAGATATTGATAATTATTATCATCTAATGTAGTGTTCATACTCATGGGTAATATATAAAATATCATTATAAATAATGGGGTTATAACAAATGAACGTTAAGCTAAAATTTAAACTGACAAATTATGTCATTAATTCAGGTTTTTTATTATTATCAAGTACAGCACTAGCCGCAGTGAATAGTTCAGATTCTGATACAATGGTTGTTACCGCTTCGGGTTTTGCACAGCAAATCAAAGAAGCTCCGGCAACCATTTCTGTTATTACCTCAGAAGAAATTAGTCAAAAATCGTATCGGGATGTCACTGATGCGTTAAAAGATATTCCTGGTGTTACCATTACCGGTAGCGGTGATTCAACAGATATTAGTATTCGAGGTATGGATGCTAAATATACGATGATTTTAGTTGATGGAAAGAAGGTCAGCACCCGAGAAACACGACCAAACAGTGACGGTTCTGGATTTGAACAAGGTTGGCTACCGCCATTAACGGCGATAGAACGCATTGAGGTAGTCCGTGGCCCTATGTCATCACTGTATGGTTCTGATGCAATGGGTGGGGTAATAAATGTTATTACCAAAAAAGTGTCAGATAAATGGCATGCAGGTTTACGTTTAGAATCTGTAATTCCTTATCGTTCTGAAGAAAAAAACACTTATACGGGAAGTTTTTCAGCCATGGGGCCGATTATTGATGAAAGAGTCGGCATTCAGCTATATGGTCAATATTCCAAACGAAATGAAGATAAATTTTTAAATGGTCATGCTCAACAAAAACTTCAAAGTCTAAACGGTAAGCTGTCTTTAAATGCAACCGACTCGCAACGATTTGATTTAGATATTGGTCGTTCAATTCAAAAAAGTAAGGCAACAGCGGGTAATACCCGAGCTAAAAATAGAGGCGATTTTCCTCGTGATAATCGCCGTAATACGTACAGTTTAACCCATACTGGGCTATTTGGTGATATTTCGACAACTTCATTTATTGCATACGAAGGCAATAATAATCCGGAAAGACAGATGAAAATTCGAAATACCGACCTTGATACCCGTGTAACCATTCCGCTTAATATGAATATGTTAACAGTAGGGGGAAAATATAATTACCAAGAGTTACACGATAAAGGTAATCAATTAAAGAAAACATTAACTAAAATAGATCGTTGGAATTATGCCCTATTTGCTGAAAATGAACTAAGTTTATTCGAAAATTGGAATTTAACTGTTGGATTACGTTATAACAAAGATGAAAACTATGGAAGTAACTGGAATCCAAGAGTTTATAGCGTATGGAATATTGATGATAATTTCACTCTCAAAGGTGGCTATTCAACGGGTTATGCAACACCACAATTACGGCAAGTCGTTGCTGATTGGGGACAAGTTACAGGGGGGGCTGGAACGGGTAATAAAGGAATGGTGCTGGGAAATCCTAATTTAAAACCTGAAAAATCAGACAATATCGAAATTGGACTGGGCTATACTAATGATTATGGAATAGATGCTTCAGCCACGGCGTTTTATACAAAATATAAAGATAAGATTCAAACTTATTACATTTGTCAGGGACCAGCTGGAAAAGGTAAATGTAAAGTGAATGGGTACCAAGAAAAATTTGATTTTGTTCAAGGCAGAGAAAATGTCGATAAAGCCGATCTTAAAGGCGTTGAATTAACCTTTAAAACGCCATTGTTTAATGAGTTCTTGTTGACGTCAAATTATTCATGGACAAAGACAGAACAAAAAACCGGTATCAATAAAGGACGTGCATTAAACCGTACGCCTAAACAAAAATTTAATATGCAATTGGATTGGTACATCAGTCATAATTGGGACTTATGGGCTAAGATGGCATACTACGGTCAAGAAAACGCCAATAAACGAATGGGTAAACAAAGTAGGTATGTCACGTATCCTGGATATACGTTTTGGGATATGGGAGCAGCGTATCAAATCAACAAGAAAGCAAAAATTTACACGGGTATTTATAACTTGTTTGACAAAGATGTTGACAATGAAGACTTTGGTAAAACCTTGGATGGACGTCGCTATTTTGTTGGAACAGAAATTAATTTCTAGATAACATTTTTCTCATCAATTAATCAGTAGAGGTTTTTTAATTGGTGAGAATGATTATTTTTAGTCAATAGTATGATTAATAATATTTTATCCAATCTTCTTTTTTAATCATACTTTTAATCTTAGGTAAATTCTCATTAAAATATTTGAATTCATTTTGAGCAAATTACATATTGCTTACTTATCCATTACGTTACATTTACAGTTGTTTTAATAAATTGTAACTTACTTAACCTATAATTTTGATAGGAAAAATTTATTGAAGAAAATGAATTGTATAAAACCTAGATAAAACGTTTAAAAATAAATTAATATTATTCATTATGTTATTTTAAAGTGTTAACTAATGTGATTAACCTGTTTTTATGTTTGCATTATAACAAATATGTCATAAATATCGTGATTTTATGTTGTTTTGATAGTGATTCTAAATTAATCGTATATTGATAGATCGATAAATCCGATCAATAATGTTTCCGAAGATTATCTCTTCCTTCAAATTAATTGGATAAATTTTTCAATTATTAAATCAATTTTATTATCTCCTCATATTGAAAATAATGTAAGGAATATAGCAGTATCTTATTATTTTTGATAGTGATTTTAAATTGATTGGGTGTTGATGGATCGATAAATCCGATCAATAATGTTTAAAAGGATCACCTCTTCATTTAAATTAATTGGATGAATGTGAAGTTATTAAATCAATCTTATGATTTATGATTGATTTGTTATTTTGTTAATGAAGAAAACTATATGAAGCACATTATAAACCCTAATTCACGAAATTTTAGTGAATACAAACCTAACCATTTAGTCATCTCTAATTCGAAAATAGGTTCACACTTAAATTGTTTATTATCTATGCTAAAAAAAAATAGGACTGCAACTAAACTGAGTTATTTAAGTGCAGTTTTAGCTTTCATTTCAGTTAATCCTGCTAATGCAGCACTATCAACAACGACTGTCAATTCGATAAAAGGGGATAAACCTATTTTTTTTGCAACAGAATCGATTGTTAATAAATTAGGTTTTAATTACAACGGTACTGATTACAATGAAATATCCGGTAATATCAATAGTAATACCACCAAATATTTTGATCATACGACTAACTTAAATGATTTTGTCATAAAAAGTTATTTTGTTCCTAGAGCAACTATTGATGATAATAAGGGTGATTATTTTGATACTAATAATGATGCTTTTGATCCTAAGCAACCCATAAGCAACACATTAAATTACGTTTGGAAGGATAGTAATAATGTTAAAATCGATCCTGCTGATTTTAATAATATTGCTTGTAGCCATAACAAATATAAAATGCCGTTAAAATTAGAAATCACCGCGACTGATATTAAAGTTCATACTCAATTTGGCGATCCTAATGAAAGTGATCCTGTCAATTTTATTGAAACTCAAACAATGGGTGCTCAGCCTATAACAAAAACTTATCAAATAGCTATCGCTAATACCTGCTTTGCAAAACCTTATAGTCTTATCTCAGATCCACTTACTCAATGGCGTTCAGTCAAAAATGACAAATCTGAGAATGATGAAAAGTGGAATCTCACCGGAATTGGTATAAATAATATTCCTAAAAATAAACCTAATTTTGCAGTAGGTGGGGGAGTAACTGAGGATTATGTTGTCAATCAAGGGTTTAAAGTGGCGCCTACCTTATCTAAAAAATATTTTCCAACAACTGGTTTTGCCGGTGCGCAATTTCAGTTAGTCATGGGTGGTGTACAAAACGATTATACCTTCACAACAAATAATAGTTCTGTTACTGTTGATAAAGATGGTTTAATTACGCTTAACCAGCCCACTAAAACGGTCACTATAACGGCAACCTTAAAATCTGATGATAAAATTCATTATGATTATACATTCAGTCTTGATTTATGGCTTGAACCAAAATCACAATCTTTCCAAAATCAAAATGATGCAAGGGCTCAATGTACAGGTTCTTCAAAATTGTTAAGCCGAAAAGAATTAAATAATTCATCCGAGTTCACAACTAAAAATTTAGATGGCGCAAAAGGTCGTATTTATAATGTGTTTACGCGCGGAATTGGATACGGTGTCTTTGGCGAGTGGGGGAGATCGCTTAATCAACAATATAATAGTTTGACTGTCACTTATCCAAAATCTAATTGGAAATTTGGTTGGTATTATACTAATGAATCCCACAACACCACTAATGACAAAAATCAAGCAATTTCAGAAGCGATTCTGGTTTCAAGTCACGATGGAATGATTTCGTTTCCTAGTGCTTGGGGTATAGATGAAGCAAAAAGAGCCGTTTGCGGAACTTACTTATAATGGTTATAAGTAACATTTAACCAATACAACAAGGATTGTTATTTAGCTAGTATTAGGGATGAATTTACACTGACTAATACTTCAAAAGTAGCGTTACCTATTAAAATGATTTTATCAAGTCTGATATTAAAATATGATAGGTAACCTATTTATCACTTTACCTTCTTCTTCCAATAAAATGCCTATATTAAATCACAGTTATGATCAAAATGATTTTTTGTTATCTTGCTAGATTTCATCATTAACTGTATTGTTCCAACCTTTTTATAAAAATTTGAATAGTCATAATAAGGTTAAAAAAGCCCCAATATAGGGGCAAAAATGTGGACTACCACTGTCTTTCCAGTCGTCAGGTACTCAATATTGTATCTTTAAATTCGCTATCTAGTACCTTATCAAAACTGCAGTATGTTCGTACGCCCCTGCTAGCTACTTGAATCTTGTTACCCCATTAGTAACTCGTGGTATTGCTAACTTTATGGTAAGTCAATTAGTTTTGATAATGCCCATGATAATATAAGTTATCAATTTAGTCAAGGCTAAAAGTTATTGTTTTTCAGTTTTAGTCAAATATTAAATACCACTATTTTGATTGTAAATTGTACTATATATATTAGAACATTATTTTAGTTGTCGTAATATTTATTAATAATTAATTGATATTAAATTAATTTGTGTTTTTTCGTTGAGGCAATGTGACACCAACTCTAATAAAGACATGTTAGAGTAAAACTTTAAACATTATAGGATTATCATTAATTGTTTATAACAATAGTTATTGATTTTTTCGATAACTATTGTTATTATTGGTTTGTTTAATTTTGAATAGGAAAACTTCACGATGACACCAGAACAGCAATTAGCTTTACTTGATGAACAAATAAAAGTCGCTGAGAAACATGTTGAACAACTCTATGATTATCGCCGACGACTCATAAATCAATATGATCTTAATAAAGGAAAATATCAAAACATTAACGTAACGCGTCCTCTTTTTTAATTCATCCTATCGATATTGTTACTAAAAAATAAGTACTTCAACATATGACAATAAGTTAATAGCCACAGATTAATAGAGAGTTAAACACTATAAATTGGAATTATATGGAAAAGTTATGAGGTAAGTAATGACAGCACCGTATCTGAATATTCAAGAAAATAATAAACCAAAACAATGGCTAAATAAAGTGAGTTTAAATGCTGATTATGATATCACTCAAGTATTAACCCGTTGGGGTAATTGGGCTCGAAAAGAAGCCTATCAACAACGCAAAGTATTTAGTCTATATCAATCCCAAAAAAAGGAACATAAGCAGGTCTGTTTAGATAAAGACGGGTTAATAATAGATGGCATTATTTCGACGATGAAAAACAGTAAAATTGCGAAAATAAAAGAAGAAGCAAAAGTCTTAATTAAATTCTATTATGGAGACGAAATGATTGTAGATGATCATGTTTATATCGAACCAAGCAAAACACAAATATCATCGACATTAATTATCAAACCTAAAAATTTACGTGAAATAGCGCAGGATTTAGCCTGCAGTGAAGGCAATATCCGAAAAATAAAAAGTAGTGGTGAAAGTTACATTATTGGTGCATTATCGATGCAAACGATGTTAACCGGTACTGAACTGGAGTTATTGCAACATTTAGTTTTTTAAAAAATGGAATAGTTAATCTTGACAACGTACGCTAATGCATGTATAATTAACTCAAAATCAAGAATTGTTACTAAAGCCCGCTAAGCGGGCTTTTTTATTCTTCTTATCATTATCATAATTATTTAGTCAATAGAGTTAATAAATAAAATTTTTCAAAACAATAACTCAATTTATTAGCGCTAACGTTTTTCATATTTCTATCTATATTCGTGCTAAATAGATATTCATTTTATGTTAATACGATTAATCATATTTTTAATAATTTCATCCTAATTTTATTAATATGATTATTTAACATCGGATAAATAATGAGAATTTTTGAATTTTGAATATTTATTCCTATCAGCGTTATTACTAAAACTTATTTTATTAAGCTTAATGAATAATATCAGAATGAAATATCAGCTTAAGGGGTTGACAACGTACGCTAATGTATGTATAATTAACTCAAAATCAAGAATTGTTACTTAAGCCCGCTAAGCGGGCTTTTTTATTGCCTTTAATTTGCAATATATTATTTAACATTCTGTTTATTCATATAAAATAATTAAATCAAAATAAATTAAATAAA
>NZ_LZGN01000013.1 GCF_001690185.1 Gilliamella sp. wkB308
GGCTCACCAAGGCGACGATCTCTAGCTGGTCTGAGAGGATGACCAGCCACACTGGAACTGAGACACGGTCCAGACTCCTACGGGAGGCAGCAGTGGGGAATATTGCACAATGGGGGGAACCCTGATGCAGCCATGCCGCGTGTATGAAGAAGGCCTTCGGGTTGTAAAGTACTTTCGGTAGTGAGGAAGTTGTGTGTATGAAAAGTGCATGCAATTGACGTTAGCTACAGAAGAAGCACCGGCTAACTCCGTGCCAGCAGCCGCGGTAATACGGAGGGTGCGAGCGTTAATCGGAATGACTGGGCGTAAAGGGCATGTAGGCGGATAATTAAGTTAGGTGTGAAAGCCCCGGGCTCAACCTGGGAATTGCACTTAAAACTGGTTATCTGGAGTATTGTAGAGGAAGGTAGAATTCCACGTGTAGCGGTGAAATGCGTAGAGATGTGGAGGAATACCGGTGGCGAAGGCGGCCTTCTGGACAGATACTGACGCTGAGATGCGAAAGCGTGGGGAGCAAACAGGATTAGATACCCTGGTAGTCCACGCTGTAAACGATGTCGATTTGGAGTTTGTTGCCCTGAGTGATGGGCTCCGAAGCTAACGCGATAAATCGACCGCCTGGGGAGTACGGCCGCAAGGTTAAAACTCAAATGAATTGACGGGGGCCCGCACAAGCGGTGGAGCATGTGGTTTAATTCGATGCAACGCGAAGAACCTTACCTGGTCTTGACATCCACAGAATCTGGCAGAGATGCTGGAGTGCCTTCGGGAACTGTGAGACAGGTGCTGCATGGCTGTCGTCAGCTCGTGTTGTGAAATGTTGGGTTAAGTCCCGCAACGAGCGCAACCCTTATCCTTTGTTGCCAGCGATTAGGTCGGGAACTCAAAGGAGACTGCCGTTGATAAAGCGGAGGAAGGTGGGGACGACGTCAAGTCATCATGGCCCTTACGACCAGGGCTACACACGTGCTACAATGGCGTATACAAAGGGAGGCGACCTCGCGAGAGCAAGCGGACCTCAGAAAGTACGTCTAAGTCCGGATTGGAGTCTGCAACTCGACTCCATGAAGTCGGAATCGCTAGTAATCGTGAATCAGAATGTCACGGTGAATACGTTCCCGGGCCTTGTACACACCGCCCGTCACACCATGGGAGTGGGTTGCACCAGACGTAGATAGCTTAACCTTCGGGAGGGCGTTTACCACGGTGTGATTCATGACTGGGGTGAAGTCGTAACAAGGTAACCGTAGGGGAACCTGCGGTTGGATCACCTCCTTACGAAGCGCTCGTAAGTGTTCACACAGATTGTTTGTTTAGAAAGAGTCACTTTATTGGGTCTGTAGCTCAGGTGGTTAGAGCGCACCCCTGATAAGGGTGAGGTCGGTGGTTCAAGTCCACTCAGACCCACCAATTCGACGGCATTGAGCGGAAGTTTGAGGCGTTGAAGAAGTGAAAACAATGGGGCTATAGCTCAGCTGGGAGAGCGCCTGCCTTGCACGCAGGAGGCCAGCGGTTCGATCCCGCTTAGCTCCACCATTAAAGCCGTCTCTTTTGAATTAAATTATGTTTGTATTTACTTATGTGAGTAAATAGAAAGATAAAGCTCTTTAACAATTAGGAACAAGCTGAAAGAAACGAGTTCTCGTTTTTACGGAAGGCATTGATACGTGAGTGTGGATGTTGTGAAGTAGAAAAGAGAAAAAAGCGTAATTGAGACCAAGACAACTGTGAGTTGTAAGGTTAAGAAATTAAGCGTACACGGTGGATGCCTAGGCAATCAGAGGCGAAGAAGGACGTGTTAATCTGCGAAAAGCGACGGTGAGCTGATAAAAGGCGCTATAGCCGTCGATGTCCGAATGGGGAAACCCAGTGCAGGTGACTGCACTATCATCTGATGAATACATAGTCAGATGAGGCGAACCGGGAGAACTGAAACATCTAAGTACCCCGAGGAAAAGAAATCAACCGAGATTCCCCTAGTAGCGGCGAGCGAACGGGGAGGAGCCTAAAGCGGGTAGCATAATGTATCAGTGGAAGCGTCTGGAAAGTCGCACGATAGAGGGTGAAAGTCCCGTACACGAAGGTGTATTATGTGGAAGCTTGAAGAGTAGGGCGGGACACGTGATATCCTGTCTGAAGATGGGGGGACCATCCTCCAAGGCTAAATACTCCTGATTGACCGATAGTGAACCAGTACCGTGAGGGAAAGGCGAAAAGAACCCCGGGAGGGGAGTGAAATAGACCCTGAAACCGTGTACGTACAATCAGTGGGAGCATGTGTCGTTGGGCATGTGTGACTGCGTACCTTTTGTATAATGGGTCAGCGACTTATATTCTGTAGCAAGGTTAACCGAATAGGGGAGCCGAAGGGAAACCGAGTATTAACTGTGCGTTAAGTTGCAGGGTATAGACCCGAAACCCGGTGATCTAGCCATGGGCAGGTTGAAGGTTGGTTAACACTAACTGGAGGACCGAACCGACTAATGTTGAAAAATTAGCGGATGACCTGTGGCTGGGGGTGAAAGGCCAATCAAACCGGGAGATAGCTGGTTCTCCCCGAAAGCTATTTAGGTAGCGCCTCATGTATAACTGTTGGGGGTAGAGCACTGTTTCGGCTAGGGGGCCATCCCGGCTTACCAACCCGATGCAAACTCCGAATACTGACAAGTTTAATCATGGGAGACACACGGCGGGTGCTAACGTTCGTCGTGAAGAGGGAAACAACCCAGACCGCCAGCTAAGGTCCCAAAGTCATAGTTAAGTGGGAAACGAAGTGGGAAGGCTTAGACAGCTAGGATGTTGGCTTAGAAGCAGCCATCATTTAAAGAAAGCGTAATAGCTCACTAGTCGAGTCGGCCTGCGCGGAAGATGTAACGGGGCTAAAACTATGCACCGAAGCTGCGGCAGTGCACGTAAGTGTATTGGGTAGGGGAGCGTTCTGTAAGCCGTAGAAGGTATGTTGTGAGGCATGCTGGAGGTATCAGAAGTGCGAATGCTGACATAAGTAACGATAAAGCGGGTGAAAAGCCCGCTCGCTGGAAGACCAAGGGTTCCTGTCCAACGTTAATCGGGGCAGGGTGAGTCGACCCCTAAGGAGAGGCCGAAGGGCGTATCTGATGGGAAACGGGTTAATATTCCCGTACTGGCTATAACTGCGATGGGGGGACGAAGAAGGCTAGGTTTACCACCTATTGGATGGTGGGTTAAGCGTGTAGGGGTGTGATTAGGCAAATCCGGTCACTGAGACCCTGAGGCGTGATGACGAGCTACTAAGGTAGTGAAGTAATTGATGCCCTGCTTCCAGGAAAATCCTCTAAGCTTCAGGTTATAGTTAATCGTACCCGAAACCGACACAGGTGGTCAGGTAGAGAATACTCAGGCGCTTGAGAGAACTCGGGTGAAGGAACTAGGCAAAATGGTGCCGTAACTTCGGGAGAAGGCACGCTGATGGTAATTGAAATCCCGCGCGGATGTAGGTGAAGTCAGTCGAAGATACCAGCTGGCTGCAACTGTTTAATAAAAACACAGCACTGTGCAAACACGAAAGTGGACGTATACGGTGTGACGCCTGCCCGGTGCTGGAAGGTTAATTGATGGGGTTATGCGTAAGCAGAAGCTCTTGATCGAAGCCCCAGTAAACGGCGGCCGTAACTATAACGGTCCTAAGGTAGCGAAATTCCTTGTCGGGTAAGTTCCGACCTGCACGAATGGCGTAATGATGGCCAGGCTGTCTCCACCCGAGACTCAGTGAAATTGAAATCGCCGTGAAGATGCGGTGTACCCGTGGCAAGACGGAAAGACCCCGTGAACCTTTACTATAGCTTGACAGTGAACATTGAGCCTTAATGTGTAGGATAGGTGGGAGACTAAGAAGTGTGTACGCCAGTATGCATGGAGTCATCCTTGAAATACCACCCTTTAATGTTTGATGTTCTAACCTGTACTTCTGAATCGAGGTAAGGGACACTGTCTGGTGGGTAGTTTGACTGGGGCGGTCTCCTCCCAAAGAGTAACGGAGGAGCACGAAGGTTAGCTAATCCTGGTCGGACATCAGGAGGTTAGTGCAATGGCAAAAGCTAGCTTGACTGCGAGAGTGACGGCTCGAGCAGGTACGAAAGTAGGTCATAGTGATCCGGTGGTTCTGAATGGAAGGGCCATCGCTCAACGGATAAAAGGTACTCCGGGGATAACAGGCTGATACCGCCCAAGAGTTCATATCGACGGCGGTGTTTGGCACCTCGATGTCGGCTCATCACATCCTGGGGCTGAAGTAGGTCCCAAGGGTACGGCTGTTCGCCGTTTAAAGTGGTACGCGAGCTGGGTTTAGAACGTCGTGAGACAGTTCGGTCCCTATCTGCCATGGGCGTAGGAAAATTGAGAGGGTTTGCTTCTAGTACGAGAGGACCGAAGTGAACGCACCGCTGGTGTACGGGTTGTGATGCCAATTGCATTGCCCGGTAGCTACGTGCGGAATAGATAAGTGCTGAAAGCATCTAAGTACGAAACTAGCCTCGAGATGAGTTTTCCCTGATGAGAATCAGTAAGGTCCGTTTGAGACTAAGACGTAGATAGGTCAGGTGTGTAAGTGTAGTGATACATTGAGCTAACTGATACTAATGAACCGAGAGTCTTAACCTTACAACTCGGAGTTGTTTTGGATTGCGCGAAGTTGAGAGAAGAGAAAATCATCGAAAGATGGTTAAAGAGTGTAGAAACAGTTTGTTCCGGATTGAGGAATTGATGTAAAGATGAGATAATGACATCAGTTGAGAGAAAGAGAAGACAGGATATGTCTGGCGGTAATAGCGCGGTGGTCCCACCTGACCCCATGCCGAACTCAGAAGTGAAACGCCGTAGTGCCGATGGTAGTGTGGGTATTACCCATGTGAGAGTAGGGTGC
>NZ_LZGN01000014.1 GCF_001690185.1 Gilliamella sp. wkB308
GAGAAGTACACAGACATCGACGGAAAAGTGGTTGAGCATCCGTTAATAGACTTGTCCTCACCACCGTCATCGATCGTGTATAACGGAGTAGGTGGAGCCCAAACCTTACCGATAGGTTTGAAAGATAACACGTTAACAACCTATTCGGCCTCGATTAACGATTTAGTGTTGGGTTATCGAGCAGCGGATGCGGATATAACGGTTATTAAAACAGCGTTAAAAGATAATGTTGTGACAGGTGATATCGTTCCTTACAGCATAAAAGTGATTAATAACACGGTACAAACAGCGAATATCAAAGTGAAAGACATCTTACCGGCAGGGTTTAAGTATGTAAAAGGCTCATCACGTTTAGATGGTAAGAAGATAGCCGACCCGAAAGGTGGAAAAGCGATGACTTATGATTCGTTGGAATTAAAAGGAAATGGTGAACTCGTTATTAACTATATGTTAGTTGTGGGCTCAGGTGTGACTCAGGGCGAGTACACCAATACGGCGATGGCACTAAGTAAACTGGGTCGAGTGGTATCGAATACTGCGCAGGCGACAGTGACAGTGACAGCGGACCCATTATTTGACAATGCATTAATCTTCGGAAAAGTGTTTGTCGACCGCAACGGTAATGGCGTACAAGATGAAGGTGAAGAAGGTCTGGGCGGCGTGAAGTTAGTGACGGCTCGGGGAGAAATCATCACAACTGATACGCATGGTCGTTACCATATAGTCGGTGTATCGGGAGGACGTTGGGAACGAGGAGCAAACTTCGTTATCAAACTAGACCCACGAAGCTTACCGAAAGAGTACAAAGTGAGCGGACGTAATCCAAAAGTGGTGAGAGTATCGCCGGGATTACCAAGTAAAATTGATTTTGGTGTGACAGAAGTCCAACCGTAATCACAACAACAAAATTAAGACAAACAAAAATGTTTGTCTAACCAGTCCTTTTAAGCTTTCCCCCGTTTATCGGGGGTTTTTTGTTTTTTCAAACAACAATCGAAAAAAAATTGTTAATTAAGAAACCAACCCATAACACAATTATCTCAACAGCAATTTATTAAATTGTAAATATAAATTTGATAAGTGTAATCATCTATGGTTTTTTATAGGGAAACTATTGATTTTAAAACTTATAATTGGTTGATATGGTGTTTTTATGTAAAAAAAATACAAAACAAAAAGAATAAATACAAATTCGATAGTTTGGGTCGATCGCGTTAATTATTATTGATCGTTTTTTGCGATCAATGTATTATTATGTAAATATTTGGCAAACATTTTAATAAAAATATATATATTTGTAATTTTTTAATGAGTTATCTCCTGATAAATTGTTTTGTCATGGGAAAATTATTGTTAATCAATAACTAATGCTTTATTTGTAATGATTTGTTAAGCTGAATAAAAAAAACAAAATAAGTAAAACTAATTGGTCTTAAAAGGAAATAAAAGTAGATGAAAAAACATAACTGGACCCGACATTTACCTTGTCTGGGGATAAGTGCTGCTTTTTTACTCGGCTCAAATGGTGTTTATGCCGGTGCGGATAACGTGCCCAAATTGAACATTATCCGGGATGAGTTTAATGCAGAAGAGAAGCTTAACTTAAGTATCTATAATCCCAAGCTTAAGCTGACCTCACAAGGGCTGTTTACCTCACCAATGGGATTTTATGTCTATACTAACTACCCCTCAAAAATAGCGGAATACCAGATCACGGTTTACCGTCAATCAGACTTAGATAACCAATATCCCTTAAAGACATTCCGTTTTAGTGATATCAGTCCGGATGAGGCCGTATTATGGAGCGGGGAAACGGATAATGGTGAGCCGTTATCAATTGACAGCGAGTATAAAGCGATTTTAAGCACGACCGGTTATGCAGGCCAAAAAGATACCGTATATGCAGTGCCATTTAAAACCTTAGGTTACGGCAGTGCACAAATCGACAATCCGTTCACCGCCTACCGCAAATCGACCCCCACGTCAAATTTATTATTTGGTCAATTAAAATCAGACAGCACGATACCGGGCTTTGGTGAAAGCCGAATAAACCATCAGGGCATTGTCACCAGTGCCCAAGACCGTAAAGTGGTCATTCAAATGGCGGGGCTGGAAGATAAAAAAGCAGTGAAGCTCAATGGTGAGCGCTTAGTGGTGGACGACAATGGTCGAGCCATGCGCGAGATAATTTTATCACCGGGTGAGTATCAGTTTGATTTAAGCTGGCAGGATGAGCAGGGTCAGACCCACACACAGCAGGAAAAGCTGGTGGTGGAGCAGGAAGATGACCTTTTCTATGTGGGTATAGTGGATGTGACGTAT
>NZ_LZGN01000015.1 GCF_001690185.1 Gilliamella sp. wkB308
AAAACAGGCAAGGTTTATCTTTACGAAGCGGTGGCAATGAAATGGATGTTTAAAGCATGGCCACCGAGAAGAGCCTTTAAAGATTTAAACAAATTTCATATAAAAGTTTATGATTGGGAAAACTTTTATGGCGTATTACAAGGTTCAACAGTGGTCAATGTAAAAGGCGGTAGCTTTGAAGATTATGCTTTAATTGGGGCTGTTTGTGAGCCTAATAGCTATAAATTGATTGAATATATTTATATTCGAAAAACAAATTGTTTTGCGGAGGACTGGGATTGGATCTGTAATTTTATGGGATCGGACATCGATAACTCCATAGACCAAGCAGGTTTAGAATACGTTGATTATAAACCTTGGGATGCCAAAACCTTTATGCAAGTCAAACCGAAGTTAAAAATCACCTCGAAACAAATTGAAGGGTTAGACAAGGCATCGAAAGCGGGCTCAAAAGAAGAGCTTGCTCAAATAGAAGAAGAGTATGAACTAACAAAAACCGTGTATCCGGTCGAATAATCCTCACGTTAGTTTAAAAAACGGAAAGCACAACAATCAGGATAGCAGGAGTAAAAAATGCCATCATGTTACAAACCACAAATTGTTTGTTGGAAAAGTGATTTATCTGACGGGGGCGGACCAGGGAATAAGCGTCGTGCTAATTATGTTGCATGTGCAACGGATAATTACCTTGAAATCTATCGTAAACGAAAAATTATCGGACCCTATTTTGGATTTTTTTTATTTGGTAGTGCAGAAATTTCGTTTATTTGGTTGTTTTTTTATTTCTTAAATGAAAATCGTATTGATTTATTCGTAATTATAATGTCGTTTGTTATATCTATAGTGGGAGGTTTGGTTGTTTATTTTATTCTTTTCAATCTTCTTTTTGGTCACTATGCCCCCGTAAGTAATCCAATTCGTTTTAATCGAAAAACAGGCAAGGTTTATCTTTACGAAGCGGTGGCAATGAAATGGATGTTTAAAGCATGGCCACCGAGAAGAGCCTTTAAAGATTTAAACAAATTTCATATAAAAGTTTATGATTGGGAAAACTTTTATGGCGTATTACAAGGTTCAACAGTGGTCAATGTAAAAGGCGGTAGCTTTGAAGATTATGCTTTAATTGGGGCTGTTTGTGAGCCTAATAGCTATAAATTGATTGAATATATTTATATTCGAAAAACAAATTGTTTTGCGGAGGACTGGGATTGGATCTGTAATTTTATGGGATCGGACATCGATAACTCCATAGACCAAGCAGGTTTAGAATACGTTGATTATAAACCTTGGGATGCCAAAACCTTTATGCAAGTCAAACCGAAGTTAAAAATCACCTCGAAACAAATTGAAGGGTTAGACAAGGCATCGAAAGCGGGCTCAAAAGAAGAGCTTGCTCAAATAGAAGAAGAGTATGAACTAACAAAAACCGTGTATCCGGTCGAATAATCCTCACGTTAGTTTAAAAAACGGAAAGCACAACAATCAGGATAGCAGGAGTAAAAAATGCCATCATGTTACAAACCACAAATTGTTTGTTGGAAAAGTGATTTATCTGACGGGGGCGGACCAGGGAATAAGCGTCGTGCTAATTATGTTGCATGTGCAACGGATAATTACCTTGAAATCTATCGTAAACGAAAAATTATCGGACCCTATTTTGGATTTTTTTTATTTGGTAGTGCAGAAATTTCGTTTATTTGGTTGTTTTTTTATTTCTTAAATGAAAATCGTATTGATTTATTCGTAAT
>NZ_LZGN01000016.1 GCF_001690185.1 Gilliamella sp. wkB308
AAATACCTCGAAAAGTTCACTTTGATAGACCAAAAAAAGTCGATATCAATGTCTCAATGACAATTGGTCGTTACAAATCTTTTAATGATATCAATTCAGAACAGATTAAAGCTAATTTAAAAAGTCTTGATTTTGAAATTGGTGAAAATGTGTATGCATCTCGCATTATTTCAAGCATTAACTTAGTTGACGGATTTTATATTAAAGAACTCGCTGTAAACAGTGCCAACATTGTCAATATCGATTATCGAGAGTATGCACAGATAACGCATGTTGAGGTGCTAATAGATGAATAGAGAAAAATTCCTCATTTGGCAATATCGTACAAAACCCAAGGCATTAGGCACTATCAAAGCTATCAATAAAGAGACTGGTAACACGTTTAACAATGTCATTCAAATTGCGGATGTTCTCAGCATCAACGACGCGACAGGTTATGCACTTGATTTGATTGGTCGTCATGTTGGCGTCTTGCGTGTATTACCTTCTGCTATCACCAAAGAATATTTTGGATGGTTAGAAGATAACACAGCATTATCATTTGATATTGGTGAATTTTATCGACATGGCGACGCTTTAACGGCATCTGTTGTATTAAATGATAGCGATTATCGTTTCTTTATTAAGGCAAAAATTACTAAAAATTATCAAAGTGGTGAAATATCAAACATTGTAAAATCAATTAAATTCGTGATTGGCAGAAATGGAAATATTATTGATTCCCAAAATATGACAATGAACGTATTAGTTAACAGTGATCAACTCAATTCACTTACTTTGTATGCAATTAGTAAAATGGATATTTTAGCCCGACCTGTTGGTGTTATGTATCAATATATTGTTCTAATTAATAATGAACCGTTTGGATTTTCGCATGACAATGCATCATTCGGTTTTAATTTAGGCAAATTTGTTCGACTTCAAGAAATAGGAACTATTCAATGATTATACAAAAAAAACCAGATTATTTAATCTTTGCAGATTCAGCAAAAAAAGGGGAAGTTACGGATTTTCCTGATGTAAGTCGAGGCTGGGGAATCACCATCGATCAAACTGCTTCGAAACCACCAATGGAATGGATGAATGGCGCATTTAATCGAATTGATAAAAATATACTATATCTGTTACAACAAGGTGTGCCAGAATGGAGTGAGTTAGTTACTTATCCAGAAAATGCTATTATAAAATATAATGGTGCTTTATACATAGCCATAGTTAAAAATGACAATGCACAACCGTCGAGCGACACCTCTAAGTGGCAAAGATTACAGGCAGATTATTTTAATGCTTTACCCGCACAAAAAATAATGAATGGTAGTGATCCTATTTATGAGGTAGGTGAACATGTTGATTTTAAAGAACGGCCAACTGTTAATAACCGCGATTTAATTTGTAGCAACGATTACACCGGATCATTCAATAAAAATGGTTATATAAAACTACCCAGCGGATTAGTGATTCAATGGGGGGAATCAAGATATTCTCAAACTGCTGGGGTGAATGGCTATATACAATCGTTTCATACAGCGTTTCCGCATACGTGTTTTCTGGTTATGACAAGCGATAGGTATTACGGCGCAAATTCAACATCGGCACACCCAATTTCAGCATCACAATTTAGATGTTGGGGAAGATGTGGGCCTAGCGAATATGCTGACACCGATTTATTTTACATAGCATTAGGATTTTGAGTATGAAACATTTTTATAATTTTAAAACACAATCATTTTATATAGATGAAATCAATATTGATATACCACCAGATTCAATTGAAATCACAAAAGATCAACACATTGATTTATTTAACGAAATCAATGCGGGGTGTGTTATATTTAATGATTTAACGTATTCAGAGTCCCCACTGTCAGGTTTTCACAAATGGAACGGTGGACAATAGGTACTGGATATGGCAGCGGAAACTGATTTTAAAATCAGGAAAAACATAGCTCTCAGAGATAAATTAATAACTGACGCCAGTACG
>NZ_LZGN01000017.1 GCF_001690185.1 Gilliamella sp. wkB308
ATCGACAAACCATTCCTATTACCAATTGAAGACGTGTTCTCAATTTCAGGTCGTGGTACAGTGGTAACAGGTCGTGTAGAAAGCGGTATTATCAAAGTTGGTGAAGATGTTGAAATCGTTGGTATCAAACCAACAGCAAAAACAACTTGTACTGGTGTTGAAATGTTCCGTAAATTACTAGACGAAGGTCGTGCTGGTGAAAACGTAGGTGTATTACTTCGTGGTACTAAACGTGAAGAAATCGAACGCGGTCAAGTATTAGCAAAACCAGGTTCAATCACGCCACATACAGATTTCGAATCAGAAGTGTATATCTTAAGTAAAGATGAAGGTGGTCGTCACACTCCATTCTTCAAAGGTTACCGTCCACAGTTCTACTTCCGTACAACTGACGTGACTGGTACAATCGAATTACCGGAAGGCGTAGAAATGGTAATGCCAGGCGATAACATCAAAATGTCAGTATCATTAATTCACCCAATCGCGATGGCAGAAGGTTTACGTTTTGCGATTCGTGAAGGTGGTCGTACTGTTGGTGCAGGTGTTGTTGCTAAGGTTATTAAATAATTTAAAACCTTCTATCGCATCACCGATGCAAACAAGTAAGAAAGGCGTACATTGTGCGCCTTTTTTATTGTGCTTTTTAAGCAACGTTAAAACAAATCTTGGTTTTAAATCAATTATATTCTTTTTATCCTTTCAATTAACCTAAAAACACATAGATTGATAGTTTACTTAAAAATTCATATATTCCCTCCAAATTCTTCGATTAACCATAATCAGTGCCGTATTTACTCATTTATATATTGATTGACATTAACAAATTATATTTAAAATAAAGATAAAAAAACATATTAAATACAGACTATTACTTTATTTTCAGAAAGATTTTATATATCATTTAAATTATCTTTACTAGATCTTTTCGCATAAAATAATGAGGAAAATGTATGAAACCAATTGGAATGAAAGTAGATGGTAATATAATTAGTGAACTTTCAGATAAAATACCTACCCATATAGTTGCTTTAAATGAACTTATCAAAAATGCCTATGATGCCTTTGCAACTGAAGTTATTATCACCCTTGATACAATTAATAAAAAACTGGTTATTAAAGATAATGGCTTAGGAATGGATGATAGAGGTATTAAGAAGCTTTTCCATATTTCCAATAGCGACAAAAAGTTTGGAAAACTTATCCGTAATAAGGAAAGCAAATTAAAAAGATATACACAGGGTTCCAAAGGATTAGGTTTTTTATCTGTTTTTAAATTTGGCGCTAATGTTATATGGGTAACAAATAAAAATAAAAAAAAGATAACATTTTCAGTCAATAAAGATGAATTAATTTCACTAAAAAATCTAGCTACCTATCGTGTAGAAACAAAGGAAGAAATATCTACTGAAATAGGTACGACTATTACAATTGATCTCTATCAAGACGATAATGATGATTTAGAGAAATATTTTTCACAAGACAAAAATATTAAAAAATTAGTTAATGCCTTTTATGATGATCAATTTAAAATAGTTTTAAAGACAAATCATGGTCAATATGAAAATGAAAGTCATGCTAATTTTGTAGATATAGATAAAGAAGATCAGCTTTTTTATATTACATATTCATCCGAAAAATCAAAAATTGAGTTTTTTTATAAAGGTGGAAAATATGATGAAATAAAGTATGACATTAATACTAATGATTACAAATTAGATATAGAGTTAATTGCATATTCTTTCAAATCAGGCGGTACGAAAAAAGTTTCACAATTATATTATCGAGAACATGATGATGCACTAATTCCATTAATTTATGTCAATAATAATTTATTTCATAATTATACTTTATTCGACCCAAGTATATTCAGAAAAAAGAGATCTGGGAATGTATTACCACAACTAATTGGTCATATTAAAATCATAAGTTCTCATCCTTTAATGGAGTTTAATTCTGATAGAACTAATTTTGTACAAAACAAATTAACATCTAACATCAAGGAAAAGTTAAAGGAATTAAACCAAAAGATTCAGGAGGATGGCTCTTTTTTTAGGAATAAAATTAAAGAAAAATTTGGAAATGTCGAAACTGGAGCTGCATATCCTTATGATATAAACAAATCTACATCAACAAATGGTAAAGAAAGAAATCTTTTACCTCAACCTGCTCAAATAACTTTACGACAAAAACTAAAAAGAATAACTATCCCTTCAGGACAAATAAATCTTTTAAAAGAAATTACGTTTGCTTGTAATAGTAGCGGGGAGCAGATAGATCTTGTTCAAGATATACAAATAGAAATTGATGGAGAAAAAGCTACCAAATTTATTTTACAAAGTCAGGATTCACCATGTGAAAAATCAATTAAATATATTTACAATGATTCAATAACTGGAAAGGTAGTTGAAAACTTAAAACTAATATTTGAATTACCGGAAGCTATGATCACAGCTAACAGTAAAAAAAGCTTATTTAATCTTCCTTTAACTAAAGACTATTCAATCAAGATTCCATATGTTTCGAAATTAATAGTTCAACTTGAAAAAATTTATAAACAAAAAGGAGAATATAATGAAACCATTGCTTGCGCATTGAGAAGTATCTTTGAGTTATGTAGTGATTATTTAAAAAATAAAGATCCTAATATTTTCCCAATTTCCTTAACTATAAATGAATTAGAATCTAGAGTTAAATATATTATTGAATTCATAGCATTAAATAATAAACTGAAGACTGAATTGAGTAAAACTATAGCTATAGATTATAAGTCTTTCAATAAGTTATTAGATAAAGAAGAATTTTTAAATATGGTGAAAAAAGCTCATTTAGGAGCTCATAAATCAATGCTTTATTTATCAGATTCAGAAATAAATGATATAGCAAAAAAAGCTGGGTTATTTGCTGTTCTTTCTGATGCCTTGTTATATAATGTTTCTGATAATATTATTTCTGAATGTAAAAAACCAGAACCACTAAACAGTAAAGGGAAATAAAATGTTAGGTGATATATCATTCCGTAATTATAAAAAAAATGATATACATGGTTTAGCG
Organism: Gilliamella sp. wkB308; assembly: GCF_001690185.1. Taxonomy (GTDB): domain Bacteria; phylum Pseudomonadota; class Gammaproteobacteria; order Enterobacterales; family Orbaceae; genus Gilliamella; species Gilliamella apicola_I. The sequence goes on from NZ_LZGN01000017.1 coordinate 3,052, forward strand.
CTTTATCCTGCAACTATGATAGCGCCAGTTCAAAATCTTATTCTTCAAGAACTTTTAAAATCGGAAAATATTGAATCTGTTTTTGATCCTTTTTTTGGCTCAGGTACAGCACTTTACGAAGCATTGGAATTATGTCCTGATATTGAACTAGTTGGTTGTGATATCAATCCTCTAGCCCATTTAATAACAAAAGTGAAATTACAAGGAATAACAAAAAGTATAAAAATTGATATAGAAAAATTAAAAAATTATTTAAATAATGTTGAAATAGATGATTTTTCATTTCCGAATATGAATAAATGGTTTCGTTCAGATATTATTATTAGTCTAAAAAAAATTCGCCAATCTATTATTTTGATAAAAAGTAAAAGGAATAGACTCTATTTTTGGTCAATTTTAAGTACATTTATTCGCAAATATAGTAATACACGTAGTTCAACATATAAATTACACGTTAAAGACATTGAATGTATTCAACGTATGAAGAATAATTTAATAGATGATTTTCTTACTAGCGTTGAACAAAATATTTCAAAATTCACTATTTCATCGTCTAATTTGAAGTTATATAAAAACGATTCTTTAAAACAATTGGCTAAATTCAAAAAAAATTCAATAGATTTATCTATATCATCACCACCCTATGGGGATAATGCAACAACAGTACCCTATGGACAGTTTTCATCATTAGCACTCCATTGGATTGATAAAAAAGATTTGGCTTTTGATGGTTGGGAATTAGATAATTATTCAGCAATAGATCGAAAGAGTTTAGGTGGATTTTATAAAGGTCCAATTGAAAACGAGACAGGGAATTTATTATTACAACCGTATTTAGACGATATATCACTTTCAAAACAAAAAAAAGTAATTAGCTTTTTTAAAGATTATTTCTTATTTCTTGATGAACTATGCAGAGTTACCAAAAAATATATTGTGTTGACTTTGGGAAATCGTACTGTTGATGGAGTTAATATCAACCTAACATCAATCACTCAAGAATACTTAGAACATAAAAATTTCAGAAATATCTATGAATGCAACCGAGAGATTCCTAATAAACGAATACCAAAATTAACATCGAAAGTGAACAATAATTCTGTTTTTTCGATGAGTAAAGAGTTTGTTATTATTCATAGAAAAACTATCTAAGAGGGTTATTTTTTCACAACCCTCTCCACCGCCTTCACCGTTATCCCCAGAATTTTAGCAATATCCTCAACCGAAACACCTTTTTTCAACAATGCATTAATCAGTATTTTCTTTTCAGACTCTGCTTTTTCTCGACGTGCTTTTTCTATTTTTGTTTTATCCCTTTCAACCGCCAACTTCTCTTTAGCAATCAACTTTTCTTCCTTACGAATACGTTCAACCACTTGATAAGTTGGGACGTATTTTAGGCTTTGTTCTAACTCGTCCATAAGTTTAGTACTGCGGAAGCTGATATAGGATTTTGGGGTGATGATTAGGTGGTCGATTAGGTCGATATTTAAAATTCGTCCGACTTGGATTAGGCGATCGGTGATATCTTTATCTGCTTCGGACGGCGTCAGTGATCCTGACGGGTGGTTATGTACTAATATCACGCGTGAGGCGTTTTTCATTACCGCAACACGAAATACATTCATCGGTTCAACGTCGACCGATTTATAACTGCCAAGTGCAATCAGTTCGATATACAGGATATAACCAGCTTGATTCATCCCAATCATCCAAAGATGCTCTTTTTCTTGGTCGATTTGGTTATCACGCAATAACACACGTTGCATAATGCTGTAGACATCGTCTGTGCCTTCAATATAGCGTTTGTCATGCTTGGTTAGTTTTATATCCATTTTATCACCTTGTAAAATCAATTAAAAAATAATATAGCATATTTTTCTTAGACTTAGCAGTAGTTAATTAATCTTGGTCATACCTGTGATGATTATTTTATGCTTGCCTGATAGGTTCATCGTAAACTGCAATAAAAATCATTTAGCATTTTAGTTTGGATTCTAATTTTACTAATTTTTATTAGGAAACACCTAAAATAACAGCAGATAATTCAATATCAACAATCCAATCTAATGAGTTCAACAGTTTAAAATAGTTGGGCGTTTTTTTGACTAGTTCGGACAAATGATTATTGCTTCAAAGCAAGCTTACTTGATATTTTTTGTATCCCACCAATAAAATAATGACAGCATAATAATATTGCCGGGTAGATTATAAAATTGAGGGTTATCATTGATGTGATACCTAACATCCCCATAATAAAATCTAGATTAAAAATCGATTTATAATCATCTCCCATAATTAATATGAAGAAAATTGGTGACATTAAGGTAATGATAAAACCAATTGGCACTCCGCTTAAATAGCCTACCGAAGAAATGCTTTGAAAATAAAAAAATAGCTATAAAATTATACAAAATTTGAGATAATAAAAAAGGATAAAGGATATAACTTTAATGGAGATAGTGCTTAATGATAATAATTAAAGAGCAATCAAATTTTGGTTTTCTAGTTGAACACGATCCACTGTTTGTCGAATTAGCATGTACAGCCGAGCGAGCATTTAGCAGTGATCCTAATACCACATTAATAAAATTACGGCAATTAGCTGAAGCAATGGCACAACATATTGCTGCCAAGGCTGGTATTGAATTTAATGAACGCACTTCTCAGTCTGATTTGTTGTATAAGATTAGTAATGAACTCAAATTAGAACCCATTATCCGAAATCTTTTTCATACATTACGTATTGAAGGAAATAAAGCTACTCATCAATTTAAAACCAAGCACAAAGAAGCAAAAGATGGACTTTTAGTTGCTTACAAATTAGCAATATGGTTTCACCAATCTTTTAGTCAAGCTGGTGTGCTATTTAAACCAGGACCTTTTAAACCACTTGTTGACCCCAGCGAGCATTTGCGCAGTTTACAGTCAGAAATCAGTAAACTTAAAATAGAACTAGAACAAGCCAATATTGAACTCAATTCAAGTCAACAATTTAATGAATTACTCGCTAAAGAAAAGACTGAATTTGAAACCTTAGCTTTAAAAATGGATGAAGAGGCGCGATCCCTATCTCAACAGGCCCAAGAAAATGAGGCAATGTTACTCAAACAACAGAAAGAATATGAAATAAAGATTAAGGATTTACAACAAGCACTTGCTCTACAAGACGTAAAAGCTCAAAAAGTATCTCGTAATACAATAAGTAAGAAAGCTAAGAAAGCAAGTCAACAAATAGAATTAAGCGAAGAACTCACACGAATTTTAATTGATATGCAGCTTATTGAAGCGGGTTGGCAAGCTGACACCGAACAGTTAAATTATAAAAAGGGTACTCGCCCAGAAAAAAATAAATATTTAGCCATTGCCGAATGGCCGACAGAACATAAAGGCGAAAAAGGATGGGCTGATTATGTTTTATTTGCGGGATTAACACCAATTGCAGTTGTTGAAGCTAAGAAAAAGAATAAAAATGTTTCCGGAAAAATCGGTCAAGCTGAACGTTATAGTAAAGGCTTCCAAGTATTACCACCATTGATTGGTGCATGGGAACTTGAAAAAAGAACGATTGCTTGGCCTGATGAATCAGATTGCCACTACAAAATTCCTTTTGTTTATTCTTGTAATGGTCGTCCATACATTAAGCAATTAGCTGAACAGTCAGGAACATGGTTTCGTGATGTTCGTGATGGCGCCAATTTAAAGCGTCCTTTATTATCCTTTCATTCACCACAAGGACTCTTAGATCTACTTAATCGTAGTCGAGAAAACGCTGAACAACAACTAAAACAAGAACCATTTGCCTATTTGCAATTAAGGGATTATCAAGAGAAAGCAATTGTTGCGACAGAAAATACCCTTTCCAAAGGGATACGAACAGTTTTAATTGCGATGGCAACAGGAACAGGTAAAACTCGAACAATTATAGGTTTGATGTACCGCTTTTTAAAAACTGAACGATTTAAACGAATTCTATTTTTAGTTGATCGTACCGCTTTAGGAGAACAGGCAATAGATTCTTTTAATGAAGCCACGTTAGAACAAAATCTCACTTTATCTAAAATCTATAACTTAGCCGAGCTTGGTTCTATGGTGACTGAAGCTGAAACACGAATACAAGTGGCAACCGTGCAAGCAATGGTCAAACGCATTTTTAAGAGCGATAATCCACCCTTAATCGATCAGTTTGATTGCATCATAATTGACGAGGCGCATCGTGGTTATACATTAGATCAAGAAATGACAGAAGGTGAGATGGCAATACGTGACGCCACGCAATATTTATCAAGTTATCGTCGAGTATTAGATTATTTTGATGCGGTAAAAATTGCGCTAACGGCAACACCCGCAAAACATACTAGCGATATTTTTGGTAAGCCTGTTTATATTTATTCATATCGAGAAGCTGTTGCCGATGACTGGTTAATTGATCATGAACCGCCAATACGTTATCAAACTTTATTAACACAAAATGGTATTACGTTTACCAAAGGTGAAAAAGTAAGCTCCATCAATACGCAAACCGGTGAAATTGAAACTGCTGAATTAGAAGATGAGCTTAATTTTGAAGTAGATGCATTTAATCGTCGGGTAATAAATGAAAACTTTAACCGAGTAATTTGCGAACAATTGGTAAATGAACTCGATCCGTTTGGTGAAGAAAAAACATTAATTTTCTGTGCTACCGATCTGCATGCAGATATGGTTAAACGCTTATTAGATGATGCATTTAAGAATCTCTATAATGGTGAATATAATCAAGCTGCTGTCGCTAAGATTACCGGGCAGAGTGATAAAGTTGATCAATTAATCAAACAATATAAAAATGAACGCTATCCAAATATAGCTATCACTGTTGATTTATTAACAACCGGTATTGATGTGCCAAAAATTTGTAATTTAGTCTTTATGCGCCGAGTCAAATCCCGTATCTTATATGAACAAATGATTGGTCGTGCAACAAGACGATGTGATAACATAGGTAAAACGGTATTTCGAATATATGATCCGGTTGATATTTATGTCGCATTAAAAGACGTCAACACTATGCAACCGTTAGTTAAAGATCCTAATATCACCCTTGAGCAATTAATTGATGAACTAAGTGATCCTAAATTATTAACTAAAGCATTACAAACATCAGGTGATATGGCAGGTGAAACTTATGCTGATGTAATTTTAAATCAATTAAATCAAAAATTAATGCGAATCTTGCGTAAGGCTGAGCAAAAAGCGGAAAATAAGCCTGAATTAAGACAAAAGTTAGATGAATTACAAACTTTATGGGATGTTGAACCGAAAAAACTACATAATTATTTACATAAAATTGGTCCTGAATCTGCTGCGAATTTTATCAAACAACATCATGGGTTAATTAATCAATTAAATGAAGTCAATCGATTGCTAGGTAGTGAACGTTTACCACTCATTTCTCAACATGAAGATCATCTTCGTGAACGCTCGCAAAGTTATGGTTCTCACCAAAGACCCGAGGATTATTTAGACAGTTTTAATCATTTCATTCATAATCAATTAAATGAAAGTGCTGCGTTGTCTGTGGTTGTTAACCGCCCACGTGATTTAACCCGTGCGCAATTGAAAGAAGTTAAACTGTTATTGGATGGTGCAGGTTATTCCGAAGCTAATTTACGCACTGCCTTACGCAATCAAACTAATCAAGATATTGCAGCGAGTATTATTGGTTATATCCGACGTGCTGCTTTGGGCGAACCATTAATTCCTTTTGAACAACGCGTTAATCAAGCCATGCAACGAATCTACCAAAATCATAATTGGACACCGGCTCAACGCAATTGGTTAGATCGTTTAGCCAAACAAATTATCTTTGAGATCGTTATTGATAAAGAATTTATTAATCATCGCTTTACTGATAGTGGTGGCGCTAAGCAGCTTGATAAAATATTGGGCAATCAACTTGATACGGTATTAGATGAATTAAGCGAGGCTATTTGGCCAGCACTTACCGCATAATATAGCAAAGTCACTTGAAGTTACTAAAATATACATTTACTCTAATTCATAATGGCGATGAAAATACTAGTCTCGCCTATTAAGTATACGAGTATAAACTTGGGATAAAAAATGACTAATAACAATATAGTACAAAAACTATGGAATTTATGTGATGTATTGCGTGATGATGGTATTAACTATTCAGATTATGTAACTGAATTAGTACTTTTATTATTTATTAAAATGGTACACGAAAATACCGAAGCAGGGATTTTGCAAAAACATCCTTTACCTGTTGGTTGTCGTTGGACTAATCTCAATGATAAATCAGGTATTACCCTATTAAATGATTATAAAGCCATGTTATTAGCCTTATCAACAGGTAAGCGTCAAGAAATCGATCCTAAAAATCCAGAACAATACATTGAAGTGACAGTACATAATGACCCATTAATAAGCGCCATTTATGCCGATGCACAAACTCGATTACGAGAACCGCGCCACTTAGCAAAACTGATCAAAACATTAGATCAAATTGATTGGTTTAGTATTCAAAAGGATGGGTTGGGCGATCTTTATGAAGGATTATTAGAAAAAAATGCCAATGAAACAAAATCCGGTGCCGGTCAGTATTTTACGCCAAGACCACTAATTAATTGCATGGTGCGATGTATTAAACCACAAATAAAAAACATCATCCAAGATCCTGCTGCCGGAACGGCAGGATTTCTTGTCGCAGCAGATCAGTATTTACGGCAACAAACCAACGATTATTATGATCTTGATGCTAAAGAAGCTGATTTTCAAAAAAACGAAGCGTTTATTGGTGTTGAATTAGTGCCAAATACTCGTCGACTTGCCTTAATGAATTGTCTATTACACGGTATAGAGGGCGGTAATGACGGTGCAATTTTATTAGGTAATTCACTTGGTCAAGTTGGGCAAGACCTAAAACCTGCGGATATTATTCTCGCTAATCCACCATTTGGTACCAGTAAAGGTGGCGATGCCAGTATTACTCGTAAAGACTTAACTTATGAAACCACCAACAAGCAATTAGCTTTTTTACAACATATTTACCGTAATTTAAAACCCGGTGGTCGAGCTGCCGTGGTATTGCCTGATAATGTATTGTTTGAAGCGGGTAAAGGGACTGATATTCGTCGCGATTTAATGAATAAATGTAATTTACATACAATACTACGCTTACCGACCGGGATATTTTATGCCCAAGGTGTAAAAACCAATGTGCTATTTTTCACTAAGGGCTCAGTAACAGACAAACTGCAACAAGAAAACTGTACACAAAATGTTTGGGTTTATGATTTGCGTACTAATATGCCAAACTTTGGTAAACGTACACCATTTACTGAGCAATATTTGCAACCATTTGAAACTGTTTATGGTATCAATCCGGACGGCACCAGTCCAAGACAGGAAGGTGAATGGTCATTCAATCCAGATGATATCGAAGCAGACTCGTCAGCCAGTCAAGAAAACTTAGACGTTAATGTTCAACTAGCGCAATCAAGATGGCGCTGTTTTAGCCGCGATTGGATTGCTGACACAAAACAGGATTCACTCGATATCAGTTGGTTAAAAGATAAAAATAGTGTGGATGCAACCAAACTTCCAGAACCCGCCATACTTGCCAAGCAAGCTAAAGATGAGTTAATAGTTGCTTTGGATAAGTTGGAGAGTTTGTTGAGTGCTTTGGGAGAAACTGAATAATGAGCGATATTCTTCTTGTACCTGAAGGTTGGATTGTTACTAAATTTACTGATGTCTTGGATATACAAGGTGGTACTCAACCACCCAAATCTAATTTTCTAGATCAAGTAAAAGAAGGCTATATACGCCTTCTTCAAATTCGAGATTTTGGCGACAAACCTGTCCCAACATTTATACCAATAACATCTAAATTAAAATTATGTGATAAAGATGATGTATTAATAGGACGTTACGGGGCATCTTTAGGACGTATCTGTACTGGAATGAAAGGTGCTTATAATGTTGCTTTAGCTAAAGTATTATTTGGTAAATATTTAGATAGAAGATTTTTGAAAGCATACTTAGAATCAGAACTATTTCAAGGATCCTTAAGATTATTATCTCGTTCAGCTCAAAATGGATTTAATAAAGATGATCTAAATTCATTTGTATTTTTACTACCACCGTTCAATGAACAAAAAATCATAGCTGAAAAACTTGACTTATTACTAGCCCAAGTACAAGAAACAAAATCACGCCTTGAACAAATTCCCGAACTTCTAAAACAGTTTCGGCAGTCAGTGTTATCGGATGCCGTGAGTGGTAAGTTAACGGGAGAATGGCGAGAAAGTAAAAATCTAAATGATTGGAAAAATGGAAAACTTAAAGATTTTATTAAAAAACCTTCATATGGAACATCTACAAAATCTAAAAAAGTTGGTTCTGTTCCTGTTTTGAGAATGGGAAATCTTAAAAATGGGAATTTAGACTGGACTGATTTAGTTTATACATCTGATCAAACAGAGATAGATAAGTATGAATTAATAGCCGGAGATGTATTATTTAATAGAACAAATAGTCCAGAGTTAGTAGGTAAAACTTCTATTTATAGAGGTGAAAGAAAAGCTATTTATGCAGGTTATTTAATTAAAATTCAATGCTTAGATGATTTAATCCCTGAATATCTTAATTACAATTTGAATAGTCCAGAAGCAAAGCAATATTGTTATGAAGTCAAATCAGATGGAGTGAGTCAATCTAATATTAATGCTCAAAAACTTGGCGAATATCCAATTCAAATTCCTTCACTAGAAGAACAAAACGAAATCGTCCGTCGTGTAGAACAATTATTTGCCTATGCTGATAAAATTGAACAACAGGTTAATATAGCTTTAGAAAAAGTGAATCATTTACCGCAATCAATTTTAGCCAAAGCGTTTCGTGGTGAATTAACCGCCCAATGGCGCACTAAAAATCCTGATTTAATTACGGGTGAAAATTCAGCTGCATCCTTACTTGAAAAAATTCAAGTTGAACGCGAACAAAACAATAAAAACAAAAAGAAAAAATAATCAATGCGTCAAGAACAAATTGATTTGCTAGAAATAATCACCAATAAGCAAAATAGTAACCCTGAAATCAACGCATTGTTTAAAGGGTTATTATATTCACCTTGGCAATGCTCGAATAAATTAATCGATAAATATGTTAGTAAATCATTAGCTAAAATAGTAAAACGATATAAACAGTCTGTGTTACATTTTGTTTTTAATACAACTAAATTTAATTACTACCAAACTTATATTTGTGGAATTTATTTAGTGCTTAATGATAGCAACACAGGTGAAGAAGCAAATTTCTTAGCGCAATTAAATTTGTACAAAGAAATAATTTCGGAAGATCTCGAAAAAGCTAACCTTAACTTTGATGAATTATCATCACAAGGGCAAGATACATTAGTCGGTTTGTATATTTATGCGACCATCGCAGTATATGAGGTGGCGGGAATTATACAACCTATCGATAATTCAAAACATTTTCATCTCAAAATTAAAGAATGTTATTTAGATGCTTATTTAATAAAACAGTTTAGAACTTTTTGCAATCAACTTAGTCGTATATCAGATTATTCAACTCTCTATCATTTAACCACGAATTTCGGACTACCTCAATTACAGAAAAATAGTGAACCACTGAAAAATATTACTAACCATTTAATCGATAAAACCTTATCCATTCATATCAAATATCTTGATACGCCGCTTTCTTATTCATTCCAACAACTTTTTAATCGAGCCCAACTGTTAACTTTTTTATATTGCTATTTAGTTCATCATTGTTCAACACCAAATAAAATCGTATTAAAACAAGTCAAAATTCATAATATAGAAAAAAAGTTCTCTGATGCTATTCATTCAGTTATACCTGTTTAATCTCATCCCAACTCAGCCCAAACTTCGCCAAATATTTTTTCAGCCTGTCGGCATCATTACTCTTCTGTTTTTTGGTTCTCGAAACAGCAAAAAGCTTTCGACCAGCTTCTGATAGACTGGCACTTTTTTGACATATCTCGATAACTTTTTCTAATTGGTGGCGATCAAATTCATCTATTTCTTGTGGAATTAATGAATTATTTGGCTGATCGCCTTGCCAGTTTTGTTTTAAACGTTTAATCTCTTGTTCGACTTGCTCAATTGTAATATTACCTTGTGGTGCCAGCGTTGCCATACGCGTAATAGATGCGGTGAGTTCACGAAAGTTTCCTTTCCATAATGCTTCATTCGAAATTGCAAACTGTAAATAGGCACTGCGCGACTCACGATTAAAACGTGGCATCAAGCCATATTCTTTGGCGTAACGCGCCAGTTCATAATCAATATTCGGTTCGATATCCTCTTTACGCTCGGCTAGCCTTGGCAATGTATAAGTCCACAGATTAATACGGGCATACAGATCTTCGCGAAACTCACCTTGACTGATTGCCTGTTTAAGGTCTTTATTGGTGCCGGCAATCAGCTGAAAATCACTCTTAATTGGTTTATCACTACCAAATGGATAAAATTGCTTTTCTTCAATCGCTTTTAATAGCATTGCTTGCTCGTCTAACCCAAGCTCCCCGATCTCATCTAAAAACAGCAATCCTCCATCGGCACTTTTTAACAATCCAGTCCGCGCCAGATTTGCCCCCGTAAACGCGCCTTTGACATGACCAAATAAGGTAGATATAGCACTATCGCCACGTAAGGTGGCGCAGTTAATCTCAACAAATTGACCACTGATTTGATGGTTACTTTGTTTAAGTAAATAGATCTGTTTCGCTAAAAATGATTTTCCTGCACCAGTTGGCCCACATAATAACATAGGGGCATAAGAACGGCTGGCCACTTGTTCGATTTCAGCAATTAACTGGTTAAACAGTTGATTGCGTGTGGGGATTCCCGATTTTAAAAGCTCGGTAGCTTCACTGGCATATTGCTGAAAGCGGTTAAGAATTTGATCATAACGATTAAGATTCAAATCAATGGTGTTAGCTTTTCCTTTAGGACTATTGGCAATCAGTTCCGCCTCATTATTATAAATTCTTTCTTCAACTTTATTTGATTTTACTGGTGGTGACGTTTGCAATAACTTAGCTGGGTAGTAACGTGATTCAGCTAATAAGAACCAACAAATTTGCGCTACATGGGTTCCGGTTGTGATATGCAAATAGTAATCTTCTTTATCTGGATCAAAAGAATATCGTTTAGCAATATCAAATAAACAAGTATAAACCTGCTCAAAATCCCATGGATCAGCAATATTAATGACAATAGGTTTAATTTCGGTATTAGGGGATAGAATTTTTATATCATTAACAATATCACAAAGTAGCTGCTCATCATTGGCAAAATAAAGCAGTTCCAAACGAGAAATAGCTAAATCAGCTTGTCTGCACAAATCAATCGTTGGCCGCCAACGCGCCCAGCGTTTTTTACCTCTACCTCGGTTATCCAGCACATTACCCAAAAAACCAAATATCACATTCTTTTTCATGATTAAATTTATAATATTATATAAATAGCTAGATTAAATTATAAGACTTATAATCATTAAAATCTATTTGAATATCATATATATTATATGATATTTATTTTTTATGTTTATAAATCAAATAGTTAAAAAATATTTTTATTACTTTTTATTTTTTGGCACGCTTTTCGCAATATTAAATATACCTAAGCAAGCAAATGCTGTTTTTATCACAGCAAGGTACATCGCGAATCCTTTACGGGTTTATCTACGGGATAAAAGGACGGAAGATTATCAACATGTATTCCTTATTGTGTGATTAGGTGACTGTAGAAAAGTCAATTTTGAATAGTTCATCTGGTAGAACAATCGACTAGGGATCGATATGTAGTGGGTTCGAATCCCACTTCAAAAACCGTAAAACAAAAGTAGAAAAACAAACACAGTCAGTGATCGGCGTTAGATAAGCTAAGTGACAAAGCACCGTAACAAGCTTATCCGCAAAAAAAACCGGTTAACTTGTCAGGTCACCACGACTTTCAAGGTAAACAAACTGGATAATAGGCATAATGTTAAATACCAATAAGTGGCGCACTATTTTTCTTATTGCTTTTAACCTTCACCCTACTATTTCGTTACTTAGCCCGTTTCAATTGTGCAAACTCGGTTGCTGATTGTGCTAAAAAGGAAATGTAAAATGATAAAAACTATTAAAGTCAAAAAATATGAAATTGCAATTTTATTCAAAAACAATGAGATTGAAAAAGTATTAACTGCGGGGGTACACCGAATTTTTGATCCATTTAATATCTCCAGTTATCAATTGATTAATTTAGCTGAGACAAAAATTGCAGCCAACATAGCAGAACAGTTAATCAACTTCTATCCAAATATTATTAACCAACACAGTTATTTAGTGGATGTGGCTGAAAACGAAATTGCCTTACGTTATGAAGAGCAAAAATTGGTAGAAGTCATTTTACCAGCAAACAAAGCATTATATTGGAAAAGCTACAAAGCACATGCGATTAAAAAAGTGGCATTACAAGACGGTTATGCACTGCCAACCGATATCGCACAAGAATTGATTGAAGCTAAAAATAGCAATAACGCCATTGTGAATATCGAAAAACTAGTGCTACATCACTTTATTCATGAACAAATTGGGACTTTATTTGTTGATAACCAGCTAATACAGATTATTGCGCCAGAATCGATCGTCGGTTATTGCCAATTTAAACATACGATTGTACTGGGTAAATTTAACTTAAGGGACAACCGCATTGATGATCGTATCGCTGATGCCATAGAACAACGTACACCACAACAACTATCACAATACTGTATCGCAATGGAAGTCGGTGCAAATCAGGCTGGTTTGCGTTATGAAAACGATCTATTGGTTGAAATTTTATCCCCGGGTACTAAACGCCTATATTGGCAAAATAGCCATAAACAGCATATGGTGACAGTGGATTTAAACCAAAGGTATACCTTAAGTGATGAAATGGTACAGCAATTACTACAACCAAAGTTACGCCAAAAAGAAGTACTCGGTGATAACAGCGTATTAATTGCACAAGTGCCGGCTTATCATGTCGGGGTATTAAAAGTGAACGGTAAAATTGAGCAGTTATTAAAAGCTAGCATTACCGCTTATTGGCTTTTTAACCGGGAAATCTCGGTTGATATGGTGGATACTCGCCTGCAAGCCTTAGAAGTGGCAGGACAAGAGATTTTAACCAAAGATAAAGTCAATTTGCGGGTAAACTTAGTGGCTAACTGGCACTATACTGACGTATTAACCGCGTTTGAAAAAACTGCGCAGCCGGTTGATTTATTGTATCGTGAATTACAATTTGGATTACGCGAAGCGATTGGTATGCGTACGTTGGATGAGTTACTTGAGAACAAAAATATTATTGATGAAGTGGTAACCCAACATATCAAAATGCGTTTAGATGGCTATGGTTTACAAACTGTTTCACTAGGGGTAAAAGACATTATTTTACCAGGCGATATGAAAGCGATTCTATCACAAGTGGTCGAGGCGGAAAAAGTGGCGCAAGCCAATGTGATTCGTCGCCGCGAGGAAACATCAGCAACCCGTTCATTATTGAACACCGCCAAAGTAATGGAAAATAACCCAGTAGCCTTGCGGTTAAAAGAGATGGAAACTTTAGAACGCATTGCTGAACGTATCGATAAAATCTCGGTAGTAGGCGGACTTGACCAAGTGTTACATGGCTTGGTAAATATCCAACCTAAAAGTGCGTGATAAAAAGAAAATATTAAGCCGCCATGTACAATCGCAGGGCGGTGTAAGGAATAAAAAAATGACACAATATAATCTATTACAGACAGAAAACGCCAAGCCAATCAAAATGTGGACTAAAGGGGTACCGGTAGAACCCGAGGCTAAAGAACAACTAACTAAAACGGCAAAACTACCATTTATTTTTAAACATATCGCCGTGATGCCCGATGTGCATGTAGGCAAAGGCTCAACCATTGGCAGTGTAATTCCAACATTCGGCGCGATTATTCCTGCCGCAGTTGGGGTAGATATTGGCTGCGGTATGATTGCGGTACAAACCTCGTTGATGGCGGCTGATTTGCCAGATAATTTATTACCATTACGTACTGAAATTGAAAAAGCGGTGCCGCATGGAATTACCCCAAAACACCGAGGACGGGATTATGGTAGCTGGCATGACGCCCCTGCTATTGTCGAACAGTACTGGCAACAGCTAGCGCCAGGTTTTAATAAGCTGACGGAAAAATACCCGCGCTTTTTAAAAACCAATAACTACCGTCATTTAGGCACATTAGGTACCGGCAACCACTTTATCGAAATCTGTTTAGATGAGGCCGATCGTGTTTGGATTATGTTGCACAGTGGTTCACGTGGCGTGGGTAATGCCATTGGCAGTTTTTTTATTGAAATGGCTAAAAAAGACATGGAAGTGCATATCCAAAACTTACCGGATAAAGATTTAGCCTATTTGGAAGAAGGTACAGAGCACTTTCACGATTATGTCGAGGCTGTGCATTGGGCGCAAGAGTTTGCAAGGCTAAATCGAGAGGCAATGATGCATAATGTGATTTTGGCAATGCGGAAAATTATCACTAAACCATTTACTACCCATATGTCGGCAGTAAATTGTCACCATAACTATGTTCAAAAAGAACAACATTTTGGTGAAGAAATTTTTATCACACGTAAAGGCGCAGTATCCGCACGTAAAGGAGAATTAGGCATTATTCCCGGCTCAATGGGGGCTAAAAGCTATATTGTGCGAGGACTGGGAAATAAAGAAAGTTTTTGCTCGTGTTCGCATGGTGCCGGCCGCGTGATGAGCCGAACAGCGGCCAAAAAGCAATTTACCATTGAGGATCAAATCAAGGCCACGGCCCATGTCGAATGTCGTAAAGATGCCAACGTGATTGATGAAATCCCAATGGCATACAAAGATATTGATGCAGTGATGACCGCGCAAAATGAATTGGTTGAGATAGTGCATCAATTAAGGCAAGTGGTGTGTGTGAAGGGGTAAAAATTATCGAGGAGCGCTCTTCGATGTTAACGGAGATATAAAATATGGTGAATCTTGATTATATTAATGGTTATCTAAAAGCAATGGCTTGTTTAAATGCGGAACCTAATCACTATTGTGATTATACAGTTAAGTTACTTGATCATAAAGGCCATTTTACGGATACATTGGCCCATCATTTTCAATCAATTGCCGATGAGCACGGAAAATTTTTAGATGCTCAGTTATGGCATATAAAACCAAAACAGATCACCGTTGATGAATTTATACAGCAAATTAATAAATGGTTTTTTAAGCAAAGCTATTCACCAACCTTGCATAGAGAAAACGGAATGAGGGGAGTTTCAGGTTTTATCGATATATTGTCCCACCTAGAATTAAATAAATGTTATCTATATGAAATTGAAACAATGCCACCAATGTGGTATGCGATACAATGGTGTGATTTACTGTTGGTTTATCAAAATAACTATTATTTAATATATTTTTGTTTAGATGATTAATTTTTGGTGATTGAAATGTGTAATTTATTATGGAAAAAATCTATGCTTTTCACTTTCATTAAAAATTATTTTTAGTGTTTATCAAGATAATTTCATTATTCAGTTTTGCATATAGATAAAAGATAACAAAAAAGGAGTGGTAATGAAAAAACCATTATATAAATTAAAGAATTATATTTTAAAATATCCCGTTCTATTTTGGGTAGTAGCTCTAACTTACATTGTGAGCGTAATTATTCTTACTATGAATAAAAGAGAAGCAGTTACTTTCTATTTTATTATTTCTTATGTTGTTTTGGGGGTGGGGTATACAATTTATTATAAATTTTATACCAGTAAAGAGCAGAAGAAATTTACAAAGGATTGGCTTAAAATTGTATTTACATTACCAAAAAAGAAAATCAACAAAAAAAAACAAAAAAAACACTCCGAAAAAGTATTACATCTAATATTATTTTTATCTGGCTGGGGAGCTATATTTGGTTGTTTAGCTTTTCTTACATTCTTGTTTAAATGTTACTGGTTAATTAGTTTTCTTCTTTTTATATTACAATTTCTTTCAGCTATAACGATAATGATAACTTATATAATTAAAAGAGAATTTAATGAGTTAGAAAAAATTATAGGTGCTGCTTTATTAGCTCTTATCTATATAGTGCTTGATTTCATGGGGGAAAATCAAGGGAGAACATTTGTCACTGATATGATATCTGTTTATCCAGAACAACTATCAACTATAACAAAAGGATTATATTGGCTTAACTTTATTTTAATCGGAAGTAGTTTATTACAGATTTTTGCTATAATTGGGTTTGAGTTAGCAAAGAACCAAAAGCTTTCAAATAGATTACCAAGTATAACTTACTTTGTTGTTTTAATAAGCGCTGTATTACCCTGCTTATTAATTATTTTCAATATAAATAATATTACTAATACCTTAATTTCTGAAACATATAAAGCAGATACAATAAATTATTTTAAATGCAATAATAAGATTATAAAAAACGTGCCTAATGATACTGCTCGTTATTTGAAGGTTGATGAACTAGAATTTCGGGCGTTTTATTTTGAAAAAGATAAAAGTGATATTCGAATGACAACTTATCTTTGTAATGGCTCAGATTATACTAACGTAGACATTCATAAATAATATATTGATCATAAATACTGAAATATTAATAATTAATTTTCAGTATTTATGATTGTAATTTATCGGCAGTATCCCCTATGTGTAAAAAATAGTTTTATCTTTTAAATGATAGTCACATATCCATGATTTTATTTTTTTATTAATTTAATTACCAAGATGGTAATTTAAATAATCGTCCTTTTATCCCTTCATCATGTAATACCAATGCAATTTCATTTTTATCGAAGAAAATATCGGTATCAAGAGGAATATCTGAATCAATTACAGTAATAATTTGTTGAATACCTAAATTAGAATATTGTCTTATAACGTTAAGAAGATTTATCTTTTTTCTGTCGTCTAACGATTCAAATATTCCATCGTGATAAACAAAACGAGGAAAGTTATCTTTAAGATGAGCACGTAATATAGCTAAATCAAAAGCTACACATAGTAATTTTTTATAAGTATGACCATCATCAGCACTTGTTGAACGACCCGCTTCATCTAAAATATCAGCACTAAAGTCAAAATGGCCTTTTCGATTAATTTTGACATTAAGTAATGCCATTCTTGAAATAACATCTTCAACAATGCGACTAAAATACAACCTAATTTCTGAAAATAAACTTGTTTCTTGTGTATTTTGTATCTCTAAATCATTTTCCATATCAATTCTGACTTTTTGAGATTGCTCATCTAATAATCTAATTTCAGTCCTAAGCTCCTGCAATTTGTGAATAAATTCTTTTTGTCTTTCTAAAAAAGCAATATCAGTTTTTAAGGTAATTAAATCATTAGATATTTGTTTATATTTATTAAAAATATCTGTTTCACCTAAAAAAGATAAAGTCTGTGTTCTTTCTTCACCTAATTGCAATAAAGTTTGATTAATATTTGTTAGCTCTTTTTTTATTGATGATAGTTCTTCTTTTAAATATGTATGTCGTTCTTCTGTAATAGCGCGGTTAAACTGAATAAGTTGATTAAAATCTTTTTTTAATTGTTCTGGGAAAAGAATACCGGCTTCTTTGTACAAGCTTTCAGCCTCATCAGGATCAAATAATATTTGTTGTTTTTGTAAAGATAATTCTATCTTTTTTCGATTAAAATCCAATGAGTAGCGATTTTTATTCAATGTAGCTATTTGCAAATCTAATTCATCAATGAGTTTTTTGGTTTTTGCTTGATCCACTGAGTGAAAATCGAACTTATCCAACAGTCTTTGTCGCTCATTAACATCCTGCTGTTTTAATAATAAAAGCCCATCAATCCGACTAATATCTTCAATTGAACCACCTAACTCTTGTTTTACTATCGTTTCTCTATCTTGTGCATCTTTAAGTTTAGCTTCCAGTTCATAATGCTTTACAATTAAATCAGAATTAAAACCAAGAATATGAGCAAGAAAAGGTTTCCAATCTTTATGTTTAGAGGCAAACTTTCTTAATTGAAAAACATCACGGTAATCATCTTGAGAACGTAATAAATAACCTAAAATTTTGCGATATTGCCATGGTTTAATCAAATAAAAATTTAATATACTGTCTAAAATCTCTTTCGCTTTATCAAATGACACATTTTCATGATCCCAATGTGCTAATTGCGTAAAATCTTGGTGTGAATCGGTGTGTTTCTTTATACTGATACGTGTTGCATCTGTAACACAGCGACGAATAGTGAGGTAAGAACCATCTTCTAGTTCCAACTCTAAAAAAAACACAAATTGCTTAAATATTTGTTTATGCTTAAATAAAAAAAATTCTGATTTTTTTTTAGATAAAAAACAAAAATCAAGTAATTTGCCTAACGTCGATTTACCTAAATTATGGGTATCTTTTTTCTTATTTTCAGGCAAGCGAATTTCAGCTTGAATTACGTTCAAACCTGATGAAAAAATAATAGTTTCAAATAAATCTGGTTTATTTGAATATAATTTAGATAGTTTCATTTATCCCCACATATTCGATTGAGTCAGTTTTTGCATGATACTCAACTAACCCTAATAAAAAAAGAAGATTAAGTGCAGGTAGAAATAAAAATTGACCACCTTCAACCGACTTTTTAGCATATTCTAATAAACCATCATATTTTTCTAGTCTCTTTTTCTTAATATAATAAAGTAATAAAAAAGACATGTTAATAATGGTCTTATCCGGGTGAGTATGTTTATTGGGTCTTAGCATCTTCATTCTCACCTATATCACAACTCCAATACATAAAAAACAACATGACATTCACTAATCGTTTATGTTTAGCTTGCCTCAAAATTGGCTCTCTATCAACTAATAACTTTGATAAGTAATTCATTATGTGATCAAAAGTCTGATAATCTTTTCTTTTTGCAATAATATTTAAACAAAACTCTTCTGCTGCAAGCTCATAACGTTCACGTAGTGCAGTATTTTCAGCTAAAGATAGAAAAGATTCAATTTCATTAACGTCTTTTAAGTAACGCCGCTTAAGCTCATTAGCATAAGCCTCAGTCATATTATTTAGCTGATTTTTTCTAGCGTAAGTGGTTCGCTCAATATTGATATTGGTCAAACTTCTATCAAGAGTTCGCGCTTGATTTGCAAATGCCTGGATAACTTCTGCTAAATCGTCAGGACTAACAATTAACGGACTATCGATAGGATCTAGATCAGCGATTCTCATTATTTCAGGATATCGTTTAAGATAAAGTTCTATCTGATTAATATCTATGATCTTTACTGATGCTATATCGACTTCAATATAGTCTGAAATCGTTTTACATATTTCACTCTCTGCATTACCAGTTAAACGACGATTAGTAAACAAGACATAATTATCCAGCTCACCTTTATCTTTTAACTTTTTGATACGAAGCAGTTCAGCACCAATTACGGTATTGGGGTTAGTTTTCTTTTCTTTATTATAAAAATCAGATTCAGAGCAATTACGATTATAGCCATTAGTATGTTTGGCTTGAATAATTGTTGTTCCAACCCAAGGTGAACTTCTACTGGGAAATAATTCGGCAGTACCAATAAATTTAGCGTCTCTCCCACCATCAGGACCCTTAGCAAATCCTTGTGTAGAAATACCCATTATATGCTGGCAAATAATAACAACTAATCTTTCAAATTGTTCATCACTCATATCTTCATAAGCATATTTCATGATATATGTATTCCTTACTACTAAAAGTGCCAAACATTATAACTGTGTTTATATACATAACAATAATAAGTTTATTATTTTACGAGCAAGTTCGCATTTTTGATACTTATTACTTTTGAGCTTTTACCGTTTTCTTTCTAAGAATCTTCTGAACTTCTTTAGTATCAATTTCCATGATGATTGCAATTTGTTCAACCGATACTTCTTTTCGAGCTAAAGCTTGAACCAATCGTTCTTTTTGTTCTCTTTCTTTTTTCTCCGCCAATTTTGCTATTTTCGCCTTTTCTTCAGCCACTTTAACTTTGTCATTTGCTACCGCCAACTTCTCTTTAGCAATCAATTTTTCTTCCTTACGGATGCGTTCAACCACTTGATAAGTCGGGACGTATTTTAGGCTTTGTTCTAACTCGTCCATAAGTTTAGTACTGCGGAAGCTGATATAGGATTTAGGGGTGATAATTAGGTGGTCGATTAGGTCGATATTCAAAATACGGCCGACTTGGATTAGGCGATCAGTGATATCTTTATCGGCATCCGACGGCGTCAGCGATCCTGACGGGTGATTATGAACTAATATCACGCGTGAGGCGTTTTTCATTACCGCAACACGAAATACATTCATCGGTTCAACATCGACCGATTTATAACTGCCAAGCGCAATCAGTTCGATATACAGGATATAACCAGCTTGATTCATGCCAATCATCCAAAGATGTTCTTTTTCTTGGTCGATTTGGTTATCACGCAATAACACACGTTGCATAATGCTGTAGACATCGTCTGTGCCTTCAATATATCGTTTGTCATGCTTGGTTAGTTTTGTATCCATTTTATCACCTTGTAAAATCAATTAAAAAATAATATAGCATATTTTTCTTAGACTTAGCAGTAGTTAATTAATCTTGGTCATACCTGTGATGATTATTTTATGCTTGCCTGATAGGTTCATCATAAACTGCAATAAAAATCATTTAGCATTTTAGTTTGGATTCTAATTTTACTAATTTTTATTATAAAACGCCTAAAATAACAGCAGATAATTCAATATCAACAATCCAATCTAATAAGTCCAACAGTTTAAAATAGTTGGGCGTTTTTTTGACTAGTTCGGACAATTAATTATTGCTTCAAAGCAAGCTTACTTGATATTTTTTGTATCCCACCAATAAAATAATGACAGCATAATAATATTGCCGGATATATTATAAAATTGAGGGTTATCATTGATGTGATACCTAACATCCCCATAATAAAATCTAGATTAAAAGCAAATTTATTAGTATCTTCCATTACTAACATTTGGACAATAGGCGGCATTGCGGGAATTATAATACCAATTAGCACGCCGAAAATCACTAAAACCATCGGTCGTTTTATTTTATTTAAAAGAAAGATTGAAATCAGAATAAAACAGAAATAACACAAACCATAACATATCAAATAATATAATTCTGGTGGTAAACGATGATGTTTTCTTATAATTATTGAATAACACCATTGGTAACTTAGATAGGCACCGATAAAATTAAATAAAACGATAATGACTAAATTAATTATTTTCACTAGCTTGTCCTTTTTTATCTTCAATCTTTTTTACCGCTTTTTCCAAAGAGGCAGGTAACAAATAAAGTTCTTGTAGACCATATTCATCTAAAACAGATGAAACGGCACGCGCACAATAAAAACCAATAAAAGTCGCATAATTACCATTAATAATTCTTTTTTCAATATTCAGCGCTTGCTCTCGTGTTAATGTGATTTCACGTTGAGAAACATAATCACCATCTTTCGCATGGTATTTGATAAATTGTTCTATTGAAAAAGGGATGTCTCCATCATCATAAAAAGCTTCTGCTTGTCCTCGATATTGTCGCATGTAATCGCCATTAGGATCAAAAATCATGCATTGATAGCTAGTAGGGATTTTATATTAAATGTACAAATTTAATAAAAAAATGCTAAAGCTTATTTTTTGTTAATTTTTTCAGATTTGAAGGTTCTAATCATAAATTTTCATTTCTAAATAATTTGTTATCAATGATAATGAGTAAAATGCTTAAATTGTGTCAAAAGTTAAGGAATAATAAAAATGGAACAGCGAATAAAACAAAAACTTACCGAATTAGAACAACAATACCGTATCCATATTCTTTATGCCTGCGAATCGGGCAGTCGAGCGTGGGGGTTTCCTTCGCCAAATAGCGATTATGATGTACGTTTTATTTATGTTCATCCATTAGATAGATATTTAGCCATTGATAATCCTGAATCACATTTTACTTTTCCCATAGACGACGAACTGGATTTACAAGGTTGGGATTTGAAAAAGACCCTACAGTTAATCCGAAAATCCAATACTACGCCGTTTGAGTGGTTGCAATCTCCAATTATTTATCAGCAAAATCAATCAATTGCTCAGCAATTATGGCAATTGTGTGCAGACTTTTTTAATACACGTGGTAACATCTATCACTATTTAGGTATTGCTAAAAGCTCGCTGCAAACTATCGATGGCAAAGAGATTGGTGTTAAAAAATTGTTTTATGTGTTAAGACCTTTATTGTGTGCTAAATGGTGTTTAGAAAAACGGCAAATCGCTCCTATGGCAATAATGCCATTATTAACACTATTACCGGATAATTTAAGACAGCAAATAAATGATATTATTAGATTAAAAGCAACTATGGTGGAATCAGCATCGATAACTATTGCGCCAGAAATCTTATCGTTCATTGAACAATCCATGATTGATATCAGTGCAGAAGTTGAGTCTATCACTGAACAGCATTTTAAGGCAGATAAATTAGATCGCTTTTTTATACAAACGTTAATGAGCTTAAAATAAGGAAAGGAACACGACATGACAATTGATGATTTAAAAGCACAAAATCTCATTTTGTTTGAAGTGATTAGTGGTAGTCGTTCGTTCGGATTAGCTACCGAAACATCGGATACAGATATCAAAGGGGTGTTTTATTTACCTAAAGATAAATTTTATGGACTCGAGTATATTCCGCAAATTAGTAATGAAACCAATGATATCGTCTATTATGAATTAGGTCGTTTTGTAGAGCTTTTACTTAAAAATAACCCGAATATTTTAGAAGTATTGGCTTCTGCACCCGACTGTATTTTATATCAGCATCCAATTATGCAGCAGTTAACCCTTGATCTATTTTTATCCCAACAAACTAAACAAACCTTTGCTCACTATGCCATGTCACAAATTAAAAAAGCCAAGGGATTGAATAAAAAGATTAATAATCCAGTCGAGGTGAAGCGTAAAACGGTCCTTGATTTTTGTTATATTATTCAAGGTCAGCATGCTTATCCCCTCACCAATTGGTTAAATGAAAAGCGTTTTGATCAACACTTATGTGGTTTGGTGAATGTTCCACATAGTCGAGATTTATATGCCCTTTTTTATGATGCATCAGGGGATTGTGGTTATCATGGTATTATTCAACAGGATGATTCGACCGAGCTGTGCTTGTCTTCAATAAAAGTCGACACCCCAGTAATTGCTTACTTAAGTTTTAATCGTGATGGTTTTTCATCGCATTGTCGTGATTATAAGGCTTACTGGCAATGGGTTGCTAAACGTAATGAACAGCGTTATCGCAGTAATATTGAAAATGGTAATGATTTTGATGCTAAAAATATGATGCATACCATTCGCTTATTACAAGTTGCTCATGAAATTATGACCAAAGGCACCATTACCAATAAACGCACTAATCGAAACGAACTGCTCGCAATTAAAAATGGTCAATTAAGCTATGACGAAATTATGAATATGGCCAAATCATTATTTGATGACATTGAAACCGCAACACTAACCACAACCTTACCTGAAATGCCCGATTCAGATGAAATTATTGCTCGGTTAGTTAAAATGCGGGAGTGGTTATATAATCGATAGTAAGTAATAAAAAAAACAATCAGCTAACGAGTAAATTACGATAATTCTTCTTAATCTCTAAACAATAAAATTATAGATGTTTATTTTTAACAAACACGACTCTTTCAAACAGCATATTTATCACCCAAGCCATTCAATCCGAGAGGTTTATTTTGAATCATTCACTCTTTTTTGATACAGAAATAATAATAGATACCACTATAAAAAATTATGGAATATATACAATTGAGGAAAGAGAAATCAATTACCAAAATGTTTCAAATTATAAAAATGAAATATCCAAATCATTAAGGTTATATAGAAATAAATCCCTAAATTTTTACTAAACAGGAATATGTAAATTTTTGACTTCATAGCGAACACCTGACAAATTTAAATTACTAAAAAAGTAATCAATTTGGTCATGTGTGTATACCCCACTTATCACGCTTTTTTTTAGTTTTACTTTTTTATTTTTAAAAGTTATAAATAATATATATATAGGATGCCATTTCCCTATCCATCTTATCCTTTTCCATAGTATCCCTTTAGGTGGATACTTGAAATATTCGACCTTAATGATTTTAACTTCAAGATCTTGGCAAATTGGAATATAAATTTTTGGTCTAATTTTTCGTAAAATAATAATGCTTTTCTTTGTGATATGGAAAGTTGGAGTCATGCATAGCCATGCTAAAATAGTAGCAGGAAAAAACCACACACCGTGAATTGAAAATAATAATTCATCAACACCTATAAATAAATTTATAACAGCTAGAAAAATAAAAACTAATAACAAAAGAGACCAAAATAAAACACCAAAAGTCAGTGCTGTTGATATAATATCCATAAAAGATTTTTTTAATGGTTTATTTTGTTTTCTTTTTGTATTCATTTTTACTATGTTTTTTAACGATGATAAATCTATTATTTTCAATGGAATTATAATTTATTATTTTATAATAATTATTTTTAAATACCAAATTCTAAAAATCAAAATTATCCCAATGAATATGATTGAAAAATATTTTTTTAGTATAAAACGAATGTATTATTACTCTATTTCTAGACAGCTTTACTAATTAGGTCATTTATCATAATTTCTATAATACTTTATCTTAAGATAACCCAATATTGATATTCATCACTAATGCTAATTAATTACTGTTCAAGTGAGTATAGTTGACGTTCTGATAACCCGTTTTTTATAACAGGAAAGTTAGATTTACACATATTACCAATTATTTAACGTGATTTAGAATGTCTATTGATTAACTAACATAAAGGAATTGATGACCCATATGAACTATCCACAACTTTCGATGAACAACTTATTATGGCGTTTCAATCAAAAAACCAACACAAGTGTTGGCATTTTCTTACTACCTTATTCGCTCAACAATTTTTTAATTCAATAGAACAAAATGATTTAGTGTATATCCTTGTAACCTGATACAACCGTTTAACTATTTATATGCAACCAATACATAGCCTCATAAGGTTGTAACACCATTTCTGGCTTTAATATAGTTTGGTTTTCATAATTACCTAGCAATCTTTGCCAATGACGATTTTCAAACCCATTAGGTAATTGCCATTTAACCGTATTTTCGGTCAGATTGGCTATCACGAGTAACGTTTGATTATTCCAATGTCTGGCATAGCACCAACAATTAGCAACATCAGGCGTTAGATCTTGATAGTCACCGAAAATAAAGATCGGATACATTTTGCGTAATTTGATTAAGGTTTGATAGCAATAGAAGATTGAATTGGGATCGTCAAGCGCTGCCTTAACATTGATTTTTGAATAATTATTTGCCACCTCAATCCAAGGTTTACCTTGGCTAAATCCGGCATTGGCAGTATGATCCCATTGCATTGGCGTTCGGCTATTGTCGCGTGACTTACTGGCAAGAATCGCTAACATGTCAGACTCTGACATACCTTCGGCAATTTTTTCTTGGTAGATGTTAAGACTTTCCACATCTTTATATTGCGAAATATGAGTAAAATGGGGATTTGTCATCCCGATCTCTTCACCTTGATAAAGGTACGGTGTGCCTTGTAGTCCATAAAGAATCATCGCCAGCATTTTAGCTGATTCGCTGTGATATTGATCTTCATTACCTAAACGTGACACAATACGAGGTTGATCGTGATTACACCAGAAAATTGCATTCCACGCCTTACCGTGCATACCCTTTTGCCAATAGCCAAGTATTTTTTTGAGTTCAAGTAAATCGGGCTTAGCCAGCGTCCATTTTTCCCCATTTGGATAATCAATTTTTAAATGATGAAAATTAAACGTCATTGTCAACTCTTTACCATCCAATGCGGCATATTTTTGACAGTTTTCTAATGTAGTGGATGACATTTCGCCCACTGTTTTTAAACCATTAGGTAGGAAAACATCTCGGCTTATCTCTTGCAAAAATTCGTGTATTTTGGGGCCGTCTGTATAATATTTTCGACCGTCCCCTTGGACATCATCCGGAAAGTCTTGCTGTTTAGAGACCAAATTAATCACATCCAGCCTTAATGCATCGACGCCTTTATCCGCCCAAAATTGACACACATTTTTAATCTCTTGGCGTACGGTTGGATTTTCCCAATTGAGATCGGCTTGCTGTTTTGCGAACAGGTGTAAATAGTATTGTCCTGATTGCTCATGCCACTGCCAAGCGTTACCGCCAAATTTTGACCGCCAATTGTTGGGTTCTGAGCCGTCAGCTTTGGCATCTTTCCAAATATAAAACGATCGAAAAGGACTGGTTTTATCTAAGGCAGATTTAAACCATGGATGCTCTGTTGAAGTATGGTTAAATACCATATCCATCATAATACGGATATCACGTTCATGCGCTTGCTTAACCAATAATTCAAAGTCGTCCATCGTGCCATAAGCCGGATCAATATCATAATAATCCGATACATCATAACCATTATCAACTTGCGGAGAGGGATAAATTGGCGTTAACCAAATCGCACTAATGCCCAGATTTTTAAGATAATCCAATCGGCTTATAATGCCTAATAAATCTCCCGTTGAACCAGTACCACTGGCTTGAAAACTTTTGGGATAGATTTGATAAATAGTACCATTTTGCCACCAAGGGATTTCGTTCGTATTCATTGTTTGCTCTTAATTATTCATCTGTCATAAATTAACCGTTCCATAATTGAACGGTTAACGGTTATTGAATCGTGTTTAGCGAATATCTAACGTACCTTTTTTCAATTTTATTTTATAAACAACTGATGTTAAAACAATAGGTACGACAATTGCCACAATCATAGCTAATGCATAAATTCCCCAATAAATCGGTTTAATGGATAAAATACCAGGTAATCCACCCACACCTATACCATTAGATAATACACCATGTAAACCACAGATTAACCCAGCACTCGCCGCTCCAATCATGGCGCAGAACATTGGGAATTTATAGCGTAAGTTGATACCGTACATAGCTGGCTCAGTTACACCTAGGTAACCTGATATCGCAGCCGGTATGGAAACTTCACGCTCATTATGTTTTTTACTGATTAGAATGATGCCAACAACGGCTGAAGCTTGAGCAATATTGGATAAGGCAATAATTGGCCAAATCGGTGTACCACCCATACTATGTGTCATCTGCATATCGATAGCTAATGTAGTATGATGAATTCCTGTAATAACCAAAGGTGCATAGAAGAATCCAAAAATAGCCGAACCAATGAAGGCATAATCACCCGTCATTAGGTATTTAACCACATAAGCAATACCATTGCCCAACATTCGTCCGATTGGTCCTAAAAGAAAATGTGCAAGGACGACGGCTAATAGTATTGATACAATTGGTACAATCACTAAAGTTAGGTAATTAGGGACAATTCTACGTAATCGAGTTTCAATCCATCCTAACGCTAAACCGGCAAAAATAGATGGAATCACTTGTGCTTGATAGCCGACTTTTTGAATCGTAAACCAACCAAAATCCCACACTTCGGGAATCTTTTTCCCTAGATCATAAGCAGTCATCAGTTGTGGGGAAACCAATGTTATCCCTAAAACAATCCCTAACACAGGGGAACCGCCCATTTTTTTGACTGTAGACCAGCATATGGCTACTGGTAGAAAGTTGAAAATCGCTTCACAAGGTAACCAAAGAAAACTATGAATAGGTACCAACCAAGTATAAGTGTCAGTAAGTGGTTTATCATTTATAGTTGGCATGTCACCAATCACGTTACGTAAGCCGAGTAATAATCCCCCCGCAATCAGTGCGGGTAATAATGGCACAAAAATTTCAGCTAAATTTGAAATTAAGCGTTCAAACCATGACATATTTTTTTTAGCTGAGGCTTTTGTTTGCTCTTTAGTCGCTTCATCAATATTTAATCGATCAATCAATAATTTGTAATAACTATCAACATCCGTTCCAATAATAACTTGAAACTGCCCAGCATTATTAAAACACCCTTTTACAAAAGGTAATCCCTCTATGGCTTTTATATTGGCTAATTTGGGATCAGACAGTGCAAATCTTAATCGTGTTAAACAGTGAGTAACACTCGCAATATTTTCTTTTCCACCCACACAATCAATTAATGCGGTTATCGATTCTGAGGCGATATTAGGATCTTTAGCCATCTCCAAGTCTCCCTATCATAGATATTTAGCTGAATTAGCTATTAATACATTGGCTATGTTTGAATTAGGATTTAGCATAGATTGAAAAAGACAAACAATAAATGGGAACGTTCCCTATTTGTGATTGATCTCACATAAATAATAAAAACTATAATAATTTTAAATTGTTATCGCTATTTATTAACAGCCAGTTGGCAAGGGATAGTCACCGTTTTGAGTTCAACTTCATCGGTTAACATTCGGAGTAATTCATGAGCGGTATAAGTTCCAGCTTTATCAAAACCTAACTCCACAGATAACGTTTGTGGAAAAAGAAAACGGAGCAATTCACTCTGTCCGATACTCGCAACAATGGTATTATTAAGTTGCTTTTCATGAAGATATTTATGCAAACCTAACGCAAGCGTTTCAGTCGCACAAACAATAGCAGAAGGTGATGATTTAATGACTGTTTGAGCAAGATGATAGCCTGACAGGTAACTTAAGTTTCCTAAACAAGCATTAGGGGTGATTTGATGAAGCTGACAAAAATCCAGATAAGCTTGATAACGTAGCGCACCGGTAGTTTGGTCTTGTTGTTCAATACCAATAAAAGCAATATTACGCTGTTTTTGTTGATGATATAAATGCTCAAGTAAGTGAGTTACTGCACCGATATCATCGTAACAAACACACATATGATTAGGGAATGAACGAGCAATAACCACACTCTTATTTTGCCAGAAAGACAATACTCCCTTATCCAATCCTGTAAAGGCAAAAACCACGACACCGTCAGCCTGCTTATCTTTCAACATGGCTAAATGTTCTTCAACCTTTTCAACATTAAATTGGCTTTCCATAATAATCGGATCATAGCCATGTTGATAAAATATTGGCAGCATACTACTGACAGCTTGATTTTCAGACATCGACTCAAGACGAGTAACAATAATACCAATCACTTTATTACCATAACCTCGCATTGCTCTTGCAGATTTAGACGGCGTAAATTGATATTGTTCAATAATGGCATTGACTTTATTACGTGTTGCTTCTTTCACCATTGGGTCATGGTTAATTACTCTTGAAACCGTTGATTTGCTTACTCCGCTAAGTTTGGCAATATCCTTAATGGTTAAGTGGCTCGATGACTTGCTCATAATAATTTTGCTGAATAAAGATCAATAAAATTATAGTAATATAGTTTCAACAAAATTGCGATACGGTAGCTGTTTGGATGATATTAAAAATCATGAAATATTGGTATACCTAAATTAATGTCTAATGGTAGAATCAGGTTAAAATTTAACAGGTCATTAGTAGTACTGTTTAACTCAATATCTCACTTTACGACAAGCGATTAAACATGAAAAAATTATATTTACTGTTAGGTTATATCTTATTTTTTGTCAGTTTATCCGGACACGCATCAAGTAATGTCACCAAAATAGCTACCGTTAAAGAACAATTTAAAACTGCTCTATTATGTCAATCAAAGCCTTTTGCCATCGAAGATAAAAAAATCATTGCTGAACTTGAAAAACAAAAAATTACCATAAAAAACAAACAACAAGATAATATCACTGGAATCGAATACCATTTTAAGCAACCTATCAAAATCAAGAATGTATGGGTGAATATGATTCGTTATGAAAGCGATAATTTTGTCACATCTTTTTATGCTAAAGCCAAAGGGGATATGCACAAGTTCGCTAAATTGATTGGTGCTAACACTATATTGCGTAGCTGTGAAGAACCCATTCCTTTGAATGATACAGACATATACCGAAAAGATATTACCCCTATTACGGACAATAAACTTTACCCTGATACTATAATTATTGGTCAGGATAATGACTCAAAACCGAATGATTTTTATTTTATTTGTTCTAAAGTTGAGGCTAATGAGCCTTAATTTTTTGCTTAATGAATATTATCCTATTAATTTATTTATATTATGTTATGCACTTGTCTTAAACACTGAGCAACATTGGTAATGTGTGAATTTCATATTAGGTGGTACTTGGTTATAAACTTTTCGATTGAATGCATCAATTCATTCTAATGGTGTCGAATCTTGATGCAGATTGCTTATGTACTTTGAGCCAATAAAGATAGCAAACACTCTTTAATTCTCATGTTTGCTTGACTTAAATCAATCGTACAAAAAAATAGCTGATGATTTTGAATGGTAGTATATTCATTAATCGATTGATTTGTTGTTGGATATAACAGCATACCTGATGCAGAATAGGATAATCGGTCATCACTTCTTTCTTGACTTCTTACATAAGCATAAAGTTGGTACAAATGATCTGTCTTAAAAGAAAATTTGTTATGATTAAAAATTGAGGTACATTTAGTATCCACAATTAAGCGAGAATGAGTTTTGTTATTTTCTATAATTAAATCGGTGATCATTTCTGGCATAAACTGTCCAATGTTGTCCGTCGATTGGGTACATTGCCATTTAAACCTTTTTCCCGACTCGATTTGCCATTCATTTGGATCGAGATTAACCCGATAAAAACCAATTACCGCTTTCTCAAATAATGCTCTTAACCACTGATCAGTTTTCTCCAACGTATTAAGTGTTTCTTTACCGAATAATTCTGTTGGAATAGATAAACTATGAACCAATTTAGCCACCGAAACTAATAGATTATCATGAGGATTTGATCGATTGAACTGATCGATAACAGGGTTGTAATAGTTAGATTTACCGATTTTTAACTCTTTAAAACGATTGGTTATTTGTTTGCATTGCTTAATCAATTTATCATTATTTAATTGCCTTAATAAAACATGAGCAGCACCATGAATATATTGATTTTTGGGTGTATTATTTGTTAATCCATCATATCGACAATGGATTTTACCTTTTTCAAGTAATAATTTACGTGCGGTTATTAAATAATCAATTTTCCCTCTAACACGTGTTAAAACTTGCTTTTTAGGTTGATAACTGTTAGATAATGAATAACGCAATCCTTTGTGTACTGCCTTGCAATAAATCTCAGCAGCCAGCTCAACAATTTTTTCAGGATTTTCTTCAAAATTTATTCGCTGCTGTTTATCAAGCTCTTTATAATAATCTGATGCATACAATAAAAGTAACCATATGTTTTTAATAGGTATTTTATTTAATGTGGTATTTTGTCTTGTTGTCGATTCAGTATTCATTGAAATTATTTATATGCAATCTTAATAAGTTTCATTGCTTTGTTAAGTTTATCTTTTTCATCAAACCAATACTCTTCCAATAAAGGTTTAATTTCTGTATCAATAATATTTTGATACCAAACTAAACCTTCACTTTTCGGTATAGCTCTATGATGAGTTAAATAACTATGACCAATAGCAAAAGCACTTCCTAACATTCTATCTTGAGCAATGAATTCATTTAATTCATTCATTCTTTCTCTTATTTCTTCTAAAAGCTTACTATTGAGCCCTGTTTTTTTAATCATATAGCGTAACCATTTTTCTGAAAAATTAGGATCTAAAGTAAAAAACGCAAAACGTCGACGTAATGCAAAATCGACTAATGCTAAAGATCGATCCGCTATATTCATCGTACCAATGACATATAAGTTATCGGGAATATATATTCCGTTTTCTTGTTCACGGCGATAGGTCAATTCTAATGCTTCACTCGGTATTCGCTTATCAGCTTCAAGCAGCGTTAGCATTTCACCAAAAATCTGTGCCGGATTACCTCGATTAATTTCTTCAATAACCATAACATATTTAGATTGAGGATCATTTCTGGCTTGATGAATTATCTCCAAAAATGGACCATCGATCAGCGCTAACTTACCTTCACTGGTAGGGCGAAAACCACGAATAAAATCTTCATAAGATAGATTAGGATGAAATTGAATTGCTCGAATATTATTTGAATCTTTATAACCAATAATAATATTAGCTAACCTTTTAGCTAACCAAGTTTTACCTGTACCAGGCGGGCCTTGTAAAATGATATTTTTCTTTTTTGTTATACTGGATATCATTTGTTGCAATTGCTGTTTATCGATAAAACAGTCTTCTTGAATTAAATTTTTTAATGTATAAGGATGCCTAACAAATAATGGATCATCAATTAATGGTGCATCAATATCTGGTTCATTTTCCATGATTTCTCCTCTTTTTCCATCAATATTATGATTAAGTAACCGATATTTACCATTCCCCAAAAACTGAAAAAATTTTTTATCTTTCATTCGTTGTAAAGTGTAAGTTAACAAGTTACTTGTAACTCTATTATTTGGAAATTCCTCCTCAAGTTGTTGTCCGTATTTATCCAGCAACTCTTTACAATTAAAAACATTACTTCCGTTATCTTGGCAAAGCTCTTGGATGAATTGTAATAATATAATTTGCCATTGATTATTAGATGCTAAATTTTCATTAATTAATGTGCGATTTTCATATTTACGTAGTGCAGTGAAATAAAGCTCAGGAAAAGAGTGAATAGGAAAGTAATCTTCGTTAAATCTCATTGCTAAATCATCGAGCAATTTTAGGTAAACATTACCATTAAAATGCTCTTTAGATAATCGATCATCTTTTATCAACTCCAATTCATCAGTAAGATAAGTTTTTGAAGCCTTATCCAATACGACATAGGCGTGAGGACGAATCCAAAATAAACCACTTGTTAATTGCCATGGAAAATATGACTGCGACATGATCAAGTCAAATTTTTGTTCAAACTCATCTCGATAGTTTTCATCAGCATTAGAAAACTTCAGTGCAGTAGCATAAAATTCCCACAAATTATCAATCTCTTGTTGTTGATTTTCAGAGTTGGTAAAAAACCAAGACAATTGATTATTAAGTAATGGTATGCCCTCAAAAGAGTTAGGGACGGATTCTTCAATATTAAGAAATTCAGCCCACTTTTTTGCAATTTCTATTCTTGTCGTTTCTTTAATATGTCGATTAAATGTTCCTAATGCAGTAAATGGACAAATATCCTGTAAACCTTTATCGAGTAAATAAGAAAGCTTAAACTCGGTGGCCAGCTGATTGACAAATTCCATTAATATTGAACGTTTGCTTTTGTCTAGATAAATTAATAAATTATCTGCAATAGCTTCATAAAAACGTACCCAACTGAACAATTGGGTACGATTGGCAACATCACCATAACGTGATCGCCAATAAGGCGCATTCCGAAAATAGTCAATATCCTGTGGTTCATTATAGAAAGTAAAATTGATTAATTGTTTTGATAACCATTCATCATCTTTAACACTCCAAATAGTGGCTATATTGGTATAGAAAAACCATTTTTTATTTAGATTCCCTTTTTGCCAATTAACTTTTAATAACTTTCCATCACCATAATTTTTTGTCACAATGCCGGTTGCTTTAATCTCCATGACCGAAACAGCTTGACCTTTATTATCAAAAGGTAAATTCTTTTTTAAGTTATAAGTGGATTTAATCGCAACTCGATCACCAACTGAAATGGTACGTACGGTATTTAAGTATTTATTATCGTAACCATTTTCCCAAATACCTAATCTAACAAAACGTTCTGTTTGGTCTTCACCACCATTAAACTTAGCGCTTAAAAACCAATATGTTTTTATTGCTTCCAATATTTTTCCTTTCAAAAGTAGATAATCTATTGTAAAGATAAATTTTAGAAACGAAGTTTAACTTAAAACAAGATAAAAAAGTGAACAAATCTAATTAAATATGTGATACAGGTCAAATTTTCAAAAAAAATACTTAAATAACCATTAATATCATTAAATATAATTGACAAAAAATAGCTTTTTATTCATGTTAAAAACCTATTTCTTAACACACTGCCTTAACTTATAAGCACTTCCCCACTCTAACATGGCGTCATGCACTTGTTTTAAACTTTGTCCAACATCGGTTAAAGTATATTCCACTTTCGGTGGTACTTGGGCATAGACTTTGCGATGAATTAATCCGTTTTTTTCCATGGCACGTAGGTGCTGGGTTAACACTTTTTGCGATATTCCGTCTAAGGATTTTTTTAATTCTCCAAAGCGTTTTGTACCTGTTAATAAATCACGAACAATTAAGACTTTCCATTTATCGCCCATTAACATAAGCGTAGTTTCGACTGGACAAGGGGGTAAATTTTCATTGAGAGACATATTAAAAATCCTTTAAATTCAATTATAGTATTAATTTGGTAACTATATTACTGTTTAGTACCTACTTTACAATAGATACTTAGAATATTAATCTAAAAACATTCATTACTTAAAGATTTTTCTTAACATAACCTAAAACCAGAATCCAACAATATTATTAAATTGAAAAGAATAAAGGAGTAAAAAGATGAAAATAGCTGTTATTGGTGCAAGTGGTAAATCTGGCAGTCTGATAGTTAAAGAAGCAATTGCACGTGGGCATGATGTGACGGCAATTGTCCGTAATCCAAATTCTCATGTTAATCCTAATGCAAAAATCTTAGTTAAAGATCTGTTTGATCTGACTTATGAAGATTTGAAACCTTTTGATGTTATTGTCGATGCATTTGCAACATGGAGCCTTGAATCACTTCCTCAACATCAAACTAGTTTAAAACATTTAACCGATATTTTAAGCGGTAAACCTAACCGTTTATTAGTTGTTGGTGGTGCAGGTAGTTTATATGTCAATCCTGAACATACTGTTCGTTTAGTTGATACACCGGAATTTCCAGAAGAGTTTAAACCATTAGCTAATAATATGGCTAAAGCGCTCGATGAATTAAAAAAATGTCAGGATGTGAACTGGACTTACTTAAGCCCAGCTATTGAGTTCATTGCCGATGGCGCAAGAACAGGTCACTACAAAGCAGGCGGTGAACAGGTCTTATTCAACACTCAAGGAAAAAGCCAAATTAGCTATGCTGATTATGCCATAGCCATGGTTGATGAAGCAGAAAATGCCAAACACATTAAACAACGTTTTACAGTAGTGACAGAATAAGATAAAAATCTATTTTATATAGTGAACAGCTAATGCCTGTTCACTATATGATAGCGCTTTTTATTGCTGAATTTTCAATTTAAGCGTGATTAATCAAATTACTGGTACTATTCTACACCAATTTGACAAGTCATTTTGATTTCTCGATTATCCGTGATTTCTAAGTTTGACAATACCACAAGCTGTGGAAAATGGGGTCTTAAAAATTGTGAAAGCATCGGTCTTAATGTGTGGTTAACCAAAAGTACAGGCGGTGCACCAATGGCATCTTGCTGATTTAAAGCCTGCTTAACTTGTTGAATAATATGATCCGCTAATCCCGGCTCAACATTACTGGTATTTTGGAGTGCTTGTAACAACAATCGCTCCAAATTCACATTTAAACCAATGACATTAATTGCTCCATTGCCCGGAAACCATTGTTGTGTTATCACTCTTCCTAATGCTATTCGCACTAAGCTAAGTAATTGATAAGCATCGTTTTGATTTGGTGCATGTTCACTTATGGTTTCGATAATTGTGCGCATATCACGTATTGACACTTTTTCGGCAATTAAATTTTGGAGTATTTTATGAAAAGTCGTTAACGTAATAACGCCCGGTATAAAATCCTCCACCAATTTTGGAATATCTTGTTTAACATGATCCAGTAACTCTTGTGTTTCCACTCGTCCTAATAAATCACTGGCGAACTGTTGTAACAAATGATTAAAATGCGTCGCAATCATGGTGCTGGTATCAACAACGGTATAACCTAAGATTTGAGCATTTTCTTTATTGCTAGCATCTATCCATACCGCAGGCAAACCAAAAGCAGGCTCGGTAGTGGCTATTCCGTCAATGGTTTCTGCCACATTACCCGGATTAATCGCTAACCATTTGTTATTTACGATTTCACCTTTCCCTATTTCCCCCCCTTTTATAAACAACTTATATTGATAAGGGGCAAGAGATAAATTATCTCGAATATGAACTTGAGGTGGCAAAAAACCAAACGTTTGAGCAAACTTTTTCCGTAAACTGCGTATCCGACCCAATAATTCACCATTCTGAGTCTGATCTACCATAGGAATTAACCCATACCCCACTTCCATTGCTAAAATATCTTCAATACTGACATCCGACCAAGATGCTTCAATATTACTGGGTGTCGTCGCTTGCGTATCAACTTGCTTAGTGCTGGCAGTCGTATCATTTTTTTTCTGCTTGTTAATCCACCAAGAAAGCAAAATTAATATTGCAGTAAACAGTAAAAACACCAGATTTGGCATACCCGGAATCAAACCCAATAATCCAATGACAACCGCAGTCAAGATTAATACTTGTGGATTTTTAAACAACTGGTTTAGCATCTGTTCACTGATGTTTTCTTGTGATGTGACTCTTGTCACGATCACGCCAGCAGCCGTTGAAATAATTAAAGAAGGGATTTGAGCAACCAGACCATCACCAATAGTTAATAATACATACGTTTGCCCCGCATCCGCTAGTGCCATACCATGTTGTACGACCCCAACTAACAGCCCGCCGATAATGGTAATTGCCATTATCAATAAGCCAGCAATGGCATCACCCCGAACAAATTTACTTGCCCCGTCCATTGAACCATAAAAATCGGCTTCTTGGGTGACTTCGGCTCGGCGTGCTTTGGCTTCGTCTTCACCAATTAATCCAGCATTAAGATCCGCATCAATAGCCATTTGCTTACCGGGCATACCATCTAACGCAAAGCGAGCCCCGACTTCGGCTATTCGCCCGGCCCCTTTGGTGATAACCATAAAATTAATAATCACCAAAATGATAAAAACTACAATACCTATCGCAAAATTACCACCTACCAGAAAATGACCAAAGGCTTCAATCACCCGACCTGCGGCATTACTGCCAGTATGGCCTTTTAACAGAACAACCCGCGTTGAGGCAACATTTAATGACAAGCGTAATAAAGTCGCAAACAGTAACACAGTTGGAAAAGCCGCAAAATCAAGTACACGCTTAGTAAACAATGCCACAATCAAAATAATGATTGATAACGCAATATTGAAGGTAAAAAACAGGTCTAACATAAATGCAGGTAAAGGTAATACCATCATTGAAAGAATCAATAAAATCAGCAGTGGACCTGCTAAAATCTGATAATGCCCTTTTTTAAGCCCATTGGTTGATAAAAACGAAACTATTTTATTTTTAATCATGTGATTAATTACCGCCTTGGTTGATTTTCTGCTAATGATTCAGGTACTGGCAAATTGTTAGGTGTCATCGGTTTATCACCGCCATATTTATGCCACCGTTTTAATTGATAAACCCAAGCAAGAATTTGCGCAACAGCTGTATATAATTCGGTTGGAATGGTCTCGCCAATTTCGCCATAACGATACAAAGCCCTAGCTAGTGGTGGCGCTTCTAATTGTGGAATATGATGTTGATTGCCAATCTCCTTAATTCTTAAAGCAACCAAATTCGTTCCTTTTGCCAATACCTTAGGGGCGATCATGGTTTTTTCATCATAATGTAAAGCAACCGCATAATGCGTCGGGTTGGTTACAATGACATTTGCTTTAGCGACATCTTTCATCATGCGACGCCTTGCCATGGCTTGCTGCATCTGCCGAATACGGCCTTTTATTTGAGGATTTCCCTCTTGCTCTTTAAACTCATCTTTAATTTCCTGTTTTGACATCATCAGTTTTTTTAAATTACTCCAAATCTGATAAAAGATATCAAAGCCAACCATAGGAATAAGTGACAACACCATAAATAACCCACAAATTAAAATAAGATCTATCGCTTTAGTTAATGCGCTATTTAGGTACATTTTGGGAAGAGAAAGCAGGTTTGGAAACAAGTCTAATAATAACAATGAAGCAGCTAGGGTAATTAATATGACTTTTAGCATACTTTTAAATAATTCCGCTAAAATTCGTCGACTAAACATCCGACCAAAACCAGAAATCGGATTCAACTTTTTAAAATTGGGTTTAATTGATTGCCAACTAAATAACAAACCACCCACACAAAGCGGCGCCACAATAGCAAAGATAACCAATGCAAAAAACAGAGGAACAATAGCCCAAAAGCCTGCGGTCATCAACTCAATCAAATTTGTCAGAATACGAGATTCATCATTTACACGAAAAGAGACTTGCATCGCTGTTTTTATCATGATGATTAACTTTTGGACTAATGTAGAACCCATTAACCAAAATAGCATAATGCCCACCAACAAAATAATGACGGAAGTCAATTCTCGTGAACGGGGTATCTGTCCCTTCTCTTTAGCTTTTTTAAGTTTGCTATCGGTGGGGCGTTCGCTTTTATCTACATCACTTTCATTAGCCATGATGGGGGTTAATAGTATCTAACTGTCTAAATAGAAATAAAATAGTCACAGTATGAACTTAACACACTAAAGTTATTGGCTTGATTAAACGACAAATTAAGGTGTATTTAACGCGTTTGCAGTGAACACACCGCAATCATCATTAAACTTTTGCTCGTTTTGATGAGATTGTTTCGGTTTGTTGATAACCATTATTGGTATAAACAACCGGATTATGAATACTTTTTAAATGATCGATAGTTTGCTGAGTACGATGCATACGATTTTGAATAATCAAACCATTATCACGATTGATATTCGCTAATAACCGCGTAGTAGTTGTAATGGATTGCCATTGCTCTGCCAGTTCTGGATTTTCACTATAGGGGGAAGATAAATTGAGTTGTTTACTGGTATTAATTCGTTTTTCATCTAATAATTTTAATTCGATAAGTAATTGACTCTTTTTATTAATGATTTCATTAAGTTGATTGATAGAACTGTTTTCAATAAGCACTTGTTGCTCGGTCTGCAAAATGTCTGAAAGTGTTTGTAACATGACGGTTATTTTATTTAAGATGTCATTTAATTCTAACATTTTTATTTCCTTTCAAACTTTACTTACTATTCAATATTTTCAATCATCTGTTTGATAAGTTCATCAGCTATTTTTGTGGTGTTTATCACTAATTTACCTTCAGTAATAGCCTGTTTTATACTTTCAACTTTTTCCATGTCAATATCATTATGCGTAGACTGTAAAAGCGATAAAGTATTTTGACTTAATGTCACATTAGCACTGCTGGTCAGGCTATTTTTTGTCTGCTCAGATGATCGTGGGCTTTTTGGTTGCTCATTGATAACATCACGATTAAGTAATCCTGCTATTGTCGTTACCGATTTAGTCGCGTCTATACTCATAAAATACCTTTGATCAAAAATTTAATGATTTGTTTAGTCTAATTATCGGCAAAAATAAAAAAATCATTAATTTTATTTATCGAAAATTGTCACACCCGCTTGCGTAACAATACCTTCAACAATATTGCCAGAATTAAGTTTTACACTAATATGATCATCTAAGGCACCGTTATTAAGAGATTTACCTTTTGTCGCAATCACATACCCCTCTCCATTAATCAACACTTTCACCATTTGACCGGCCTTAATGTGCCAATTTTGTTGTAGCATTGAAGTTCGAATTGGCTCATCAAGATCGATGTTACGTAAAGCAATATGATTAATAATGTGCTGCTTATTTAAAATTACCGAATTGGCTAGAAGATCAAGTCGTCCCAACTTTGACCGTATCAATGCATCAGTAATGATAGTTCCTGCACTGATAGGTTTATCTGCGACAAAATAACGTCCCTCAGCACTGACTTTTATTTGCAAATACTGAGTTTTATTACCACATTTAACGCCAATGGTCATCGTACCCCACTGTTTTTTATTATTCAGTAGCGTAATTTTGGGCTCATCACACATTAACTGCGGTTTAGGCGAAATATAAGATATTGAAATATTATCGACAGGAACCGTTATATGTTTTGAAACTAAATCATTCACCGCTCTTTCAAA
Organism: Gilliamella sp. wkB308; assembly: GCF_001690185.1. Classification (GTDB taxonomy): domain Bacteria; phylum Pseudomonadota; class Gammaproteobacteria; order Enterobacterales; family Orbaceae; genus Gilliamella; species Gilliamella apicola_I. Next base: position 43,248 of record NZ_LZGN01000017.1, read on the forward strand.
TGAATCAGCCATCGCCATATTGGTCACCAATAATAGTGAAATAAGCTGTATTAATCTAAAAACCTTAATCATATTTGCTTGTTTTAAAATTATTTGTAAGCCGATTTTACTGTATGAACAATTTTATTGAATGTTGAAATAAAGACAATTTTTGTTGTTATTTATACGATGAATTTTTTTTGATTCACATAAAATTTTAAATATCAAACAAAGTGAGACGATTTTATGCTGAATAAATTAGACACCTTTATTAATTTTCATCAACAAGCATTAAATGTACGTGAAAAAAGACAAACTATCTTAGCATCAAATATTGCTAATAGTGATACACCGAATTATCAGGCTCGTGATATTGATTTTAATGCCGAATTAAAAAAAGCACTAACTCATCAGAATAATCGCCATCACCTACAACTTAATGTAACGTCGAATCAACATATACAGATCAATGCACCTGCTATGACAAATGTAAATATGCTTTATCGTATTCCTTATCAAGCATCCGCTGACGGTAATACAGTCGAAATGGATCAAGAACGCACAGCATTTATGGATAACAGTATCCACTATCAAAGCAATTTAACTTTTTTAGGTGAACAATTTAAAAATGTAATATCTGTATTACAGCAAGGATAATCAGTATGAGTTTTTCAATTTTTGCAATTTCTGGCTCGGCCTTAATGGCACAAACTCAGCGAATGAATGTCAGCGCCAGTAATTTAGCTAATGCTGACAGCATCACCAGCACCTCAGGAAAAGCATACCAAGCAAAACAAGTTATTTTTCAGGTGGATAATAACGGTGAACAAAATAGTATTGCTGGCGTTAAAGTCGCCCAAGTGATTGAAGACCCGGCACCCATGAACTTAGTTTATGAGCCACATCATCCATTAGCCGATGAGAAAGGTTACATCCAAAAACCCAATGTCGATGTTGTTGCCGAAATGGTCAACACCATATCTGCATCACGCAGCTATCAAGCCAATGTCGAAGTCATTAATACCGCCAAAAGCCTAATGTTAAAAACACTGACATTAGGTCAATAGTAAGGAGTGATAGATGGGTGTAACAAATGTGTCTGTATCCGAATCGGTAGGTGTAAACGGCATTCAAACCAAACAAAAAAGTACAACTGATGGAAATTCGAGTAAAGAATTACAAGATAACTTTTTAACGCTACTGATTGCCCAGATGAAGAATCAAGATCCAACCAACCCAATGGATAATAGTCAATTAACCTCGCAACTTGCTCAAATTAACACGTTAGCGGGGATTGAAAGATTAAATACTACGCTTGGTATGGTATCTGGGCAAATTGACGATAGCTTATCGGTCAATGCCAGCAACATGATTGGTAAAGGGGTAATGGTACCTGGCAATAAAATTTTAGTGGCGACCTCTGAGCTTGAAGGTAGTGATAACGAAACCGAAACCATTACCACACCATTTGGTTTTGAGCTAATGCGCGATGCGGATTCAGTCATCATTACGATTTTAGATGAAAATGGTAATGTCGTACGTGAAGTCGATTTAGGTTCGATTCCTGCTGGAGTTAGCTCCTTCACTTGGGACGGTCAGCTAAACGATGGCACCACCGCCCCAGATGGCAGTTATACCTTTTCGGTCAATGCCAGTTACGATGGACAAAAAGTATCTTCAACGTCACTTGGCTATTCGGTTGTCTATGGTGTGATAAACAGTAAAGTTAATAATAAAGTATTACTCGATTTAGGAATACTTGGTTCAATTAGTATTGACGAAGTACGTCAAATTCTTTAAAAGGGGATAAAATTCAAATGGGATTTTCTCAAGCAATTAGCGGCATGAATGCTGCATCAAAACAATTAGACGTCATTGGTAATAATATTGCCAATTCTGCAACCGTTGGCTTTAAAAGTGCGAGTATCTCATTTGCCGACATGTATGCCGGATCAAAAGTTGGTATGGGTGTGAAAGTTGCAGCCGTCATGCAAAATTTTGGTGACGGAACAACAACCGCCACTAACAATAGTTTAGATGTTGCTATTTCAGGCAATGGTTTTTTTCGCTTAGTGGATAGTAGTGGACAAATTTATTACAGCCGTAATGGTCAATTTCAATTAGATGCGGAGCGCAATATTATCTCGGCGGATGGTTTGCAACTCACTGGCTACTTAGCCACAGGAACACCGCCACAAATTGCACAAGGTGCAGCACCGGGACCGCTTAAAATTTCACAAGAAATGTTAAATGCTGCCGCCACGACAAAAGCATCATTACAAACTAACTTAAACTCAAATAGTACAGTACCTGAAAAACAGCCCATCAATGCACTTGATGCCGATACGTTCAACTACTCAACAACGCTGACAACTTACGATTCGCTCGGTAATCAACGTAATGTACAACTGTTTTATGTCAAAACAGCCGACAATCAATGGGATGTGCATTATCTTGACAGCAGCGATCCGAATGCAACATTACAAAAAATGGGGCAAATGGAATTTGATTCATCCGGTAAATTAATCAGTGATCCAGAAATGACCGTAAATATTAACGGTATTAATGGCTCGGCTGACAACACGTTTACACTATCACTGGCTAATAGCTCTCAACAAAATATGGGCAAAGAAGTAGGCAGTATCAAAACCCCTGTCGTTGATGGTTATGCACCGGGTGACTTAGTCGGGTACAACATCAATAATGACGGATCGATTTACGGTATCTATTCTAACCAACAAACCATGTTGTTAGGTCAAATTGCGATGGCGGATTTTGCCAATGTAAACGGACTAGAGTCAGCAGGCAATAACAATTGGCGTTCAACACTCCAATCAGGCGCTGAAGTATTAGGTATTGCAAACTCAGGTACGATGGGCGCATTAACCAGCGGTGCAGTGGAATCATCCAATGTGGATATGAGTCAAGAATTAGTCAACATGATTGTTGCCCAGCGCAATTATCAATCTAATTCGCAAACCATAAAAACGCAGGATCAGATACTCAACACATTGGTTAACTTGCGTTAATTGAGGAATAAATTATGGATCGCGTTATTTATACCGCCATGTCGGCAGCAAGTCAGACACTTCATCGGCAATCGATAACCAGTAATAACCTAGCCAATGTTTCAACATCGGGGTTTCGTGCCCAATTAGCCGCAATGAAAGCGGTGCCTATTGTTGGCAGCACTATGCCAACCCGAACAATGGTCACGGCAACCACTCCCACATTTGATGCCAGTATGGGGGCATTTAATTATACTGGTCGAGAATTAGATGTTGCTTTAGCCGAAGATAACTGGTTAGCAGTACAACTTGCCGATGGTAGTGAGGCTTATACCCGTAATGGTGCGATCCAAATTGATGAAGAAGGTACATTGCGTGTGCAAGGATATCCTTTAATGGGTGATGGCGGTGTACTAACCGTTCCGCAACAATCAAAAGTCAGTATCAGTTCAGACGGGACTTTATCAGCTTTAGGCGCAGGTGATAAACCGACCACCATAGCCCAAGTGGGTAAAATTAAAAAAGTCCAACTTAAACCCAACGAAATAATTCGGGGTGATAATGGCTTGTTTCAATTGACTGAACAAACACGCAATGCCCGTGGCGCCGTATTACCCGATAATCCCAATGCCAAATTGATGTCGGGCGTATTAGAAGGCAGTAATGTTAATCCCGTTGTCGCAATGGTTGATTTAATCAGCCACTCTCGCCATTTTGAAATGCAAATGAAAGGGATCACAACCGCTGATGAAAATGCCCAAAAAGCGAATCAAATATTATCACTGACTTAATTAGGAGTATCACCAATGATTAAATCACTCTGGATTGCCAAAACCGGTTTAACCGCACAACAAATGAATATGGATATTATTTCCAACAATTTAGCCAATGTCAGTACCAGTGGTTTTAAACGGCAAAGAGCGGTATTTGAAGATCTACTCTATCAAACTGTTCGCCAACCGGGTGCACAATCCTCAGAACAAACTACCTTACCGTCAGGCTTGCAAATCGGTACAGGGGTAAGACCGGTTGCTACCGAACGAATTCACAGCCAAGGTAATTTAGAATTAACCGACAACAGCAGTGATATTGCTATTAATGGACAAGGCTTTTTCCAAGTGCTATTACCCGACGGCACTCAAGCTTATACTCGTAGTGGCGCATTTCAAGTTAACCAAAATGGACAACTCGTCACCGCCAACGGTTATGAAATTCAACCGACCATTAATATTCCCGCAAATGCGATTAAAATGACGGTCGCGCGTGATGGTATTGTCAATGCCACCCTTGCTAATCAATCCTCGCAAGTGCAAGTAGGTCAACTGACATTACACACCTTTATTAATGATGCGGGGCTTGAAAGCATGGGAGAAAATCTTTACTTAGAAACCGAAAGTTCTGGTGCGCCAACTGAAAACACCCCCGGGCTAAATGGTGCAGGATTGCTATACCAAGGTTATACCGAAACATCGAATGTCAATGTTGCCGAAGAGCTGGTAAATATGATTCAAGTACAACGTGCTTATGAAATTAACAGTAAAGCGATTTCAGCATCCGATCAGATGCTACAACGATTAAATCAGTTATAAATTAATACCATGATAAACGTGATAAAATCCCTGTATATCGTGATCGCTACGCTGTGCTTAGTGAATTGCGCACAATTACCAAAAAAGCCATTAGTCAAAGGCGAAACAAGCATCGTTCCGCAAATGCCAGAAATTGTTAACACCAGCGGCTCTATCTATCAAGCAGCACAACCAAGTAATTTTGGTTATCAACCCATGTTTGAAGATCGCCGTCCACGCAATATTGGTGATGTGCTAACTATCGTGTTACAAGAAAACGTCAGCGCTAGCAAAAGCTCATCAATCAATGCCGGACGTAACAGTTCATTGAATTTAGGGGTAAAAGCTGTGCCCACTTTTTTAGATGGACTGGTTGGACGGGGAAAAGTCGAAACAGACATGTCTGGCGGTAATGATTTTAAAGGTTCTGGAGGAGCAAACGCTAAAAATACCTTTAGTGGTACTATTACTGTCACCGTACAAGATGTCATGATAAACGGCAATTTAAAAGTCATTGGTGAAAAACAAATTGCGATTAATCAAGGAACCGAATTTATACGATTTTCAGGTGTAGTTAACCCTCGAACAATTAGCGGCAATAATACCGTTATCTCAACACAAGTAGCCGATGCCCGTATTGAATACGTCGGAAATGGCTACATCGATGAAGCACAAACAATGGGTTGGCTACAGCGTTTATTTCTCAATCTTTCACCGTTTTAACGAGTTTTAGCATGATAAAAAAAATACCTACTCTTATCTGTTTTATCTTAATGATGATTTTAGCGATACCTTATAGTTACGCTGAACGCATCCGTGATCTAGTCACCATACAAGGGGTACGTGATAATGCATTAGTGGGTTATGGCATTGTGGTAGGACTTGATGGAACGGGCGACCAAACCTCACAAACACCGTTTACGATTCAAAGTATCACCAATATGTTGTCTCAATTAGGTATTACTGTTCCAACAGGCAGCAATATGCAACTTAAAAATGTTGCTGCGGTTATGGTTACGGCAAAATTACCTTCTTATGCACGTGTAGGACAACAAATAGATGTCGTGGTATCTTCACTTGGTAATGCCAAAAGTCTACGAGGGGGCACATTAATTATGACGCCGTTAAAAGGCGCAGATAACCAAGTTTATGCCATTGCTCAAGGTAATCTATTTTTGGGTGGCATGGGCGCAAGTAGTGGCGGAAGTAGCGTAAGTGTCAATCAATTAGCTGGTGCGACAATCCCAAATGGTGCAACGATTGAACGTGAATTAGCCATGCGATTAGATGAACAAGACATTATTCACTTACATCTGAATCAATTCGATTTTACTCGTGCCTTAAAAATCTCCGAAGCGATTAATAAATTACAAAAAAACAGTGCTGTGGCACTGGACGGTACGACGGTGACAGTCAAAATGCCTGTTACCAGTCAAGAACGGGTTAAATTATTATCACGAATACAAAATCTTGAAATTGGTGCTACGCCGATCTCAGCCAAAGTTGTCATTAATACTCGTACTGGGGTTGTGGTCATGAATCAAAAAGTCCAGCTGGATAACTGCGCTGTCGCGCATGGTAACTTATCGGTTGTCGTCAATAACAAACTCAAAGTTAACCAACCCAATACACCTTTAGCGGGTGGGGAAACAGCGGTCACACCTGAAACACAAATTGCGGTTGAAGAGCAAGGTGGTGCATTGCAAAAAGTCACTGCAGGGGTGAATTTAAATAGTGTGATTAAATCGCTCAACTTATTGGGTGCCAATCCGACCGAATTAATGTCAATCCTTGAAGCACTTAAAAAAGCCGGTTGCTTACATGCTTCGTTAGAAACCATTTAGATATAAAAAATAGAATATGAATAATCTGATTAATCAATCTGTTCACCGTTTTGCCTATGATGTAAATGGATTAAATCAATTAAAGCGCGATGTGGCAAAAGGGACTAATCAAAGTATTAAACAAGTTGCCGAACAATTTGAAACGCTATTTATTAATATGATGATGCAATCAATGCGTAAAGCAGTGCCGGACAGTGGATTATTCAATCAACCTGCAACCCAACTCTTTACATCGATGTTTGATCAGCAAATTGCTCAGCAAGCAGCGGGTAAAGGGTTGGGGCTTGCTAATATCATCACCAAGCAACTCACGCATGGCAAACCTTTGTCATCAAATATATCGTCATCGGGCACTATTCCTATTCAACCTCAAAAATCGTCGCAACAACCTAACCTTAAACTTGCACAATCTTTATTTAGCAACGCATCAGCGACAGTCACGCCCGAAGCATTAGGACAAATGCTTTATCATAGCCATAAAATCGATAATGCATCAAAAATAAATGCATCTGAACTCACATCGTTAAAACCTGCCGATAAGGCAAATCAAGATCATGTAACCGCATTTGTCAAAGAATGGATTGTTCCTGCTCAACAAGCTTCAAAAAGTTCAGGTATACCTTACGAAGTTATCATTGCACAAGCCGCATTAGAAACCGGTTGGGGACAAAAACTGATTAAAACCGCAGATAACCAATCAAGCCATAACTACTTTGGTATCAAAGCCACGCCAACATGGCAAGGTAATGCGACTCGATTAACAACACAAGAATTTATCAATGACCGAATGATAAAAATTCAAGATAATTTCAAAGTCTATACCAGTAAACAACATGCATTAACCGACTATATTAATCTATTAACCCAAAGCCCTCGCTACCAAGCGGTGGTCAAAGCACCCGATGCAAGAACCGCCGCCAAAGCATTACAAGCAGCAAAATACGCAACCGATCCCAACTACAGTGACAAACTCATACAAATTATTGCCCGTATAGAACAAATTGCTCAAACACACCCCACCACCCATGTAACAAGTTTTAAACGAATTATGTTTAATTGATTGACTAAAAAAACCAATCTAACGGATAACGTTTTACCATTAGCAACCTTTTTTAAAACACAATATGGGTTGTTTATAAATGCAATAACCGCATAGTCATAAATGCCTTATATTGTTAGTGATCGCCTTGATTGCTAACAAGCTACTCACCTTGTTTAAACACTTATCTCGATAATTTTAATCAAAAAAAAAGTTGCATTGTTGAAAAAAAAGACGTATTTTAACTAGACTAATTTTTATACTGATAGTTATCTAATTCGGTAAAAAATTATCACTATCGAACACCAAAGGAATGCACAATGAACACAAGGAAATCGACAATAAACAAGCAAAATTTTTTAATCAACGTTTTGTCGCTTAATCACAATTTGTTCACCATTGTTAATTTTAAGCAATTGTCGATTTTATTCATGTCTGTCATTAACCATAACAGGTTACCCCTAAAACTAACCACCTTTCGCGTTTTATCAATCAATCATGTTAAAACAACCCTTTTTAAAAATTGGTTGAAAAAACTCAATAAAAATACCAATAGTCTTAAACAATCCACTCAATGGCATTACGTATTTTATCAATGGTATAGAACATCAGCTCATGGATTAAATAGTGAAAAAATCAAAATTAACAATAACAAAAATAAATCAATTATAGTAAAAAGATTACCCAAGGAGTTAATTTATGACGGATAAAAATAGCTATGATGATGTCATTGCCTGTGTTGAAGGCGTAATAGGAGTACCGGAAAAATCGACTGATGTCATGAAAACCCACGTCGTTGATGTACCTGCACCATTGCCATGTATTGTTATTTTAATTCACGGCGTTAACGATGTAGGCGAAGCATTTCCTAATTTAGATAAAGGCATTTGTGCGGGGTTAAACAAACGTTTAGGACGTAACGATTTAAAACCCAATAAATGGAAGTGGACGCAAACCGACCATGAAAATTTTTCGCCCAGAATGCAAATGTTTACAGAATGGACAGAACCCAAGATAATTAAGGTGCCATTAAAACCGTGTGAGGAAAAACATAAAGGTAACTCGCCAATTATCCCTTTTTACTGGGGGTATCGACCGGTTGATATTGATAGTTATTACACTGAACAAAAAGCGTACGAAGAACGACTAAAAAAAGATAAAAAAGCCGAACTACCCTATGATGCTTATTGGGTTGAACGTGAAACCAAAGAACTAAAAGACATGTTTGGTTTTTCCAAATTAAGCAGTGATCAATTTGGTAACTGGATCGATCACCTTTTTACGCGTAATGGTGGACCGTTTTCTGACGCCACCACCTGCATACCCGATATGTACGGTCCCGGTTTAACGTCTATAACAAATTTCGTGGCTACATTAGGGTCACCAAAAGGGTCAAAAGCTTATGAAAATCCGCACCGAATTTATATGGTATTCGCTGCTTATCGATTAGCTAAATTAATAAAAGAGATTAGGGATGATGACAAATTAAAACATGCGCCAATTAATATTGTTGCCCACAGCCAAGGCACCATTATTACTATGTTAGCTAATCTAATGCTTAAAGACGAAAATTACTTACCGGCAGACTGCGTGATTATGGCTCACTCACCGTATGCGTTTGATGGCACATTTTTAGAAGGGCAATCAAAAGAACTGGGCATGGCGGTACAAACCAATAAAGCACGGGAACAAACCTTTATCAATTTTGTAGATGCTATCGAACAAGGACAGAATTTACGGGAAAAGATGTTTAAAGATCCTAAGGTATTAATCGAAAAATATGTGGCATCGCCCCCAATAAAACCCGATTTACTCAATCCTGCCACGCCTGATTACGATTTTACCAATCCGCTGTATTGGCGTGACAATTTCGGTAAAGTGTATAACTACTTTAGTCCTAATGATCAGGTCGTTTCGTTAAGAAGCATTCAAGGAATGGGTTGGCAAGGTATACCGAACTACGTTTTTAAACAGTGTGGGGACAAATTAAGGCAACGTGCCTTTGGGCATGGTTTTCCGGTGGGTGAAAATCCTGATAAGTTTATTTTTTTTAGACCCAGTGGAACATTCAAGATTGATTTGCCCACATATATTGATAGAAAAGCTTTGCACAACAGATATTTAGAAATTGTTAAAGGTAATAAAACTACAGTGAGAGTCTTTTTAACCCAAGATGAAATTTCGCTAATTAATCAACATAATCCGGTTAAAAATGGTCGTTACTATAACGGCTATTACGATATACTCAAAAGTAAACTCGTTATTCAATACAAAATAAATGACGAAGACTTAGAACGATTAAAACAAGATCAACAATCCGGGCTTTATTCGCCAACAGAAACAGGGGCAGATAGTGTTTTTGATGCTAACCTATACAGTAATGCTAGCTACGCAGTAGAGGAGCAGTTAAAAGTAAATGGCGAACAAGTACCTATCCCCATTACCTACACCGGCTGTGGAAAAAGCGCACAGACTGAGTTAGCCAAAGCAATTTATTATCATGATCAGTTTATCCAACAAGATAAATATAGACATTACGAAAATGATTATAAGAAATCGGAACATTATAAGCCTTACCCGAAATATACATTTGAATATCGGGGACCTAATCGCCCCAAAAAGCCATGGAGAGGATTGGCACCACATACCAATATTATCGATCTTCATTACCAATGGAAAAAAGATCGAGAAGCAGAGCACCCTGAATGGAAAAACGTTGCCCACTTCCGATTTACCGACGACCCTTATAAATTCGAAGTTTGGTGTTTTCCTGATGAAGACGAAATCAGACAAAGGATTTATGAAGACGTAAAAACCCAAGCATCTACACCCGTGGATAGCAGCCACCACTCTGGCATAACCCTACACGAACAGGTACCATCGCATATTATGGCGTATGACCTTGCCCTTGGCGAAGTCAGTATTGCAAGTAAAGCCAATCAGCGAACTTGGCATCGGCTAATTAATAATGCCGACTGGCGGTCGCGTCAAAATGAAGAGAAAGAAACAATAATCTACCAAATTTCGGGTATTTTACCTGATGGAATTAAGAAGAGTATGAATCTTTTAAAAGGCACTGTACCTAAGAGCGTAGTGAATGAATTTAGGTTTGTTGGTTCGTTAGAAGGGACTTACTCGCTAATGAAAGATACTTTCACCAGCTCACCAACTAAAATCCCTGATATTCTTAAAAAACACTACCCATATATGTTTGATGAAGATATACAATGGCCAATGCCTGAACCTATCACCAAAAGGAGAAATAAATGATTATTCTAGCAATATTGCTTACCTTAATTGGAGGAATAAGCTTTTCTTGGTTATCCATTAAGCGACATCATTTGGGCTGGCAAGTACTCAGCTATCTTATCTATATTTTTAGCATACTCGCTATTTCACCCATTACCGATTTGCAAGAGCAAAAATATGTTAGTCCTTCGCAAATTGTCTATCGGTTTGACGAAAACCGTTATCTGTTATTAACCGGCTACCGTTGTAATGGACAAGTCTATTTTATTGATGATAAAGAGCAAGTCTATTATCGTTTAGCGGCTCACTCACAACGAATTTATACCGAACCCTATCGTCACCCCGCTAAAAACTATATTTCTGTTCCTTTATCAGATCTGTCGGCTATTGATATTTCTATTGACGGTGGGCGTTCCTTTAGAAGCATTCATTTAGCGAATAGGTACTGGTTAGGCAATCATGATTCTCCCCAATACGATGTAGTTAATGACCAAGCCTTTATTTTAGCTAAAGATGGCAATGTACATGCCTCGGAACGCCCTTTTGGCACGAAAGCGCCACATATGTTATCTAAATGGGATCAACATAAAAAAATATTAGGTCGCAGTCAAATCATTCCCGACACCATTCCCCCGATTCCCGATGATTACACCGGATGGGACAAAATGCAGTGCGATTTTGATGCCGATGAAGTTAAATTACCCAATAATCTGTCTTTATTGACGGTCTTTCAACAATGGCTAGGCACTGCCAAATCAGGAACTTATCAATGAAACAGACATTCGTTAAATTATGTATTATGTTATTTGCTGTGCCAGTTGTACTGATTGGTATTTTATCAATCATTGCCCCTTTTCCAAGTTCAGAGCCGATGCCACTGCGGCCACCTAAACCCGAACCGCGCGACGGGTATCAACTTTTTTATAGCATTGCCCGAAACGATGAAGTGCTGGATAATTCATTCTATTATGTCAGCACCAAACGGCAGGTGATTTACCGCTATGATGCTGACCGCTACCTTGAACTGCAAGGCGAAAATTGCAGCGGGCATATTTGGTTTCATGACGATAAAAATAATATTCATACCTTAATTCAAAAACGGTTTTATACCGCCTATGACTTACCTAAATATCACTATTACAATCCCGGCAAGCAGTATATTGCCATTCCTACTCAAAATTTAACCGATTTTGCCGTTTCGGTTGATGGTGGGCGGCATTTTATTATTGCCGTGGTATCCCCCATGGCAGCGGTACCCGGTGATGAAGTCGATTTCTTTATTGGTGTGGATGATTCGCCTATTCAAGGAATTTATGACAAACCAGGAAACTACAATACTCCTATTACCATTTCGGGCAATACCGGCTATTTTGTGTTAAAAAATGGCGAGGTAATATTTGGTGCATCCTATGATTATCAGTATATTAATTATGGGCAAGGTTTAAGATATAACCAATTTTATTATCCTTCCGCCGCTTTTTCTGATGAACGGATTAGAGACGGCTCTAATTTTGGTGCTTATAAAAGACTTCTATATAATCAAGAATATAAAAATCGGGTTGAGTCAATGAAACATATCCAACCCAAACCTTACCAAGGGTGGGATAAAATTCGTTGCGAAGTCGGGGCGGAAAAATAGTCATGTTAAGTATTGCCCTTATGTCCCCCCTTACAGGGGGCTGGATTTTTGCTAACACCCTGTTTAAACCACGTCTTAAACTTGTGCAAGCAACACGTATTGGCTGTTGTTATTGGGCATATAAACAATTTTACCGGTGAATAAAGAATGCAGTGCGATTTTGATGCCGATGAAGTTAAATTACCCAATAATCTGTCTTTATTGACGGTCTTTCAACAATGGCTAGGTACTGCCAAATCAGGAACTTATCAATGAAACAGACATTCGTTAAATTATGTATTATGTTATTTGCTGTGCCAGTTGTACTGATTGGTATTTTATCAATCATTGCCCCTTTTCCAAGTTCAGAGCCGATGCCACTGCGGCCACCTAAACCCGAACCGCGCGACGGGTATCAACTTTTTTATAGCATTGCCCGAAACGATGAAGTGCTGGATAATTCATTCTATTATGTCAGCACCAAACGGCAGGTGATTTACCGCTATGATGCTGACCGCTACCTTGAACTGCAAGGCGAAAATTGCAGCGGGCATATTTGGTTTCATGACGATAAAAATAATATTCATACCTTAATTCAAAAACGGTTTTATACCGCCTATGACTTACCTAAATATCACTATTACAATCCCGGCAAGCAGTATATTGCCATTCCTACCCAAAATTTAACCGATTTTGCCGTTTCGGTTGATGGTGGGCGGCATTTTATTATTGCCGTGGTATCCCCCATGGCAGCGGTACCCGGTGATGAAGTCGATTTTTTTATTGGTGTGGATGATTCGCCAATACAAGGAATTTATAGCAAACCAGGAAACAGAAACGCACCTATTACCATTTCGGGCAATACCGGTTATTTTGTGTTAAAAAATGGCGAGGTAATATTTGGTGCATCCTATGATTATGACGATATTAATTATGGGCAAGGTTTAAGATATAACCAATTTTATTATCCTTCCGCCGCTTTTTCTGATGAACGGATTAGAGACGGATCTAATTTTGGTGCCTTTGATAGGCTTATTGATAATCAAGAACATAAAAATCGGGTTGAGTCAATGAAACATATCCAGCCCGAACCTTATCAAGGGTGGGATAAAATTCGTTGCGAAGTCGGGGCGGAAAAATAGTCATGTTAAGTATTGCCCTTATGTCCCCCCTTACAGGGGGCAGGATTTTTGATAACACCCTGTTTAAACCACGTCTTAAACTTGTGCAAGCAACACGTATTGGCTGTTGTTATTGGGCATATAAACAATTTTACCGGTGAATAAAGAATGCAGTGCGATTTTGATGCCGATGACGTTAAATTACCCAATAATCTGTCTTTATTGACGGTCTTTCAACAATGGCTAGGTACTGCCAAATCAGGAACTTATCAATGAAACAGACACTCGTTAAATTATGTATTATGTTATTTGCTGTGCCAGTTGTACTGATTGGTATTTTATCAATCATTGCCCCTTTTCCAAGTTCAGAGCCAATGCCACTGCGACCACCTAAACCCGAACCGCGCGACGGGTATCAACTTTTTTATAGCTTTGCCCAAAACGGTGATGTACTGAAAAAATCATTCTATTATGTCAGCACCAAACGGCAAGTGATTTACCGCTATGATGCTGACCGCTACCTTGAACTGCAAGGCGAAAATTGCAGTGGGCATATTTGGTTTCATGACGATAAAAATAATATTCACACCTTAATTCAAAAACGGTTTTATACCGCTTATGACTTACCTAAATATCACTATTACAACCCCGGCAAGCAGTATATTGCCATTCCTACCCAAAATTTAACCGACTTTGCCATGTCCGTTGATGGCGGGCGGCATTTTATTACAGCCAGAGTATCGCCCATGGCAGCGGTACCCGGTGATGAAGTGGATTTTTTTATTGGTGTTGATGATTCGCCCATTGAGGACATTTTTTTTGATCCAATAAAAGGTGATATACCGCTTACTATCTCAGGCAATACCGGCTATTTTGTGTTAAAAAATGGCGAGGTAATATTTGGCGCATCTTATCGTTATAACAAAATTGATTACGGACTTGGGTTAAAAGAATACCCAATATATTATCCTTCCGCCGCTTTTTCTGATGAACGGATTAGAGACGGCTCTAATTTTGGTGCCTATGATAGGCTTCTAGATAATCAAGAATATAAAAATCGGGTTGAGTCAATGAAACATATCCAACCCGAACCTTACCAAGGGTGGGATAAAATTCGTTGCGAAGTCGGGGCGGAAAAATAGTCATGTTAAGTATTGCCCTTATGTCCCCCCTTACAGGGGGCTGGATTTTTGCTTGGTTATTAGCATCATTCTGGTTAATGACCAACATTTTTAATCACTTATCTCGATAATTTTAATCAAAAAAAGTTGCATTGTTGAAAAAAAAAACGTATTTTAGTTAGGCTAATTTTCATACCAATAATAAGTTTTTATTCGGTAAAAAATTGTCACTATTAACACCAAAGGAATGCACAATGAACACAAGGGAATCGACAATAAACAAGCAAAATTTTTTAATCGATATTTTGTCGCTTAAAGATCATCTCTTCCCCCTTGTAAACGTTAATCAATTGTCGATATTATGCCTTTCTGTCATTAATCGTAACAGGTTACCCCTAAAACTAACCTCCTTTAGCGTTTTATCAATCAATCAATTTAAAACAACCCACTTTAAAAATTGGCTGAAAATCCCCAATAGCGATACCAATAATTTCAAACAATCAATCTAATGGCATTGAACATTTAGTAAATAGTATAGAAAAAAAGCGTATGGATGAAACAGTAAAATAGCAAAACTAACAATAACAAAATGAAAACAATTATAGAAAAGATTACTCAAGGATTTAATTTATGATGGATAAAAATAATGCTGATGAAGCCATTGCCACGATTGAGGGCATAATTGGTGTACCCGAACAATCAACTGATGTCATGAAAACCTGCGTCGTTGATGTACCTGCGCCACTGCCATGTATTGTTATTTTAATTCATGGTGTTAACGATGTAGGCGAAGCATTCCCTAATTTAGATAAAGGCATTTGTGCGGGATTAAACAAACGGTTAGGACGTAACGATTTAAAACCCAATAAATGGGAATGGACACAAACCGACGATGAAAATTTTTCGCCCAGAATGCAAATGTTTACAGAATGGACAGAATCTAAGATAACTAAGCCGCCGTTAAAACCGAGTGAGGTAAAACATAAGGGTAACTCACCTGTTATACCTTTTTATTGGGGGTATCGACCGGTTGATATCGATACTTATTACGCTGAACAAAAAGCGTATGAAGAACGATTAAAAAAAGAAAAAAAAGCCGAACTACCCTATGATGCTTATTGGATTGAACGTGAAACCAAAGAACTAAAAGATATGTATGGGTTTTCTAAATTAAATCATGACAATTTTGGCAACTGGATCGATAACCTGTTTACGCGCAATGGAGGACCGTTTTCTGACGCCACAACTTGTATACCCGATATGTATGGTCCTGGTTTTACAGCATTTTCTAATTATATTGCCCAATTAGGGTCAGAAACGGGTTCAAAAGCGTATTATAATCCGCACCGAATTTATATGGTATTTGCTGCCCACCGCTTAGCCAAATTAATCAAAAATATTCGAGATAATGACAGGTTTAAACATGCGCCAATTAATATTGTTGCCCACAGCCAAGGAACCATTATCACCATGTTAGCCAATCTGATGTTGAAGGAACAAAAGCTTTTACCGGCAGACTGCGTGATTATGGCTCACTCGCCATATGCCTTTGATTACACATTTTTTGAAGGGCAATCAAAAGAACTGGGCATGGGGGTACAAACCAATAAAGCACGGGAACAGACCTTTATCAATTTCGTGAATGCTATCAAAAAAGGACAGAATTTACGGAAAAAGAAATTTGACGATCCTAATGTGTTAATCGAAAAAGGGGTGGCGTCGACCCCAACAAAACCCGATTTACTCAATCCCGACACGCCTTATTACGATTTTACCGATCCGCTGTATGGGCGTGACAATTTTGGCAAAGTGTATAACTACTTTAGCCCTAACGATCAAGTCGTGTCGCTGCGCAGTGTCCAAGGCATGGGGTGGCACGGCATTCCCAATAAAATATTTGAGAAGTGCGGTGACAATTTAAAACAGCGGGTATTTAGCCACCGCATTAAAGTGGGCGAAGATCCCAGCAAGTTAGTTTGTTTTGAATCGAACGGCACATTTGTCTATGATTTTCCTAAATATTTAGATAGAGAACCCCTCAATCAGCGCTATACGGATACTTATAACCAATATAAAAACGAATTTGATGTCGACGTGGTGACGATCTATGTTGGTCTTACCGATGACGAACTGGCATTAGTCAATCAACACGACAAGATCGAAAACGGTCGCTTTATCAGAGGTAACTGGGATAAAACAACGGATAAAATCATGTTATTTTATCAACTTGATGAAGAAATCTTATTACAGTTAAAGCAAGATAAGCAAAATAACGTTTATTCGCCATTTGAAACAGGATCATTAGGAAATGTCATATTTAATACAACAGAAAAAATCATTATTAATGGCGAACAAGTACCCGAACCCATAATTTATACCGGTTGTGGAAAAAGCCCTCAAACTGAGTTAGCCAAGGCAATTTATTGTCATGATCTGTTTATAAAAAAAGATAAATATGGTCATTACAAAAGTGATTATATGAAATCAGAACTTTATAAGCCTTACCCGAAATATGAATTTTACTATCGGGGGCCGGATCGCCCCAAAAAGTCATGGATAGGATCGGCAATATATAACAATGCTATCGATGGCCATTACCAATGGCGAAAAGATCGAGAAGCAGAACACCCCGAATGGAAAAACGTTGCCCACTTCCGATTTACCGACGATCCTTATAAGTTCGAAGTGTGGTGTTTTCCTGATGAAGACGAAATCAGACAAGGGGTTTATAAAGATGTGCAAACCAAAGCATCTGAACCCGTGGATAGCAGTCACCACTCTGGCATTACCCTACACAAACAGGTACCGTCGCATATTATGGCGTATGATTTAGCCTTAGGCGAAGTCAACACCGCCAGCATGGCAAGCAAGCGTGAATGGCAACGCTTAATTGACGATGCTGACTGGCGATCGCCACTCAATATGGATAAAGACACGTTAAATTACCAAAGATACGGTATTTTACCTGATCAAATTAAGAAGAGTATGAATCTTTTACAAGGAAAAGTACCTCAAGACGTTGTCAATGAGTATGAGCATGTGAAAACCATTGGTAGAATGATATTAGTCAATGGCAGCAGTGGGGCAGCCAGTCTTATCCCTAATCCTATGGTTAAAGGGGTAGTTAAAACTGCAATCAGAGTGTTAGATAACAAAATTTGTGAGTTTTTTATAGATCCTGAGCTACAGTGGCCACAACCTGTGCCTGACACAAAAAAGGAGCGTTAATATGATCGTCTTAGCCTTTATTTGTACCCTTATAGGGGGCATTATTTTTGCCATTACCCTATTTAAACCACGTCATAAACTGGTACAAATAGCAAGTTATCTGCTGTTTTTATTGGGCGTGTGGGCGGTTTCGCCAGTCAATAATTTACGCCAGCCCAAAGTTGTCAGTCCGTCACAAGTTGTCTATCGATTTGACGAAAACCGCTATCTGCTATTAACCGGTTACCGTTGCCAAGGTCAAGTCTATTTTATTGACGATAAAGAACAGGTTTATTACCAATTAGCGGCTCACTCACAACGAGTTTACACCGAACCTTATCGGCATCCCGCTAAAAACTATATTTCTGTTCCTTTAGCAGATCTGTCTGCTATTGATACTTCTATTGATGGTGGGCGTTCATTTAAAAGCATCGAGTTAGGTATTGGAAACTATTTGGGTGATCATGATTCTCCTCAATATGATGTGGTCAATGACCGGGCCTTTATTTTAGCTAAAGATGGTACATTGTTTGCATCAGAACAGCCATATGGTTACAGAGGATGGGATATGCTAACTAAACGAAATCAAAAAAATAAAATAATAGGTCGCAGTCAAATGATTCCTGACACTATTCCCCCTATTCCTGATGACTACACTGGCTGGGATAAAATGCAATGTGATTATGATGCCGACGATACAATTTTACCCGATAACCATCCCTTGTTAGAAGTCTTTCAACAATGGTTAGGCACCGCCAATTAAGGAATAAACGGATGAAAAAAAAATTAATAACATTATTTATTACGCTGGTTGTAATACCGGTTGGCTCGGTGGTCATTTTGTCGGATATTGCCCCATTTCCCCCGACCGAACCCATGCCGCTAATGCCACCTAAGCCCGAACCGCGCGACGGGTATCAACTTTTTTATAGCTTTGCCCGAAACGGTGATGTACTGAAAAAATCATTCTATTATGTCAGCACCAAACGGCAGGTGATTTACCGCTATGATGCTGACCGCTACCTTGAACTGCAAGGCGAAAATTGCAGTGGGCATATTTGGTTTCATGACGATAAAAATAATATTCACACCTTAATTCAAAAACGGTTTTATACCGCTTATGACTTACCTAAATATCACTATTACAACCCCGGCAAGCAGTATATTGCCATTCCTACCCAAAATTTAACCGACTTTGCCATGTCCGTTGATGGCGGGCGGCATTTTATTACAGCCGAAGTATCGCCCATGGCAGCGGTACCCGGTGATGAAGTGAATTTTTTTATTGGTGTGGATGATTCACCAATTCAAGGAATTTATAGCGAACCAGGAAAAAGAAACGCACCTATTACGATTTCAGGCAATACCGGCTATTTTGTGTTAAAAAATGGCGAGGTAATATTTGGGGCATCCTATAACTATGATGATATTGATTATGGACAAGGATTAAAAGTGTACCCCATCTATTACCCTTCCGCAGCTTTTTCTGATGAACGAATTAGAGATGGCTCTAATTTTGGTGCCTATGATAGGCTTATTGATAATCAGGAATATAAAAATCGGGTTGAGTCAATTAAACATATCCAACCCGAACCTTACCAAGGGTGGGATAAAATTCGTTGCGAAGTCGGGGCGGAAAAATAGTCATGTTAATCGTTGCCCTTATCTGTACCCTTATAGGGGGCGTTATTTTTGCCATTACCCTATTTAAACCACGTCATAAACTGGTACAAATAGCAAGTTATCTGCTGTTTTTATTGGGCGTGTGGGCGGTTTCGCCAGTCAATAATTTACGCCAGCCCAAAGTTGTCAGTCCGTCACAAGTTGTCTATCGATTTGACGAAAACCGTTATCTGCTATTAACCGGTTACCGTTGCCAAGGTCAACTCTATTTCATTGACGATAAAGAACAAGTTTATTACCTTTTATCTGCCGGCTCTCGGGAAATTTATACCGAACCCTATCGACACCCTGCTAAAAACTATATTTCTATCCCTTTATCTGATATCTCTGCGATTAATACTTCCATTGACGGGGGGCGTTCATTTCGAAACATCCATGTAGCGGATGGGTACTGGCTAGGCGATCATGATTCTCCCCAATACGATGTAGTTAATGACCAAGCCTTTATTTTAGCTAAAGATGGCAATTTGCATGCCTCGGAACGCCCCTTTGGAACTAAAGCACCCTATATGTTATCAAAACGGGATCAACATAAAAAAATATTAGGTCGCAGCCAAATCATTCCTGACACTATTCCCCCTATTCCTGATGACTACACCGGTTGGGATAAAATGCAATGTGATTATGATGATAATGACACAATTCTGCCCGATAACCACCCCTTGTTAGAAGTCTTTCAACAATGGTTAGGCACCGCCAATTAAGGA
>NZ_LZGN01000018.1 GCF_001690185.1 Gilliamella sp. wkB308
CCCTGATGAGAATCAGTAAGGTCCGTTTGAGACTAAGACGTAGATAGGTCAGGTGTGTAAGTGTAGTGATACATTGAGCTAACTGATACTAATGAACCGAGAGTCTTAACCTTACAACTCGGAGTTGTTTTGGATTGCGCGAAGTTGAGAGAAGAGAAAATCATCGAAAGATGGTTAAAGAGTGTAGAAACAGTTTGTTCCGGATTGAGGAATTGATGTAAAGATGAGATAATGACATCAGTTGAGAGAAAGAGAAGACAGGATATGTCTGGCGGTAATAGCGCGGTGGTCCCACCTGACCCCATGCCGAACTCAGAAGTGAAACGCCGTAGTGCCGATGGTAGTGTGGGTATTACCCATGTGAGAGTAGGGTGCCGCCAGACTTTTAAATAAGTGCAAGAGCCCAGCAGAGATGCTGGGCTTTTTTGCTATTTACAGAATAACAAATTAAAATCAATCAAACTGACAGTCAGAGAGGGATATGATTTGAGATGAGCTCATTAATCGCTTTTAATAAACCATTTAATGTGGTGTCTCAATTTTCAGCGCATGAAAAGTATCCAACATTGAAAGATTTTATCTCATTACCCAAATTTTATCCTGCTGGACGATTAGATACTGACAGTGAAGGATTACTTTTATTAACAAACGATGGTAAACTACAAGCTAGAATTAGTTCACCAAAATTTAAGCTACCAAAAACGTATTGGGTTCAAGTTGAAGGATCAATTACTCAACAGGCAATAAATAAATTAAAGCGTGGTGTTCAATTAAAAGAATTTTATACTGCACCTGCACTAGCAACTATTTTAAAAGAACCAACACTCCTATGGCAAAGAGTACCTCCTATTAGAGAACGTAAAACTATTCCGACATCATGGATAAGTATCACTATTACAGAAGGTAAAAATCGACAAGTTCGAAGGATGTGCGCTGCAGTTGGTTTTCCATGTTTACGATTGATTAGAGTCCAAATAGGTCAATATAATTTATTCAGCCATAATTTACCTTTAGGTGAATGGAAAACAATAAACCTAAATAATCTTTATCTATAAAATAAATAGCAGATAATTAAGTACTACTTTGTATAGAATTTTCGAATAAACTAGATCAATATATTCATCTATTTGCACTGAATAAATTGGGCTTTATACTAAAATAAGATAAAATGATCTTTATCAGGATCATGGGATAACTATTTATGGTAGAACAAAAAAAAGAGGGATTTTTTTCTCGTCTAAAACAAAGTCTCTTTAAAACAAAACAAAATATTGGGTCAGGTTTTTTAAATTTATTTAGAGGAAAAAAAATAGACGATGCTTTATTTGAAGAACTTGAAGAACAATTATTAATTGCAGATGTTGGTTTTGAAACTACGCAAAAAATTATTTCAGCTTTAACTCAACAAGCTTCTCGCAAAGCGTTAAAAGATGCTGATGCTTTACATGAATTATTAAAGCATGAAATGAAATCCATATTAAATGGCATTGATAAACCGTTGGATATTTCAACTCATAAACCATTTGTGATATTAATGGTTGGTGTTAACGGCGTCGGTAAAACAACAACAATAGGTAAATTAGCTCGTCAATTTCAGCAACAAGGTAAATCTGTTATGCTTGCCGCCGGTGATACATTTCGTGCTGCAGCGGTTGAACAATTGCAAGTATGGGGAGAGCGAAATAATATTCCGGTAATTGCACAGCATATTAATGCGGATTCTGCTTCAGTTATTTATGATGCCATTCAAGCTGCTAAAGCTAAAAATATTGATGTTCTAATAGCTGATACTGCAGGTCGTTTACAAAACAAATCACATTTAATGGATGAACTAAAAAAAATTGTTCGAGTGATAAAAAAACATGATGAAACTGCACCACATGAAATCATGTTAACAATTGATGCAGGCACTGGACAAAATGCAATTAGCCAAACTAAATTATTTAATGAGGCAGTTGGATTAACAGGTATGACCTTAACTAAATTAGATGGTACCGCAAAAGGAGGTATTATCTTTAGTATTGCTGATCAGTTTAATATCCCTATCCGTTACATAGGTGTTGGCGAAAAAATTGAAGATTTAAAACCTTTCAACGCCGATGATTTTATTAACGCACTGTTTGATGAAACAGATGAATAGAGAGCGGCTATGATCCAATTTCAACAGGTGAGTAAAGTTTATTCGGGCGGAAGACCAGCATTGCAGAACATAAACTTTACATTATCAACAGGTGAAATGGCATTTTTAACAGGTCATTCGGGTGCAGGTAAAAGCACCTTAATGCGTCTCATTTGTGGTTTGGAAAAAGCGAATGATGGTAAAGTAATGCTTAATAACATTGATGTATCAACGTTACGAAAGCAGGATATGCCTTTTTTACGGCGAAAAATAGGTATGATATTTCAAGATCATCAATTACTTATGGATCATACTGTTTATGACAATATTGCTATTCCTTTAATCATTTTAGGTAAACCCGTTGAAGAAATTCGACGACGGGTTTCTGCATCGCTTGATAAAGTTGGATTAATCAATAAAGCTAAATTCTATCCTATTCAGTTATCTGGTGGAGAGCAACAAAGAGTAGGGATTGCAAGAGCGATTGTTAATCGCCCCAGTGTGTTATTAGCCGATGAGCCTACAGGTAATCTTGATGATAAACTTTCAAAAGATATCTTGAAATTGTTTGAAGAATTTAATCAAGCTGGCGTAACGGTATTAATGGCAACGCATAATATAGGACTTATTCGTCGAAAACACCACCGAATACTTCATTTAAATCAAGGGCGTTTAGAGGGCTAATATTAATGATAAACGCTAATGTCAGATCAGCCAAAGCAACGTCTAAAAATAAAAGTCACTTTTTGGGTCGTTGGAAAAGACAAATAAGTTATGCATGGCAAAATGTTTTCAATCATTTTAAACAAAATATTTTAACATCACTACTGACAATTTTAGTTATAGCAATTTCAATAAGCTTACCAACAATCGGCTATTTATTATGGAAAAATGCAAATCAAGCTGCACATCGGTGGTCTCCAACGCCAAATTTAACGGCATATATAAGCAAAACATTTAATGCTGAGCAAACTGACGAATTAATTGAAAAAATCAAATCTCTTTCAGAGGTGGAAAAAGTTAATTATCTTTCACGCGATGATGCTAAAGAAGAATTTATTTCATGGTCTGGATTCAGTAGTGCATTAGATTTATTAGAAGAAAATCCACTACCGGCTGTAGCAATTATTATTCCTAAACCAGAAGCAAAAAAGACAGAAATACTTCATAAATTACAATCAGAAATTTTCAAAATTGATGGTATCGATGATGTCAAACTAGACGATAGTTGGTTTACTCGTTTGACTGCTTTAACTGATATGGTTAAAGCAATAGTTTGGGCTATTGCAATATTTATGATTATTGCAGTATCTTTGGTTATTGGAAATAGTATTCGTTTAAGTATTTTTGCCCGAAAACAAACAATTATCGTCATGCAGTTAATTGGGGCTACCGAAGGTTTTATTTTACGCCCTTTTCTGTATAGTGGAATGTTTATTGGGTTTATAAGTGCTTTAGTTTCTGTCGTTTTATCGGAAATATTTATTTTTCAGATAGAATCTATTATATTGAATGTTTCCAATGAATTTGGCACAGTATTTACACTAGAAGGGTTATTGTGGGATGAAGTCTTGCTAATTGTATTAATTACAATTGTAATAGGATGGTTATCATCACTTATTACAACAAAAAGATATTTAAAAATTAATTAATTAAGATAGTTCTTCTTAATTCGCATTAAGTAGAAAAAGGTGATTAATATTTTTAGAAATATTTTTTTATTTTAAACCTAATTGTGAACTAAATTACATTTTAACTGTCTAATATTAAAAGTTTAAAACTGTACAAAGTTTTATATTGTTGTAATCAAAAATAAATACAACAAAAATAGTTTAAATAAAGGGGGAATTAAATGAGTACTGATTTAAAAATGCAAGTAGGTGCTTTAATCCCACAAGGCAATATTGAATCTTACCTTCGCATGATTAATACCTATCCTATGCTAACAGCTGAGGAAGAAAAATCTTTAGGCGAAAGACTTTACTATCATGATGATGTTGATGCAGCAAGACAATTAATTTTATCGCATTTACGTTTTGTTGCGCACATCGCCCGTGGTTATTCCGGTTACGGTTTACCACAAGCAGATTTGATACAAGAAGGTAATATTGGTTTAATGAAAGCGGTACGTCGCTTTAATCCTGAAATGGGCGTTCGTTTAGTATCATTTGCAGTACATTGGATTAAAGCTGAAATTCATGAGTATGTGTTAAAAAACTGGCGTATTGTTAAAGTTGCAACGACTAAAGCACAGAGAAAATTATTCTTTAATTTAAGAAAAAATAAACAACGTTTGGGTTGGTTTAATAGTGCTGAAGTCGATATGGTTGCTGATGAATTAGGTGTTAGCCGTAAAGATGTGCTTGAAATGGAATCGCGTATGTCTGCACAAGATATGTCTTTTGATGTCGACAGCGATGATGATGATAACGCAGTTGTTGCGCCAGCATTATATTTAGAAGATAGTAATTCAGATTTCTCAAAATCAATTGAAAATGATAATTGGGAAAATGATGCAACCGACAAGTTACATGATGCTTTATCACAATTAGATGAACGTAGCCAAGATATTATTAAAGCTCGATGGTTAGATGCTGATGATAGTAAATCAACGTTGCAAGTTTTGGCTGATAAATATAGTGTTTCGGCTGAACGAATTCGCCAACTTGAAAAAAATGCAATGAAAAAACTACGAGTTGCGATAGAAGCATAACCTTTTTGTTAACTGTTAATTTTACAAGCCTTGCTTGAAAAGCAGTAAGGCTTTTTTTATTAATAAAATCTTAAGATTACAGAAAATAAGGGTTTAAAATACTGTTATCAAAATTTATCCAAAAAACATATAAATATGTTATAAATAAAAAGCCATCTTTATTTATGACCACATCGTATAAATATATTTATGTAAATGACTTACTAATTTAGGAATAAGAAATGTTGAAAAAAATTACTAAAAGTATATTTTTAAGCCTTCTGTTTGTAAATCTTGTTGCTTGTAATGAACAAAATAAACATGACCAAGGAACTATTAAAATAGATACAGGAGCGGTTGAATGTGATCGCTATATTGCACTGATTTTGGATTTACAAAATAAATCACAACTGCCTGCTGAATCTGAAGAGTCAGTTAAAAAAAGTATCGAGGAGTTTAGACAGATGGTTGAAAAAAATCCAGATGCGATTAAAGGTGAATGTAATGCGGCCTACTCTGCGATGCGGGGCGCTATAGAGGAACGCTAATTTTTAATTTCTTAATTTCAATGAAAAGTTGAACAAGAATTATTTAACGTACCTATTAAAAGAATTTTTATGTATTTATAATAATCTATTTCAAAGTGCGATAAAAAGTTAATGAGTTTTTGTTGAAAATGCGGTTATTCAAATCAGTTAAAATCAAAAATTTTTTCGTAGCGACTTTAATTAACGGCAATCGGTAAGAAATTAGATTGCCATCTGCTATAGGATTAAAAACAACTTTTATTTATTGCGCTTAATGCTGCTTCTTGAGCATGTAACAGAGCTGTATCAAAAAAAGGGATTTTGTGATCTGCTTGAGAAATCAATAAACCAATTTCCGTACAACCAAGTATCACTCCTTGGGCTCCTTTTATAACTAGCTTATCAATGATATCAATATAGGTTTGTTTCGATGTAGGTTTAATTATACCATGGCAAAGTTCATCATAAATAATTTGATTGATGATCATTCTATCTTGCTCATCGGGAATAAGCACTTTTAAACCTTTATTAATCAGTTTTGATTTATAAAAGTCTTGTTCCATCGTATATTTTGTTCCAAGCAAAGCAACGGTTTGAATATTTTCTTTAATTAAGTGCTGTGCCGTAATATCAGCAATATGAAGAATGGGAATATTAATGGCAGCTTGAATCTTATCTGCGACTTTATGCATAGTATTAGTACAAATCACGATAAAATCTGCCCCAGCTAATGCTAGTCTTTTCGCAGCATCAATTAAAATGAGTGCACTTTTATCCCACTCACCATTGGCTTGGCAATGTTCAATTTCTTGAAAGTCGACACTATATAAAAGTGTTTTCGCTGAATGTAATCCTCCTAATGATTGTCCTACCATTTGATTGATAACTTGATAATAAGTCACGGTACTTTCCCAGCTCATCCCACCTATTAAACCAATTGTTTTCATTTCATTCATCCTTAACATACTAAATCATAATATAACTTCTTTAAGATATCTTTTAGTTTATTATTAAAAGTTTATGTATCTCTTCTCTAAAAAAATAGTACTAATGTTATAATTTATCTTATTGGAATTTAAGATAAAAAACAATTAATGTCTAAACCGTTATCAAGTTATCATCCCTTACTTTATTGGTTAAGGGTAAATCAGCGTCGCTTATTTCGTCATTTGTTCTGGTATTGTTCTTCGCGTCAATATAGCTTAGAACGTAGTCATGATTTACGTTTACCATATCGCTATAAAAAACATACATCCAAATTAATACGTCGATTGGGCAACAGCGACATTCAGCTCCAATATAATAAAGTCACAAATCTAAAAATTGCAGTTGATTCGTTAAATGGAATATTAATTAAACCTGGTGAGTATTTTTCGTTTTGCCGATTAGTCGGAAAACCAACTAAAAAGCGAGGATTTGTGAATGGAATGGAACTTTCATTTGGTGTAGCTCGTTCCGGTATTGGCGGTGGTATATGTCAGATTAGTAATCTAATTCATTGGTTAGCTCTCCATTCCGAACTCCAAATAGTCGAACGAGCAAATCATAGCTTTGATCCTTTTCCTGATGATGGTCGAGTGTTGCCTTTTGGTTCGGGTGCCGCTGTTTTTTATAATTATATTGATCTTATTATTCATAATCCTACCGATAAAACGTTTCAAATTATACTTCATGTTAGCGATCACCAACTAGAGGGTGAGCTATTATGTGATGAAGAAAGACAATACAGCTATCATGTTTATGAAAAGCAGCATGCCTTTATTAAAAGGCAAGGTGTTATCTATAGAAAAAATGAAATCTGGAGAGACACCATGACCAAAAACAATGTCGGTGGCGCCCCGGCATGTATTCGTTCAGAAATGGTGTATAAAAATAATGTAATTGTAAAATACGAAGTGAATGGAGAATTGATAACAAATGAAGAAAACGAGTAAATGTCTATTTTTAATGCAAATAATGTGTTTAGTTTTATCTTTTTCATGTTTTGCTGATCCCAAAGTGATTCATGTTGTTGTCGCTTTATGTGATAACAAATATCAGCAAATAGCGCCGGTTCCTAAAGCGATTGGTAATGGTCAAGATCCAAAAAATAACCTTTATTGGGGGGCGGCCTATGGTTTTAAAACCTATTTTGGTAAACAAAAAGAGTGGCAAGTAGTAAAAATCAATAAACCTGATGATGGTAAAATATTAGAAGAGATTATATACAAGCATCAAAACAAAGATGTTTATCTGATAGCTCAGGCATATGATGGCAAATACATAGATGATACTATTGATGATTTTATAGAATATTCAGCAGGTAAAAAACAATCATCATTTACGATAGATAACAAGCAAATAACGGCTGGAGGAAAAGCTGATTTAGTCGTTTATATTGGTCATAATGCTTTAATGGAATGGTCTTGGCGTAAATTTTTACCCGATAGTTGGCGTTGGGAAACACTTCCAAATGACGCACAGGAACAACAAAAATCGAGATATGCGGCCGTTTTTGCTTGTAAAAGTCAGAAATATTTTTCGAAGCCGTTATCTCGTTTGGGGATTTCGCCCTTGATTTTAACTATGCATCTTATGGCTCCGGAAGCATATAGTGTGCACGCTATGATCGATGCTTGGTTAAAAGGCGAAAGCAAAGCTAATATTCGATTGAAAGTGGCTACTGCCTATAGCAAGTATCAGAAATTGAACAAACCCGCGTTGAACATGTTTACTACGGAATATAGTCAATAGTATCTTAGTTAAATCGGCATAATTTTGAATACTGGAGTCATAAAATATGATCAAAACACCTAAAATTGTTATTTTAACTGGTGCGGGTATATCGGCGGAATCTGGGCTATCGACATTCCGTGCGCAAAATGGATTGTGGGAAGGGTATGATGTTAACGATGTTGCAACCTATGAAGGTTATAGTCGAAATCCCATTACAAATGGATAAAATCTACGATGCACTTTCACAGGCTGACTATTTCATTTTTATTGGTAAATTTTGCATTGAGAAAAGATCAAATATTAAGAGTAATCTTTTGTTATATTGTCAAAGCAAAAACGATACAAGTGATAGACAATAAACAAGTCGCAAGAATACCTTTAACTAAAAGGCGCTTTGTTGGACTGAACGTTTTTGACATATCTAGGCACTTTCTAATGTTGAACAAGATAAGAGCGGATAATATCATAAAAAAGTGTTTTATTGTGAAAGGAACAAGGATTTTTATGATGTTCTATGTTATTTGATGGAAAGTTAAATAATTATAATGAGGATATATAATATTAGTAATTTTATGATAAATAATATAATTGAGATAAATTAGTTAAATGATAAGAGCATTGAGTTTGAAACATCTCTGGAAATATTCATTTTATAATATTTTAATTCTATTTCCTTTTTGCATTAATAATTAAAAATAGTGATTTTGGGTAAGATGATTTTATCAATAGTCATTAGAATTAATGAACAACTCTAATGAAGCATTAAAAAAAAAAGAGGAGTAAAAAAATGTTATTTTTAATTAGCCATAAGTCATGTTGCTTACGAATTAAGTTTAATATATTCAGAGTAACCCGATGAAATATGGTAGCTTATAATGAAAATAATATAACAAATTAAGCAGATGATAAAAAAAGAAAATAAGTTCAAGAGGAATGCAAAGTATATTTATTGGCTACCCTTTACCAATATGAAAATGATATTATGAGGAATATAGCTAAAATGTCATTAATTATAAAAGATTTGATTGAGATAGAAAAACTATTGATATATTGCAATTTATGGATCCAGTTATATTAAAATCAAATTGGTTTTTAGATAATATTTAGGCTATAAGGTTGTATGGTATATTTAATTTTTTCTAGTTATCACCAAACTATTCCTATTAAAAGAAACTTTTGATATAGTTCTTAACTAAATTATCGTTTTTAGTTGAAAAATATGGTTAATAAATTCAAAGCATTAGATTTTTTCTGCGGTGGCGGTGGTATGACTTACGGTTTAAAACAGTCAGGCATTGATGTTATTGCTGGAATTGATCTAGAATTGAATTGTAAAGAAACATATGAATTAAATAATCTAGGCTCAACTTTTGTCCATGCAGATATTACAAAATTACCCTTAGCTTATTTTGAAAAACATTTTAATATAACTAAAAATGACGACTATCTAGTTCTGGTTGGATGTAGCCCTTGCCAATATTATAGCTTAATTAATTCTTCTAAAGAGAAATCAAAAAAATCTAAGGATCTCTTATTAGACTTTCAGAAATTTATTAAATATTATAATCCTGGATATGTTTTAGTCGAAAATGTCCCGGGAATAGTAACCAATAAAGAAAGTGTTTTGCCTAAATTTTTAGCATTCCTCGAAAAGTTTGGGTATAAATATATTAAATATGATGTTGTTAATATGAGTGATTATGGTGTACCACAAACGCGCCGTAGATTCTCTTTAATTGCATCAAGAATAGATGATATTGATTTACCCATTGCCGATAATAAAAAAGCAATTTTAAAAGATTTTATTGGTGTAAAGAATGGTTTTCCTAAAGTAAAAGCAGGTCATAAAGATTATTCTGATTTTAACCATTCAGTTGCTGGTCTTAGTGAAAAATCAATAAAAAGACTAGAAAAAACACCTCAAGATGGCGGAGATAGGCTGGCGTGGAAAGATGACGATGAATTACAACTAGAATGTTTTAAAGGGAAAGATCATCATTTCAAAGATACATTTGGAAGAATGTTCTGGGATAAACCTGGCTCAACTATTACGACTAAATTTTTTAGCATTTCTAATGGAAGGTTTGCTCATCCGGAAGAAAACAGGGCTATTTCAATACGTGAAGGTGCAACCCTGCAAACCTTCCCTAAAAACTATATTTTTAAAACTAATAGCATGGCTGAAACCGCAAAACTCATAGGAAATGCAGTACCACCTGAATATGCTAAAAGGCTAGGAAAAGTGATAACTAAAAGAAAATAAATTATTTTTTTTCTCTTTTTCGTCTAAGCCACTCAGATTCATCCAATCCAACTCTGGCAAGTTTAGCTGCGAAGTTATTTGCAATTCGTTGTGCATGAGAATCTTTAATATCCATAATCCAAATAAAATTTCCATCAATCTCTGAGTTATATGACGAATGCTCACAAGAAGAATATACGGGAGTAAATGTATACTTTCCATTACTCATTACTGATACAACTTTGCCATTCAGAGTAGACTTAAATTTAATTGTTCGAACGTTATAAGTCTTATCATTCAATAATAATCTAATTAATAGATTATTTTCTATTCCAATAAAAGTAAATTTCTTCGTTTTTTCGACTTTCTTCAAGGGTAAAAACAAAAAACGTCGTTCTTCATCATCCCGGATCCGGACACAATCACATCTTTGTTGTATGCATAACCAATAATTTTTACTTTTTTCTTCTTTTATTACGCTACCAAGACTTAGTGTGGGAGTATAAGATGGAACCATGTAATTACTTTTGTGGTGAGTTAATGTTGAAAATAATTCATCAATATCCTCCATTTGTATAGGAGAAAAATAATAAGATATGTTGTCAACCAAAGAGTTTTCAATATATTTATCTATTTGAGTCTTAGAAATGTTTTGGTTTTGGTTATGACTCGCCTTGTTAGATGTTTCTTGACACATTACCTCAAACCCTTTTTTTTGCCATATTTTGAGTTCATTTCCACCAATATTAATAGAATTATTACCTATGTTGAGTATTTTTTGTTCTGATATTTTGTCATCAATCCAATTATTAATATGCTCAATATTACACATCGATTCTATTTCTTCATAGTCAAATATTGCTCTAATACTTGTAGAAATAGATTCTTTAAGTAATTCAGAAGCCTCATCCATTATGGGCAATAGTGCTCTGTGAGCTAAAAAAGCCGGATCCATACTTTTATTATAAATGTTCAATAATTTAGAGCTATTACTGCGAATACTTGTT
This sequence comes from Gilliamella sp. wkB308, assembly GCF_001690185.1. Lineage (GTDB taxonomy): Bacteria > Pseudomonadota > Gammaproteobacteria > Enterobacterales > Orbaceae > Gilliamella > Gilliamella apicola_I. The sequence continues at coordinate 11,303 of NZ_LZGN01000018.1, forward strand.
ATAGCATTTAATACAACATTAGAGATTAAACCTTCTGTCATTTTAGTAAATTCAGTTAATAAAAAATCTGGCAAACATTCATATGTTACAATCCATTCTTTCAAATTCGCATTATGTTTTAGTGTAGAAGCTAGATAAGGTTTTCCTCGTACGATAATCTTGATAGAAGAATTACTAAGAGTATTTTCAGTTGATTTTTCAAAATCATTACATCCCTTATGTTCTAAAGTTTTCTTAATTTTATCAAGAATTGCTTCGAGATTAGTTTCACCTGTATAAACCATTATTAATTTTAAGCAATTTGGTTGTTCATTCATAATTTTTTGTATTAACTTTAGTGTAAAAACTCCTCTAGGGTCATATTCCTCCTCATCTTCTTCCTCATTAATAGATTCATGACTATTTTGCTCAATATCAATTTTCCAATCCAAAACAGTTATATCTGCTTTTTTTGCCAATTCAATAATATTTTCCAAATCACCCTGATATCGAGGTTGATTCAATGCACATAATTTTTTTGCTTTCGAAAAAATATTGATAAGTTCATTACCATCAAGAGAATTATCAGTTTTGTCTAGTGAGAAAATTTCATCATCAACAAATAAAATGTTTTGAATATATTTATTAGCGATCTCTTTTGAAGAATTGAAAAAATTTGAATTTGTAGCCATTAAAATTAATCCTTTTTCATTATTTTAAATGTTACTGAAGAGCCTTCTCTTGGAGATTCTAAAAGATATAACTCATAATTTTCACTCTGTAACACCTCACGACTGATATGTAATCCCATACCCCGACCATTTGATTTTCTGGAAAAACCTAATTCAAATATTTTTTCTACATCTTTTGGTGATATTTCAACGCCATTATTAGAAATATAAAAACCTTGGTCGTCGGCATGAAGACGAATTATTTTCTCGGCTACATTCGACTCATTAAGCCAATAGATAGCATTGTCAATTAAATTAACAAAAACCGGATAGAACGTTGAACGAAAACCATACAATGTACTTTTACTAAACCCTTTAGTGCTTTTTAGTTGAATATTATGTCTTTCAAAACGAGCACCAAAAAGGTCGATTAAGAAAATTTTAATATCATTAGCTTTTATATGTTCTCTATTTCGGTAAAGCCTACGATTAAGCGGCGTAAATAATGTTAAATAGCCATCTAAGTGTTCAAAATTAATTTTTATGTTTTTATAAACATGCTCGAGCTTTTCATTAACTTCTGCCCAAACTTTTAAATCCTGAATACTGCTACGAATGGATTTAACGGTACTGCTAAATTCATGATGGATCACTCCCACAGCAAGGCCTAATTGACTTAATTCTATATCAGCTTGAACTCTTTCTCGCAATTCATCTAATTCTTCCGATATAGAATCATACATTTGATCACTTGTAACTATCTGTTCATTATTATCTTTTTGAAAATAAACATTCTGTAATTGCTTTGTTATGCTATCAAATATCTCGGTTGCTCTATTCTTTTCATTTAATATTTCATTTTCCAGTTCTTTACGTTTATCAACAAGATCAAAGTCATCACTATTATTTATATTTAATGACTTAAAACTATCCTTAATCTCTTTAATTTTATCTTCTAAACCTATCATCAGCTCACTGGCAACATGAGCTACATTTTTAGATACTTCAGCTAAAGCTTGTTTAGTTTCTCTTTCAGTAATAGTTGCTATTTGATATGCTTGAGTAGATATGGCATCAACAGCTTGCTCTAAGCGTTTTCGCTTACTAATTTCAACATGTAAATCATGAGAAATATCTTCAATATAAATATCAATTTTATTAAAAGCATCTTTAAAAATACCGCTTTCTAACAAAGCAAATTCCAATCCATATGCTTCAAAATCTTTACGCGTATCTTTAGAAATTGTAAAACCTCTAGGAATTGGAATGCGAATTTTTTCTATATATTCAGATAATTGACTTCTAGCCGATATCTCTAAATTTAGAATAGCGTTAGTAAGTTCTTCAGAATCGCTAATATAACTAAGACTATTTAGATCATTTTCCAATGAAGCAATAATTTTTTCTACATGTCGAGCAAAAACATCATTCTTTAAATCATCAAAAAAATTATTCAATGATTTTTGAAATTTATCTTTACGCGCCTTCGCTCTTTTTTCGTGTTTTTTTAATGCTTCATAATGAGCTTCTCTTTCAGCACGTTTTTCAGCCCAAACTTTAGACTTTGGACCACCATCCTCACGAAAAAAATCAACAGCCAATTGTTCAAAAAAGTTTTTTAGTATGCTTCTCAATTGTCGATAAGCTTTATTTTCAATAAAGCCTTCACGTCCCGCTTTTTCTTTTAATTCAAAATTGATATCTTGTTTTAAATCGATAACACCAAACATTCTTCGGAAAGAAAAAAAATACACAGATGCTTTTTTGGTTCTATTTTTTTCAATATCAAGCCAATCAAAATCTGAATCACCGTAGGGTAAAATTCTTATATTATCTTTATATAAATACAATCCTCCATACTTATCTGCTTTAGCAAAGATGCGGTTATAATTTTCGGCATCAATGATCGATTGTTTCAATAAACCTTGTATATAAGCAAAATTAATACTGAAAGCACCGCATTGTGTTTCTCTATAACTATTACCATTCCAGATTATCTTATGATCAAATTCATTTTCTTGGAAAATTTTAACCTTGCCAGAAAATTGACCATACTTGTCAAATTCACCTTGTATATGGTGATCAACAAATGTAAAATCTTCAGGTATAAAGAAATTATCTTTATCAAATAAATTACTATATGTTCCATCATCAGATTTATAATCACGAAAAGCGGTAATGATTTGGGGTTTAGGATGATTTGGTGTCATAGTATTGGTAAAGCCCAATAACATCTTTTCTATTTTCGTGGCTATATTTCTTTTTTTATCGCCATCTATATCATCATTTAAGTTCTCATTCACTGGCTGAATATAAAAATGCGTGCCAGAATTGTCACGAGATAAGGAAAATCCCTTATTTTCATCTGAGTTTACATCAATTAAAGTTTTATTTAATGTTAAACAATCAACTTTAAATTTTTGAATAGTTTTTATAATTTTTTCCGCTGGTTCTCTGTCGATTTCATTTTTATTTACCAGAAACGATAAAGAGTCAATAACTTCTTGCTTCATTGATTCTATTTGTTCTATAGTTGGCAGAATTTCAAACTCTTTAACAGGAATCGTAATATCATCTAAATTAATATTAGGTAGTTCAAATATTTCCCAGTTAATAAAAGCCGCGACTATTTTGTTATGATTATTTATACTTTTTGCTCTGGTTAAAATTAGAACTTGGCTACCAACAGATGCTATTGCTAAACGACCAATACCTTTTTCACCTGTAATGGGTCTAAATGGCTTAGATTTATCGATAGGAGGGGAAGCTATTTTTGAATTTATTACTTTACTATCAGTACCTAAAGTCAACCATCGTGACTCAAAATCTTCTTTGGTCATCCCTATACCGTTATCTCGTAAAATAAACAATTTATTTACACGGAAATAATCTACATCAACGTTATCTGCATAGGCATCATAAGCATTTTTAAATAGCTCATTAATTGCAGTAGGAATCCCAGCTATTTGTTGCCGACCAAGTAAATCCAATGTCCTTGCTTTTGTTTTAAATTTAGCCATTTTTATAGACCTTATTCAAACGAATAATTTTTCACATTAGTTTTATTAAAAATATACTAAATATACTAAATACAATAAAATAATCAATATAAATAATTCTTTAATTTTTATTTGAATTTTCCATGCCTGACATTCACAATAAAGAAATTCGTAGAAAAAATATGCAAGCAGTAAAAACAGCAAATACACTTATTGAAAAGCATATCTCAGTTTTTAACTGAATTAGATATTCAATTTTATACACAAGATAAATCTCTTCCAGGTAAACCAGATTTTGTGATAGAAAATTATAAAGCTGTTATTTTCACTCATGGCTGTTTCTGGCATCAACATAATTGCTATTTATTTAACATACCTCAAACCAGAAAAGAATTTTGGACAAGAAAACTTAATCAAAATCAAATAAGGGATCAAAGAAATATTTCCGATTTAACTAGCCAAGGGTGGAAAGTATTAGTTATATGGGGTTGTGCTTTAAAAGGAAAATATAAATTAACCGATCTTGATTTAAAAGAAAGAATAGAAGAATGGTTATGCGCTCATTCACATAATGCAGAAATTGAAATAAACGGATTAAAAAAAACTAACTATGCTTTAAGCTAATTCCCATGGTAAATCTCGCCGATTATTTACGGGTTTTAATACACCTTCATTTCTTAATGATTGTGCTGCCCAGCGAACATCATATTGCCAAGTATAAAGTCTATCGCCAGAATTCTTTAAATCAGTTTCATAACGTTCCCAAATATATTTACTCACCTCCCTTGGCCACCCTTTTCCTCCTAAATGATTTAACGCCTCAATAATCCAATCTTTCATTATTACTCTGTTCATAATCATACCGTTACATAATAAATATTTAATAGAATTATTATATTTTCTCTATTAATAAGCATGACTTCTTAAAGAAAATCATTTTCAATTCATCCTACATTTTATTTATACAATGCTAACTTAATTGCACTTTACTGGCAGAATTAACTGCCACTTTTTTTAATTTTTTTCTTCTACGCAAAAACAAGCAACTTTATGTTCATTATAATTAATAAGCTTTGGCTGCTGAGATGTACAACGTGAAAATGCCCAACGGCATCGAGCATGAAAAGCACAACCTAAAGGTGGATCTAGTGGGCTTGGTAATTCTCCTTCTAATTTAATTCTATCTCGCCTTAGATCGGGATTTAATCTTGGTGTTGCCGATAAAAGTGCTTGTGTGTATGGATGTTGAGGATGATGATAGATTTCATCTTTTAGACCTTGTTCAACACAACGACCTAAATACATCACCATGACTTCATCAGCAATATGCTCAACAACCGAAAGGTCGTGAGAAATAAATATATAAGATAACCCAAGATCTTGTTGCAAATCCATCATTAAATTGAGGACTTGTGCACGCACTGAAACATCCAATGCTGAAACGGGTTCATCAGCAACCACGACTTCGGGATCAAGCATTAAACCTCTTGCGATAGCAATACGCTGGCGTTGTCCACCCGAAAACATATGAGGATAACGATTATAAAACTCTTCTTTTAATCCAACTTTTTGCATCATTGATAGTACTTTTGCTTTACGATCACTTGCCGTTAAATCTGTATTGATAATAAGAGGTTCTTCTAATATCGAGCCGATTTTTTTACGTGGGTTTAATGATGAATAGGGGTTTTGGAAAACGATTTGTATTTTTTGTCGACGTAATTTTTGCGCTTGAGGATCATCATTCAATAGATTCTGATCTTTAAAATACATTTCACCAGAAGTTGGTTTTTCAATCATTGTTAGTAATCGGGCTAATGAGGATTTACCACATCCTGATTCCCCAACAATCGCAAGGGTTTTGCCTTTACCTAATGTAAAAGAAACACCATCAACCGCTTTAACTTGTTTTGTTTCCGAAAAGAAACCGGTTTTTACAGAATAATATTTTTTCAAGTTTCTGGCATCAAGCAGTAATTCGCTATTTTCCATATTATTGTTGTTCATATTGAGGTATTCCTTCACGCGATAATGGATAATGACATTTTACTTTCCTTGCTTTTGAATAACTGATTAATAATGGTTCTTCGGTATAACAGCGCTCATTTGCATAAGGACAACGAGGATTAAGTAAACAGCCCGTAGGTCGATCGTATTTACCCGGTACAACACCTGCTAACGATTCTAACCTTTCTTTATCTTGAGTAAACTCAGGAAGTGAGCGTAATAATGCTTGGGTATAAGGATGTAACGGTTCTTTAAAGATAATTTCAGCATTACCTATTTCCAAAACTTGCCCTGCATACATCACAATAATTTTTTGTGCGGCTTCGGAAACTAATGCTAAATCATGGGTTATAAGAACTAATGCCATGTTATTTTTACGTTGTAACTCAAGCAATAACTCAATAATTTGCCCCTGAATGGTAACATCTAATGCGGTTGTCGGCTCATCAGCAATTAAGAGTTTAGGATTGCATGCAATTGCGATTGCGATCATTACACGTTGGCTCATCCCGCCTGACAACTGATGCGGATAAACACTTAAACGATTTTCAGCATCTGGAATACCCACTAATTTAAGCAACTCAATCGCTTTTGCTTTAAGTGTTTTTTTATTGCCACCTTGGTGAATTTTCAATGTTTCAATAATTTGATAACCGATGGTGAAACATGGATTCAAGCTAGTCATTGGATCTTGGAAGATCATAGCCACATCTGCACCCACAATTTTACGACGCATTTTGTTGGAAAGTTGTTGAAGATTTTTGCCATCAAAATGTAATGCTTTGGCAGCTACGTTGCCAGGAAAATCAATTAATCCCATTATGGCGAGTGAACTAACTGATTTACCTGAGCCAGATTCTCCGACTATTCCGACTACTTCTCCTTCTTCAACATTATAACTAATATGATCTACGGCTTTAAAGCCACTAAATTCTACTGATAATTCTTTTACTTCTAATAATGCCATGACTGTATCTCCATTACTGCTTCAATTTAGGATCAAGTGCGTCGCGCAAACCATCTCCCATTAAATTGAAAGCTAACACTGTCATTAAAATGATTAAGCCGGGGAAGGTGACAACCCACCATGCAGAATGTGCAAATTGCAATACGTCAGCAAGCATAGTTCCCCATTCAGGTGTTGGCGGTTGTGCACCCATACCTAAAAAACCTAATGCGGCCATATCTAAAATTGCATTGGAAAATCCTAACGAGGCTTGAACAATTAACGGTGCTAAACAGTTTGGTAGAATATTTATAAACATTTGCCGTAAGGCTCCAGCACCAGCAACTCGGGAAGCAATAACATAATCTTTATTAATTTCAGCAAGCGTCGCGCCTCGAGTTAAACGAACATAGTGTGGTAATGCAACAAACGCTAATGCGATAGAGGCATTAGTAATAGATGGGCCGAAAATTGCAACTAAAACCAGTGCAAGCAGTAAACTCGGTAAAGCAAGCATAATATCAACCGCTCGCATAATGATGTTATCGACGAAGCCACCAACATAACCAGCAATCAAACCCAAGGTAATGCCTAAAATAAGTGAGATAATGACAACCAAACAACCGACCAATAAGGATAGACGAGCACCATAAATGAGCCGAGATAAAATATCTCTACCTACATCATCGGTTCCCAAAATAAATTGCCAACTGCCATCTTTCATCCAGACAGGAGGAGCTAATAATGCTTCTCTAAATTGTTCAGAAGGAGAATGTGGCGCAATAAAATTAGCAAAAATAGCTAGAAATACAACTATAACAATAAAAACTAAACCAATAACAGCTCCTTTATTTTTTGAAAAATAGAACCAGAATTCACGTAAAGGCGTTAAGGGTTTAGGTGCAACCAAACTAGCATCTGGCAGTGTATTGGTTTTTTCAGCAATATCCTGTTTATTCATCTGTATACATACTCTTATTTATGTCTAATACGTGGATTGATAACGCCATACAACATATCAACTAATAAATTCACTAAAATGATCATACCCGCAACGATTAACACGCCACTTTGCACGACAGGGTAATCTCGGCGTTGTAGCGCTTCAATAAGCCAACGTCCAATTCCTGGCCATGAAAAAACCGTTTCGGTCAATATAGCTCCAGCTAGCATTGAACCAACTTGTAAACCGATAACAGTAATGACTGGAATCATCGCATTGCGTAATGCATGAACAAGGATAATACGAATTCGGCTAACGCCTTTAGCACGTGCAGTTCGAATATAATCTTCACTTAATACTTCTAACATTGAAGAACGGGTCATACGGACAATGACTGCTAAAGGTATGGTACCTAACACAATAGCAGGTAAAATTAGGTGAGTAACAGCATCGATAAAATCTTCTGTTTCACCCCATAAGAAAGTATCAATTAACATAAAACCGGTTAAAGGGTTACTTTCATCTAAAAATAGCATATCACTGACACGCCCAGATACTGGGGTTAAGTTTAAGTGTACTGAGACTAACATTATTAGCATCATCCCCCACCAGAAAATTGGCATGGAATAACCTGTTAAAGACAAGCCTATAGCTGTGTGATCAAATATTGAGCCACGTTTGACTGCGGCAAGAACGCCAATTGGAATGCCAAAACTGATAGCAAACAACATTGCACAAAATCCCAGCTCAAATGTTGCTTTAAATCGAGGTACAAATTCGTCCCATACAGGAGTTTGGCTTTTGAAAGATATTCCTAAATCTCCATGAAACATATTGATAATATATTGAAAATATTGCTGATGAAGTGGCTTATCCAAACCCAGTTGAATCATTAATTCAGCATGGCGTTCTGGGGATAACCCTCGCTCTCCAGCAAGTACTGTAATAGGATCCCCTGGAATAAGGTGAACAAAAATAAAAGTAAGCAGCGTGATACAAATAAACGTCGTAATCAGTACACCTAACCGCTTTAAAATAAATTGGAACATATAATTGCTCTTAAATGTTGCTTCTAACTTATTGTTTATATGATAGATAATTTTTTATAAAAATAATATTTACTATTTCAACCCTAAAAAAGCTAATGCCGCAATTAACCACCTTTTTGTGGTTAATTGCATTGATGCTATTTATCGAGAGTAACTTGGTTAAAATTATGTAATGCTAAAGGATCCATAATATAGCCTTTAACCTTTTTACTTATTGGCATATAAACCATGGAATGAGCAATCATTAGCGCAGGTGCTTGATCACGCATTTCAACTTGCGCTTGTTTGTATAGCTTCACCCTCTTTTCATGATCAGGCTCAATGCGAGCTTGTTGTAATAAATCATCAAATGGTTTATAGCACCAATGTGAATAGTTAGAACCTGCTTTAACCGCATCACAACTCATCAAAACAGTATAAAAGTTATCCGGATCACCATTATCTCCAGACCATCCCATTAATACTGCATCATGTTCACCATCACGAATACGGGATAAATACTCTCCCCATTCATAACTAACAATTTTAGCAGTTACACCAATCTTAGCCCAATCTTCTTGAATCATTTCAGCCATGCGGCGCGCATTTGGATTATATGGACGTTGTACTGGCATAGCCCATAAAGTGATAGTAAATCCGTTTTCTAGGCCAGCTGATTTTAATAATTCTTTTGCTTGCGCTGGATCATAAGGGTAATCTTTTATTTCATCGTTATAACCCCACATAGATGGAGGGATAAAGTTTTTAGCCGGTTCAGCTGCACCTTGAAAAACCGCTTTAATAATCGCATCCTTATTTACAGCCATATTTAATGCTTGTCGAACTTTTAAATTATCCAATGGTGGTTTATCCATATTGTAGGCTAAATAGCCAATGTTAACCCCTGCCATTTCTTTCACTACAATATTCTTATCTAATTTCATTCGTTCAACATCGGCCATATTTGGAAATGGCATAGCATGACATTCTCCTTTTTGCAACTTAGCATAACGAATGGCAGCATCCGGTGTAATTGAAAAAACTAAACGATCTAGTTTAGCTTTTGGACCAAAATAATCTTGATTAGCTTTATAAAGGATTTTTGAATCTTTTTGGTATTGAACAAAAGTAAATGGTCCTGTTCCAACGGGAACTAAATCAACTTTTTCGGGAGTGCCTTTTTTAAGCATTGCATCGGCATATTCAGCAGATAAAATTGAAGCGAATGACATCGCTAAATCAGCTAAAAAAGGCGCTTCTTGCTGTTTTAATACAAATACAACGGTATAATCATCAATTTTTTTAATTTCTTTAATTAAATCAGGTAATCCCATACTTTCAAAATATTCGTATTGACCACCAGAAACTTTATTATAAGGATGATTTTTATCCTTTTGCCGCATAAATGTAAAAATAACATCATCAGCATTTAAATTTCGTGTTGGTTTAAATTCTTTATTGTTATGCCATTTCACATCATCACGTAAATGAAAGGTATAAGTTAAACCATCTTGGCTAATATTCCAAGATTTAGCTAAAGAAGGTTCAATTTCGGTTGTACCTAATTTAAACTCTACCAAACGGTTATAAACAGTTACAGCGCTAGCATCCATTGAAATTCCACTTGTCACTAACTGTGGATTAAATGTTTCAGGTGAAGCTTCAGCACAATATACTAGTGTTTGGGCAGCATGAAGCTGTGCACTAGCAAGCATCGCTATCAACCCAACACCTAACAAAAATTTATGCTTATATTTCCTTAAATTATTCATGATAATTACTCCAATTATTGAATTGTAAATCTATTTTTGTGTTACTTAAACAAAGTTAACGGTATTATTTTACTGATATTTTTAGATAATTTTTTTATTAAAAGGTCTTAATATATATTGTCAGAACGATTAACTTTTATTTATAAAAAAATTTTTTTCAACATTTATTGCACAATAATTAAAAATTATGTCATTACTCAATAAGTCGTAACGTAATCCATTTTTTATAGAAATAAACTTTTAACACGAGCATAACGACCGTTAAGTGCTGTGTAACAAATAAATTTGCAAAAATAGTGCCATTTTTAATCAAAGCAATATTAATTAAATAGATTTAAAAATCTACGAATACATTTTTTAGTTAAGTTGAACTTATTATTATGGCACTTAACTGATTATATAATTTTTAACTTACATATTGATTTTTATTGAATGTATTATAATTAATGTAGATAAATTAATCATTAAAATAATTATGAAAATTACGGTTTAAATTGATTTAGACTAAGTCCAGTAGGTGGGTTAAACATGAAGAAATTTTTTTCAGACACAAAAAAACCAGCTTTCGCTGGTGTTCTTTTAGGATTGGTGCCCGGACGCGGAATCGAACCACGGACACGGGGATTTTCAATCCCCTGCTCTACCGACTGAGCTATCCGGGCAACAATGGAGGTGTATTAAACACGATCTGGGATAATTCGTCAATTCTTTTTGTGATATATTTTTTAAAAAATAGTTTGTTTGGTTGAAAAATAACTTATTGGCTTTATATTATTACTAATATCTAACAATATCACATTATTTTAAGGGAATTGTTACATGCGATATTTCTTGTGTATTCTTTTTTTCATTTATGCTTATTGCGAAATTAGTTTTTTCATAAAGGTTGCTGATTCAATAGGGGTATTCCTTGCGCTAATTTGTATTATAGCCACTTCCTTCATTGGGTTTTCTTTAGTTAAAACACAAGGTTTAAAGAATTTTAGTATTATGCGACAAAAAATGGCTAATCATCAGAGTTTGAAAAACGAAGTAATTAAAAATGTCGCTTTGCTATTTGCTGGTTTTTTCCTGCTGATTCCGGGATTTTTGACTGATATATTAGGCGTGATTTTATTAATTCCTTATGTACAAAATTATTTAGTGAAATTAGTTGTAGAAAAAATGCCTATTCAATCTAGCGTTGATTCATCAAGATCCTATAATCAATCTGACGAGATTATTGAAGGAGAATTCATTCGGAAAGATGATGAATAAATAATCAATTGGTTATTTTTTTGAAATTCATCTCTTGAAGAATATAAAAAAATCCCCATGTAAGCTTCACTACATTATTAAATCGTAATTTTAAGATTTGTTTTTAATTATCATCTATTTAAATATTAGTGCTAGGAGATAACTAATGAAAATTCGTCCATTGCATGATCGTGTGATCATTAAACGTAAAGAAGTGGAATCAAAATCAGCTGGCGGTATTGTTTTAACAGGTTCAGCTGCAGGTAAATCAACACGTGGTGAAGTTTTAGCTGTTGGTAATGGTCGCATTTTAGAAAATGGTCAAGTACAACCGCTAGATGTTAAAGTTGGTGATATCGTAATTTTCAATGAAGGATATGGCGTTAAAACAGAAAAAATCGATAATGAAGAAGTGCTTATCCTGTCTGAAAGCGATATTTTAGCTATTGTACAAGCATAACTGGCAACTAATTTAATTTATATACAGAATTTAGGAGAAATACGAAGATGGCCGCTAAAGATGTAAAATTTGGTAATGACGCTCGCGTTAAAATGCTTCAAGGCGTGAATGTATTAGCTGATGCAGTAAAAGTGACTTTAGGTCCTAAGGGGCGTAACGTTGTTTTAGATAAATCATTTGGTGCTCCAACAATCACTAAAGATGGTGTTTCAGTTGCTCGCGAAATCGAATTAGAAGATAAATTCGAAAATATGGGTGCACAAATGGTAAAAGAAGTTGCATCGAAAGCTAATGATGCTGCTGGTGATGGTACAACAACGGCAACTGTGCTTGCTCAAGCTATCGTTAACGAAGGCTTAAAAGCAGTGGCTGCAGGAATGAATCCAATGGATTTAAAACGTGGTATCGATAAAGCAGTCGTTGCCGCTGTTGAAGAACTTAAAAAATTGTCAGCTCCATGCGCAGATTCTAAAGCAATTGCACAAGTTGGTACTATTTCTGCTAACTCAGATGAAACTGTGGGTACTTTAATTGCGCAAGCAATGGAAAAAGTAGGTAAAGAAGGTGTTATTACTGTTGAAGACGGCACGGGTTTACAAGATGAACTTGATGTGGTTGAAGGTATGCAGTTTGATCGTGGTTATTTATCACCTTATTTCATTAATAAACCAGAAACAGCAACAGTTGAATTAGATAGTCCATATATTTTATTAGTTGATAAAAAAATCTCTAATATCCGTGAATTATTACCGGTATTAGAAGCGGTTGCAAAAGCGGGTAAATCACTATTAATTATTGCTGAAGATGTTGAAGGTGAAGCATTAGCAACATTAGTGGTAAATACTATGCGTGGTATTGTTAAAGTTGCAGCCGTAAAAGCACCAGGCTTTGGTGACCGTCGTAAAGCAATGTTACAAGATATCGCTATTTTAACAGCTGGTACTGTTATTTCAGAAGAAATCGGTTTAGAGCTTGAAAAAGCAACGTTAGAAGATTTAGGTCAAGCTAAACGTGTTGTTATCAATAAAGACAATACTACTATCATCGATGGTGTGGGTGAAGAGTCTTTAATTAATGCTCGTGTTGAACAAATTCGTAAACAAATTGAAGAATCAACTTCTGATTACGATAAAGAAAAACTTCAAGAACGTGTGGCTAAATTAGCTGGCGGTGTTGCAGTAATTAAAGTTGGTGCAGCTACTGAAGTTGAAATGAAAGAGAAAAAAGCACGTGTAGAAGATGCATTACATGCAACTCGTGCTGCAGTTGAAGAAGGTGTTGTTGCCGGTGGTGGTGTAGCGTTAGTTCGTGCTGCCTCAGCGATTGCTGAACTAAAAGGTGCGAATGAAGATCAAAACGTAGGTATCAAAGTTGCACTTCGTGCAATGGAAGCACCATTACGTCAAATCGTCACTAACTGTGGTGAAGAAGCATCTGTTGTTGTTAACGCAGTTAAAGGTGGTAAAGGTAACTATGGTTACAATGCTTCAACTGAAGAGTATGGTGATATGATTGCAATGGGTATTTTAGATCCAACTAAAGTAACTCGTAGTGCATTACAATATGCTGCATCTGTCGCTGGTCTTATGATCACAACTGAATGTATGGTTACTGATTTACCTAAAGATGATAAAGCTGATTTAGGTGCTGCTGGAATGGGCGGCATGGGTGGTATGGGCGGAATGATGTAATTCTTTCCTTACACACAAACTAAATATTTGAAAAAACTATCCGTTTACGCGGGTAGTTTTTTTATATTCACAAATTAATTTTTTCCCTTTATCATTTTTTATCAAAAAAACTTTTTTCTTTGACAAGTTTGAATAAATTAACAAATTGAAATTAAATGTATGTTGGAATATGAAAAAAGAGTGTTGAATTTTGCGAATTTAATTTGAAAGATGCTGATAAAGTGTTATTACGCCAATTGCAATTAACACCAATCCGCCTAAAATCTCGGCTTGTTTTCCGATAAAACAACCAATTTTTTTTCCTAATAATAAACCTATAGTCACCATGACACAGGTTGCTAATCCAATCATGCTTGCTGCGATATAAATATTGACGCTAGCTAATGCTAAACTAATTCCAACAGCAAATGCATCCAGACTAGTCGAAATAGCGGTAAAAATTAAGATAAGAAAAGATTTTTTGGAAGAGGCTATTTCTTTTTCAGAAAAATCTTCGTCGCTTTCTTTAAGGCTATTATAAATCATATTAATGCCTAAAAATAGCATGACAGCAAATACTACCCAATGATCCCAACGCTCTATAAAGTGCAGTGCTAACATGCCTATGAGCCAACCTAGCAATGGTGTAATTGCTTCAACGATACCAAATAAAATACCGACTTTTAAGGCGCCGATAAAGGGAGTAGTTTTAAATGAAATTCCACGACAAACAGCGACCGCAAAAGCATCTGTAGACATTGCCATTGCTAATAAAAATATCGTCAAAAAACTCATGACATATGCTCTTGTTTAATAATTATTGGGATACCCGATTATTTAATATTGGGTTGTACTTTATTGTTTAACAACTGATAATAAATAACTCGCTATTCTTTTATCACCTTTATTTTGATAAAGATCCGCTGTTTTTAAAACCGTTTCACGACGTTTTGCATCATATTGAAAAAGTTGTTTAAACATTAAGTCAGCTGTTTTTTTATCATCATTTTGGATTGCACAATATCCATATTGTTCATAGGTATCGGCTTTCCAATTATGGCGATCGTATTCAAGGCTTTTTTCAAACTCCTTTTGTGCTTCCTGATAACGTCCAAGACCACATAAAAAAGATCCATAATGTACATGATATAAGCCATTACCTGGTTGCATAAGGGTAATGCGTTTATAAATCATTTCTGCTTCATTGTATTCACCAACGTGCTGATCAAACATTGCCATAGCTAGCATAATTTGTGGGTTATTAGGTGAATATTGATTTGCTAATTTGAGATTATAGTGTGCAGCTTTAATGTTATCTTCCGATTCATTTGCTTTGCTTAGATATCCTAATCCTAATTGCATTCTTGCAAAAGCTGCCGCTTCGGGATCGAACTCTTCGTTACCATTTATTTGGCAGCCTGATAGTGTTAATAATGCTAAAAAGCTTAGTAATATGAGTATTTTTTTCATCAACTATTCCTTTATTAATTTACCTTGATCGTTATGCTGTTTGTTTAATGAGGTTATGCTTTTTATATAAAGTCCGTTTAGTACGATCAACGACGTCACCGGCCAACTGACCGCAAGCCGCATCAATATCATCGCCACGTGTTTTACGAACAATCACTGTAAATCCATATCCCATTAACGTTTTCATAAAACGATCGATACGTGTGTTTGAGCATTTTGAAAAAGGAGCACCAGGGAATGGGTTCCAAGGTATTAAATTGATTTTACTTGGAACGTTTTTCAAGAATTTAGCAAGTTCATGAGCATGTTCAACACTATCATTGATTTGATTAAGTAATACATATTCAATCGTTACTTTTCCATGATTAGCATTTGATGTCGACAGATAACGTAAAATTGAGTCACGTAACATTGCCATATTATATTTTTGATTAATTGGCATAATTTCGCTACGTATATTATCATTTGGTGCATGCAATGAAATAGCTAAGGCGACATCAATCATGCCTGCTAATTTATCTAAAGCAGGAACAACACCAGAAGTCGATAGGGTTACTCGTCTTTTTGATAAGCCATAACCAAAATCATCTAACATGATTTCCATTGCCGGTACGACATTCGATAAATTGAGT
The DNA here is from genome assembly GCF_001690185.1 of Gilliamella sp. wkB308. Lineage (GTDB taxonomy): Bacteria > Pseudomonadota > Gammaproteobacteria > Enterobacterales > Orbaceae > Gilliamella > Gilliamella apicola_I. The sequence continues at coordinate 27,116 of NZ_LZGN01000018.1, forward strand.
AAAGGCTCTCCCATACCCATCATGACCACATTAGTAATAGGTCTATCTGCTAATTTACCGGTTACACCAATGACTTTCGATGCTCGCCATACTTGACCTATAATTTCAGATACCGTTAAGTTACGATTAAAGCCTTGTTGTGCGGTTGAACAGAATTTGCACGCTAAAGCACAGCCAACTTGTGATGAAACACAGAGGGTTGCACGATCTCTTTCCGGAATATAAACAGATTCAATCATTTGGTTATCACCAACATCTAACGCCCATTTTATCGTACCATCGGATGAGCGCTGTTCCATTGCAATTACTGGTGCTTTGATTTCAGCGATTAATTTTAGATGTTCACGTAACTTTTTGTTGATATCGGTCATCTGATCAAAATCATCTATCCCAAAATGATAGATCCATTTCATGACTTGATCGGCTCTAAATGGTTTTTCGCCCAATGAAATAAAAAACTCTCTCAATTGTTGACGAGTTAAATCAAGTAAATTTATTTTTTCACTTTTAGGATTAGTTGTATTAAGATTGGATGCATCTGCACAATTAACAGACGTATTTGGTGTAGCAGGTGTTAACATATGGCCTCGTTTTTACACATTATGGCTATTTAAAAATTTAAGGAAAGGATTATACTGTTTTTCCCTTTATCTGGCTAATAGAATATTAATAATGAAAACAAATTCAGCAAAATATTTCCCTATTTTCTGTTTAACATTAACTTTATTTTTATACTCAACGTTTACTATGGCACAACCTATACCTTTTAACAAACTAATTGGGCAGTTTGATGAGAAGATTGACGATAATTTTGTCGCATTAGATTCTACCACGTTACCTGTCAATAAAAAGGGCATGTATCTTCAAAAGGAACCCACTCAGCAGCTAATAAAAGCTTATCAAGCTTTTAAAAAAGCACATCCTGATATTCCGTTTATTATCGTAAGTGCTACACGTAATTATACCTATCAAAACTCAATTTGGCAGCGTAAATGGGATAAATTATCCAATCAGTTTAATGATCCACAACAAATTGCTGAAGAAATATTAAAATATTCATCAATGCCTGGTACATCTCGTCATCATTGGGGAACGGATATCGATATTACCAGTGTTTCATCTGATTATTTCAAAAAAGATAAAAAGGGTATAATTTTATATCAATGGCTTCAGGACAATTTACCTAAATATGGCTTTTGCCAAGCGTTTAACGAAGGAAGAAATGGGGGCTATCAGCCAGAAGAGTGGCATTGGTCGTATAAGCCTATCGCTAGCCAATATATCGCACAATATAAAACACTATTAGAAAATGAACCAAGCACCATCATGCAAGTCTTGAATTTCATCGGTCACGATAAAATTGATTTGGAAAGATTAGTGAAAGAATTTGTCTTAACGGTTAATACTGATTGCTATTAATCTTTAAATAAATATGAATTTTTGATTAACGTTTTCGCCAATAAGGTAAGCGGATTGTCACCGTAAGTCCACCATGGTCGCGGTTTGTTGCTTGAATAGTACCATTATGCATAGTGAACGTCTTTCTGGCTATTGCAAGACCAAGACCGTATCCTTTACCTAATTGTGGCGATTGAATGCGAACAAACGGTTCAAAAATACTCGATAGTTTATTTGGATCGACACCAGGGCCACGATCTTTAACTTCAATTTGTAGGTATTTACCGACTTCTTTTAAAGATACATTAACTTCTTGTCCCGGTTTTGAAAAGCGAATTGCATTACGGATAATATTTTCAACTGCACGGCGAATTTGTTCCGAGTTACCTTTTACAATAGAATGAATAATCGCTGATGAAATGAAGTGAACATTTATCGATTGGTGATTCGCTTCATAGTTCGCATCATTAATGACCACACGCAATAAATCTTTTAGATCAAAATATTCATCTGTGCGATTATTCATTTCAGCACGTGAATAATTTAATATTTCACCAATAAGTTGATCTAATCGTTCAGATTCTAATTCTATTCTTGCTAATGCGGTATCAATATTTTGCTTATTTTGTTGAGCTAATCCGATGGCTAATTGTAAGCGAGCAAGTGGCGTTCTAAGCTCATGTGATACATCATGCAAAAGAGCTTGGCGGTCTGAGATTAAAATATTGAGTTGTTCAACCATCATATCAAAATCTTTGCCTAATTCACTAAGCTCATCATGGCGTGGTTTAAGTTTATTGAATAATCTAACCGAAAGATCACCTTGAGAAACTCTGAAAAAGCCTTGCCTTAATAGTTTCATTGGTCTGGTTAAGTTCCAAGCCAAAAAGAGACTAAAGACTAATCCCACACAAATTCCCATTAACACAATTGGCATTGGCATATTAAACAGGGCTTTTTTGACTTGATCGTCTTTGTCTTTATCTTCTCTAAATGAAACCGCATAAAGTGTTCCATCAGGCGCAACTGCTGTACGTTGATAAATATAATTTGGCGGTTCTAATTCATCCGTAATGATATTGATTTGATCGTTTTGAGGAGAAATCAATTTTATTGATAATAAAACTCGCTCACGTTCAGGCAGATGAGCAACAAAATTTAACGTTTCATTTTCACCTGCTACATGTAATAACTGAGCGATCATATCGACTTTTGTCGGCATATGATTGAGAAATCGTTGGTTTTTATTTTCTATATAATAAGAAAATGCAATCCAGGTTAACTGAAAAGTAAGATAGAAAATTACCCAAAATATAATGAGTATTTTCCAAAATAATCGACGATTCATCTCAAGCCTATTATCACATTAACGGATTCGGTAACCAACAGCTCGAATAGTTTCAATAGTTACTACATTTTGAGCAACTTGATGAAGTTTTTGGCGAATATTACTGATATGTACATCGACGCTACGATCATAAAGTTCACGAGCTCGACCAAGACCTATTTCAGATAACTCTTCTTTAGTGACCACGCGCTCACTGTGTTTTACCAATAATACTAATAAATTAAACTCGGTGGATGTCAAATCTATCACTTGGCCATTCCAAGTACATAACCGTTGCGGTAAATCTAATACTAAGCCATTAAAATGGTATTTTTTATCATCGACTAACTCAACAGAACGTTCATCAAAACGACGTAAAACAGCACGCAGTCTTGCTAATAATTCGCGTGGATAACAAGGTTTTGGAATATAATCATCTGCGCCCAATTCTAACCCTAAAACACGATCAATATTATCGCCTTTAGCGGTTAACATAATAACAGGCATATTACATTGCTGACGAATACTTTTAAGAACATCAATTCCATTAATATCGGGTAACATTACATCCAAGATTGCAGCTCGATATTTGCCTGATAAGGCTTCTTCAATACCATCTTTACCTAAATAAACACTTTTGATATTAAAGCCTTCATTAGTCAGATACTCACTTAGCATCTGTGATAATTCAATATCATCATCAATTAATAAAATATTTATCATAATCGCCATTATTATATAATTATAGGTAGTTATATTATTGCAATAATAAAAAAAATGTCAGGTAATTTTACTAAAATATTACATATTTTGAACGATTGCTGTTTATTTAATTTACTACCTAATTGTTTAAAAAATGTTAGGTTAGCTATAGCTTTAATCAAAATTTAAATGAAATTGAATAACACTTTATTTTGATTAATCTAATTTGCTATAAAATTGCACTATTATATAGAGATTGTGTCATATCATCATTCAAATATAGCTTAAGATATAATAAAATATTGATAAATAAATTGTTAAATTTTCAACTAATAACATTAAGATTGATGAATGGAAGAATCTAAACAGCAAACACAATGGCAAGCATTAATTCAATTAATAAAACATGAAGTTTTACCAGCACTTGGTTGCACTGAACCTATTTCTTTGGCATTTGCTTCAGCGGTTGCTAGTCAATATCTTGACAAAAATAACATAAAAAAAATTGAAGCTTATGTTTCGCCAAATTTAATGAAAAATGGAATGGGTGTCACTGTTCCTGGTACCGGTATGGTTGGCTTACCTATTGCTGCTGCGATTGGTGCAATAGGCGGTGATGCAGATGCTGGGCTTGAAGTGTTAAAAAACATCACTTCAGCGCAAATTATACAAGCAAAAGAAATGCTCACTAATGGTAAGGTACGTGTTCAAATTGCAGATAATCATAAAGCAATTTATGCAGAGGCTAATATTTACACTGAAACAGATCATGTCAAAGTCTGTATTGAAAACACGCATACTCATTTGATATTAGTCGAAAAAAATGGTGAGCTTCTTTACCAAACCGATTCAGTTAATCAAGCGTTATCTCACGATGATCTTATAATAAAGCAAATGTCGGTTAGATTAATCTATGAATTTGCCAGCTATGCTAATTTTGACGATATAAAATTTATTTTAGAGGCAGCAAAATTAAACGATGCTTTATCTGAAGAAGGATTAAAACAGGCTTATGGTCTAAGTATTGCGACCACTTTACGTGAGCATACTAAAAATGGATTAATGGCAGATGATTTATTATCTAAAGTAATTATTCGTACAACAGCAGCATCTGATGCTCGAATGGGTGGTGCAACATTGCCTGCGATGAGCAATTCAGGTTCAGGCAATCAAGGTATTACAGCGACTATGCCAGTAGTTGTGGTGGCTGAACATTTAAAAGTCACTCAAGAGCAATTAGCCAGAGCGCTTATTTTATCGCATACCATTGCAATTTATATACATAGTAAATATCCGCCGTTATCTGCGCTTTGTGCCGCTTCAACCGCTGCTATGGGGGCAGCGGCAGGAATGGCATGGTTACTAGGCAAAGGTGAGTATGAACCGGTAGATATGGCAATTTGTAGTATGATTGGTGATTTATCTGGTATTATTTGTGATGGCGCATCGAATAGTTGTGCTATGAAAGTTTCGACATCCGTTTCCTCTGCCTATAAAGCGGTATTAATGGCTTTGAGTTGTATTCGGGTCACGGGTAAGGAAGGGATTGTGTGTGATAGTGTTGAATCGTCAATTAATAATTTAGGGGCAATTGTCAGTAACAGCATGAAAGCTACCGACACACAAATTATTCATATTATGTCTCACAAAGCATAAATTTTTCAAATATTCTAGTGCGTTAAACACTGTTGCGGTTTTTATATAACCAATTGGTCAATTTTTTTAAAAATATACTGGACAATATTATTTTTTATGCGTAATATTTCGTCCTACTTCAGCGGTGGCTATAGCTCAGTTGGTAGAGCCCTGGATTGTGATTCCAGTTGTCGTGGGTTCGAGTCCCATTAGCCACCCCATTTATGCCATGCATAAGTAAATCTAACGGCGAGTAGCGCAGCTTGGTAGCGCAACTGGTTTGGGACCAGTGGGTCGGAGGTTCGAATCCTCTCTCGCCGACCAATTTGAACAAAAAGCCTACTCTTATGAGTGGGCTTTTTTGTTATCTACGTTTGAAGAGGATGAGAACCGACAGGAGGTTTGAGCTGAGCGAAGCGAAACAGCGTTGCTTTAGCAACGACCCGAAGGGCGAGCATGAAATGCGAGTAATCCTCTCTCGCCGACCAATTTAGATATAAAAAACCGACTTATTTAAGTGGGTTTTTTTTATTATCTGCGTTTTAGTAAAATAAGAACTAATGTGCGGTTTTCGTCCAATAATAGATTAATTAGTCGATCCTGTTTTAAACGGTTTAATCCATAGTTTTTTATTTTTGAAATCTATTTTAATTAAATGACTTTGTAGTACATCAATACCCAAAAGCCCATCTGATTGGAATTCAGGTGGAAGAGAATCGAGAATAATTGCTTCCACTTTATCCGATGAAACGTAACTCACACCAAGTTCAACAAATTGATAATGACTATTTTCATCCTTAATTTTAATTGATTGAGGTGAAAGGGATTGCGCTTTAATCATAGATAAGCTTGCTCCGGTATCTAATATCATTTGGAAATTTTTATAACCATCTGACATTTCAATAACTAAACCTTCATCCACTAAACGGAAAGGTAATTCAACCCAAGTGTTATCTAAACTTAAATTTATATCGTCTGAAATAATAATTTCATTTTTAGGAAAATTTAAGGTTAAAACATATTGATCAAATAAACCTAATCCAATTGCAGGGAAATCATCGCTTTCTTCTTTTTCATTGTTACTTGATATGGCTAAACCCCATGGTTTATATTCAATAATATTAACTTTTTTAAATGTTAGCGAATTGATGACCAAATTATTCGCAATAAAAGATCTTGTTATATTTATATTACCCGATAAATCAATACTTTTCTTGTTTTCAGGAAGTTCAATTTTATCAACGATATTATCAATAAAATCTAATGGTAAATGTAATCCTTCTTTACTACCTGTGTCTAAGGTAACCTCAATATCTTTACCATCAATGGTTAAGTTCAAATGAGGAATATTGAGCTTTCTATCAAAATTTATTTTCCAAACAAACTCATCGCTTTTGGCTAATGCACTAAATAAACATAAAATTAAGAAAATTATTTTTTTAATCATCCTTTTCCCCTTATTAAAGCAATGATAAAACAGATTATCCTATCGGTATATTTTATAATGTTAAAAAATAGTCATTTCTGCACAAAATTCTTCATCATGTTTATGTTTATATAATAAATTCATGAACTTTATAACACAATCATTTCTATTTATTATTTAAAGTATCACCTATCTTGTCATAATTATCCGTAGTTTTTTAATTTTAATGATTCAACCTATTCGTTAATTCATATTATGAGTTATTATCTTGATTTTATGTCGATAATAAAAAATATTGTGATCATGACAACACTTTTGGTACTTAAAATTGACGGCATGTATTTTTTTAGATAATTTTTAATCAGTAATTGGTTGTTAAAGATATATCTATTGGATAAGAAAGCCCAAATATGGAGCGTGATCTTTGGAATACCGTGATATTGCAGTCAAGACAGAAGTCGAAGAACAAATTAAAGCAAATCCTAAAATTATCAGTCAAATAAAGACAGAAAGAGGGCTTGCCGAATATTTTAGGGTAAGTCGAACGACGGTTAGAAGAGCATTAAATGATTTAAGGATGGAAGGTGATGTTTTTCAGGAAGATCACCATTTCCCTAATCATACTGTCTTTGAAATGAATATGCTAAAAATGTCTTCGTTTAGTGAAGAATGCCAAAAAGAAGATGATGTTCATATTAAAATTAAAGTACTCTCCAATGATATCATCCCAATGCCTGCCGAATTAAAGACCTTTTTTAAATCAAATCAGCAATTAATCAAAATAGTAAGACAACGTTTATTGAATGAATCTCCGTTATCTTATGAAATAAGTTATCTTCCTTCCAAAAAATTTAAAGATTTAGTCAAACAAGATTTAAATGATGTTTCCCTTTATGAATATTTAAAAAAACATTTTTATGTTATACCCAGTCATGGTCGAGAAGAGATCGCATACGAAGTCGCTCTCGACGATAAAGCCAAATATTTAGCAATTACTGAAGGCACACCTATCTATAAAGTATCAAGTTACAGTTATGATCATGACTTTGAACCGTTTGAACACACCGACCAGTACTTAATTGGTAATCGATTTAAATATCACTTATCTGCAAAAAATATCTTTAATTATCAGGAAGAATACAAATGAAGTTATTTGAAAAATTAGCAGCTCAATTAATAGAGCAGATAAGTACAAGACAATATAGTGTGGGTGCAGAGTTACCGCCAGAAGGTCAGTTGCAAAAAGATTATGAAGTCAGTCGAACCACAGTCCGTAAAGCGATTGATCGTTTAGTTGAAAAAAATATGGTCGTCAGAAAGAAAGGGGTTGGATTATTTGTCGCTCCTACACTCTCAACCCAAACGATTTTAGAAATGACAGGCATAATAAAACCTCAAGCATATCCAAATCATAAAAAGCAGATCAAAGAAGCTTATCTCAGGCAAGCAGGTTGTTATTACAGCCAATTATTAAAAATAAAATCAACGGAACTTATCTACTTTATTTGTTTTTTGGAGATAGCAACAAATAGCGTAACGAAAACCATTTTTTTGCTACCGTTAACTAATTTTCCAGACTTTCAACTTTCCATTATCAAGGTACTATCAGTACTTGAAATCATTAATTCAGGAAAGAAAAAAGTCGATAAATTAGAGCAAGATTTGCAATTGATGGTAGCCAATGCTGAACTTTCCAAACAATTACGTATCAATATTAACGCCCCATTTTTTAAAATTACTAATCACTATTTTGATATTAATAACGAACCGATTGCGCTTGAGTACAAGTTTGCTAGTAATACTAAATATGTGGTCGATTTCACCTAGGAGGTATATCAATGATTAAATTATTACGTGTAGATCACCGTTTATTACATGGTCAGGTAGTTGTTTCATGGTTCGAAAATGTTGGTGCAAATACTATTTTAGTGGCTAATGATGTCGTGGCTAATGACGAATTACGTAAATCTGCTATTCGTTTAGCTAAACCAGAAAACGCAAAATTAGTGATGAAGTCAATTGATGACAGTATTGAGGCGATCAATTCAGGCGTAACAGATAAATATCAAATGTTAGTTGTCGTTGAATCTGTTGCTGATGCTGAAAAACTCATTCGAGCCACGCAAGGAAATGTCACTAGCCTAAATTTAGGCGGTACTAAACCTCGAGAAGGGACAAAAAATTACTCTAAAACAATCAATTTAACTGATACTGAGGCGGATTTATTAACAGAATTACAACAAGACGGCATTGAGATCTATATTCAACAAGTCCCAAGCGAATCAAAGCAAAAATTTGAAAAATAGTTAAGAGGGACAAAAATATGAGTATCGAATTAACAGCTGTTGTTTTAGCTTTGATTGCGATGTTAGCCAATGGTGAATACTTATTAGGTTCATCAATGTTATCCAGACCACTTGTTACTTGTACTTTAGCTGGTTTAGTCATGGGCGACATCACACAAGGTATTGTTATTGGTGCTACATTAGAACTCGCATTTGTCGGTTCGTTTTCTATTGGCGCTTCTATTCCACCCGAAATTATATCAGGCAGTATATTGGGTACCGCTTTCGCCATTGGAGCCGGTAAAAGTACCGAAATTGCTTTGGCGTTAGGTATTCCTATTGCTTCATTAGTTTTATTGGTTAAAAACTTATGTTTTCTTTTTATTCTTCCTTACTTTGTTCATAAAGCGGATAAATACGCCAGTGAAGGCAATGGTAAAGGTATGGATCGAATGAATTTATTAGGTGGATTCTTTTCAATCAATCAGCCAATCGGTTTAGTCGTAGGACTTTCTTATCTATTTGGCAGTTCTGCGGTGAATGGTCTATTGGAAATGATACCTAAATTTATTATTGATGGACTAGGTATTGCAACTGGTTTACTACCGGCATTTGGATTTGCGATGTTAATGAAAATCATGATTAAAAAGACCAATGTTACCTTCTTTATTTTTGGTTTTGCACTTGCCGTTTATATGAAAGTACCCGTCACTGGTGTGGCAATCTTTGGGGGATGTCTTGCGCTCATTTTAACGGGTTATTCGGCATTTAATGGCAAAAAAATGATAGCAGAAGAAAGCGGGCAAAAACTCAGCACCAATACAGGAAATACGGTAGCTGCACAGGAGATCGATTATGAAAATGAAGAGTTCTAAACTAATAACCAATAAGGAGTTATCCAGAACGTTTTGGCGTTCATTTACAGCTGAATGGTCATGGAATTATGAACGACAAATGAACTTAGGCTATTCCTATGCGATGCGACCAGCTTTAGATAAGATTTACAGTCATAATAAAATCGAACTCACTGATGCCTATCAACGACATTTAGAATTTTATAACGTCACACCATGGTTAATTACCTTTCCACTAGGTATTTGTATTGCCATGGAAGAACAAAATGCCACCGATAGTGCTTTTGATAAAAGCGCTATCAATGATGTCAAAATTGCACTAATGGGACCTTTAAGTGGTCTGGGGGATTCGTTCTTTTGGGGAACATTACGTGTTATTGCAACAGGTATTGGTACCTCTTTAGCACTGGAAGGTAATATTCTCGGCCCACTTCTTTTTTTACTTATCTTTAATGTACCTGCCATTTTAGCCCGTTATTTTGGTTTACTTATAGGCTATAACATTGGCGCATCTTTTATTGAAAAGGTTCAAAAGACAGGTTTAATGGATAAATTATCCTATGGAGCATCTGTGTTAGGGCTATGTGTGGTCGGCGCCATGGTTGCTACTATGGTGACATTAAATATGCCGTTAAAAATTGGGTCTGGCGATGATTCAGCCTCACTACAAGATATCTTCAATGGAATTGTACCGCAAATTTTGCCTTTGATGTTTACGCTATTCATCTTCATGTTAGTCAAAAAAGGGATTAAAGCGCATTGGATACTACTACTTATTGCCGCAATCGGGATTTTAGGGGCATGGAGTGGATTATTGGGATAATTAGGAAATAAAAATGAAAAGTATCGCAGACTATGTCGCCTTAGAGCCAGAATTTTATCAAAGCATATTAGATCATTATCAATCGTTATTTGCTGATCAGATTGATTTAAATATTGAAAAGTCACTTCAATCGATTGTCATTTTTGCCACAGGGTCAAGTGCCAATGCCGCTTATGGCGCCAGACCATTGATGAGTAAAATATTAAAAATCCCTGTTTATATTGAAGATCCTTCAATGGCAGCAAACTACTTACACTATAATGACGCTAATACACTCTATTTTGCCATATCACAAGGTGGGGAAAGCTATTCCACCATTCATTTGGTTGAACAATTTATTAAAAAAAATCGAACTATTTATACCCTCACTAGCAATTCTAACAGTCCGATATATAACATCAGCAATCATGTTTTATCAATGGGGATGCCAGTTGAAGAAATGCCCTATGTCAGTGCTGGCTATAGTGTCATTATTCTTGATTTAATGTTGATTGCGTTAATTATTGGTCAAAAAACAGGATGTTTGGATAAGCAACAATTTGAAAGTTATCTTAAACAAATACAGGATATTACGACATCATTGCCACAAGTTATCCTACAATCACAATCATGGGTAAATCATCATCTCAGACAATTTAATCACGCTAAACGAGTGATTTTTATTGGCTATGGTGCAACTTATGGTGTCGCCCGTGAAGGAGAAACTAAATTCACCGAAACGGTTCGTAACACGGCGTTCGGAAAAGAATTGGAAGAGTATATGCATGGCCCTTATCTTGGCTTACATCCTGATGATTACATCATATTTATTGAACCAAAAGGATTATTAGAAGAAAGAGCCGTAGCATTAAAAACCTTTTTGAATCGCTATGTAAAACAGGTAATAACCCTATATGCACAGCACTCGAATTCTATTACTGAGCACGATCTAAACTTTGATATCCATTGTGATGAATTATTAACATCATTATTTATGACTATTCCTATTCATCTACTCAGTTACCAACTATCCCAGTTAAAGGGTCATAATCTAGAAAAATCAACTTATCCAGAATTTGATGAAATCACTAAATCCAAAATTAAGAGGGTCACCGTATGAGAAAATTTGACGAACAAAAAGAGCTTAACAGTATGAATGGCGCATTAAAATTACGTCCGTTTATTAATCAGTTTATTGATCAGATTCATGAACGAGGTTATCGTAATATCTGTTGGTTAGGCATTGGTGGCACTTATGCTTCATCAATGCAAGCCGTCGTTCATATGAAAGAAAAATCTGCACTAGAAACTTTTGTGCAACATGCTGCGGAATATTTGGTAACCGGCAATAAGCGAATAACCAAAGATACATTAATAATCATCTCCTCTGTGACTGGCTCAACACAAGAAGTCGTTGAGGCTATCGATAAAATTCAAAAAGAAGTCGGCTCAACAGTATTAGCCTTTTTAGATAATGCTGATTCACCATTAGGCAAAATGGTAGATCACGTTATTTCTTATCCGATGAATGAACAGTTAAAATTCTTTATGACCGCTGACCGACTGATGTATTTAGCCGGTGAATTTCCAGACTATGATGAATTTTATCAACAAATGGATCAACATTTTGCCAAAAATATTGTTGCTGTTGCCAAAAAAGCCGATGCCTTTGGACAAGAAGTTGCGCAAAAACATCACGATGATACCATGCATTACTTTGTTGGAGCTGGTAATCAATGGGGAGCAACCTATTCACATGCTATGTGTTACTGGGAAGAACAGCATTGGTTACGTTCAAAATCAATCGAATCTGCTGAATTTTTTCATGGAACATTAGAAATTATAGATAGGGATACGGCTGTTACTGTCTACGTTGGTGAAGATAGTCAGCGCTCACTTAGTGAAAGAGTAGCTAAATTTTTACCACAAATCTGCGCCAATTACACCATAATCGATACTAAAGATTATGAATTGCCGGGTATTTCTGAAAAATATCGGGGGCACTTATCTCCATTTGTTTTTCGTGCTATTAATAACCGAATTGATGCTTATGTCGAACACCTCAATCGTCATCCAATGTCAATCCGTCGTTATTATCGTTGCTTAGATTACTAAAAGGAGTCGTGCATGATTGCAGTATTAGTAAGTACTCACGGCACAATGGCTAACAGTTTAATTGAAACGGCTGAAATGATATGCGGTAAGCAAACTCAATGTGAAGCTGTTCCCTTTTTAATGGGACAATCGCTAGATGATTTTCAACAGCAAATTGAACAAAAGTTAGCAACGTTAACTAAATCGGGATCAGCCATTTTATGCTTAGTTGATTTAAAAGGCGGTACGCCTTTTAATACTCTTGTTAAACTGATCCCAAATTACCCGATGATGGAAATTATCACTGGCGTTAATATTCCAATGCTATTGTCCACCTTTATGCTTAGAGCGGATAAAAATGATCTAATTGATTTATTGACAGAAGTCATCGATTCATCAGTACAAAGTATTGAGCGATATAATTTAAATTCAATTAGTAACAATAACGGTCAAGATGAGGAATTTTAATTATACGATTAATGAATAATAATTGAGGCAAATCTATTTTAGTATGCTAAAAATAAAATTTGCCTTAACTCAATGCTACCTTTTCAAGTTGGTTATAATATAAAATATCTTTATTATTCATATAAATGTATTCATCTCAAAACGAGTTAAATATAACGCCATGTTATTATTTTATAACCTACAAAAATAATTCTTATCTTGCTTGTTTTATGATGATATTTTGCTTTAATAGTAAAAAGTCTCTTGGTATAACATCTACTTTTGGAAATAAAATATGAAAAATGTTGGTTTTGTTGGATGGCGTGGAATGGTGGGGTCGGTTCTGATGCAACGTATGGTTGAAGAACACGATTTTGATTATATTAATCCTATTTTCTTTTCGACTTCACAAGCAGGGCAAGCTGCACCTAGTTTTGGCGGTAAAACAGGAACATTGCAAAGTGCCGATAATATTGAAGCATTAAAAGCGTTAGATATTATCGTGACTTGCCAAGGTGGAGATTATACTTCTGAAATTTATCCGAAACTACGTGCTTCGGGGTGGCAAGGATATTGGATTGATGCAGCATCTACATTGCGTATGGAAGATGATGCCATTATCGTATTAGATCCTGTCAATAAAGCGAATATTCAAACTGCATTGGACAAAGGTATTAAAACCTTTGTCGGCGGGAATTGTACAGTCAGTTTAATGTTAATGTCACTGGGTGGTTTATTTGCTGAAAATTTGATTGATTGGGTATCGGTATCAACTTATCAAGCGGCTTCTGGTGGTGGTGCTCGCCATATGCGTGAACTTTTAACGCAAATGGGGATGTTAAATGCTGAAGTTGCCAAAGAACTACAAGATCCACATTCTTCTATTTTAGATATTGAACGAAAAGTAACCCAAAAAATGCGTGATGGAAGTTTGCCAACCGATAATTTTGGTGTACCACTTGCTGGAAGTTTAATTCCTTGGATCGATAAAGCATTGGATAATGGACAAAGTAAAGAAGAGTGGAAAGGTCAATCTGAAACCAACAAAATTTTAGGTACTAATCAAATTATTCCTGTAGATGGACTATGTATTCGTATTGGTGCTTTGCGCTGTCATAGTCAGGCATTTACCATCAAGCTGAAAAAAGACATTAGCGTGCCGGAAATTGAAAAAATACTTGCTGCACATAATGATTGGGTAAAAGTGATACCTAATGATCGAGAATTATCAATGAAAGAGTTAACGCCAGCAGCCGTTACCGGTACATTAACCACTCCTGTTGGTCGTTTGCGTAAACTGAATATGGGTAAAGACTATTTATCAGCATTTACCGTTGGGGATCAGTTATTGTGGGGGGCTGCAGAACCGTTACGAAGGATGTTACGCATCTTAGCTTAATGGTTAGCTGATAGCATGTTAAAACAGCTCGATCTTCTCGGGCTGTTTTTGAACTTAAAAAGTTATTTATGCTACATCATGTTCGAGCAAAATCATCAAAAGTGATCCATTAAATAACGCTTGTTGCACTAATGCAAATGCACCAATTGCCGAGCGGTCATTGAGTGAAGAGCAGTTAATTGAAAGATTCTTTCTTAAATCTTCTAAACTCAGTGAGTTTAAAGCGCTATTTACTGTATCTAAAAGTATTTCTGTCGCTTTGGTTAGTTCACCTGCTAATACAATTCGTTGTGGGTTAAAAATATTGACCATAATAGCGACTGCTCGACCTAAATTTTCGCCTGCATCTTTAACTAACTTAGTGGCAAGCTCATCCCCTTGATTGGCTAATTGGCAAATGTTGACGATATCACAACAATCTTTTGTTAATTTAGTCGTATAACCTTGATCAATCATCTGTTTTGCTCGTCGTTCGATGGCATCATTAACAACTCGGTTTTCCAAACAACCAAAATTACCACAATGACAGCGTTCACCTAACGCATCGACTTGAATATGTCCCACCTCGCAAGCACTTTGATTATGGTTAGTCAGTAATTGTTGATTGACAATAACACCTGATCCGACACCACGATGAACACGAATTAAAATTGAATCATCGACATCTTGCGTAGAACCAAAATAATTTTCGGCTAATGCTAGACTTTGGATATCATTGCCTAAAAAAATAGAAACATTGAATTGTTTCTGCAATATATCGGCTAAAGGCCATGCTTTAACTTGAATATGAGGTGTATATCGAACAATTCCTCTTACAGAATCAATCAATCCAGGTAGAACCACTGATATAGCAATAAGATGCTTAATCTTTTTACTATTTTTTTGAATAAATTGTTCAATTAATGTAATTAAATATTCTTGTGTTTGTTGCTGTGAAAAAACGGTAAGAGGATACACTTCAAAAACTAAACTATTTGCTCCAAGATCATAGAGTTCAATGGTGACATGCGAACGACTTAATTGAATAGCAATGGCTTGATAATAATCAAACTTGGCTTGAATGGAAACAGCAGGTCTTCCGCCAGTTGATTGCTGGGCATCAACTTCTTTTATTAGTTTATTCTTAAGTAGCTGTCGGGTAATTTTGGTAATGCTGGCTGGGGCTAAATGACTGATTTCGGCTAACTGGATACGAGAAATGGGAGCTTGCTGAACAATTAAACGATAAATCATAGCATAATTTAATTGTTTAATTAGTTCAGCATTTCCAACTAAATTCAGATAATTAAATGTCATATTTTTTCTCAATACTATCATTAATTATCTGATATTCTAACGGGTGATTTCTCCATTAACAACCGTTTTAGTTATCGTAAAGTCTCGATTAAAAACAACTAAGTTGGCAATTTTACCTTCACTAATACTACCAAGTTGTTTATCTACACCAATTGCTTTAGCTGGGTAAAGTGTTGCCATTCTTAATGCTTCATCTAATGCAATACCCACATATTCAACAGCATTTTTAACTGCATCAATCATGGTTAATGCAGAGCCGCCAAGCGTGCCTTTATCGTCAACGCATAGCCCATCTTTATAATAAATGGTTTTACCTGCAAAAACAGCAGAAGACAAATTAGAACCAGCTAACAACATTGCATCTGTAATTAAAATTAAGTGATCTTTCTTAATTTTATGGCTATTGCGAATGTTTGCCCAACTTACATGATGTCCATCGGCAATAATACCAACATATACTTCTGGTTCATCATAGATTGCACCAACGACCCCAGGTTCACGTCCTGAAATATAAGGCATCGCATTAAATAGGTGAGTGCCTAATCGAATTCCATCATTAAAGCCACGACGACAGTCATCGTAATGACCATTGGAGTGACCGACAGAAACATGAATTCCTGCATTAACTAATTGTTTAATAAAATGGCTTTCAACTCTTTCTGGCGCAAGAGTAATGATTTTAATCACATCAGCGTTTTCACATAGGAAATCAATCATTTTTTGTGAAGGTAAACGAATAATGTTTTCGTCATGAATTCCTTTCTTTTCAGGACTAATATAAGGACCTTCAAGATGTAAACCTAATGCTTGATTAGGATGCCGAGCTAAGTATTCACGCATGACCTCAACCGCTTTTATCATAAATTCATCTGTTGATGTGATTAAAGTCGGTAAATAGCTAGTACAACCATAAATAAGGTTGGTCGCTTGCATCGCTTCTAATGTTTCAACACTTAATGCGTCGAGTGTCTCATTAAATTGCACACCGCCACATCCATTGACTTGAATATCAATAAATCCAGGCGCAACTATCGCTCCTTGTAGATCTTCAATTTTGATATTGTCGGGTAAATTATCTTGTTTACAAATTTTGTCAATTTTATCACCGTCGATAATAACAGCATGATTTTCAAGAATCTCATAACCGGTATAAATACGACAATTTGTTAATGCATACATTGAGTTATCCTTTATAAAATGGTCACTTTAAGATTGTCTGCTTCCATTTGTTTGAAATATTTTAATGTTTTTACTTTAAGGTCATCAGTGCTTGGTTCATCACAAACAATAATAGATGCTGGGTGCATTTGTAATGCTGATACTGTCCATAAATGATTAATTGAACCTTCAACGCCGGCTTGTAATGCTAAACTTTTGTTATGACCACAGACTAATAAAATCACTTCTTGCGCATCCATTAAAGTGGCGACACCAATAGTTAATGCATGCTTTGGAACTTGATTCACATCATTATCAAAGAAACGTGAATTGGCAATGCGAGTATCTTCAGTTAGCGTTTTAATACGCGTGCGTGAGCAAAGCGACGAGCCTGGTTCATTAAAAGCAATATGTCCATCTTGACCAACACCGCCGACAAAAATATTAATTTTGCCATAAGATTTGATTTTTTCTTCATATTGACGACACTCTTGAGCAATATCGGTTGCATTACCATTTAATATATGGATATTGTTTTTCTCGATATCAATATGGTTAAAAAAGTTTTCATGCATAAAAGTATGATAACTTTGTGGATGATCTTCAGGAATACCAACATATTCATCCATATTAAACGTCACCACATGTTTAAAGCTAACATCACCTGCTTGGTAGTGTTTGATCAGTTGTTGATACATCACTAATGGCGAGCTACCGGTTGGTAAGCCTAACAAAAACGGACGATCCGCTGTCGGTTTAAATTGGTTAATTTTATTCACAATACGTTGAGCAACCCAAGCGCCCACTTCTTGAGCATTTTCTAAAGGAATAAGCCTCATTAGATACCACCTTTTCTGATATAATTAGAACCACTTCTTTTTTTTTGAAGTAAAATATGTTGACTGTATTTTACTATATTAGAGCAATTAATCAAAAAAAAGCGTGATAAAAATCACATATATTGAATAATTAATTTGCGAAGTAAAATAATATAATATGAAATAGAATGGATCGTTTACTGATATCTGAAGATGCATAACAAATCATCATGTTTAGATATAGTTTAAATAAATATAAGAGGTTAAACTTATGGGAATTTTAGCTTATATGCAACGTATTGGGCGCTCATTAATGGTGCCAGTTGCAGTTCTACCTGCTGCAGCAATACTTCTAGGGATTGGATATTGGATCAATAGCGTTGAATGGGGCGCAAATAGTATTGCGGCGACATTTTTAATAAAATCTGGTGGCGCTATCATTGATAACATGCCAATTTTATTTGCTATTGGTGTTGCATATGGTATGTCTAAAGACAAAGACGGTGCAGCTGCACTTTCTGGATTAGTCGGATTTTTGATTATTACAACATTATTATCGCCAAATTCAATTGCACTTTTTGAAGGTGTCGATACTAGTGTTGATGGTTGGCAAACGCAAATATCTCCTGCATTTGCGAAAATCAATAACCAATTTATTGGTATTTTAGTGGGTATTATCTCAGCTGAACTCTATAACAAATTTAGTACGGTTGAGTTACATAAAGCGTTAGCTTTTTTTAGTGGCAAACGACTTGTTCCGATTATTGTTTCTATCGTAATGCTACTTATTTCTGTCATATTTTATTTTATCTGGCCAATTATTTTTGAAGCATTAGTAAAATTTGGTGAATCGATTAAGAATTTAGGTGCGGCAGGTGCAGGGGTATATGGCTTCTTTAACCGTATATTAATTCCAGTTGGTTTACATCATGCCCTTAACTCAGTATTTTGGTTTGATGTTGCTAATATTAACGATATTCCAAATTTCTTGGCTGGTCAAAGTGCGATAGATTCTGGTAAAGCTGTTGTAGGTATTACCGGACGTTATCAAGCAGGATTCTTCCCAATTATGATGTTTGGTTTACCGGGTGCTGCTTTAGCCATGTATCACACAGCTAAAAAAGGCAATAAAGACAAAACCGCATCAATTATGTTAGCGGCTTCTTTTGCAGCATTCTTTACCGGGATTACAGAACCGCTTGAATTTGCGTTCATGTTTGTTGCACCTGTACTTTATGTTATTCATGCAATTTTAACGGGTATTTCACTCTTTATTGCTGCAACAATGCAATGGATATGTGGATTTGGTTTCAGTGCCGGTTTAATCGATATGTTACTGCAATCTGGAAATCCTTTGGCAGTGCATTGGTATATGCTCATTCTTCAAGGTTTAGTGTTCTTTGTGGTTTACTATGTTGCGTTCCGCTTTATCATTGTTAAATTTAACCTTAAAACCCCAGGTCGTGAAGATGAAGACAGTACGGCACAATCATCAACAAACGAAACGGATAAACCAGCGCAAACGGCAGTGGATACCACAGAGCTTGCTGAACAATATTTAGCTATTGTTGGTGGTAAAGAAAACTTAACTAATATTGATTCTTGTATCACTCGGTTGCGTTTGAGTGTAAAAGATTCTGATTTAGTTGATGAAGCAGCGGCTAAAGCTTTAGGTGCAATGGCTGTGATTAAATTAGGTAAAACAGGTGTGCAAATTGTTGTAGGTCAACAAGCTGAAAAGATTGCAGATCAAATGAAAAAATTAGTTTAAACGATAACTACTTAAACTATCACCATTAATTAATCCGCCTTATTCGTCATGCTTAACGACAAAATAAGGCGGTTTTTTAATTTTCTTTATTTAGTTCTACCCTTCGATATTCCTATTTGTGTCCGTTGCATTTGATTTGATAACTAGTTATTGCATTTCTAAATATGGCTTAGTCTGATGTTAATCAAACTAGATTAGTCTTAATTGAAAGGATGTTGCGAGTGAAACAATTTTTTAATAATGAAGCAGATTAAACATTTAGTATTAAATTAGAATGTTAAAATGACATCTTGCTCATCAAGCAATTGATTTAAATCGTAATGGTTAATCACTTTAGTGGTAATATTAAAGGTGGAATCAGAAAGATTATGCGATTTTAATGCTGACTCACTCACGTAAACATCTTCAATATCATAAAGTTCAAGCATATTGAATGTGGCGATATAGTCGCGCATCAAAATGAGATCAGGTTGCTGATCAGGTAATAGATGAAAAATGCCTTTATCGGTAAAGATGACCGTAATATGATTTAAAGCAGACAATGCTAAAGCCAAATCAAGTGCTTCTCGACCTTTGGCACTACCATGAGGGGAAGAATGAATAATAATGGCAATGTTTTTCATATCATTAACCGCCATGTTTAAAATTGAATGACACGATCTGATAAAGTGATTGATTCAGTTAGCTCGCCTAAACCGGTTAATTGAAAATAATCCGCAATATTCTCTTCGGTTATCCCACGTCTTAGCGAAGCTGCAACACAAATTGTTAAGGGTAGATCATATTTTTTTGCTAATTCTTGCCAAGCGCTAATTAAATCAAATTCATCATTGGCAGGATCGGTATATCGATTACCATTATAAACACCATCAGCGTAAAAAAAGATATTTTTTATGGTGTGCGGTGTAGTTAACAATAAGGCTTGTGCAAATTGATACGCACAATAAGCTGATTGGGTCCCATAAGCAGGACCCAAAACAACGAGTGTATAATTCAATGAAGTAATCAACTTATTTATCTTATTTGCTTGAAGATTGTTGATTGTTCCCATTGTTATCTCCATCAATGCCTAATAGCGAAATTTCAAAAACTAAAGTTGATTCTGGTAAAATCGCTGCTTTGTCTCCTTGAGCTGGATAATATTGACTACCATAAGCTAATTCTGGTGGAATGACTAATTTGATTTTACCACCTACTCCAATTAATTGGATTCCCTCAGCCCAACCTTTAATTACTTCGTCAAGTTTAAAGCTAACGGTTTCACCACGATCATATGAACTATCAAATTTACGTCCGTCAACGAGTTTACCTTCATAGTGAACAATAACGGTACTATCTTTTGTTGGATGATGAGAAGAACCTTGATTAATGATTTGATAAAGTAAACCCGACTTAGTCTGTTTTACACCACTTTGTTTAGCAAATTCTGAACGGAATTTTGAACCTGCTTCAATATTTTCTGCTTTTTCTTTTTCAAAACGCGCTTTGGCTTTTTCCATCACACGTTGACGAATAGCACTTAAAATAGCGTCAGTTTCATCATTTGATAATTGTGATTTACTATTAAATGTTTCAGTAAGTCCGCTGATGATATAATCTGGATCGATATCAATTTCGCTTTCTTTTAGAGAAGACGCAAATGAAGAACCTAATGCATAAGAATCTTTTTGTGTTTGAGTCATTGATGTCACTTTATTCGGATTGGCTGATTGTTCTGCCGACGTGATTGCTTGTTCTGCATGGGTAGTTGTTTGCTTATCTGTTGGATCACTTTTGGTATCACATCCGGTTAAAGCTAACACAATTGCGCTACTGATTAGCGTCATTCTTAAAAATAACTTCATTTTAATTCTCCATATTGAATTTTTTTATTATTATTAATATTATAACTTATTTGATATTAGATAATACAGTATTTACAAACCATTATTAGTAAAAAATTAGCCTTAACAAATCATTAACATTGTCATTAATCCTTTCTTGATGATTAAATCATTCTTGAGTGCAAGTGGCATCCTCAGTTATAATGTAAAAAGTTTATATTAATATATAAGGATAGCTATTTTGACTACCGAACTTAATACCCTTGATATCGAAGAAATTATTAGTTTATTACCACATCGATATCCTTTTTTAATGGTTGACCGTGTGATTAGTTATGAAAAAGGGAAAACACTAAAAGCAATCAAAAATGTGACGGTTAATGAACCTTTTTTTCAGGGACATTTTCCTAATAAACCGATTTTTCCCGGTGTATTAATTTTAGAAGCGATGGCCCAAGCAACGGGTATTTTAGCTTTTAAAAGTATTGAAGAATTATCACCCGGGCAATTGTATTATTTTGCATCTATTGATAAAGCTCGTTTTAAACGACCTGTTGTGCCTGGTGATCAGATTGTACTGGATGTGGAATATATCAAAGAGCGTCGTGGAATTGCATTATTCCATGGTGTAGCAACTGTTGATGGAAAGTTAGTTTGCGAAGCCGAGATGATGTGTGCTCGTAAATAGTATTGATTTGTCTAAATATCCCAAAAACAGTATGAAGGAAATGCTATGGCAACGGAAATACATCCAAGTTCAGTGATAGAAAAAGGCGCCAAAATTGGTGACAATGTTAAAATTGGTCCTTTTTGCTTTATTGGTGAAAATGTTGAAATTGGTGAAGGGACTTTTTTAAAATCACATGTAGTCATCAATGGTCACACTAAAATTGGTAAAGATAACCAGATATTTCAATTTGTATCGATTGGTGAAGTTAACCAAGATTTAAAATATCGAGGCGAACCAACGCGCACTGAAATTGGTGATCGCAATATGATTCGCGAAAGTGCGACTATTCATCGTGGTACTGTACAAGGTGGCGAAATTACCAAAATTGGCAGTGATAATCTATTTATGATTAATGCGCACGTTGCGCATGATTGTCGAATTGGGAATCATTGTATTTTGGCAAATAATGCAACACTTGGCGGACATGTTCAGTTAGATGATCATGTCATCATTGGTGGTATGACTGCAGTACATCAATTTTGTGTCATTGGATCACATGTGATGGTTGGTGGTTGTTCAGGCGTTGCGCAAGATGTTCCTCCTTATGTGATAGCACAAGGCAATCATGCCACACCACATGGCGTGAATTACGAAGGTTTAAAACGTCGTGGATTTAGTAAAGAAGCTTTACAAGCTATCCGTAATAGTTACAAAATTCTTTATCGAAATGGGCTATCATTAGATGAAGCAAAAGCCGAAATTGACGCTATTGCAAATCAATATCCTGAAGTAAAATTATTCAATGATTTTTTTGCACGTTCAACACGTGGCATCATTCGTTAATGACTAGTCAACCAATCACAAGCCAAACAGATACGAATAAATTATTAACCATTGCTTTAGTCGCCGGTGAAACATCTGGTGACATTCTTGGTGCTGGATTGATTCGTTCCCTTAAAAAATATCATCCTAATATTCGATTTGTTGGTATTGCAGGGCCTTTAATGCAAGCTGAAGGGTGTCAAGCTTGGTATGAAATGGATGAGCTTTCTGTGATGGGGATTGTAGAAGTGTTGGGAAAATTACGTCGTATTTTAGCAATACGTCGTGATATTACTAAGCGTTTAATTGAATTAAAACCCGACATTTTTATAGGAATTGATGCACCTGATTTTAATCTTTCCTTAGAAGGTAAGTTAAAGCGAGCAGGAATTAAAACAATTCATTATGTGAGTCCTTCGGTATGGGCTTGGAAGCAAAAACGTGTTTTCAAGATTAAACGTAATACCAATCTCATCTTAGCTTTTTTACCTTTTGAAAAAGCGTTTTATGACAAGTTTAATGTGCCTTGTCGTTTTATTGGTCACAAAATGGCAGATGATGTGCCATTGGAGCCTGATCAAGTCGCAATGCGTCAACAATTAGGTATTCCGCTCAATGGTCGTTGTTTAGCATTATTACCGGGTAGTCGTCATGCGGAAGTCACCTTATTATCTGCCCCTTTTTTACAAGCAGCTCAGCTTTTACGTGATCGATACCCCGATTTGCATATAGTCATACCTTTAGTCAATGAAAAAAGACGGCAGGAATTTGAGCAGATTAAAACGCAAATAGCACCCGAGCTGAAAGTTCAGCTGTTAGACGGTCATGCCCGTGAAGCCATGATTGCCAGTGATGCTGCGATTTTGGCATCCGGAACAGTAGCACTAGAATGTATGCTAGCCAAATGTCCAATGGTGGTGGGTTATAAAATGAAGCCATTCACTTTCTGGTTAGCCAAAAAATTAGTGAAAACTCCTTATGTTTCATTACCCAATATTTTAGCCGGTAAAGAAATTGTACCTGAGTTATTACAGCAAGACTGTACCCCTGAAAATATCGCTAATCATATTATTCCTTTTTTAGAAGGGGATAATAGTGAACTTAAAAAAACATTTTTATCATTACATCAGCAAATTCGTTGTCACGCTGATGAACAAGCAGCTCAAGCTGTACTTGATGTATTAGAGGATTCACCTTGCTGTTAGAATTTAGTTATCCCGATGCTACCTTAATTGCCGGAGTTGATGAAGTTGGACGAGGACCACTTTGTGGTGATGTTGTGACGGCAGCCGTTATTTTAGATCCCAATAAACCAATCAAAGGATTAACGGATTCTAAAAAACTTTCCGAAAAAAAACGAGATCAATTATTTGACGTTATTAAAGAAAATGCACTAGCTTGGTGTATTGCAAGAGCTTCGGTTGAGGAAATTGATAGATTAAATATTTTGCATGCTACCATGTTAGCTATGCAACGAGCGGTGACTGGACTTGCTATACAACCAGATTTTGTTTTAGTTGACGGTAATCGTTGTCCAGAATTTGGTATTCAAACACAAGCTGTTGTCAAAGGGGATTTACTGGTAGCAGAGATTAGTGCTGCGTCCATTTTAGCGAAAGTAACGCGTGATCGTGAAATGATAGAATTAGACAAATTGTATCCCCAATATGGACTAGCAAAACATAAAGGATATCCCACCAAAGATCATTTAATGGCAATTGAGCTGCACGGTATCAATCATCTATATCGTAAAAGTTTTGCTCCAGTTAAAAAGTTATTACTTATCTAAGGCGACCAATGTTGATCTACTGTTATTAATAACGGTGAATTAAACATAGCAACAGGCGAAATAACGGTTTCTTGAAAGGGGATTTTATCGCCATAACGGGCTTTTAATTTTTGCTTTACTGGTGCTGATGAAAGGTTGAAATCTTTGATGTTCTGTAATTGACCAATTTCTAATTTAAGTGCTCTATTATAAATTTTCCAAACTAATTCAGAACAATAGATATAATTGTCATTCCAACCAAACCAGATATCATAAGGTTTATTTTCAAAAGTTTTTGCAACTAGCTTTAATTTATTGGTTTCCTTAAGAGATAAATTATGATCTTTAAGACGTTTGATTACATATTCTCCATTTTTTCCTCTTTCAATAAAGCTCGTTAAAGGTGTATAAACTACTTTACTCCCTGCTTCAAAAACATAAGGTTTACCATTTTTTATAAAAATGATTCCCATATGGCTATAGGGCGAATTTGTTGCTTGTTCAACGGCTTTACTTTGACTGGATTGAGACGATTGAAAAATAATATCGCCATCTTTTGGCTGATAATTTGCTTCACAGATAAAACAGGAAAATAACAATATAAAAATTAAAATAAATCGCATACTTTCCCATTATTCCTATGGTTATATTTTAAATTGACTTGAAAAATACTGTCTAAATATCTTATATAAAAAAACAGCTACTGAGGATTATTTATTATCAAGTAGCTGTTGTTTATTCTTCGGTTAATAATTAATCTTGCTGACTAAAAATAGACGTAAATTTACTTTTATACTTCGCTTTGCAATCACGAGCAAAACGGATGGTTTTAAAGATACCCAATAAACTAGCTTGATGCATACGATATAGTAATCGATGGATAATTAAGGCAAACCAACCTTTCACACTCATTTCTTTATTGCCAATCAACTTAACCACGCCTTGGGCGGTATCATGTAAAGAAATAATGGTTCCTTTATCGGTATAGACAAATGACTTCATCGCTTGATTGTTAATCATACTAACAATATTTCGAGCGCAAATTTTTGCCATTTGATTAGCTGCTTGTGCTGTGGGTGGAGAGGCTCGTCCACTATCTTGCATTGCATAAGCACTATCACCGATAACAAAAATATTATCGTCTCGAGTGGTTTGTAATGTCGGTTTAACAACTAATTGATTTGAACGACTTGATTCTAAACCGGCAATTTCTTTCAAATAATCAGGCGCTTTAACGCCAGCAGTCCAAATCATAATATCGGCTTTAATGGTTTCACCTTCTTTTGGATAGAATCCATCATTTTCGGCCTTAGTAATCATGGTATTCGTTAAAACATGAATGCCGCGTTTTTCAAGGGTTTTAGTAATACTTAATGCCGTTTTTTCGGGTAACGCCGGTAAAATACGATTGGTTGCTTCAATAACAGATATATCTAAGAAATCAGCACACATTTTGTTTTTTCGACATACGCCAAAGGTTTCAACCATATGAGGTAGTTCAGAGGCTAACTCGACACCTGTTGCGCCACCACCAACAATAGCAATGCGAAGTTTTTCATCTTTAGTGTCAGCGTCTTTATCGAGAGTTGAACAGAAATTTGTGAATTTTGATAGCAGTATTTCACGTAAGCGAATAGCGGCATTTTGGTCATCTAAAAATATACAATGTTCTTTAACACCAGGCGTACCAAAATCATTTGAAGTACTGCCTACTGCTATAACCAAAATATCATACGATAGGTAAATGTTATTATCATTTGTATCCTTGATCAGAACTTGCTTATTTTCACGATCAATATTGGTAAAAGTACCTTGAGTAAACTCAAAATGATGTTGCTTTGCTTGTTCAGAAAAGAAGATGTTATCAACTTGTTCATACATGGCACCTGTTGCAACTTCATGCAGTAGCGGTTTCCAAATATGGTAACTATTTTTATCGATCAGCGTTATTTCAGCTTGTTTATTTTTACCTAGCTTATCACCAAGATTAGTTGCCAACTCTAATCCACCTGCACCACCACCAACAATAATTATTTTTTTCATATTTAATACCTTACAATCCTAATTTAAAATATCATACTAAATAAGTAGGTTTTTATCTATATTCTTTTGACTAATATCAATTATAAATAAAATCTATTAATATATTGATTTACAATAATTGAAAATAATTTATTTTATTAAAAATAAAATGTTTAATATTTATTGAATAGAAGACAATTAATGCCTTTATTTGGAATAAAGTGAAGGTAAACTTGTACAAATAAAGCACCTTTCGTATAATGAGTAAATATGTTTTTACGTATGTTATCCTATTAATATTTATCTAAACATCTTGATATCTTTTCCATTTAACATCACACTTTAAAAAAATTATATGAATAAAAAAATATTTATTAGTATTGCGTTAATCGTTATTTTAATTTCAATGACGATCCTAATACGCTCACACAATAGTCAGTTAATCCTTCAAGGTGAGGTTGATGCACCGAATGTCAGTGTGGCTTCAAAAGCCAAAGGGCGTGTTCAGCTTATTCACGTTAATCGGGGTGATGATGTAAAGCCTAATGATATTCTAATTACGCTTGATAGTCCTGAATTATTAGCGCAAGTGAAAGCGGCTGAAGCCGCACGAGATCAAGCTAAAGCTCAAGTGGCACTTTCTGAACATGGTACTCGTGAAGAAAGCATTCGTTATTATGAAGCATTACTTGAACAAGCAAAAGTCGCTTATGATAATGCATCAAAAGAGTATGACCGTAATAAAGCAATATCTGCCAAAGGGTTTGTATCACAGTCAATATTGGATAATGCATTAAAAACACGTGATGCTGCTTTTCAACAAGTACAATCTGCACAAGCTAATTTAGATCAAGCTAAAAATGGCGATCGTATAGAACAGCGTGAAATTTATGCAGCAAAATTAAAAGAAGCAGAAGAGCAACTCAAGCAATTACAAATTCAATATGATGATCTTCAAGTTAAAGCCCCTGTTGGCGGTGAAATTGGCTCAATACCGGCTGAAGTAGGAGAACTATTTAATGCGAATAGTCCGTTATTAACGGTGATTCGCTTACCGGATGCTTACTTTGTGTTTAATCTTCGAGAAAATATTATGCCCAATGTTCACAAAGGGGATCGTATTAAATTAGAAGTGCCTGCATTAGGAAATAAAGAAATCGAAGCAGAAGTTCGTTATATAGCCCCAATGGGAGACTATGCAACCAAGCGTGCAACTCGTGCAACCGGTGATTTTGATTTGAAAACGTTTGAAGTCAGATTATATCCAATTCATCATGTAGAAGGTTTACGTGCGGGTATGAGTACTTTATGGAAATTGGACAATTAATGTTGGACTTTTGGACACGTTTTAAAGATGCATTTAATGATGAAGTGCCGCAAATATTCAAGCGGTTCACTTTTCATTGGTTAATGTGGATCTTACCACTGATTATTTTTGTCTTAATCAGTAGTATTTTTTATCGCGGTGTTTTGTTCGATTTACCCGTTGGCTATATCGATCAGGATAAAAGTGTTTTATCACGTGAAATTGTGCGTAATCTTAATGCGGGTGCGCATGCCAACCTGATTAATTACGATAGCCAACTTTCCGAGGCTGAACGGGATTTACAAGAAGCAAAAATTTATGCCATATTGTATATTCCACCCAATTTTGAAGCGGATGTTTTATCTGGTCGTCAACCTACCCCGATGCTTTATTATAATGCGTTATATTACAGTGCAGGGTTATACTCTATTATGGATTATTCGGGGTTAATTGCGGCGTTAAATACTGAATATCGAACAACGTTAGCGACCAGTGTTGGGCTACCTGTTCCCCCACTTGCCAAAGTGAATTTCAATTATGATGGGCTATTTAATGCTAGTGGTAATTCCATGTACTTCCAACAGTTTTCGGCGGTTGTGCATTTATTACAATTATTTGTTGTTACTACAACAATCTATATTCTGTCGCAATTACCTAAGCGAACCCGCCCTAATTATCCCTTTGTGCTTGGAAAATTAGCGCCATATACCATTTGGTATACCATGTTACTCATTTTCGAAATTGCGATGTTAGTTCTGTTTTCACATGCCAGAGTATCAGGATCTCCATTTGCGATGATGACGGTGGTGTTTTTTTATGTCATAGCGGCACAAAGTATTGGTATTTTGCTGTATACCTTTACGAAAACGGCTATTGATGCGTATACCTATATAGGTGTGCTAGTCGGATTGGCATTAACTTACTCTGGTATTGTTGTACCCGAACTTTCTATGCCATGGATAGCCAGATTTATATCATCCCTTGAGCCATTAACGTATGCTCTAAATAAGTTATTTGACCTTTTTTTACGGCATTCAAGTTATCTTTCAGTATTAAAAACCTGCGGTATTTTAATGATCTATCCAATAATTATTACCGTGTTAGTTAGAAAACGTTTAGTTAAACGTTTGCATTCACAGTAAGAGGATAAGTAAGATGATTAAAATATTTTGGTCTTCGTTTATAAAAATATTCTTCTACATGTTAATGCGACCGATGTGGCTATTATTACTTTTATCGGTTTCTTTGATGAGCTTAGTTTATATTAATGGCACTATTACAAATTTACCGGTAGCAATTGTTGATCAAGATCATACTGCGACTAGTCGAAGCTTAATACGTTCTTTAAACACCAGTTCTAAGATTGAAGCTATTACTTATGAAAATTCATTACAAGCGTATGATGATATAAATAATCGTAAACTGTTTGCGGTATTTACTATTCCAAGAAATTTTGAAAAAAAGATCTTAAATGGTGAAGAAGTCACAATACCCGCCTATGGTGATGCTTCAAGCCGTTTAGCTAATGGTTTGATACAGGTGGATATTCGAGGAATCTATCAGCAAATATTAACCCAATATAATACACGGATTATGCGTAATGCTGGATTTGCCGATAAACAGATCGACATCATACTATCGCCAATTAAAGGTCAAACAGAACCGCTATACAATGCTGGCATAAGCTTTGCAGCCATCACTTTTCCTGGCTTATTAGTGATGTTATTGCAACACTCATTTTTAATCGCTGCCACACGCACTAACATTACGTTAAACTCCTTGCCACAAGGTAAACCGCCTAAAATTGTAATATTTGGTAGCTTATTTGGTTTATTACCAATCTGGCTTTTTTTATCCATTGTGCTTTTTGGATTATGGCCTTGGGTACTGGGTTATCGTCAGTTAGCTAGCCTTACTGAAATTTTAATCATGACATTTCCATTATTACTCGGTGCATTGGGTTTGAGTAAATTATTGACTGAGTGTTTACGCAAAACTGAAATGATCTATCTGACATTAGCATTTTTGACGACACCTGTTTTTTATCTATCCGGCACCATTTGGCCAATTGATGCCATGCCGCATTGGGTTCAATTTGTCTCATATTTATTGCCGTCAACATGGGCGACTAACATGATTGCAGGTGTGAATCAAATGGGACTTGGGCTAACAGATAATTGGCACAATATATTGATGATACTCTTATTAGGTGCGATATACAGTGTAATGGGTATTCTTGTTGCAGCATTAAGAGAAGGTCGAATTCGCAAATTTTTCAGAAATAGAAAAATTAGTCTGAAATCTTAACGTTAATTTTATTTTTATTTATTTGAATTAATATTCAATCCTCAAATTATTCGTTAATTGTCTTAAAAATGATGACAATTAACGAATGTTAAGCTGCGTAATGCATCACTAAAAAAGATTTGCATTATCAAAGTCGAATTATTCGTTTTTCCTGTTATGATATTTTGCTAATGTTTTAGAAAGATATCTTGTGTTGTAGTGAATGAAATATTATCCTTGGATTATAAGCCTACGCTTAAAAACGTTACCCCTTTCTTTATGCGCGATATTAGTCGGTAATGCGCTTGCTTATTGGCAACAACAATTTGATTATCGGATCATGTTATTATCGATTACTACTGCCTCGTTGTTACAAATTCTGTCAAATTTAGCTAATGATTACGGTGATGCAGTTAAAGGAAGTGATAAATGTAATATAACCGCTCATACTCGTGGTATTCAATTGGGGTTAATCACATTAAAACAGTTAAAAATAGCGTTAATTATCAATATAATTTTTTGTATTTTATCTGGGCTATGTCTATTACACGTTGCTTGCAACAACCGATATGAATTATTGAGTTTTATATTATTAGGCTTACTATCTATTATTGCTGCTATTACTTATACTATTGGCAATAAGCCTTATGGCTATAGTGGCTTTGGCGATTTATCCGTTTTAATATTTTTTGGGTTAGTTGGTGTAATAGGAAGTTACTACCTGCAAACAAAATCATTATCAAATTTAATTATTCTACCTGCTTTAGGTTGTGGATTGTTGTCAGTGGCCGTACTCAATATTAACAATTTACGTGATATTGATAGCGATCGAAATTGCCATAAGCGTACGTTAGTGGTCTTAATGGGACAAACCAAAGCTCGCTTTTATCATTTATTTCTAATTGTGACTGCATTTATTTTATTGGCACTCTTTGCCAGTCATCAGTTACATACCACTTGGCGATGGTTATTTTTGATAACGCTACCGCTATTTATTTACCATATTTATGCTGTTTTTCGATTTAAGGTAGCTAAGGATGCTATCCCTTTATTATTACAGATGGTCAAACTTGCATTATTCACTAATTTACTTTATTGTTTGGGAATTATTTTGAACTAGCTCACGTTTATTTAAATTCGGTATCGTGTAACGCTAGGTAAGCGTTATACTAGATAAATTAAAATATAAAGGCTAAAGGAGGCTTGGCAATGGAGTTTGATACTTCAATTCTTTGTGATTATTATCCGGAAGATGTTAACGTAGTAGAACCAATTTTCACTAATTTTGGTGGGGTTGCATCATTTTCAGGTCAAGCCGTAACAGTTAAATGTTTTGAAGATAACGGATTATTATACGAAATCTTGCAATCTAATGGCGCAGGTAAAATTCTAGTCATTGATGGTGGAGGATCTGTTCGTCGAGCATTGATTGATGCAGAACTGATTGATATTGCGGTTCAAAATCAGTGGGAAGGTATCATTGTTTATGGCGCTGTTCGGCAAGTGGATTATCTGGCAGAAGCAGATATTGGTATTCAAGCGTTAGCGGCGATACCCGTTGGTGCAGAAGATCAAGGTATTGGCGAAGTAGACATTAGAGTCAATTTTGGGGGTGTGACCTTCTTTTCGGGTGATTTTGTTTATGCCGATAACACCGGAATTATTTTGTCGGAAATTGCCTTAGAAATCGACGAAGAATAGCTTATAACATGTGTTCATCCGCTGATCTTAATCGGCGGATGTTTGATGCTAAAAATAGTATGGCTGTAAAATATAACTAAATTAAACCGTAACGTTACGAATATACCCACCTGTTACTGTCTTTATTAAACCGGCAAGCTCCATATCTAACAATTTAGTTGCCAAATCAGGAATCGATAAATTTAACTGTTGAGCAATAATATCAACCGGAACAGGTTGATGACGAATTAAAGCAAAAATTTCAGGATATAAAATAGTTTCATCGGATTTTATAGATTGTGACGTTAATGGCTTGATAGTTGATAGATAATGAGAATAATGTTCTAAAATATCGGTTGGTTTAGTGACTAAATAGGCTCCTTGCTGAATTAAAGCATGAGTTCCACGACTGTTTTCATTATTAATTTCACCAGGTAACGCAAATACATCTCGATTTTGTTCTAAGGCATAACGCGCAGTAATCAATGAGCCACTTTTTTCCGAGGCTTCAACCACAAAAGTACCCAGACTTAATCCGCTTATTATCCTGTTTCGTCTTGGAAAATATTCAGTTCTTGCTACTTCAAAAGGAAAAAATTCAGAAACTAAAGCGCCATTTTGCGCCAAAATATCATGGGCAAGTTTTAAGTTTGATCGCGGAGCTATTTTAGCAAGTCCACTTCCTAAAACGGCTATAGTATCGCCCGATACTTCTAATGCGCCTCGATGACAAATTGCATCTAGTCCCAATGCTAAACCGCTAGTTACTGTTAAACCATTAATCGCTAATTCACCCGCAAAATAGCGTCCCCATTGTGCACCATATTCACTAAATTGACGGCTACCGACCATGGCAATTTGAGGTGTTTGTAGTAACTGTTTATTCCCCATAACAAAAAGCAATAAAGGCGATGCGCTAATTTGTTTGAGCAGTGGTGGATAATCAGGATCACAATAGGCAATAAGCGTTTTAGGTAAACCATCACTATTGAGCCAATTAAGCACAGGTTCAAAATGAAGGTATGAAGTAGCCAAAAAACGTTCTTGTTGAGTTGCATTTAATCCAAGTTTATCCAGAAAAAACACAATATCTTTAATTGTATTTGGTAATCCATTTTTAAACAACTGACTCATTTTTTTAAAAATGGCACGTTTTTCTTGTCCCAGTATTGAAATTCGTAATAAAAACTCATATTTACTCATCATTGTTTTATCATTTTAAATAAGTGTGGTTTCGTGAATTGGTGAGATATATTTTATCAATAGCTAACAAATGCTATTCACCAGCATCATAAATGTTTACAATGTATTTAAATCTGAAAAACCTGACAATTGAGGAGTAGATCGAAGAAATTATGGCTATTTTACCGGTATTACGTTTTCCTGATGAGCGATTACGCAAAGTTGCAAAACCAGTGACAGCATTTACACCCGAACTACAAACCATTATAGATAATATGATTGAAACCATGTATGAGCATAATGGTATAGGACTTGCTGCCACCCAAGTTAATGTACATGAACAAATTATTGTCATTGATGTAACTGAAGATCGTAGCAATGTTTATGTAATCATTAATCCAGAAGTGATTAGCCAAGAGGGTGAGACAGGCATAGAAGAGGGTTGTTTATCCATCCCGGATTGTCGAGGATTTGTACCAAGAGCCAAAAAAATTAAGATTAAAGCGCTCGATCGCAATGGAAACCCTTACCAAATTGATGCTGATGAGCTTCTTGCGATTTGTATTCAACATGAAATGGATCATTTAAAAGGTAAGCTATTTGTTGACTATCTTTCTCCTTTAAAACGTCAACGAATCGAACAAAAAATGAAAAAAATGGCTCGAGAAGAGCTTAAAAGTAGATAAAAATAATGATAATTCATGCGGTAATTTAACTGAAGATACCCATTCTATTTGTTGAACTACCGCATAAATATTTTTTATTTAACCAATCGTCAAAAGGTTTCTCTCCGAGAGTTTTATTACTTAGAACGATCTTTCATCTGTATAAATTACAATATGTAATAACTGTTTTATCGCCACTTTTAGGATACTTTGCTTAAACTATTTAACCGGCTAATGCTATTAGTATTGTTGATATATATTCAAATATCTGTTCAAACACAAATTCGGCAAAAGCGGGTAACATCGACATTAAATATGTGAGCATGATTAATCCTAATAATAAGGTTAGGGGATAACCAATAACAAAAATGGATAGTTGAGGCGTCATTCTATTTAATAGTCCTAACGCCATATTGATAATTAATAACAAAGCCATTAAGGGTAATGCTAACATTATCCCATTAATAAATAGTAATCGGCTGATATCAATCAAAGTAAGAACGCCATTTGCTTTAAGCGGTAAAGTTGTTATTGGAATGATGTCAAAACTATTGGCTAGTCCATACAATAGCCATAAATGACAATCTAAACTAAGAAAAATTAATAAAGCGATGATATTGATGAAACGCGACAATACCGATGTTGATGGCCCACCAATAGGATCAAAAAAAGTAGCCATACCTAGACCCATTTGCATACCAATTAATTCACCAGCTACTCTCATGGTCATAAAGGCAAGTTGCATAGCAAGACCCATTAACACGCCGATAATAACTTGCTGCGCAATCATCCAGATACCCATTAACGAATAAAGTGTTAAAGGTTCATTGGTTGTGGGTAATGGTAACAAAATTGCAATGAGTAAAGCTAAACTGATTTTGACTCGGTTAGGTACCTCTTTTTCGCCAGTAATCGGGGCAACCATAATTAATGCTAAAATACGCACAAAGGGTAAAAACGAGTTTTTGACCCAAGAAAAGAAATCAATATCAAATAAATAATTAATATCAAATTCCATTAAATTTAGCTGGTTAGGTTTGGAATGTTGGTAATAACAATTTTAATATAGTCAGTCATTGTCGATAGCATTGACGGACCTAAAACAATTAAGACAACAATCACTGCTAAAATTTTAGGAATAAAAGATAAGGTCATTTCGTTAATTTGAGTTGCAGCTTGTAATAAACTAATAATTAATCCTGTCACCAATGCGGCTAAAAGTAAGGGACCAGCAAGTGAGGCTGCGACTTTGACAGCTTGAATGGCAAGTGTACTAATCGAATCAGGTGACATAATTTTCCTTAATTTAAGAATCTTGAATTTACGGTTTTCAACTAAAAAAGCTCTGTGCCAGTGAACCTAGTAACAAATGCCAACCATCGGCTAAGACAAACAACATTAATTTGAATGGTAGTGATACGGTTGCAGGCGGTACCATCATCATACCTAATGCCATTAACGTACTTGCAACAACTAAATCAATGACTAAAAAGGGAATAAAAATCGTAAAACCAATTTGGAAGGCTGTTTTTAATTCACTGACGACAAAAGCTGGAACTAGCACGTTTAACGGTACTTGTTCACGTGTTTCAACTTCGTTGATATGAGACATATTCATAAACAAGGCTAAATCATTTTCCCGAGTTTGGCTTAGCATAAATTCGCGTAATGGTTTTGCAGCTGTTGTTAAGCCTTCTTGCATCGTGATTTGATTTTGTGAATAAGGAATATAAGCATCTTGATAAATTTTATCAATCACTGGTGACATAATAAAAAATGTCATAAATAGTGCAATGCCCAAAATAACTTGGTTGGGTGGGGCTGATTGCGTGCCAAGTGCATTGCGTAATAATCCCAATACAATGATGATTCGGGTAAAACTGGTCATCAAAAGTAAAATAGCAGGTATAAACGTTAGTAACGTTAAAAATACCAATGTTTCAACAGGTAAAGACCAACTATGTTCACCATTTTGTATTGTTTCAGTCATAAACGGGAGTGATGAAGGATCGGCAAAACAAAATCGGCTAAAAGACAATAAGCTTGATAATGTCGTTAGCAATATAAAAAATTTTAACCGCACAAGGTATCACTCCTTTTTCGTTTTTAACGCTGATTGCAAGATTTGCTTAAACAGGTTGTTATCCATTGATTTTTCAATAGATGTTGATTGTGAGAATAATTTCTCGGCACGTTGTTCATCAATGGTATGTAGTAACGTCATATGATGCGAAGTGATACCGACCACCAATAATTGCTTATCCACCTCAACTAAAATGATTCGTTCTTTTGGGCTAATGCAATGCATTGCTTTAACCTGAATAAATGCATTGCGTTTCTTCTTATGACCCAGACGTTTAACTATCCAACCTAACAATAGAATCATAAAAATGACACCAATTAGGGCTGTGCCAATTGATGTACCCATTTGACTGTAAAGATTTAATTCAGATGATGACGATACAGTATTGCTCGTGATACTTTGGCTACTTGAGGTTGCGATCTGAGTCATATATTTCGGATTTATCGCCATTAACGGCTCAGTCTACGCACACGTTCGGAAGGTGTAATAATATCGGTAATACGTACACCGTAATTATCTCCAACAACGACAATTTCGCCTTGTGCAATCAAATAACCATTGATCAAAATATCTAAAGGTTCGCCAGCAAGACCGTCGAGCGCAATCACTGATCCTTGGGTAAGATTGAGTAAATCTTTGATTGTCATTTTAGTTCGACCAAGTTCGACACTTAAATGAACAGGAATATCTAAAATAAGATTAATATCTTGTTTTTTATCTTCTGTGTGATTAGGTGAAAGTGTTTCAAAAATGGCTTCTTTGGCGATGAGTTCATCACTGGTCGTATCATTCGCTTGGTTTTCGTCATTATTTTGTTTGTTATCAGTCATTGAATTCCCCTTCATTCAATTGTTCTAATACAGGATTAATTACTTGTTCTACTTGGATAGCATATTGTTTATGGGTTTTACCATAGTGACCTTTTAATATAGGTACGCCACCAACAGTTACATCAAGAAGAGTTGGTTTTTCGATAACTAAAATATCATCTACTTTTAGCGCGAGTAGCCTGTCTACTGTTGTTTGAATTGTCGTAAAGTTAGCGACCAATTCAATGGTAGATTGTTTGATGCCGCTGGTTAAGGAACTCATCCAAATGTTATCATCTTGATGCGTTTGTTGCTCAATCGGCGGTTTTATCAGTAACTCTTTAATGGGTTCAACCATTGAATAAGGAATACAGATACTGAATGTTGTTTTAGAATTGCCAATTTCAACTTTAAAGTTGGATGTTAATACAACATCATCCGGTGAACTTGTGATGTTGGTAAATTTACTCTGTATTTCTGAACGAATGTATTCAGTTTCAATTGTATATATATCTGTCCAAGCATTTTGATAAAACGTTAATGCTAGTTCGAGTACGCGTTTAATAATTTGCTGTTCGGTATGGGTAAATTCCCGTTCTTCTGTATCGAGTTGCGAAGCATGCCCATCACCACCAAATAAAGTATCAACTACGGTATAAACAATCTCAGGTGAAAACGCAAATAAGCTTGAACCTCGCAATGGATTGAGGTGGACAAGATTTAAATGGTTAGCCGCTGAAATCTGTGAAAACTCTTTAAAAGTTTGAGGTTCAATAGGTGAAGCAATAACATCCGTATTCCGTCTTAATAAGTTAAATAAACCGATTCTAAATTGACGAGCAAAGCGCTCATTCACAATTTCTAATGCAGTTAAACGTTCAGGAATAAAACTATGTTTGACAGATAAATCATAAGGTTTAACTTCAATTTTTTTTGATGATATATGATTGTCAGGATCTTTCTTATTTGACGTCATTAGTTTGTCTTCGGACGGCGGTAAGCTATCAGAAGACTCTTTCATATCGGGCGTAGGCGCTTGCTTATCCGGCATGATAATCACCGTATGATAAAATCAGTAAACAATACTTCATCAACCTTCACTGAATGTTTGGGGTCGTATTGTCTGGATAGAGCGACTTTTATTTGTTCTTGTAAATCGATCTTGCCTGTCTCTTGCTTTAAGTTATTAACGTATTGTTTAGAGGTTAACAGCAATACATCGCTTCTGACTTCCGGTAAATACTCTAATAGTACAGATTTTTGTTCTTCATCCGCCACACGTAATACCATACCAACATAAAGAATTTTATTAATTTCAGCACTGTCTTCTGAAGTTGGTAATGAAAGTGTAAACGGTTTTAGTGTTAAAAATACTGGTGATAAAACTGGTGGCTCTTCTTTAGCTTTAATTGTATTTTTAGACTGATTTTGGAACCATAAATAGGCAGTTGTTGCTAATGCTAACATTGTAATGATAATAAGTATTAAGTTCAAAATACTCACTTTTTTCTTGGAAGTTGGCATGTTTATTCTTATCTCAGTTGAAATTTTGAAAAAATAATAACCAATTGAATGGTTAAAAATACAAGAATAATAGATCAAACCGACAGAATTGATTTGAAGAATAGGCGATAAAAATATCACCTATTCAGCCTTTTTATTTTCTCATCATTTAAAAAAATAAACGCAATGCCATATTCAGCTTTACGCAAATATACTTAACCCTGATTTTGCCAAATGGTGACTAACCTGACTAGATTGATGAATTTCCTCAATAACGTTTGAATGTTCGATTATTGGGAGTTGACGATTCTTTGTTTGTTGATGCTGTGCCGACTGATCAGCATCATTCATCATCGAAAAGTCACTAATATTGGCTTGCTCTAGTGTAATACCTTGTTCTTCAAGCGAACTTTTCAGATACGGTAAGGCAGATTCTAATACGCTTTTGACTACCGTATGCGCAGCCATCATATGCAAATTCATTTTATCTTCCAACATATCCAATTTTATATGTAATGAACCTAGCTCTTGAGGATTAAGTTTAATATTCGCCGTTTGAATCCCTTGCCGGTTAAACATGATGATCTGCTCAGTAAGTGATGACGGCCATTGTTGATTTGTGACTGCGACAGGCAAGTTTATCGACGTGGTGATTTTTGAGGGAGTCAACGTTAACCCTGTTGGATCTTGTCCATACGATGATGTGGTTATTGCTGTATCTTGATTAAGAGTAATATCGTTGGTGAACTGCTGTATCGAAACATGACGTTGTTGGTTTGGTAATTCTGGTCTAGCATTATTCAACGGAAAATGATTATTTGTGACAGCTGATAATTGACGATTTGAACTCTTTTTTAAAGTTGCTGTTTCAGTGTTATTTAAGTTCGCACTAAAACGATATTGGTTATTTGACTTTATAGCCATATTGTTTTGCAATGAAAGTTCATCGATCATTGCTTCATGTTCATCAATGCTATTGACTAGTAATCGTTGCTCGTCATCAGTGATATCTGATGCAAGAAAATTTAACCTGTTGATTGCATCATTTAATGGGTTAGTGATCGCACTATTAAGATGATATGAAAGTTGACTTGCCTGTAATTTGTCACGCATTTCCGATTGAATCATACTGGTATCATATGGGAAAACAGGGAGAATTAACCCATCAAATTTATTGTTTTGATCATCAAATTCACACCCCTCGTACTCATTCTGATTTAGGTTATTTGGCTGTTCTGGATGCGATAACGGCTTTTCATTGTCAGCCAATAACTGCTGAAAAAGATTCGCATCATTCACATTAGCTTCCTCATCAAGTTGTTTAGATAGATTCGTTGATATTAATTGCATATCACAATTTAAATTAATATTCATGTAATACTCTCCTTGA
The DNA here is from genome assembly GCF_001690185.1 of Gilliamella sp. wkB308. GTDB lineage: Bacteria > Pseudomonadota > Gammaproteobacteria > Enterobacterales > Orbaceae > Gilliamella > Gilliamella apicola_I. The sequence continues at coordinate 66,537 of NZ_LZGN01000018.1, forward strand.
TAACTGTTGCTGGGCAAATTCATCCGTCATTTTTTGCTGTAATCGATTTTGAAGTTGTAATTGCTTTTTGTGCTGTTTTTCTAATAACGTGGTGTAGGTATTCAAACTTTTATTGGATTGATTAAGTTCGTTGGTTATCTGTTGTTGTTTAATCGCTAATGTGAGAAGCAATTTTTTTTGTTGTTCGATACCTTGCTCAATATTGGCTATAAATGCGGTAAAATTAGTTAATTCGCATCCTTTAATACCATTAGATAAAGCGCTATTTAATTGCTGTTGATATTCAGCGTAATAATCATTAAGTACCTTAAGTTGTGATTGTGCTTGTTGATGACTTTCGTTTGCTTTTTTTAATCGAATCAAACTATCATCAATCGATTTTTGTGCTAACTGTTTCAAAGTTAAAAAAGCATGTTGTGTTGAATTTTTATTGTTCATGATACTTCCTTACGATCCCATGGCGTTAGGATCAACAATTGCAACTAGCTGTTGATAGGCTTCTTGATAACTACAATGTTCATTAATCCCTTGCTGTAAAAAGGTTTGCATAGCCGGAAATAGCGTAATTGCTTTATCTAATAAAGGATCAGTACCGGCGACATAAGCACCCACATTAATTAAATCACGATTGCGTTGAAAGCTCGAAAACAGTTGTTTGAACAAACGTGATTTTTTCTCATCTTCAGGTGCGGTGAGATCTGTCATGACACGGCTAATGGATGCTTCTATATCAATAGCTGGATAATGCCCCGATTCAGCAAGTGAGCGTGAAAGTACAATGTGCCCGTCTAAAATAGCTCGAGCTGAATCAGCAATCGGATCTTGTTGATCATCTCCCTCAGTTAAAACGGTATAAAATGCGGTAATCGCGCCTTTACCATGATTATCATTACCGGCTCTTTCAACCAGAGCGGGTAATTTAGCAAATACCGAAGGGGGATAACCTTTAGTTGCTGGTGGCTCACCGATAGCTAAGGCAATTTCACGCTGCGCCATTGCGTAGCGTGTAAGTGAATCCATAATTAAAAGGACATTTAACCCTTGTTCACGAAAAGATTCCGCAATTTTGGTGGCGTAAGTTGCCCCTTGTAAACGTAATAGCGGTGATACATCTGCTGGTGCTGCTACCACGACAGCGCGTGACAGTCCTTCTTCGCCTAAAATATTTTCGATAAAGTCTTTAACTTCTCGTCCCCGTTCGCCGATTAAACCAACGACAATAACATCTGCTTGGGTGTAGCGTGCCATCATACCGAGTAACACACTTTTACCGACGCCCGAACCGGCAAATAAACCCATTCGCTGTCCTTGCCCAACGGTAAGTAAAGCATTGATTGCTCTAACCCCTACATCGAGCACTTGATGAATGGGCGTGCGTTGCAATGGATTGAGTGTTTTACTCGATAAGCCTTGATACTCGACATTTTCTGGTAAGGGCTTACCGTCTAACGGTTTTCCCATTGCGTCAACAACTCGCCCCAATAACGTCATACCAACCGGTAATAATTTGTGACTAAAATGGGCTAAATCGTATTGTGCGGTGTACACTCTTGCGCCCAGTAAAATACCGTCAGTGGATTCGAATGGCATTAGGTAAAGTGTATGTGCATTAAACCCTACCACTTCGCATTCAACGGCATCAATTTGACCTTGACACTGTCTTTCAATATAACAGTTGGAGCCTAATGGTAATTTTAATCCGACTGCTTCAAGGACTAATCCAGACGCTTTCACTAATCGACCATAATGGCGAATTAATGATAAGTCTTTAAGCTGCTTTGTGGCTTGAAGGAGTTTGGTTGACCATTGGCTAGAGTATCGCACGTTAATGGTTCTCGCCTAGTAAATGATCAGACATCATTTGCCAATGTTGATTAATATTGCTATTCACTTCGTTGGTATCTGTCAATAATTTACATCCGCCTTCTTCGACATTTGCATCGGCGATAAATTGCCATTGATGCAAATTAATATCATCATTTAACATCGGTTCTAACCAGCGTAAATCAGCAGGGTTAAGGCGTAATACAATCGGATCTGATAGCATGGAACATTGTTCAACTAATTGATTAATCGTGTGCATTAATTGCTTTTGTTTAACTTTAGATAGGCTACCAACCGTTTTTTGTGCTGCAACTAATGCCAAATCAAATAATTGAGGCACAATTAATTCATCAATCTCTTTAATGGATTGCTCAAAATTGTTGATTAAGTTTGTGATGGCTTGAACAGCTTGCTTTTTTTCATCATCAAGTTGTTGTTCAATCTGTTCACGACCTTGCTGTTGACCAACTAAATATCCTTGGTCATACCCAGATTGTTTGCCACTATCAAAACCCTCTTTTTGACCTTGTTCAAATCCTTCTTGATAGGCTTGTGATTTTGCTTCTTGCTTTAACTGTTCTAACTCTTCTTCACTAATAGAGGGAGCAGGTACAACATCTATGTGTTCTGGCTCAGACTCACATTCTACTTCGTCAACCTGGGAGGCCATAGATTGTTGTGTTAATGGTGAAAAGTCTGATGACGATAAATCCTGAAAACAGAGCGGTTCCCAGCTTAATTTATCTGAACTATTACACATATTCGTCATCACCGCTACTTAAGATAACTTCACCGGTTTCAGCTAAGCGACGCGCAATAACCAAGATTTTCTTCTGCTCCGTTTCTACTTGTGATAAGCGGACAGGCGGTCTGTTTTCAAGGTCTTCACGTAAAATAGAGGCTGCGCGTTGTGACATATTGCTAAGTAACTTGTCACGTAATGCAATTGATGCACCTTTTAATGCAATGATTAATGTCTCGTTATCGACATCCTTAAGTAGACGCTGGATACTTCTATCATCCACTTCAACCAGATTTTCAAACAAGAACATTTCATCAATAATTTTCTGTGCAAGTTCATTGTCGTAATCGCGTAATGCATTGATAACCAACTCTTCTTGTTGGCTCTTCATTAAGTTAATGATTTCGGCTGCGGTTCTGATTCCGCCTAAGTTATTAAGTTTAATATTTTGTCCGTGTAATAATGTTGATAATGATGTAGATAATAATCGGAGTGCTGAAGGTTCAACACCACCAAAGGTAGCAATACGTAACATTACATCATTACGTAAATCGTCATCGAATAGATTTAAAATTTCCGCTGCTAAATCTCGGTGTAAATGGACTAAAATAGTGGCAATAATTTGTGGATGCTCTTTTTTAACCAAATCTACAGCTCGAGCAGCATCAACAAAATTAAGCATTTCAAGACCGTCGGTGGCTTCTTCAATATCTTTTCCTAACAGCTCATCAAGTAAACGACCGGCTTTTTCACTACCAATGGATTTTTCTAACACCGAGCGTAAATAGCCGTTGGTATCTGTATTGAGTACCGCACACTCTTCCAGTGTTTTTTGGCATTCATTAAGAATACCTTTTAACTGTTCTTGTGAAAGCTGTGGCAAAGACATCATCGCACTACTGATTTGTTGCACCTCTTTAGGATTGAGATATTGCATCACTTGTGCAGCGATTTCTTCACCTAACACCATTAAAACTGTTGCGGCTTTTTGTGATTCATTTAAACTCATTCGTTGCTGTCCTCTTTACTGATCCAGCTGCGAATAATTAACGCCATAACACGTGGATCTTTCTCAACAATTTTACGGATGTACTGCTGTTGTTGCATATTATCTTCAAATATCTTCTGCTGTTGTTTACTGTGCGCTTTGTAATCTAATTTTTCATCAATACTTGTTTGGGTATCTGATGAATTATCTGGCGTACTGAAGTATTGTCGTTGTAACTTCATCCAAACATTACGTAATACTTTTCGCCAAATCATCCATGCAATAAAAATATAGATCAGATATTTAATGCCTGTTTTAGTGTTTTCATAAAATTGGTGGGTTTCCCAAAATGCCAATCCATCATCTTCATCATCAAGTTGATCACTAAATTTTAAATTAGCCACAGTTAAGGTATCGCCGCGTAAATCAGAATATCCCATTGCTTGACGGGCTAATGCTTCAATATTTTGTAGCTCTTCATTATCCAATTTGACCCATTGTGGTGTATTGTTGTTGGCTTCATTTGGTTTTTCGTCTGTTTCAGATGTTGCAGACACATTATTTGCATCGGAATCTGAATGATTAGCATCTGGATCGACATATTTATAATTGACTAACACGGCAACCGATAAACGTTTGATTCTGCCTTCGGGTATCTTACTGTGAACAACTTGCCGGTTAACTTCGTAATTTAAAGTGTTATTTGACTGTAAATTATAGATTTTTTGTTTATCATCTTGTTCTTTTGATTCAGGTTGTTCATCAATTGATGCACTTGCGGTTGGTGCAGGTTGATTAGATAGTGCACCGGGCACGCCGCCTATGCCAGCATTATTACCTACTTGACGATTTTCGATTCGCTGTTTACTGCGAATAGTTTGATTAGCGATATCACTATTTGGATCAAAGGTTTCCGATGTCGTTTCTTGTCGGCTAAAGTCAATATCGGCATTGACTTGTACCATGACATTTTTTTTACCTAAGATCGGAATAATAATTTTTTCAACACGCTCACGGATGCTATTTTCAATTCGTTCACTAAATTCTATATGAGCAACATTAAATGTTTTATCACGATAATTTTCACCGGTAAGTAAATTACCATGCTGATCGATAATGGTAACTTTATCAGCTTGTAGTTCCGGTACACTACTTGAAATAAGGTGAATAATGGCATCAATTTGACGTTGTGATAGGCTACGACCCGGCAATAATGTTAATGCGACAGAGGCTGAAGGGAATTTTCGTTCTCTGACAAATAATGAGGGTTTAGGCATGGCTAAATGCACTCTGGCATCATCAATACTGCTAATGATTGAAATTGTGCGGGATAGTTCACCTTCTAAAGCTCGTTGATAATTGATCTGCTCGTTAAATTGGCTCATCCCAAAACTTTCTTTATCAAGCAATTCAAAGCCAACGGCGCCCCCTTTTGGTAATCCCAGTTGAGCAATGCGTAAACGCGTATCGTAAACTTTTTCTTCAGGAATTAAGATTGTCGAACCAGATGATGTGAATTTATAAGGAATATTCATCTTATCCAATTGACTAATAATTTCACCGCCATCTTTGTCGCTTAAATTACTGAACAAAACCCCATAATCGTCATTTTTCATCCATAAGTAAGTCATACTTAAGATGGCTAATATCACCACGCCGGCAATAAGTAGCAGCATTTTTGGATTTTGTTTTAATTGATTGATAAAAGGTAACTTATTTAATATTGATTCGCCTTTTTTACCGACAGTTTGGCTAGTCATAAATATCCTAATTCTAAACTAATTAGATGAATTCTAGAGTTTATTATCTGTGTATTTAGAAAATTCAATAGCTAAAAAAGAAAAGGATTTTCCCCTTACTTGTGGGATTTAAATTTTTTGTTGTATGGTAAATTGAGGATTAGTTGAGCAATTTAAATGAGAGTGAGGTTTTAACTCCATGAATACATTGAATAATTATAATGATATTGTTCTTACATCGATAAAAGAACCCAATTTACTTCAAAAGAAACAATCGATTGTCAATCAATCTGATTTTGCCTCTGAGTTAAAAACAGCTTTAGATACAATTAGTCAAACGCAAATACAGGCTCAAAATCAAGCAAAAGCGTTTGAACTGGGTGAACCCAATATTGCCTTAAATGAAGTCATGGTAAATATGCAAAAATCGACAGTTTCACTTCAATTTGGTATTCAAGTTCGTAATAAACTTGTTGCGGCTTATCAAGAAATTATGAATATGAATGTTTAATTTGCATTAAATATTGATATAAGTGCAAGATTGTTAATGTCTAATCATTATTTTCAATCTTGCACTTATCAAATATTCAATAAAATTTACTCGTTAAATTAAGTTAGCGACGTGTTGGTAATTTTCAATTTTAGTTTGTTGACGGATTTTTTCTCCGATTAATTCCCCTAATTCAGCATGTCGAGTGGTAACCAATTGGCTGATTTGCTGTTGATAACTTAAGATATTTTGGATATACATTCGTACTCTATCTTTACATTGAGTGGGGACGTGTTCGGTAGTTAAGGTACCATCAAGTTCTATAATATTTTCAGATAATTGTGAGTATTGACTTTGCCAACTCAGTAGCGTATTCCAGTCTTCCTTATGTGCGCTAATTAACATCTGTTCTGTCACATAATCAAGTTGTTCATAGTGTTTTAATAATGTTGTTCCTTTCATAACCATCTCTTTTATTATTTTGCAATTTCACGCCAAGATTCAGCAATATTGTTGAGTAGGTCAAAACAGTTTTGTAGCTTATCTTGATCGTTATATAAATTAGCCAGTACTAATTGTTGGCTGATATAGTGATACAAGCGTTCTAAATTTTCGGCAATTTCGCCTCCTTTTTCTAAATCTAAACAGCTTTTTAGTCCATTATCAACGATATTGATTGCTTTTGATATCGCCATTCCTTTACCTGCTATGTTTCCTTTTTGAATGTATAATTTAGCAAGTTTGATCGCATTTAGTGCACCATCATAGAGCAATACGATCAATTGATGTGGTGAGGCTTGGCTCACACATGTTTCTAAATTAACTTGCTCATAAGCTTGAGATCCTAATTTATACATTGTTGTTAATCCTTATTTTTTCATGTTGGCCATCATTTCGAATTGGGTTGTTAAATAATTACTCATACTGTCTAATGAACTAATTAAAACATCTAATTTAGTGAATTGTACTCGATAGCGTTCGACGGTTTGTTCAATCGAATTGTTAACTTGTTCGTAACGTTTATCTAACGATTTCAATGTTGAATTTAATCCCGTGGTGGCTGAATCAATCATGCCGTCACTATCTATAAATCCACTGACTTTATTAAATACTTCATTCGCAATACCGGTGGTCTCACCGTCACCGGTGAATAACGTAGCAACAGCATCACTATTTTCGCTTAATGCTTTTTTTAATTGATTTTCATTGATAGTAAGCGAACCTTTGTTATCCATGTTAACGCCAATTTGGGCAAGAACAGAAAATTCACCTGATTGACCTTTAGCAAAGATTGAACGAATACTTTGATCGATATTACGTAGCGTAGAATCACCAATTAGTGGACCATTATTGTTGCTTAACTCGTCAGAATTGGTCTCTTTAGCAGTAAATTGAGTTAGGCTTGAAATGGTTGATTGTAATTGATTAAATGCCTCAACCCACTCTTTTATCGCCGTTTCTGCTTTTTCATTATCAGCGGTGATAGCTAAATTTTGACTGGTCGTAGTGGTTGCTTTTAAGGTGATATCAACACCTTCAATCACTTCTTTAATGGTATTGGAAGCACTCGTGATAGCTACGCCATTAAAGGTTAATTTAGCATCTTGCGCTTTAGCAACTTCTACCATATGACTTGTGTCAGGTTGCTGATGATTAAATCCAATAATCTTATTGAGTTTTTCATCGTCTGACGAAATTGAGGTAATAGCTTGTTGTTCACCGGTTTCTTTTGATGTGATAACTAATTGATAACTATCTGAACCACTGCGAACAATCGCTGCACTCATGGTTGAATGACTGGTTGTCCCATCTTCATTAACCACTTTGGCATTATTAATAGCGTTGGCAATGGATTCTAATGATGTTTCGTCTTTAGACAGGTTAACTTCAAGTTTTTGACCATTAGCTTGTTCAATGGTAATGGTTCTTGTTTCATTGTCATTACCTAAATTCGTATTCTTATCATTAATGGCTGATGTTGCAATACTGTGTGAAGTCGCTAACTGATCAACCGTCACCGCATAATTACCCAATGCCGCTTTATTATTGACTGTTGTCGTAAAGTAATTGTCATTACCTGCTGATGCTCGACTATAAAAAAGTTCTTTTTTTTGTAGTTTTTCAGTCGCAGAATTAAACGAGCTCAACGCATTTTTTAACTTACCGAAGCCACTGATTTTGGCATTAATCGCTTTTTGTTGAGCGGTGATCGGGGTTAAACGTGTTTTTTCAACGGATTCTAACTGACTTAATACTTCATTAAGATCGATACCAGAACCAATCCCTAAAATGCTCATTGCCATAATTTTTTGCCCTTATTTAATCACTATTTATCAACCATAACTTATCTAGCTGTTATATCGGCTTTTGGCATAAAAAGTTTAGAAGAAATTTGTGATTGATTGCCAGTTTTAAAAAAATTAAAAAATAAAATATCTTTCTTATTGATTTAATAAACTGAATTATAAAAAGTTATTTTAACTATGGGGTTTACTTTTAGTTTGATAACACAACAAAAAATAAAAATTATTAAAGTTTCTTATTTTGCTACCGATAAGTTAATTATCAGCAAATATATTGGACGTCATGCTTCAATATGCCGTTGATTTGACTAATCATATTAAGGAGATAAAAAAATGGCACAAGTAATTAATACTAATACTATGTCTTTAATGGCAAAAAATAACCTGAATAATTCACAAAGCGTTCTTGGTACAGCAATTGAACGTTTATCATCTGGTATGCGTATTAACAGCGCAAAAGATGATGCGGCAGGTCAAGCTATTGCTAATCGTTTTTCATCAAATATTCGTGGTTTAACTCAAGCTGCTCGTAATGCTAATGATGGTATTTCACTTGCACAAACTACTGAAGGTGCATTAAATGAAATCAATAACAACGTACAACGTATTCGTGAGTTAACTGTTCAAGCTGCAAATGGTACTAACTCTCAAAGCGATTTAGTATCAATCCAAAACGAAATCGATCAACGTTTACAAGAGATCGACCGTGTTTCTAAACAAACTGATTTCAATGGTTCAAAAGTATTATCAGAAGATAAAACCCTCAAAATTCAAGTGGGTGCAAACGATGGTGAAACCATTGAAATCAATTTGAAAAAAATCGACAGTACAGAGCTTGGTTTAGCGGATTTCAATGTTTCTGATACTCCAACTGCCGATCCGTTAAAAACACTTGATGCAGCGCTATCTAAGATTGATGGATTACGAGGTCAATTAGGTGCGGTGCAAAACCGTTTTGAATCAACTGTGACTAACATCAACAACACAGTAAACAATTTAAGTTCTGCTCGTAGCCGAATTGAAGATGCGGATTATGCAACTGAAGTTTCAAACATGACTCGTGGTCAAATCTTACAACAAGCAGGTACTTCAGTTTTAGCACAAGCAAATCAGGTACCACAATCTGTACTTTCTTTATTACAGTAATAGTTAAATCTATCTGATATTCTGCTCAATTGAATTGTACAACTGAGTAATAACGGTATTTTTGATACCGTTATTACTAATAATCATAATTACCTCTTTTTTATATCTTTATTCATCACATTAAATCCATTTGTTAAGGACATAATAGTATTAAGCATATTTTTAACCTTGGCTCCAAAAAATGGATGAAAGCTTATATAACTCGCAAGGCATAATTAATCAAGTCGACTGGCAACAGTATATCCATTTAGTTCGTAACGAAGCATTAAAATTAGCTGTTCGTTTGCCTACCACAATTGAACTCGATGATTTACTGCAAGTTGGTTATATCGGCCTGTTAGATACGATAAAGCGTTATGATGTATCTCAAGGCAATACGTTTGCTACCTTTGCTATACCGAGAATAAAAGGGGCAATGTTAGATGAACTCCGTAGTCGGGACTGGCTACCAAGACAAACTCGAAAAAAGATTAAAGATATTACTCACGCCATTAATCAACTGGAACAGAAACTCGGTACCACACCCAATGATCACCAAATTGCCGAATATTTGCAATTACCGATTGCTGAATATCGTAAAGCGTTGTTGGATTCAAATTGTAGTCAAATCTGTTCATATGACGAAATGCAGAAAAAATTAGGGGATAACATTGATGCGATAGTCGATCATGGCGAAGATAATGACCCTTTTTCGAGCATAATTAATGATGAAATTCGTGACCAAATCGCTCGACAAATTGATAAGTTACCCGAAAAAGAAAAGATGATTTTAGCCCTGTATTACCAAGAAGAACTTAATTTAAAAGAGATTGGAAAAGTTTTGGATATTAGTGAGTCACGAGTCAGTCAACTACATAGCCAAGCGATAAAAAGAATACAAAGTAAAGTGAAGCCATAGAAAAATAAAAATAAACTGCGTAAAACAAAGCGTAATTAAACGAAAATAAATTGAAATGATTTTTTTATTGACCTTTCTCGTTTAAAAATGTAATTTTAGATTTAAAAAAACAGTTAATAATAAATTTTGATTATTTTTTGTTTTTTTACTGCGAATTAAAATAAATAGGATTGGTGATTAAATTGGGTAATATACTAGAAGACGATATTCTTAAATGTATACATCATTTAAATCTTTCAACATTATTGTTAAGCCAACGAATGCTTGAAAAAGATAAAGCAATGGCGATGTTTAGATTAGGTATTGATGAAGAAACAGCTGACGCAATAAGTAATTTAACAACATCACAAATGTTAGTGTTATCTGAAACAAATCAATTAACTTTTCAGTTACGATTTGAAAATTCAGAAATGATTAAAAAACTGACTGAAGATTCTCGGATTAGCGATATTAAACAGATGCATACAGGGATTCTTTTATCTAGTTTACTGTTAGATTCAATCAATAAGTAGGTAGGTAATTAAGATGAGATGTACAAGTATCGTTCAATCATATAAAGAAGTCCAACTCGCTATTCGTTTAATTTCACTCGGCGCCAGAATTCAAATGCTTGAAAGTGAAACAAATCTTAGTCGTGGTAAGTTGATAAAACTGTATAAAGAAATTCAAGGTTGCCCGCCACCGAAAGGATTGTTACCGTTTTCAACAACGTGGTTTATGACATGGGAACCGAATATCCACTCAAGTATTTTTTATAATGCTTATCATTTTTTAGTGAAACATGGCACCAAACCCGGAATACAATCGATTTTAAAAGCTTATCAGCTTTATCTTGAACAATGCCCGGCTTACAACGAAGAGCCAGTATTAGGATTAACGCGAGCTTGGATATTAGTTAAATTTGTTGAAAGTAAAGTGATGCAACAATCATGCTGTAAAGAGTGTAAGGGGCGTTTTATCACGCATGCATACCAACCACACAACAGTTTTGTTTGTAGCTTATGTCAACCACCATCACGGGCAGAAAAAAATCATAAGACACATCAAGAAAATCAGGCTAAATGTTTGCAAGTGCTATCTGTCGCTCATGGTTTTAATTCAGAGGTTGCAAAGCAGTTAGCAAGTTAAATAAATATTAGGAATATCAGTCCTATTTACTGTTATTTTATGGAGAAAGAAGAAAGCCAATGCTAATCATTATAGGATATATTGTTGTTATTGCCTCTGCTTTATTGGGTTATGTACTTAGTGGTGGTTATTTAGCAGTACTTTTTCAGCCGTTAGAATTTTTGATTATTGGTGGTACGGCTATCGGCGCTTTTATTGTCAGTAATGAAAAAAAAGTGATCAAAAAAACGCTCAAAGCATTAGGGCAGTTATTTAAATCCTCCAAATACAATAAAGCGTTATATTTAACGCTAATTAATTTAATGTACACCATTTTGACTAAAATCCGGCAAAGTGGCGCACTATCGATAGAAGGAGATATTGATAATCCACATGAAAGTGAATTGTTTAAGCAATATCCACTTATTTTAGCCAATCCTCGAATTTTAGATTTTATCACTGATTACTTGCGTCTGATGATTAGTGGCAATATGGATGTTTATGAAATCGAAGCCCTAATGAGCGAAGAAATTGAAACTTATGAACATGAACTCGAAAAACCGGTTAGTGCGATTTCAAGTATTGGTGATGGCTTACCTGCTTTCGGTATTGTTGCTGCCGTTATGGGGGTCATTAACACTCTAGCTCAAGCCGATAGACCAGCAAGCGAATTGGGTGAACTGATTGCACATGCGATGGTAGGAACGTTTTTAGGTATTTTATTGGCTTATGGTTTTGTTTCGCCTTTAGCTGCACTGTTAAAGCAACGAAATTCAGACACGGTAAAAACACTTGAATGTACAAAAGTGATATTGATAGCCAGTATGCATGATTATGCGCCACAAATTTGCATTGAATTTGGTCGAAAAATGATATTTTCTGATGAACGACCATCTTTCTTTGAATTAGAAAAATATATTCAAGATGTGAAAGATAAAAATGCCAACTCAACCGAAAATAATTAACAATGAAAGATAACTCAATAAGAATTATTACTCGCAAAAAGTCAGGGCATGGAGAAGGGCATCATGGTGGTTCGTGGAAAATCGCTTATGCTGACTTTATGACCGCCATGATGGCGCTGTTTTTAGTTATGTGGTTAATCGCAAAATCAACGCCACAGGAACTACAAGGAATTGCTGAATATTTTAGAACGCCATTACTTATGGGGCAAAACGGCGGTCAAAATATCAGTGATAGTGAAAGCCCGATTCCTGGCGGTGGCGATGATGTCACTCAGCAACTGGGTGAAGAAAAAAACGATATTGCCAATCAACAACAAAGCGAGTTTGAGAAAAAACAACTCGAAAAGATCCAGTTGATTGAAACAGCACGTAAAATTTTTGAAATGTTTGAACTCGATCCCCGTCTAAAAAAATTAGCACCTAATTTAATTATTGAACTTACTGAAATGGGGTTACGTATTCAAATTCTGGCATCAGATGATAAACCAATGTTCAATGTGGGCAGTGCGGTTATACATCCTGATATGCAAAGCATTTTGCATGCCCTAGCACCTATTTTAAATTCATTACCTAATAAAATAACCTTATCGGGTCATACCGATGAACGTCAATATGTCACCGGTGATAGAGGTTATAGTAATTGGGAGTTATCAGCAGATCGAGCCAATTCATCAAGACGAGAACTTATCGCAGGTGGATTAGATAAAAATAAAATTATCCGTATTGTTGCGCTTGCTGATACCGTGGGATTAAACAATCCACATTATAGTAAAGATGCCAACCGACGAATCAGTATTTTAATTCTAAATAAATCGGCACAACAATATATTGAGGATGAAAACAATATGACTGGCATTGATTTTTTAAAACAAGCTAAGCCAATTAAACAAAATTAATCCTATCGTTATATTATAAAAGTCACAAATCAAAAAAGAATAATCTGCTTAATGGAAAATAAAAAATATAAAAATTCAAAAAAAAATAGCAAAAATGATTAAAGCTTTGAAAAATTGTGCCGATATAAAAATTAAGTTTACAAATAATCATGATGTTATTAACCAAATTATATTAAGGAGTTTTTAATGGCAAATTCATTGATGAATACCGGAATTAGTGGATTAAATGCAGCGCAAAATATGCTTAATGTAATTAGCAATAATATCAGTAATGCCCATACCGCAGGCTATAATCGTCAACAACAAATATTAACGCAGGCAAATGGTACACAACATCATTTTGGTTTTGTTGGGAATGGGGTTTCTGTAACAGCGGTGAATCGTGCATTTAACCAATTTGTTGTTGGGCAATTGCGACAATCGCAATCACAAAATGGATCGATAAAATCCTATTATAATGAATTATCAAAAGTTGATAATCTTCTGGCTGAAAATGAAAACAGTATTTCATCGCAACTAAATAACCTTTTTTCTAGCTTAAATAAGCTTACGTCAAATGCAGGTGATGCCTCGACAAAACAGTCTGTTATCAGTAATTTGACGTCGTTGGTTGGACAATTTAATAAAACCGAAAATAATCTTAAAAATCAAATTGCCAATATCAATACTGAATTAACCAATAATGTCAATCAGGTTAATACTTATTTAGAGCAAATTGCCGAATTAAATCAAAAAATATCAAAATTACAAGCCGTAAGTGGTGGGAACGAACCTAATGCTTTGCTTGATCAGCGTGATCAGCTGGTCAACGAATTGAGTGAAATTATAGGAATTACCGTAACTGAGCAAAATGGACAATATAATCTGTCGTTAGCTAACGGTTTAAGTTTAGTGCAGGGGTCGTCGGTGAACTTACTATCTGTTCAACCGTCACAACAAGATCCTGCAATAAATACAATTGTTTACACGCATAATTCTGGTGCGACTCAAGAACTGACAAGTCAAAATATCGCATCAGGCCGATTAAATGGATTATTAACTTTTCGTGATGGACCACTCTCTCAAGCTCGCAATCAATTGGGCTTAATTGCACTTAATTTAGCTGAGCGTTTTAATGAAGTGCATATGTCTGGCGTTGATATCAATGGTTATGCCGGTGAAAAAATGTTTGATTACCGTCAACCGAGTAGTATCACCAATGCTAAAAATCAAGGTAATGCTACCGCTAAAATCAATTTTGAAGCAGTCACCGAAGTTAAAGCATCGGATTATAAAATTGAATTTAATGGTACTGATTGGGTTGTGACAAGACTGTCTGATCATCAAACTATTACCCCTCAAATTGAAGATGGCAAACTAATGTTTGATGGTTTATCAATTGAAATAACGGGTAATGCGGTTAAAGGTGACTCGTTTTTAATTAAACCTGTTGCTGATATCGCATCGTCATTAGAGTTGTTAGTGACAGATGTGAACAAATTGGCAACCGGAATTAATGATGAAGAAAACGGTGCGGGTGATAACCGCAATGTGAGCAAATTATTAGACATACAAAATGAAAAATTAATTAACGGTACAACGACCTTAAACAGCGCTTATACCACGTTAGTTAACTATATTGGTAGTGAAACTCAAACCGCTAAAATTTCGGCACAATCAAGCCAAAATATAACGCAGCAGATTGACGAACAAAATCAATCAATATCGGGCGTAAATATTGAAGAAGAGTATATCTCTATGCAAGTTTATATGCAGTATTATCAAGCAAATGCCAAAGTTATTGATGCTGCAACAACGCTATTTGACACTATTTTAGGTTTAGCGAAGTGATAAAAGGATAAAAAATGCGTGTAAGTACCAATTCAATGTATCAAAAAAATTTAAACAGTATTTTAAATACCAATAACAAGTGGCAAAAATCGGGGTTACATTTAGCAACAGGTAAAAAGATTTTATCGCCTTCTGATGATCCTATGGGCGCATCACAATCATTAATATTAAAACAAGCGCAATCTCGAAACGACCAATTTCAAGCCGCGCGTGAAAGTACCGATAAGTCACTTAGTCGTCAAGATACTATCTTAAAAGAAGTTAATACCGTCATACAAAGTATTCAAGAAACATTGGTTTATGCTGGTAATGAAACGTTAAATGATGAAAACCGACGTGATTTGGCAAATAAATTACAAGGTTTGAAAGATCAGCTTGTCGCATTAGCCAATTCAAAAGATACTAACGGCAATTATCTGTTTGCCGGTAATAAAAATGATACGCCCCCTTTTGTGGTTAGTGAATCTGGCGAAGTGAGTTATGTCGGTGGCACCACCACAATTAATATTTTTATTGATGATTCACGCGAAGTCCCACTCAGTTTTACCGGTCTTGAAGCCTTTATGACAGGCTCTACCGTTAAGTTGCCAGACGGTTCGCCAGCAGAAAGTAATCTATTTGCGAGTATCGATTATGCGCTTGATGCGTTAAAGCTCGATTTAGATGACAACAATGAAGATACCATTAAGCAATTTCGAGAAGGCTTATCTAAAGCAAGTTGTGGTGTTGATAACTCATTTGATAATGTTTCGACCCTAAGAGCAAAAGGTGGAACAGTATTACAAGAAGTCGAAAGATTAACAACACTGGGTAAAACGCTAGATATTGAGTTTGAAACGCAAATTAGCCAACTCGAAGATGTAGATTGGTACGATGCCATTTCAGAATACGTGATGCTTCAAGCTAATTTACAAGCAGCACAATATACATTTATGAACATGCAAAGCATGTCACTGTTTCAAATGAAATAGTCGAGTGAAAACAGATAACAGTATTCATTTCTATTCATTATAACTACAATATATCCAACACGTTTAGGAGGCTTTCGCCTCCTTTTTTATGTCTCTAATCTATAAGTCAATAATATCTCGTGGATTTAAATAGTGAATTGCTAACTGACAAGGTTTAAATAGGGTAATAACAAAAATAACGCCCCCTATAAGGGTACAAATAAGGGCGAGTATTAACATGACTATTTTTCCGCCCCGACTTCGCAACGAATTTTATCCCACCCTTGGTAAGGTTCGGGTTGGATATGTTTAATTGACTCAACCCGATTTTTATATTCCTGATTATCCATAAGATGGGAAAATGCACCAAATTTTGAGCCGTCTTTAATTCGTTTATCAGAAAAGGCTGCGGAAGGATAATAGACTGGGTACATTTTTAACCCATGTCCATAATCAATTTTGTTATAGCGATAGGATTCACCAAATATTACCTCGCCATTTTTTAACACAAAATAGCCGGTATTGCCTGAGATAGTAAGCGGTATATCACCTTTTATTGGATCAAAAAAAGTGTCCTCAATAGGCGAATCATCCACACCTATAAAGAAATCGACTTCATCACCGGGTACCGCTGCCATGGGCGATACTCTGGCTGTAATAAAATGCCGCCCACCATCAACGGACATGGCAAAGTCGGTTAAATTTTGAGTGGGAATGGCAATATACTGCTTACCGGGGTTGTAATAGTGATATTTAGGTAAGTCATAAGCGGTATAAAACCGTTTTTGAATTAAGGTGTGAATATTATTTTTATCGTCATGAAACCAAATATGCCCACTGCAATTTTCGCCTTGCAGTTCAAGGTAGCGGTCAGCATCATAGCGGTAAATCACTTGCCGTTTGGTGCTGACATAATAGAATGAATCATCCAGCACTTCACCGTTTCGGGCAAAGCTATAAAAAAGTTGATACCCGTCGCGAGGTTCGGGTTTAGGTGGCATTAGCGGCATGGGTTCGGTCGGGGGGAACGGGGCAATATCCGACAAAATGACCACCGAGCCGACCGGTATTACAACCAGCGTAATGAATAATGTTATTAATTTTTTTTTCATCCGTTTGTTCCTTAATTGGCGGTGCCTAACCATTGTTGAAAGACTTCTAACAAGGGGTGGTTATCGGGCAGAATTGTGTCATTATCATCATAATCACATTGCATTTTATCCCAACCGGTGTAGTCATCAGGAATTGGGGGAATGGTGTCGGGAATGATTTGGCTACGACCTAATATTTTTTTATGTTGATCTCGTTTTGATAACATGTAGGGTGCTTTGGTTCCAAAGGGGCGTTCCGAGGCATGCAAATTGCCATCTTTAGCTAAAATAAAGGCTTGGTCATTAACTACATCGTATTGGGGAGAATCATGATCGCCTAGCCAGTACCCATCCGCTACATGGATGTTTCGAAATGAACGCCCCCCGTCAATGGAAGTATTAATCGCAGAGATATCAGATAAAGGGATAGAAATATAGTTTTTAGCAGGGTGTCGATAGGGTTCGGTATAAATTTCCCGAGAGCCGGCAGATAAAAGGTAATAAACTTGTTCTTTATCGTCAATGAAATAGAGTTGACCTTGGCAACGGTAACCGGTTAATAGCAGATAACGGTTTTCGTCAAATCGATAGACAACTTGTGACGGACTGACAACTTTGGGCTGGCGTAAATTATTGACTGGCGAAACCGCCCACACGCCCAATAAAAACAGCAGATAACTTGCTATTTGTACCAGTTTATGACGTGGTTTAAATAGGGTAATGGCAAAAATAACGCCCCCTATAAGGGTACAGATAAGGGCAACGATTAACATGACTATTTTTCCGCCCCGACTTCGCAACGAATTTTATCCCACCCTTGGTAAGGTTCGGGTTGGATATGTTTAATTGACTCAACCCGATTTTTATATTCCTGATTATCAATAAGCCTATCATAGGCACCAAAATTAGAGCCATCTCTAATTCGTTCATCAGAAAAAGCGGCGGAAGGATAATATATTGGGTACTCTTTTAATCCAAGTCCGTAATCAATTTTGTTATAACGATAAGATGCTCCAAATATCACCTCGCCATTTTTTAACACAAAATAGCCGGTATTGCCTGAAATCGTAATAGGTGCGTTTCTTTTTCCTGGTTCGCTATAAATTCCTTGAATTGGTGAATCATCCACACCAATAAAAAAATTCACTTCATCACCGGGTACCGCTGCCATGGGCGATACTCTGGCTGTAATAAAATGCCGTCCGCCATCAACGGACATGGCAAAGTCGGTTAAATTTTGAGTAGGAATGGCAATATACTGCTTGCCGGGGTTGTAATAGTGATATTTAGGTAAGTCATAAGCGGTATAAAACCGTTTTTGAATTAAGGTGTGAATATTATTTTTATCGTCATGAAACCAAATATGC
>NZ_LZGN01000019.1 GCF_001690185.1 Gilliamella sp. wkB308
TTTTGTCATTCAAGATTTCTATCTCATTATTGGCATCAGATAACAAATTTGCTAATTTTGATTGGTTTAGTTTAATGATAAAAGACTTTTTTTGCTCTTCATCGAGTACCCATTTTTCACCATTCCATTTACAAAATTCGAACGGTTGTAATAGGGTGAATCCCGCTTTAATTTTACCTAGATAATCAATTTCAATAGCCTCCTGTGTTTCGATATTATAGGCTGTTTTTTCTCTATGATCCTCGATGAGAATCCATTTACCGTTTTTTTCGCACGGATAATGCCCACTCCTAAATTCTGGGGCAACCCGTAACGCATTGTCAGGCGGCATTGTATCATCGTTAGCATCTAATTGATGTGTGTACGGTCTGAATTCGTTTGTGTTATCGTAATAATAATTGATCATTTTAAACTCCTAAATAAATAGCTGGGGTCGCTCCAATATTCAAAACCCTATTTTCGTTTGCAGTGGGTACTACATTTGACGCACGGAAATCATACCCCCATGCTGCCCAGTTTTTTTGGGGTGGAGATGCACCGTTTTCTGGATAGATTGCCGTCGAACCTCTAAATGCGCCACGAGCGTATACATCATGGTGATCTACAACTCCAGCATCGAAATGCCCATAAATGTCTCGTATAGCGTCATCCTCAACATGACCTACCTGTCGAGTAGTTCCATCAACGGCACGTATAAAAAAACCTCTACCATCTGGCGCAAATGCTGTTGGAACATTAATATATTGTAGACCGTTAATAGTTTTAATGGTAATGCGATGATCTTTTTTATAATTACTAGATAAACTATTTAGAGCCTGCCCCTGTGGCGAACTGAGTAAATAATTGTCTCCGTTCCTAAAATACCAGCCGAACGGCAATTCATCACGACGATTTGGCATAAAATCCCATTTCCCTATCCAGTCAGAACACACTAAATGACCACCTACCACGTAAATAGGTTTAATTTATTCTCAGTTTTTTATATTCACGACCTCGACTATCATTATATTTATCAGTCATTTGCTGGGATTTGTGACCCAATAATGTCATGGTGTCAATGCGTTGTTCTCTATATAAACGTTCTGATAGTGATCTGATTTCGTGAAATGTGGTAGGTGTTCCGTCCCAGTAATTCCGGCTAAAAACTCTATCGCGTAATCGTGAAAACTGACGCGTTATATCGTCTAATTTTATTTTTTCATTGTTGAGACATATTAAATAGTCATTATCAGTTGATTCAATAATGTCTCGTAAACTAGTGCTTATTTTTTTACATTCCAATTTTATCGGTAGCGCGATTTTTGCACCTGTTTTATATTGATCTATTAATAAATAATTTCGTTTAATATTTGATTTTTTCATTTCTGCTATATCAGAACGGCGTTGCCCTGTAACTAGCGCAAGCGTCATAGCATCATACATTATTTTATTTCCTGTTTTTTCCGCCTCATTTAAAATTTTCTTAAACTCAACAAATGTCATTCGTGAACGTTTCACAGTAACTTTAGGACATTTTATTGGTTCGGCGGGGTTCCTGTCATTCCAGCCCAGTGCGTATGCTTCTCGGAAGATATCTTTAAGTAAGTGGTACATGCACTTAGCGGACGGAGCTTTATCTTGATCTGTATAGATTTTGATAATTTTTGCAACATCGGGTGGTGTTATTTGTGAGATCGGTTTAGCGCCTATTTGCTGACGGATAACTTTTAGCAAATACGTTTTTATTTCGATTGTTTTGGGTTTTAAATTACGTTCGGCAAGAATTGTAATATATTCATCAAGCCAATTGTTAACGGATTTTGGATGAGTATTTTGGGGTTTAAATAATTTAGATATAAAAAACATGATTGCCTCATTAAGCTAAAATGTTTTTTATATCTGTTAAATTTATATTTATCAAGTCATTATTAAAAAATACTCTCCATGACTCACTATTATGATTGAGAATGAATAATTGAATATAATAAAATACTTTGATAATA
>NZ_LZGN01000020.1 GCF_001690185.1 Gilliamella sp. wkB308
AGCTTCCAACGTACCGATGAGTAAGCGACCCATGCTTTGTCATATACACGGTTGTCTATAGTAATAAACATCCCTTTTACATTGTGATTATCTTCAATACAACTGAGGGGGATCTCTTTGGGTCTTGAGCCTTTTACATCACGAAACTCACGTAATCGCATCGCACCTGAATAGGTCACTTCATAGACCATGATTTCAAGCTTGCTGTCGTCTTGATTTCCGATTGGATTGCATAAAATATATACATACCCTTCACGTAATGATCGGTAGACATACTTATATTCTTTCCATTCTTCTTCCGGCTCTCTGTCCCCTAGCGAAATCATGCCTTGCGACCAATTAATGTCTTTTCTAAACTTGATGGGAACAATCGATTTTCGCACTAAAAAAATCGGAAAACCCTTCCGTTGACAAACACCACATTGACCATTACTTAACACCAACGCTTTTTTATTCGCTTCGTTAACTAATTCGGGATTAAAACTTTCTTCCTGAGGATTTTCTAATCCTTCTATTTTATTTTTTTCTTGATTTTCTTGGTGATTCATTGAGTACTTCTTCCATCCATTTATAACAATTTTGTCAAAATATTTACGCTATTTCGAGTTATTTTTTAAGCTGCTTAAAGCTTGCTTTTCTTGACTTAATAATAGTCCTAATTCGCCTTGCATTTCTTCATTGTCGATGACGTCATTAATGATAGCTGTCAATTTTTCGTTTTGCGTTAATTGACCATAGATTATGCAAAATAAGACATACACTCTTCTATCATTGGGATTTTTCAATTTCGTCCCTTTATGATCGTAAAAATAGTTGATAATTTGTGATAGTAATTTTTGCGGTTGCGGTCTATCGTATTCTTCATACAAATCAGTTAATGTTACCGCTATTTGATACAACTCAAATTGATTAAGTTGATTATAGTGTAATAATTGATTTGTAAAGCGTAGCGTAAAATCCCAATCATTTTGAAAAGCTTTTGAATGAAAGGTATATACATCACAATCGGTATCAATAAAGCTATAACTGGTTTCTGCTGGCAATAACAGACCAAGATGAGAATCTGGTTCAATATAACTATGACGAATTAGATCTAATGTAAAGGGTTCATAGAATGTTAAAAAGGGTTTATTTAATGCTTTTCCCGCACGGCTATAAGATTCTAGCAATGCATCGGCCAGTTGTTCAGGTGGTAAAGCGCTGGTTATAAATCCACAAACATATTGTTTTTTTGTTAAATATTCATTTTTTATTTGTATGACTGCCGCTGATAATAACTCTTCATTTAAAGATTCATTGGGTTTAGCTATACAGACAATTAATGGACACACGGACAAATCATGCAAAAGGGTTGGCCGTTTGATTATAGCAAGACGATCTGCTGGCATCGTTTCTAATAAAGTTTCATCGAATATTGATGAGAGTTCACTCACTACACCTAATCTGTCAAATAACAGATATCGGTATCGGTGTTGATAATGCTCACTGCTAAGTTCACTAATTAATCGGGTATTTGCAGTAAGTAATTTATCGAGCATTGAATTATTCATTACTACTACCCTTAACAAACTGTAAATTTAAACTTAAAGACTAGCAGGCAAAAACAATTATATAGGGTATTATTTGCGATAATTAGTGGCATCCTATTTATGCTCCTTCCATTTTTTACATAGTATAAATATCCTAAGCTTTGTACTTTAATTATTAATGTTATGTAAATATATTGAAAATTAACAATAAGAATATCTATTTTTTAAGCAAAAAGCAAAAAAAATTTACACTGTTTTGGTGTTTTTATGATTCAGGATTGATGATTCAGATCACAAATATGGATTTGAGAAAAAATAGAAAAATTCTTTAAAGGGTAATAGGTTATTGGCAATGTCTACGATTTCAGATCGTATTATTTATCATGGCGATATCTAAAAAATTATAGCGAAAAAATCAACATTAATGTTTTATAATTGGCAGGCGTTAGACAACATTATTTTAAAACTGTCGTTTTGTTTAAATATGTTTACTTGCTTAAACTCATCATTTAAATTCAACTAAATCATCATGTTGATGATTGACCTTTGCCAAAATTGACTGGATTTTTTTGTCATCATCAATAATTAAATAAAATGGGCGTAATTTTGGATAGTGATTTTTTAGTAAGTCACCTTTTGGGGTACCTTTAGGATAAAATTGAAAAGTAATAACGTTAGAACTGGCTATGATGTTTTTAAAGTCATTCCAATAAAATATCCCTTCTATATCATAAGATTTGACTAAAATTCCTTCTTCAAAAAAGGCAAAATAACTGGTGACAGGCCATTTTAAGCTATTGTAAAGTTTTTTTAGTCGCCTGATTTCAAATGAAACTGCAATATAATGTTGAAGGATCCAAAATACTATAATAATAGCACCTAGCAACATGACTAATAGAAGATTAAAAAATAGTTTATCTGTCGGATTATAATTTAGGTATAGCACAGTAAGCAGTACCCAAGACGCAATTAATGCGATAAAGGTTAGTATTCTTTTTTTAGGAAAGTGAAATCGAAGAACTATATTGTGGATATTGGAAAGAATAATTTTTTTAGACTCTAATTTGACATCGTAATCACACAAAAATTCTGCCTCTTCAGGATCAAAGGCGATATAAGGTTGGTTAACGGCTCCATTCATTCTGCTATTCCTATTCATTTTAGTGATAATCACTTTGCCATTATAAAAGAGCCTAACACACATTGCAAAATAATTATTTGTTTATCATAGAGTTAATTTATAACCTTGGTGATAATGATTGTCCTTTAAGCATGATTGCAACTACGTTTATTGACTATTTTTCGCCCTGTATTTATTGATAATGGTTAACTCGGTTTCGGTAATTAATTGGTTGTCTGATTTAAATAATCTCATTACAATACCTTCCCTTATCCATTGACAGACTCTATTTTATGATCACGTATCGTCATGCCACACTCAATGATTTGCCTTTTATTGTTGAGGTTTATAATTCGACCATTGCCAGCCGTATGGTCACAGCTGATACATCACCTGTTTCAATCGACAGTAAGCGTGATTGGTTTGAACAACACAATGAGGATAACCGCCCTCTTTGGTTAATTCAGTATCAAAATCAACCTTGTGGTTGGATTAGTTTATCTTCGTTTTATGGGCGACCTGCTTATTCTAAAACGGTCGAAGTGAGTTTATATCTTCATGAACAGTTTCGAGGTAAAAAAATTGGGCAATATATGCTTGCTCAAATTGAAGAATATGCCCGTAAAGTCGGTATCGATAGCATATTAAGTTATGTATTTGGTCATAATATTCCCAGTATGAGTCTTTTTAGTAAAATGCAGTATCAGCAATGGGGATTATGTCCAAAGATTGCCGAACTGGACGGTGTAAAGCGTGATTTAATTATTTTTGGAAAATCACTTATTTAAACGTTGTCAATATCAAATAACTTATGCACTTTATTTATAAGGATACAAGTTTACATGACTATTTTACAAAATTTAATTTATTTAGGACGCCAAGCCAAAATAACCAGTTCACTGATTGTGATTAATATTGCTTGGTTTGTAATATCCCGTCTTTGTGATAGCCGTAGTTTTGTTGATTCTTTAAAAAACTTGTTTTTGGTCGATTGGGGCGCCGATGTATCGCAATTGACTTTTTCGGGACAATATTGGCGCATGTTCACTAGCTTATTTATGCATGTCAGCCTGTCACACTTGTTAATGAATATGATCGCTTTATGGAGTGTCGGTATCATTTTAGAAAAGCGCCTTCCAAAATTTGTCTTTATTGGTATTTATTTTCTTTCTGGATTAATCAGTAATTTAGTCAGTGATATTGCCAATCTTGATCGCACGGTGATAAGTTGTGGGGCGTCCGGTGCAATTTTAGGGGTTATTACTGCGTTATTAGCTTATAGTTTGGTTAATCGGGCCAATCTTAAAGAAATGCCCATCAATGCTATCATCATTAGCTTGTTGCTTACCGCCGGTTTAGGCTTGCTTCCTGGTATTAATAATATGGCGCATTTAGGGGGGGCTGTTGCCGGTTTTGGTTTGGGTTTGGTCGTGTCGTTATTGATAAAATGGTTTGGGTATTCAAGTAAATTTACAGTACTGTTTATTTGTTTATTATTTATCGTGACTATCTGGTGTATTTATATGGGGTATGTGCATTATGAATTACCGGATAATTTAAAATATCATTATTAATCACATTATGTTGCGCTGATAACTAGTGCTATCAGCGCCTGATTTATCATTTTAAAAACTATTTAATATTTTTGCCGGATCAATTTTACATGCCCGTTTAGCCGGATAATAACTGGCGATTAAACTTAATAGCATGGCAGTAATAAACACAATTAGCACATCAGTTGCATGAATTTTTGAAGGTAAAAAGTCAATAAAATAGACATTTCCATTTAATACTTTATGCCCGATCAGCGATTCAATTACTTTCATGATATTTGACAGTTGCCAAGCAGATAGAACCCCTAAAACAACGCCGAGTAAACTGCCTATTAAGCCCGAAACGACCCCATACCAAATAAAGATGTGTTTAATTTGGCGATTATTTGCGCCCAGTGTTTTAAGAATTGCAATATCTCGTTGTTTATCTTTTACAGCGATCACTAATGTCGAAACAATATTGAAACATGCAACACCAATCACCACAATCATTGCTAAATACATGATTTGTCGTATCATTTGAATGTCTCGGTACATGAACCCGTACGAGTTTTCCCAACTGGTGTATGTGACGTTTTCGTCAAGATTTAATATCGCCCTGCCTAATAGGCTTTTAGCCAAATAAACTTGGTTAACGTTGACCATTATTCCTGTGACACTGTCACCAATATTTAAAAGTTTTTGTGCGTCAGCTAAAGGGATTAACGCAACATTGTTACTTAAGCTACCACTTAAATCTAAAATTCCCACCACTTGTAAACGCACACGTTTAGGTGGTTTGAGTTGGTTATTATCACTTGATACGGGAATTAACAATGTTATCCATGCGCCCTGTTTTACCGATAGTTTTTTTGCCAGTCCCGATCCGATAATAATTTGCTGACTATCGTTTTTAAAATATTGCCAACGATCATCTAACACATATTTTGGTAATGCACTTATGGCTTTTTCGCGCTGTGGGTCAACACCTTGTACCTCAACGGCGCCAAGCTTGCTTCCATTTTCGATAAGCCCTGTAAAGCTGATAAATGGTGCTGCTGAAACAATATTTTTATCTTCTTCTAGCTCTTGTTGAATATGCTGCCAGTCATCTAAATTGCCATATTGAGAATATATCTGTCCATGTGGTACAACCGATAACACTCGGTTTTTTAATTCATATTCAAAGCCATTCATGGCACTTAAGCCAATAATGAGTGCGGCAATCCCAATTGCAATGCTTAAAGTTGAGATAATCGAAATCAGTGATACCATGCCACTTTTACGGCGACCTTGACGAAATTTAATTGCCGTCATTAAGGATAGATTCATTTTGTTTTCCACTAAATCGTTTTTTTAAAGTCCGCTTTCAGAAAGCTGCCCGTCACTCATAACCAATTGTTTATCCAATTTTTTAGCCAATTCTAGATCATGAGTGACAACCAAAAAAGCCGTTCCTTGTTCTTTATTGAGTTTGATAAGCAAATCAAATATGGCATCCGCTGTTGTTTTATCCAAGTTTCCGGTCGGTTCATCCGCCATGACTAAAGACGGGTTATTAATTAATGCGCGTCCTATTGCCACACGTTGACGTTCACCGCCCGATAGTTCGGACGGACGATGTTCGGCTCGGTTTGTTAAATTAACCGATGCTAACATGTCTTTCGCCCGTTTTTTGGCTTCGTTAGGCGATACGCCACCAATTAATAGTGGCATAGCGATATTTTCAAGTGCCGTAAAATCGGGTAAAAGGTGATGAAACTGGTAAACAAAACCGATATCTTGATTGCGTAATTTTGCTTTTGCTTGTTCTGATAATTGATTAAGCTGTTGTGACTTGAATATGATTTCACCTGATGTCGGTTTGTCCAATCCACCCAGTAGATGTAATAGCGTACTTTTACCGGATCCTGAACTTCCGATAATAGCGAGTAGTGATTGAGGATGAAGATCAAATGAAACATTTTTTAAGACTTCAGTCACCATTTTACCTTCTTTATAGGTTTTATAGAGATTGTTAGCAGTCAGTAATGGCTGTGTATTATTCATAACGTAGCGCCTCGGCAGGTTGAATGGTTGCAGCACGGTAAGCAGGATATAATGTTGATATTAGCGATAACATGAGTAATCCGATAATAATAAAAGCAATTTGTGAAGGTTCGATTAATGTCGGTAATTCTATACCTGCAAGCGATAAATCTAAGGTTTCCATAATGTTATTTAGGTTACAAGCAAGTACAAGTCCTAATGTGCTTCCTAGTAATGTACCTATTACGCCTGAACTTGCACCTTGTATGATGAAAATTAGCATTATTTTAAAACGTGATAATCCTTGAGTTTTTAAAATAGCAACCTCACCTTGTTTTTCCATCACCAATAAACTTAAAGACGTAATAATATTAAATGCTGCAACAATCACGATAAGGCTAATCAGTAAGCCCATGACGTTTTTTTCCATTTTTATTGCTTGAAATAATTCGCCTCGTTTTGCTCGCCAATCTTTAAATTCAAGTCCCTCCGGTAGCGGAGTATTTGTAATTTCAGCAATCTGTAAAGGGTGTTTTAAAAATAATCGCCAACCAGTAATGGTATTAGCCGGTAAACGGAGTAATTTTTGGGCATCGGTTTGGTTAACGTAGATCAAAGTTTGGTTAATGTCATGGTTAACCGAAAATAGTCCTACAACAGTAAATAAACGTTGTGATGGTATACGCCCCACTGGTGTGACCTGACTGGCATCGGTAACCATTAAACGTATTGTATTACCGATTGTCACGCCCAGTTGATTGGCTAGTGTTTGTCCTAAGATCACATTATATTGCCCAGCCTGTAGATCGGATATCGATCCGGTATAAATATAATCTTGAATAGGATCGTTATCTTCTGGATTGATGCCCATCAAGGTACTTACATTGATACTTTGTTCACTTTGCAATACCACGTCACTAGTGACTAACGGCGTAATGCGATTTACACCATTGATCTGTCCAAATTGTTCATATGCCGTGTTATCTATGACGATTTTGCCTTGTGGTGTGGTGATTTGTGCTTGCGGTAAGAACTTTAACACACTATTTTGCATTTGATCTTCTAGTCCATTCATGACCGATAAGACCAAAATTAATCCCAATGATCCAAGCATGATCCCTATCATCGATAACCATGAAACAAAGCGACCAAAGCCATCAGTCTTTTGACCGTATACATAACGTAACCCAATATAAAGCACTAATGGACGAAATATTTTTGACATAAATGTTTATCATTTCCGAAACTTTTTGACAAAGTTTTGCAAGTTAAATAGTAGATGTTTATCATACAGGATTAAACAGTTATAGAAAACATCCAAGTAATTACGTTATAATGTATTAATACTTTTTGCACTATTATCAATTAAATTTATCATGTCTAAAAAACTCAATATTTCAGCACTCATTCCACAAAAACCCGGTGAAGTAAAACAGTTTGGACAATTGGTGGGATCATCATTATCAAAACTGTGTGCCGATGCAATTGCTGCGCATAACGGTTTAGTGGTGATTGTCACCGATGATATGCAACAAACGACCCGCATTTATGAAGAGCTGAAGCAATTTAGCCATTTTCCGGCTATTTCGTTTCCTGATTGGGAAACCTTGCCTTATGATAGTTTTTCACCTCATCAAGATATTGTATCTGAACGCTTATCTTGCCTTTATCATCTTGCACATTTAACTAAAGGCGCATTAATTTTACCGATTAATACGTTAATGCAAAAAGTTTGCCCAAAAAGTTATTTAGGTGGGCATGTGTTCATTATGAAGAAAGGCTTACAGATTAGTCGTGAACATTTGCGAATGCAGTTAGAGAATGCCGGTTATCGCGCTGTCAGCCAAGTCATGGAACATGGCGAGTATGCCACGCGTGGCGCACTTTTTGATATTTATCCTATGGGTAGCGATAGACCTTATCGTATTGATTTTTTTGATGATGAAATTGATAGTATCCGAACGTTTGATGCTGAAACACAACGAACGCTTGAAGAAATTGTTGAAATTGAGTTATTACCGGCTCATGAGTTTCCTTTTGATAAAGCGGCTATTGAATTATTTCGTAGCCAATGGCGTGCAAAATTTGAAGTCAGATTAGAGCCTGAAAGTATTTATCAGCAAGTCAGTAAAAATATTTTACCAACAGGGATTGAATACTGGCAAGCCTTGTTTTTTAGTGAACCGTTAACAACACTTTTTTCTTATTTTTTAGATAATACGCTAATTATCAATACGGTCAATATCGAGCAGTTTGCCAATAAATATTGGCAAGATATTAATCAACGTTATGAAAGTCGTAAAGTTGATCCTATGCGTCCTTTACTTGAACCCGCAGTTATTTGGTCAAAAACGGATGAAATCTTTGCTAATTTTAAACATTATCCAAGGATGATTGTATCGAATAACACGGTGGATGAGTCATCTAAAAATATTAATTTGCCCTTTATGAGTTTGCCTGATATTGGTTTTCAGATTCAATTGAAAGACCCTTATCATCACTTTAATCAATTCATTGAAAACTTTAAAGGCAAGATTATTTTTTCGGTTGAATCAGAAGGCCGTAAAGAAGCATTGCAAGAGATTTTAGGTCGAATTCGTATCTATCCAACCAGCATTAATCAGCTTGATCAGCAAGCAACGGTTGATAACCGCTTTTGTGTCATGGTCGGTGCGGGTGAACAAGGTTTTATTGATGAACAACAGCATTTTGCATTTATTACCGAAAATGAACTATTAGGACGGCGTGTTATTCGTCGTAAAAATGAGAACAGACAAGCCATTAATACCGATAGTTTAGTTCGCAGTTTAGCCGAATTAACCCCTGGTAAACCTGTCGTGCATTTAGAGCACGGTGTAGGACGTTACGCTGGGTTAACGACGTTAGAAACTGGCGGTATTACGGCTGAATATCTTATTTTGCTTTATGCAAATGATACCAAACTTTATGTACCGGTTTCATCGCTTAACTTGATCAGCCGTTATTCTGGCGGTGATGAAGAGAATGCGCCTTTAAATAAATTAGGAACAGATGCTTGGAGCAAAGCCAGACAAAAAGCAGCAGAAAAAGTCCGTGATGTTGCTGCCGAATTGTTAGATATTTATGCGGAGCGTGAAAGTAAACCAGGATTTGAATTTAAGCAAGATCGTGAACAATACGAATTATTTTGCCAAGCCTTTCCTTATCAAGAAACGGAAGATCAACAAAATGCCATTGGCGCCGTTATCGGGGATATGTGTTCTCCTTATGCTATGGATAGATTAGTTTGTGGGGATGTCGGCTTTGGCAAAACCGAAGTTGCAATTCGCGCTGCTTTTTTAGCTGTCGTCAATAAAAAGCAAGCCGCAGTTTTGGTACCTACCACCTTACTTGCCCAACAACATTATGAAAGTTTTTGTAATCGTTTTGCTAATTGGCCAATACGTATTGAAAGTTTGTCTCGTTTTAAAACCGCAAAACAGCAACGAGCCGTCATTGATGCACTTGCAGAAGGTAAAGTCGATATTGTCATTGGCACGCATAAATTATTGCAGGAAGATGTAAAATGGAAGGATCTTGGTCTATTGATCGTTGATGAAGAGCATCGCTTTGGTGTTCGTCAAAAAGAACGTATCAAAGCTATGCGAGCCAATATCGATATTTTGACCCTAACTGCTACCCCTATTCCTCGAACATTGAATATGGCGATGAGTGGTATGCGTGATCTTTCTATCATTGCCACGCCACCTGCTCGCCGATTAGCTGTGAAAACGTTTGTCAGAGAATACGATGATTTAGTGATTCGAGAAGCTATCCTGCGTGAAATTTTGCGTGGTGGTCAAATTTATTATTTACATAATGATGTCTCGGATATCAATAACGTGAGTGAAAAGCTAGCCGAATTAGTGCCAGAAGCACGTATTGGCGTTGGTCATGGTCAGATGCATGAACGGGATTTAGAGCGAGTGATGAATGATTTTCATCATCAACGTTTTAATATTTTGGTTTGTACCACCATCGTTGAAACCGGTATCGATATTCCTAACGCGAATACGATTATTATTGAGCGTGCCGATAAATTTGGTTTAGCGCAATTGCATCAGTTGCGTGGTCGGGTTGGTCGGTCGTATCATCAAGCATATGCTTATTTATTAACACCACATCCAAAATTATTGAGTAAAGATGCAAAAAAACGTCTTGATGCTATCGCAACCCTAGAAGATTTGGGTGCAGGTTTTGCTTTAGCAACGCATGATCTGGAAATTCGAGGTGCAGGCGAGTTGTTAGGAAGCGATCAAAGTGGTCAAATCGAAACTATTGGGTTTAATTTATATATTGAACTACTTGAAGATGCCGTAAAATCTTTAAAAGAAGGAAAAGAACCTACGCTTGAATCACTGTTGACCAGTCAACAAACCGAAATTGAGTTACGTTTACCTACATTGATTCCAGACGATTTTATTCCGGATGTTAATACTCGTTTATCTTTGTATAAACGTATTGCGAGTATCAATAATTTAGATGAATTGACCGATATACAAGTTGAAATGCGTGATCGTTTTGGGCAATTACCTGATGCAGTTCTATTTTTGTTAGAAACAACTAAAATTCGTTTTCATGCTAATCAATTAGGCATTACTAAAATTGAATTTGGTGAAAAAGGTGGGTTTATCGAATTTGGTAGTAATAATAAAATTTCAGTTGATTATTTAATTGAAATCATTCAAAAAGAACCTAAAAATTATCGTTTAGAAGGCAATAATAGATTAAGATTACAAAAAACTGATTTACAACGTTTAGAGCGTATTGAATATATCAAAAACTTGTTAACTGAATTTTCTACACATCAAACATAACACACAACATTTTGAAAATTGTTTAATAAATAGCTCATTGCTCTGTATGGATGTCACCCACATAGCAATGAGCAAAGCTAAATTAATATTGCCTGTCAATTTGGAGTTAATATAAAACGTTATTTGTTAGATGAATAACTATCATGTTTTGATTCCTATCTACCAAACATTTTTCTTTATCCTCCTTAATGAGTAAGGTCATACTCATTTTGACCATTAGTTAAGCTTTTTTATCTATATCGCTAAGTATGCGATGAAATTAGAATCAATATTTTCTCTAATTAATTGTGATTTTATAAACTCACTTAAAAACTCGCTTATCGTTCTGAAATCCATTAGAATTGAAAGGTCTGAATCGCATAAAACTATTTATTCATAATAAAATAGTTTATTGATAATAATTTAGTTTTATTCGTTTCTGAATTATGAGTGCATAATTTATGTAAAAACAATGTGTTAAAAGAGAAAACCAATGAAAAAAAGTAAATTAGTTATCGGCTCTGTAGCGCTATTAGCAATCGGATATGTAGGTAGTTCATGGTATGTCGGCAATAAAATTGAGAAAGAATTGGATAGTCAATTAATAAACATTAATGAAACGATTAATGGCTACCAAAATCAATATGATATATCAATCAAAACAAGCAATTATCAAAAAAATATTTTTACATCCAAATTTCACCTTACTATAACCGAAAAACCCCGCATTGAATATGATGTCAATGAACCAAAAACCGTTTTTGATGACGATATAACTATCCATCATGGTCCATTCCCTATGGCCGCATTAATTAAAGGTAATTTTGTCCCCCAATTGGCATGGATTGAATATGAAATGACTGAAAAAGACAATCCAACTCTTTGGAAACTTGCAGGAGATAAACCTTTTATTACCGCCACTATGGGGATTAAATTTAGTGATTATGTCGTCACAAAAATTACCACAAAAGCCTTGAATACTATTGACATGCCTCAGTTTAAAGAAGGAATAGATATTTCAGAAGGCAACATCACCATCACCAGTGATTTAAATGAATTGACCTCATCGATGTCTATAAAGCTTGATAAATTAAGATATAAAATTGATCAGGTTAGTTCAATCTCATTGAGCAATCTTAAGGTTAACTTAGAAAATAAAGGAGATGATATCGTTGATCTAAACTCAAACGTTGATACTTTAACGATAAACTCTCGATCAAGTCTTCCAGTCCAAATAGATATTGATAATATAAGTAGTTCAGCTCAGTACACAATAACATTTGATCCGATCAATGGAGCTAATATACCTAATTATCAATCCAAGATGAACATAGAAAAATTGAAAACAACTGTCTTAAGTTTCAATCCACAAGCGCCATTTGTTTTTAATAATATATTCTTTAAGCAAGATGTTCGATCTAATCCAAATAATAGCACAGAGGGCAGTTATGAGGCTAATATTGAATCGTTCAATTTTGGCAAACAAAATTTAGGTCATGGTGAATTTAAGTTTAATTTTGAAGGAGTTAACACACAGAATCCGTTTGAAAGTTTATTCATTGAACAAAATGCATCTGACTTTTCAAAAATTCAATGGGATGGTTTGTTAAATTGGCATAATGCTGCAGGCGATATTATTGCCAACACATCAGCTATAGTCGATAACAACTTATCAACAGATGATAATAATAATGATATTACCCCCGATCGCATGTTAAGTTATAATATTCAGATTCCATTCAAAGTATTAGCACGTATGTGGGCACAAACGGAAAATTACAATGAAACGGATGTGACTGATGATATGATTGCTGGAAAATTATATATGATTAATTTGATCGCGAAATCTAAGATTAAAGATCATCCTCTTATTTCTATTGATGAAGATAAGCAAGGTATCTATATGGATTTGAAAATAAAACAGAGTGATTCTGACGTGATAATCAATGGACAAAAAATGAATAGAAATGATTTTAATCGTCTAATTCTTTCTCTTTAAGACTCTTTTTAGTTACGCCTAATTAGCTTGATAGGCTAGCTAGGCGTTGCTTTAGGTTTATCAAAATCAAATTAATAATTATAAAAAATAACGGGAAAACAATGAAAAAAATTAAGTTTACAATAGGAATAGTTGCATTCTTAAGCATAGGATATTTAGGTTCAACTTGGTACATTGGCAATAAAATTGAAAATGAAATTGATAATACCCTGTCATTAATCAGTGAAAACATTAATGGCAGCAAGGATATGAGTAAGATCAACATAACCAAAAGCCATTATGATAAAGGTCTATTTTCAACGAAATTACACCTGACTATCACCGAATCTGTAGATAATCAAACAGATCTTGATAATAATAAAAATATCCTCTTTAGTGATGATATTACGATTTATCACGGCCCTTTTCCTTTCGTCAATATCGCAAAAGGTGATTTTACACCTCAAGTCGCAACGATAGATTATCAAATGACTGAAAAAGCATTTCCAGATCTTTGGAAATGGTCGAATAACCAATCATTCATCATAGGTCATGCCAGTTTAAGTTTTCAAAAAGAGTTCAATATTTATTTGAAAAATAACCCTATTAATATAAATCTGGTCAATCATGTGTTTGGCGAAAACAATTTCTACCTATCTGAAGGTGAGTGCTTTTTCAACGTTTCTAAAGATTTTTCAACTGTCAGCGTAAATTCACACTGGGACAAATTAGAATTAACATCGGAATTCAGAAACCTATCCTTGAAACTTGATCAAGTTTCTATCAAAACTGAGCCCGAAAGCAGTCATAACTCTTTAAATTATGTATTGGAGTTGAAAAATCTCTATTATTCAGAAGAAAATTATGATCTTATTGACAGAAATTATCAATATGGTATGACATATAAAAAAGAGCTAAATTTTCAGGATGTGAAAGCTGTCAGAAATGGTGATTTTAAAAAAGGAATATTACATAACAATTTAACCATTAATAAAGTTATATCCCAGAATTTTTTCAATGACAACGCAACCGCCATATTAAACCAAATATTAATTAATCAATCAGTAAATCAAACTGATGAGAATTATTATGATTCAATAGACATTAAGATAGGTTCATTAACGTATGGAAACCAAAACCTTGGTTCAATCTCATCGAATAATGAATTTATAAATATGGATGGAATCAGTATGCTGTCGTTTGTATTAGGCGAATTTGGATATGGATTCGAATCGAGCGATCCTCATTATGTTAATCCTGATAAACTTAATAGGAGCATGTCCTATAAATTCAATTGGCATACTAATGTCGGCGATATTAATGCTGATTTATTAATTGATTATGATAGTAATGAGAGTTTTCGTGGATTATCTAGTGACGATAATATTCATCTTTTCAAACTTAAACTTGATATGCCATTTGACGTTATAAATTATATTGCAGCTCAATTTGAAAATTATCAACAAAACATTGTTACACAAGAACAAATTGATAAAATAGTATTAGGAAATGATATAAAATCGTGGTTAGATGAATCAATTCTTTTCACTTTTGAAAAAAATGGAATGGAAGGTATATATTCAGATGCCAACTATTCAAGTGATACACATCAAGCAGAAGTGAATGGTAAATTTTATAGTAAAGACGATTTTTTCACTCATTTTTGATGTGAATTGAGACAATAAATAATTTTTTAATACGCTAGCGGACATACCTTGTTATGAACAATCATCTATCTAAATCACCTGAGAATCAATTTAAACGTACTATGCAAACTCGGCATTTAATTATGTTATCGTTAGGTGGCGTGATTGGCACAGGATTATTTTTTAATACCGGTTATATTATTGCAACCGCCGGAGCCGTGGGAGCGATTATTGCCTATTTAATTGGTGCTTTGGTCGTTTTTTTAGTTATGTTGTGCCTTGGCGAACTTGCGGTTGCTATGCCCGAAACCGGTGCATTTCATACCTATGCTTCCCGTTTCATTAGCCCCGCTACAGGCTATACCGTTGCTTGGTTATATTGGTTGACCTGGACAGTTGCATTGGGTTCAAGTCTAACCGCTGCTGGTATGTGTATGCAGTATTGGTTTCCGAGTATTTCTGTTTGGGTTTGGTGTTTAATTTTTTGTGCAGTTATATTTGTTTTGAATATTGTGACTGCACAATTTTTTGCAGAAAGTGAATTTTGGTTTTCAATAATTAAAGTCATCACGATTATTATTTTTATTATTGCAGGCACCGCAGCTATTTTTGGTTTTATCCCCATGAAAAACGATATGCCAGCCCCATTTCTACACAATATTACCGATAATGGTTGGTTTCCACATGGATTGACACCTATCATCATGACAATGGTATCGGTTAATTTTGCCTTTTCTGGTACTGAACTAATTGGTATTGCTGCGGGTGAAACTAAGCACCCTGAAAAAAGTATTCCTTTAGCCATAAAAACAACTATTTTAAGGTTAATCATCTTTTTTGTTGGCACTATTTTTGTACTGGCGGCATTATTGCCAATGGAACAAGCAGGCGTCATTAAGAGTCCTTTTGTGATGGTTTTTGAAAATATTGGTATCCCTTATGCTGCCGATATCTTTAATTTTGTAATTTTAACTGCCATTTTATCTGCAGCTAATTCAGGACTTTATGCATCGGGCCGAATGTTATGGTCGTTATCAAATCAAGGTACTTTGCCTAAATGCTTTTCAAGATTAACCACTAAAGGGATTCCAACCACTGCTATAACGGTGAGTATGTTAGGGGGATTACTGGCGTTGTTTTCTAGTGTGATTGCACCCGATACAGTCTTTGTTGCGTTAACGGCTATTTCAGGTTTTGCTGTGGTTGCTGTTTGGTTAAGTATTTGTGTATCGCATTACTTTTTTAGGCAAAAGCTTTCTCAAGAACAAATCATTAATTTAAAATATAAAGCGCCCTATTACCCTTTAGTCCCGATTCTAGGCACAATTTTGTGCGTGATTGCCTGTATTGGACTGGCTTTTGATCCAGAGCAACGAATAGCGCTATATTGTGGCATCCCTTTTGTCATTGTTTGTTTTATTGTTTACCATTTGACGCATAAGTATCAAACTCGAGTTACTCAAAATGATTAATAACAATCCGATTAAGAATTTATTAAACCAAAAAAACTTTATCATTGTTGACGGTGCACTTGCCAGCGAGTTACAACGTCGTGGATGCGATTTAAATGATAGTTTATGGTCAGCAAAAGTATTATTTGAGCAGCCTGAATTAATTCAGCAAGTTCATTATGACTATTTTAAAGCTGGCGCAGACTGTGCCATTACAGCAAGTTATCAAGCAACCCCCTTAGGATTCGCCAAAAAAGGGATTAATCTAAATGATTCTATTGCGTTAATACGAAAAAGTGTTGAACTTGCACAACAAGCTAAACAACAATATTTAAGCGAATTAGTCCAACCTAGACCTTTACTTATTGCTGGATCTGTCGGCCCTTATGGGGCCTATTTAGCTGACGGTTCCGAATATACGGGCAACTATCAACTTAGTGAAGAAGCCTTTATGGAATTTCATTATGTCCGCATAAAAGCACTTATCGATGCCAATGTGGATTTACTCGCTTGTGAAACCTTGCCTTCTTTTACTGAAATAAAAGCATTAACAAAGGTGATTGAACAATTTCCTAAAATAAGTTGCTGGTTTTCATTTACGTTAAAAGATGATCAGCATCTGAGTGATGGAACACCGTTATCTTTAGTTGTCGAATATTTAAATAATATTGAGCAAATTGCCAGTGTAGGCATCAATTGCATTGCATTAGAAAAAGTGACAAGGTCACTAAATGTGTTAAATAAACTCACATCAAAGCCGTTAATTGTTTACCCAAATTCTGGCGAAGTATATGATCCTTTAATCAAACAATGGCACCCTAACCCGCAACATAATTGTACCTTTGCTAATCAGTTAACAAACTGGATAGAATC
This sequence comes from Gilliamella sp. wkB308, assembly GCF_001690185.1. GTDB lineage: Bacteria > Pseudomonadota > Gammaproteobacteria > Enterobacterales > Orbaceae > Gilliamella > Gilliamella apicola_I. The sequence goes on from NZ_LZGN01000020.1 coordinate 16,972, forward strand.
TGGCGCTAAATTAATTGGCGGTTGTTGTCAAACCACGCCTAATGATATTGCTAATATTGCTAGATTCCTGCAAGATAAATAAAACTGTTTGTTAAGTAAGTATACAAAATCAAATAATGTTGATTTTGTATACTTTCTTTTGATTAGTTGATTTTGATATTATCAATCTTTTCCTTTATATTTTTTCAACCAATAAAAGGCTTTATGTTGATTAATAACTTTCTCATCAACGACCGTAATTAAAGGTAATGGATGCTTTAGCAATTTGATGCGAATTTATGATGAAACCAACTAAAGCTGGGGTTGTTTTATCATCAACATTAATATTGTCTATATCAAGTGCATAGAGTGTAAATTGATAACGGTGATTAGAGTTTTCTGGCGGGCAAGGTCCGCCATAATTTGCCGTACCAAAATCATTACGAACTTGCTGACTTCCATTTGGTAATAAATTAATATTATTACCGGCAGATTGCTTTAATTCTGTTGTATCAACCGGAATATTGACAACCGTCCAATGCCACCATCCTGATCCGGTTGGCGCATCAGGATCATACATCGTGAATGCTAAACTTTTTGCTTCTTTAGGTACATTATTCCATTCAATACTAGGCGATAGGTTTTTACCCTCACAACCGAATTGATTATAAATAAATTGATCTGTAAAACCATTTTTATTTAGGTCAGGACTGGATAGCTGCATTTCAGATGCATAACTGTAACTAGTGAATAACAATAATACTCCGTAAAACAAGGGTTTCAATTTATTAGAATGACGCATGTTTACTCCTTATGTTTTAAATGAATAAAATAAATAACCAACTTATTGACTAATCGACAGTTTACATCACAATGTTCTATTTCAATCACATTTAAACTTAGTTGCTAATACTCGCTCAACCGTATCAACTATCGCTTGAGTTTGTGAATCAATTTCAATATTGACTTTATCACCAACTTTTTTATTTTTAAACGTTGTTATGGCTAATGTTTCGGGAATAAGGTGGATTTTAAAACCATTTTCATCTACTTCACCCACGGTTAAACTAGCGCCATCAATGCCGATAAAGCCTTTATATAAAACATACTTTATAAACTGCTTTGGTAGTGTGAGTTGCATCTGGCAATTGGTCGCCGTTTTTTGAATATCCACAATCGTTGCTGAACAAGAGATGTGTCCAGACATGATATGTCCACCGACTTCATCGCCATATTTTGCACTGCGTTCAATATTGACGTAATCATTCAGTTTTTTATCGCCTAACGTTGTTAAAGCTAGGGTTTCTTGCATGATATCAAACGACACCCAATCATCAGCAAATCCTGTCACTGTTAAACAGCATCCATCATTCGCAATTGACGCACCAATTTCAATATTTTGCGTTAGCTGACTTGGTAGTTTAACTTTATAAGTTCTTAATTTATCTTGATCTTTAATATCAATTATTTGACCAACACCTTGTACAATACCCGTAAACATATTATTTCCGTTTGAATCTTTTTGAGATCTTTATTTTATCGTAATCTAATAATAAATTTCTATGATTATCATTCATTCCTTAACAAATCAATTTAATCGGTTAAGATTGGTTTGAATAACTTATATTAATGACTATTGGATATACCCTAACTTTTGATACCCTATTGAAATTCAGTTGTTTAAATAGCGTTTTTAGAATTTGTTTGACAAGAACTAGGCAATATTCATTAAGTCATTTTATAATGACATTCTCATTCACTGAGTAATGATCATTTCTCATATTTTATTAAGGATTGTTGATGCTAAAACTTATTTTAGCCATTTCATTCGGTTCTGTAGCGGGTGGTTTACTTCGCTGGTTTTTATCACTTAAATGCAATGTGGTTGCTTTTACTATTCCAATCGGAACACTATTATCTAATTTAATTGCTGGCTATATTATTGGTTTTGCCATCGCTTTTTTTAATCATTCGAATCTTTCCGCTGAATGGCGTTTATTAATCGTCACGGGTTTTTGTGGTGGTTTATCAACTTTTTCTACTTTTTCGGCTGAAATTGTTAATTTATTACAGGAAGGTAAAGTAACATGGGCATTAGCGACAATAGGTATTCATGTTGTTGGCTCGGTTTTGATGACTTTTTTAGGCATTTGGACTTATCAATATTTTCGTTCTTGATCGCTTTGTTAGTCTAATAATTGATTAACCTAACATAACATAAAAAATATTTACAACCTTAAAATACTGTATTAATATACACTGTATATTAATACAGTTAGAGGTTATTATGCTTATTGAACAATCATCACAACAAATTATGGCGTTTGAGTTTGAATCTCCTTTTCAGCAAGTATTGCAACAACAGCGACCATTATTACGTTCATTCAATAAAGCAAAAAAATGGCAGCTTTGGTTATCCGATCGACCGATGTTAAAGCGATCCTGGGTTAACTTTGCCGGTTTAGATAAGCAAAAAGTAATCCATATCACTAATATCAAAAACGAAAATCTGGTATCAACGATTGAAAAAGCTTTACAAAATAAAACGTGTAGCTATGTCGTTGCTTGTATTAAGCATCTTAATGAACAAGATAAAATACGTTTGCATAATGCGGTGTTAGCCAGTGATACAACGTTATTTTTAGTCAATGATGAATCCGATGCGCAACATAATCCATATCATTAAACTGAAAGGTGATTATTTTTGGATAAGTTAAGTTAAGTTAAAAGGAAAGTGATAACACCAATTAATTCGATGAAGAATCAATCATGATAAATGTACGTGTTCTTTTTTCGAGAATTTTATTGAAACTGATACTTTTTTAGGCGAATTTCTAAATGATATTCATCAAGCAATAATTGGTGAAGATAACAACTAATTTTTCATCGCTATCATCATGTCAATTCTGTTATGTTATCCGATTTGAATCCGGCTGATGTCATTAAATTACAGTTTTAATCGCTTTAAGCTTTTTGGTTCTTCGCCTTTTAATAAACGCATAATATTACTACTATGGCGAACAATAATGAGACAAGAAAGCATAGTTACCGGTAAGGTCAACTCAGGTTTAAACAACCAAACATAAAATGGCGCCATAAGAAACCCGATAATAGCTGCAACTGATGAGTAGCCCGTTATCAATAAGGTTATTAGCCACGTCAGTATAAAACACCCTGTAAAATCAAGTCCAATCGGTGCCATCATCCCTAATGCTGTCGCAACCCCTTTACCACCTTTAAAATGAAAAAAACAGGGAAAAATATGCCCAAGACAAGCAGATATGCCTATAATTCCTAAAAAGAAGGGTGATATCCCCATTCGATAAGCCAGATACACAGGTAGCGTACCTTTGAACATATCAAAAATTAATACAACAATTGCAGGTAGTTTACCATTAATTCGTAGGATATTGGTTGCCCCAGGATTGTGAGAGCCATGCGTTAAAGGGTTGGGCAATTTCATAGCACGACTAACTATCATAGCACCTGACAATGAACCACAAAGATAGGCGATGATGATCATCGCTAAGATTTCTAATGACAAAAGCCCCTCCCTAGATGTACCTATTTTCTGATTATTATATCAATAAAAAGTTAAATCAATTCAATTAATTAACTATTTATCGATGTTTATTAATAGAGAAATAAATAAAAGTGGGGAGTTGCCTCCCGTCCTTTCTTAATCCTTTAAACAAAATTGACTCTATTTTACTTTCTTTTTTGTTTATCTAATAGTGGTTTTAAATATTGACCCGTGTAAGATATTTTCGATTTTGCAACCTCTTCTGGCGTACCTTCAGCAATTATTTCACCGCCACCATTTCCCCCTTCTGGTCCAAGATCCACGATCCAATCAGCGGTTTTCACGACATCTAAATTATGTTCAATGACGACAATAGTATTACCTTTATCACGTAAAGTATGCAATTGTGCAAGTAATTGTTTAACATCGGCAAAGTGCAAGCCAGTTGTTGGCTCATCTAAAATATAGAGCGTACTACCTGTGTCACGTTTTGATAGCTCTTTGGCTAATTTAACTCGCTGAGCTTCCCCACCCGATAATGTCGTTGCCGATTGACCAATGGTAATATAAGCCAGCCCCACATCAATCAAGGTTTGTAATTTTCGAGAGATCATTGGTACCGCATCAAAAAATTCACGCCCTTCTTCAACGGTCATATTTAAAATTTCGTTGATAGATTTTCCTTTGTATTTGATCTCAAGCGTTTCACGATTATAACGTGCACCATGACATTGATCACATGGCACATAAATATCAGGTAAAAAGTGCATTTCAACTTTAATTAAGCCATCGCCTTGACAAGCCTCACAACGTCCACCTTTTACATTAAAGCTAAATCGCCCCGGATTATACCCTCTGGCTCGTGCTTCAGGTACCCCTGCATAAAGCTCACGAATCGATGTAAAAAATCCGGTATAGGTTGCAGGATTCGAACGTGGCGTTCGTCCAATCGGGCTTTGATCTATCGCGATAACTTTATCAAAAAAGTTAAGACCTTTAATGGATTGATAAGGTGCAATATCACTTTTTTCAGCACCATTAAGCTCATTTTGAGCGAGTGGGTATAAAGTATCATTAATTAAAGTGGATTTGCCTGATCCCGATACCCCAGTGATACAGGTAAACAGTCCGACAGGAATATTTAACGTGACATCTTTAAGATTATTCCCCGTTGCCCCGATAAGCGATAACATCCGTTTTTTATCAACTTTGGTACGCGTTGCGGGGATTTCGATTTTTTCTTTACCGGATAAATATTTTCCTGTTAGCGATGCATTATTTTCCATAATTTGTTTAGGTGTTCCTTGAGCCACAACTTCGCCCCCGTGAACCCCTGCCCCCGGACCAATGTCAATCACATAATCGGCAGCCATAATCGCTTCTTCATCGTGTTCAACCACAATGACGGTATTACCTAAATCACGTAAATGAGTCAATGTATCAATTAAGCGAGTATTATCACGCTGATGAAGACCGATAGAAGGCTCATCAAGTACATACATTACGCCAACTAAACCGGCACCGATTTGACTAGCTAAGCGAATACGTTGCGCTTCACCGCCAGATAGTGTTTCTGCCGAACGTGATAACGTTAAATAATTAAGCCCAACATTAATTAAAAACTGTAATCGGTCATTAATTTCTTTCAGAATTTTTTCTGCAATTTGGGCACGTTGACCGGTTAACACTAAGTTGTCAAAAAATTCTTTTGCTTGTTGAGTACTTAAATCACTAATCGTCGGTAAATTTGTGTCGTTAATAAATACATGTCTTGCTGTTGTACATAACCTAGAACCATGACAGCAAGGACACGGGCGGTTACTGATGTATTTAGCTAACTCTTCACGAATCGTTTGTGATTCGGTTTCTTTGTAGCGACGCGTTAAGTTATTTATGATACCTTCAAAAGTATGTTTTCGTTTAACTACATCACCACGATCATTAGTATAAACAAAGGTAATTTCGGTACTACCCGAACCATTTAATAAAATATCTTTTATTTTTTCAGGTAATTTTTCGTAAGGCTTATCAATATCAAATTTATAGTGATCCGCCAAAGATTTTAACATCTGAAAATAGTAAAAATTACGACGATCCCATCCTTTTATTGCGCCCGCAGCTAACGAAACTTCTGGCATTTGAACTATGCGTTTAGGATCAAAGTATTGTTGAACACCTAAACCATCACATTCAGGACAAGCACCCGCAGGATTATTAAATGAAAATAAACGAGGTTCTAATTCAGAAATACTGTAACCACAAATTGGGCAGGCAAAATTAGCCGAAAATATTTTTTCTTCAGCTTTTGGATCATCCAAATTGGCTACCTTCACTATACCATTGGTAATGGATAATGCTGTTTCAATCGATTCTGCCAGACGTAGTTTTAAATCGTCACGAATACGAAAACGATCGACAACAACTTCAATAGTATGTTTCTTTTGTAATTCAAGTTGTGGAGGATCAGATAAATCATATACATCTCCGTCTACCCTTACCCGTATATAACCGCTTGCAGAAAGCTGTTCAAAAAGCTTAACAAACTCCCCTTTACGTTCGGTCACCACTGGAGCAAGTAGCATATATCGATTTTCAGCTGGTAATGCCATAATGCTATCGACCATTTGCGACACAGTTTGAGCTGCTAACGGTAAATTATGATTCGGACAACGAGGCTCCCCTATTCGGGCAAAAAGCAACCTGAGGTAATCATAAATTTCAGTAATCGTACCGACAGTTGAACGTGGATTATGCGATGTAGATTTTTGTTCAATTGAAATCGCTGGCGATAATCCTTCAATGTGATCAACATCGGGTTTTTCCATCAATGATAAAAACTGTCGCGCGTAAGCAGATAACGACTCGACATAACGCCGTTGCCCTTCTGCATAAAGTGTATCAAATGCTAATGAAGATTTACCAGAACCTGAAAGCCCGGTAATAACGACAAGTTTATCGCGTGGAATAATGACATTAATATTTTTTAGGTTGTGCGTTCTCGCACCTCGAATATCGATATCTTTAATTGACATAGATCTCTTCTTAAGTATGTTTTTTGTACAATTGAAATGAAAATTTAACTGTATATTATACCAGTGATGAGTGATGAAATATAGTACTAATTCACCGTTGATGAGTTTATGGGTTTTACGGTTCCTTTATTAACGCTATCAAATTTATCAATAAAATTCAATGAGCAAAATACCCTATTGCGTTTTATCGTACTCCGTTAATGCATGAACATTTAAGCATAATGTGCCAGTTAACCAACTTTTCGAAGTAAGCATTGAAAATTGATGATTTCTATTTATCAAACTAATTTACTTGGATGCAATTTGGCAACTATGTCATAACTATGTCATAGCAAATGCGCCAAATTCATCTCAATTTAGCGCAATGATTCCTAAATTAAAGATTACCTAAGGCAATTTTAATAACCACTTTACGAACAGTATTAATGTTATTGTTTATTGCACACAAAGGTTTATGGACTTCATTAGGAAAAAAAACAATGAAATCGTTTGAATGCAAAACCAGTAATGTTTCTTCCTTCGGGGTTTCAACAAATGCAATATCGTTAGTAGTAAGTTGATCATCGAGCCTGTTAGTGTAAGGTGGTAAAGTATTAATCGCCATTCCCTCTTGACCGTCTAATACAATTTGCACATCAATATATTTTTGATGATATTCAGGGTTAGCCTTGTCAATGTGACGAGTTGAACTATCAGAAAGCATAAAAAATATCTTATCACCGTCAATGTCATAACGCCCAATAGGCGTATTTTGATTGACATTATCTTTGATATATTCAATCGATTGCTTTATTTTGGCAGGCAAATAAGGGACTAAATTTAAATGGTTGATATTACCTAAAATCATATTTGATAATCCTTCATAAATGAAACATTACTGATATCACAAATACACAGCATTTGTTTAAGTATATACTTATCCAATAAATTTTAATAGATAGACTGTGATAGCCTTTAGACTTTTTTGATGCCTATGACGAATGCTTTGTATTGATAAAATAATTAGTTATTGTGTTAAGTTATCGCAGTAAGATTGAAATGACCTAATATGGTCGACATTAAAGTAATCGAGTTTAAATAGAGATCGTGACTTTTGATTTAGGAGGTGGTATAACACTAATAACCATTTATTATTTACAGTTTTTACCATTATCATATCCATTTTTTAATACGCAATAACTATTCAGATTTTCTTCTTTTCTTAATAAGTCATTAATTTCAATTGAATGTATGTCTTTCTCACAAAAGGTAACTATGATGAAAAATAAAGAATTGATCGAAAATTATTACAAAGATGTTTTTATTAACGGTAATGTGGATAAAATTCCTCATTATGTTGCAGAAAACTATATTCAACATAATCCTCAAGTTGAAGATGGTCAAGCAGGATTTATTAAATTTTTCAAAGGGTTTATTAAAACTAAACCCAAACTCGACATTATCAACATCAGTTGTGAAGCGGATATGGTTTACGTATTTTATAAATGTTCCCTACCAGACGGTACTGTAAATAAAGTATGTGATATTTATCGTGTCGAAGGCAATAAGATCGTTGAACATTGGGATGTCATTGAGTCCCATGTAGAAAAAGTAAAATCGGTTAATAAAAATAGTTTATTTTAGTTCATTTTATGGGATATAAACATGACAACCTTATCTTGGTTGGGTTTAAAGGATAAGGTTGTTATGATACATTAACCACGCATTTTTAATAATCAACGATAATAAGACAATTTCTCTATCCAAATGACCGTTATACTGTTTTAAATCAGAAGATTGGAAAATACTACAGCAAAAAACAGCGCTTTATCAGCGCTGATATTTTGATTATGTTGGATTATTAAGTTATTTTTTATTCCCACTCAATCGTCGCTGGCGGTTTACCGCTGATGTCATAGACAACGCGAGATATTCCGTTTACTTCATTAATGATTCGATTTGATACTCGTCCTAAGAAGTCATATGGCAGATGTGCCCAGTGAGCGGTCATAAAGTCAATAGTTTCAACGGCACGTAACGAGACCACCCAGTCGTATTTACGCCCATCCCCCATTACACCGACTGAACGTACCGGTAAAAATACGGTGAAAGCTTGACTGACTTTGTGGTATAGGTCAGCTTTATATAGTTCTTCGATAAAGATCGCATCTGCTTGACGTAGTAAATCACAATACTCTTTTTTCACTTCGCCAAGTACTCGAACGCCTAAACCTGGGCCAGGGAATGGATGACGATATAACATGTCATAAGATAAACCTAACTCTAAACCAACTTTACGCACTTCATCTTTAAAAAGTTCTCGCAGTGGTTCCACTAATCCCATTTTCATCTCTTCTGGCAAACCACCGACATTATGATGCGATTTAATCACATGAGCTTTTCCAGTATCAGCTGCCGCTGATTCGATCACATCAGGATAAATAGTACCTTGGGCTAACCATTTCACATCTTTAAGTTTTGCCGCTTCTTCATCAAACACAGCGACAAATTCACGCCCGATAATCTTGCGTTTAGCTTCGGGATCGGCCTCCCCTTTTAGGGCTGCTAAAAAGCGGTCTTCGGCATTCACGGCTATAATATTTAACCCAAATTTATTGCCGAACATGTCCATAACTTGTTGTGCTTCGTTCAAACGTAATAAACCATGATCGACAAAAACACAGGTCAGTTGATCACCAATGGCTTGATGGAGTAATAATGCCGTAACAGACGAGTCAACACCACCCGATAACCCTAGTAATACTTTATCTTTGCCGACTTTTTCTTTTATTCGGGTAATTGCATCGGTAATAATAGAAGATGGTGTCCATAATTTTTCACAATGACAAATATCAATTACAAACCGTTGTAGCAGCTCAAAGCCTTTTATTGTATGGGTGACTTCGGGGTGAAACTGAACGCCATAAAATTGCTTTTCATCATTAGCCATGATGGCAAATGGGCAGGTTTCTGTGCGACCAATAACCGTAAAACTATCCGGTAAGGTTGTGACTTTATCACCATGGCTCATCCAGACATCAAGTTGATCTAAACCATCGTTATTAGTACTATCTAAAATGCCGTCAGTTAATTTTGAGCGTCCGATAATGTCGACTTTAGCATAACCAAACTCACGTTGATTTGAACCGGTGACTTGTCCACCTTGACCAACTTGAATTGCCATAGTTTGCATACCATAACAGATGCCTAAAACAGGCACACCTGCGTTAAACACATATTCGGGGGCTCTTGGGCTATTTTGTGCTGTCGTACTTTCTGGCCCACCCGATAAAATAATCCCTTTAGGATTGAATTGTTTAATTTTTTCTTCCGACACATCCCACGGCCAAAGCTCACAATAAACACCAATTTCACGAATCCGACGTGCAATTAATTGGGTAACTTGTGAACCAAAATCAAGAATTAAAATACGTTGCTGGTGGATGTCATTTTTCATCAAATTTGTTCCTAAGCTATGGTCTATTACAAAATCAAGGTGGTATTGTATCATTTACCGACTAAATTGAACGGATTAAATAAAAAAACAATTGTAAATATTTTACTTTTACAAGTTTCAACATATCCTGACACGGCATTTTATTTTGTTGATAAAACGACAATCTTTATATGAATGAGCGAAATCTTAATTGTTTTTTTTCTGAACTAACCAACTGATTTTAATGATAAATATAATTTTTTTTAATAAAATAAAATTTCTTTATTTACTTATTTAATAAGCATACTTATAATATGTAAACTTATCAAAAAGAGGAAAAAACGATGAATACTATTTCAATTTCTTTTGTACTACCAACAAAGGCTATACCATCTAAAATATGGCCATACTATACTGATCTTAATTTCAGAAAATTATGGGAAACCGATCTTGAAGATTTTCGTATTACGGGCGAGTTAAAAACCGGTTCTAAAGGTATTTTTAAACTACAAAATATGCCAGATATGGACGTGACGTTATCTAAAATAATTAATCAACAAGAATTTACCGAACAATTTGATATGCCTGACATAGGTTTACTCTATTTTTCACATCAAATTATTGAATTATCGCATAATCAATATGCATTGAAGTCAGAAATTTCTTTAAAGCCGGATCCGAAATTGGATACTCATGCATCTTATAATTTTATTAAACAGATTTCGGATGATATTATTGATAAAACATACAAATTAAATAGTTTAGTTGAAGGGTAATTTATGGCAAAGGACAATAAGTTTTTGACGCAATTCGAAACTGATTCAGAATCTGTTGGTTTTCTTTTTATGAAAACTTATTCGTCCTGGCATACAAATATAAAAAATTGTTTAAAAAAACAGTCTATCACGCATCCCCAATTTATTGTGCTTGCGACCCTAGCTTATTTATCGCAATATCCTGATGAAATAACACAAGTTATTTTATCCCACAGAACGAATATTGATGTCATGACTATTTCTCAAATATTAGAGAATTTAGAGAAAAAAGATTACATTAAACGTACTTGTTCAATCAAAGATAGTCGCGCAAAATCAATTGTATTAACACAAAAAGGGTTAGATAAGGCAAATGAAACCGTTCCTTTAGTTGAACAAATGGATCATGAATTTTTTTCAATATTAAAAGAGGATAAAAAACAGTTTATGACTATGCTTTTAACACTCTTAAAAAACCGAACTGATTGAAAAATAGCTTGAGTTAAAAATTTAAGTATTTTCTGTTTTTTAGCTATTCATTATGATTATTGAGTTATCTTGCTACAAACTTAGTTCATTAATAAGTCTGAAAAAATCAATATTTTTCATTATATAACTTACTATGTTAGATAAAAAAATACGTAATGCTAAACAAGCCATTACGTATGAAATGAGTGTAACATTGATAACAATTTGAAACTAAATCACAATTTACATTATTAATTAATACTTACCATTTATGTTCAATACCGATATTTCCTCGATAACCTTGCCGTTTGGTATTTCCAAAATCGTGTTCATAGCGAGCATCGCCATAAAGATAAGTCTTTTCAAATAAAGGCATTTTTAACCCAACGCCCAATTCTCCCCATGTGCGCGCATAATTTTCACGCAGTTTATCTCTACCTATGGTAACTTGGCTTGGCTTGATAAAGTCATGCAGAATATTACCAATTGCATAGAGTGTGGTATGTTGCTCGACTGTTGCTCGATTATTGTTACCAAAACGCACACCGATTCTACCCCGTAATAGATCCTGATTATTTTGATCAACACGACGATATTTATCTTTAAAACTATCTAAATCAACATATTGGTAGACTAGTTGAACTTGAGGCTCAACTATCCAATAGTCTTTATCAAGATCATTTTGATTTATTTTAAAGGTGTGCCCAGCTTCTGCCGAAATGGCTAATGCCCACCCATGTTGAGTGTGCGGATTATTACCATTACGAGCTTCATATTGATTACGTAAATAGGAAAACTGTCCAACTAAATCTAAATAGTTATTCTCTGTTGAAAAATAAGTATTGGTTAATCCCAAGCTCAATGATTCTGATTTGCCTTTTCCTGTTCGTTTATTATGGTCAATTATCCCATGTACAGCTCGATATTTATCGGAAAAGTCGGTATACGCTTTGCTATAAGTCAAATAGATACCTGTATAATTATGGCTTCCATCATCACTGATATTATTCAGCAGATCATGACCAAATTGAAATCCATATATATCGGTTTCTAGATTTAATCGATCTTTACCATCTTGTTTTATATGTTTGCCTAAAATCCTTCCCCAAGTTTCACTTAAAAACTCTTCACAAGTATTACAATTTGCTAAATCAAAATTGGTGTATTCTCCTCGACGTTCATGTAAAGAACCAATACTTAAAAATCCTTGTTCCTGATTGACTCTCGCCATAGCAACATAGCCTGCTACTGGACTGGCAAAAATGGGTTTAGGTTTAATTAGCGTCGGCGGTTCTGGCGGCGTCGGTGGTTCTGGCGTCGGTGGCTCTGGTGTCGGTGGCTCTGGTGTCGGTGGCTCTGGCGTCGGCGGTTCTGGCGTCGGCGATGGTGGCGGCGGTGGTGGCGGCGGCGGTGGTGGTGGCGGCGGTGGCGGTGGTGTTATCGTACCTGCTTGCATAGTCCAGAAATATTCGTCACCATCAGCTGTTTGACGTCTTGCTAATTGAATTTCAGTCGCGCCATTTGTATGCGCTTCACCATAAAAACTACTTTCATTACGACTTTCTCCCACATAAATCACGGGAACAGTGTTTATCACCGCGTCAATTTGGCTTATATTACCATCAATCACGTTTTCTGTGCCATTTGCATCTATCGGTATCACCTTAGTCCAACCAGTTGAAGTACCTGTGATTTTTAACACATCTGATTGTGAATTTATCGCATAACTATCGCTGACTTTATTCCACTGTGTGTTTAATCTTATTTGAGCATCATGAACTCCGCTATAGTTACCATCGATAGTTAATATATCATTATATTTTTGATGAGAGGGATTATCTAAATTAATAATGCCTGAATTGCTATAAACATTACCTTGTAAGACAAACTCATTACCACCAGCATCATTAAAAGCTGCATTGATTGTTCCACCAGATTCAATGAGAATCGTAGTGAATTTTGATATATTATCATTACCTTTTTTTTGCAAATTCCAACGAAAATCATAAGCTAAATCTAAAAAGATTCCTGGCTCTTTATTATCATAAATATTATTATTAAGAATTTGACCCTCTTCCTCTTTTACTTGCCCTTTGGAAATTAACCCAGTCATACTTCCTTTACCATAAGCATTAAAGTTGACATAGGAAACGTCATAGTTTTCATGTCCTTGCTCAACACCGTTATCATCATACGTATTAGAAAAAAATTGATAATTAGGTGCAGTGTAATTACCGCTGACGTTGAGAATATAGCCGTCTTGATTAGCATGGAGATCGGTTTCTTCACCTATAAATGTTAAATTAACATTTTGTTGACCTTGATCAATAAAAATTAAATCTTTGCGTGCAACAGAACCTTCAATTACGGGATCAGCACTTGTTCCTGTTGTGGTAAATATTGCATCTTTTATATTGATACTCATATTGTGTGATGCAGCTTGTTCAAATTGTCCGCTTGAAGTCGCATCATCATGGGTACCAATTTCCAATGCATAACCATTAGTTTTAATGATCGTTTTACTATTATTAGAATTTGCTGTAAATGAAGAATTCCTTACCATTTTGATACCACTACCATTTAAAGCGTTAGTGGTATCAATAGTCAACTCACCATATGATTCTAAAATACCTGCTCCCTCACCTGTATTACGGGTTTTACCCAGTTTAATCCCCACACTATCCCAGTTTGACCTAGAGCTATCACTACCTTTATTAATGATGATAGTGTTTTTCTCTCCTTTCAAAATTACTTTTGGCGTTAACTGACCGTTTAGACCTCTATTTTCAGCAACCCCATGATTGGTTGAATTGCCCGAAACATAAATACCGATTGAGCGATTTCCCGTTAATGTCATATCTAAATTATCATTGATAATAACTTGTCCTGCTGAACCATCGCCTGAATTATCAAAGGCTCCTTGAATGGCTCGAATACCGTTGTTTAAAATTGGCTGGGTTTTACCCCCCTTTGCAGTTTGATTGATTTTTAAACTATCCACTGTGATTGTACTGTATTTACCATTATACGTATCTCTCTCACCAGCATTAACGGACGAACCAGCTAATAAACCATAAGAGGCAACCGTACCACTTGAATTGCCTCCACGCGTATAATTATCATTGATATTTAATTCCACATTTTTTGCAGTTAGATTAACATTGTGATAAGTCGCAAGACCTAACATGTTACCGTTGTTATTCAATGTAAAATTTAAATTACCTGCATTAATTGATCCCCCTGACACGCCATAGGTATATTGATTAGCCAGACCGATGTAATCACCGTTAACATTGGCGGTTAGCGTTGTATCACCGACATTGAGTTGTTCATGTAATCGGCTTCGAGTAAGAACATAAAAACTGGCATTACCCGATTGATTGACGGTCGCTGCGTTAATATTATTACAGCTTGGGCTATTTTGTCCGACCAAGTAAGAACCATCGTTACTTGCGGTACAGTCTAAAGCAAACGAAGATGCAGAGGAAACTAAAACGCATACCGTTATCATTGCTTTACTTGCTCGTCGTACTAATTCAGAACACACTATAGTAGTACCCGTGATAACATTAAATTTCGTTTGATAAATTTGGTTCATATTAATTTCCTTCAAATTAACGATAAAAAATAAGTACGACCACAAATTACTATCGAGAATGACAACGATTTATTTAAGAACCATCTGAAACTATAGAGAAAAAACAGATTTAAACTGCATATTAATGATTAGCACTGAACTTTTTTAACGACTGTTTCTGTTTTTGACTTGTGATAGCCAAAAAAACAAAGATTATTTTTGAGGGCTTTTTTTCCTAACGATTTGGTTAACAACACATCATGCAGTCCAAATGGGCAAAAAAAAGATAATATCCACAAGCGTGTAGATTCCATGGGCTGATTGCATTGAACAAAGTTGATATAAGGCTTTTTTTTATCTAAATAGAGTTGCTCTTGTTCTCGATTGAGATAAGCCCAATTTAAATAACCTAACGGTTGGTTATTGTGAATAAATAGAGCAAAATTTTTAGAATGGATAATAGGTAATAAAGTAGTTAAAGCAGAGTTTAATTCCGCTTTTTTGTATTCAGGGTTTCGATTCCATAACCAGATCATTGCCCCTAATACCTCAGCTTCATTCCATGAGGTATCATGATATAAACTCGGCGCGATAACTCTAATCAAGTCTTGCTCAAGACTTTTCATATATCTTTACCTTTGTTAACATTTACATACAATTGTATTACAGAAAAGCTAAAAATTCATCAATTAATTTTTTATAAAAAAATAATTAAGATTGATAATCTATTCAAAGCATTAATTAATTTTTAATCAGTTATGGGATGAAAAGTGAATTGAAATTTTTTTGTTAAAACTGCATGAATTATCTTAGAATTGTTTTTATATTTTTTTTCTGTCTCTACTCCCTTTTTATATCGTAAAATTCAATTTAAAAAAACTGAGTGCTGATTCTTATCATAGTAAATTGAAGCACTTTTTTGACCAATCCAATAATTTTGATGAAAATTTAGCGTTATTGGAATCGATAAAAAAACATGTGGTAAAAATCGATGCATATAAAAAAAGGTGATGTTACTCACCTCTTTTTATATTGAAATAACCGCTATAAATTAGTTATTTGCATTTTGTTCTTGCGCTGATTGGATCGCCGTTAATGCAATGGTATAAACGATATCATCCACTAATGCACCACGAGACAAGTCATTAACTGGTTTACGCATACCTTGAAGCATAGGACCAATTGAAACAAGATCAGCTGAACGTTGTACGGCTTTATAAGTCGTGTTACCCGTATTAAGATCTGGGAAGATAAATACGGTTGCTTTACCTGCAACTTGAGAATTAGGTGCTTTCGATTTAGCCACATCTGGCATGACAGCCGCATCATATTGTAAAGGCCCATCGATCATCAGATCTGGACGTTTTTCTTGAGCAATTCGGGTTGCTTCTTTCACTTTTTCAACATCAGCACCTTGACCTGAACTACCGGTTGAATAAGAGATCATTGCAACTCTTGGTTCAATTCCAAATGCAATAGCTGTATCAGCTGATTGAATCGCAATTTCAGCCAGTTCTTGCGCATTCGGATCTGGATTAATTGCACAGTCACCGTAAATGTATACTTGGTCAGGCATTAACATAAAGAATACCGAAGAAACTAAAGAGCTACCTGGTGCTGTTTTAATTAATTGCAATGGTGGACGAATTGTATTCGCCGTCGTATGTACTGCACCAGACACTAAACCGTCAACTTCGTTTGCTTCAAGCATCATGGTTCCAAGCACAACGTTATCAGCCAATTGTTCTCTCGCAATCACTTCGGTCATGCCTTTATTTTTACGTAATTCAACTAAACGCGGTACATATTTTTCACGAATATTTTCAGGATCGACAATTTCAACACCTTCACCTAATGTCACTCCTTGTGAAGCAGCAACTTTACGTACATCATCTGGGTTACCAATTAACACACATTTTGCAATACCACGCTCCGCACAAATAGCAGCTGCTTTAACTGTTCTTGGTTCATCACCTTCCGGTAATACCACCACTTTTTTCGCATTACGTGCAAGTTCAGTTAATTGATAACGGAATGCAGGAGGCGATAAGCGACGAACAGAATTAACTATTTGATTTAGCGATTTGATCCAATTGCTATCAATATGGTCAGCAACAAAGTTTTGCGTGTTTTCCATGCGCTCTTTATCATCAACAGGAATTTCTAAATTAAACTGTTGTAAACTGATTGAAGTTTGGAATGTATTGGTTTTTACCGTAAATACCGGTAAACCTGTATCAAATGCAGGTTGGCATAATTTATAAATTTTTTCGTCGATCTCATAACCACCTGTTAATAATACCCCTCCAATTGCTACACCATTCATTGCGGCTAAACTGATTGCAACTAAAACATCAACACGGTCAGCTGATGTGACAAGTAATGCATTTGGTTGTAAATGGTTAACAATATTTGGCACACTGCGAGAACAGAATGAGATGTGTTTTATACGACGGTTTTTGATCTCACCTTCATTAATGATTTTTGCATCGAAATGTTTGGCGATATCAATTGCACGACAGGCACTTAAATCCATGTTCCAAGGAATGCAGCCAAGTACCGGTAAAGGGCTGTGCGCATTTAAATCATCGATTGTGATTTTTTTATCATCAAATTTTGGAGTATGATAAATTTCTGCCACATCTGGACGTGCAAGGCTTTGTTCTTCAACGGGTGCATTCACTTTATTGACAATAACACCTACAATTTTTTCATTTTTAATACCACCAAAATTAGAACGTGCAATTTCGATTCGTTCTTTTAATTGTTCTGGGGTATCTTTACCCATATTAACAACAAAAATAATCTCAGCACCTAATGTTTTAGCAATATTATTATTTAGTTCGTTAGCAAAAGGATAATCACTGGTAGGCACAATACCTTCAACTAAAACAACATCAGCCCCTTTAGTATTTTCAGCATAAAGCGCTACAATTTCTTCCATTAATACATCTTGTTGATTTAAACCTAGTAGATTTTCAACATGGCTCATTTTAAGTGGTTTTAATGCTGGTATAGATGTGTTACTACTCACTAAAGTGGTGGTGTTATCAGGTGCATCTCCACCTGCTCTTGGTTGAGCAACAGGTTTGAATACATTTAAGTTAATTCCTTGACGCTCCATTGCTCGAATAACACCAAGACTCACACCTGTTAACCCGACGTTGGTTCCGGTTGGGATTAGCATAATAGTACGAGACATAATCAATTTCCTCTTAATTCTTTATAAAATATAAAAACAAACCGCCATAAAGGCGGTTTTATTTGTCTTTTAAGCTGTTAGGCGTGCAGCATCTTGAGCAATGACAAGTTCTTCATTTGTAGGAATAACCATTGCAATTGCTGAACCATCTTTAGTGATTGTGCCACCTTTACCAAAACGTGCAGCTAGATTGCGTTCTTGGTCAAGTTCAAATCCTAAAATTGATAATTTTTGAAGCGCCATACGACGAACTTCTTCTGCATTTTCACCGATACCACCTGTAAAGATAATCGCATCTAAACGACCGTCTAATAACATTGCATATCCACCAATGTATTTGACTAAACGATGAACAAATACATCTAGGGCATTTTTCGCATTTTCATCAGTATCATAGTGATCTGTCACATAACGGCAATCGCTACTTACACCTGTTAAACCTAATAAACCTGATTTTTTGTTTAACAAGTTATTGATATCAGCAACAGACATTTTTAAGTTGTCGTGTAAGAAGAACATAATTGCAGGGTCGATATCACCACTACGAGTCCCCATGACTAAACCTTCTAACGGCGTTAGACCCATTGAAGTTTCAACACATTTACCATTTTTAACCGCTGTGATTGAAGCACCGTTACCTAAGTGACACGTGATCACATTGGTTTGATCAACCGGTTTATTTAATAATTTTGCAGCTTCACGGCTAACATAGTAATGACTTGTACCATGAGCACCGTAACGACGAACACCATGTTTGGTGTATAATTCGTTAGGAATTGCATATAAATAAGCTTCTTTTGGCATGGTTGTATGGAATGCCGTATCAAACACAGCCACATTTTTATTTTTTAAATGAGGAAATGCTGCAAATGCTTCACGAATACCGATTAGATGCGCTGGATTATGTAATGGTGCAAATGCCGCTGCTTCTTCAATTCCTTTTAGAACAGAATCATCAATTACAACTGATTGCGTGTATTTTTCGCCACCGTGAACAATTCGATGCCCAATAGATTTAATACTATCTAATAATTCTGGTTTTTGTGGGAAGATGCTATTAACAATAAATTTAATTGCTTCGCTATGTGCAGCTCCTGCGCCTAAAGATGCTTCGTTTTTACTTCCATCAAGTTTCCACTTAATACGTGCATCAGGAAGATTAAAACATTCAGCTAACCCAGATAAAAATTCATCGCCATTTTCAGGATTGATAATAGCAAATTTTAAAGATGAGCTTCCGCAATTTAGAACAAGAACATTGTTACTTGACGACATAGTAATTCCTATAAATTGAATAAAAAGATATATACCAATCAAAATTGGTAACTCTACACATGATTTAATAATCGATGTGAATATACAAGGTGACTTCTGATATTCTGCATTTTGAGATAAAATAAAGAAAGCCCCTAATTTGGATGGCACTATTTTAAGACAATAATAGGTGAATGTCGAGGAATCACAAATTTATGAATTTAGTTAAGGCATTTAAGACTGGTCAACGATATATGGAACTTTGTCCAAAAGATAAAGTGCTTTCGTATTCATTTCCGGAATTAAAAATCATAAACCACATAAAAACCGCGAAAAAGTATTTACCACCAATAATTATTGCGTTAGCTGTTTGGCAATATTATATGCCAGCACAATTAGCCGTGACCATTATCGCAATCTTGTTTGCGTTAAGTTTACCCCTTAAGGGGATCTGTTGGTTAGGCAAGCGTTCACAATCTCCATTACCACTCAATTTAGTTGATTGCTATAATCATATTCAATCAAAACTAATTGAAAAAAAGATTTTGGTAGAAAATAAAGAAACGAACGAAAAATTAACCTTTGAATCATTTATGAAGCTGATAACTTTATCAAAAAAGCATTTTGGCAATTACTTTGCTCAAGATGATAGTTCACAAACTTACGATTAAGATCAAAATTAATGCAGAAACAGCTGGCGTCACTAAAAAAACAAATTGATATACTTGAACACCAAGTCAATATATCTGAACAACAAAATTATCAAGAACACTATTTTGATGAACACTTATTTAATACGACTAAAATCAATACGGATAACGCTTTTTATTTAGAAAAAATCAAACATACTTATCAAGATTTAGTCAATAATGTGATAAGTCAAAAAGATGAACAAATTATCTTTTTGTCTGAAATGTTAGTTAATCAAATCACCGCCCTCACCCGTGAATTAGCAACGCATCAACTTCGTAAAAAAGAGGAATCTAAACTTTCATTTCAAGAAACACTCTATGAAAAACATTGTCGTCATTTAGATTATTTACGTCGATTGCAAGAAATGAAATATGAGTTATTGCTTTCTGCTGAGTCAATCGATCCAATCAAGATTGCGACACTGGATAACCGTATTTATCGGTGTGAACAAGCGATCAAAAACATTGAACAGGAGTTAGAAACGGAAAGCGGTATTTATTAAAAAAATGCCAATGCAAACAGGATGATTATTGTTGACTTCGATGAAGTTTTTAAATGGTCGCTTAATCAACGTATAGATTTATTGCATAATTCCTTTGAACAAAGATATAGCTAAAATGCATAATGTTATAATGAATAATTAGTATCATCTTTTTAAGTTCTATTTATAATAATAACTATTATTAGCGATAATGTTCCACTGCTATCCCTCTCTAATATTTTAATAAGGATTCATTCATGGGTAAGATATTTGATGATAATTCTCAAACTATTGGTTATACACCACTTGTTCGTTTAAAGCATTTTGGTCATGGTAATATTTTAGCAAAAGTGGAGTCACGCAATCCCAGTTTTAGTGTTAAATGTCGTATCGCTTCAAATATGATTTGGGATGCGGAGAAGCGTGGTTTATTAACGCCGGAGGTTGAATTGATTGAGCCAACCAGTGGTAACACAGGTATTGCATTAGCAGCCGTTGCCGCAGCGCGTGGTTATAAATTAACGTTAACCATGCCTGAAAGCATGAGCATTGAGCGACGAAAATTGTTGAAAGCATTAGGCGCAAATTTAGTTCTAACAGAAGCGACAAAAGGAATGAAAGGCGCCATTGAAAAGGCTGAAGAAATGGTAGCTAGTAATCCCAAACGCAATATTATGCTACAACAATTTAGCAATCCAGCCAATCCCGAAATTCATGAAAAAACAACAGGCCCTGAAATTTGGCTTGATACTGATGGAAAGATAGATATTTTTGTCGCAGGGGTTGGAACAGGCGGTACATTCACAGGCGTAACACGTTACCTTAAAAATACCCAAGGTCAAAATATTACAGCGGTTGCGGTCGAACCAAGCCAATCACCTGTAATCACTCAAGCACTTGCTGGCGAACCGCTTAAACCGGGGCCACATAAAATTCAAGGTATCGGAGCGGGTTTTATTCCGGCTAATCTTGATTTGAGTTTAATTGATTTAGTGGAAAAAGTATCGAATGAAGAAGCCATCGAAACTGCGCGCATTTTGATGGAAAAGGAAGGAATTTTGGCGGGAATCTCTTCAGGAGCAGCAGTTTTTGCCGCTGATAGATTGGCTAACTTACCAGAGAATCGCAATAAAACCATTGTGGTAATATTACCTTCATCGGGTGAACGTTATTTAAGTACTGACTTATTTAGCGGGATTTTTACCGAAAAAGAATTAGGGTGATTTAGAATTAAAGATACCGTCATTTGACGGTATTTAATCCACTTTATTTACAAATCTATTAATAATTTAAAATGATTAAAATTATTATTCGTGAATAATGCCAAAATGCCGATAAGCATGCGGTGTTGCGATTCTGCCCCTTGGTGTTCTTTGAATATAACCTTGTTGAATTAAAAATGGCTCGAGCACATCTTCAATTGTTTCTCGCTCTTCGCCAATTGCAGCAGCAATATTATCTAAACCAACCGGACCACCCATAAATTTTTCAATAATCGCTAGCAGTAATTTACGATCCATGTAATCAAAGCCTTCATTATCGACATCGAGCATATCGAGTGCTTGGGTTGCTATTTTTTCATCGATAATACCTTTTGATTTTACATCAGCATAATCTCTAACCCGACGTAACAAACGATTAGCTATTCGCGGGGTACCTCGTGAACGTTTAGCAATTAAATGAGCCCCTTCACAGGATAAATCCATACCCAAAAATTTTGCACTTCGACTAACAATATATTCCAGATCTTCAACACGATAAAATTCAAGACGTTGTACAATTCCAAAGCGATCACGTAATGGCGATGTTAATGAACCAGCTCTTGTTGTCGCACCAATAAGGGTAAACGGCGGAAGATCAATTTTTATTGAACGCGCAGCAGGGCCTTCACCTATCATAATGTCTAGTTGATAATCTTCCATTGCCGGATATAAGATTTCTTCAACAACTGGCGATAATCGATGAATTTCATCGATAAAAAGGACATCATTAGGCTCTAAATTAGTTAACATGGCAGCAAGATCACCCGCTTTTTCTAAAACTGGGCCAGAGGTAGTACGCAAATTAACACCCATCTCATTAGCAACTATGTTGGCTAAGGTCGTTTTACCCAGCCCAGGAGGGCCAAAGATAAGCACATGATCGAGTGCATCACTACGCTGTTTTGCGGCTTGAATAAAAATTTTCATTTGCTCACGCACATGAGGTTGCCCGATATATTCATCCAAATACTTTGGACGAATTGCACGATCTAGAGACTCTTCTTCTTTTTGAGCTTGTGGAGCTATTAAACGATCCGCTTCAATCATAATGCTTACCTATTTTATAACGCTGATTTTAATGCTTCACGTATAAGCGTTTCACAATCCATTTCAGGCTTGATAACTTTACTGATTATACGGCTTGCCTCTTGTGGCTTATAGCCTAAAGCAATAAGGGCGGAAACAGCTTCACTTTCGATTTGATTTGAGGATTTTTTGATATTGCCAGTTTCAACAATGGTCATTGAATCAGATAATTCTTCACCAAAGCGTTTAACACGATCTTTCATTTCCACAATTAATCGTTCTGCCGTTTTAGTCCCCACTCCCGGTAATTTAACCAGCGTTTTGATTTCACCTTGTTCAACCGCCACGATAAATTGTTGAGCCGACATTCCTGATAATATTGCCAATGCTAATTTTGGTCCAACGCCATTCACTTTGATCAATTCACGAAACAATTCGCGTTCTTGTTCATGATTAAATCCATATAATAATTGGGCATCTTCACGAACAATCAGATGTGTTAAAACGATAACTTCTTGACCATTGTTGGGTAATTCATAAAAACAGGTCATGGGCATAAAAACATTGTAACCGACACCGCCCACATCAATAAGCACTTTGGGTGGCTGTTTTTCAATAATGATTCCGCGTAAACGACCTATCACAATTAATCCTTAATATTGAGTGTTATCAGATTCATCAATGACATGTAATAATAAAAAAAAGAATAATTACGCTATCAAATACACTATTAATGAGTAAAGTATATGTTGTCATTGATATCGAGTGTATAAACTATTGTTGTTTAGTTTACCTGATGAAATTGAAATAATAAAGAAAAACTGTATAAATAGACAGGCAATAAAAGGAAAAATTTTGCCGACCAATTCGGCAAAATAGTGAGTAGAAACAGATGATAATTTGTTTATATTAAAAAGGCATTTTGAAACCTGGTGGTAATTGCATTCCACCTGTAACTTGAGCCATACGCTCTTTTTGAGCTTCATCTAGTCGGCGAGTTGCATCATTAAAAGCTGCTGCAATAAGATCTTCTAACATCTCTTTGTCATCTTCATTCAATAATGACGAATCTAACTCAACTCGTTTACAGTTATGGGCGCCATTAATGGTAACTTTAACAATACCTGCACCCGACTCTCCTGTTACTTCTAATTTGGCGATTTCTTCTTGTGCTTGCTGCATTTTTGCTTGCATTTGCTGGGCTTGTTTCATTAAATTACCCAAACCGCCTTTTCCACCTGAAAACATAATTATTCCTCGTTAAATATATTTAGTCCATAATTATACAGGACGAATACTTGTTTCATCAATCTTGGCTTCAAAATATTGGCAGATCATTGCCACTTTTGGATCTTGATTAATTGTCACTTTAGCTTGCGCAAGTTTTTGTTGATAAAGGTCTTCACGCATTTCTGAAGGTGTTTTAATGTTTTGGTTATCATCAATGATAACGTTAATTTTTAAAGGTTTTTGTCGATAACTCGACATCGCTTTTTCTAATTTTGAAATATTTGCTGATGAATTTACGAGATGTTTTACTGCCGATCGCAAATGTAAAACGATATTTTCATCATCAACTTGTTCAATATAGCTGTTTATCGCAATTTGGTTAATTAAAGGCGCAATATCCAATTTCTCAATCTCGGCACACCATGCATCTTTTTGCGCCATTTCATCAATTAATTTTTTCATCATTTCGGGTGTTTTATCACCATTTAATGATTCACGAAAGCTTTTCGTATCAATGATTAACTCATCTTTGGTTTCAATCAGTCCACACGCCTGCCATTGATAATTTTCTGCGGTAATTTGCTCCTCATTCTCATCGGACTTAGTTAAGTTATTTTCATTTGACTCTAGGTGTGAAGGCTTGTCTGTGTCATGACCCAATGATACATTGATACTCGCCTGAATTGGTTGATTTTTTTCAACCAGTTCAGACTTTTTTTTATTTTGTTCCTCTTGTATTAATTGCATCCGCATTTCTAAAATACTTTTCGTCATTGAAGAGACATCATCTGGGATCGGCATATCGTGTTTAGCCGGTTGTTGCTGATTATTTTGAGAGTGTTTTATATTAGATTGTGCGTAACTCTCAATACGTGATGTCTTTTCTAACTCATCTTGTTGAAAATTGTGCACTGATTGTGGTGTGCCAGATACTGATTTTTGATGAATATCAGTCACGGGCGGTACATGACTCATCGAGTCAGATGTAGTGTTTGATATGTCACTCTTACTAGCTGATGATTGAATAGGTAAAGGCTTTGATGGCTGCGGTACCTGAACCGTTGGCTTTGTATTTGACACTAACGTATTGTTATCATTAGTTTTGGGTTGAAAAGCTAATGCTCTTAGAAAGCTCATTTCAACACCTATTTTTTTATCGGGTGAATAGGCTAAATCTTTTCGCCCCATTAATAATATTTGATAAAATAACTGAATATCATTTGGCGCAATGTATTGAGCTAAAAAGCGTATTCGTTCTTCATTATCGGTATAATCACCTAACGCTGTTGGTACAATTTGTAATAAAGCGATTTGATGCAAAAGCGTGATGGTTTCAGACAATAAATTATCCCAATCCACCCCTTGTGTTGCAGCTGCTTCAATTTGTTGCATCAAAGCATTGCCATCATTTTGATAAAGCGCCTCAACCAATAAAAAAGGAATTGTTTTATCCAGTGTCCCTAACATAACGCTGACTGATTGCGCATCAACAACACCATTACCTAAGGCAATAGCCTGGTCGGTTAAACTTAAGGCGTCTCGCATACTCCCATTAGCCGCTTTGGCTAATAATTGAATCGCCTTCGGTTCAGATTCAATTTTTTCAAGTTGTAAAATGTGAGAAAGCTGTTCCGATATGAGCGAAGTATCAAGTACATTTAAATGTAAATGTAAACAGCGTGATAATATGGTGATCGGTAACTTTTGTGGATCGGTTGTTGCCAACAGAAATTTGACATGTTCTGGCGGTTCTTCTAATGTTTTTAGCAAGGCATTAAAACTGCTGCGAGATAACATGTGCACTTCGTCAATCAAATAGACTTTAAAGCGCCCTTTAGTTGGCAAGTATTGGATGTTATCTAATATTTCACGTGTATCTTCAACTTTAGTTCGTGAAGCGGCATCAATTTCTAAAAGATCGACAAATCTGCCTTGCTCAATATCACGGCAATTATCACATACTCCACAAGGCGTGGCAGTAATCCCACTTTCGCAGTTTAAACCTTTAGCAAGTAAGCGAGCAATGGAAGTTTTTCCAACACCACGCGTGCCTGAAAATAGATAAGCATGATGAACCCGACCTAGCGAAAGTGCATTTGATAGAATTTTGAGGACATGCTGTTGCCCTACTACTTCAGTAAATGATTTTGGTCGCCATTTGCGTGCCAGAACTTGATAACTCATATTCACCATTGCGTATAACTAATCAATTTGGTATCAATAATATCATAAAGCGTAAAATTAGTCTTTAAGATGACAATAAACTATTTACAATTGCTTTATTTAGTGTTGGTCGATGTGATATGTATTATCAATCTTGTTTACGTAGATAGTTTTTAATAAGAAATTAACGATAAGAATAAACTGAATTTAGCGTATTTGGATATAGAGTATATATTTGCATTAATACAAATTAAATGGAGTGGAAAATTTGAATATTGTCTGGATAAATCTCAACCATTATTTCAATTCCATAATGGTTGATTATTCATATTTATTGTTGATTCAAATATGACCAAGCATATTGTGCGTAAAATTCTGCGCCCATAGTCATGCCGTCTTCATCAACATTAAAACAACCATGGTGATGTGGCCACTGTGTATCTTTTTCAGGATTACCCGACCCCACTAATGCAAATGCACCGGGAATGTTTTCAGTATAAAAACTGAAATCTTCACCGCCAGTTGTTGGTGGCTCAAAATAAAGGGCTTGTTCACCAAACGATTCTACGATGACTTTCTGTGCTAAAAGCGCAGATTGTTCATCATTAATGACGGGTAAAGTGCCATAAATGTATTCTACTTCAGCCGTTGCACGATACATTGCAGCAACTTGATTGGCATAACGGCGAATAGCATCTTCAATTTTATTTCGCACTTCAACACTAAAACAGCGAACCGTACCTTCTAAAACCGCATTTTCCGCAATGACATTAAAACGAGTGCCGACATCCATTTTTCCTATAGTGACCACCGCAGGGGTAAGCGGAGACACTTCGCGTGAGACAATCGATTGTATGTTCATCACAAATGAAGATGCCACCATGACAGCATCAATCGTGTCGTGAGGCATCGAGCCATGCCCGCCTTTTCCTTTGAATCGGACAGTGAGCAAATCGGCAGAAGCAAAACTTGAACCTACCACACAGGATACTTTTCCGACAGGCGTTTGTGACCAGATATGCATACCAAAGGCTGTATCCACATCATCTAATACACCTTGTTTTATCATGCCTTTTGCACCTTGTGCGATCTCTTCAGCCGGCTGAAAAACCAGTCTCACATTACCCTTTAGTTGATCACGTATTGCATAAAGCGCTTTTGCCGCAGTCAATAGCATGGCTGCATGGGTATCATGTCCGCAAGCATGCATCTTACCGTCTATGGTTGATTTATAATCAATATTGTCACTTAACTCTTGCACCGGTAACGCATCGATATCAGCTCTTAATAAAATTCTTTTACCTGGTTTTCCGCCTTTGATATCAGCAATAATACCGGTTGGCTCAGTACGACGATAAGGGATGCCTATTTTATCGAGCTGCTCCGCTATTTTATCCGTCGTTCTGAACTCTTCCCACGGTAATTCTGGGTGACGATGTAAATCACGGCGAAAAGCGACCATTTCTTTTATATTTTGTTGTACTATCTTTTTGATATCTTGATTTATCATTTTACTACCTTTGTTCTTGTTATTTAGTCCATCAAAATTAATGCGTTTGATAATGAAAACATATTAAGAAGATAGTTAGAAAAACTGTTCTTAAATCTTGTTATCCGATTAGTTGTCATCAAATTTGTAGACATTTATCATTTACTATGTTGCAGGTGCAACTATCATATTGACCATAAAGCCTGCTAAAACAACCGACACAATGGTTACTGAAATAAATCCACCAATCAACATTGGTGCTAACATATGACGAGTAAGAACCTCTTTTTCTTTTTCATTTTTGGTTAAATTATTAATCACTTCATTGGTAATAATATAATCAGCAGGAAACCCATAGAGTGCTGTCAACGCTATTGAAAACGCCATTTCTCGACTAACGTTTAGCATTTTTCCAGCAATAAGTGAAAAGATAAACATACCAAGTACCGCCGCTAATATAAAGACAACCAGAGGCGTGATTAATCTGACTAACATTTCAGGTGTAGCTTGACTTAATGTGTCAAAAATAAACAGCATAAGCCCCATGACCGCTAAACCAAAACCGCCCGCTTTTTTTAAAGGATGACGTTCAAGAAAGCCACAGGACGCTGCAATCACACCAAATAATAGACAAAGTACAAATGGACTTATGCTGATAATAGGATCCAATACTTTTGCCACGTAATAAGCAAAAAATCCAATAATCGCAATTCGTAGAAAAATAAAATACGTCGTGTTATAACTTGCTGAAAACATCGCAAACATTTTTGGCATTGGATGTTCATCACTAGACTCGGTTTCTTGCTTATTCGATGTAGACTTAGGATCATTTGAGGTATTCCATGTACCGTCATGATACTGTTTAAGCACCCTGCGTCCTTCACGTTTAAGCATAATTGAAGTGAGAGGATAACCAATAAAACCTTGCATGACATAAATAATAATGGCGAACACGGCAAGATCTTGCAAACCGGCCTTCGCTGCACCACCAGCCATTATAATAGCGGAAACAATCCCACCAACTAAAGGCGGAATCGCAACAATAACTGTGTTGTAGTCAAAAAATAAGTATCCAATGATCACAACTACAATGATGATTCCAACAATACCTGACAGTGAAATAACGATAGTTTTCCATTGACGCAGTAACTCTTTAACTGAAAGCAAAGTTCCCATGTTAACGACTAACAGATACATAAACATGACAGCAACAACTTTAGGTATTCCTGCTCGAGCGACAATATCTTTTGGGAAAAAAGTGAAGTAACCTGCTAAGAAAAGCACGGCACAAACAAAAACTGACGGCACCCATGCTTTGGTTCGTATAGATACGATATCGCCTAAATAAAGAATTAGTAGCAATAATACTAATGCAAGCATTTGAGACATATCATTCATTGTTGACATAAAAAGCTCCATTTTATTAATTGTTAATTATTTAACTTTTCCTGTTGGATCATACAAATAATTATCATGCTAAGTTTATTTTTTAAATTGTTTCAAAATTATATATTGTTAATCATATATTCTTTAATTTTATCAAGAAAAAGATTGCCATATTTTTCTAATTTAATTTTACCAACGCCAGTAATATTGAGTAATTGTTGTTTACTCTCAGGCATCGTTTGTACCATTTCGAGTAATGTTGCATCACTAAAAATAATATAGGGTGGAACATCTTCACTATCGGCAATGTCTTTACGTAATTTTTTAAGATATCCAAATAAAATACGCTCTTCATAAGATAAGATAGTGGTTAAATTTATTGCTCTTGCATAACGATTTAAACGGCTTTTCTTCACAATTTCAAGTCGTGGTTTAGCCAAGGATAATGCAATTTCACCTTTCAATATTTGGCGTGCACGCTCTGTTAATTGAAGGGTATTATACGCAGCAATATTTTGTATCAGATAGCCATGATAAATTAATTGCCTTATTACATGAAGCCAATAGTCGATAGAGTGCTCTTTCCCAATACCATAAACAGACAAACGATCATGTCTATTTTCTTTTATTTTCGATCGGTTTGATCCTCGTAAAACTTCTGCAATATATTGCGCACCATAGCGCTGCTCAACACGATATATACAAGATAATACTTTTTGCGCATCCACTAAACCATCATAATGTTCAGGAGGATAAAGGCATATATCGCAGTTATTACAAGGTTCGTGTCGTTGTTCACCAAAATAGTTGAGTAAAACGATACGACGGCAAGTTAAACTTTGGGCAAATGATTGCATTGCATCGATTTTATGGAATTCAACATCTTTATGTTGCCCTTCCATTTTTTCACTAATCTGTTGTCGGTACCAGCTCAGATCATTGGCATTAAACAGTAGCATTACTTCAGCAGGTACACCGTCACGCCCTGCTCGCCCGGTTTCTTGATAGTAAGCCTCGATACTGCGTGGACAATCGGCATGAACAACAAAACGGACATTCGGTTTATTGATCCCCATACCAAAAGCAACGGTTGCAACAATAATTTGAATATCATCTTTCAAAAAAGCTTCTTGTGCTTGTTGGCGTTGTTGATTAGTCAGTCCTGCATGATAAGCAGCCACAGAAAATCCCCGTGCAGCAAGTTTAGTAGTCATATCTTCTACTTTTGAACGACTGGCGCAATAAATAATGCCACTATTCCCTTTTTGGGTTTCAATGAATGAGACAATTTGGTCGGTTAAATTATATTTTTCGACAACAGTATAACGGATATTTGGACGATCAAAGCTACGAACAACAACTAAAGGATCCACTAAATTTAACTGGGTAATAATATCCGTTTGAGTCATTTTATCGGCAGTTGCGGTTAAAGCAACTATCGGTACACCAGGAAAACGAGCTGAAAGTTGTCCCAATTGCCGATAATCAGGTCTAAAATCATGCCCCCACTGTGAAATACAATGTGCTTCATCAATCGCGATTAAAGACGGTGGATTTTGTTCGATTAAACTTTGAAAATACGATAATGCCAATCTTTCTGGTGAAATATATAAAAGCTTAATAGAATGATTAAGGTATTGTTCTATGACATTTTGCTGTTCGGATGACGATTGAGAACCATTTAGATAAGCAGCAGAAATACCATTTGCGGCTAATTGATCTACCTGATCTTTCATCAATGAAATTAAGGGGGAAATTACAATTGCGGTTTTAGGTAGGATTACAGCGGGTATTTGATAACATAACGACTTTCCGCCACCAGTAGGAATAATAATTAAAGTGTCACGCCCATCAATAATTGATTCGATAATCTCTTTTTGTTGATTTCGGAAAGATTTATAACCAAAAACATTATGCAAAACTGTATCAATCTGATCTTTTATCGACATGCTAACCTAAAAATAAATCACTGCTGTTAATTTATCGAGTATAGCTAAAATTAAAGCAACAAACCACCTTGAACTGATATTTGTTTTCAATTTAGATTTGTTATAGTGATAAAAACTAACAAATTCTGTGTTTTTTATAGTCAAAAATGTTCAACAGCTGAAAAAACAATCAAAAAATAATTTTTTTACTTGCTTGGAATCAATTTGGAAGCTAATATTTGCGTGTTTCAAATTTACGCCCGTAGCTCAGTTGGTTAGAGCATCACCTTGACATGGTGGGGGTCAGTGGTTCGAGTCCACCCGGGCGTACCATCATAATTTTAATGAATGTGTATCAAAACAATAAGTTCCAATATCCTTAACTAATCGTTTTTTCGAATTTTCACATCACAAAGTTTTTATTTAACTAAAATTATTCAAAATAAAATATAGATATGAAGTTCTAAACTCAAAAAATTAAAAAATATCAACTGTTAAATATTGTAGTATAAATTAATTATTGAATTCACATTGAGTATCTAAATTTAATATCTCAATTTGCTAGCTAATTCAATGTATTTAGCGCAGAATATTCCATTTAAAGAATGGTATGCTATGTTTTTTCTATCTAAATTATTTCAATCTTCAAATTCAAAATTAGTTAATAACTGGCTTGATAACTATCTAGATATTCTATTAAAACGTAATTTAAAACCTAAAACTATCGAAATAAAAAAATATTTAATCAAAGTTATCAGACAAAACATTGGAAAAAGACCTTTAGCAAAAATCACACCTCAAGATATTGCTCAACTCATTAAGATTTATACTGATCAAGATAAAGCACCATCAGCGAAATGTATGTATCATTTACTCAAAGATATATTTAGAGAAGCTTATGCTCAAGGCTGGAATGATAAAAATCCAACTGATCCAATAAAATGCCCAAAAGTTACAGTAAAACGATCTCGAATGACATTAAATGAGTTTAAAAAAATATTAAATGAAGCTGACAAAACGGGAAATAAAACGTTACATGATGCAATGATGTTAGCCATAGTAACGGGTCAACGTCGTTCTGATA
>NZ_LZGN01000021.1 GCF_001690185.1 Gilliamella sp. wkB308
CAAAGCTACCACCTTTTACATTGACCACTGTCGAACCTTGTAATACACCATGAAAGTTTTCCCAATCATAAACTTTTATATGAAATTTGTTTAAATCTTTAAAGGCTCTTCTCGGTGGCCATGCTTTAAACATCCATTTCATTGCCACCGCTTCGTAAAGGTAAACCTTGCCTGTTTTTCGATTAAAACGAATTGGATTACTTACGGGGGCATAGTGACCAAAAAGAAGAGTAAAGAGAGTGAAATAAAGTACCAGACCTAATCCAATAGATGCAAAAAAATATATTATTGCCATGAACCAATAAAGTTTTAATTCAGTTAAAAAATAAAAAAATAACGAAATAAGCAAAATTTCTCCACTTCCGAATAAAAAAAATCCAATATAAGGTCCGATAATTTTTCGTTTACGATAGATTTCAAGGTAATTATCCGTCGCACATGCAATATAATTAGCACGACGCTTATTCCCTGGTCCGCCCCCGTTAGATAAATCACTTTTCCAACAAACAATTGGTGGTTTGTAACATGATGGCATTTTTTGCTCCTGCTATACTGATTGTTTTGCTTTCCGTTTTTTAAACTAACGTTAAGATTATTCAACCAGATACACGGTTTTTGTTAGTTCATACTCTTGTTCTATTTGAGCTAGCTCTTCTTTTGAGCCCGCTTTCGATGCCTTGTCTAAACCTTCAATTTGTCTCGAGGTGACTTTTAACTTCGGTTTGACTTGCATAAAGGTTTTGGCATCCCAAGGTTTATAATCAACGTATTCTAAACCTGCTTGGTCTAAGGGTTTATCTGTGTTCCTTCCCATAAAATGACAGATCCAATGCCAATCCATCGTAAAACAATCCGTTTCACGGATATAAATATATTCAATCACTTTATAACTTTTGGGCTCACAAGCAGCCCCAATTAACGTATAACTTTCAAAGCTACCACCTTTTACATTAACCACTGTCGAACCTTGTAATACACCATGAAAGTTTTCCCAATCATAAACTTTTATATGAAATTTGTTTAAATCTTTAAAGGCTCTTCTCGGTGGCCATGCTTTAAACATCCATTTCATTGCCACC
>NZ_LZGN01000022.1 GCF_001690185.1 Gilliamella sp. wkB308
TAAAATGATATTTAATAAAGATATATCTATATTTATAGAAAGTAATAATATTATGAATTGGAATAACAATATTATAGACTTATTCAATTCATAATTTTTAATCTTTTTATTGATTTAAGTCGATTATCTATATAATATTAAATAGAATTAATTTTAAAAAAATTAATTTACTACAAAAGTATAATTTACCTATACCTTAATGAATTTAAATTAATAATTAATTTTAATTACAAATTTATGAATCAAAAAACAAACAACGACAAGAAATTAATCGAATTCGGATATATTCCTTGTCTAAATTTGCCAGAAAGAATTGACATCTTCATTTATGAAATCGAAGAAACTGAGATGTACTTATTGGTACTTCGTATTAATGGAAATCCCATTAAAGCAACAGTAACGATAATAAGTCAACAAGTCCTTAATGACCATTTATCTGGTATTTCAGGTCTTGAATTGTTTGATGAAACAGTGAAGTTGTGTAATGTCTTTACACGCATAATAGTCTTTCTTAAAAAGTTATATTATGTTTAAAAATTAAATTTTAATTTAATTCACCCCCCAGTTGTCGATCTAACTGGGGTTTTTATTGCTTGACTTAAGTAAAAGTCGTCATGGAATAATTTAAATAGTCTATTATAAAATATCTCATCAATCCATAGCTATCTTGATTTAAAACTGAAGAATTATTTAAAAGTTTATGAAACTCACAACTTACTTTTTAATAGAGAGCAAAAATATTATGAATTCAAATCTCAATATTATAGGCTTTATTAACTAATAACTTTTATAAGTGTTATTGACCTAATTTGATAATCTATATAGTATAGAATGGAATTAATTTTTAAAATTAATTTGCTACAAAAGTATAATTTATCTATACCTTAATGAATTTAAATTATTGTTAAATTTTAATATTAAACTCATGAAAAAAAGAAGTGACGACAAGAAATTAACCGAATTAGGTTATATTTCCTGTCCAAATTTGAAAGAAAGAATTGACATCTTTGTTTATCGAATTGAAGAAATTAAGAAGTTCTTATTGGTACTTCGTATTGATGGAAAAACAGTTAAATCAACAGAAACTACGATAAGTGAATAAGTCTTTATTGACAATCTAGCGGGTGATTTTACTCTTGAAACCTTGTTTGTTAACGCTGTGGGATTGTGTAATATCAATGCACGCATGATACTCTTTCTTATAAAATTTTCTTCTGTTCTCAAAAATTAAATTTTTAATTTATTTTACCCCTCAGTTATTGGTATAACTGGGGTTTTTATTGCATGATATAAACGAAAATCGTCATGAAATAGCTTGAATAATCAATTATAAAGCATTTAATCAATCCAGAGTCATCTTGATTTAAAACTAAAGAATTATTTAAAAGTTTATGAAACTCACAACTTCCTTATTAATAGAGAGCAAAAATATTATGAATTCAGATATCAATATTATAGACTTTCACAATTAATCACTTTTAGGAATGTAATTGACTTAATCCGATTATCTATATAATCTAATCTAGAATTAATTTTTAAAATTAATTTACTACAAAAGTATAATTTACCTATGCCTTAATGAATTTAAAAATTTTATTAACTAAAAAATATTTAAATCATGAAAAAAAGATTTAGACGTATGCCTAGAGGAAAATTTAAGTATGGTTGTTTTTCTAGTGAAGAGGTAAAAGGATGTGAAATCTTAGTTTATACTTATTTACCTGACTTTGAATACTCATTGGTTCTTCGTTTTGATGAAGATATCATTGTTGATGAAACTGAAACTTTTATAAGTGGAAGTGATTATTTTGATAATTTCAAAGATTATTTTGATTCTTATACGAAGTTTCATATTGCATTGAAGTTGATGAAATTAGATTTAAATAAGATTCGCGATTTACATCAAACATGGTCTCAATCCAAAAAATAAATTAAATTTTTAATTTATTTTACCCCCCAGTTATTGATTTAACTGGGGTTTTTATTGAATGATATAAGGGTTCATTGCCTTGAAATTATCAATCATATTGCATCTAATTAACCCAAAGTTACCTTGATATAAAACTAAAATTATCTACAAATTTTACACAATTCATTTCACTCCACTTTCAATAAAAAAGCTATTTTATTAGCTGAAAACCTATGACTAATTAAAATCAATTGGGATGATAACTGGCTAATTCAGTTAATATTAACGCTGATTGCGTTTTGATTGAAAGCTAAATTGATTCAATATAGTTTAATAAACTAACTGAAGAAATAAAAAAATGATTACTGTAGAATTGAGTAAAAAACCTTAGGTATTAAAAAATATTGAAATTTCAGAATTATTGGTTTAGTATAAAAGTAGGTTAGTCTAATTCACAATGTTGAGTTATATAACTACCTACTGGTGAAGTATTCACAAATTTAATTAATTTATTCCATTATGTCAAATTTTGTAATAATCGGATTTTTATCCGAACAAGAAGAAGAGGGAGTATCAATAGCAATATTGATGGAACCTGATCGTTCGATTGTTAAATTAGTAGCAATGCGAAACGGCAAGAAAATTGAAGGTACTATTGAAGTTAAATTAACCTCAAAGGATTTTGATAGACTGTTATATGATTATCCAGATCCAACAGAGCGTAAGTATTATGTCTATGGCTTGTGTAAAGTAAATAAAAATGTATTATATCCTAATACGTTTCGTACTGTACCGAGAAATCATAGAACGCTAGAACATGTATTTATACATATACTCTTCCTTATTTGTATATCTGGAATTCTGGCTTGTTTACTCTTTGGTTTAGGTAAATTTGTTCTATATATAGTAGAATTATTTTCTTGGCCATAGTTTTGGAATTTTATTAATTCAACAAAATAAACCTCAGTTATTTAACTGAGGTTTATTATTAAAGTTTGGTCTTTCATGAATAGTTATCATTATTGCGCAACAAATTAAAATTCTATAGCAAATAAAGACTACGATGAATAAATAGGTTACTCGTATAAATATGATACTTTTAATAACTTTAAGACTTTTAACAGGTAATCTTTTAAAGATTTAACAAAACTATTGAATTAATTAAATAATATATCTTTATAAATTATCAATCATATTGCATCTAATTAACCCAAAGTTACCTAGATATAAAAAATAAAATTATCTATAAATTTTACGCAATTCATTTCACTCCTCTTTCAATAAAAAAGCTATTTAATTAGCTGGAAATCTATGATTAATTAAAATCAATTGGGATGATAACTGGGTAATACAGTTAATATTAACGCTGATGGTGTTTTGATAAAAAGCTAAATTGATTCAATATAGTTTAATAAACTAACTAAAGAGATAAAAAAATTATTACTGTAGAATTGAGTAAAACACTTTGGGGGATTAAAAAAATATTGAAATTTAACGATTATCGGTCTAACATAAAAACAGGTTAGTCTAATTCACAATGATGAATTATATAACTACCTACTGGTGAAGTAATTCACATGCCTAATTAAAAAAATTGCATTATGTCAGATTGTAAAATCATCGGATTTTTATCCGAAAACAGTGAAAGGGGAGTATCAATAGCAATATTGATGGATCCTGATCGTTCAATTGTTAAATTAGTAGCAATGCGAAACGGCGAACAAATTGAAGGTACCAATGAAGTTGAATTAACTTCAAAGCGTTTTGATAGACTGATAGATGATTATCCTGATCTAAAGAAACGTAAGTATCATGTCTATGGCATGTGTAAAGTGGATTACAATGTATTATATTCTGATTCATCTGATGAAACCACAAATGAAATTAGTTCAAATTCTAATGATCATCTACGGATTCAAAATAAAATCGTAGATGCACTTGCAACTACTTTGGCGTTTCTTTTCCTAATAGGATTAGTGTGTATTTCTGTTTATCTTATAGGCAAATTCGCACTTGCTGTATTAGTGTACATTTTTGACCATTTGAAATTTGATTAATCTAACCAAATAAACCTCAGTTATTTAACTGGGGTTTATTGTTATAGTTTGTTCTTTCATAAATAGTTATCATTATTGCGCAACAAATTAAAATTCTACAGCAAATAAAGACTACGATGAATAGATAGGTTACTCGTATAAATATGATACTTTTAATAACTTTAAGACTTTTAACAAGTAATCTTTTAAAGATTTAACAAAACTATTGAATTAATTAAATAATATATCTTTATAAATTAAAATCCAATATAACAAGATAAAAAACAAGTTAAATTATGTACTTTTTATTGATACACTTCTAAATTAAACACAAAACCCTAACATCATTGTATTCTATGTTTTATGATAGAATATATGTTTAGTTATTTGCTTCATAATTTAATTACCGCTTTAAATCTGGTACATAAATGAAATCAACAAACAATAAATTTTCTGTAGCGCCCATGCTCGATTGGACCGATAAACATTGTCGGTATTTTCATCGGATATTGACCAAACAAACTTTACTGTATACCGAAATGGTAACAACAGGAGCAATCTTATTTGGTAAAGGGAATTACCTTGATTTTAATGTCGATGAACATCCTATTGCTTTACAACTTGGCGGAAGTGATCCCAATGCATTAGCACAGTGCGCTAAATTAGCTCAAAATCATGGTTATGATGAAGTAAATCTTAATGTTGGCTGCCCTTCAGATCGCGTTCAAAATGGCATGTTTGGTGCGTGCTTAATGGGAAATGCTGATTTAGTGGCTAAATGTGTTGCGTCAATGCAAGAACAAATTGATATCCCCGTAACGGTTAAAACCCGAATCGGGATCGATGATTTAGATAGCTACGCTTTTTTATGCCAATTTATTGAAACAGTTCTACCTTATACTTACACGTTTATTGTACATGCACGTAAAGCATGGTTATCCGGACTTAGCCCTAAAGAAAATCGTGAAGTTCCACCACTTGACTATGAACGAGTTTATCAACTCAAACGAGATTACCCTAACTTAACTATAGCCATCAATGGTGGTGTTAAAACGATCGACGAAATAAAACACCATTTAAATTATGTTGATGGCGTCATGGTGGGACGAGAAGCCTATCAGAATCCCATGTTATTAGCACAAATTGATTCCCAAATCTTTGGCTTAGATACGCAACCCATAGATCCAATAGCGGCAATACGATGTCTTTATCCTTATATCGAACAGCAACTTTTACAAGGTGCTCAACTTAACCACATTATGCGCCATACATTAGGTATCTTTAATGGACAAAAAGGTGCAAAACAATGGCGACGCTATCTTAGCGAAAATGCACATAAAAAAGGGGCAGGGATTGAAGTTGTCGAACATGCTTTAAACTTTATTCAGTAACATTGCCAGCGTCATCCTGTTGTTATGTTTGTTTAAAAATTAAGCGTAATTGCAGGTGACAAGCAAATCGTTATATACTATTAAGCCATTTTCATGAAGGTCTAAATTCTGTGCGGTTAAATACAAGTCAGCAACAAGCTGTTGAATATGTTTCTGGCCCTTGCCTGGTCTTAGCCGGTGCAGGTTCGGGAAAAACACGGGTTATAATAAACAAAATTGCTTACTTAATTCGTGTTAAGGAATATTTGCCACGCCATATTGTTGCTGTGACTTTTACTAATAAAGCCGCGCGTGAAATGAAAGAGCGTATTGCTCAATCACTCAGCAAACAAGAGGCAAGAGGGCTTAAAATCTCGACTTTTCATACACTGGGTTTGGATATCGTTCGTCGAGAATATAAACATCTTGGCATTAAAGCTAACTTTTCTTTATTTGATGATCATGATCAAACTGCATTACTCAAAGAACTGACTCAACAATGGTTAGATGGCGATAAAGATCTCATTAACCAACTACGTTCAACTATTTCGAATTGGAAAAATGATATTGTCGACTCAACAATAGCCATGGCTAGAGCCCAAACCAATAAAGAAAAATTATTTGCTCATTGTTATCAGCTTTATGAAAAACAATTAAAAGCTTGCAGTATCCTGGATTTTGATGATCTTATCTTATTGCCTACCTTATTATTGAAAAATAATGAAGAAGTTCGAGAAAAATGGCAAAATCGAGTTCGTTATCTTCTCATTGATGAATATCAAGATACTAATACCAGTCAATATGAATTTATTAAATTATTAGTCGGTAATCGAGCCAAATTTACTGTTGTAGGCGATGATGATCAATCGATCTACTCATGGCGAGGAGCCCGCCCTAAAAATTTAGTTTTACTCCAACAAGATTTTCCTAATCTAGAAGTTATAAAACTCGAACAAAATTATCGATCTTCCGGGCGAATTTTAAAAGTTGCAAACATTTTAATTGAAAATAATCCCCATATATTTGAAAAAAAACTATTTTCAGAACTGGGTTATGGTGAAGAGCTTAAAGTTATCTCTGCCGATAGTGAAGAGTCCGAAGCCGAAAAGGTGATCAATGATTTAATTGGTCATCGATTTGCGAATAACAGCCAATATGGTCAATATGCAATTTTATATCGTGGAAATCATCAAGCCAGATTGATCGAAAAAATGTTAATGCAATACCGGATCCCTTATCGAATTTCGGGGGGCACTTCCTTTTTTGCTCGAACTGAAATTAAAGATCTCATGGCCTACCTGCGATTATTGACAAATCCCGATGACGATAATGCGTTCATACGCATTATCAACACGCCAAAACGTGAAATAGGGCCAGTCACCATCCAAAAACTAGGAGAATGGGCAAATCATCGAGTTGTCAGTTTATATCAAGCAAGTCATGATATGGGACTTACTGAAGTATTATCTGGCAAACGAATGGAAACGCTACAACTCTTTATTCAATGGTTTGATTCATTAATTCAAAAATCTCATACAGAACCTATGGAAGCTATTCATGAATTACTGCATGGAATCCATTATGAAAGTTGGATTTATGAAACATCGCCTTCACCAACCGCAGGACAAATGCGAATGCGTAATGTAGAGCAATTAATCAGTTGGTTAAATGACATGTTACAAGGTGATGACATTGACGAAGGCATGACACTTCAACAAGCCGTAGCAAGATTTACCTTACGGGATATGCTAGAACGCAACGAATCCGAAGAAGAGCTCGATCAAGTTCAGCTTATGACGCTTCATGCATCTAAAGGATTAGAATTTCCTTATGTTTATTTGGTCGGCATGTCTGAAGGGGTTTTACCGCATCAAAACAGTATTGATGAGGACAATATAGAAGAGGAGCGTCGTCTTGCTTATGTTGGCATTACCCGAGCACAACAAGAACTCACATTTTCCTTTAGTCGTCAACGCAAACAATTTGGCGAAACAGTCTACGTAGAACCAAGCCGTTTTTTGCTGGAACTTCCTCAAGATGATCTCAATTGGATAGATGAACGAATAAAATTATCCCCTGAGAAGAATATGCAACAAGGACAAAGCAGGCTTGCTATGTTAAAAGCGCAGATAGCTAATGCTAAATAAATATCAATTACAATTAAACTTAATTTGAAGAAAATTTAAAAACAGGCGGAAAGAATAAGCAGATAGAAATTTAGAATTAAAATTTCCAAATAGAAAATGTTTAAGTGATCGATAGAAGTTAAATAAAACCGATAAACAGGTAACCTAAAAATACCGTTATAACGATTAGCAAATATAGACAAATAAAACGATAAATTGATGATATTTTGATAATCTAAGCAGACAAACGACTAAAAATCATTGACGGATCGAAATAGCTTTATATAATACACAGCGTTAAATCAACAAATCAATGATAACATGTCTCCTTAGCTCAGCTGGATAGAGCAACGGCCTTCTAAGCCGTAGGTCACAGGTTCGAATCCTGTAGGGGACGCCATTTCATCAATGACTCACAACGACCGACCACGATTAAATTCCATTTATACTCGCTTTTTAGAATTTTTTTACACGACCTAATACGACATTTATTAGATATACAATGCCAATCTATTAACTAAGATGTAGCAATCTGCCGTCTTTCCGAGTTGTCAATATTCATAAATTCACCCGTAAATAATTTTGTGAATAATGTATTTGGCTGTATATTGTATTTTATTTATACACGAGAAACAGATATGAATATATTTAAGAGATTAGTTAAAGGCGATCTAGGCCTAGCTGTAACTTTTTGGGTGTTCGGTGTTTTATTTAGTGTGATATTAGCTGCAATTTTCTTTGCAATGACTTTTACTTTCAACGCATATCACGTTCCAACATCGTTTAGAATTAGCGTAATCTTATTTATTTATTCAATTAATTTTTTAAATTCGATTCTGGTTCTTGCCGGTTTATTTAATTTATTAAAAAATGGTGGCGTTACTTATTGGAGAGTGATAGCTTTGGTTGTTTGGTTATGCGCGACAGCATATTCAGTATATGATGACAGCTGCGACATACTACATTTAGTTACGCAGTAGCCTTGCAACCGTTTACATCTGTGTTTTTTAACCTGTAAACATACTGAAGTGTTATAAATCGCAATTACCAGCAGTTCCCTAAAATATTAAGCCAACAGTTGAGGCTGATTGACTGCCGTTAATTTTGGTCCGCCGAGCATTTGGTGCATGAATTTGCGTTTTTCTTCGATGATAATACAATGATAAGGGCATTATTACCTATTCATTTTTGTTGGATAAAATAATCGGTATTCCTTCGATGGCTAATTGTGTATAATTACAAAAAAATCAATTAACAAAAGGAAATTATACATGTTCAAGAAGTTACTAGCTGTATTTGTTGTTAGTTTTGTTTTAGTTGGATGTGGTGATGGTTCACCTAAAGTTGATGCTTCATCTAAGTCAGCATTTCAAACGTCAATGAAAGAAATATCTGAAACTTTAAAGGGAGAGGATAGCGATAATTTCAGAAAGGCAATATTTAACATTGTTTTCGCCGCTAGTTTTGAAACTGGAGGTGATGAGGCTAAAATTCAGCAAATATTGAAAGAAAAACTTGATGGTAAAACGGCAAAAGAAATCCTAAAAGAGTATAGCAAAAGTCAACCATAGTAAAAGATTAAAAGCTCGTTAAATGCGAGCTTTTTTGGGAAAAATAAATGACTAAAAAGTAAAAATATATAATTTTGTCATGATTACCTATCTTATTACTTCTAATGGTGCATTAGGATAAGGGCGATGGAGATAGATTTGATATGAGTAAATATCATTTTTATCTTCTGCAAACAGCGGAGTTTCGCCTTTTTTGTCTTCTAATGTCACTATTCTTCCATTTCCATAAAACATAATATTATAATTTTTGATTGGTTGTATATTTCCTATACTTTTAGATAATCTATTGTCTATATATTGTTCATCTTCTTTAATTAATTCAGTATCATTATATAATGATTTAAAGACTTCGGAATCTCTTACTTTCATAATGGCCAAGAAAGATTTTTTATCGCCTTTATTAATTATATTAGCTAAATGGTTATAATAATCTACGACTTCTTTAAGTAACTTATCCTCATTTTCTTTTCTCAAATCTATGCTGTGTTCCCAATTTTTTAGTTTGTACGGAACATCAATATTGAAAATCCATTCTTTGGTGATTAGTGGCATTTCTGCATGTGGATCATCCAATTTAAATTCGTAAATTAAAGTCGATTTTTGTTCTAAATAAGATGAATATCCATTATTATATCTATAAATACTTAATGTTAGGTAATCAATACCCAATTTATCTACCGTTTTATTTCCAACATTTGGTAATAAGACAATTTGTAATTTTTGTTTTCCCGATTTTAATATAAGATCATTAATAATTAATTCACTATCACTCGAACCTGCTAAATAATTTTTTTCCAAAACCATGTTATTTACGTAAGATTCATACGGATTTCCGGAAGTAACTTTTAAAGTATAGATAGTTTCTTGAATTATTTGTTTATCTGTTTTTTGTGCTTGTCCGCAAGAAAACAGAAAACAACTAAGTAAAAATATTCTGATTAATTTTTTCATCGTTACCATACCTTCAACTCATTGCTACCTTGTGGCATATATAAAAAAATACCTCATCCTCATAAGGAGACGTCATTTTTTCTAAAGATTCTTAATTATAATTACCCTTAAATTTAGATGAAAAGATATCGATAGGGACGGAAAAATCGAGGTGTCTAATATCAAAAGGTTTTCCATTGATGATTTTAGAACTTTTTGGTTGCAGGACTTGATTGCATCCGATCCTCAAAATAGGTTATACAAATAATAAGTTTTTTAAATAACTACAATGTATTCTTTTCCGGAATTATAAATTTTTCTTTCATCATATAATGTAATGAGTTTTCTTTATATAAGTTATATGTTTTGCTTAATACTCATTTGTATATTTTTATCGTTATTTTAGCCATCCCCAAATTATTGTCTGGTTTAATTGCTTA
The DNA here is from genome assembly GCF_001690185.1 of Gilliamella sp. wkB308. Taxonomy (GTDB): domain Bacteria; phylum Pseudomonadota; class Gammaproteobacteria; order Enterobacterales; family Orbaceae; genus Gilliamella; species Gilliamella apicola_I. The sequence continues at coordinate 10,383 of NZ_LZGN01000022.1, forward strand.
TCTATTTTATTTTAACTTAACTAACTCATGATCATCATTCTCTAAGAAAAAGCGGAAATTAAATTTCCGCTTTTTTGATAAAACAACCACTTTATAATTTTAATGCCTGTACACTTTGTACTAAGTCAGCTAATTGGGTAACAATTTGGTTACCGGTATTCGCTTCGTCACCACCTAGTGATTTATTGCGCATAAAGTCAGCTTTGATTTGTTGCCAACGTTTAGTTTGTTCTTTTGTTAACACACCTCGAATTTCAGCAAGTTTAAGCAGATTTTCTTCTGCGCCGTTGGTCAGCAGTTGTGCCTCGCCCAAGTAGTGATCTTCAATAATTTGATTGAGTTCTTCATCATTCATTACGGAAGAAACTTTTTCAGCAAGTTTGTTCATGTTTCGATAACTACCTTGTAACTTGAACGGCGGTTCTGTTCGGTATTTATCGGATTGCGCTGCGCTAATAATGTATTGCTGATTGACTTTAAAGACTACTTCTCGAATTTTCAGTAAATGACGCAGTACGGCTACAATTTCGCTAATTTCCGCTTGGCTATAGGCATAGCTAAGTTCGTTGGTGTTAAGCGGTTTTCCTTGTGCATGGTCGATAAACTGATATAGGTCATTAAGATCACGCAGTGCTAATGGCGATAATATTGGATTTGATGTTAAGCAGTTTTCAATGTAACTTGATGCAAACACTTCATCCATGCCACCTAAAACTTCACCTAAGTTGTAAATATCTGCACGGTTGGCTAACATGTCAGGGATTTTGAAAACCTCACCCGATTCGGTATAAGGGTTGCCAGCCATAATGACACAGAATTTTTTACCTCGCAGGTCATAGGTTTTGGTTTTTTCTTTCCATACCCCTTCAATTCGTCGAGAACCGTCACATAACGAGATAAATTTTTGTAAAAACTCGGGGTTAGTGTGTTGAATATCGTCTATATAAAGCATGACGTTATTACCCATTTCGAGCGCTAAATTGAGTTTTTCAAGTTCTTGACGAGCGGTGGCATTTGGCGCTTGCTGTGGATCGAATGATAATACGCTGTGACCTAGTGCCGGGCCGTTAATTTTCATAAATATTAAGCCAAGTCGGTTAGCCACATATTCCATTAGGGTTGTTTTACCGTAACCTGGTGGCGAGATGAGTAGTAATAACCCCATTAAGTCAGTACGGCGATTTTCACCTACGGTCCCCATTTGTTTTGCTAAATTGTCTCCAATGATTGGTAAATAAACTTGGTTGATCAGTTTATTACGCACAAATGAACTGAGTGGTTTAGCTTTAAACTCTTCAAGATGTAATTGTTCACGTTGTTCATCCAGCACTTCTTGACGCAGGCTTTGGTAATGTTGGAATTGTGGAATAACAACACGTGATTGTTTACGCATGCGACTAAAGAAGTCGTCAAGGTTGATTTGTAACACCCCTTGTGTAATTGAAGGGTGTTCACCTAATAAATCATTGACTGTGATATCTAGTTCAATTTCACTTATTGCTAAAGTGATGTTACTTTCTTTATCCAACATGCATAGTAAAGTGGCTTCGGCAATGTATTCACTCAATTTTTGATATTGGGGTAGGGTACAAAGTCCTTTGAACCAACTTTCAATAAGATTCCAACGGTCAGCCAGTCGTTTTTTGAGATTTAATTGCGATTGATTAAAATCACTCCACATGTGCGATTCTTCTAATCGTGTATTTAATCCTTCATATAAAGAATGGCTATATTTACTTAAGGTAAATTGTTGCGGTATTTCAGCTAAGACATAGCTTAAGTATTCGCTTGCCTGTTTAATATGGTAAGGTTCATGGTCGATTGGCTGTTTTTGTAAAAATTGAGTGAGTTCAACCGATATTTCGTGTTGTAGATTTTTTAATCCCTCTTCATGTCCAAATAATGCTTGTATATCCTTACATGTTTTGGCTCGTTCTGGCCATAATCTGACGATATCATTTTTTTGATTGTGATACCAAAATAGTATCGCTAAGCTACGTGCTAAAGGATTGTATCTGAGTAGTTTGGCGGCTTCACCAAGTGGAACTATTTTCGATAATATTTTTACCGCATCGTGATCGTGAATCCCTTTTTCATACCCTTCTCGATAGCGTAGGGCAGCATAATCCCGTACTGTTTTGTTTAACATTTCGGGTTGATTCAGTTGGCTGATTAAATCTTCATAACTTAAATCATGTTCTTTTTTTAGCGCCGAATTGATGATCGAATAGGCTAGATACTCTGCTCGATAGACGGTTGGCGATTCAGACTCAAGCGAGATAGTCCAAAAAGGTTGATAACTTTCTAATTTTGGATGGTCTATTTTTTCTTGATAATCGGTACCGGTCAATTGTAAGTAAAGATGATGTTCTTTTGGTACAATGGTTAGGTCAAGTTCTTGTGTGTTGACGCTAAATTTATGTCTTGGTCCTAATTTTATGACATTTCCACCCGATTCAAAGATTTCGGATTTGTCACGTAAAGAACGTATTGCTTGATCTCTGGCACTTTTGAAGCGTGATTCAATATCATCAGCTTTGACATTATCAAAAAGTGCACGTAATTTTTCAACTATTTCACGAATTTTCAGCGCTAAAGGATCGGCAACAAAAAAGGCATTGAGTTCGTTTTGATCTGAAAATTTAGCGGTTCGTCTTGGAATGCTGTCTAAAATTCTATCAGCAGCAGTCAGTAGGGATTCCGTTCGTCTTGTTCGATCTTCAAGTAGTGCTTGTTTGTGTGTTTCGAATGATTCTAAGATTTCTTCACGTTTTGCCAGTATGTCATTTAAAAACTCTTCACTTTCGCTGAACTGATTTTCCAGTTCTTCAAGTTGAACTAATAGCCTTGATAGTTCATCGTCACATTTTTCTGGCGTGGTAGCTAAGCTTAATGCATTGGCAATACTTTGACTAAATAGTTTGAATTGCGCACCAAATTGCGCCACCATTTCAACGCTGGATAGATTTTTTCGTTTTTGGTTAATGCGTGCTTTGGTTTGATTGAGTTTGGCATAAACTTCGGCGATCGATTCAATGATTTTGGTTTGTAGTGTTACGTCATCAAATTTTAATGATGCCATTAATTGTGAAAGCATATCTAAGTTTTCAGACATTTGGTCAGCGGTTTTTATCGGTTCGATAAGCTTGGCGACTGTGTCCGCTTTAGTAAGATACTTTTCAATTTCATCTATTTGGGTGATGAACGGTTCGAGCGCTTTGTCACTGCCTAAAAATTCGGCTGTCGCTAATGATACGATAGATTGGCGTTCTTTTAAGGCTTTTTCCATTATGTCGATCTGATTCAAATCTATATAACGGTAAGTTCTTAATGTGACTAAACTACCTAGCTGCATTTTAATTGCATTTAGTGCATCTACGTATTGTTGTGTTTCTTGCCAGCTATCGGGATAGAGTTTAGTCAATAAGTCTTGTTGGTTTGAAATTGCTTCACGCATGGCGCTTTCAGATTGTCGGCGTATGCTTTCCACTTTTTCATATTCATCTATCACTAATTCACTCGTTTGTATAATGTTACGTAATACCGGCGTAAAAGATAGATTTTTCTCGTCGTTGAGCCAAAAATAGCTGTCAAATAACCGTTTTGTGTCTTCACTTAGTTTGCTGTATAGTTGGGATGAAACCGATTGGTTATCAATTTCACGAGCAATAAAGTAAAGATCTGAAATCCCTCTGACTAGTTCCGCATTGCCTATCTTGCCTAAAAAACTATTGTTAGTTGGTTGCGTCGCTGCAAATTCGTCACTATAAAACGGTGTTTGCCAAATTTGCATTGGATGAACGCGAGTCGGGTCGTTATTTTCACCTTCAAATACAACCATTCGACCGTCTTCAAACACGGCATAACCATGACCTAAAATAGGATTATCAAGTTTTCGTTCGATCATATTGTAGTTAAATAGTGCTAAACGACCAGAACTCGGATCATAAAATATGTAAAGGACATCTTCGCCATTGGGTGAACGTCTGATTCGTCTAAATCGCATCCCCGACATGGATTGATCGAAAGTTTTATATTCCCCATTTTGTAGATAGTAACCGCCAGGGAAGATCACACCATGATCTTCAGGTAGCTGAATACAGGCTTGTCCAATAAAATCGATTCGTTGGGCTTTTTGGGTGAGGGTGTTATAAATTAAATAACGCCAGTTTTCTTCGCGATACGGTAAAACTTTTAGCAGAATTAAGGATCCGACTTTTGCGTATTCAATTTTGGCATCGTTAATGGATTGATTTTTGTCGAGTACTTCTTCACTGTAGATTCCCAGCCCATCATTGGTGTTGTTTTCACATTTTATGGTTAAGTCACCGCCAATGGTTTCAACAAAAACAGTATCTAAAATATTTACATGCGGGAATCGACCGTTGACGATATTGTCACGTGTGGTTTCAATCCATTCAAAATCGTAAGCAGGTGGTAGCGCAATATCACGTTCACCACGATTATCGATGTAATCAATGGTTTTTTTGTCACTTGATATTGACCAACGAAATACACGAATGTCACTGACTCGTTCACCAATTTGGAAACTGGCAAGTAGCTTTCCATCTCGTTCAACTAATTGGAGTAATTGTGCATTTTTATAATAGGTGTAGAGTTCATTAAAATCTTGAACAAAGCGATCAATATTTAAAAAGGTATTGGATAGATCAACCGAATCGGCTTCGTAATTGCCATCTCGTTCAACAAGTTGATAAAGCGAGAATACGTCTTCGATTTTGGTCTCTTTTTTTAATCCTAAAAAGACGTTGTAACCAAAAAGTAACCAATCACCAAATCGAACTATGTCTCTGGCGATACAGTTATTTTCAGTTCTGATGCGAATACGTCCGATAATTGACATGTCACTTTTGCCAAATTCGGTCAGTCGTTGTTGATTTAGGGCTTCGGTTTTTTGGTTTAGTTCTTGTCCTAGCGAAGTCAAACGTTTACGAAGGATTTCATAAGCACCGCCTTCGGCGACCGCTTTATCGAGTGTTGTTTGTTGTTCGTTTTCTTGTTCTATTTCTGCCATTTTTAACTCTTGATCATTATCCAGAAAGGCGATTGTTTTCGGTAGGCTATTATTACCTTACCGAAAACAGGTGATAGTGATAATGTTGTTTTAATCATTATCAATAATGTGCAGTTGGGTTAGCTGTCACTTTCTTTTTTGCTTTCCGATGGTAAAAATTGTTTAGCTAGTGCTTTTAAATCAGTATTTTTTAATGTGTCTTTGATATCAATGTCTTTATTTCCGGATAGACGTGATAAGACTGATTGTAGAGCAGATTGCAGAACAGGGCTTTGGTTAACTGTTCCTTCAATTGCTTTACCTACGCTAATGGCTTTAGAGAAGCTGTTAAAGAAGTTGTCATTACCGCCAACAATTTCAATATTTGCTTTACTAAATGCAGCTGCAAGTACGTCTGCTTGTTCTTTAGCGATTTCTTTATTCGCTGCAATTGCTGCCATTGCTTGTTCAAAGCCTTTTTCAAGTGCCAAGCGGAACTCTTCGTGATTTTTAGATTGTTCACTCATGGTGCCCATTGCTTGGAATTTTTCAATTAAACCATTTGCTTCAGCAGTTAGGCGTTCACGTATAATCATTGCTTCAGCCAGACCTTGTTCTTTCATTGCAGCGGCTTTAGCAAATCCAATGCGTTCATCACCACGTGCTTGAGCAGATAGTTTTTCTTCCAATATTTTTGCTTCGGTCAGACCTTGTTTTTCAGTTGCTGTCGCTTTCGCTTCAATGACTTTAGCTTCAGATAATCCTTTTTCTTGATTTCCTCTTGCTTCTGCTAATAAGGTTTCAGCGGTAATGTTGGCTTTGACTAATCCTTCTTTTTCTTCTGCTTCAGCTCGTGCTTTACGTACTTTTGCTTCAGCAAGTCCAATTGCTGCTTCTTCTGCTTCAATACCTTGAGCAAGTTGTTTTTTCGCTTCGGCTTGTTTTGCAGCAGCTTCAAGTTCGGCTTGTGCCATGGTGCTAAGTTCGACCGCACGATGTTTCGATGCTTGTTCATCCGCTTCGGCTTGTTTAACTTGTTTGACTAATTCTTGCTCTGCTCGTGCTTCGGCTTCGATAATTGTTGTTTGTTTTTCTCGATCCGCTTTGGATACTTCACGTACTTCTTTGATGTTTTCTTCTTCAATCGCAACGGTTTTTTCAACGGCAACACGTTCACGAATCACATTAGCGATATGTTTCTTTTCTTCTTCAAGAACTTTATCTTTTTCGATTCGTTGTAATTCAACTTCACGTTCACGTGCAACGATTTCAAGTGATCGAGCACGTTCCACACGTTCTTCTTCAATGGCAATTGCACGTAAGCGGTTTTGTTGTGCAACTTCTACTTCACGTAGACGATTTTCTTCACGAACTTCAATTTCTTGTTGCGATTGAATTCTTGCTTGTTCGGCTTTTAATCGCTCTTCTTCTTGAACTTTTAATGTTTCAGCTTGTTCACGAGCTCGAATAGTCTCAATTTCACGTTTTTGACGGGCTTCGGCATCGGCTTGTTGACGCTCAAGTTCTAATTTAGCTTCAATCGTTTCTGTGTCTTTTTTCTTTAAAGCTAATTCAAGATCTCTTTCCCGTTTGTTGGTTTCATCTTTATGAATAGCGGTGATAGCCGTGATTTTGTTAATCCCTTCCGCATCAAATATATTATCGGGATCGAGTGATTTAATTGGTGTTTGTTCTAAGTAATCGATAGCAACATCTTCTAACGCATATCCGTTAAGATCTTTCCCAATTACATCAATGATTCGTTCACGGAAATTCATCCGATCTTCAAAGAGTTTGGCGAGTTCGAATTGTTTACCAACCGTTTTTAACGCTTCCGAAAATTTAGCACTAAATAGGGTGCTGACCGCTTTTTGATCTGACGCACGATCAACGCCGATCGATTTTGCCACTTTTAACACATCTTCAGTGGTTTCGTTAACACGTAAATAAAAGGCTACACAGATATCTGCTCGTAGATTATCTTTACAGATTAATCCGTCTTTGCCTCGACGTTCTACATCAAAAGTAATTAATGATATTTTCATAAATTCTTTTTTGTAGATTACGGGATAGACTAACGCTCCGGTAAAGTGTACCTTCGGTCTTGACGTCATATCGTTAACAATAAGTGCAGTACCTTGCGGCACTTTTATATAAAATGCTTTAAATAATAAGAAAAATCCAACAATAACAAGGAATACAATTCCGATTGTTAACAAGAAAAATATGACTGTATCTTGATTGATTGACATGATTTGTTTTTCTCCAAAAAAATAATTTTGTTATCCATTAAACTCGTCGAGGCTAATAATTTCATAGCTATTATTTGTTTTATCATAGCTTAGCAAAATGGCTTTATCACCACGTTTGAATTGATATGATTCGTTACATCTAACTTGTAAGATTAGACCTGCTCCACCGTCTTCATACGTTGCTTCACCTTTGGTTTCGCTGACTGTACTGGAACGGATTTCTACAGTTTGACCTAATAATGATTGATGACTATTGGCTGTATTGAGTTTGCTAAAAATAGGGCGTAGAGGTTTTATTGTAAATGCGGTTAAGTAAACCGCCGCGATGAAGGCAGTTATAAAAATTATTAATCCTAATAAATAGTAAATTAGCGCATAATGACTAATTGGTATCATGAAAAAACGAAAAGAAAAATAGCAGATTGACCATCCAAATAAAGAGATTAGGGTAATGACTAATGTCATGGGGACTTCGTTGAATCCTAACTTCATGAGTAAACCGCTAAATCCTGAAGCTGGATTATCAGTTGATAGTTGTTTGACATCTATATCAAAATCTATGTCTAAGCAATCAACCGTCAAAACGCCAATTGATGCAACCAACCAATACAGTACGCAAATCGTGACTAGTCCACTAAAGATGACGACTGGAAAAGAAAAAAAGATTCCCCAGAAAAGATCCATTATATTTCCTTAAATTTCATTCTTCCAAATAGCTATAATTATAATTTTAAGATTTAAAAAATGAATAACTATTTTAGTTTGTTTGTTTTTCTTTTAATTTGGCTAAAATTGCCATCGCGCTTTGATTGCCTGTTTTAATTCCTGCTGCTTCAAGCTTGTTATCAAGTGAACTTTCATTTTCTGCTGTTGCAAGTTCACTTTTTGCTTCAATAATGGCAGCATTTTTTTCCTGACGTTTTTTGATACGTTCTAAAGAATCTAACGCCGTTTGTAATTTAGCGGTCGAACTTCCATAACGTTGAGCAATCGCAGTTTGAGCTTTTTGCACGCTTTCGGTCGCTTTGACAATATCAACTTGTTGTTTTAAATTGCGAATGTTAATTTCAGTCTGCGAAATGGTTTGACGCAAGTTTTTTACACTGTCAGAAAAATAGGTCACTTGTTTTTGGTAGTTATCATGTTCGTTTTCAAGTGTTACCAATTTTTCGGCAATTTCTAATGCAAGTTCTTCATTGTTTGAATCTAATGCTTTAACTGCGTAGCCTTCGTATTCAGTAATTTGAGTTTGAACTCTTTTTGCTTCTTTTTCCGTTATTTTTTGTTGAGCAAGGACGTTAGCTAGCGACTCTTTCGCTTGTTTGAGTTCTGCATCGGCGTCTCGTATTTCTTGATCCAATATGCGCAAAGCTTGGGTGTCGATAATGGATTCACCGGCTTCGTTAATACCGCCTCGTATTGCCGTAATCAGTTTTTTAAAAATGGTCATTGTTTAATCTCCTTATTGTTGATATTTATTCTGTAATTAAATATTAAAGTAATGTTCGTAAGCTTCGGTCGCTTTGATCACATTATCAGATAAGGTTTCTAATTCGTAAATGACATTACTCAGTATCGATGTCGCACTGAGCGCACCATACATAATATAGTTAACTGAGCCATCTCCCGTTTTTTCAATAGCAATGGTTGATAATGGGAAAAGTTTACGAGTGCATAAAATCTCTTCGTTGAATTGGGATTGTTGTTTAATTATATCAACAGGCCAAAGTAGCGCTTCAACAATAATTTGTTGATTTGATACACTTAAAAATAGTGGTAAGTCACCATATTCATGCATGATAATATGCAAACAAGCATCAACACCATCAATGATTTCGATACTTGCAGAACCTTGTTTAACTAATTCAGAATTGTTTAATTCATCATAAAGATCTGTAATTAACCAAACTTTATTATTTTTCATTTCATTATATTCCTGTTTATCATTAAAACGCTGGTTGTTTATTACCAAAGGTTGTCGAAATTGCTTTTCAATGTCGAGTAACCTTGAAGTATTTTCTGGCAAAATCCAAACTTCTTTTTTGATTAAGCCCTGATCCCGCAGACGTTGTCGATACTGCTGCTGATAATAAGCCGAGCTTTTTGTCTCTTTCATTTTTTTCATAAAAATTAGTTAAGATTTTGTTAGTGTTTAATGTGAACAATATTATCATAAAAACATCACATGTAAATATTACATGTAATATTTTTTTGATGATTATTTATTTATGAAAAATTTAGTTTTTTTAATTAATTATTTGATTAATTGTGTTTTATTAATGGTTGTCTGTTGAGTAGTCATTAACGATAGGATAATTAATCTTTATTAAGCGCAGTATTATCAAATATATTTAATAAGTGTTCAATTTAATTTGTTGTTTTTTTTGTTTAATAGAGTTTTAAATTATATTAATCATTTTTTAATAAAAAAACCCGCACAAGCGGGTTAGTTGTCAATGTTATGTAGTAACAAGGCTGTTTTAAAAATCGATATCTAAGCCGAGTTGGAATGTTCGACCCGGTGCAGTAAATAGGTCGAGGTATTTACGATCGGATGTACGATATAACTTGTTATTACTTAAATAATCCCAGTATTTTTGGTCGGTAAGATTATAAATACCGCCACTTAACTTGACGTTTTTGGTGATGTTAACATAACTGGTTAAGTCAATGACACCATGTCCTGCAATTCTAAAATATTCTTCTTTTGAGTCAGGAATAGGTTTACCTTCATTGTTATAGGATTCCCGTGAAGTTGGGGTGGTTTTTTTGCCTTTTTGGAAAGTTGCGTTAATTGCAATTCCATAAAACTTATTTGGATCATCCCATGCTAAACCAATAGTGCTTTTGAGTGGGGCAATAGAGTCCATTTCAATATATTTATCACCTAAATAGCTCGATTTTGATTTTCCTTGGTTGTAGCCAATTGCAAATTTAGCTGTTAGGCCATTAGCTTGGTCGAACCATGAGCCAAAATTAAATTCGCTGCTTAATTCAGCACCATAGATATATGCTTTATCACGGTTTTCAGCTTGATAAACCAGTCGATTACCGGTTCCGACAAAATCTTTTTTATAGCGAGTGTAAGCGATAAAGTTTTTGTATTTATTGTAAAAAGCTGCCGTTGATAAGGTTATTCCTGTCATAGGATGACCTTTAACGCCTAATTCGAAATTATCACTTGTTTCGGTTTTAAGATTTGAATCACCAACCAGTACGTACATGGTGCTATGCGCTAAATAAGAGCCATAAAGTTGATTTTGATTTGGCATTTGTGCGCTACGCTTATATTGCAGGTAAGCTGTAAAATTAGGATTGATGTCGTACATCAAAGCGAGTGATGGTAATAGTTGAAAATCACTGTTACTTTTATATTGTTGGCTTAGTCTAGATGCATCTGCAATGGTGACAGCCATATTTTCTAGATGACGTGGCTTTGTTTTTTGATAAATAGCACGGATGCCAGGTACCAAGTAGTAAGTATGATTGTCATTGATATTAAAGCTTATTCGATCTTCAATAAATCCACCGAGTTGGTAAGTGCGGCTGTCAGCTTGAGGTTTTGTATAATCTCCGTCAGGAAATAGTTTGCCATATCTTGGTTTGGCTGAAGTATAAAATGGCGATTCGTCTTCACTCCATTTTCCATTTAAACCTGCACTTATTTTTTGATTATTATATTGTTTAAGCAAAGTGGTAATAAAATTATAGGCTTTAGTATTATAATTGGTTTGAATATTGTATTTACCGTTAGTTGTGTGATTTAGATTGGTGCTGTCATAAACATTAGTACGTTGATAATTTAATTGTGTGGTGAGGCTATCTATCCAATTAATATTGGTTGGCGTCCAGTGATCTTTAATCGCCAAATTGAAGCGGTTGTTTTTACTTCGTTGCTTATCATGCGATTCAATTTTTTTACCATTTTTGTCCCATGTATCATAATGCGAATTTTTGGTTTTGTTATTGTAATCAATGGTCGTATTAAGTTGGTGCTCATCGGTCATTTGCCAACTGAAACCAGCAAGTATTGAATTTGAATGGTTGTTTTCTGGATAGTTATTAATTGAGTCTCCGTAATTTCTTCCTTGCTGTCCGTCACGACGACTGAATACAATAATTCCGTTAAGCTCATCATCACCACCTGCTAATGTGATACCTTGATGATAACTTCTGTCGGTGCTGTCATAATTGTTTTGGAATCCAAAATAGCTTGTTTTTCCCGGATAGAGGTAATAGCTAGCGGTTTTAGTTTGAAACGATACCGATCCGCCAAGTGCATTATTGGCATTACTTACCGAAGTTGCGCCAGATTGTATATCGACTTTGTTATACATATAGGTATCGATGTAATCGCGTCCTATGCCATACGAGCCAAAACCCGCTCGCCCGACAGAGTTGACGCGTCCTTGTGCAATGGGAAGCGGCATTCCATCAATATCGATAGAAACTCGGTTAGCATCTAATCCTCGAATGTTGTAACCAGTAAAGCCCCCTCGGTCCCAACTACTTTTACCGCTACCTGAACCCGATATGTTGCCTGGTGCTGAAATCAATGGTTGATAACGCATAAGCGTGCCAAAATTGTTGCCTCCGTCTCGACGAATATCTTGTTCAGATATTTCCGTATTGATGCCCGGTTGTTTGATTGATTCGTGTGCTGTTACTGTCATGATGTCGTTGATTTTTTCATCATCATGTTTGTCAGTTGCTATGGCAGGCATTACGAATGTTAAGCCTAAAGCTAATGTACCCGTTTTTTTTAAGTTCTTAATGTATAACATGTTTAACCTTCAATCTTACTAATCTAAATAAAATGTTTTTTTAATTCGTTAAAAACAGCTTTCTTGGTATTTGATTGTTTTATCTTTACTGTTAAATGCCTTTTATGCCTAAATAATCTAATGTAATTTCAACTGATTATTTAGGGTAAAAAATTTGATAAAGCTGGGTTGCAACTTCATCCACTCGTGGCCCAATGCCAAAAAGATAACTGTCATCAATGGTTTTAATTCGATTATTTTTGTAAGCCGACGTTTCGGTTATGCCAGCTATTGTTTGCAATTTATCCATACCGCCTAATTGTTGTATGGAATGGCTGTTTAATAAAATAACATCAGGATTCATTGCAATTAGCGATTCTGCACTGTAGCTTTTATAGCTGTTATGCGTCGCAAGATTTTCTCCACCGGCAATGGTGATTAATGCGTCAGCGGTGGTATTTTTACCGGCAATGGCGTTACTTCCGCCCATTGTCATCATAAACAATACTTTGGTTTTTTGGGGATGCGTTTTAATCTTGTCTTGTAGCTGGGAAAGTTGGGTTTTTATTCTGGTAATTAATTGATTACCCTCATGTTGCTTGTTGAGTTTTTGAGCAATCTTTTCAATGTTTTGATAAAGTAATTCAACTGTGCCTGGGACACGTGGTAATGCCAATACATCAACGTTAGCTTGATGCATTTGTGTTAAAACGTTGTCGGGTTCAATATCATTAAAGGCGATAAATAGCGTTGGTTTAAGCGATAAAATCCCTTCTATGTTGAGCAGTTTCCAATATCCAATTTGGGGTAGATGCTGAGTTGTTGACGGATAAGTACTGGTTTTATCGACACCGACCACTTGTTGACCTTCTCCCAATGCATAAACAATCTCTGTTAACGAGCCCCCAGCAATGACAATTCTTTGGTTAGCTGAACTGATGTTTATTAAACCTGACAAAGTAAGCATAAGTAAAATAACACTCAGGTTTGTATAAATTTTTTTAATCATTACATAATTCCTATAGCTAAAATGCAGTTGCATTACACTATATTGAAAATGAGAACTATTATCAATAGGGGTGCGCTGATATTTTTACGTTTTAGTTGGATAGCCGGTTTAAAACTAGGGGGGAAATAGAGTAAGAACAATGAATATTATAAGTGATTATTTTGTTAAAATTGGCAAAAAATTGAAAAAAGGAGATTCAAATTGGTCATTAAAGAATCTCATCACTTATTGAAAAAATAAAAATATCTATCTAATTATCAATTGTTTAATAAAAAAAATAATAAAATATATTGATAAATGATAATAATTATTATTTAATCTTTACAGAATATTTAATCAGAATGGCAGTTATGAAATCTTTAGATGTTAGTCCTTTTTATGCGTTAAATTCAGCACTTCCTTTTAAGGATCGCTGGGCTGTTATGCCGTTACAAGCAAGTTTACCCGTTGCCCCACACGAAATTGAACACAATTGGCAAGAAATTCAGAATGCTGATTTGCGCGGTCGAAAGCGTCTTATTTATGTTCATATTCCTTTTTGTGATATCCATTGTCAATTTTGTGGTTTTTATCAAAACCCATTGCGTAAATTTGATACAAGTACTTATATCGATTATTTATTGAAAGAAATTTCACTCGAAATTAATAATAAAGCGATGCAGTCAGCACCCATTCATGCCATTTATTTTGGCGGTGGTACCCCTTCGGCTTTAGCTGCCGGGCAATTAGCACGCGTTATCCGGTATCTTAAACAATATGCGCCTTTAGCACCTGATTGCGAAATTACGGTAGAAGGGCGTATTTCTGATTTTGATGATGAAAAAGTGGATAGCTATATTGAGGCTGGTGCTAATCGTTTTTCGATTGGCATACAAACCTTTAATACGACAATCAGACAAAAGTTAGGTCGTCAATCAACAGAACAAGAAATTATCAAAAATTTTGAACGTATTGCTTCACGTGATAGTGTGGCATTAGTCTGTGATTTGATGTTTGGTTTACCTAATCAAACTATTGAAACTTGGCAACGTGATCTCGAAATCGTCAATGATCTCCCGTTAGATGGTGTTGATCTCTATTCATTAAATTTACTTCCTACTACACCGTTAGCTAAAGGCGTAGAAAATAACCGTATTCAATTGCCGTCAATAAGTGATAAATGTCATTTTTATCATCAAGGCGCTGAGTTTTTAGCTAAACAAGGGTGGGTTCATTTGACCAATGCGCATTGGGCTAAAACCAGCCGTGAACGTAATTTGTACAATTTTTTGATTAAGCAAGGTTCGCATTTTTTTGGCTTTGGGTCGTGTGCCGGTGGTAAATTAGATACCCATTCATACATGCTTCATCGTGACCTAAACCAGTATTATACGCAACTTGATCAGGGCAAAAAACCCTTAATGATGTTAACAGGTAAATCATTATTAGGTGATTGGTTACATCAGTTACAAGCAGGTATTGAGAAAGGTCGAGTGGATCTAATTAAATTGACTGACCATAGTGATTTATTTGATCCTTTGATTAAACAGTGGCATCAAGTTGGTTTACTTCAAGATGAGGAGCATTGTTTACGATTGACATTATCTGGTCGTTTTTGGTCAAGTAATATTTTACAAGCTTTACAGCAGTTGTTGTTACAACTGAACAATCCAGAACATATTGAATTACAAAATAAAATGGCACAGGCTAAACAAGCAATGAAAGGTCATCCTGTTATGCCTGGGGCTCATTCTGAAAAGAAACATAATCAACCTATTTCACATCATTAAAGGATATTAACATGGTAGATAAGCAAACTCATCTCAGTAATCTTTCAACTTATATGCAAACTAATCCAGAAGAGTTATTAGAAAAAATTGCTCAAGATCATCAAGTGACTTTGACGCAAGTTATTCAAGCTTTACCGGATGCGAAAATTGTTGATGGTTCTTATTTTGACATGATTTGGGATGAAGTGACAACTTGGGGAGATGTGCTATTTTTGATCCATACCGGTGATGTGATTGCTGAGATTTCAGGTGAATTACCGCCAGGTTCGCATAGTCAAAAATATTTCAATCTACGTCATCAAAAAGGATTAAGTGGTCATATTAAAGCTGAACATTGTCAATATATTGCTTTTATTGAACGTAAATTCATGAAAATGTCGACAGCATCAATGATTTTTCTTAATCATATGGGACAATCGATGTTTAAAATTTTTGTGGGTCGTGATGAAAAACATCAGTTAAAACAGGATCAGTTAGAAAAATTTAGAGCATTAGCAAATAAAATTAACTAATGTTGAGATGATAATAGCATGAAAACAATATTAGTTTTTGGTGTCAGTCCAAAATTAGGTACGGGTTATCAGATTTGTCAGTTAGTCAAACAGTGCCAACCAAGTTGGCGTTGTATTGCATTGGTACGAGATGAAACTTTTGCCAAGCAGTTAACTGAGCAAGGTATTGAATGTCACGTCGGTGATGCGACCGACTCATCCATGGTTAGCCAACTTTGTGCATTAGCCGGTTCTGACGCTACAATTATTTCAACACTAGGTGGAGAAACCGGAAATTATCTAGCACAACGCATTATTATTGATTGTGCTGAACAAGCCAATATAAAGCAGATGGTGTTAGTCACATCATTAGGTTGTGGTGACACATGGCCAACATTGTCGCTGCGAGCTAAACAAGCGTTTGGACATGCGGTACGTGAAAAATCGTTAGCGGAAGTTTGGTTACAAACTAGTACGCTACAATATCTTATTTTAAGACCGGGTGGACTGCAAAATGGCGAACTAACAGGTAATGCAAAATGTTATTTTCAGCAAGAGGTACATGGTCTGATTCATCGTATTGATTTAGCGAAAGTCATTATTGATAAAATAGCGCATCAGCAACTTGATAATAAAGCTTATACTGTTATTGATCCAAGTCTTAAATTTGAACATTAAAATAGCATGAATGTAATTAAATCCATATTTTTAGCGAGGATAGTGAGTGCAACGTTATAGTCATCGTTCATTGTTATGGGGACTGTTTACCGTTTTGTTAGTTTTAATGGTTTTATCAGCTAATACGGGGGCGTTAGCATTTCCAATTTCTCAGTTACTGTCGTTATCATTTGATGATCCATTGATGCATATTTGGTTGAATATACGTTTACCTCGTATTTTATTAGCAGTGATTGTCGGTATGGCACTAGCAACTTCAGGCGCTGTTATGCAAGGATTATTTCGTAATCCTTTAGCGGATTCCGGTTTGTTGGGCATTAGTAGTGGCGCCGGTTTGTTGGTTGGTTTGTCAATTTTGTTTCCGACTATCTTTCCACCAATTATGATGCTATACGGAAAAATGTTTGCTGCTTTTTTGGGTAGTTTATTCATCTGTTTCCTGATCTATCTGTATAGTCTTCATGCCGAGTGTAATTTGGCTAAAATGGTGTTGTTGGGTGTAGCAATCAATGCCATTATCGGAGCAGTAATGGGGTGCCTGAGTTATGTTAGTGATGAAGCACAATTACGCCAAATTTCACTTTGGTCAATGGGGCATTTGGGTAAAGGGTCATGGGAATTAGTGTTAGTTGCTACTTCGTTAATTATCCCTGCTTTGTTAGCCATTTTGGTACTTTCTCATCAGCTCAATATATTGCAATTGGGGGATGAAGATGCGCACTATTTAGGTATTAATGTTATTCGTATTAAGCAATATTTGTTGGTGCTTAGTGCTATTTTAATCGGTACATCGGTAGCAGTAAGTGGCATTATTGCCTTTGTTGGTTTAGTGGTTCCTCATATGATTCGATTACGTATTGGGGCTAATCATAGGGTGTTATTGCCTGCATCGGCATTGGCAGGTGGGTGCTTATTACTCTCTGCCGATACTCTGGCAAGAACGGTTGTTGCACCTACTGAAATACCGGTAGGGTTATTGACAAGTTTAATTGGTGGACCTTATTTTCTTTGGCTCATTTTAAGGCACAAATAACGGGTATAATTTAACGATGTTGACAGCAAAAAACTTAACTTTTCATTGTGGTACTCGGTGTTTAATCGATGATGTGTCTTTAGATATTCAAGCTGGCGAGATTGCCATTATTATTGGTCCCAATGGTGCAGGTAAATCAACTTTATTACGGCTTTTAACGGGTTATCAGACACCATCATCTGGCAAAATTTATCTTTTTGATAAAGCGATGACACAATGGTCTGCTAAGCAATTAGCTAGAGTGCGAACGGTTATGTTACAGCATAGCCAGATGACGTTTCCTTTTACGGTAAAAGAGGTTGTGGCAATGGGGCGAGCACCTTACGGTAAACTTCATTGCGAGCAAGCCATTCACGAAACTATGCAACAAACTGATTGTTTGAAGTTGGCTAATCGTGATTACCGTAGCTTGTCAGGCGGAGAACAGCAACGTGTACAATTGGCTCGCGTTTTGGCCCAATTGTGGCAAGAAAAGCCAACTAAAAAGCTACTTTTTTTAGATGAACCCACTTCAGCATTAGATCTGTATCATCAGCAACATACATTGCGATTATTAAAACAACTCGCTGGAGAACAGCAACTGGCAGTGTGTTGTGTGTTACATGATCTAAATTTGGCTGCCTTGTATGCGGATAAAGTATTGCTTCTTAGTCAGGGAAAAATCGTTAAGCAAGGTGCACCTGCTGAAGTATTAACTGTTGAAAATATCAATCAATGGTATGGGGTTGAATTAGGGATTATTCCGCACCCTAGTAATGCTTTGGTTCCGCAACTCTATTTAATGCCTTAATTTTGATAAATTAAGTAAATCAATCGCTCCATTTTTAAGCAATTTCAGTATATAATTAAGAAAACTTAACAAATGGGGCTTATAATGACGAATGAAAATAGTGAAAATTCAGTTCCTGTTTCAGATCTTATATCAGCAAAACCTGTTTTTAGTTGTCAATTTGATGGTAAAGGTAAAGCCAATCCTTTAAGTAATGATTGCCAAGCGACGGTGCAAAAGCCATGTTGGATCCATCTGGATTTTGCTAAATCCGAAACGATTAAGTGGATTAATCAGACCAAATTGATACCAGATTTAGTGAAAAATGAGTTAATTAAACCCAACCAAATATCAAAAGAAATTCGTTTTGATACGGGTATTTTAGTTGTCTTAAAGGGCGTGAATTATACACCAAATGAATTACCCGATCCGATTGTAACCTTCCGTTTTTACATTACCGATAATTTAATTGTTTCGACACGACATCAACAAATCGATGCGATTTTCCAATTAAAAGATAATTTAGAAAAAGGGATAGGGCCTGTTGATGTTGCTGATTGGTTAATTCAAGTATCTGAACTTATTAGTGATCAAGTCAATTTGTCCTTTGATAGTGTGCATAATAAAATTGTTAAACTTGAAGATTTAGTATTAAATCAACGAATCCTTTCACACAAAGAAATTGGTCGAGTACGTAAACAGTTGATCATACTTCGTCGATTATTATCACCGCAGCGGGATATTTTTGTTAAAATCTCAACAGAAAGGATTTCTTGGATCGATGATAACGATCGCCAACGTCTGCATGATATTTCGAATCAACAAAGTCACTATGTGTCAGATATCGATAGTTGCTTATTGCGTCTTGCCTCGATTATGGAGCAAATCAATAGCTTTTTGGCAGAATCGACTAATAAGCGAATCTATTTAATGTCACTATTTACCATTATATTTACACCAATCACGTTTATAACTAGCTTACTCGGTGTCAATCTTGCCGGAATTCCGTTTAGTGAGCATCCTTGGTCTTTCGTTGGCTTAATCTTGATTCTTATTGTTATTTCTATTGTTTCTGCCATTTGGCTTAAGTTCAAAAAATGGTGGTAAAAAACGTTTTAAAATCACGGTAATTAAAAAATGATCAAGCTGAATTTTGTAACATAATTGATCAATTAAATGCTATTTTAAAAGCTTTATCACGTTTTGTTGACGATCTATTAGCAAGGTTATAAGTCTTATGCCTGCAATCTTAATTGATTTCAGCCTTACGATAACATAGTAAGTAATGACGGCTCTTATTGGGCATTAGAATTACTTAAGCAGGCTAAGCTTAGTTTTATTCTTTTAATGCATTGTATAGATAGGTTATTTTTGAGTTTATTGTTGAGATTGGTTTTCTGTAAATTATTGCGCTTGAATGGAGTGAAGACTTATGTAACAATTTTCAATCTTATTGAGCATTAATAACAGACTCAGCAGGATTGGAAATTTTAAAGGATAATATGATAATTTATGGAGCCTTACCGTATTTGGCCTTTCACACTGGTTTTAAGATTGAATGGTACACGACAAAGCAAAAAAGTCGAAAAGAACAAGGTTTGATGTGTTTAGACAAACTTATTTTAATTTATCTTTATTGTCGCATTCTGCCTTGTAGGGATGCTGACAAGGCATTGTCTTTAAAGATATTAAATCATTTAAATTTTAGCGTTAAATCATCCTATCAAACTTATTTTGTTTCAAATTTATGATTAAGACTAATAATTATGCAATCTAATCAATCTTATCGTCTGTTTATTGCTGAAAAGCCCAGTCTAGCTAGGGCTATTGCTGATGTTTTGCCTAAACCGCATCAAAAAGGAACGGGTTTTATCAAAGCCGCTAATGGCGATATTGTGAGTTGGTGTATCGGACATCTTTTAGAACAAGCCACCCCAGAAGTGTATGATGATCGCTTTAAAAAATGGGTGATTAATGATCTTCCTATTGTTCCGGAAAAATGGATCTTGATACCAAAAGGGAGTACAAAAAGCCAATTTGATATTTTAGTCGAGCTAATTAAATCAGCCGATCAGATTGTTCATGCAGGCGATCCAGACCGAGAAGGGCAATTATTAGTTGATGAAGTTTTAAATTATTGTCAACTTACACCCGATAAACGCAAAGCAATTAAGCGTTGTTTGATTAGTGATTTAAATGCCAGTGCAGTTGAAAAATCGCTTGAACAATTACGCAGTAATCAAGATTTTATTCCGCTCTCTACGTCAGCGCTTGCAAGAGCCCGTGCTGATTGGTTGTATGGCATTAATATGAGTCGTCTTTGTACGCTGGTGGGGCAACGAGGTGGGTATCGAGGGGTTTTATCTATTGGGCGGGTACAAACGCCTATTCTTGGTTTAGTGGTCAGGCGTGATTTAGATATTGAAAAGTTTGTTGCGAAACCGTTTTATGAAGTTTTTGCTGTACTTCAAACTCAGCATAATGAACTATTTAAAGCTAAGTGGCAACCCAGCGAAGCCTGCGCCCCTTATCAAGATGAAGAAGGGCGAGTTTTAGTTAAAGCATTAGCCGAAAATGTTTGTCAAAGAATTAAAGATCAAACCGGCATTATTGAAAAAGTTAGTAACAAAAAGAAAGAAGTTGCACCACCTATGCCATTTAATTTATCCGCTCTCCAAATCGAGATGGCAAAAAAAAATGGGTTAAGTGCACAAGATGTACTGGATATTTGCCAGTCATTATATGAAAAGCATAAATTGATCACTTACCCGAGATCCGATTGCCGTTTTTTACCCGAAGAGCATCTTAACCAAATAATCAGTGTAAAATTAGCAATGGAAAATAATTGCCCGGATTTGCAGCCTGCTATTGAAAATGCTGATTTTAGTTTGCGGACAAAAGTTTGGAACGATAAAAAAGTTGAAGCGCATCATGCCATCATTCCAACACAGCGCAAGGCTAAAATGGACAATTTATCGGATAATGAAAAATTAGTTTATCAGGTGATTGCAACCCAATATTTAGCACAATTTTATCCGGTATATAAATACGCTGAATTACAAATTGATGTTGATATCAAAGGTGGAAAATTTATAGCTAGAGCAACGCAAATGCTTGAAGCAGGCTGGAAAGCGTTGTATGGAACAAAATCTTTACAAGTTGATAAAGCCGATGAAGACTCAGCGAATAATGGATTATTAACTAAATTAGTGAAAAAAGGGGAGGCAGTACAGTGTATCGATGCTGAACTTATCAGTAAAGAAACACAGCCCCCTAAGCCCTTTAATGATGCAACTTTACTTTCCGCAATGACAGGCATTGCAAGGTTTGTTAAAGATCCAGAGATTAAAAAAATATTGCGAGAAACCGATGGTTTAGGCACAGAAGCAACTCGAGCAGGAATAATAGAACTGTTATTTAAACGTCAATTTTTAACTCGACAAGGCAAAACAATTCGTGCCACTCCTGTTGGACGTAAGTTAATTTTATCGTTACCGGATATTATGTCTATCCCCGATATGACCGCGCATTGGGAACGACAATTAGATGAGATCAGTAAAAAGGCGTTTTCTTATCAACAATTTATGAATCAGTTAAATCAATCATTGCTTGAACTTGTAGAGCAGCTTAAAAATGCCCGTTTAAATATACGTGTTTAGTCACCATATAACTAATAAGGCGACGTGAAGACTAGATTTGTCGCCTTCTTCATTACCATAGCACATAAAGCTTTCGAATTTGGGTTATGATTGATTCGAATCTTCTTTATTCATCATGGATTATTCAAAACTAGAATTACTATTATTATTTTCTTGAATGATGCAAATTAGTTGGTCATTAGCCCGCTTTAAAAAAGTGTCGTCTTTCAAAATCAATCGATAGGTATTAAGCCTTTTTAAAGGCGCTATGGCGAACTGAGTTGCAATCAGTAAAATAATAAAAATTGTTATCGCGGCAATGATTATATTAATCATTGAACTTGATCTAAAAACGGTATCAAGATTCGATATCACCATAATAAAAGCGAGAATAAACCCAACACATAGTAGGATAACTTCTTTAACTAAAAAAGGATTGACTGGTGTTATTTTATTTTGTCTGATGCAAAAATATTGGGTTAGTGAATTTAATTGTAATAAATTGATAACATTTTTAATGTCAGCATTAATTAACGAAATAGCGATTCTTTCTTTATTCATGTCACCGGTTTGATAAAAACAGACCTTGTCCCAAAGAAGTTTACTTTTAATATTATTCAAATAATCCTTTTGGTATTTTGGTTTAGGTGTCTTTTCTAAAATATCGGCATATTTAATGATATTATCAAAGTATTGATTGGATGATCTTTTTCGATTGAAAAACCACAAAAATGAAAGTGCGAAAATGATCAAGAAATTTAACCAATTAGTGTCGAGTAATGTTATGAGTTCCACTTTCGTTTTCCTTGCGTTGAACAGTATTAGTTATTGTAAATGATATTAAGTTTTGTGTGTATTATTTATATACAAAAAAAGTATTGATTGGGGCGATAAGTGCTGTTTTTAGGCTGTTATGACGTTTTTAAAGGATTATTGATTGACTTATTTTGGCTAAAGGCGTATAAATTGCCCGCCTTTGAGCTTTTCTTACTTTTTTAACTATTAGGTGGTTAAAAATGAGGGTTAAGAAAAGTTGAAATACAAAGTGTTGAGTTCAATTTTACAGGAGAACTATGGACGCTCAATCGGGTCACCCCATATATGGGGAGATGTATTCAAACACAAATCATTATCGGTTAATGAACCTGTCTAAATAATCATTTTTTCAGTTCACACGCCGAAAGTGATCAAACGGTAACGGTGAACGATATGCAATTTTTTACACGCTATCACACAAATTCAAAACATCATGCTGCGCACATCTTAATGTTGTGTTCATTACTTTTTTCAGAAAAACATTTAGAACCACCGAGTTGTATCTAATTCTTAATTAAATTATCTCGCTAAATTATTTTTTGCTCAGCCATCGCTTTGAGTGCGGTCATGCTGTGGCATTAAAGTCTTAGCTGTTCAATCAGTTATATTGCTTATTGTTATTTTTAACAGTGAGTAGGCATATTTTTGTCCAAAAAATTAAGAATATAGGTACATAAGATGACCAAAAACACTTCAAAAATTAATTCACAAACAAGCTCAGATATTAAAGCAATTCATGAAGCTCAACATAGCTTAGATAGCATTTTATCTAAATTTCAATCGAGCTTGTCCGGTTTAACGCAAGAAAATGCAAAATCTAGATTAGAAGAGTATGGCAAAAACGAAGTAGCCCGCGAAAAAGTCCCTTCAGTGTTCATGCAATTATTAATGGCGTTTAATAATCCATTTATTTTTGTGTTACTTATTTTAGCGGTGGTTAGTTTTGTGACCGATTTCTGGTTACCTTTACAAAAGGGAGAAGAAACCGATCTAACCAGTATTATTATCATTTTAACCATGGTTTCATTAAGTGGTTTATTGCGTTTTTGGCAAGAGTTTCGATCTAATAAAGCCGCTGAAGCGCTCAAATCGATGATTCGAACAACAGCAACGGTATTAAGACGTCCGCATAAAGATATGAATCCTGAACATTTTGAAATTCCGTTAAGCGAGATTGTGCCCGGCGATATCGTCTTTTTGTCGGCAGGGGATATGATTCCTGCGGATATACGCTTAATTGAATCACGGGATCTTTTTGTTAGCCAAGCGGTATTGACGGGTGAGTCTATACCTGTTGAAAAATATGACACTTTAGGTGCTGTTTCACAAAAAACAACGGATGAAATTAATGCATCGGATATTGATAAAGATAATGTTCTTGATGTGAATAATGTCTGTTTTATGGGAACAAATGTGGTAAGTGGTACAGCTAAGGCAATTGTTGTTGCCACAGGTGCGGACACGCATTTTGGGTCATTAGCGAAATCCATTGTTGGTTCCCGTGCTGAAACAGCATTCGATCGGGGGGTGAATAGTGTTAGTTGGTTACTGATTCGTTTTATGCTTATTATGGTACCCATTGTTTTTGTGATAAATGGTATTTCAAAAGGGGATTGGGGCGATGCGGCTTTATTTGCTTTGGCGGTAGCGGTTGGGTTAACGCCTGAAATGTTGCCGATGATTGTCAGTGCTAATCTGGCTAAAGGTGCGGTTGGAATGGCTAAACGCAAGGTTGTTGTTAAACGTCTTAATGCGATTCAAAACTTTGGGGCAATGGATATTTTATGTACCGACAAAACGGGAACATTGACACAAGATAAAATTATCCTTGAACATCATCTTGATAGCCATGGTCAAGTTGACCCTGCTGTATTAGAACTGGCTTGGTTAAACAGCTATTATCAAAGTGGTATGAAAAACCTGATGGATAAAGCCATCATCCGTTTCACTGAAGAGAAAACCAGTGTTAAAAAAGTCGGGGTTGGACTTTATAAAAAGATCGATGAATTGCCATTTGATTTTGTTCGTCGTCGTTTATCGGTGGTGGTGCAAAATGGTAATGATGATCATTTGATGATTTGCAAAGGTGCCGTTGAAGAGATGCTGTCTATTTCGAGTTATGTTTATCAAGACGGTGAATATTTGCCATTAGATGAAAATCGCAAACAAGAGTTAATCGAAATTGCTCATAACTACAATAAAGAAGGATTCCGAGTTTTAGCGGTGGGATTAAAAAATATTTCTGCTTCACAAACAAAAACGCAATACAGTGTCCAAGATGAGACTGACCTTGCAATTCGAGGGTTTTTAACGTTTTTAGATCCACCTAAAGAGAGCGCATACGAAGCTATTTCTGCGTTAAATGAACATGGTGTAGGGGTAAAAGTTTTAACCGGTGATAATGAAATTATTACTATAAAAGTGTGTCGTGAAGTGGGGCTAGAGCCAGGAACGCCTTTACTGGGTACCGAAATTGAAAAAATGGATGATGATAAACTCAAAGAACAAATTGAGCAACGTACTATTTTTGCTAAATTAACACCTTTACAAAAATCAAGAATCATCCGGTTATTACAAGAAAATGGTCATACAGTGGGCTTTTTAGGCGATGGTATCAATGATGCGCCTGCATTACGTGACGCCGATGTTGGTATATCGGTGGATACCGCAACCGATATTGCAAAAGAATCAGCGGATATTATTTTGCTTGAGAAGAGTTTAATGGTGTTAGAAGAAGGGGTAATTTGCGGTCGAGAAACATTCGGTAATATTATGAAGTATTTGAATATGACTGCCAGTTCAAACTTTGGTAATATTTTTTCGGTGTTAGTTGCCAGTGCATTTTTACCTTTTTTACCAATGCTAGCAATTCATCTGTTGATCCAAAATTTATTGTATGATATTTCACAATTATCATTACCTTGGGATAAAATGGATGATGAATTTTTACAAAAACCTCGTAAATGGGATGCGCAAAATATCAAACGATTTATGATTTGGATTGGACCAACATCTTCTATTTTTGATATTACTACCTATGCGTTAATGTGGTTTGTGTTCAGTGCAAATAGTATCGAAGTACAATCATTATTCCATTCGGGTTGGTTTATTGAAGGATTACTTTCACAAACTTTAGTTGTGCATATGTTAAGAACACAAAAAATTCCATTTGTTCAAAGTACGGCAGCATTCCCGGTCATTGTGATGACTTTATTGATAATGATCGTAGGTATTTATATTCCATTTTCACCAATAGGAAGTTTGATTGGTCTTGCACCTTTACCTTGGTCATATTTCCCATGGTTAATTGCCACACTATTATCTTATTGTTTTGTTGCGCAATTAATGAAACGAATTTATATAAAACGTTTTGGGCAATGGTTCTAAATTTGTTGGTAACGCAAGTAGGCGATATGGAAGTCGCCTACTAAATAACCAAAAAAATTGGTAATACCGTTAATTTATGCTAAAGTAACTACCATTATTGGAAATGGTGAGTATTTTATACAAAATACCTGATAAGGATATTGCTAGTCACTCTTTAAAAATTCCATACATTTTCGTGGTGTGATAACTATAACAAAAAGAGGAAATTAAAATATGAAAACTCCACATAAAAATATTATCGTATTGATTAAAAATCGTAAAAAAAGAACAACAAAAGAACAATAAACAAGTAAAAATTCGCTTTATTGTTAAATTTTTTAGTTTTTGTTTTATCCATTATCATCATAAACCCCTTGTTTGGGGTTTATTTATATTTATTGCCTTTGATAAAAGCACCGACATCAACATTGTTTTCTAAGCACAAATTTATTGAATAACGATTGACTAATACGCTATTGATGTTTTTTATCCCGTATTTATGCCTGATTTTTTAAGATTGTGTGTATTTCATCTTTGAGTTTAAGTTTCTGTTTTTTTAAGTTTTCGATAGTTTCGGATGTGTCGATTTCAATACCTGACTCAATGTTTTTGATTTTTTGATCCAAAGCATTATGTTGATCAAATAATTTTTGAAATCGTAAATCTGTATTTTTTAATTTTGAAATTAATTCTCGATATTCTGGAAACATAGTGGCTCCTTATGTTGGCTAATGAATGGTTAAATCATCGATATTGCATTCTTAGCTTACAATATTACTGATTGTTTTAATAGCAATTTAATGAGGATTTAATGTATGAGTGAATCTATCGTTATAGCCAAAAGCAATGGCAAGGATTTATCTATTATCAGCGCATTAGCCAATCGTCATGGTCTTATTTCTGGTGCAACAGGTACCGGTAAAACAGTAACGCTTCAAAAAATGGCAGAGAGTTTTTCTCATATTGGTGTACCGGTATTTTTGGCTGATGTTAAAGGGGATCTAACCGGTTTGGGTGAGAAAGGGATTTTAACAGATAAACTTAACGCACGACTAACAAGCATTGGGGTAACTGATTGGCAACCTGAAGCCTCGCCCATTGAACTGTGGGATGTGTTTGCCGAAAAAGGGATTCCGGTGCGAAGTACCGTTTCGGATATTGGTCCAATTTTATTAGCACGATTATTAAATCTTAATGATATTCAATCAGATGTATTACAACTGGTATTTAAAATTGCCGATGACAATAATCTTTTATTACTGGATTTTAAAGATTTACGAGCCTTAGTGCAGTTAATTGGTGATAATGCAAAAAAATTTACGTCTGAATACGGCAATATTTCCTTATCGTCGATTGGTGCCATACAACGCAGTTTATTATCGCTTGATCAAGAAGGGGCTGAATATTTTTTAGGTGAACCTATGCTTGATATTCAAGATTTAATGAAGACCGATGCCAACGGTCGAGGCATGATCAATATTTTAGCTGCCGATAAATTATATAACTCACCTAAATTGTATTCTGTTTTTTTGTTGTGGTTGCTGTCAGAACTGTTTGAGCATATGCCTGAAATTGGTGATCCTGATAAACCTAAATTAGTGTTTTTTTTTGATGAAGCGCATTTACTATTTAACGATATTACACCCGCTTTATTACAAAAAATTGAGCAGGTAGTCAGACTGATTCGCTCTAAAGGCGTTGGTATCTATTTTGTTACCCAAAATCCTACCGATATTCCCGATACCGTTCTTGGTCAGCTTGGCAATCGTGTCCAACATGCGCTTAGGGCATTTACGCCTAAAGATCAAAAGGCAGTAAAAGCCGCAGCTCAAACTATGCGAGCTAATCCTAATTTAGATACTGAAAAAGTGATTATGGAATTAGCCGTCGGCGAAGCCTTAATTTCGTTCTTAGATGAGAAAGGGCGTCCTAATATGGTCGAGCGGGGTTTTGTTATCGCTCCAAATTCTAAAATTGGTCCAATTACACCTGAAAAAATTCCTGAGATTATTAAACAATCGCTATTTTATGATAAATATGCTAAAACTGTCGATCGGCAATCCGCTTATGAGAAAATAAAAGCAGGATTTTCATTGGATAATTCAGCTAATACTCAATCAGCTGATGATGATAATTCAACAGAACCAGCTGAGAAATCCAGTGGTGGTTGGTTAGATATGTTAAGTTCGCTGTTTTTTGGTCATAAAGGTCCAAGAGGTGGGCAGCAAGATGGTTTTGCGCAGAAAGTTGCTCGAAGCGCAACGCGTCAAGTAGCCAATGAAATCGGTCGACGAATTACTCGTGGCATTTTAGGTGGATTTAAACGATAAACCCATTGGTCTTATGTTTATCGTATCAAAACTTAATCGAATATAAAACAGCAAAATAGGAGTGTTTGCAATGTTTAAATTGTTTGTGGAATGGTATAAAAGACGATTCAGTGATCCGCATGTGGTATCGTTGATAGTGGTTTTAGTCTTCCTGTTTTTAATTATATATTTTTTTAATAAAATTCTTTTACCTGTTTTCATTGCAATTGTGCTTTCCTATTTGCTTGATACACCAGTCAATTTTTTGCATCGAAAGGGCATTCCACGCACTTTTGCGGTTATCATTGTATTACTCATTTTTCTGCTTGTTGTTTTAGCTTGTTTTATGATTCTGGTACCTTTAGTTTGGCAACAAAGTATTAGTTTGATAACCAATATTCCAAACATGCTCAATTTTGCTAATAAGTTTTTGACATCATTGCCAGAACATTACCCCGAATTGATTGATGTTGGATTATTTGATTCTATTATTCAAGGTATCACTAGCAGAGTCGTGCAAACCGGTAATTCGTTATTACAATTCTCGATTGTTTCCCTGTTTGGACTTGTTTCAGTTGCAATAAATGCCGTGCTAGTACCCATTATGATGTTTTTCTTTTTGAAAGATAAAGCAAAAATATGGGGATATTGTTCCCGTATTCTGCCTAAAAATCGAGGTGTGTTAAATAAAGTCGCCGCGGAAATGGATATGCAAATTGCTAACTATATTGTAGGCAATGTTTTGCATATTCTTATTCTTGGTGTTAGCGTGTATATTCCATTTTGGTTTTTTGGTTTAGATTATGGATTATTATTGGCCGTGATTGTTGGGTTTTCGGTGCTGATTCCTTATATTGGGATTATTATTTCAAGTATTCCGGTTATTCTTATTGCACTGTTCCAATGGGGAATCAGTCCAGAATTTGGGTATTTGATGTTCTTTTATGTGCTTATTCAGGCTTTAGACGGTAATTTGTTAGTTCCTTGCCTGTTTTCCGAAAAATTGAATCTTCACCCGTTAGTTATTATTTTAGCGGTGATTGTATTTGGTGGATTATGGGGATTTTGGGGAATATTTTTTGCTATCCCACTCGCCACTTTAGTCAAAGCAATTATTAATGCTTGGCCAAATCCGGGTGAGATAAATAGTTTAGATAAAGTAAAAGCAGATTAGGTTAATCTGCTTTTAGGATATCTATTTTGAGTGGTTTTTGAGGTAATCTAAAACCACTTCATGATGATTACTGGTTTTGAAATCGTCAAAGACTTTTTCGATTTTTCCATCAGTCCCAATTAAGAAACTAATACGGTGAATGCCGTCATAGGTTTTTCCCATAAACTCCTTTTCACCCCATGTGCCAAAAGCTTCACATAATTCATGATTTTCATCAGAAAGTAACGTAAAGTTTAATAATTCTTTTTCTGAAAATCTTGATAGCTTTTCTGGCTTATCTGTACTAATGCCAATGATTACCACATTATATTTTTTGAGGTCATCAGCACAATCCCGTAAATTACAAGCTTGAACTGTACAGCCAGGTGTCATGGCTTTGGGATAGAAATAGATTAACATACGTTGACCTTTAAAGTCTTTAGAGCTTATTAGCTCTCCATCTTGGTCAGGCAACGAAAATTGAGGTGCTTTTTCACCTTCTTTAAGTGGATTAACCATAAATTAATTACCTATGTTAATAGTTTAATATTTTAATTCGCTAATGGTATCAAAAACTTTGTGTCATCAATTTAACTTATCTTACTAAAAAAACGACTTGCTGCATCAATAGTATGATTGATTTCTTTATCTGTGTGCATAAGTGACATGAAACCTGCTTCAAAAGCTGATGGTGCAAAGTAAACACCTTCAGTGAGCATATGATGATAGAATTTTTTGAATAATTCAATATCACAATTCATTACATCTTGATAACTGCTTACTTCGGAAGCATTTGTAAAGAAAATTCCGAACATCGCACCCGCTTGATTGACCGCAAAAGGAACTTTATGCTGTCTGGCAGCGGATAAAAGTCCATTTGTTAGCGTTTTGGTTTTTTCCTCTAATTCTTGATAAATACCTACATCCATCAATTTGGTTAAGGTTGCATAACCGGCTGCCATGGCAACAGGATTACCTGAAAGCGTGCCAGCTTGATAAATTGGTCCAGTTGGCGCTAATTGTTGCATGATATCTGCACGTCCACCAAATGCGCCCACAGGCATTCCTCCACCAATGATTTTACCTAGGCAAGTCAAATCGGGGACAATGTCATAATAATCTTGCGCTCCACCTAGTGCTACCCTGAATCCTGTCATCACCTCATCAATAATTAACAATGCCCCATATTCATCACAAAGTGTTCTTAGTCCTTGTAAAAACGATTTTTTAGCAGGGATGCAATTCATATTACCTGCAACAGGCTCGATAATAATCGCTGCAATTTCATTTGGGTATTGTTCAAATTGTTTTTTAACTGATTCAAGGTTGTTATAATCGCACACTAAAGTATGCTTAACAAAATCATTAGGAACGCCGGGTGACGTTGGATGTCCAAAAGTAAGGGCACCTGATCCTGCTTTTACCAATAGATAATCAGCATGACCATGATAGCATCCTTCAAATTTAATGATTTTATCACGCCCGGTAAAACCCCGTGCCACGCGTATTGCACTCATGGTTGCTTCGGTACCTGAGTTGACCATGCGTAGCATCTCAATCGATGGCATAAGTTCAGTGACCAAATTGGCGACTTTGGTTTCAATTTCGGTTGGCGCACCAAAACTGAGTCCATTACGAACTGCATGAATGACAGCATCAGCCACGTCTGGATCATTGTGTCCAAGAATCATTGGTCCCCAAGAACCTACATAATCGATATAGGCTTTTTCATCAACGTCATAAATATAAGCACCGTTGGCACGTTCAATAAATAAGGGTATTCCACCCACGCCATTAAAAGCCCGTACCGGTGAATTCACGCCACCAGGTAAAACGGATAAAGCTTGATGAAAGAATATTTCGGATTTTAATGATTTTGTAAACATATGTTGAATTCTCTTTGAAGAAATATGGTGGTATTTATTCATAGTTTCAAACTTATTTCAAGCAACTAAACAAAAATTTAAATAATAGAATTTTTCATTTTGTAATTTCTTTTTTACACAGTATATAATAAACAGATTAAGACAGTAGGAGAATAAAATGGGCAATGCTTTACCAATTAACTTTACTGATGCTGCAGCGAATAAAGTAAAAGCATTAGTCACCGAAGAAGAAAACCCAAATCTTAAATTAAGGGTTTATATCACAGGTGGGGGATGTAGTGGATTTCAATATGGGTTTACTTTTGACGAAAAAGTAAACGAAGATGATTTAGCCATAGAAAAAAATGGGGTATCGTTAGTTATCGATCCCATGAGTTTACAATATTTAGTTGGCGGTACCATTGATTATGTAGAAGGATTACAAGGCTCACGTTTTGTGGTTGATAATCCTAATGCAACAACGACTTGTGGTTGTGGTTCTTCATTTAGTGTTTAATCTTCAGACCCAAAAATCTTGGGTCTGCGTTCTAAGCAAAAATTCATTTTAGACTTGTGAATATCATAGATAAAAGTCACGACAATAACATTTCCTTACTAAACTAATCTTGTCACCAAAAAGTTCAATTATAGCGCTATTTTTTCAGCATACTTTGCCGTTAGCTACTTATCCATTAAAACAGTATGGATGATTATATTATTTTTGTTCTGGCAGTGAATCTGACTTATCTAAAAATTGAATTTTATTAGACAACTAAAAAACAACTTTAATTAAATGATTGATAAGGTTTTTTAGTAAAAGGTTGATACAGGTTAGTAATAACATGCGTACAAGGTATTGTTAATACAGTGATAAAATAAGTCGATGAGAGAAGGATAAAAAAAGAAAGATAAAAGTGGTGCCCGGGGCGAGACTTGAACTCGCACGGCCAAAAAGGCCGAGGGATTTTAAATCCCTTGTGTCTACCGATTTCACCACCCGGGCTCAAAACGAATTCGTTAAAAGTAAATGCGTTTCGAATGCAGTGCATTTTACCCATCTTAATTTCTACGTCAATAGAAAATTAAAAAAAATTGATTAACCGCTCAATGTTTATCATATTTCTGTTTTATTTTAGTCTGTTTCTCTATAATCTTATCGTTGCGTTATAGAATTATTCTATAAACGTTGGTCTTGATTAATTCCTTATTAGGAATCTAATTTATTGGTGATCCACTTGACTAATTTCATTTTCCTTTCTCTTGAACAATAGACCCAATAACCTTTTATCACAGAAGGTATGGTTAGTTTTATCAGCCATCTGTCATCTTTTTCGATATCATTAGGAAGAACAATGTCCCGTAATACAATATCGATGTCTGAATTAAGTTTTTTTACAATCCAGTCTGATAACGTCATATTAGCTTTTTTGGCTAATTTTTTCCATTTTATAAATTTTTTTTTCTGGGTATGAAAACAAAAACTTATTTGTTTAGTGTTTGAATCAGTAAACATATTTCTTTCCTGTTAAAACTTTATTAATTTTAAGATTTTAACCTCTATTCCTTAATAGATTAACGCATGCTAGGTTAAGATTTTATTGTTGAGATTATTTTTTGATTTTAATGGCATTAAATTGATGCTTAAATAACAACAATTACTTGTCATTTGACTGGGTTCGATCAACTTGAGGAACAACCAAGGATATTTACTCCATTAACATTTGATGTCATTTATTAATTTGAATCCTCTGTTCAATGAGTAAAGCCATACATGATGTCATATTTTATGGTTTGTATTTATAACAAACTGCTTACCCGTCTAAGTATATTGTCATTCACCTTTTTTATAATGACATGAATATCAATTAATACTTAATCAATTATTATGCATGATTAAAATAATCGGTTTAGCATTATTTCTGATTTTTCTCATTTAATCAAATTTATTTTGACAATTAATATTAGATGTTTTTACATGTAACTTATTGAATTAAGTAAAAATAAGTAAATGATTTTAATTTTTTATTTAAGAAATAAATAGAAAAGCAAATTTTCGATCTGGCTCAAAAACCGATATTTATCGAATTCATCAGACAACATTCTAGCTAGGCTTAAGATAAGCGAAGCGTTCTAATATTCCTTAATTGTATTTATCAAACTGTCTATCTTCTATGTGGCATAACATGATTAGATCATGACACTTAGTTTTAATATTAAGTTCAAATTTTTCATGATTATTAAAAAAATTAAATTGGTAAATTCACTTTTCTTTTTTATTTTAAACATGTATTTTATATACCTGTTTTAGTAAGAGGAAAGAAAACAGGAGTAATAATGTTTTGTATTCAATGTGAGCAAACAATAATAAAATCAAATGAAAAAGGGTGTAGTTATTCTAAAGGAATGTGTGGTAAAACAGCAGAAGTTTCTGATCTTCAAGATGTTTTAGTCGCCAGTTTGCAAAAGGTTTCATTTTGGGCTGCCATTTGTCGTAGACATGACATTGTGGATAGACAGATTGATAGATGGTGTGCACAAACATTTTTCTCAACCTTAACTAATGTGAATTTTGATGCAGACAGAATGTTGGCGTATCTTGCAGAAGCCGATATCTATTCTCAAAAATTAGAACAGCTTGCCAAAGTTGCTGTACGACAATTTAATGAACATTTACCTGCGTTAACCTATGTAGCCCAATTAAATTTTCCTAAAACTAAGCAAGAATTATTGGATTTTTCTTCTTTAGTCATGTTGAAGCAAGACCAAGATAAAGTCGGAAAGGATGTCATTGGACTGCGCTTATTGGCACTATATGGATTGAAAGGGGCGGCTGCTTATATGGAACACGCAGCAGTTTTAGGGCAATTTAACCAAGATATTTATACCGAATATCATGAAATGATGAGTTATCTTGGTGATAATCCATCTGATATCAATAAATTATTTCAATTATCCATGCAAATAGGACAATTGAATTATAAAGTAATGGGAATGTTAGATGCCGGCGCTACCAATACATTTGGCGATCCTATCCCGACTAAAGTCAATACAAGACCTGTTGCAGGTAAATGTATTCTTGTCTCTGGTCACGATTTTCATGATTTGCGTTTGATATTAGAACAGACTCAAGATAAAGGCATTAATGTGTATACACACGGTGAAATGTTACCGGCTCATGCTTATCCAGAATTAAAAAAATATTCACATCTAGTTGGAAATTACGGTACAGCTTGGCAAAATCAACAGACAGAATTTGCTAAATTCCCCGGCGCTATCGTCATGACATCTAACTGTATTATTAATCCTTTTACTAAAGGCTATGCAGAGCGCATCTTTACCCGAAGCATGGTAGGTTGGCCAGGTGTCACGCATATTGAAACAGATGATTTTAGTCCCGTTATAGAGTGTGCGTTGAATCAACCCGGATTTGATTACACGGAATTAGAGCATTTTATTACTGTCGGCTTTGCACGTAATACTTTATTAAATGTAGCCCCAACAGTTGTCGAACAAGTCAAAGCAGGCAATATCAAGCATTTCTTCTTAATTGGTGGATGTGACGGCAGTAAAAGTGAACGGCATTATTATACCGAAATGGCAAATCAAGTCCCTAATGATAGTGTTATTTTAACTTTAGGTTGTGGTAAATATCGATTTAATATGCAAAATTTCGGCAATATTAACGGTATTCCTCGATTAATTGATATTGGGCAATGTAATGATGCTTATTCCGCAGTGCAATTAGCATTGGCGTTGGTTGAAGCTTTTGGATGTGGCGTGAATGAATTACCATTAACATTAGTTTTATCATGGTTTGAACAGAAAGCCATTGTTATATTATTGACATTATTATCGCTTGGTATCAAGGGGATTTATGCAGGGCCTTCAATGCCTGAATTTTTAACCGACAATATATTGACTATTTTACAAGATAAATTTGATCTTCGTATGACTTCTCAAGTCAGTAAAGATCTGAATCAAATACTAAATTATTGCGCAGCATAACACAACTTAAATTGGAAGTTATCCTCATTTTGTTGATGAGGATAACACCATGATAATTTAGTTTTTAACTTGGTAATAAAAATTCAATTAGTCATAAAAAGAAGGTTAATTTAATCATTGATATTGCCTATAATGTGAGATGATAAGTTTTTTTAAGTAGATAGGAAAAATCAGTGCAATTATCAAGTTTTACCGATTACAGTATACGTGTGCTTCTTTATTTATCCACGGTAAATGGTGATCAGCTAGTCAGTATCGCAGATATTAGTCATTATTTTAAAATTTCTAAAAATCATTTAGTTAAAGTCGTTTATAATTTAAGTAAATTAGGTTATGTCGAAACCAAGCAAGGAAAAAATGGTGGCATTAAATTAAAAATAGAAAAAAAACAGATTAATATTGGTACTGTGGTTAGACAAATAGAACCGCTAAATCTTCTTAATTGCAGTTTATCATTTTGTCATATCAGTCCTGCTTGTCGTTTAAAATACTATCTTTCGGATGCTAAAGAAGCATTTTTGAAAGAGCTTGAAAAGTACACGATAGAAGATATTGTGGATCCCAATATACAATTAACTAACTTTAACTAGCAGGTTTAATTAGTTAAAGTTAATTTAATTAGGTGATTATTTTTTTAAGTGAGTTTTAAGCTGACTTATCTTCAGTTTTATCATATGGGTAGATAATGAGTTTATTATCAAACCATTCTGCACAAAAAATGTCTTCGACTTTTTCATATCCTTGTTTATGGATTTCCTGCATGAGCCAATCTTCATCTTTTTTGAGTTGTTCAAGATTATCTTGACTAATACAGCCATTTTCGATGATCAGTTCAGCAATATCTTTTTCACCTTTTTTAATAATGGTTAGCGAACCATTTAATTCATACCAAACTTGTTTTAATTGACTAAATGAGGATATTCCTTGTATGTTCACTAAAGTCTCAAAATCACGTACAGGCAAGTTTGCTTTGGCAAAATTATCTGTTAATAATTTTCCGTTTTTAACTAATTGTATTGCTTCACCGTCAATCGCATCTCTTAATCGAGAATTTTTTGATTTTATAAAGCGAATTAAAATTAATAACGCTGCCCAAATTGCGACAAGACCAGCGGCTTCCCAAGCTGAAACGGTTGGACTGAGTAAAGCTCCCCCGACTAACGCACCGATTACCATACTACCAACCTGATCTAACTGAGACATTGGGGCAATTTGACTTTTACCTGATAGTTTCACGTAAATAAGTAAAATGATTAGTGCAAGTAAAAATTTCGGTGCCATTTGTAGTAAATACATTTCCAACCTCCAAATTAAAAAGTTATTTTAAGTGGCATTGATCCATGCCTTTTTAGAGAAATAAAAAATTAAATTTAAATGGTCGAGATTAAATTTAGTGAGTTCTAATATATGAAGAATTTTTGTTAAAAACGTGTTTTTTCTTGAGATGCAGGTTTTATTATAACTGATTTTTGAAAAATTAATGAGAAAATTATTGTCAGTTGGATTGTAAATTAATCAAATCTAAACTTGATTTTTTACTGATAGACGTTTATATATAATAGTGATAAGTAATGTGCTTATCACTAACCTATAACATACGAGGAGCTAATAATGGTACAAAAATTTGCTTCATACGGTAGTGATGTTTCAGCAGGCACCTATAAGTGTGCTGATTGCGGTTATACTTTTTCCAATCAAAGTAAAAAATCCTTGCCACCATGTCCGGATCATAACAAAAAACCTCATATCAAAAATGGTTGGTATATTGTTTCAGGACAGGGCGATTCAGTAAAAGATCCTCATCCGGATAAAAAAAAGTAGACAAGCATTGCTAAAATACATTCACTATTTATGTGTTTTGGTTATTAAGAGTATAAAAAAAGGAGCGTTGCTTGTTTTTCTACTTGTGAAAGCTGCATGATAAAATCAGTAACGCTCTAATCCTTTTTTAATCTCTATCTTTACATGTAAGCTGAACTAAAAAAGTGATTAACTTAAAGGTGTTAATAAGCGCAAAACGTGTTATCTTTTATAAGATAACGATTTTGTTAAATCCAAATAGTTGCCGATTTTCAGATTTCAACATCCAATGAATTTAATAATTAGGCAATAAACAAAATATTAACGAAGTTGACTGTCTTTGCTGCCTCGACGATTATATAAAATCGCCGCTTTAGCAGACTGTTTATCCAGTTCTTGTTGGCAGTTTAAACAATATTGTACGCCAGGTAATGCAAGCTTTCGTGCTTTTGGAATAGGATCACCGCATTCAATACAGAAATCAGCACTTTGAGCACCTTGTTTAAGTTGGCGTCTAGCATTTTCGATAGCATCAGCAATGGTGCTTTCAATTTGTTGATTAACGGCATCGTCAGATGCCCAACCACTAGCCATATTCGATCCTCCTAAAACTGAGATGGTTAGCTTGTGAAATGGTGATTTTTTAAGCTTTTTCAAGGGGTGTCTTTTAAAATCATTTTTATTGGAGATTATTATGCAACAATATGAGCAAGCAACATTTGCCGGCGGTTGTTTTTGGTGTATGGTCAAACCGTTCGATCAATACGAAGGTGTTATTAGTGTGGTGTCGGGTTATACGGGTGGCCATGTAGCAAACCCTACCTATGAACAAGTATGTCAAGGTGATACAGGACATACTGAAGCTGTTCAAATTACGTTTGATCCCAAGAAAATCAGTTATAAAAAGTTATTAGATATTTTTTGGCAACAAATTGATCCTACGGATCAACATGGTCAGTTTGCTGATCGAGGTGATTCTTACCGTCCGGTTATTTTTTATCATAATCAATTCCAACATAATTTAGCACTGGAATCGAAAAAAGAGTTAGAGGCAAGCGGTCGTTTTACTCACCCGATTCAAGTCGCGATTGAACCCGCCGTCGTTTTTTATCCGGCTGAAGAGTATCATCAAGACTTTTATAAAAAACAGTCACAGCATTACAATCGTTATTATCAATTGTCCGGGCGCTCGTCATTTTTGTCACAGCATTGGCAAGATAAATCTAAACTTAAAAGTGAGTAAGTTATGCAAGATTACCCTCAGTATCGTAGTCAACAAAAATTAATACATTGGCTATCAGCAGTGTTAGTTATATTAGCGTTTTTACTGATTATGTTTAAGATCATTCTGTCTCATTTTTTGGGAGGAATGCCAAATATCTATTTGTTACATAAATCAATAGGTGTTTTAGTCTTCATTGTAACAATATGGCGTATTAAAGTAATTATCCAATATGGTATCCCAGAGGTTTTAGATAAACATCAAAGATTACAGCGAATTTTATCAAAATCCACTCAAGGCTTTATCTATATTTTTCTGTTAATTGCTCCGCTATCTGGGTATTTGATGAGTAGTCGTCCGCTCAATGTTTTT
Organism: Gilliamella sp. wkB308; assembly: GCF_001690185.1. Taxonomy (GTDB): domain Bacteria; phylum Pseudomonadota; class Gammaproteobacteria; order Enterobacterales; family Orbaceae; genus Gilliamella; species Gilliamella apicola_I. The sequence goes on from NZ_LZGN01000022.1 coordinate 48,707, forward strand.
GGTCTTGTTTCCATCCCTGCTATCGATATGCCAAATGAATTTTATCTGTTTTTCCATAGCACACATTTAATCAGTTCATATTTGTTAGCCGTATTAATTTTGGTACATATTCTCGGGGCTTTATATCATTACTTTTGGCTTAAAGATAAAGTTTTACAATCAATGTTGGCAAAATAGTTAGCTTTAAAAGCTGTTTTGCTAATTAAGTTCTTCAATATTCGCTATTAGGTGACTTATGAATAAACTAACGAAAGAACAAGCCATTTCTAAATTGACCGCTATGCAATATCATGTGACGCAACAAAATGGCACAGAACCCCCGTTTGAAAATGAGTTTAATGATAACCATGAAGAAGGATTATATGTCGATATTGTATCCGGTGAACCTTTATTTACTTCTTACGATAAATTTGACTCTGGGTGTGGCTGGCCAAGTTTTTCCCGTCCTGTGAATGATCATCATATTCTTGAAAAAGCAGATAATAGTTATGGTATGCATAGAACTGAAGTCCGATCTGTAAAAGGGGATTCTCACCTTGGGCATGTTTTTAATGATGGGCCTAAAGCGTTAGGTGGATTGCGTTACTGTATTAATTCTGCAGCTTTACGTTTTATTCCGGTTAATAAACTGGACGAAGAGGGATATGGGGAATATTTATCCCTTTTTGAAAAACATAAATCCTGATTTCCTATCATTCATTTATTGAATGATAGGCGTTAAATGGTAAGTAATAAAGTCAACAAACATTAATGGTGTGTTGGTTTAATTTCTTCTTTTAAATAGTGCATAACTTATCAGTAAAAAAACAAAACTGGTTATTAACGATCCTATGATTGGATAGATACCAATAACAATACTCATTTGAGCAAATAAGTTATCGGCGATATAGAAAATAAACCCAAAACTAATGCCGATGATGACCCTAACACCAGTTGACACACTTCGCAGTGGGCCAAATATAAACGATAGGGCAAGTAACATCATGACAGCAACTGAGACCGGTTTTATGATTTTTTTCCAGAAAAGTAAATCATAATAGCTCGTATCTTGTCCCGAGTTGTGCAGATATTGTGAATATTTATAAAGTCCTGTAGCGGAAAGCGAGTCAGGATCAAAAGCAACAATGTTCAATTTATCCGGCGTAATGTTGGTTTCCCATTTCATGGACATCAGATTTGTCCCATTTACTTTAACCGGATCACTAAAATCATTTTTTTCAACTTGCGTTAATGTCCATTCATTTTTTTTAAATATGCCATAATCAGCATGGGTTATGGACAATAATTGATTATTATCTGTCGCATAAATCGAAATATCGTTAATGGAATTATCGTCATTCACACGACCAATATAGATATAATTGTTTCCATCTTTTGCCCATAAACTACCTTGTTCAGCTAATAACGAATTGCCATATATTTTTACTGAACGCATATTACGGGCAGTTTGTTCGCACTCAGGGGCTACCCATTCACCGATTGCCATAGTAATAATTACTAATGGTATAGCCGTTTTCATAACGGCTTTAGCAATTTTAAAACGGCTAAAACCAGATGTTTCCATAACGATAAGCTCACTTCGAGATGCCAGCAACCCTAATCCAATTAGGGCGCCTAACAATGCTGCCATTGGAAAAAAAGTTTCCAGATCTTTAGGTGTCATTAAGGCCGTATATATACCAACTGAAAAAGCATCATAATCACCTTTTATTCTTCTGAGTTGATCAATAAAACGAATAATTCCTGACAAGCTAATAAGTAAAAACAGGCTCAGACCTATAGAGCTTAAAATTGTTCTACCAATGTAGCGATCTAAAATCGAAAACACCTTTTTCCCCTTTATGATTTACTGAATTTTAGACGAAGTTTACGCATGAAGATGCTATCCCAGCAATTTAATATCAATGCAATAATAAAATAGGTAATATTGATTAGGTAAAACCAAAATTCAGCATCCATACGGCCTTTTCCAGCATTTGCTTTTATTGAACTGGCTAACAGAAAATAGACCAAATAGAGCAGTAAAGCGGGTAATATTTGCGAAAGCCTACCTTGTCTTGGATTTGTGACACTCAGTGGAATAACTAAAAAAGCCATTAATGGAACAGAAACAATCAGTGTTAACCGCCAATAAAATTCAGCTTTGGTTTTGGGCGTTTTCAGCGTTCGCAATTCAGTTAATCCAAGCTGTTGTACATCAATTTTTTCATCATCACTATTCATATCTAATTCTTTAGGTTTAATAATTCCCAAATAATTATGAAAATTTGATATACGAAAATCTTGTAATTGTATGTTTCCTTCGTAACGATTGGCGCTTTCTAACGTAATAATTTGATTGCCTTCTTTGTCATGACCGGTTTTGCCTTTATTCGCAATTATGATCGAAGGTCTTTCGTTATCTTTGGTTTTGACTTTAGCGATAAATACATTTTCTAAATTGTTATTATTGACATTACCAATATAGATGACCGAATTTCCGTCTGGAGTTTGTTGAAATTGTCCTGATAATAATCCCGCTAAACTTGGATTTAATTTGGCATTTTCAATTAATTGACTTTGTTTGATATTTGACCAAGGCCCGAACCATAAAGTATTTAGCATTGTTAACGAGCAGGTGAAGATACATAGTAAAAAAACGACTTGATAAGTGACATTTTTTTTCACGCCGCAGGCATGCATAGCAACCATTTCACTATCTGAATATAAGCGACCAAATGTAATAAGCACCCCTAAAAAAAGACTTAATGGTAAAATCAAATCAGCCATATTAGAAATACCCAAGACTAACAAGGGCATGATTAAATCACGAGGAATATTTCCTTCGATCGCGCTCGATAAAATTTTAATTAATTTTTGAGAAAAGAAAATAAGGAGCAAAATAAACAAAATAGCACCTTGTGTTTTCAATGTCTCTTTAACTAAATATCGACGAATTATCACATTTTACCTATACAAAATTAAACGTTTTTTCAGATCTAATTATTATAAACTGAAATAAGAGTAATTAGTTATCTTTTTGTTGCTATCCCATGATGAATCGATAAAATATTACTATTCGCATTATCTTTTACATGAGAAACATTATGGAATTCTTAATCAAAAACAGTCATACTTTAACGAATCAAAAAACAGAATGTTTAGTTATTTCAATAGATTCAGGTAAGAAACAATCAGACATTGTTAATGAAATCGATGAATTGACTCATGGCATGATTAGCCAACTTATTAAAAGTGGTGATATTAGTGGTGAATTAGGAAAAACCACTCTGTTGTACCCTTGTATAACTGGTTTTACACAAAAATTATTATTGGTTGGCTGTGGCAAATGTAAAGATTTTGACTTTTCTAAAGCCAAAAAAATGATTCAAAATGTGGTAAAAGAGTTAGTTGCTAAAAATATTAAGAGCGTTACTTGGGATTTACTAACAGTCAATACTGCTTATAGTTCAATCATTGCAAAACAATTACCGCAAATTGTGAACGATATAACCTATCACTTTGATCTATTCAAAACTGAAAAAGCAACCAAACTGAATCTTGCTAAAGTTAATTTGATTTATGGTGATAAAGAACAAACGCAATCGATTAGTTGCAATTTACAACAGGGTAAAATTATTGCTGATGCTATATTGGCTACAAAAACGCTGGCTAATATGCCTTCAAATATCTGTAATGCAAAATATTTAGCAGAACAAGGTAAATTGCTCGATAAAACCTATGAATCATTGAAAACGACATGTTTAGGTGAAAAAGAGCTCGCTAAATTAAGTATGAATGCTTATTTAGCTGTAGGTCGAGGTTCACAGAATGAATCGATAATGACAGTTATCGAATATAACGGTGCAAAAGACAAAAAAGCGCAACCTATTGTTTTAGTTGGTAAAGGATTAACTTTTGATTCCGGTGGTTTGTCAATAAAACCAGCTGCAAGTATGGATGAAATGAAATACGATATGTGTGGTGCAGCGACTGTTTATGGCGTAATGCAAGCTGTAGCAGAATTAAATTTACCAATTAATGTGGTGGGTGTTATGGCTGGATGTGAAAATATGCCCGATGGTAATGCTTATCGTCCTGGCGATATTTTAACGACAATGTCAGGTACAACGGTTGAAGTGATTAATACCGATGCAGAAGGTCGTTTAGTTTTGTGTGATACACTAACTTATGTTGAGCGATTTAATCCAAAAGCGGTGATTGATATTGCAACGCTAACCGGTGCCTGTATTGTGGCTTTAGGGCATCATTATACGGGCGTTATGGGAAATGATGAAAAGTTAGTATCCCAATTGGTGAATGCATCCAATAAAGCGGATGATAAAGCATGGGCTTTACCAATGGATAATGATTTCCAAGATCAGATTAAATCAACGTGTGCCGATATTGTTAATGCTGGTGGGCGTGATGGTGGTACGATTACAGCGGCTTGTTTTTTATCTCGGTTTACTCAAAAATACCATTGGGCACATTTAGATATTGCGGGTACAGCATGGAAATCAGGTGCAAGCAAAGGTGCGACAGGGCGACCGGTTGCTATGTTGATTCAATATTTGTTAGATCAATAAGACGACATTACTATTTTTATGAAAAAAGTGATTTTCTATCTGTTAGAAAACCAAACAGAAGCAAGCGAAACAGGCATATTGTTTTATGAAAAACTTGCTTGCCAAAAAATTGTCGAGGCATGGCAAGCAAAACAAAGAGTGTTGGTTGCTTGCCAAGATCAAGTTCAAGCTGAACGTATCGATGAATACCTTTGGCAACTGGATACCGATAATTTTGTTCCACATAATTTAGTCGGCGAAGGAATGAAAGGGGGATCACCTGTTGAAATCTGCTGGCCTCAAAAACGCAGTAGTGGCAATCGCCAATTATTGATTAATTTGCAGGAACAATTCCCTGAATTTTCTGGATTATATCATGATATTATTGATTTTGTGCCTGTTGATGAACGATTGAAATCCCTAGCCAGAAACAGGTATAAAACGTATAAAGAAAGTGGTTTTAATCTGAAAACAATACCCATATTATGTACATAATGGCTAGTATTATTATGCTTGGTCATTAAGTTTTCAAACAGCAAATTTAATACTTTATGATAGTATTAAGCCAATTTATTGTTTTTCTATTTTATTGTAAAATAGTTCCATTTTTATGCCTTGAATTAGGATTAATGCATTTATATGAAAAATTCGACTTATAATCCACAAGAAATCGAACAGCCCATTTACCAACATTGGGAACAGAGCGGTTATTTTAAACCCAACGGTGATAAATCCCAGCCTAGCTATTGCATAGCGATTCCACCTCCTAATGTGACAGGTAGTTTACATATGGGACATGCGTTCCAACAAACGATTATGGATGCGTTGATCCGGTATCATCGTATGCAAGGTCATAACACATTATGGCAATCTGGTACTGACCATGCCGGTATTGCAACGCAAATGGTGGTGGAGCGTAAAATCGCCGCCGAAGAAAGTAAAACCCGTCATGATTATGGTCGTGAAACCTTTATTGAAAAAATTTGGCAATGGAAAGCCGAATCAGGGGGAAGCATTACTAAGCAAATGCGTCGTTTGGGTGATTCGGTTGATTGGGATCGAGAGCGTTTTACCATGGATGAAGGTTTATCTAATGCCGTTAAAGAGGTATTTGTAAGGCTTTATCAAGAGGATTTAATTTATCGAGGTAAACGTTTAGTAAACTGGGATCCGAAGTTACGTACAGCTATTTCAGATTTAGAAGTTGAAAATCGTGAAGTAAAAGGGTCTATGTGGCATTTGCGTTATCCCTTAGCTGACGGCGCAAAAACTGCTGATGGCAAAGACTATTTAGTGGTTGCAACTACTCGCCCCGAAACGCTATTTGGGGATACCGGTGTGGCTGTTAATCCTGAAGATCCGCGTTACAAAGATTTAATTGGTCACTATGTGATATTACCTTTTGTTAACCGTCGTATTCCGATTGTTGGTGATAAACATGCTGATATGACCAAAGGTACAGGTTGTGTAAAAATTACACCTGCGCATGATTTTAATGACTATGAAGTCGGTCGTCGACATCAATTACCGATGATCAACATTTTTACATTTGACGGTGATATTCGTGCACAAGCTGAAGTTTTTGATACCAATGGTGAAACAAGCGATATCTATTCAACTGATATTCCGTCTGAGTTCCAAAATTTAGAGCGTTTTGCAGCACGCAAAGCGGTCATTGCTGCATGTGAAGCTCAAGCCATTTTAGAAAAAATCGAACCGCATGATTTAACCATCCCTTATGGCGATCGTGGTGGCGTTGTTATCGAACCAATGTTAACTGACCAATGGTATGTTCGAGCTAAAGTGTTAGCTGAGCCAGCTATTGATGCGGTGAAAAATGGCGATATTCAATTTGTACCAAAACAGTACGAAAACATGTACTTTTCTTGGATGAATGATATTCAAGATTGGTGTATTTCACGTCAATTATGGTGGGGGCATCGTATTCCTGCTTGGTATGATCAGCAAGGTCGTGTTTATGTTGGACGCGATGAGGCAGAAGTCCGACGTGAAAATAATTTATCTGACGATATTATTTTATCTCAAGATGAAGATGTGCTTGATACGTGGTTTTCATCTGCGCTTTGGACATTCTCAACATTAGGTTGGCCAGAAAATACAGATGATTTAGCAACCTTTCATCCAACGAATGTTTTAGTTACAGGCTTTGATATCATCTTCTTCTGGGTAGCTAGAATGATCATGATGACCATGCACTTTATTAAAGATAAAAACGGCAAACCTCAAGTTCCGTTCAAAACAGTCTATGTGACAGGCTTGATTCGTGATGAAGAAGGGCAAAAAATGTCTAAATCTAAAGGAAATGTTATTGATCCTTTAGATATGATTGATGGCATATCACTTGCTGATTTACTGGAAAAACGTACGGGTAATATGATGCAACCTCAATTGGCTGAAAAAATAGCCAAACGTACGGAAAAACAGTTTCCAAACGGGATAGAAGCACATGGTACCGATGCACTACGCTTTACTTTAGCGGCGCTTGCATCAACTGGGCGTGATATCAATTGGGATTTAAAACGTTTAGAAGGTTATCGTAACTTTTGTAATAAACTTTGGAATGCTAGTCGTTATGTGCTAATGAACACCGAAGCACATGATTGTGGTTTCAAAGGTGGCGATCTGGCTTACTCATTAGCGGATAAATGGATATTAGCTGAATTTAACCAAACTGTAAAATCTTATCGTGAAGCTTTTGATACCTATCGATTTGATTTAGCTGCTAATATTTTATATGAATTTACGTGGAATCAGTTCTGTGACTGGTATTTAGAATTGACTAAATCAGTATTAGCCAATGGTGGACAATCTGAACAACGTGCTGCCCGTCATACCTTAGTCACCGTTCTTGAGGCATTATTACGACTTGCGCATCCAATTATTCCTTTTATTACAGAAGAGATTTGGCAAAGTGTTAAACCGTTAATGGCGATTGAAGCCGATACCATTATGTTACAGCCGATGCCTACATTTGACAGCAAGCATACGGATGACCAAGCCGTTGCGGATATTAACTGGATTAAAGATGTGGTTATTGCTGTTCGTAATATTCGTGCTGAGATGAATATTGCACCGAGTAAACCATTGCAACTATTGATTCGTAAAGCTTCGCCTACAGTTCATCGAATCATCAGTGATAATATCAATTTCATTGAATCGTTAGCCAGATTATCCGAAATAGTATTATTAGATGAGGGTGAAACGGGGCCATTGTCAGTAACTAAATTGGTGGATGGCGCTGAGCTATTAATGCCAATGGCTGGCTTAATTAATAAAGACGATGAATTAGCGCGTCTTGAAAAAGAGATAGCCCGTATTGACGGTGAAATAGCCCGTATTACCGGTAAATTATCAAATGCTAGTTTTGTAGATAAAGCACCGGCAGCAGTCGTTGCCAAAGAGAAAGAAAAACAACAAGGCTATATTGATGATAAAACCAAGTTGCAAGAACAATATCTTGCGATAAAAAATTTATAATCTTGCCAATAAAATCTCTCGCTAATTTAGCGAGAGATTTTTTACCTAGCTCCATTACTGCTTATCGATGATAGCTAAAATTGTATATTAACTGAGCACTATTAAGGTTGATAAAGTACCACCACTATAAAATAATATATGTTGTATTTGCAATTAAAACATATGGGCGTTAAAGTAAGAAACGATATATTAAGATTAATATCAATGTTTTACAAAAAAAATTGGTGTTGCTAATTTGCTTTTGAATTAAGTTTACTATATACTTCGAAATACTTTATGGGTTGTTAGCTCAGTCGGTAGAGCAGTTGACTCTTAATCAATTGGTCGCGGGTTCGATCCCCTCACAACCCACCATAAAGTTATGATTTATAAGTATTTTATGCTGTATGTAAAATTGTGCCGTTAATGTCAATTGTGCTTTGTGTCGCAAATGTGACATTACTGCCGTACTGTAGCAAGTGTTCGGCGTTCAAGTGGGCGTATTTTTTCACCATTTCTATCGTCTCCCATCCGCCAAGATCTTTGAGCGTATAGAGTGGTGTACCCGCTTGAACATGCCAGCTTGCCCACGTGTGACGTAAATCATGAAATGTGAAATCCTGTATACCGGACAATTCACACGCCTTATTAAAATCACGACGATCAATGTCATAAACTCGTTTTAGCGTTTCTCGCGTAAAAACATACTCACAATCATTTTTTAAACGTCGTTTTCGTATCAACGCTAATGCGTCGGAGTTTAATATCAGTGGACGCGCTTTACTGGATTTTGCATTATCATTTGTGACTGATGCTATCCTGTTAACTACATCCACATTATGCCATGTCATCGTAAAAATTTCGGTCATACGTGCACCAGTTGATAACGCAAACGAGCATACGTCTTTCATCCAGTCCAGACTTAGATTCTGAATGAGCAAAACCGCTTTTTCTCGTGTTATCCACCTAACCCGTACATTCGGCTCCTTGGATCGTGGTACATACGGGACGGCAACGATCCAGCCCGATTTGTGTGCCAATGAAAACATGCGCATTATGTCCGCTCGATATCTGTTTAATGTCGCATTGGAGACGGGCTTACCCGTTCTTTCAACTTTCACAGGTAGAGATTCACGGATTTCCTCACCTGTGATTGATGATAATTCTCGACCAGAAAAATGCTTCAAAAAATATTCAGCCCGTGACTGTTTTGTTTTGAAACTTTTTTGATCTTGACCGTCTCGTAAAAATAAAATAACCGCCTCTTCAAAAAGTCGCTCTGGTTTTTTATTTAATCTCGACATCTCCCACAACTCAGCCTTTAATCGATCATGATATTCTAACGCTTGTTTTTTGTCGGTCGTGCCAGTAGATCGCCTAATTCTTTTGCCACCCGGTGCGACGATGTCAATGTGCCATACATCGCCTCGCTTTTTAATTGACATTTTTTTACCTCCTTTTTCTTAGAGGTTAGCCGGTTGGCATTATGAATTGATTTAAACTTTTCTTCAAATTCTTTTTTATAGGCTAACCATTTGCCAACTTTTCTTTTAGATTCAGATTGAGATTCAGATTGAGACGAAAAACCGTACTCAATTTTTCGTTCATAAAGGTATGAGTACGATAATTTCGAAATTTGTGAAGCTTCTTTTAGGGTTATAATTTCCATTAATCACCTCATTTAATTGTTACTATCACACCGTTTTTTATCACCGCACGCATATCAATGCATTTAACCGGTATAATCCCGTCACCCAATTTTGTGTAAATCGGCAGAACGTCATCAATTATTTGTTGATTAATTTCACCTAAATCTATTCCAAATAAACGCTCCAGCACCCTAATAGTTGCATGTTCACTAACTATTAATTGATTATTGTGTGATAGCTCGTTGATTTTTGTTTGCGTTTCTAAAATTTCTGTTTTAATCTGGTTGTAACGTTGTTGGCAGTCCGCTAATTCCGCGCCTATAACGTCCTGTTTAGATTTTAATTTTTTTAGCTGAGTTTGATATTTTTTTAATGTGTTACTGATCACGTTCGTTCTCCTTTGCCACTGTCGCCTTATCGCGGGTTAGATTCAAAACTCGTGCAATACTCAGTATTACATAACCTTTTTGTAAATATTTTTCATCATCTAGAATGTGAGTTACACACACTCTAATAAAATTACCTGTAAACAATGATTTTTCATCGTTCCATTCTTGTAAAATCAATATATCGTTTACGTGATAATCTCTATCGTTGTAGCGTACTTCGAATTTTTTGTTGCCACTTACTACATCTCTAAAATGTTTTGGTAATATTTTCAGTTTGTGTGTTGTTTCTCTATTGTTTAATTGTTTTACCATCGTGTTCTTTCTCTAAATAACTATACTGTTCATATGTTTTAAAATGTGAGCTATAACATCAACCGTCCAGCCGTTACCCAGCATTTTATAACGCTGGGTATTGCTAACGCCTGCTGTGTAGTTGTCTGGTAATGTTTGGAGGCGTTCACACTCGATAGTTGAGTACCTGCGCGTTGATAGTGGAGCATGGACGACATCCATATCAGAATGATTTCCACCTGAATGCCCCCCGGCAGTTAAACACCCGGACTTATCCTGATTTAATTTCAAATCGCCTTTTTTTGATATTATTTGGTATGGTGAATCCCATTCCTGCCTACTGCCTACAGGCGAATTTACCCCCCCAACTCGTAGGGATTTTGATTTATCTCTAACCCGAATGCCAATCGGGCAGTCGGGTAGGTTTTGCAAAATGCTGTTTAACAAAATTTTTTTATCTGCGGGTTGTTCTACATTCCAGTTACACCAATACAATCGCTGGCGGTTTTGCGCTGATACCAACGCACTATTAATCATGACCGGCTCAACGCCTACAATTGACGTAATCACGTTTTCATACTCTTTTTTCATTCTAACGTTTTCGAGCAGAAAACTGACATCAGGATTGAGAGACTGAACGTGTGCCAATATTTCAGCAAATCTAAAAAACAACGCTGAGCGTTTGTCGTCAAATGCTAATTGTTTACCCGCGAACGAGAACCCCTGACAGGGAGAGCCCGCTAATATCAAATCAATATCGGACCAGGGAATATCCCAGTTTTCCCAGTTATTTATATCGCCAAGCCGGATTATGTCTGGGTAATTATTTTGGCTAACTTGTGTTGCGTATTTGTCAATTTCGCTAGCATAATATTTAGAGACGGGAATATCGGCACGTTCGAGCGCAACACGACCGCAACTCATGCCGTCGAATAGTGATAGTACATTCATATAAAACCTTTTTGAAAAATTAAAAAACCGCTACATGAGCGGCTGGGTTAGCAATTAAATAGAATTAAAAAGGTATATCGTCGTCGAATTCCATTGCGGGCGGTGGCGATGGTTGAGTGTTTGGTGTTTGCTGGTCCTGCTCTGCATTTACTTTTTTAGAGGTTTGGATTTGTAAAACTCGTAAACATGGTTTTGAATGGGTAACCCCCTCAGCTTGCCACTCCTCAATGTAGAACTCCCCGCTAACCGCAACTAAATCCCCCTTTTTGATATACGGAGCATAACCTTCTGCAACTTTCCCCCACATTACACATTTTATCCATGCGGTTTTTTGTTTGTCACCATACCCGGACTTAACAGGTAAACTAAACTCGCCAATCGCCGTACCGTTTTGTGTATACCGTAATGTCGCATCTTGTCCGGCGTGTCCTGTTGCTGTCAAAGTGTTAATCGCCATTGTTATTCTCCGGCTGTTGAATTGTTTGGTCTACAGAATAAGAATTTCTCTCCTTCTCCATCACCTTGTGCATCTCATTCAGCACTAAAAGAAGCGATTCTTTCAATTCATCGAGATTGTCAAAATTACATCCAGCCTCACCAATTGGTTTTAATTCCAGAACAGCATCGATTGAGTGTACTCTCTCTTTTATCTCACCCCAACAAATATCAATATCATCAATGCCGCCATTTTGCGTATATGAATCCAAGCATTCTTGAGCGTGATTTTTCGCTTCTTCTGCTGTATCGTGATATTCAACACCATTACCGTGATGGTCATAACTAAAATATTTCATAATCATTGTTCTTTGTCACTCTCCAGCAGTTGAGTTATTGGCTCTTCAGAATGAAAATTTTTAGAATTTTCTAATCCCTCCAGCATTGCGAAGAGCGCCTTTTCCTCTATAAAGTTTGAGTTACCGCGTTTATTAAACGTAAATTTGACTTCACCATTTTTATTTTCAATTTTTACAACAATCATGATTTACTCCTTTATATATATTCCGCTGTCTACGAGATTAGGGAGATTAGCATCAATCAGTTCTTGCTGGTACGCATCCTTATCTCCTACCGCTTCATATTCAGTTTTATCAATTTCAATCCTTTCTTCATTTTTTAATGAGCCAATCTGCGCATATACAACAAAAGTTATTTTGCCCTGCTTCTCAAAATTAACCTCGCTTACTTCAAACGTTGTTTCGCTGATAGCTCTTTGTGAGGATATGTAACTAAACGGCTCATCCTCTAACTGACACAATGCCGATTCTTGAGTTTCAGCTTCAATTTCAAATTGGTATTTTGCTTCTGTAGTTATTAAAAAAGTGCCTGTAAATCTAGCCATTAACCACCCCCAACATAGCTTTTATTTCCTCATAGGATTCATCGACAAATATATTTCGACCAATATTGTGATCCATAATATTTACCTGATCGAAATACTCATTAGGCGGAATAATATCCATTCCCACGCCTACGCAAATTACTATTTTTTTGCCTTTTTCTGTTACCTCAATAAATTTAGACATTATTTAAGCCTCTCTCATAATTAACTATTACATTTCCGCATTTAAACGGTACAATTAAAATTAAACATGTTTCAAAATTACAGCTATTAACTGGTTTTGTGCCGTCAGGTAATAAATACTGATAACGCCCGTCAGGAACATAAATAATGCAGTTTTGACCGTGTACGTTTTCATGCCATTGTTTGGTTATTGGAGTGTACGGCAAGACCATTAAAACCTGCTTCCCCCACTTGCTCACTTGCTCAACCGCTTTCTTAAAAAATTCCCACTTTTTGGAAAATGGCGGATTACAAAATGACGTCGTGAAAATTGGACCGGAGCAATCGGAATAATTATCCGAAAACCAATCTACATCGGATAACGCATCTTGATTTTCTAACAAGCACCAACTGCTTCTTGGTATTTGAACGCTTTCATCTGAGCAACAAACATCAATATCAAACCCTCTAGCACCGATTAGATTCAATGCGTCATCGATTAATTCTGGTGGCGTTCGCCAAAAATCTTTACTTTGTTTATCTGTTTGTGATTTGTTTATGATTGCCATATTTTAAATGTACCTCTGATGTAGTAGGGCGGGTGTCACTCTGTCGCCAACGGCGTGACTACCGTCACATGGAAACGAAAGGGGGGCTTGTATATTTCAAATTAATGGGCTAAACCCTAAGGAGGGGTCATTATGGCTAACATTAATTATCCGCGCATATACCAGACGCAAATCAAAATTACGGAATGCTAACCAGGATATTTTTTATATCCTCGATAGTTTTGGATAGTACATTCGCCATGATAAAAAAATCGGCTTCTAATTTTTTATCAAATTCATCCGCACCAATATCTTCATTTTCATCTAAAATACTAGGCTCAAATTTGATTTGTTTAAAAGTGTAGTTATTACAAAGGCTAAAATTCACACCTCTTTCATCGAAAATTTTTACTTTTGTTATCCATTTACCCGAATCAAAATGTATCATCATTTCGTCGCTGGTGATTTCTTGATTCTTGCAGCTAATAATCCCGTTCCCTTCTAGTGGGTCTTTTAATTCAGCTTGATCGCCCAATATAAAATGGGCAAATTTCAGCTTTTCCCTTGCCCAAATAGTCATGATTTGCTCAAGTGGTTTTTCAATGGATAGTGGCGTTAATGAAAGTGCAAGTGCTCCCATTTCTTTGCGTAAGATAGCTAAAATATCTTCCGCTTGTTTAAAGCTACTAGCATCAAGAATAATTCGTTTATTTATGGTATCTATCCATACCCAGTAATGCGTACATTTGCTAAATGCTCTAGCAATAAGGTCGATCTTGACTTCATCTTTTAACTTTGCCTTTTCATTTTTAGTTGGCTTTCTACCGAGTGCTTGCTCTTGTTTATCAATTTTTTCAAGTAGAGCTTGTTTGATAACGGTAGCCGGTAAAAGTTTTGTTTCTTTTTTTATACGCAATAAAAGTTGACCTTGCACATCAATGATAAAATCGTTTTGATTCTTGTCGTTATACGGTGAAACCCAACCTATTTTTTCGGTATCTAAACTACTGCAAGGGGTAAAAGGTACCGACTTGACAGCTTCTTTAAGCTTATCTCGATTAAGCAATGTGTTATTATCATTATCAATCTGATAGATAATTGCGTTTTTAAACCAAACCATAAAATTCTCCGTAAAAAACCGTCACAAGGACGGATAATGTGGTATTTCGTTGATTATTTTTTGAATAAGTCGATTAAATAATTCCCTGCGTTCTGAAAGAATTTGAAGTTCTTTTTTTACATCTTCCCTGTATATCCTATAAACAATTATTTGTGAAAGTTCAGGGAAATCGGAACAATAACTAATAAAATCGCACCATTCGCGGCTTGTGCAATCAAGGTTGCCGACAATTTGCCATTTATAAGCCGGGTCAATAGCTCCTCTTTTTAGATTTTTATAATGAACGGTATCAATTACTGATTTTATTTCGATAACACCGTCCGTACCGACTAAACCGTCAGGACTGCCACCGTAATAACCACAATCAAAAAAACCGCCATTTGTGACTTCTGTAAAATACAAATTCTCATATAACATCCTTGCGATAGGCTCTTGTGCAAGCCCTCGCTCCATATGTTGATTAGTGTAAATGTTATCTGATTTGCAATTTCTTATGCGCTCTAATGCGAGTTTAATTGCGTATTTTTTTGCTGATTCACCGAAAGCCTTAGGATAATTAGCCATTATTAAACTTAAGTTAGATGATGTAATTTTCCCAAGCCTTAAGATGTCCCATTCTTCACCATTTTGTTTTACATCATGCCATTTCGTTATTGCATTCATTGATTAGTAACTCTTGATTTTCTACTGAAATATTCATTCTTTGTAAAACTTTATCCAAATTCCCGTCCCGTTTGTAAGCGGCTTTGGCATTATTCCAACTTGGAGAATTTGGGGTTAATTCTTTCTTTATAGTGATACTGTTACAGGGCATCACTCTTAATCCTTCAGTGGTTTCACGTCCAAACTTAACTTGATTGTCAACATATATATAAACTGGAACATTTACCCAATCATCAATAAATGGTGAATTTGTAATTCTTCTTAGTTGTTTGCTATTAGTTACATTTAAAATCATAGGCTTTAAAGGCTCGCCTTTTCTAATCTCTTTTTCAATAAAATAAGCTGTATTAAATAAATCTCTTGTTTTCTTAGTTTTATCAGCTTCTAATTTTACGCAAGCTATTGTTAGATTGATTCCATCCACAACATCCGCACTACTTAGGTAAGGCGATTTAAAAGCTTTTTTAAAATGTGTTTTTTCGTTCATACTCAAACCCTTAATAATATTTATTGTTTTGTTTTTTCGTGTAGTCGGCTTTTGCTTGCGAGTAACAAATATCCGTTATAAATTTATTGTAAATATCATCATCGATGCTTTTACTTTCCAGTTTTATTTTTAGCTGCTCGATAATTTGCCAATCATTTTCATTACCAAAGTTTTTGATTAGTTTTTCAGCTCTTTTTTCAATCCATTCATCTTTGGCATCTTGTTTTTCAATATTCTTCATCATTTCGCAATAAGCTTTTTCGGATGAATTTTCTACTAATGTATTTAACAACATATTCACCTCGTAGCAATATCAAACATCCAATGAAACATCATAAATAATCCACCGAACGCTAAAATTAGGATACAAAAAAAGCTGAATATTTTTTCAGCCCTATTCAGTTCGTAATCGATATCGAATCGGTCTGCCTCATTAACGTTACAGCCGACATGGTCAATCGGTATTTTTTTCATTTATACCCCCTCAGGGCGTTTTGTTAGGGATTTTTGCCAGTCTATACCATCTGTGTTGATCGCTAATGCACATTCGCAAGCATTACCAGATTCATAAGTCCAATCGAGATCTTCTTCAAAAATAAATGGTCTATCTGTATAAAAAAACACATGACCGCCATAGTCTTTTGCTGCCCATTTCCATTTTTTATCTATCATCGCCCACATTTCGCTGCTAATTGGTAATTCATGGAGTTTGATACGGTAGATTAAATCTATACTGATAACATCATGGGTACTCGTTGACCAACCACCATCTGACCTTTGAACTTCAACATCAACCCCTTGCATTTTTGCTAATAAAATTTGAATCATGTGCTTCTGCTCTGCGTTTTTTGGTGTTAATTCATCCATTGTTCATGTCCTCGCATCTGTTTATTGTTAATAATATTCTGTAAAAAAAGCCCTCACGTAGAGGGCAAGGATTTCTAATTGAGTGCCGTCTTTCCGAGCTGTCATTATTCAAACTCAAGCGCACTTCACAATAAAAATGCGCTTTGATTTGAAATCATACCTTTGATATTGTTGAAATAATTTTTCTAATATCTTTTTTAAGGATACAAGAAGAGTCTTCATCATCCTCATACCCTAACCCATAAAAATTATCGTTATAAAAATATGTGGCAATAAAAACGCTACCGTCATTAAGCTCCAAAACATAGAAATTATTTTCAAAATCGAAGTTTAGACATTTTTTATCTCTGTCCGCCTCAATTTCTTCTTTTGTTGCGAATATCAACTCTTGCGGTATACATCCAATCGTACGACGCCCATCGCTTACGATGATTTTGCAACCACTGACGGTTTCATTAACTTCATCAACATCTAACAATGTTGATTCATTTTGCCACACTTTCTTTGTTTCACTATACGCTTCAGCTTGGTAATGTTTATTTAAAAAAACTTTATCGCCTACTCTAAACATAAAAATCACCTCATTTGTTTTAAAAATATTCTGTAAAAAAGCCCTCAATAGAGGGCAATGAAAAAAAGGAGCGCCGTCTTTCCGAGCTGTCAGTCATAAATCCGTTCAAACTAAATAATTCTCGTTGAAAATTATTTAATTTAAATAGGTGAGGTGCAGACCTTTCAGCCTGCGCGGTGGTTTACCTGCACAATTCATCCAGTCACCCACTAGGCGGAATCTCCCCTAAACCAGTAGCCGCCTCTATTTTCTGGTTGTTTTGCACTGTTCTGTATTTCCTAATTTTTAAAGAGCGATCACATAAAATTGTGATTAAAAATTTCTTCCAAAACCGCCGTACTTTCATATGCCCCGGCTAGCTACTTGAATCTTATTAACTAATTAAATAACTCGTAGTATTGTTTAATTTTGTTGTTAACTCGATTTGTTTCGATGGGTGTATAATACAACTATAATTGTATATTGTAAACAACTATAATTGTATTTTTAGTTGTTTTTATGTTTAATTGATTATTTTTTGTGCGGTTTGTGTTGCGATTATGAGGTGTGAGAGCAAAGAAAAATACAAGATTTTTATAAAATCTTGTATTTAGTGTTTTGATTTTAAATTGATTTTAACTTGATTTTAAATTATCCATGCTTCTTTAATTGCATTGATTGGCTCAACATGACTTTCCCATGTATATAAAGTTGATCGATTTCTTCTTCTGTTATGTCCCATTCTTTGTATTTTTTATTATCAGATATAACTATTAGTTTATTTTTGATTATTTGGAGGCGTTTTACATATAAACTTTTACCAAATGTAAATACATATATGCCATCACCATTAAATTCTTTTTTAGAAACATCCACATAAATTGAATCGCCACTATCGAAAGTGCCTTGCATGGAATCCCCGGAAATATTGATAATTTTTAAATTATCCGCGTCAACTCCCCTAAATAATATTTTTGCCTGTTCTGAATCGTATTCAACTAATTTAATCACCTGTTCAACATCCGAGTTTAGATAGCCAACGCCTGCGCTAGCGGTAACATCGAGAACCTCAATATAAAACGAATTCGGTTTTTTTATTAGATAATTAGAGGTATCTCCCGTACCGTATTCAAGCCATTGCGCATCGCATTTTAGTGCAATAGACAGGGGCACAATCAGGGATGTTGTTTGTTCCCCCGGTGTTTTTTCCATTTTTGCAATATTTTGTTGGGTTGTGCCAGCCAATTTGGCTAATTCAGTTTGTGTTAAATTTAATTGTGTTCGCCTTGTTTTTATTCTGTTTGCCAGATCCATTTTTATCTCCACGTTTTGGTTATTAATAGAATACAAATAATATTGTATTTGACAAACAATTGTAATTGTATATATCATACAACTGTAGATGTATTTGAATTGTATTGACGAGGGGATTATGAATATCGCAGAAAAATTAAAAAAAATTCGATTAAAACGTGGGTTAACACAACGAGAGCTCGCATCTAGAGCAGGAATTACACAACAGGCAATCAATTCTATTGAAAGAGGGCGCGTTGCTAAACCTAAATATATTGTAGAAATTGCGCAGGCATTAGGTTGCTCTCCCAAATGGTTGAGTGACGGCAAATAACCATGCAAACAACCAACCCAAAATCACAGCTAGAACGCGTTATTGCCGTCTGTAGTGACGGAGAATATCGAACGCTCGACAACATCCAGCACGAAATTAAACGGCGATTTAATCAGTTTGATACTGCGCCAGCAATTAGCGCGAGACTACGCGAAACCGGTCGTTTATTTAAACTGGGTTACGTTAAACACAAATATCACAAAACTAATGAAAATACCAAAAAAATTTGTTTTTACTATACGTTGAGGACGGTAAAAAATGGGTCCAAATGATTTTGTTTACAAAAACATAAAAAAAATTTTAGAAAACGAGGGCTACAGCAACAGAATTGCATCGGCAGCAGCTCATGCTGGCGTTGATGAATATAACAATCGAGTACAGGCAACACGGCGGGGACGAATTTTTGACGATTGTTTACGTGAGGCTCGTGAATACGCTAAAGAAAGATCAAAATCAATCCGTTATTAGGCTGTAGACCAGGAATAACACA
Source organism: Gilliamella sp. wkB308 (assembly GCF_001690185.1). Classification (GTDB taxonomy): domain Bacteria; phylum Pseudomonadota; class Gammaproteobacteria; order Enterobacterales; family Orbaceae; genus Gilliamella; species Gilliamella apicola_I. Next base: position 67,864 of record NZ_LZGN01000022.1, read on the forward strand.
ATGAAATATTTATTTAATGAAAACCCATTAGTGATTGACCGCGAATTAGCCGTTGCTATTGGTTTAAACGAGGCTATGATTTTGCAGCAAATGCATTATTGGATTAGAAAATCTGAGCACAATATTGACGGCAAAACGTGGATTTATAACAGCATCAGCCAATGGCGCGAACAATTCCCATTCTGGAGCGAATCGACAATAAACCGAACTATTAAAAATTTAAACGAGCAGGGTTTGTTATTTATTGGTAACTATAATCGGGACAGACGAGATCGGACCCGCTGGTATTCAATTGATTACGAATCGCTCGACCGTGTAGTGAAAAATGCATTTAGTCAAATTGACGTTTGCAATTTATCAGATTGCACTGATGCAACAGATTCAACAAATGCATTTAGTCAAATTGACAAATGCAATCAGTCAAATTGCACAAATGCAATCAGTCAAAATGACCAAATGCAACCGGTCAAATTGACCGGACCATTACCAGAGATTACTACAGAGATTACTACAGAGAATAATAATAAAAAAACAAACAAAAAAAATTCGTTCGATCCGATTTCCGTGAAACCCAAAAACGTATCGCGTGAAATTTGGGTTAGTTGGATTGAATACAAAAACACCAAAAAACAAAAATTACTGCCTAAATCGTGGATTGCACAGTCCAAAATGCTGGAATCTCAGCCAGACGCTGAGGCGGTAATTAATCAATCGATCATGAACGGGTGGCAGGGATTATTCCCGTGCAAATCCTCGACAACATCCAATAAAACCACCGTGACCGCCAGTAATTTTAAAAATCTAGATTACGGTGAAACAACCGTACCTACGTGGTTTAACGAGGTGAGCCAATGAGCAGTGTTTTATTAAAATCTCTAAAACTGGCAGAGATTGACCTCGAAAACAGCGTTAACGGTTTAGGTAGATTGGACGGGGTTACGGTTGTTGAATCGGTAGGTCATTGTGAACAACATGGAGAGTACAAAAAATGGTCTAGAAAATTGGCTGTTTTGTCCTCAATAAAAACCGAAACCGTTTGTCCGAAATGCGCCAAAAACAGGGTTGATCTGATTAAACAGCAGATCGACGACGAGCTGAAACAAACCAAAAATTTAGAAATCGATCGCCTAATGTCGTTGGCAAATATTACGCCCAGATTTAAAAACTGCACGTTTGAAAATTATTATCCGCCTAACCCGTCTGCGGAGAAAAATCTACGGCTGTGTAGAGCGTTCGCCGATAAATGGCTGGACCGATTAAAAAACGGTGGCGGGATGGTAATGATCGGCTCTCCCGGTACAGGAAAAAATCATCTGGCTGTATCAATTGTCAAAACAGTGATTGAGAAACACCAACACAGTGCGGTAATAACCTCAGTAAATAAAATTATTCGGGAGTTTCGATCGACGTGGGGGAGCAACTCCGCGAAATCTGAAACCGATGTAATTAATCATTTTTCAACCCCTCAATTGTTAGTTATTGACGAGGTGGGCGTACAGTACGGGACCAACTCAGAGCAGATGATCATATTCGAGATTATTAACACTCGCTACGAACAAATGCGCCCGACAATTCTAATTAGCAACGAGACACGTGAACGACTAGCCGAAATTATCGGCGAGCGAGTAATTGACCGAATGCGGGACGGTGGAGGGGTGGAAATTGTCTTCAACTGGGAGAGTTATAGGCAGTAAAAACTGGGTGAATCATTGCAAACTGGGGCAATATCACATGCTGGACAAAATCGCCCACGACTACGTGGTAGCGATTAGAAAACCCGGCTCGAATGTCGCAAAAATTAAATACGACATGAAAACACGGGCTGAAAAATTAACAGAAATTGAACGAGAAAAATTGAGAGGTTTTATACAAAAATGGCTGAGCAAAATGAAATCCTAGTTAATATCGATTTATTACACGATGTTGCAGATAGATTAGATGAATTAATCGCTGATTATAAACAAAAATTTAACGGTTACGTAAAATGTGGGCGGTGGAATGAAAATTTAAATGATCTGATTGCAACATACAATGCTATTGCGTTGTTAATAGATAGAAAACCAATAAAAAAAATCAAAAAAACATAATGATAATGAGGATGCAAAAAATGGCAAAAAAACAAAAATATATAATCACGGCAGACGTCAAAAAAAACTGGCAGGAGTGGGGCTATATTTGGCGCTGTAGTGACGAAAAAATGACTGAAAAATCATTAATTAAATCATTAGGGGTTGTCGGGCAGGGGTTTGCTCGTAATAGAGTGCCGGTTGAGGTGCGTAATTTTCAATGTGTGAGGGTTTCGTGATGAAAAATTTTATAGTTTCTATATTTTCAGTGTTGGAGATGTTGGCAACGTTGCTAATAGTGACATTTATTACTGGGTTTGTTGTTTTTATGTCAACGGTTATTGTTGTGTTGGAGTGTTTGGCGTTTATTGTCACGTTACCAATAACGGTATTTTTGGCGTTTATTGAGTTTAATAGACGTGATAAAAACAACTAATCGATAGGCGTTAGTTATGTACAAAATTTTAGCAATTATTCTATTAATTTTTGCCTCAGTCACCAACCTATTGCCAGACGATAGGCAATTTGGGCAGGTTATTGTAGCGTTGTTAATGTCGATTATTTTCCTGTTGATGGATTTGGGCGAAAAATACAAATAAATTAGAGATTTTTACATGAAAAAAATTAACTGGTTTGACATTTTGAACGATTTAAACCGCTCCGGGATATCGGGGCGCGAGGTGGCTCGACGTTTAAACGTTAGCGCCTCAACCGTTATTTTGTGGAAAAACGGATCTACACCCAGCTACGATCGGGGGGTTAGGCTAATTGAAATGTGGGAACAATCACGGTGTTAATTTCTCTAATTTGAATGCAAAAAAAATCCCTCGCTATACGAGGGACTGATATCTGATATTAATAATTTCGCCAACGTTCGTTGTAATCTACAACTAAATTGCCTATTTTGTTCTCGACGTCAATTTTTAGGCGGTGACAGTCAGACAGTGTTACAACTATCCCCTCAGGATGCTCATAACAGGTACTCACGTCACTATCAACAGGATAGAGAGTTCCAAACCCCGCAGTATCTAGACGTGTAACGGGGTAACCATCGTTAGCGTATAGTAGCGAAACATTACCGTCTGCGTTTAATTTTCCGTAAACCTCGTTTATTTGTGTGTTCATAATTCAATCTCCATTTTTCAAATTTTAAATAAATCACTGTATAGTTAGCGATGTAATATCATTTTATTAATATGCCCAATGGGCGTAATCTGATGTTGGAGTGAATTTTATACGCCCATTGGGCGTGTGTCAATAATTATTTTTTAGCATTTTGTGCTGTAAAAAAATTGTAAAAATTTTGTTGACACTAACGCCCAACGGGCATATTATTGGAGGGGAATTTATATAACATGGAGATTTTTATTATGAAAATTAATGATCATAATTTGATAGATGACGACGTTTTGAAAAAATTTTGTTCTATCAATTTTACGCAGAAAAAACCAAAAACTATAGATGACGCTCAGGCGGACAGTGATATCGTGAATTTTTTACTATCAAACGGCATTGATTCGGGTTCGAATAATTTTGTTTATTTGAGTTGTTTGTTGGGTCTGGTCAAATACGCAATTATAAAAAATATTAACGATACCAACAGCTACGGGGTTGGTTATGCGGTCGGGACTATTTTTATGGCTAATAGAGCTGTAGGTAACCATGCGCGTAACCGATTGAATGAACTATTTAACGCCAAGCGGCACGGCGATATATTTAAAATTTATTCGAATTATGTCGGTGTAATCGAGGCAATCGCCTACGCTAACAAAAAAATCAACCTATCGTATTTTTGTGACGAAATTTCGTTAATGTGCCGCGAATTAACAGACCCGCCTCCGTTTCACACGATATGGGATTGGGGATTTCATATAGGGTTGGAGTTCAATATTGGAACGAGCGAGTATACGGACGGGGCTGCGGCGAGACACATTGCTGCCGAGGAGGTAAAATCGGTTCGTGAGGATTTTGGACTAACTCAGAAACAATGCGCCGATATGGTTTACGTAGATGTTAGAACGTGGCAAAAATGGGAGTTAGGGGAGAGAAAAATGAACAGAGCGGTGTATCAGTTGTTTTGTTTGAAAACTAAAATCCTATACCCTAAATCACCCGGTCATGCGCGGTGGGTTATAAAATTCGGACAGAGCCTAGAGGATAACAAATAACAATAACACAATAAAACACTCGTCTCTCGCACGCGCGCGCGTTAGGTATCCGTTTCGGGGACGAGGTGCTGGTAAAACAGCCGCCATGATTAGAGCCGAATATTTATATTCTCTATTGGCTGAAAATAAAAATTGACATAACGAGAATATCCGATAATATGGTTTAGACATTAAATAGCAGATTTTACTAGGTATAGCTGTTGTTTTTTGTACTCCATTTTTTTCATGCGCATATTAACCTATGCGCATTTTTTTATATCCAATCATCAGTTAATCACTAATCTAATTTACCCCACCCTGTAATTCACCCATGCACCACACGAAAACGATCGGGATTGTGAACGGCTCGTTGTGTTATAAACACCCTGCAAATTAAAAATATAGCCGAGGACGGGGTGTGAGTGAGGATAGATTGGTCTCGTATAATCAACGATATATTGCGTAGCGATAGCTCAATGACGTTCGAACGAATAGCCCGACGGATAGGGATTAGTAAAACGTCAGTTATACGTATGCGATCGTTTGATATTGAGCCTAAATATTCTACAGGTGTAGCACTAATTGAACAGTGGCGTAAATCAATCAACCACCCTAACGCAACTCCGCCGACGCTATTTAACAGGAGAAAAAACCATGTCTAAACAGCAAACACAACGCATTGAAACTCCCGGCTCGACCAGTGACGAGTTAAATCATTCACAGGAACAGGTAACCCAAATTGAGGACAAAATAAAAACGATTGACGAGGCTATCGCTAAATACCAATTGACCGTTGATAGTGAGACAGCAACAGACGAGGACAAACAGCGAGCGCAGACGTGTATCAATGATTTACTCGATACAAAATCGCTAATCGAAAACTCGTTAGGTGAGGCTACCGCAGCACTGGACGCAATTAAATCACAGGTGCAGACACAGGCGGCACATGCTCGTAATATCGATTTGACAGGCATCAACGTTAATGAACGTAAAAACACCCCTCTCAATTCTCCGGGCGTGAAATTAACAGAACGAGGTTATGTTGTCGGCTCTAAAAACGGGAGTAAAAAATCATGAGCGGTCGAGGAATTGGGCGAGTGGTAGGCAAAATGCTGGGACCAGCCGGTAAAATGGCTAACGAATTGTTAGGAGGCGGCAGCAACGGACCCGCTAAAATTGTTAACAATATCACGCCCCCACAGGATACCGCTCAAGAAGAAGTTGATAAAAAACAGATGGTTGCAAATGCCGCGTTAGCCAGAAAAAAAAATCGTAGTTTGTTATCTACGGGTGCGACAACATCAGATGTCGGAACGGCGCAGGTGGCTAAAAAATTACTAGGTGAATAGATGACCCAGCAGACAGCGGATAAAATTATTGAGCGCTCCAACAAACTGCGCAGTGAGAGAGCGGCATTAGAAACAGTTTGGCTTGACTGCTATAACCATACGTTCCCGATACGGGCGTCGGGTTTGTCGGGTCATGTTTTTAGTGCTGACCAATCCAAAAACAGGGTCGCCGATCTGCTAACCACCGAGGGGACACGAGGCACACGAGATATTGCCTCAATCATTGTTGGAGGCATGACCCCAGCTAATGCGCGTTGGTTTGATTTGGTTATTGACGACGTGGACAACGACGAGGCAGAGGCGCTACAACGAGCGTCTGAAATTATATTTAAAAAAATTCACTCCTCTAATTACGACAGTGAGGCAGTGGAGAGTATGATCGATAATGTTGTCGCCGGTCAATCTGCAACCTATATCACGGATAACGAGGACGGTACGGGATACTCGTTTGAACAGTGGAATCTAGCCGATGTGTTTGTTTCGTCAACGCGTCGGGACGGCGTTATCGATACGATTTATCATTGTTACTCAATGACTGCCGAGCAGGCGGTGACTGAATTTGGTAACGAGGTTAGCGCTAAAATTCAATCGGACGCAGCTAAAAAACCGAATACGATTTACAAATTTATTCACTATATCGCACCTCGTACCGATTATGTGCCGGGGTCGCCGTTTCAACGCGATATGCCGTTTCTCAGCTACCATATTGACGTTGATAATAAAAAAATTATACGGGAGAGCGGATATCATGAGTTTCCCGTGTGTTTCCCTCGCTGGCAACGACAACGAGAGAGCGCGTACGGTGTCGGGCTGGTCTATGATGCGCTGCCCGCTATCAAAGAGTTAAATGAGCTAAAACGGTTAGAAAAGTTAGGTTTAAGTATTGCCGCTGCTGGTATGTGGGTTGCGCAGGATGATGGTGTATTTAACCCCGACATGATGTCTATTGAGGGTGGCGGCATAGTGTTAGCTGCATCAACGGATCACATCAAACCACTGTCATCGTCGAGTAATTTTAATGTGACGTTCTCACAGGAGGATCGATTACAAAACGAGATACGAGCTACATTGATGGCGGATCAACTCCCCCCGATTGATAGTGGTGTACGTACAGCCACTGAGTTTCACGTTAGATTGCAATATCTGCGACAGTTGTTAGGACCCGTTTTTGGTCGGCTCAATTCTGAGTGGTTACAGGTTTTAGTTCTGCGTTGTTTTGGTATAGCGTTTCGTAACGGTTGGATAGAGTTACCGGAAACATTATCAGAACGAGCCTACAACATAAAATATTTATCCCCACTGGCACAGGCGCAACGAGAATCACAAATTGCAGCAATAGAGCGTTTTATTGGGCAGGTTGGCGGTGTTATGCAGATAGCCCCGTCGGCGGTCGATAACATTGATACTGACGAGGCGGTACGACAGTTAGCCGAAAAACAAAATATTGTAGATATTATACGAAATCCGCAGGAGGTAAAAAAATTGAGAGAGGAGAGAGCCAGAGCAGCAGAGGCGCAGGAGATGCAGGCAATGCAAAATCAGATAGGTATGGTTAGCGCAACCGAACAGGCGAGGGCTGATGCTCATGCCAATTAATCAAATTTGTTTTGAATACGAGAAATTATTCGGGTTACCTCAGTCGGCAGGTTTAGAGGTAATGCATGATCTGATGAAAAAATTCGGACACGCCAACGGTGAATTTATTGCAAACGATCCGGGCGGACGAGAAACAGCGTACAGATTGGGGCAGGCATCCGTTATCAAACACATCATTGCTCAAATCAATATAGCAAAAAAAAACACTGAGGAAAAATAAAAATGTTTACAGGAATTAAATATGAATTACAAAATTTGGATAATGTCGGCGGTAGTGATGCTGGGGGGATGGGAGCCGTGTCTACTGACACCACCACGGTGGATAATTCGCTATCTACTGGTGAGGCTCAGGGGCAACCAGCGCCAGAAACTCAACCGTCGATGCTCTCATCGGCTCAAAATGATCAGGCTGGAGAAAATCAGACCACGGATGAACTCCTCGCGTTCCCGGATAAATATACTGTAAAAAACCCGGACGGAACAGTTAACCGCGACGAATCGACCCGTAAACTGTTAGAGGGATACAAACACCTATCTAAAAAAATGGGCGAAACTGGCGGAATTGTGCCAGACAATCCGGACGGGTATAAAATCGATTTCAAACCAGCGGATCTAGGATTACCGGAAAACCTCACCCCCGAAATGGTAAAAAACGATGAGGATTTTAAAAAATTCGCTGAGCAGGCTCACGGGTTAGGTTTTACTAATGAACAGATTAATCTGGTTGCTAGTAAATATTTAGAGGTCATTAATAGTGCGCTGGATCGTCGAGATGAAAATGATATGAACGCCTGCCGAGAGGAATTGATGAAAACGTGGACTAATCAGGGCGAACTTGACGCAGGACTAAAAAATGCCGTGAGAGCGTTTAATCATTTTGCCTCAGAGCAGGATCGAGGGCTGATTGATGTCATAGGGAATAATCCAATAGTGGTACGTCTGTTGGCAAATATCGGGGCTACTATGCGCGAGGATTCACCCGTTAGAAATGCCCAGCCGATGGAATCGAGAGAAACTATTGCATCATTAATGTCATCTGAGGCGTACATGAATCCTAAACACCCCGAACATGATGCCGTGTATCGACAGGTTACCAACTACTACCAACGAGCCGTTGGTGATGATTAAACCGCATAAACCGCTTTTGTAGCGGTTTTTTTATCTCATTTCATTTGGTGCGAAATCGCACCGCGCACAATGTTATATTCAAACCAATTGACCCGATGGCAGTCGGACACTCATAAGACGCACATAACGCCAAGCCGGACGCGTTATGTTTATACAGAGCCGCTAATCTGCGACAACTCTTTATATCGGTTTATATCATAGGATTGCAATATGACATTTGCAGCTAACCAAAATAAAATCACATCCGCGTATGTAACACAGTTTCATGATTCGTTTGAAATTACGTGCCAACAAAAAGAATCACGGTTGTTAAAAACAGTTCACAACCGGGGATCTATTACCGGTAATATGTTTACAATTAACGACATGGGCAACCTCGAAATGCGTGATCGTGTCCGATTTGGTGATACTCAATGGGATTTACCAGATTCAGGGACACGCAGGGTATACCTTGCCGATAAATCCATGGCTGTACCTGTTGACAAAATGGACGTGCCAAAATTGCTCGCCAGTGTACAGGGTCCCTACATGAACGCCTGTTTATTTGCGTATCAACGCGAAGTTGACAAAGCCATCTATAATGCATTACTGGGCGAAATTGAACGCATTAACGAGTACAACGGGAGCGTAACTAAGGTTTCTCTACCTAACACTCAGGTCATTTTGCACAATAACGACGGGATTACTAAATCAAAAATTCTCACAGCTAAATCTATTTTTAGAGATAACGAGTGTGATGAACATAACGGCGAAGAAATTTACATGTTATACGATGCAATTATGATGAGCCAGATATTAAGCGATACAACCTTAACAAGCGCTGATTTTATGAGCTTGCAAATGCTCCAAGAAGGTAAGGTCGGTACTAAATGGTGTGGCATTAATTGGATACCGTACAACAGTCTGAAAGTGAGTGATGACGGTGGTTTGCATAAAAAATCAGTCATGTATACCGGCACTTCAGTGCACTTCGGGCAGGGTTCAGCTTATGACGTAGACATCTCTAAGCGTCCCGATAAAAACAACACGCATCAAATTCTTGTCGATGCCTCATTTGCTGCCGGACGAGCTAACGAACAAAAAGTTGTTGAAATCCAAATCGCAGCATAAACATTAGGGCGCGTATGGCTACGAAAATTTCAATATGTTCTAACGCAGCCCTGTTAGTCGGAGCGGCTCCAATTGCCAATCCGACAGATAACACCACGGCGGCACGATTAACATTCAATTTATATGATCATGTCAGGGATGATTTACTCCGCGCTCACCCGTGGAATTTTGCCACGAAACGAGTGAAATTATCGCCCCTAACCTCGCAACCAGCCTATGGTTATCTGTATGAATACAACCTGCCGGCTGATTGTCTCCGTGTGTTGGGTATTGATTACCCGTTGGTGTCATCTGATTTTAGAATCGAGGGGGGACGTGTTTTAGCTAATACGGATTCATTAAACCTTCGCTATGTGTTTAAAAACGAGGACGTCGCCACGTGGTCCCCCGATTTTGTCGCTGTGGTTACCTATACCCTTGCATCATTAATTGCCTACCCGATAGCTAAATCTGATTCACTCAGACAAACGCTTGAGCAAAAGGTACTGTTTAAAACCCAGATCGCTAAAGCTAATAACGGTCTTGAAAATCCATCTCAACGATTAATTAGTAATCCGTTGATGCAGGCGAGATACTGATTTATGCCTACTCAATTTAGATTTGCTCAAACGTCATTTTCTGCTGGTGAAATATCGCCGGAGATGTTGGGGCGCACCGATACAGCCAAACATCAAAACGGATTAAAAAAATCTGTTAACACGTTTATCTCTCCATTTGGTGGTGCAGTGAGACGGCACGGCTCCAGATTTGTTAGTCATGCCAAATATGCGGATAAAGATGTCATTTTGATTAAATTTGTTTTCAGTGTGGATCAGTCATACATGATCGAGCTGGGTCATAAATATATGCGTTTTTATATCAATAGTCACATTATCCGTGATGACAGGGGCGACATTTACGAAATAGGAACGCCATATAATGCAGGCGATTTACACGATATTAAATATACTCAGCGTCAAGATACGATGTTTTTGGTCCATGAGAATTACCCAATACAGGAACTCAAACGTTATGGCGATCATAATTGGGGGCTCAAAAATGCGGAGTTTGATCCGCCTCCGTTTGAGGAGACCGTACCTACACCAAGAGCGTATTTAAAATTTAACACATCCGATAAAGATGTTGGCAAATCAATATCGGTATCAATTTTTAATGATGACGCCGGAAAGGATCGCTATTACGGATTTACTAAAAATGATATAAGCGCCCGTATTTCGGTTAATAGTGGCGTTCTGCTCATCAACGAGTTAGGCGACGAACGGGATGGGAATTTCTCTACAGCCAAGGGTAGGGTTGTGTATGCGTTATCGTCAACGATAACCGCAATACCGAATTCGTGGACGCTGTTACATCCCTGCTGGTCCGCTGAGCTGGGCTACCCCTCAGCAACCTACCTACATCAACAACGGTTAATCTTTGCGGCATCAAAACGATTTCCGCGTAAAATTTGGATGTCTACCACAGGCAACCCCTACAATTTCGATACAGCGGATAGTAGTGATGATGATGCTCTATCGATCGGTATTGATGACAATCAGGGTAATAAAATAATTCACATAACACAGGATCAGGTATTACTAGCGTTAACCGCCGGTAATGAATTTTCTATTACTGGCGGTTATGAAAACGGCATTAAGCCAAGCAATGTAAACATCAGATTGCAATCTTCTTTCGGCTGCTCTCATGTGCGCCCTATCAATATTGATGCATCAATGCTATTTGTTCAGCGAGCAGGAAAACAATTAAAAGCCGTTTCTAACGGGGGTTATTACGGCACTGAGGTAGAGTGGTCTACGTTATCGGAGATATCACGACATTTATTGACCAGCGGTATAAAAGCCATGACCTACCAGCAAGATCCAAATTCAATGATTTATGTTGTTTGTAATAACGGAAAAATTGCAGCGTTAACCTATAACTCAGAGCAGGAGATTATGGGCTGGGGATCTGTTGAAACCGACGGGGCATACATCTATGCATGTTGTATACCGGAGAAAACGCGGGATGTGGTTTATACCGCTGTTCGTCGCCGTATCAATAATAACAATGTGGTTTGTATCGAAATTTTTGATTCGGAGTTGAATACCGATTGTGGGCTGTCAGGCTATGATGAAAACGGTGCGCGAAAGTGGGGCGGTTTTGAACATCTTAACGGTCATACGGTTTCAGTGGTTGCCGACGGTGTAGTTATGCCTAACATGCCCGTGGTTAATGGGGCTATCCACCTAAATCGTGACGCCAAAAAAATTGAAGTGGGGATCAACTATGAAACACGACTTGAATTGTTGTTTCAGGATTTCCCAACAGCACATGGCACATTGGTTGGATCCCAAGTCACATTGAGCGAGGTCATTTTTAAATTTCATAAAACTATTGGGGCGACGGTCGAGCTATACGGATCGGACAGTGAACAAATATTAACAGCTAGAAAATTTGGTAACAACCTGTTAGACGAAAGCCCACCCGAATTATCAACGTCTGAAAAATTGGATTCACTGGGGTGGGATGTTAACGAAATCAACTTGATTATAAAACAAACACAGCCGTTGCCATTTCATCTTATGGCTGTGTCCTATTTGGTGACAGCAGGATGATTAGAGAAGCAACTTTTTTAGATATACCAGCGGTGTTTGAGCTTTGTAAAAAGGCATACGCGGAATCAAGTAATCATCAACGATTATATGCATGGGATGAAGAAAAAGCCATTTCGTCGTTAAAAATTTTTATTTTGTGTAATGGCGCAACTGTTTTGATTGATGAAAAGGGCGGAGTAATAAGAGGCTTTCTTATTGCTGAATTAACTGCGCCGCTTGGTGGGGTAGATATCATTGCTACTGATGTGGCGTTTTATGTATTACCCGAACATAGAGGATCGTTAACGGCATTCAGGTTGATAAAAAAATATGAATCTTGGGCTAAAAAGAACGGGGCTAAACATATTGAGCTGGGCGTATCATCCGGTATAGATCATGAGAAAACCTTATCTTTATATGCATTTTTAGGGTACAGACCCTTATCGGTTACTTATACAAAAGAGGTGTAATATGTGGTGGTATTGGGCAGCAAAAGGCACAGCAGACGCGGCTAACTATACAGCGGATTTTATAGACTACAAAACGCAAAGCCAGTTATTAAAGGCACAAGCAAAGCTGTATAAAATGAATGCTAAAAGCACGATTTGGGAGGGGCAACAAAACGCCGATAAGATTTCGCGTGAGGGCGATCAGGCTCAAGGGACCGTACGATCGGATTTCGGGGCATCAGGCGTTGATGTTAATGATTCTCAAACAGTAGCCAGTACGCAACGCAGCCTACAGAAGGCGGTTAACGATGATGTTTTTGCAACAATGTATAGTGCGGCAAAAGAGGCTAATCAACAAACCATTAACGCCAAAATGGCTAAATACAATGTAAAGCAACTAAAGAAAGGTTTTATATTCAAGTCCATTGGCACATGGGCAAATAATGCAGCTAATTCTATGTCGGCATCAAGCATGTTAAGCGGAGGAGGCTCTTAATGGCTAAAATCCCAGCATTTGGCAATATACGGCTTGGGGGGAGTAACGCTACACTTCCGGATAGCATCTCAATTGGACCAGGGCTTGGTAAGCTTGGCGATGGCTTAAATGCTATTGCTAACTTGATGCTACAAAAAAAACAAGAGGATGATCAACTTCAATACCAAAAAGCCCTATTGGATTTAGATGAATTTGCTAATGACGAACTTAACAACCCGGAAACCGGCTATTTAAATCTGAAAGGCGAGAATGCCCTTAATGAAGCCGGGAACGTTAACCAACGTTATACCGATAAGATTGCAGAAATTAGGGAAACGTTGCGAGGAAATAGTTATTTAAATAAGTTTGATCTCCAAACCCAAGACATGCATATAGCCTATAACCGGCAATTGATGATGCATGAAAGCAGGGAGCAAGACGCGCTCGCTGCTAATACTATTCAATCAAGTATCAATTTAGCCATGTCTAATGCCGAAGGCTTATATAACGATAATACTTCGCTTCGCATGGGGTTTGATAATTTGCTGTCACGTATTGATGAGTTTTCTCATGAGCGCGGAGTGCCTAATGAGGTGCGCCAACAACAACGAGAACAAATTACACAACAATACTACTCATCGGCATTAGATGGGTGGGTAGCGCATACCGAAATAACGAAGGGTAGTTTTTCGGCGCTTGCTGCAAACATGAAAAAATCGTATGCATACAACCAACTTACCGAAACGAACAAAGCTAAGTATATGCTCAAGGTGGATAGTCTAATAAGACATCAAGGTAATGCAAATAGGGATAGCTTAAGCCTTGATTTGACAAATGCTAAGGCGATGCAGGAAAGGGGTATTGTTGCTCCCGACATTCCACTTAGCCGATTCAATACGGTTTTTGGGGAAAAAGGACAACAAGCATATGACGCATATCAAGATGGTCAAACGTTAGCGCGTAATATCAATGCAATGAAAAGTATGCCGAGCAAGGATCTTTTAGCTTTTACCCAAGAAGAGGATATCTTGCAAGGGGATAAGACATTATCAGATTTGACCGCAGATCCAAGCGCCACTAACTTTGCTCAAAGGCTAGAGCTGCAAAAAACGAGGGCGAGGGCGGCAGCAATATTATTAGATAAACGGCGTAAAGATCCTATTGCAGCGGCACAGCAAGCGGGCGAAGTAAATGATCTGGAATATACACTGGAAAGTTTGCGAGCGCGCGTGGTACAGGCTAACCGAATCAGTAAAGATTATGGTACTGAATTACAAATCTTTTCAAATGCGGAGGCGGATAATTTAACACGAGTATTAGAAGATGCGGGTGCGGATCAACAGTCTCAATTTTTGAAAGTTTTTTCAGAGGCAACCGACGATGATAACAATGCGTATAATGCCATTTTGAAGACTGTAGGTTTAGAAAATCCCGGGTTTGCTCTTGCTGGTGAAATGCTTAATAGCCCGGCTGGGCGAAGTGTTGTTGTTGAAAAAAACATATTTACAGCTAATGAAGTAAGGGATCGGCAGACGGTTGCGAACTTTATATTGAAGGGAGCCGATGCGCTTAAACCTTCTAAAAAAGGTGATCCGTCTATCAAGGACATTACACTACCGCCTAAATCTCTTGAAGAGTTTGATAAATTGACGGGTGAGTTTTTCGCTGACGTTCCGAAAGTTAGACAGCAAGTATACAGTGCTGCGATGAGTTACTATGTAGGTAAATCCATCTCTCAGGGAAATTACGCAAACACTCGTGAAATAGACCCCGATCTTTTAGAGGAATCAATTAACGCAGTAGCAGGCGAAACATCGAGAAAATATAACGTACGTATGCCGTGGGGAATGGATGAGGATACTTTTTCAAATCATATAGAGCAACAGTACGATGCAATTGCAGTCAAAAATGGGTGGGTAGAATCTGAAACGTTAACAAAATATCTTCATGACCCACACGATCCGTATAGGCTAACACGCAGGCAGTTAATTGACCGATTTCGGTTGATACCATCAAACACTAACGGCTTACCAGATGGTCGTTATTTTCTCAAGGCTGGTAACGGATTTTTGAGAGATAACAACGGCTTACCCGTCATTATTAATACATTACAACCCTATCGTGAAATAAAGAGCATACCAGAATGACATTTAAACAACTATACAATGAAGCTATCGCTAACGGTGTTGATTTTTATGATTACACTCCCACCCTGTCAGACCACATTTGGAACGGAGCCAGATCGGCATTATCCGGGGCGTACGTCGGTTTATTAGCCAAACCCTCTACGGTTTTAGGTGGGGCAATGGTTTATACGATGGAGAAAATCGACCAATTAACGGATCAGCCTACTGATAGCGCAGTAACACAGTACCTAAAAAATTCGCTGGCGGACACAGTCAAACATACCCAACTCATGCAAGAGACTGCTCAAAATTCCGGGATGTTATCCGCAACATTATTTTCTGCGTTTGATGTGATCAGTTCATTTGTGGGACTGGGTAAATTTGCCAAATCAACGGGAGGAACGGCATTATTAGCTGGTGGCATACAGGGGTATGCAGATTATGAGGCTGGATTGTCTGAAGGTTTGGATAATCACACCGCGGCACAAAAAGCGTTTGTACATGGCGGTTCAATTGCATTAGGTGGGTATATGCCCATGACAATGGGCTTTCGGTTCACATCAGAAATGAAAAGCTTTATAAATGCGCAGACTAAACTGTCGAAAACCTATGCCTATGGCAGGCTTGCACTAAAGGACATTATGTATACCACCGGGGCGAATGTTGCTACTGGCGCAGGTTATCGGGGATTTACTCATGACATATTGGCGTCGAACGGTTATCACGAAATGGCATCACAGTACCACGCGCTGGATACTGAGGCAATAACTGTTGATGCAATACTGGGCATTTTCTTTGGTGGTGTGGGTAAATTCGCTGAAATCAAACAGCAACGATATTTAGATGCTGCTCTCGCTAAAAACAATCAATTGCACCAAAACGATGCGGCTATGGGTGTGCCGTCAGATATCGAATCTCTAAATATGCATGATAAAGCCTTTAATAAGGCGTTTGATGACATGATCAATGATCGCCCTGTTGATGTGTCTGCTATTCTAAGCGATGGTCGATTTATTATCAAACACGATGTTGATTGGCAAAATGCACTAACCCAAGCCATTGTTAAACATTTTCCCGATGAAGCTATTTATTACACAAAAAACGGAACACCTATACCCGGCAAGATCATTGATGAGATTAAAACCGAAATAACAAACAAGCCTAAGTTAAGTCGTCGAGACAAACAGGATATTGCTAATTTAAATAACGGCATAATACCGAAACATTTAACCCAAAAAGTCATGGATAAAACCGGTCTTAAAGCTAGCGACATTTCCGAATCTTTCGATATTTACCAACGTCAAGCCGAGGTTAGCGATATTGAATTTGAATCTATGCGCCAAAATGCGACCTACGATGATCAATCAGGGGGGGATATTGTCAGTCAGATCCTTAAAGACAATCCCAACATGCATATCAATTATTTGGATGAAAGCGGCAATGAAATAATGATAAATGCCAAAGATCTTATCGAATCAATAGATCGGGATATTGAAAAAACTAAATCAGATAAAAAACTATATGACGCTGCTGTGGCGTGCATATTGGGGAGCATATAATGAAAAGATGTTATCAATCCGTTATTAATGCCGCATCGGGGCGTAATTTAAGCAAGGCAGAAATTCAAAATATATTTGACAATATTTTTAAAAATCAGGAATTGTTAGCGAGAAATAATCCCGACTGGCACACCTACTCCGCCGAGGAACGATTGCGACAGGCTGCGGAATATGGGGTTAATGAAGCCCTGCATCAACAGGAATTAAAACGTCAGCGAGCCGCATTAACTATTATGTCCCGTAATCGAATTGATAAACAAATTAATGATATGGTGAATAGAGGCGATGCTAAAAATCATATTGATGCCCTCAATCGATTATTAGCCTATCAGCCCGATAATAAAACCGGGTTTCAGGCTATGGACACACGGGCTAACTCAACCAAGAATATGTTTCTGGGTCCATTGCTGGCTGAAATGGATGAAGCAGGGCTGTTAAGTTTGTTTGAAAAAGAAGGACAAATAAAAGATCTTGTCCGAGAAATGTATGGAGAGAGCACCGGCAACGAAGGCGCAAAAAAAGCCGCCGAGATATGGGCTAAATCCGCCGACCAGCTCAGGCGAGCATTTAATAACGCCGGCGGTGATATTGGTAAATTAGATAACTGGAGCCTGCCACAGGAGCATTCACAAATTAAATCGGCAAGAGCGGGATTGGATCAATGGCTGGACGATATATTACCCGAAATAGACCGAAACAAATATGTCAAATCTGATGGCGAGCTGATGAACGATGATGAGGTTAAAACGCTATTTACTGCTATTTACGATACCATTTCAACGGGAGGAGTTAATAAACTCCAGGCATCAGGTCAAAAGCGCTCCAGCATGACGGCTAATAGACATGGTGAATCTCGTCAAATTTTTTTCAAAGATGCTGATAGCTTTATGCGCTACCATGAAAAATACGGTGACCGAGGCATATTTGATATTATGGTGGGGCATATAACTAGTCTCAGTCGTGATATTTCTGCTATAGAAACATTCGGACCCAATCCAAACTTGACATTTAGATCGATATTGGAGGATGTCACCCAAAAGTCAATTTTGGCGAACAGGGTTAATGAAGGCAAGTTGAAAAACTATGCGAAAAAAACTAGCGATCTTTACGACTTTGTAACGGGTAACTACAAACCCATTGCCAGCTCACTAATAGCTAGATTTTTTGACAGTCTACGTAATCTTCTCACTGCGTCACGATTAGGCAGTGCAGCGATCACAGCCATCACGGATCAGGGAACATTATTATTAATGGCCATAACTAATGGTATGGCTCTTGGTCCGATGTATAAAGCCATGTTATCGTCGCTTAACCCATTTAATCAAAGAGATAAACGTTTCGCTCTACGCAACGGGTTTGCGTTGGAAAGTGCGTTATCCAGCATGAATCGGTGGAGTATAGATAATATGCAAACTAATTGGACGAGCAAGGCCGCATCGACCGTGTTACGCCTGTCAGGATTAATGAAAATTTCCGACGCCGCAAAAGAAGGGTATGCCGCCTCGATGATGTCATCGCTTGGCCATGTCGTTAGCTCAAATAGCGATTTAGCTATGTTAACTAAAACCAGTAAATTTGATGCCGAATTGATCAGGCGGCATGGCGTAAGCGAAACCGATTTTAACGTGTGGAAACAAGCCAAGCTAGATACACATGCAGGGGTTAAAAACTTATTAACACCCGAAAGTATTATGGCCATCAAAAATGAAAAACTGGCCCACCTTGGAGATCCGGAAAAAATTAAGTTTGATGCAACCCGGAAACTTATCGGTATGTTGGCGGAGGAGGCGGACATGGCGGTAATTACGCCGGGGACCCGTGACCGTTTACGAACAGGGGCAGGATTACAACGCGGTACTGCAAGCGGAGAAATCGCTCGCTCTATAGCACAGTTTAAGGCGTTCCCTTTTGCCTTGGTCGCCAGAATGTGGGCGCGAGGTAATGCACTACCCAATCGATTACAAAAATCGTATTTTGGCGGTGCTTTGCTTTTAGCTACAACATTATTCGGTGCAGCCGCATTACAGTTGAACAATATTTTTTCAGGCAGAAAACCGCAAGATATGAGTGATACCAGCTTCTGGATCGAGGCTATGCTTAAAGGTGGGGCGCTTGGTGTTTTTGGGGATTTTATCTTTTCCGATAAAAATAGTTATGGTGCAACTATGGGAGAAATGGCGATAGGTCCGTTAGGGTCAAGCTTAGCCCAGTTAGCCGATCTAACGTTAGGTAATACCAGACGGGCATTATCGGGTGAGGACACTCATGTGGGCGCGGATGCAGTCAGATTTGTTAAAGGGCTTACACCGGGCGCTAACCTTTGGTACACAAAGGCGGTAACCGATCATTTGTTATTTAACCAATTACAAGAGGCAGTTAGTCCGGGGTATCTCAAAAAATACACCAAACGGCAACAGTCCACGTATGGGCGTGAGTTTTGGTGGCGTCCCGATGAAGTTATACCGGGAGCGAAATAATGAATCAGATTGAGCAATTAAAAAAATTGTCAGAAAAAATGATAGATGTAGTTATTGCTGAGGCTGATCCAAGCACTTGGGCTGGTGCAAATAAAACTCTTGACGAAATGACCGATCAGGAACGAGGGGATCGCTATTGGTGCAAAAAAAATGCGAATCAGGCTATCACCACCGCTGTTAAATTAGAAACATTGATCGCATTATGTGAACGTAAAAATACGACGCCCAATACTGAGGTTGTGCAGAATGTAGAGAGTAAAATTATTCAGTTTGAGAATGCGGCAAAAAAACGATTGGAGCGTTTAGGCATTGGGTAAAATTTCATTTCCGGCGTTTCTCATGATGTGGAATGAACACCTAAATCGAGACACACCGGATTGTCATCTTATAATGGCTGATTGGTTAAATAAATTTGCACCTGTTAAGGTATTGTTATGTCATCGAGGTATTGGCAAATCAAGCACGCTGGCACCCTATAACGCATGGCGATTTTATAATGATCCTAATTTTCAGATTATGCATCAATCGGAATCCGATCCATCTGCCAGAAAAATAAGCCGGGCAACGCAAAGTATTTTGCGTAGGCACCCATTAACAAAAGGCATGATCCCCTCCGGCAAAATGGATGTGGAGCGTTGGAACATTAACGATGTTGATACGCTATCCGATCCGTTGCATAGTAGCATGTTGGCAAAAGGGGTGTTGTCAAATGTAACAGGGTCACGTGCCGATCAAGCGCAAAATGATGATGTCGAAGTGCCACGAAACATTGCAACCCCAGAACTTAGGGAAAAGTTACGCGATCGTCTGGATGAGCAAACCCATATACTCAAACCGGGAGGAGAAAAGCTTTTCATAGGGACGCCACACACCTATGATTCATTATATGTCGATTATGAACGCAAAGGGGCGGATGTATTAACCATTCGTCTTTTCTCTAGCGAAGAGCGTCTTACTTGCATAAAAGCTGGTGAAAGATATCGTATCGGTTTTAAGGCTGAATATGTTTTTATTGGAATATATGAGACTGCCGAGTTATTAGAGGAGACTGTACATTATAGTGTAGAGGGAGAATATATTACTTTTGGCGCCGATTATAATGGTATCATCGATTGTTATGCTGGGGTGTCATGGGCTGAGCGTTTTACGCGTGCTGATATTTTAATCCGTCGTCGTGAAACGCGTACAATAAACGCATGGGATAGCCAATATCAACTACATGCAAAACCTATCACAAAGAAACGATTAGATCCTGATCGTATTCGGCTTTATGATGTCGAGCCTCACATTATCGATGCTAACGGCGAAGTGACTATGATGTTAGGCAACACCCGAATAATAGGCGCGTCTGCGGTGTGGGACCCGTCAGCCGGTAAAATCAAATCAGATGCGAGCGCATTTAGCCTGTTGTTTACGGATGCCTCAGGGCATTTGTATTGGCATGTCTGCGCAGGGTTAAAAGGCGAGATTGCGACTTTTGAAAATGAGCGACTTGATGGGGGGCGAATAAACGGCGGGCAGGTAATGCAGATTTGTGATTATGTTGCTAAGTATAGTATTCCGTCTGTCATTATCGAAACAAATGGCATAGGGGGGTTTGCACCTACCCTGTTAAGGCAGGCGCTAAAACTTCGCGGTCTGAATTGTGGGGTTATTGAACACCATGAAACCCGTAACAAACAAATTAGAATTTTGGAAGCATTAGACGCTCCGCTACAATCGCGGTTCTTGTGGGCGCATGTGAGTGTCGCCGATAAAGACACCTGTCCAGCATTTGATCAGATGCGGGACTTTAACCCCGAAATTAAAGATCAGCCAGATGATTATATCGATTGTTTGGCTGGTGCGGTACTCAACACGCCAATACGAATTGCTAAATCAGTGCAAAAACGCACCGGAAAATCAATTAGTATTGGTGACTGGCGACCTAATAGCGGTCAATTAAAAGCAAAAATAAATTATTAAAGAGCAAATCCATGCCAATTAAAGATCCGGATAACATTAAATGGACAGTTATCGTATATTTATTTCTCGTCACAACATTAGGTTCATTGGCGAGTTACTGCTATCACATTCTAAATGGTGACAAATTTCGAATAGGGACATTAATCTCTCAGATATTTATTTCAACATTTGCCGGGGCACTGGTGGTGCTGGCTGCCAGCTTTTTTAATTGGGAGTTTGAACTCGCCGGCGGTGTTGCCGGTTTAGCTGGTTGGTCGGGTGCAAATTTAATTAAAGCACTTGAGGAGCGGTTGATAAAGAAAGCTAAAGGAAACAATGAACAATGAAACTAACCGAACATTTTAATCTTGACGAATTTACCCGATCAACAACAGCGGAGCGGTTAAACATCGACAATACGATCCCGGAAGAATTAATGAATAATATTCAATTGACAGCCCGCAAGTTGGAGGAGGTACGAACAGCATTGTTAGGGCGATCTGTTATTATCACATCCGGGTATCGTTGCCCTAAATTAAATGCCTGTGTTGGTGGCGTGTCTACGAGTGCACACACCCAAGGCTTAGCCGTTGATTTTCGTTCACCATTCGGCACACCGAAACAAATCTGTCAACGATTGATAGATGCCGATATACAGTTTGATAAGCTTATTCAGGAGCATAATCAGTGGGTTCATATCGGGTTTAGTCCAACAAACAATCGTCAAATCGTCCTAACAGCGATTAAGAATGATGGTAAAACAATTTATAAAAACGGGCTGGTATGAAAGAGAAACTTACACTGATTTATAAATTATCGCCGTTGATCTTAGCATGTATTACTATCATGGCGTTATATTTTTCCTATCACTGTTGGCTAAATGAAAGGCGTGCCGTGATTAGAGCAGATAGAGCAGAAGCTAAGCATGAAAAATATTTGTCAGACAACAACGAGGTAAAAAAAATTGAATCAAACATTATTGAGGCAATAAAAAATGGGTATGCTAAAACAGATGCTTTGCGCAATGATATTGATAACGGTCTTGTCGAGTTGCGCATCAAAGTTGAATCCGTCGAACGAGATAGTACCGCCACCGGCGATATTGCTAACAAAGCCCTACGACTTGCAAGATCTGTTGAACAAGATTATTACCATCTCACCAATGCAATTAGATATAACCAAACCCTAATTGAGGGGTGGCAAAAATATTATTGCGGTGAAATAGCGCCAAAAAACAATACATTATTTATGTGTGAAAAACGAGGTGATTAATGGCTGTATCTGTCCAACAAATTATTTTCGAATACCGAGCGGACGGGAATACACGGCTTTTCCCGTTTCTGTGTCGTGTGATTCGTGAATCCGATTTGTTTGTAACTGTTGATGACCACCATGTCAACAACTATATAATAACCGGAATTAATGAAGAGCGAGGGGGCAATGTGATTTTTGACGTTCCTCCTCAACAGGGAAGCCGGGTAATACTGTTTCGTCGAGTTTCACTACTTCGGGAAACAGAATACCAAACTAATGGGGATTTTATCGCCTCAACCGTCAACAGCGACTTTGATCGCATATGGCAGGCATTGCAAGGTACAGATGCTGATATTCGTTGCGCATTGCTGCACCCCCTCAGTGGTGGGGCGTATAATGCTGAAAACCGAAAAATAGTCAATCTGGCAAACCCACAGGGTCCTCAGGATGCAGTAACGAAACGCGTATTAGATGATTATTTTGTGTCATTACATAATCAAATAACACAATTAGATTATCTACAAGGACCG
This sequence comes from Gilliamella sp. wkB308, assembly GCF_001690185.1. GTDB lineage: Bacteria > Pseudomonadota > Gammaproteobacteria > Enterobacterales > Orbaceae > Gilliamella > Gilliamella apicola_I. The sequence continues at coordinate 90,647 of NZ_LZGN01000022.1, forward strand.
CCGGGCGCTCAAGGTCCACAAGGTATAAGGGGTCCAAAGGGAGATAAAGGGGACAAAGGGGATAAAGGAGATAGGGGTGATCGTGGTGAAAGCGGCGTTATGACCCCCATTAATAACGGCTACATCGCTTTTTCAATATCGGACGGAGGAGATTTATTATTGCGTTGTGCTGATGGAGATAATCCTCCCAATTTCTCAATCGTCGATGGTGATTTAATATATACAGTTTAGGATAATAAATATGAGTAAAGTAATAAATTTAGGACGAGTTCGCGGTCTGGATGGTCCACAGGGTCCGAAAGGTCCGCAAGGCGAACAAGGCGAACAAGGACCACAGGGAATACCCGGACCACAAGGGATACCCGGACAGCGAGGTCCCGAAGGTCCGCAGGGTCCGCAGGGGGAAAAGGGCGATCCTGGTCCACAAGGAATACCGGGACCTGCCATCCCTTTAAGCTCCGCTTTAGATAACGATTCAATAACCACAGCCGCCACCTCTCGTGCTGTGAAAATTTTAAACGAGCGAGTTAATCCGATATGCGACCATATTTATGTGGCTAATGATCGGGAGCATGGACGTACTGAGATGTCATCAGAAAACCGAGAGGCATTTTTACAGGTTCGTAATGATGGATCGTGTGGGGTTTGGTATACCCCAAAAAATGATTGGGCATTTCTATTTGATCGAGATGGCAAGCTCATACGGGGCAGTGTCCCATCATCAGGGTTAGGGGTTGGTCAACGTTGGTATGAAGTCACAAGAGATCGGTTGTCTGAAGCAACATACACGAATAATACAGGAAAGCCTATTATGATTAACATTACAGTTAGTCGCCCGGCAAATTCTTATAAATCGCGTGTGCCTATAATTATAGACGATTGTCGTTTTTACAACCACGGAGGGAATGACAAAGGACTAAAAGCTGGCGAAAGTTTTTCAACTTCATTGATAATCCCGGACGGCTCATCGTATAAAACTGAATGCGAGAATATAATTTATTGGGCAGAATTGAGGTGACCACATGAAATACTATAAAAGCGCTGATAACCAGATATTTATATACGAAGATGATGTAATCGCCCCACCAGAATATACCCCCATTACGGCAGCGGTTGCTAAGTCAACGCTGTTAGCAACTGCTAAAAAACGGTTGTTAGAGGAAATTAAAACTGTGCCGTATACCATTAGCAGATTCCAGATGATGGCTATATTAATGGTAACAAAATCGTCTGAGGGTAAAACGTTATACGAAATTATTGATGATCATTTGAAAAATCAGATCGGCGAAAATGACGCGGCAATATTGCTAAAAACAGCGTGGGATACACTCCCCGATTTTGATCGGGATTCTGCTATTGTCAAAACCGTTCAACAGGTTTTAAATTTATCAGATGGTTTTGTAGATGATATATTTAGAAAGGCGCACGTGTTAGCAATGTAAAGAATGATAATGTAAATGTAAATGATATTTTATTGGTGTGGTGATAAAATTGATGAGTAAATTTGAAAGGATTATTGATAGGATAATTTAGAGTGTGTGACACATTTGTGTCGTAAATAATATAAAATAAACTAAAATAATGTTAAAACTTTACATTTTCCGGGGTGGCTAACCTCTATAGTTTATTGATTTATATTAATTTAATGGTTTATTGATTTTCCAGAATTCGACACTCTTAATCAATTGGTCGCGGGTTCGATCCCCTCACAACCCACCATTTAATATTCCTTTTTCATAATTTTCTAGCTTTGATAGCTTTCAAGTTTACCTGTTTGTTCAAATTAGCATGATGAAATGAAACCATAATTAAGCTTTAATATTATTGATTAAGGTGTGATAGGTTAATAAAACATCAAAACGTTAAGGTTTTAGACTTAACCAATAAATTTGTTTTTCAAATGACTATAGGTACTATTATGAATGCATATCTTTATCTTTTTTTCGCTATTATTTGTGAAGTTATCGCCACATCTTCATTAAAATTATCGAATGGGTTTACCCATCTTATCTATTCTATTATTACAATTGTTGGTTATAGCGCATCATTTTATATTCTTTCCTTAGCATTAAAAACCATTCCCGTAGGTATTGCCTATGCAATTTGGTCAGGAATTGGTATTGTGCTTATCAGTTTAATTGCTTGGATCTTTATGAAACAAACTTTGGATTTAGCGGCAGTAATCGGTATGGGATTTATCATGTTTGGGGTAATTATTATAAACTTATTTTCTAAAGTATCAGGGCACTAATATTATTTATCTCGATTTTGAGATGAATAATTATTCAGTTTAACAGATTGTTTTTCATTAAGATAACCAATAAATAAGGATAGTTAATTGACTAATCTTCACGTTTAAGGACTTTTGAGTTAAAGCGCGGTATTGACGTCATAATTAGATTGTCAAAAAGTTTTGGTTATTACCTTTGTTTCAGTATAAAAAATTACATACTAAGCTTGAATGGTTACGTTTATCGCTATATCATAGCGCAGCTTTAAAAGACTTTAATCATCAAAATTATAAACGAGTCATCATGTTAATTAATGCTAAAAATATACTGGAAAAATTAAATCCTCATAACAAAATCAATTACGATTCTGTTTTACAAGAAGTCATTGCGGATTGGCAGCAAGAAGCTGTTCGCCCTAAATTATTGATTCATAGTTGCTGTGCACCATGTAGTACCTATGTTTTAGAGTATTTAGCGCAGTATGCTGATATTACTATCTATTTTGCCAATTCGAATATTCATCCAAGAGTTGAATATGAACATCGTAGTTTGGTTCAACAAAAATTCATCAACGATTTTAATCTGAAAACAGGGCATAATGTCCAGTTTTTAGAAGCGCCTTACCAACCGGCAGAGTTTGTTAAACAAGTTGGGCATTTGCGTGATGAACCCGAAGGAGGAGAGCGTTGTCATCTCTGCTATAAAATGCGGTTAGATTTGGCAGCGATTAAAGCGCAAGAATTGGGATTTGATTATTTTGCGAGTGCATTGACGTTAAGTCCTAAAAAAAATAGCCAAAAAATCAATCAACTGGGTTTTGAAATTCAAGAAATTTTTTCGGTGAATTATCTCCCTTCCGATTTTAAAAAAAATAATGGTTATAAACGTTCTATCGAGCTTTGCAAAGAATATGATGTTTATCGACAATGTTATTGTGGTTGTATTTTTGCTGCTAAAGCGCAAGGTGTCGATTTAAAAAATGTTATCGCGATCGCCAAGCAGGGATTAGAAAAAATGAGTTAATCCATATTATTATCCTCATTAAAAGACGCAAAAAAATAGTTAGTTACTTCATACCATTAAAAATGGTTGGTAGCTAACTCTTTTCTATATTAGGGATTAAATCAATAGGATTTCAAAAACGCAACTTTAAAACAAGATATTTTTTAACCAAATTGATTAAAAAGAAGTAAGATTCGGCTATAATTATTACACATAAAAAATAAAGCGATATTTATTATATCGATTAAAAAGTAATGGATGCTTTGGGGATTATGTGCTGCTTATGTCAAAATTATTTAAATTTGGTTTAGATGTGGGTTCCACAACAGCGAAATGTGTTGTACTTGATGAGTATAACAATTTTGTTTATACCAATTACGTTCGTCATAATACACATATTGTGGCGACAGTCCTCGATTTACTTAATGAAATTAAACAAAAGTTTGGCAATGATATTTGTCTATCTGTTAAGGTAACAGGTTCGGCTGGCATGGGAATATCTGAAAAAGCCGATATTCCTTTTATCCAAGAAGTGGTGGCGGCATCTGAAGTCGTGCAGCGCAACTATCCCGAAGTCAGAACGTTAATTGATATTGGCGGTGAAGATAGTAAGATGATTTTCTTCTTTCCCGATCGCCCGCCCGATATTCGAATGAACGGAAGCTGTGCTGGTGGGACAGGGGCGTTTATCGATCAAATGGCAACCTTATTAAACACGCCTGTTCAACAATTTGATCAACTCGCTCTACATCATGACAAAATCTTTCCTATAGCTTCTCGTTGTGGCGTTTTTGCCAAAACCGACGTCCAAAATCTCATTAGTCGTAACGTCTCAAAAGAAAATATCGCCTATTCTGTTTTACATGCTGTTTGTATTCAACTCGTTAATACCTTAGCACGTGGTTATGATATCGTTCCAAAAGTGATGTTAATTGGTGGTCCATTTTCTTTTATTCCAACCTTAGGTAAAGCAGCGCTTAATACGTTGAAATTAGATGAAAGCCAGCTAGTTGAAACGCCTTATCCAACATTGTTATCTGCTTGGGGGGCGGCAATTCATCCCATTGAACGTGCTGAGCTTTCAATTAATAGTTTTATCGAGAAATTAAATGCTTCAACAAAAATTGCAGTGAATCAATCTTTTCGATTATCTCCCCTTTTTAATGAAGCCTTATCATTTGACGACTGGAAAAAAAAACGAAGATATATCGATATTCCACGATTAAACATCGCTGATTATAAAAAACAAAATGCTTTTTTGGGTATAGATAGTGGTTCAACGACAACCAAAATTACGTTAATTAGTGAAGATGATGAACTACTGTTTACTTACTATGCCCCCAATAACGGTCATTCAATTAGTGCACTGATTAAAGGATTATCTCTATTAAAAAAAGAAATTGAGACATCCAATAAAGATATTGTGATTTTGCGGACGGGTGTCACTGGTTATGGAGAAGAGTTATTAAGAGCTGCATTTGGTATTGATGATGGTTTAGTTGAAACAATGGCGCATTTTGCCGCAGCTAAGCATATTGATCCAAATGTCAGTTTTATTATGGATATCGGTGGTCAAGATATGAAAGCCATTTTTATTGCTAATGGTGTGGTTAATCATATCGAACTTAATGAAGCTTGTTCATCAGGGTGTGGTTCATTCATTGAAACTTTTGCTAAATCATTAAACTCAAATACCATTGATTTTGCCAATGCTGCCTGTCAATCAACTCATCCTTGTGATTTAGGTACACGCTGTACTGTGTTTATGAACTCTAAGGTTAAACAAGCCTTACGCGAAAATGCCAGCATGGGGGATATTTCGGCTGGACTTGCTTTTTCAGTGATTAAAAATGCAATTCATAAAGTGCTCAAACTGCACGATATGCGTAAATTAGGTAATAATATCGTCGTACAAGGTGGAACCTTTAAGAATCCTGCTGTTTTTCGAGCCTTAGAGCAATTAACAGGTGCGCAAATTACCAGCTCAAATATCCCTGAATTAATGGGCGCCTATGGCTCAGCTTTAGTGGCAAAAAATCATTTTTTAGAAAATAATACACCTTCACAATTTATTGGGCTGGATAACTTAGCAAAAGCTGAAGATAACAAAGCTAAACCTTCTCGATGTAAAGGATGCGAAAATAATTGTGATATTATGATCTACCGTTTTGCCAATGGGCAAAAATATTATTCCGGCAATAAATGTGAACGATTTTTAAGTAATAATCAATATAAAGATAATCATGCATTTAACATGTTTGATTATAAAAATGCGCTTTTGTTTGATCGAATCACTGTCGAAAATCCTCAAGCAAAAATTAATATAGGTATACCTCGCGTTCTTGGACAGTATGAAAATTTTCCTTTTTGGCATACGTTATTGAGCCAAAGTGGTATCAACGTAATACTTTCACCATATTCGACCCATAAAATTTATGAACAAGGAGCAGGTACAGTGATGTCTGATAGTATCTGTTTTCCTGCTAAATTAGTACATGGGCATATTATGGAATTGGTCGATCAAAAAGTGGATCGTATTTTTATGCCTATGGTGGTATTTGAATCATCCCAGTTTGATAATGCAGTAAATAGTTATAATTGTCCTATTGTGAGTAGTTATGCAGAAGTCATACATAGTGCTATCAATCCAGAATTAAAATATGGTATTCCGATTGATTATCCTGTGATGAATTTCACGGATGTGAAGTTACTCAAAAAAAGTTGTGTTCAATATTTACGGTCATTAGGTATAGCGAAAAAAGTCATTGATAACGCCTTTTCGGCAGCATTAATGGCACAGTCCCAGTTTAAACAGAATCTTTACAACAAAGCGATTGAAGTATTAGATAATGCCAAACAAACAGGGCGATATGTATTTATTTTAGCAGGACGGCCTTATCATAGTGATAGTTTAATAAACCATAAAACGCCTGAAATCTTAAATGCGCTTGGTTGTGATGTGATTACTGAAGATTCTGTATTAGGTGGCATTAGCCTGTTATCGCCAGAACTTCAAATTTGTTCACAATGGAGCTACCCGAATCGTTTATATGCAGCCGCTTCATTCGTTGCAGAGCAACCCAATAATATCCAATTTGTTCAGCTTAATTCATTTGGTTGTGGGCCTGATGCTATTGTGACCGATGAGTGTAAAGCAATTTTAGAATCAAAAGGTAAAACCGGTACGATAATTCGTGTTGACGAAATTACTGCAACGGGTTCTGTCAGATTACGTTTACGATCGATTATTGAATCAATACGAATGAATCATCAGCAACCGCTAAAAACAGTTGAACGTAAAAAAACGGCTATTTTTAGCAAGCAAGATAAGCAGCGTCGAACCATTTTAGCGCCGTTTATCTCCGATTTTTATTCTCCGCTTTTAACGCCTATTTTTGCGTTATCGGGTTATAAACTGGAAACCTTACCTAAACCAGATAAGCGTTCAGTCGAATGGGGATTAAAATACAGCAATAACGAAATCTGTTATCCGGCGACAATTATTGTTGGGGATATAATTAAAGCACTGCATTCAGGTAAATATGATCGTAATGATGTGGCAATAGGGATAACTCAAACGGGTGGACAATGTCGAGCCAGTAGTTATTTATCGTTGATCAAAAAAGCGATGATTAGTAATGGTTTTGAAGATATTCCCATTATTTCACTTAGTACAGGAAATATTAATGAAATAGAACAACCTGGCTTTAAGCTAAATTGGTTTAAAACATTACCTATAACTTTTTTTGCGATGCTTTTTGCTGATTCACTATCAAAAATGTATTACGCCATTGCGCCAAGAGCGAAAGTTAAACAACAAGCTAATCAGCTTAAAACGCTTTATATGCATAAATTGCAACAACTTATTCAACAAAAGCAAGGTAAAAAGGCCATATTTGAACTATTAACGCGAGCTGTTGCGGATTTTAATCAAATTGAAACACACCCTAAAGATTGTCCACAAATCGGTATAGTGGGAGAAATTTACGTTAAATATAATAGTTTTGGTAATCAACATAGTGTTGAATGGCTAGTCGAGCAGGGTATTGAACCGGTTATTCCTCCAATGATTGAGTTTTTTGCGCAATGTTTTGTTAATTATGATAGTAATGTCAATAATTTTCTCTCATCAAAGAGTTATATCTCTTATCTAATGTCCTTTTTTGAAAAGATTGCACATCGATATATTGATAAAACAAATAAAATTTTGTCCCAATTTAAGTATTATCAACCTTTCCATAGTATACGTGATATGTCTAAAAAGGCTGAAGAAATTTTAAATCTGGCGAATCAATATGGTGAAGGTTGGTTGATTCCTGCTGGCATTATGACATTTGCTGAACAGGGAATTAATAATGTTATCAGCCTGCAACCATTTGGTTGTATTGCAAATCATGTTGTATCTAAAGGCGTTGAAAAACGAATGCGAGATCTTAACCCAAAACTTAACTTACTCTATTTAGACTTTGATGATGGCGCAGGCGAAGTAAATGTGCTTAATCGTTTGCATTTTATGGTAAGTTCATTAAAGTATACCCAGTTACAACGGATTGTTTAAATGTTAAAGTACATGACGATTCAGTGTAAGTAATAGTAAAAAGATAATTTATAAAAGGATTGTTTGTGTTATCAATTTATCAATTAAAATCCCGATTTCAATCGTTACTTCGTCCCTGCGTTGAGAAATTCTATAATGCGAACATTACCGCTAATCAGGTCACCTTATTCGCTTGTATAGGCTCTATTTTTATCGCCTTAATTGTGAGTTATTTTATTGAATATCATTGGATATTTTTCTTGATTCCAGTATGGATGTTTATTCGAATGGCGCTCAATGCCATAGATGGCATGTTAGCACGAGAGTATCATCAAAAATCTAATTTAGGCGCTTATTTAAATGAGATGGCGGATGTTATTTCCGATTGTGCGCTATTATTGGTCTTTATTCAGGTGCCAAGTGTCTATACTGGTTTAGTGATATTGATTGTGTTACTGTCTTTTTTAACTGAATATAGTGGCGTTTTAGGGTTACTTATTGGTGCATCCAGACGGTATGACGGTCCAATGGGCAAAAGCGATAGAGCTTTTATTTTTAGTTTAATCAGTTTAGGCATTGCTACCGGTTTGTTACCATTGAATTGGATAAATACGTTATTAGGGATAATTATTTTTTTACTCATATGGACGACTGTAAATCGAATTCGAAAAGGTTTGCAAGAAGCTAAAATTTAACAAGGAGTTGTCGATGCGTCAACAGCAACAAAAAACATTCACAAGCCATGATGGATGCCAAATATTTTATCGCTATTGGCCGGCAATAGATGGCGATATTCAACCCAAACAAGCGATTGTGCTTTTTCATCGTGGACATGAACATTCTGGTCGAATAGCGCATCTTGCCGACGAACTTGAATTACCTAATTTTCAAATTTTCGCATGGGATGCTCGAGGTAATGGACAATCAGAAGGTGAACGAGGCGATGCCCCAAATTTTGCCACGTTGATCAAGGATGCGAATGCTTTTATTGAACACATTACCCAAGAATATAGTTTAAGACAACAAGATATTGCAATAATTGCACAAAGTGTGGGGGCTGTCATTGCAAGTGCATGGGCACATGACTATACCCCTAATATTCGAGCCTTAGTACTAGGAGCGCCTGCTTTTCGTGTAAAACTTTATGTTCCTTTGGCAGTGCCTGGTTTAAAATTATTATATAATCTGAAAGGTAATTTTTTTGTTAATAGTTACGTTAAATCTGGATTATTGACTCATGACAAACAACGAGCAGAATCATTTAATCAAGATCCATTAATCACTCGACCAATTTCAGTCAGATTGTTACTTGATTTATATTCTGTAGCAGATCGTATTGTTAAAGATGCTAATGCCATAACAGTGCCGACTCAAATACTTGTTTCCGGTTCTGATTTTGTTGTCAGACGCAAACCTCAAAAACAGTTTTATGAAAATTTAGGTACCACTCAAAAAGAATTTCATATTTTGCCTAATTTTTATCATGACACATTTGGTGAACAAGAACGCCATATTGCTATTGAAAGAGCAAGACGTTTTATTATAGGCTGCTTTGCAAATCAACCGAATACTCCTTCTTTGGTTAACGCAGATCTTGTTGGTTATACTAAGCAAGAAGCCGATAATTTATCATTGCCTGTTAAGGGAATAGTTAAACCCCTTTACTGGAAATTCATCAAAGCTAATTTAAAATATGCCAGTAAAATTTCTGATGGTATTAAACTTGGAGTTGAAACGGGTTTCGACTCAGGTAGCACATTGGATTATGTTTATCGTAATCAACCTTCAGGAAGTTCAAAATTAGGTCAGTTTTTTGACTATATTTATTTGCAATCAATGGGGTGGCGAGGAATTCGACAACGTAAAATACATCTTGAAGAATTATTAAAATTAGCCATATCGCAATTACAAAAAGACGATAATATCGTCAATATTGTTGATATAGCAGCAGGCCATGGACGTTATATTCTTGAGACAATTAATCAGTTAGCCAACAAACCTGATTCAGTACTCCTTAGAGATTATAGCGATATTAATATTCGTGATGGTCAAAATTTGATTAATGAATTAGGCTTAAGTCACCTTGTACAGTTTGAAAAGGGCGATGCCTTTAATAGACAGCAGTTAGCTGAGTTATCGCCTAAACCAACACTCGCTGTCGTTTCTGGTTTGTATGAATTGTTTAGTGATAATTCATTATTACGTGAATCTTTATCGGGATTAGCGGATGCTATCCCCAAAGGTGGATATTTAATTTATACCAATCAACCTTGGCATCCTCAACTTGAGTTTATTGCCCGAGCATTAACTTCACATCGTGACGGGCAACCATGGGTAATGCGCAGACGGACACAACTTGAAATGGATCAACTTGTCATGGCAGCAGGCTTTCGAAAAGTCACAATGCGTATTGATCAGTGGGGGATTTTTACGGTGTCATTAGCTCAGCGCATTGATTAATTGATTAACGCCATGATGAAGCAGTGTTCTATTCAATTAAGCATTAACAAATGTTTATGGCTTATCGGGTTAACGGTATTTTTCTTTGCTAGTTACAATTTTAGCAATGCATTCACAGCTGAACGTAATGATGTTAGTAGCATTGTTTTTGATTGGGAAACGATCATACCACTTTGGTCATGGACGATTGTGCCCTATTGGTCGATAGATTTAATGTATGGACTAGCTATATTACTAGCAAAATCGAATCAGTCATTAAAAATACTTTGCTTTAGATTATTAACCGCACAAATTATTTGTGTCTGTTGTTTTCTGCTTTTCCCACTTAAATTCAGTTTTGATCGTCCAGCTATGGACGGATTTTTTGGTTTACTTTTTGATATTTTAATGGGATTTGATAAACCATTTAATCAAGCACCATCATTACATATCACATTGCTTATTATTTTATGGCAGTTCTATGCTAGCTATTTTCAGACTATTTTCCGTTATATTTTGCATATTTGGTGTGTGTTAATTGCGCTATCGGTATTAACAACCTGGCAACATCATTTTTTTGATATCCCAACTGGTGTATGGGTGGGGTGTTTATGTATATGGTTATGGCCTAATGATGGTATATCTCCCCTAAAATTAGCGTTTTTATCAAAACAGTACCGTTGGGCGATTATTTATTTTTGTTTAACTCTGTTAACCATAAGTTTAGCCTTTTATACGAAGGGGTGGGGGCTTTGGCTATTTTGGCTATCCGGTGCATTTTTGTTAGTAGCAGTTAATTATTTATTGATAGGTGCAAAAGGGTTTCAAAAACAATCTAATGGGCATTATGCATTAGTAATTGCATTATTATATTTGCCCTATTTTCTAATTATGTGGATTAATTCCCGTTTATGGACGATTAAGCACCAACCAAGCAATTTTATTGATGAAAATGTCTATTTAGGTAGAATTCCTTCAACCTACTATCTGAAACACGTTCAATTTACATCTATTGTTGATTTATGTGCAGAACTGCCGATAGGTCAATTTAAAGGTAATTATACGCTAATGCCAATTTTAGATATGACACCGCTCACGCAAGCGCAATGTCAAATGACGGCTGAAATCATTGAACAATATCGACTGCAAGGTCGATTGCTAGTCTGCTGTGCATTAGGTTATTCAAGAAGTGCGACAGCAGTTATCGCATGGTTATTGTGGACTCATCGAGCCAAGAATGTTGATGATGCGATAGCTAAGGTAAGACTATGTCGGCGTAATATTGTTATTTCGACTAGACAACGGTTAATATTAATAGAATGGAGCAGAAATCTACATGCTGAGATCTGAAAATAATAGAACACAATTTCAGACCAACCAAACTGAAATTGTGACATTGTGTAGTTTGCTTTCTTTAAGTAAGCAAATTAATATTTTTTCTGGGTTAATAACAATTTCTGCGTTGATCATTGGTTTTACTTATTTGGCAATTAATGATTCAAATCTGATAAGTTTAATCTGTTTTTTTGTTTTTATTTTAGGCTTAATAAGTCAATATTATGCACTTAGAACTAATTTTGATACAAAACTTTTTGAATATTTGAGTCAATATATCAATCACCCGTCAATCGTGTTAAAAGAGTTAGATCATGCACTTGTAAAATTGCGTTTAATTAAATCTGATCTTACTAAATCTCGAACAATGTATGAGCGCGAAAAAGGGACATTAAGACTTTTCAAAATTCAAATAGTGACAGTGATGATTCAACTTTTACTATTTATAGGCGGATTTGCCAGTCATATTATTTGTAATTTATTTTAAAATGGTCAAAACATTCTGCTTTAATATATTAAAAAATCAGCAATTCGAGGAAATAGATGTCTAATTATCAATACCATACTTTATTGTTATTTTTGGGGATTGGCATATTTTTGATAATAGCTTCGTTAATTGGAATCCTGTTAAAACACCGAATTCAATCACCTAATAGCGTTATTGATAATTTAAATACTCGCATTAAAGCGTGGTGGGTTATGGTTGCTATTTTAGGTATCGCTTTTTTATTAGGAAAATTAGCCGTTATTTTTTTATTTTTCGTGATATCGGGTTTAGCATTACGCGAGTTTCTTAATCTGACCAGCATTAGCCGAGATGATTATTATGTTTTAATATTTGCTTTTGGAATAGCGTTGCCAACGCAATATATTTTAGTCGCTGTTTCATGGTATGGTCTATTTAGCATATTCATTCCAGTATACGGTTTTTTAATTCTATCGATTTTAGCCACAATTACCGGATCCTCATTTAAATTCTTAGACAGAACGGCCGAAGTACAATGGGGATTAGTCATCACCGTATATAATATATCTTGTGTGCCTGCCTTATTGTCACTCCAAATTGATAACTATCACGACCGAAATTTATTACTTATTGCTTTTTTGGTGTTAGTTGTTCAAATGTCAGATGTTTTGCAGTATGTCTTTGGTAAATTATTTGGTAAACATAAAATTAGCCCAAATCTATCACCATCCAAAACAGTGGAAGGATTTATTGGTGGTATAGTTACAGCCAGTTTTATTGGTAGTTGTCTGTTTTGGATTACGCCATTTAGTTTTATTCAAGCTGGTTTAATTTCACTCATGATCACCTTGCTAGGATTTTTTGGCGGATTAGTTATGTCTGCCATAAAGCGTGATAGGGGGGTAAAAGATTGGGGTAACCTAATTGGCGGACATGGTGGTGTACTTGATCGTTTCGATTCAATCTGTTTTGCAGCGCCTGTTTTCTTTCATGTAGTCAGATATTATTGGGCATAAAATAGTATTAAGTTTAAATTAATAAAAAGCTTTGTATAAATTATAAAAATTTATATCTAAAAATGAGCAAAACAGATTATTTTATGATATAAATACTAGGTATTGTATTAACTTAAGATAGAAAGAAGGACTTAGTATGTTAAAAGAGCAAATGGTAGTAAAAAATTCAACCGGTCTTCATGCGCGCCCTGTAACGGCATTAGTTAAATTAGCCGGTCGCTATAAATCATCAATTGAGCTTGTTTATAACGACAAAGCAATTAAACTAAAAAGTATGATGGGGCTGCTAGGAGCAGGTGTAAAAGGTGGTTCAACTGTTGAAATCATCTGTGATGGAGAAGACGAGCAAGCTGCAATGGATGAAATCCGCGAATTATTTGCTACTGGTTTTGGTGAATAATTGATAAATCTTTATCAAAACAGAATGTTATAAACATATCTATTCCGTCGACTTAGGTCGACGGAATGGTTTTAAAAGGGCGAGAACTGAATACTTTTAAGTAGAACTATTTAAAAGAATTAAGCTAATCTTTGATGATTGAATTTAATTCGTGTGGATCAATAGATGGCAATAATTTTGTAAAACCCTTAGTTAAATATATCAGATAGAAAAATCCAATAGCGAGCCAAATTAAACCAACTATCATGGCTGTCGCATCTAAACTAGTCCACAACCATAAAGAAAGTAAAACACCAATTGCCGGTAAAAGGCCATATTTGATGATTAACGCGAATGTTTTGGTTTGACCTTCACCTAAATAGCTTTTAATTACACATAAATTGACAAAAGTAAATGCGACTAACGCCCCAAAGCTAATCATTGAAACAACCAATGTTAAACTTAACACCAACGATAATAATGAAAAACATGCCACAAATATTATAGATAAATAAGGTGTTCTAAAACGAGGGTGAATACGATAAAAGATCTGCTTTGGTAATACACCTTCACGACCCATTGCATAGAAGATTCGTGAAACACTGGTTTGTGCAGTCATTGCAGAGGCAAATACACCAGTTAAATAAGCCGCTTGGAAGAAGTTATACATAAACTCTCCACCTAACCGGCTAATATCGCCCACACGACGAACAACATCTAAACTTGCGGTATCTTTATTCTCTGCAAAATCAGTCCAATTTGGATAGGCTAAATGAGCACAATAAGAAACGATTAAGAAGATACATCCAGCAATAAGGACAGTCCAGATAATTGCTCTTGGTAACGATTTTTGGGCATCATTCGATTCTTCTGCTAATGTCGCAATAGCATCAAACCCTAAAAAAGCCAGACATAATATTGCTGCACCAGAAAGTAATCCGCTAAAATCGCCAGCATTAACTAATAATGGTTTCATCATAGCATCAGGCGTTAAATTAACGTTTGTAAATGTCAAAAAGATAAATAAACCGATAAAAATCATTTGAATGATGATCAAAGTGAAATTAACCGAGTTAATTAATTTGATTCCCAAATAATTGAGTAAACTTACGCCAATTAAAGATCCTAAAACAAATACGGGTGCAGGAATCGCTGGAAACGCTTCGTTTAAATAAATACCTAAAACCAAATAATTTAAAATTGGTAAAAAAAGGTAATCTAAAATTTGAGCCCAACCAACCAAAAAACCGACTTTTCCACCAAAAGTACGTTGAACATACGAATAGGCTGAACCAGCAATTGGTAGCTTATTGGCCATGCGGCAATAGCTCAATGCTGTGAAAAAGATCATTGCTAGAGTGATAATATAGGCTATAGGTAAGTGTCCATTACTTGTAACAGTGACTTCCCCATAAGTGGTAAAGATCCCCAAAGGAACCATATAAGCTAAACCAAATGCAATCAATGCAGGTGTGGTTAAAACTCGTTTCATTTTTATTGCGGACATGACTAACTTTGCTCCTCTGTCCCAAAAAACAATAAAAAACTACTAAGTATAGTTTTGCCTTTTTACCCGCTAAAAGCGGCAGGGAATTCTCCCATATTATTATAATTATGCAAGTTAATTTTTATTATATTGACATTAAATTATGCAAATTTTGAATTAGATCATTCAATATGAATTATTTCTAAACAAATCTTAATAAAAATTGATTATTTAAACTCATAGGCGTGACCTATATTTATGTTCAGCGTTCTATTATAGATAAGCATAGAAGGATAAAAAATTGAAAAAGCCAAGGTAATTTGTTCATAAAATATATTGTATTTTAAATTGGAGAAAAAAGAGATTATTGTGGATTTGATATAAAGTAGTGAAAAAATATTTATAGGAAAATTATTCTTTAAAGCTTTTCTAATAACAGTAATATTTTGGATGAATGTTTTAAAATGTAAGAAAATTTGAATAAAAAGTAATTTTGATTTTCCTTGTTACAGATATGCAACCAAAGCATTTACCATTATTCTTACTTTCAGTACTGATTGCTAATGTATATAGTAATTATTAAAACTAACAAGAAACTAATTATCCGTTCTAGGTGGGGGGAACAGCTTGCTTATTTGCTAACGTACCTATTATTCATATAAACGATAAAGACGTAATGACTAAACAAAAATAAAGCCAACGGTTAGGTTGGCTCTATTTTTCAAACTATCTAAAGCTATAGTTTTTACGAGTCTTGTTGATAAACTGTTTTACCACCGACAATAGTCGTTAACACTTTCACATTTTGCATATCGGTTGCTGGAATGGTAAATGGATTGCGATCTAGAATGATCAAATCAGCAAATTTACCTTTTTCAATTGAGCCAATATACTCATCTTGTTTTAGCACATAAGCAGCACCAATGGTTGCGCAGCGTAAGACTTCGGTCGCAGTTAAATTACGATCACTATTTAAACGTGGGTGCTGTGCATCAATTTGTCGGGTCATGGCTATTTGAAAATCATACCATTCATTCAATGGATCAATTGGCCAATCGCTACCAAAGGCGCAGTTGACACTTGCATCGATATATTGCCCGTGGGCTTCTAAACCGTTATAGCGCTTTTCGCCGAATAGTGTTTGGTATTGTTCAACCATGGCGTCGCTACAGCCAGCCCATTGGAATGAAAACACTACACAAGCATTTAATTGCTTATACCTTACGTATTGATGTGCTGCACTAAGTTCATTGTGCGCCGTGCTAGGGCGGATATCGGCATCCGGTAATGCTTGGCGCATTTTTTCGATTGCATTAAGCACCACTTCAATGGCACCTTCACCAACAGTATGCATATGAGGGTGAAAACCGGCACGAGAGGACTCTAAAATTAAAGCATTTAGCATCTCAGTTGAATAGTACAAATCACCATAACGATCTTTTTCATCTTCAAGTTGATAAGGTTGTAATAGTCTTGCTGTCATTAATGGTGCTTGCATTACCCCGTCTACAAACAGTTTAGTGTGTGAAATTTTAATACCGGGCTTAGGCTGCCAATTTTTATCATCATAACGGCTTGCAAACTGTTTAACTTTTTCGAGTAATGCCGGAATAGCTTCAATGGATGTCACATCATCTGGCGGTAACTCTCTTGCACCAAATAACCGAATGGTAAGTTGATCTTGCTGTTGCAACTTTAAAAAGGCATCGGCTTGCGTTTCGGTTATTCGAGCGTCCATAACCGCTGTTACACCTTGTTTGTTTAATTCGGCTTGTGCTAATTTAGCAATATGTGCGGCTTGTTCTTCCGTCAGTTTCGATATACTGTCAAAAGCTCGCATAGCTGGTGCATCTTCTAAAATGCCGTTAAGTTCACCGTCTTGTGTTCTGCCAATTTTTCCATCTGTCGGTTCAGGTGTGTTTCTATCCAAACCAAATTTTTGCAACGCAATACTATTAGCAACTAACGTATGACAATCGTTAGAAAAAAGGATTACGGGTCGCTGAGTATTGAGTTTATCCAGATCGAAGCGGGTAATATCGGTACCGATTGGTAACACTTCTTGCCTTAACCAGCCTCGAACTTGTAACCATTGTGTGTTATTATTTTGACTGTCTTTATCCAAGTGTTTTTGAATAATTGCTAAAGTATCGTCAACGGTCAAACTTTGATAATTCAAATTACACGAGGTCAATTGCATGCCACCCCAAAAAGTATGAAGGTGTGAATCGATTATTCCCGGCATCATCGTTTTACCATGAAGATCGTAAATTGCTGTATCATTATCAACATAGTGATGGCTATTTATTTCATCTGTGGAGCCTGTCGCTATTATGTACCCATTTTTGATTGCTATCGCTTCACAAACTGTATCTTTTTTATCTGCTGTATAAATATAGCCATTAATATAAATAACATCAGCTTTAACCATTATTTTTGATTCCTTAAATAAAGAACGATATAAAAGGTGAACGATACCAGATTTATAAAAAATTTGTCAAATGCAATAATTTTCTTTATTGTGTAAAACGATTATGCTACATATAATCTCTATAGTTACAGCGTCACAAGGTGAACAAATGAAATATCAACAACTCGAAAACCTTGAATGTGGTTGGAAGTGGCACTATTTAGTAAAAAAACATCTAGGGGGCGAGCCAATAACTCGCTATATTGAAAAAAGTGCTGCTCAACATGCCGTAAATGAATTATTACTGTTAGAACATAATCCAACAAGCGTTGTTGATTGGATAAAATCGCATTTGAATCCCGATTTAGATAATCGCATGAAGCAGACTATACGGGCAAAACGAAAACGACATTTTAACGCAGAACAACAATATACACGGAAGAAGTCCATCGATTTGGAATTTTTAGTTTGGCAACGCTTAGCGAATTTAGCTAAACGCCGTGGTTGTACGTTGTCACAAACCATTACGCAACTAATTGAAGATGCTGAGCAAAAAGAACAATATGCGACAAAAGTATCAACAATTAAAGATGATTTACTGTCACTTCTTGATGTGAAGCGTAACAGTAAATAACACAAACTACAGGATAAATAGGTTTAATTATGGGAAAATCCCTTGTTATTGTGGAATCACCAGCTAAAGCAAAAACAATTAATAAATATCTTGGCAAAGAGTATATTGTAAAATCAAGTGTGGGGCATATTCGAGATTTACCCGTTAGTGGTAGTAGCCAACGCGCTGAGAAAACGACCAAAGATAAAGCCGAGAAGAAAGTAAAACGCTCAGAAAAAGAAGCGTTAGTCAGTCGCATGAGCGTGGATCCTTACCATGGTTGGAAAGCACATTATGAGATTCTACCCGGTAAGGAACGTGTTGTATCAGAACTTAAAAAATTGGCTAAAGATGCCGATATGATTTACCTCGCAACCGACTTGGATAGAGAAGGGGAAGCTATCGCCTGGCATTTAAAAGATGTGATTGGTGGCGATGACAATAAGTACCGCCGTGTGGTATTTAACGAAATTACGAAAACAGCCATTAAAAATGCATTTAATAAACCATCTATGTTAGATATGGATCGGGTTAATGCTCAGCAGGCTCGTCGCTTTATGGATCGGGTTGTGGGCTTTATGCTTTCGCCATTACTTTGGAAAAAAGTGGCTCGAGGTTTATCAGCAGGGCGTGTTCAATCGGTTGCTGTTAGACTTGTCGTTGAACGTGAGCGTGAAATTCATGCCTTTATTCCCGAAGAGTATTGGGATCTGTATGCTGATTTAATGACACAGAATAAAGCGCAATTAACGTTACAAGTGACACATTATAAAAATGAAGCATTTGAGCCAAAAGATAAAGTTGCGATCGATATTGCATTGGCTGAACTTAATAAAAGCCAGTATCAAGTTACCAATATTGAAGAAAAACCAACCAAAAGCAATCCGACAGCACCCTTTATTACGTCTACTTTGCAACAAGCAGCGAGTACCCGTTTAGGATTTGGTGTTAAAAAGACGATGATGTTAGCTCAGCGTCTTTATGAAGCGGGTTACATCACCTATATGCGTACGGATTCAACCAATTTAAGTCAAGATGCATTGACTATGGTGCGTGATTATATTGGTCAGAATTTTGGGGATAAATACCTGCCAAAATCTGCCAATGTTTACAGCAGTAAAAAGAATTCGCAAGAAGCGCATGAAGCCATTCGTCCATCCGATGTAACAATACTGGCTGATAAGCTTAGTGATGTTGACGCTGATGCGTGCAAACTATATCAGCTAATTTGGCGACAGTTCGTTGCTTGTCAAATGACCGCTGCCGAATACAATTCCACCACAATCACCGTAAAAGCGGGAGATTTTATTTTAAAAGCGAAGGGGCGTACATTACGTTTTGATGGTTGGACAAAAGTGCAACCTCAATTATCAAAAAACAGTGACGATAAAATTTTACCGGCGGTTAATGTTAATGACAAATTGGATTTGATCAGCTTAAATCCGAATCAACACTTTACTAAACCACCTGCACGTTATAATGAAGCGTCATTAGTAAAAGAGCTTGAAAAGCGTGAAATAGGACGACCATCAACTTATGCAACGATCATTTCAACTATTCAAGATCGGGGCTATGTACGTTTAGATAATCGTCGTTTTTATGCTGAAAAAATCGGTGAAATCGTTACAGATCGCTTAAATGAGAATTTTAATGATCTTATGAGCTATGATTTCACGGCACGTATGGAAGATGCGCTGGATGAAATTGCCAATAAAAAACAAGAATGGCGAGAAGTACTCGATCAGTTTTTTAGTGATTTTAGTAAACATCTGGAAATTGCTGAACAAACGCCAGACAAAGGCGGAATGCAATTAAATCCTTTAGTCTTAACGCCAGAAATAACCTGTCCAAATTGTGGACGTGAAATGGGCATTAAAACGGCTGGAACGGGTGTGTTCCTTGCTTGTTCCGGTTATGCATTACCGCCTAAAGAGCGTTGTAAGCAAACAATTAACTTAATCCCTGAACATGAAACACTAAATATTTTAGAAGAGTCAGAAACAGCCGAAACTGATGCGTTAAGAGCTCGTAAACGTTGTCCTAAATGTCACACGGCAATGGATAGTTATCTGCTTGATAATGAGCGAAAACTACATATTTGTGGTAATAATCCAATTTGTGATGGATCGCTTGTTGAAAAAGGTAACTTCAAAGTCAAAAGCTATGAAGGCCCTATTATTGAATGTGAAAAATGTGGATCTGAAATGCATCTCAAATCAGGACGTTTTGGTCTATACATGGGATGTACCAATCCAGATTGTAAAAATACGCGTAAGATCTTAAAAAATGGTGATGTTGCACCACCAAAAGAAGATCCGGTCGATTTACCTGAACTTAAATGTACTAAGTCAGATGCACACTTTGTACTACGTGATGGCGCATCGGGAATCTTTCTTGCTGCGCACAACTTCCCAAAATCAAGGGAAACACGTGCACCATTAATTGAAGAGTTACAGCGTTTTAAAGATCGTTTACCGGAAAAATTTATATATTTAACAGAAGCACCAAGTAAAGATCCAGATGGTAATCCATCAATTGTGCGTTTTAGTCGTAAAAGCAAACAGCAATATGTCACATCAGAAGTAAATGGCAAATCGACTGGATGGGTAATGCAATACGTCGACGGCAAATGGATCAATAGTAAAAAATAGGTAAGAACGCCTGAATAATTGTTAATATCATTCAGGTTAAGTATACGTTTTAGTATAAAGTCGTGGGTTTGTTTGTGCTAAAGTGTGAAAGGAATTACCTTATAATTTCCCTCTTTTTAATACGTATTAATCAAGAGGGAAGTGTATAGAGTTAAAGGAGCCTTTGTCATGAAATTGCAACAATTACGTTATATTGTCGAAGTGGTAAACAACGATCTCAATGTTTCGCTAACGTCCGAAAAACTTTATACATCGCAGCCTGGTATAAGCAAACAGATTAAATTATTAGAGGATGAATTAGGCGTACAAATTTTTACCCGTGTAGGAAAACATCTTTCAGAAGTGACACCGGTAGGCGAAAAAATCATTGCATTAGCTAAAGAAATCCTCAATAAATCAAAAGATATCAAAATCATTGCTAAAGAGTTCAGTCAGCCAAATCAAGGTTCTTTAACCATCACAACAACCTATACGCAAGCCCGTTACACCTTGCCAGTTGTCATCCAAAAGTTCATGCAACAATATCCGCATATTATTTTGCACATGGAGCAAGGATCGTCTCAACAATGTCTATTGCAAGCGCAAACCGGTCAAGCTGATTTTGCGATAATTACCGATCTTTCGCAGTTAAGTGATGATATGATCGCTTTACCTTGCTACCATTGGAATCAAGCTGTGATTGTCATGAAGGATCATCCTTTGGCTAAAAGTAATATGATTTCAATTGAAGAGTTATCAAAATATCCTTTAGTCAGCTATGATTTTTCTAATGATGGATCAGATTTAAATCAAGCATTTATTAATGCCAAACAATTACCCAATATTGTATTTAGCACAACCGATGCGGATTTGATAAAAACTTATGTTAAATTGGGTGTTGGGGTTGGCATTGTGGCGAAAATGGCAGTCAATGAAAACATCGATAGCGATTTTGTCGTGCTTAATGCTGGTCATATATTTCCTTATAGTACAACTTATATTGCCTTTGCTCGGTCACTCTTTTTACGTAGCTATATGTACGATTTCATCAGTCAATTTTCACCCCATTTAAATAGACAAACGGTTGATAGACTGATTCTTTGTGATAACAATGTTGAAGTACAAGCGATGTTTAATGGTGTGAAATTGCCAATTTGTTAGGTCATTGATGGCTGACATTCGGTAAATTATTTCGAATAAATATTGAGTAAAGTGCGAGGTTTTCGCACTTTATTGTATCGTTTTATTTGTGTCTGGCTTTTAATATACCGATAACATCTTGAAGGGACAGGTTTTGATCTTGCAATAAAACTAACAAATGATAGATTAGATCCGCTGATTCATTTTTAAGTTCTTCTCGGTCATGTACGGTGGCAGCCAGCGCAGTTTCAACGCCTTCTTCGCCCACTTTTTGTGCTATACGTTTTGTGCCATCATGATAAAGTTTTGCGGTATACGATGACTGAGGATCGGCATTTTTACGTGCAGCAAGCAACTGTTCTAATTGATATAAAAACCCCCATTCCGTTTTTGCCTTAGCAAAGCAACTGTTGCTACCTGTATGACACGTAGCGCCAATTGGATCCACTAAAATCAGCAGGGTATCATTATCACAATCGGTTGAAATGCTTTTTACATTTAAAAAATGTCCTGAGGTTTCACCTTTCGTCCATAGTCGATTTTTAGTTCGTGAATAGAAGGTTACTTTACCACTAGTTTGGGTTTGTTTAAGGGCTTCTGGCGTCATGTAGCCAAGCATTAATACATCACCTGAAACATAGTGTTGAATAATAACAGGCATTAAGTTATTTACTTTTTGCCAATCAAGCTGACTCGCGTCTAATTGGTTGTCTGAATTGGAAACTAACATAATCGAATCTCTACTCCGTGGTTAGCTAAATACTGTTTAAGTTCTGCAATATTGATAATTTGTTTATGAAATACTGACGCAGCCAAAGCACCATCCACACCAGCATCTTGAAAAGCATCTAAAAAGTGCGCCATTGTGCCTGCACCACCTGAAGCAATTAATGGAACATGACAAATTTTGCGTATCGCTTTGAGTTGTTTAAGATCATAGCCATGCCGAACGCCATCTTGATTCATCATATTGAGAACGATTTCACCGGCGCCTCGTTTCTGCACTTCCTTAACCCAATCTAGGGTATTCCATTTTGTTGCAACGGTACGTTTTTCATCGCCCGTAAATTGATAGACATGGTAGTTGTCAGTTTCTTGGTCGTACCAAGTATCTATTCCAACTACAATACACTGCACACCATAACAATTGGCTAACTCCGTAATTAAATCGGGGTTAGCTAAAGCAGGGGAGTTAATTGATATCTTATCCGCACCAAAACTTAATATTTGCCCGGCATCTTCGACGGTTTTAATACCTCCAGCCACACAAAAAGGAATATCAATCACTTCTGCAACTTTGGCAACCCAACTTTTATCGACCACACGCCCGTCAGAAGATGCTGTTATGTCATAAAAAACCAACTCGTCAGCACCTTCTTCAGCATATCTTTTTGCTAGTGGTACAATATCGCCGATGATCTCATGATTGCGAAACTGTACCCCTTTGACCACTTGACCGTCACGAACATCTAAACAAGGGATTATCCTTTTTGCCAGCATGAAATTGCCTCCTGAACTGTAAATTTACCTTCAAGCAATGCACGACCGACAATTACACCGGCAACACCACTTTCTTGTAGTGCTTGTACGTCCGTTAATTGTCCGATTCCACCCGATGCTTGAAATGCGATTTGTGGAAATTGTTGACTTATTTCTTGATAAAGTTTCACATTGGAACCGCTAAGTGTCCCATCTTTAGATATATCGGTACAAAGCACATGTTTCAAACCATAAGGTAGATAATCTTCAATGACCTGCTCAAGTGTTTGATTCGAATTCTCTTGCCAACCATGAATAGCCACATATTTGTTACCTTGCTCATCAATTCGTACATCGAGCGCTAACACTAATGCTTCAGCACCATAGGTGTTAAACCATTGCTTAACAAGTTGAGGTTGTTTAATGGCTGTTGAGCCGATGACTACTCGAGTGGCGCCTGCGGCAAGTAGGGCTTTGATATCCTCTTCTGTACGGATACCACCACCAACTTGAACAGGAACTTGTACACCCGCAATTAAGGTTTTAATCAAAGATATTTGGCGTGCATTGGGATCTTTTGCACCCGTTAAATCAACTAGATGTAATAATTTAGCACCTTGATTTTGATAATCTTGAAATCTTAATAATGGGTTATTCCCATAATCACGTTTAAGATCATAATCACCTTGATGTAATCGAACAACGGAGCCATCGATTAAATCCAGTGCAGGTATGATAGTAGGATAGGCACTCATGACTACATCTCCAGAAAGTTTTTGAGTAATTTTGCACCGGCTAAGCCAGAACGCTCGGGATGAAATTGTACACCGTAAAAGTTGTCTTTTTGCACGGCAGCGGTAAAGTTTTCGCCGTAATTGGTTTCTGCAATAGTTGCTGAGCATAATGGCATCGCGTATCCATGAACAAAGTAAAAATAAGCACCATCTGGAATATCTCGAAATAGATGATGTCCGGCTTTTGGGTAGACTTTATTCCACCCCATATGAGGTAGTGGTAGTCCACAATCGGGAATTTTAATAACTTTTTCGTTTATTATTCCCAATGTGTCAACATGACCTTCATTACTATACTGAGCCAATAATTGCATGCCAAGGCAAATGCCTAAAACAGGTTGGGTACACACTTTAATAAGCTCAACTAAGTTGCGTTCTTTCAATTTCTGCATTGCAGCAGAAGCAGAACCAACACCCGGTAACAAAAGCTTATCAGAGTTAAGCACGACATCAGGTTCCAGACTGATAATAGGTTGGTATCCTAATCTTTCAATCGCATATTTAACCGAAGAAAGATTAGCGCAACCCGTATCTAAAATCACAATGTTCATTACAACACTCCTTTTGAACTGGGTAATCGATCACTTTCGATTTTGATCGCTTGTTTTAACGTTCGAGCAAAAGCTTTAAATAGGCTTTCCACTTTATGATGATCGTTATCGCCTTCGGTTTCGATATGTAGGGTAATACCCATGGCATAACTCATGGAGTAGAAAAAGTGCTCGACCATTTGCGTGCTCATATCGCCCACTTTTGGGTGAGTAAATTGCGCATTGAATTTCAAATAAGGGCGACCAGATATATCCATTGAACACTTCGCTAAGCATTCATCCATAGGAATAACCGACGCATAGCGAGCAATACCTCGTTTATCGCCAAGGGCAATTTTCAACGCTTCGCCTAGAGCAAGCCCTGTGTCTTCAATGGTATGATGATCATCAACATGCAAATCACCTTTAACTTGGATATTAAGCTTAATTCCTCCATGGGTAGCAATTTGGTCAAGCATATGATCAAAAAAACCGATGCCGGTATTGATTTGGCTTCCACCCTGTCGGTCTAACCAAACTTCAACCAGTATGTTGGTTTCTTTGGTGTGTCGTTCAACTTTTGCATAACGATCGGCTGTTGTTAATCGTTGAGCAATCTCGTTCCAATTTAAATGTGTTGGGTGATAATGTAGTCCATTAATTCCCATATTTTCAGCAAGTTGTATATCTGTGACCCTGTCACCTATAACATAACTATTGGTTTTGTCTAATTTACCGCTAGACAAATAAGGTAGTACTAATTGAATTTTAGGTTTCCGGCATTGGCAATTATCTTCAGGAAAATGCGGACAGATAAGTACTTCTTCAAAGTTCACACCTTGTGATTGAAAGATTTGCATCATCAGATTATGTGGACCATCAAAATCAGCTTGTGGGTAGCGACTGGTTCCTAGCCCATCTTGATTGGTCACCATGACCAATTTAAAGCCTGCGGCTTGTAGTTTGAGTAAAGCCGGTATGACATTAGGCTCAAAAGCAAGCTTTTCAAAACGATCAACTTGGAAATCAATAGGCGGCTCTGTAATTAAGGTTCCATCTCGATCGATAAATAAATATTTTTGTAACATGATGACTCCTATTCTATCGTTTTTAGTGCTGTTATAACCGCATCACATTCAATTTGAGTACCAATGGAGATGCGTATAATATTTTTTTGACCCATTGATTTACTTTGATCGCGTAAAATAATTCCTTGATTCCAAAGGATAGTAAAGAGATCTTTATCATCCTGAAATTTAACACATAAATAGTTAGACCAGCTTGGGTAAACTTTTTCAACTATGGATAATTGGGAGAGTTGATCGGCAAATTTCTGTTTTTGATTGTTAATGTATTGAACATTTAACTTCATCGTATTGATGCCGTCTTTACTCAGTGCTTGTGCTGCAATATCCGCGACAGGTGTGGCTAATGGATAAGGCGCAATCACTTTTTGTAGAGTATCAATGACGGGTTTGTTCGCAATCGTAAATCCACAGCGTAACCCTGCTAATGCAAATGCTTTAGATAAAGTCCGTAAAATCACTAAGTGTGGATAATTAGTTAGCCAACTGACTACCGATGATTGTGGTGAAAATTCAATATAAGCTTCATCAATAATAACTAAAGCACGGTCTTGGGCCATATTAAGCAGGGTTTTAATATCTTGGGCATTAATTAAATTACCGGTTGGATTATTTGGTGAACTGACATAAATTAACTTAACATTTTCAATATTTTGTTCAATACCGTTAAGATCGAGTTGCCAATCTTTTGTTGTCGGAACGATCTTAGTTTTTATACCCAATGTTTCTGCACTAACTTGGTACATGCCATATGTCGGTGGACAATATAAAATACTATCTTGTTCAGGCTCGCAAAATGCTCGCATCAAAAGTTCAATCGCTTCATCTGCCCCTCGACTGACAAGTAATTGATCGGGTTGTACACCGGCATATTGTGCATAGCCCCTGATCACTTGCTGTGGTTGCGGTTCCGGATAACGATTTAATGTTTGCCGTGTTAATTCAAAATGTGGCGCAACAGGGTATTCATTCGCATTGAGCCAAACATCACCTTGACCGCCAATACGTCTGGCGGATTGGTAAGGTGTCAATTTTTGTACGTTTTTTCTCACTAATTGATTAATATCCATTTGCTATACCTACCTTTGATTCGTTTGATTTAAAACTGCTAAACGCAATGTAACCGCTTGTTTGTGGGCTGTGAGTTGTTCTGCTTGCGCCATTAGTTCTACTGCATTACCAATGGCTTTTAACCCTTCAGGTGTTAATTTTTGAACTGTCATCCGTTTTTGAAAGTCAGCTAATCCTAGACTGGAGTAGGTAGCTGTGTAACCATAAGTCGGTAATACATGGTTAGTACCCGATGCATAATCGCCAGCTGATTCAGGCGACCAGTCACCAAGAAAAATAGAACCAGCACTAGTAATCTGCTCGACAAGTTCATCGGCATTTTGGGTTTGAATGATTAAATGTTCTGGCCCATAACGATTACTGATTGCGACACATTGTTCTAAATCTTGAGTGACAACAAGTCGACTTGCTTGTAACGCTTTTTCGGCAATAGCTTGGCGTGATAATTGGGCAAGCTGCTTATCAACTTCTAATGAGACCGCTTGAGCCAGTTTTTCATCAGGAGTAAGGAGTACAACTTGTGAATCGGGGCCATGTTCAGCTTGTGATAACAAATCAGCAGCAATAAATGCAGGATTGGCTGAACTATCTGCAATAACGAGCACTTCGGATGGCCCCGCAGGCATATCAATTGCCGCACCATCAAGGCGTTGGCTAACCTGACGTTTTGCTTCTGTTACATAAGCATTACCGGGGCCAAAAATTTTGTCTACTTTAGGCACAGACTCTGTACCAAATGCCATGGCAGCAATAGCTTGGGCACCACCTAGTTGATAAATTTCGGTAACGCCACACAGCTCAGCGGCATATAAGATCTCATCCGCTATTGGTGGGGGTGAACACAGTATCACTTTGCGACAACCTGCAATATTAGCGGGTATGGCAAGCATCAATACGGTAGATAACAACGGTGCAGATCCCCCTGGAATATAGAGCCCAACTGAATTAATTGGTCGGGTCACAAGTTGACATGTAATACCGGGCATTGTTTCAACGGTAATTGTCTGTTTGACCTGAGCTTGATGAAATTTTTTAATATTACTAACAGCTAATTGCATAGCTTGTTTTAAATCAGGATTAACCCGATCGATTGCCATTTTAATTTCACTATTGCTCAGTTTAACTTGATTAATCTGAACTTTATCAAATTTGTTACTTAAGGCTTTTAAGGCTTCGTCACCAGATTGCTTAACTTGAGCTAAAATATCTGCAACAGATTGACTAATTGAGTCTGATGCAGTCATCGCTGGACGAGTCAATAAAGCAGTTTGTTCTTGTTCTGAACATTGTTGCCAATAAGAGAGTTTCATACTTTACTCCATCATCTTTTCAATTGGTAATACAAGAATTGAGCTTGCACCTAATGCTTTTAGTTTTTCCATGGTTTCCCAAAATAACGATTCACTACTAACCATATGTAATGCGACTCGATTTTGTTCGCCAGTAAGCGGTAATATTGTTGGATTTTCAGCACCCGGCAATAAGGCAACCACTTGATCTAATACCTGAGTTGGGGCATGTAACATAATATATTTTGATTCGCGAGCTTGTATTACCCCTTGAATACGCGTCATGACTTTATCAATCAGTGCTTGCTTGGTGGCTGGCATTTCGCCTTCTCGTTGAATTAAACATGCTTTGGATTGATAGATAATTTCGATTTCTTGTAAACCATTCGCTTCAAGCGTTGCGCCACTAGATACTAAATCACAAATAACATCAGCTAATCCTGCTCGAGGGGCAACTTCCACCGATCCGTTTAACAAACAAGTTTTAAATGTCACATTGTATTCAGCAAGGTAACGACGAAGTAGGTGAGGATAAGTGGTGGCAATGCGGAGATTATTTAAACATTCAGGGCCGGTATAATCGAAATCACGGGGGGCAGCAATGGATAACCGACAACCGCCAAAATCTAAACGACGTAATTTTTTATACTGAGGATTTTGCCCTTCCGCTTGTCTGTCCAGTACTTCTTCTTCTAAAACATTTTCACCCACGATTCCAATATCTACCACACCGTCAATAACCAGACCGGGAATATCGTCGTCACGAACACGTAAAATATCGATAGGCATATTTTCAGCAAATGCGATTAAACGTTGTTCTTGAAGATTAATTTTAATGCCACACTGTGCCAGCAATTTTTTTGATTCATCACTTAAACGACCAGATTTTTGCATCGCAATGCGTAAACGCGAATTATCCAACATATTATTCTCCAACTTATCCAAAAAATTTATAAACCACAAACAAAAAACCCTCGGAAGTTTGATCTTCCGAGGGTTTTCTATTTGCTTTCGCGATATCACCGGAAGACCAAATGTCTTCCAGCACCAATCGCCCGAAGACTATTCAGGAATGATGGTGATGATGATGTTTAGTAACAAAAGCGCAAAAACAATTCATAAAATAAAAACCATTAAGTTGATTTATTAATCTAATTTCTAAATAAAATATAACATAAAAAGTTAGCTCGCAACTTTTTTTTTGTTTTTTAATTAAAATTTTGTAAATTTCAATTTTGTTTTAGTGGTGTATAAATTGTTTTGTCTCAATGTGATATCAATTGTTATGAGTGCAGACGAAAGGTGGTTGATTGAATTTTAAACAAGAGATGGAATAAAAGAATTTAACGCCTATAGTGCTGAAAAAAACTGTCTTTTTTTTAAGCCTATCAAAGAAATAAAATAATCTAGTTCAGTTACCTCAATCTTATTTCAGGAAGATATCCTTGATTTTATGATATCTTCCTAGTCAATTATTGCATCAATAAAAACGATTTATTCAAACGACTATTCAATAAGTTCAGAATGTTTTTGACCTAGAACGCTATAACGACCATTACCTAATAGTGCAAGACTAAAAGCGGTAATGACCATAAAAGCAGGGTATTCCCAACCACCACCGGTATTGCTGAAAGTCCATCCATTATTAAAATGGATAATGGTGATAATGAGTAATTCAATAATGGCTAAAATAGCAATGACACGGGTTAATATACCAACTAACAATAATGCACCACCACCAATTTCAAATACAATGGCGATATAACCAACAAAATCGGGGAATCCAAGCGATTCAAAATATTGTGCTGTACCAGATGGTGTAAAGACGAGTAACTTAGTGAAACCATGAACCAAAAACATCACACCTAAAGCAATACGTAAAAAAAGAGCAGCCAGATCAGTTTGATTTTGTCTCATTTTTATTTTTCCTATATTAAGTTAGAAAATAACTTCAATTGATAATCGTAAAAATTATAAATAATGCTATTACTTGGTTAAAAATAGGATAATACAATATGGATTGTCTCATAAACGGTAATAGTTAGTAAAGTTATACCTGCTCGATTTATAAAACATTATCTGAATGAAAAGATGAATTTGCTTTTTTCTGGTAAGCTTTACATTCAACAGTTCAATTAATCATGTAATAGTAAAAAGCGCAGTTTTATCTGAAAAGTATGTGATACAATGCCTTAACTATACTTTATGATTCATCTCTAACGTTAAATAATTAATACACTCTTTTCTAACGTTAAATATTTAATACGATCCAGTCCTTTTAAACATTACTATTTTATGCATATCGTTCAATAAATTATTGGAGTAATACTAAAATGAATTACTATGATTTTTTAGTCATTGCCTTAAAATTATTGGTTGTTTTTATTTGCATTATTTTGTTTTTAAAAATTACCGGAAAAACATCGTTGTCCCAAATGTCGAGCATCGATTTTATTGGTAACATGATTTTGGGTGGTATTGCTGGCGGTATTATCTATAATCCTAAATTAACCGTTTATGATTTTTTAATTGTATTACTCATGTGGACGGCAATAATGTATACCTCGAATTATTTGAAAAAAAACAGCCAAAATGCCAAAGCCTTTATTGTTGGTAATCCAATCGTATTAATGGATAAGGGCAAAATAAAGTTGGATGCTTTCACATCAGTAAATCTGGATATATCAAGTTTTGCCGTACTATTGCGGATGAAAAATGTCTTTAATATCAATTCTGTTGAAAAAGCGATTTTGGAGCCTAATGGACAATTAACGGTCGTTAAAAAAGGGGATAAAGATATTTCCGCTATCGTTTTAGAAAATGAAAAGCCAAGAAATGATGTTTTAGAGGATTTGGGCAAAAGTGAAGCTTGGTTAAAATCGAGATTATCTCGGCAGGGGTATAAAAGTTATCAAGGTTTGTACTGTGTTGAATATTATAATCGACGCTTATATGTGATTCCTAGTGATTCTGTGGATTAAATGATTCAGAATAATAATGTTAAATAACCCTTAACCGTTTCGTTAAGGGTTAATAACCGTAAATGAAAATCTTGATTTAATTGCTATAAAGCGGAGAGTTGTTTAACGATTTGGTCACAAAACTTTTTACATCAAAGTCACTCAATGTATCTTGTAGCTTTTCGGCTTCAGCCTTTGATTGACATTGCGTAAAAACACAAGCGCCAGTGCCAGTTAATCGAGTTGGAGCAAATTGCGAAAGATGAGTAATGATTGCGTTTACTTTTGGATAACGCTTACGCACTACTACTTCACAATCGTTACTCAATTGACGTAGGGATAGCAATTCATTAACGCTTCGAATAGGGGTATCTCGCTTAAGATCTGGATCGTTAAACACCTTGACTGTTGAGATTGCAATATTAGGGTAGGTGACCAAATACCAATATTCAGGAAATTCAACCGATTGCAACTGATCGCCAATTCCTTGTGCTAATGCTGTGTGTCCATAAATAAAAATTGGTACATCGGCACCGATATTACGACCAATCTCGATCAATGTTTGGCGTGATAAATTAAGATTCCATAACTGATTTAGTGCAACTAACGTCGTTGCGGCATTCGATGATGCGCCACCTAGCCCACCACCCATAGGAATGATTTTATCAATCGCAATATCAATCCCTAACTCATGTCGACCGGTATAAGATTTTAATCGCTGGGCCGCTTGAGTAATTAAATTTTTATCTGAAGGGATATCACTAAATTGAGTGACTAAATTAATCTTATCATCCTCACGAAGATTGAAAGATAATCTGTCACTCATATCGATAAATTGAAATAGTGTTTGCAAATTATGATAATTATCGGGACGACGTCCGGTAATATATAAAAATAAATTTAATTTAGCGGGTGAAAGCCATTGATTCATGAAAAAACCTTATTACCGTAAAATCCAATTATCAATTTTTAAACGTACTCGTTCATTATCATGATAAAGCTCAATTATTGCAGGTAAATCTACCGATTTATTATTAAAAGTTTTCGTCATGTAATTCGATATTTTTAATAGCCACTTCTTGTCTTGTTGCAAAAATTCGGTTGATGCTAAACGACCCGAATTATCGATTTTATCATTGATACTGTCGTTAGAAAATCCTTTAAGCCAATTATGTAATGAATTTAAAGGTACATCGATCTTGGCGATTTTATTCATCAAACTTTCAACATTATAATCAGTATAATGTTTGCCATTTTTGTCGATCACTTCTGCATAATCCGGTTCTGCAATTAATGTTAAAATATTGGTTCCAACAGGTGTAGTAAGTTTGAGTTCATAACGATCTATCGATTTTTGAACAATAAAAAACCGACCATAACTTCGAGAGTTTTCATTAAAATGTGCAATACTTCCATTAACTTGAAAAGCATTTATTTGTTTAAGATCTTGTTGGTGAAGTTGCCATTGTTCTTCAATGGTTGCGGTGTTTTTATGTTTAGTAACTTGACAGGCTGTAAGTAACAAAGGCAGTAAGATCAAAGCGTATCTAAATTTAAACATAATTGCCTCTACAATGTTAATCAATAATGAGTAAAGCATTATAACTGATTATTAAAAGAATAAAAAAGGTAATGAGAAATTAACGTTTTCAATTTTTCATGTATAATAATCTGACATAAAGGTGCTATAAATCGTCATATCTTACAAACAATTATATAAGAAAAATGCAATGTCAATCACTATATTAGGTGTCAATCATAAAACGGCACCCGTGTCGCTGAGAGAAAAACTCGCTTTTCCCAATGAAATTATTGATAAAGCATTATACAGCTTATATCAACATCCGCTTGTTGAAGGATGTGTGATCTTATCAACCTGTAATCGCACAGAAATTTATCTTAGCTTTGAGCACCAAATTGATTATTTAAGCTTAAAACAATCTGTCGAAAACTGGCTAGGGCAGTTTCATCATATTGACATTCAACATTATCACGACATGCTTTATTGGAAACAAGGCAAGCAAGCAGTAGAACACTTAATGTCTGTGGCAAGTGGAATTGATTCAATGGTACTTGGCGAACCCCAAATATTAGGTCAAGTTAAACAAGCTTATTGTTATGCTCAGCAAAATAATAGTTTGTCACTCAATTTAGAAAAGCTATTTCAAACGGTATTTCGTGTAGCGAAAATAGTACGAACAGAAACGAAAATAGGCTCAAATACGGCTTCAGTTGCTTATGCCGCTTGTCTTATAGCCCGAAATCTTTTTAAAACAACGCAAAATTTAAATGTGATGTTAGTTGGGGCAGGCGATACAATTGAACTTATTGCTCGTTATTTAAAACCGCATGGGTTCAATCATGTTATTGTGGCTAATCGAACTCGAGAAAAAGCCCTTAAACTAACCTCACTTATTGATGCTGAAATTATCTCTTTACCTGACATTGCAAATCGTCTTAAAGATGTAGATATTGTCATAAGCTCAACGGCGAGTCCGCTCCCTATTATTGGTAAAGGTATGGTAGAGCGTAGTTTACAAGCGAGAAATAACCGTCAAATGCTGTTTATTGATTTAGCGGTTCCTCGAGATGTAGAAGAAGAGATCAGTAAACTTGACCATGTACATCTTTATTCGGTCGATGATTTGCAAAAAACAGTTGAGAACAATCTACAACAACGAATGGTAGCAGCTCAAGAAGCACAACATATTATCCGAGAGCAAGCTGAGCATTTTTTAGCTTGGTTAAAAATGCGTTCTGTGATTGATTATGTAAAACAGTATCGTCAAAATGCTGAAAGTATACAACGTGAACAAGAAGAAAAAGCTTTAAATGCATTTCGGCAAGGTGAGAATATTGAAGATGTGCTTGCTGAATTTTCACGTCGGCTAACCAACAAACTGATTCATGCACCAACCCAAACATTACTCAATGCATCAACACATGATTGTGATGATTGCTTTAAAATTCTGTGTGAAAGCTTTGGGTTAAAAGGGCATTAACTAGCATTTATTATTTGTTGACAGGAAATATAACGTATTGGATCAGATTGAATTTTTTGATATACCCAGTCCATGTAAACGTGTTTGCGAAACCGATAAACAAGGGTATTGTATAGGCTGTAATCGTTCAAGAGAAGAACGCTTCGACTGGTTAAGCTATACCGATAAACAAAAAAAGGAAGTTTTACGTTTATGTCAACAACGTGCTTATAAGCGTCGTTATTTAGCAATGCTTCAGCAAAGATCCCCATCTGAACAGCGCTCATCACAAGTAGAACTTGATTTAATAGAATAATTTTATGCGCTTGCTTATACAATATCTTGTAATCTTGACTTAGTCGGAGTAGGATTTTTAGGACTTAGTTAGGTAAGATTTAATCACAATAGTTAAATTTATCGAGATTTTAAAAATGAAAATGTGTATTGCGTGTGGCATGCCAATGACTTCAATTGCTGATTATCCTTTGCATGATCTATCTAAAAGTTATTGTAAATATTGTGCCAATCAGGATGGTACCATGAAAACCTTTGACCAAAAATGGCATGAAGTGACTTTACGGTATGCCAATAACCATAATGTGGACTATTCGGTAGCAAAACAAACCGCTTATATCATTTTGAAAAAATTACCGGCATGGAAGCGTCGTTGGTAGTTGATTTTTTAGGCATTCAAAGCACATTATCATAATATCAGTTGCAGTTATTGCAAAGCTTAGTATAATTGCCAACGTTTACTTATTTACACTTCTAATGCCAGTGTGGCGAAATTGGTAGACGCAGCGGATTCAAAATCCGCCGCCCTTAAAAGCGTGTCGGTTCGAGTCCGACCACTGGCACCAATAAAATCAATAACTTACATTAATAACTTTCCCTTTAAAAAATTATTAAAAAAGACAAGTGGCGGTAAAATGGCGGTGAATATTTTTTTAATATAGTTTATACTCTACTCTGCTTTTAATAATAAATAATCATTGACATAAAAACACTCTTTCGTTAAATTGGATTCACGTTAGCAAAATCTAACGTCAGGATTAGCCTCCTGCTTACTCAAAAGAGCATAACCGCACTAAGCGGTATTTTTATGCGTGCTTAGTCACATCTTCAATGGTGGGCTGGGTGAGGGCTCCGTACGGGGCGCCGTCTTCTTTTGAGCGGTAAGGCTAACCTTGTTCAGTTCACCTCCAATGATTAGCCTTTGCGGTGGTGATTACTTTAATTATTTATCAAAAGAGAATGTAATCATGAAAAAGCATGTTCCCCAATCAAAAAATACCTTAGTTGATACTGTAGAATTAGACTTAAATAGTTTTTCTAAACTAGAGCAAGCAGAACTAGTCACCCGACTAACCATTAATGGAAATTTAGACCGAAATGAGACACTGATCGCAATGTGTTGTGTTTCAGATCTTTTATATAATGCCATTAATCAGGTACAATAATTAACTTGGTGGGCTGGACAAGGGAGCTGAAAGGCTCGCCGTTTTCTTTTTCACGGTAAGGTCAACCTTATTCAGTTCGCCTAATAATATTAATTATGAGGAATCAAGAAATGGTAGATCTAGATAACTTAAAAGTACAAAACACAAATATTGATTATTCGAATATCAAAAGTGTTATTATATTTAATCATCAAGAAATAAATGAGATGAATGAATATTTAGGTACAGGTGCTTTTGTATTACTCGGTATAGCTAGCGGGATTAGTAGTGAAGACGGTAGTCCGATGCATACTTTTGCTGTAGGTTGTATTGACGGTGAAATACAAAATTAACTCTTAATAAATTTCAGTTTTCAAAATAAATATCTATCTGATTTTTATATAGATATTTATTTTTCTTTTAATTTAAATCATTTTATAACCTCACCTAAAATAAAAATATACAAATAAATCAATTAATTAACGTTTATCAACGATCCTTTTGCACAATCAAAAACTGTAAAAAAGTGAAAAACCTTTCAATTATTTCAGTTTCTTACGATCCTTTCCGATCCTTTTCACAATAAGCTCCGGCAATTTGTTTTGTAGTAAAATAAAACTGAAAAAAAATGCGTGACCAAAGCCTGTAGGCGGGTGCGGTGTAGCGCCGTTTTGGTCATGCGATCGATTTGGTGTTTAAATTTTGATTTTTGATGATTAATAAATTAATAATTGGATATTTTTTGAAAAAAGAGTTGATTTTATAGGTAGGTGCATCTATAATTATAAACATCAGCGGGGTGCTGATACGGTAAACCCCCGACCGCAGACGGGGGCAAATAAGGAGAGAATAAGATGATTAGGATCTTAATTCTCTTGGTTCTAATAACGGTAGCGATACCTGTTTACTAGTTCCAATCAACGGTGGGGGTGCCACCCCACCGATGATCCTAATATATCAATTGATTAATTAAAAATCAATAGGGGGCTAACGTGGCATTATCGAGATCAGAAATCCAAAAACGTAGTGATGAAAAGCGACGGGTAAAATCGCGAGGATACAAACTACCAATTGAAACAATTGAACTCATATCTGAACTGAGTAAACTGACAGGCACGCCGCAATCGAAAATAATAGAAAACGCTATTTCGATGTATAAGAGCACAATAAAACGCCCCAGCAGGGGCTAATCAAAACAACGACTATTTAGCTATAATTGGCGAATATTTTTCATCCAATTTGAGAGCATCTAATTTAACGCCGTTAATTGCCGCCGAATTTGTAGGAGGGCTGGTATTTGGATGTGTGTGTTGAGCGGTCAGCTCTGCGAGGCGTTCAATTAATTCTAACGTGTCTAGCATCAGTTGCGAAATATTTATTGTTGACGATCCCAACCAAACCGACGGCGCCAGTATTTGTTGTTGGGCACCGGCTATTGATTGACGAATAGTGGCAACCGTTTCACGAATTTCGCTAGCGGTGGTTGTGATACTATTAGTCACCGTTAAATCACAATTTTGTTTTATTTGGACGCACTGATCCCCGTCAACGTTTAACGTGTAATTTTTGCCCACGTATTGCACCTGGTTCGAGTTGGTGCCGACTGTAAAATCACCTAACGAAATCGCACTTAACGTGTTAGCGGACAATTTGTAATTACTGTAGACATTAACTGTATAATTTGCAGCAACCGAAACTGTTTTGGTTGTTGTTTTTTCTGTTGACGAATCGCTATTTAAACAATAATCGCGGGCGTTATCAGTTACCGTCTGATCGCTCTCGCGGGTCATGTTGCCTACGTGGTCAATTTTAGTAAAAACCTCTGCACGCTGCTG
This sequence comes from Gilliamella sp. wkB308, assembly GCF_001690185.1. Taxonomy (GTDB): domain Bacteria; phylum Pseudomonadota; class Gammaproteobacteria; order Enterobacterales; family Orbaceae; genus Gilliamella; species Gilliamella apicola_I. The sequence goes on from NZ_LZGN01000022.1 coordinate 127,794, forward strand.
TAGCAGATGTTCGTTTTTTTTGATGCAGGGCATTGTTTTGTTGTTTGGGTAAATATTGCGTATTACTGGTTGGTCTGGTCTGCCGTTAATAAAACCTATCTCAACCTCGGTACCTACCTCGGGATAATGATACGATCCCCCCTCAGATCCGATATTGGTTACCGGCAAGGGAACGGATTTATAGACCGGTGTTTTAGATTCGTTGCCGTTTTCATCCAATAATTGCACGTTTACTGCGTATTTAGGGCGAAATGGTGTTGATATATCACCTAGATTAGTTTCGTCCGAAATTGCGACAACACGGGCTAATTTTGACAGATGATAGCCGTCTGCCAACTCTGGGAATTCTCGTTCAATTTGACGGCGTGCTGCCGATTTTTTAACGGTGACATCCTCAAACGAGATCGTCATATTATCGTTAATCAAATTGACAGTAGTAATTTTTTTTCCGTTTATTTTTACTCCAGGCCGTAATTTTGGTACCAGTGGAATTTCCACCATATTTGATCCAGCGGTAGACGACGAAACTTTATTTAAATTGTCGCCCAAATCGATATTTTTATCAGAAAAATAGCTGTCACTATAACTACCGCAATAGATTTTGCCTGTCGGCGTTTGAAAAAAAACGTATTCCGGAATGCTGAACGCTCTGCCGATCTCGCGTAATAGATGATCGCCTGTTCCTGCGTGTTTAAAATGCGGGATTTTAGTATTAACATAATCAGCGGCTGGCAAATCGAATTGTAAACCGTTTTTTGACGCTAAATAATCAGTAACAATTTTTAATGTTGGATGTTGAAACGAGCAATCAATCGTTTGTTGATAACATCCGATTAATTCACGAACAAATAATTTTTTAGTGTTGCGTGCCGCAGGCTGCTCACCCTCGACGTATCCGGTAAAAAATCGCTGCAAATCATTGCCGTATCCAACGTTTATAATCAACGTTTTGTTTATGTATGAATCGTTAGCAGGGACGGTAATAAAACCACGTCCACACGAATTTAATTCCAAAACGATATTACAATCAATAATCTGAATGCGCTCGCCATTGACAATTGCACATTTGTTTATTCTCATTTGACTACCCTAACGCATCATTAGCCCGCGCCAAAACATTCTGCTCAAACCAGGAAAGCTCAGCGTTTTCCGCCTCCTCGCCTGGCACCTCTTCAATTATCGCCCCGACGTGCTCATCACCGTTTTCTACCGCCAGTTGTTGCGCGCGAGTTTCTCGTTTTTCGGGGACAGATTTCCGCTCTGATAGCGTGAAGGCCACCTGCCACGCGAGCAGTGATGAGTGAGGAGAAACCGAAACCTTTCCGCTGAAAACAGCCTCACGTAGATTGACGACGTTAGCCGTGGCGTTGGCGATACGATATAATTTTTTTGCACCGCCGTTTTCTGTTTGATACGACAATTCGATTAAACGGCTGAGCCGATCCGGCGTTGAGAACTCAATCAAACCGCTAACGCTTAACTTTTTTGGCTTAATCCCTTTTTCACTACTGTTTGTTGACGAGGATTGTCCGCTCTGGTCATCCTCTGGCAAATCATACTCAACGGAAACTGACGGATTTTTTAATACGATTGACTCACCATCCAACGCCAATACAATATTATCAACGCGTCCTGACGATCCGTTATTGGCTGACGAGTTCTCGATCATACACTAGCTCCAAAACAGGGGTTAAATTAATATCTGAAAACGCTAACAAAAACGTAAAAATATGCTCGCTGTTGGGCAAATTTTTATAGAGCTCACAGGGCAAACCATAGAAAAAATTAACATCAACACAACCGCCAGTTAATGATGCCGTATTGTCTGCGACATTATTTAAAATTTCAGATTTTTTCTGTGCAAACTGTTGCAGTTCACGCATTACGCTGTTTATTGACGACTGAGGGCAGTGTTGTGCCAATTTCAATGTTTGAGCATTAATAATTGCACGAGTGTTATTAGATGACAATTGTTTGACCACCCTGCGATCGGCAGGGCTTGGGATAACCATTTTTGTTATTTCCAAATCCTGCACAGTTTTGGCTGTTCTCAATGCGCGCGTAATTTCTGGCAAATCCCAGCACCGGCTAAACGCCGTTAACCTATGAATAAAATCAGCTTCTGTTACAGACGAAATCATCATAACAGCAACCGGCGTTATGCTGTCGATCTGGCGTTGCAGTGCGTTAATCGCCTCGGTGGGGGATAAAAATTTGCTATTAGTAATTGGATACGGCTCAATCGCTATAATCTCATAGTTCATCTGTTGATATTTTGCTAATGAAAATGTTTTATCACACCACATAATTGATTATTCCGGTTTCGCTGGCCAATTTATTTCAGTTTGATTCGCGTCAATACGCGTTAACAAAATTCTGTATTTTTTCCACTGTTTGAGCTGCCGCTCCTCATCCGCGGACTGCATATCGAGATCGATAATATCCTGTAACACAGCTATCTGTTCGTTAGCATCAGAAATCAATAAATTTTTCACAGTCTGATTCTGCTCAATGATATAACGATCATAGCTAGAAATATTTTTGACCCATTTCTGGCCGTCCCACTCGTGAAACTGAGACGGCCTAGGCTCTGAATACGACAAATCATCAAATACAACGCAACCAGCGTTGATTGCAGCGTATAAATCGTGATGTTGCTGCTGCGTGATTTCGATCGCCGTGTGCGGGATCGAATCGTTGACAGCGTCAATGTAAAACGAATTGGAATCGTGATCGAAAAAAAATCTCATTTTATACCCCTATAGCTAAATACGTTATGGCTGAGTTTTTAAAAGACGACTCGCTGGAACGACCCCAGAATTTAAATTGAGATCGTGATATTGGCCAGGCGCCGATCGAGTGTGCACCAGCGTCGCGGTCACTACACACGATCGACAGACACGCGTTAGGGAACGAGGTAAAAAAATTACCAGTTCCGCCATTCGCACCCCATGATTCGTAATAATCGACCTGCCCCCACTGGATCAAAACCCCAGACGGCAATTTAACAAAACCAGCACGATCGCTCCAGCCCTGCGAAAATAATTGTTCAACGTGTTTTGATAAATCGATAACGTTTGCTGCCGGCACTCGTCCGCCTGTTAAAACGCCTGAACGATCAAACGCCCATGAATAACGGTTGTCGCTATCGCAGCGACCAATCGTGCCGTCATTGTCAATGACGTACCCAAATTGTTTATTGGGTGAAAAAATTGTGGTTTTGTTGTTGTTAATAGATATTTTATCGTGCAACTGGGACACAACCGGCTCAATAGCGGACAATTTTTCGTGTGCGTGACTAGCGCTATCATTCGCTGACGATGCCAAATCGTGAGTGATTTTTACGGCCAGCGGTGTGGACGCCTCTAATTCAGATTCACTATTTGTTGCCGAGCTGAGTCGGACTATCCCCCAGTTATCAGTTGACGCACGATCGGACGTGGTGACAAATGATTTCGGTTTAACAACAATCAGCTGACCATTGGCGTCAACTGAGGCAACACGTTCAACGTAATGAGCAGATCCGGCGTGTTCGTAATCCCGTAAATTTGTACCTGTAATTAAATTATAGTTTACTGACCATTCGCCAGTTGCGGTACCAGCCAGCCACGCATCAATATATAGCGATTGATTGCTTTCAATGTTTATCGAGGTTTCAGTTTTGTGTTCAACACGTAAACCGGCAACGTACGCCAAACCTGACGATACAGCCATTTGATCGCCAGTTTTGGTTATTTCAAAACCGTAATGAATTGCCAATCGATTATATAAATCATAGTTTGTTAATCGGATGCGCTCATCCTCACCCGCCAATCGTTTTGAGTAGTCAATTTGCCAGGTTTCTGCATTAACTGTAATACCCGTTGATTCAGACGCGTTATCGATTTCTAACCAAATTGATTCAGTGATAGTATTACCCTGTCGTTGTCCAGCGGTTTTTATTTTTCGAGTTAGATCAGTATGCATTACCATACATAGCGTATTAGTTTCCGCGTTAATCAGCCCGATATAATTAAACAAAAAATCCCCGACACCGGTATCTAAAATAACCGAATAAACCACGGTTCTATCGTTTAATAACCCGGTCTGAGTGACAGGCGCTGTGTGTACAACCTGATCAGCGGACGGTATCAAACCGTTAAAATCGATATCGGTATCCCCGTTAACTCCGTCAATATTTGCAAAAATTACCCGATCCAACGTTATCGGTTGGGATTGGCTCAGTTGACGCATAAAAAATTGTTCGCCTGTTTTTATTATTGCCGTTTTACTCATGTTGTACCCCGTAGAGTTTTTATTTCACCAAATCCGCCAACGCTAACAATTACCGCTGACAGGTGTGTTCGTTTAAAATCAAATTCAGATCCGTTGTAACGCTGATTATTATTGAAATCACCGCATCGAAAACGAATTGGTTGCGTGTGAACAATCTCAAAATAATAACGTCTGCACGTTCGGCCGTATTGTCTGATAATTTCAGTTAGTAATTCACGATTATTTGTTAACTGGTTATCTGATAATCTCAGAATAATAACGTCCCAATCGTAGCCGTGCTGACGTTCCAGTATTTGAACTGCACCAATTTCTAAACGCTCAAAAATATTTCTAAACCCGGCAACGGATCCAGAATCAGCGGCGTTAGAGCACGCGTATTTAATGCGTCTTCGATAGAGCTGGAGGGATTCATTATTCAGTCGCTGAATGTCTCGTTGATACGCGTATAAAAATAACAGCCGCGCATCACAGGTTAGCGGGTCGAACTGCAAAATGGGGAATTGCAACCATTTATACATCCGTTCCCAGTATTGAACTGCGGCGTTAGCCAGTTTTAACGGCTCGCCTTTGTTCATCCAAATTGGCAATTTAATTTGTAATTTCATTCTGTAACCTCGGCACTAATTTTTAGTGTTCGCAGTCGAGGTACCTCTAATTCGCTGACAATGTCGCCAATGTCAAATACAATCGAATGCAATTCGCAAAACTGATCATGTAGTTCCTCGTTTAATTTTGAGATACTAAAACGGGAAAAAGCGTTTACTGGTGTTACGTTGTAGTCATTGTTCTGACGAAATGCGCAACGGATAAAATTTTCAACATTCAATACGTATTGATTGACATCAGACGGCTGTTGTTCACGATCAAAATACAATTTGACGTTAATATCAATTTTTTTATCTGGTATTGCAAAACAACGTAAATCATCACCGTGACCACGGTAGCCGTGCCCCATAATATGGTCGTTTATTTTGTCTATAAAATAGGTCGAATCAACGCCATCGTTTAATAATAGATACAGATTAGCCGTACCGGGGCCACGAGGCGCATCGTGAACAAAATAGATTTGTTTAGTTGATATCCCGGTAATTGTTGTCACAATACCACGGTAAACCGCATCTGTATGGTAATGCCCGACAAAATTGTACTGGTTTCTGACGCGTTCTCGTAAATCATCATCTGATTCAATATTAGCGCCCGGAGAGATCAGCCAATTGTCATCATTGGCAACTGTTATGCCGTCGATCTGTTCAACCAAATAACGATAATAACCTGCGGCTAAATTGTAATTTTCACCGCTGCCGACTGCCACCACAGGAACACGTGCACGTTCAACGCCCACAGGGATACTATACTCCTGAGTGGTTTGTAATTGATACGTAACGCCGTTAATTTCTGGAGAACTGATGACAGTGCCCGCAGGTATAACCACCGATAGATTCTGATTTGATTTAGTAAATAGAATTTCACCTGTTGCCGCTGTTGCTGGTTTACGCTCTAAATTAACAGCATTAGCAAACAAATCTAAAAATTGACCGCGGGCTGTCATTAAAAACATATTCATCAGCACGTTTTTGATAAATGCATTTTTTAGCCAAATATAAGGTTGAATGACAATAGCTAAAATTAGACGCCAAAACGGCGAATATTTCGACGTGTTGGTAATCAGCCCTTCAGTTCTGACCAACTCCTCGAACTCGCTGCGTACGGCGTTTTCGTCAATAGGTAGACCATGGTCGTGCAGGATTTTTTCAAACATTTTCTGATAATCAGCCATCGATTGTTACTCCAATTTTTCCAAATTCGTATGTGTCAGCAGTCAGATAAAGCCGTCCTGCCGTTTCCTCTTTGATGTGCGCCGTGCCAGGCACAATTCGACGATCGCTTTCCACGAGTAAAATAATTTTAGTGTATACGTCGTAACGCATTGTGGGCGATCGTTCAGCAACTAATTCAGTGGCTAAACCGCTTTCGATAATTGCGTGCTGAATATCCTGCCCAATGCTTTGTTGATTTTTTGCTAAAATTGGCTCATAGCCGGCATTGAGCATAAAATCGCGATCAGTTATCAGTAAATCAAAATACTTATCCAGCATAGAGCGTTTCCCACTCCTGTAATTGCGCAGGCGTCAGTGGCTGCGCGTTGTTTATAGTAACCGATTGAATATTTTTACTATTATCGATAGATTGAGATTTGTTATTGCGAATTTCACGAGACAACCCTCCAGGCTCTATTTCACTAACAACAGTGCTAGTAATCGGCGATTTAGCAGGGTTGACAGGGGCGCGTTCCGGCTCGTCAATTTTCTCGTATTCTAGCAGCTCAATATTTACGCCCGGTATGTAATTGAGTCCCTCGATAATAGCGTTGATAACCGCAACTCCCATGTTTTTAACTCTTTTCCAGGTGTTCGAGAACATCCCGATCAACGCGCTCCCGATTTCAGAAAACGAATCAAAAAACGAAAAATCGGTGAAAAATCCCACAAACCAATCCCAGGCAGCACACAGCCCGTCAACCAACGCGTCGAACGCCGACATAATCAGATCCCAACCTGAACACACCAGATCAAACAACCAGTTGAAACTATCGACCAGCAGATTAATGATCCAGGTGTCACGGATGCTGTTCCAAAAATCCCCTATAACGTCGATGATTGTTGAAAATGCGGAAACAATTGTATTAAACAGCCAGCCAATTACTGATATCCATGCATCAAACGCCGCGGAAATCCCACGCCAAACAGTCGAAAAAACTGCCCCCAGAAATTGGAAAAATTTTATCAACGCCTGAATAAACCACGTTTGACTGAGCGCTGTCCAAAACGCCTGAAATTTATCAATAACCCAATTGATAACAGCGCCGATTTTATCCCGAAAAATCCAACAAACAGCGATTACCGCACCGATTGCCAAAACGATCAACATAATAGGCGAGAGTAGCAACGAGACAACCCCAGAAATAATTGCGAAAATCGCGGCCACAGCAGCCAGCCCCATAAACGCCACTGTGACAATACCTAACCATTTGGCTAAATTAGGGAACAGTTCCAGCCATTTAGAAAATTTACCAATTAATCCTCCGATCGTATTCATAACAGGTGTTAAAACTGGTAATAATGCGCGGCCGAGAGATTCTTTAATGTTCATGAATTGAGCGCTGATCCGATCGAGCGGTTTCACATTCGCCTCGGCCATTCGCTGCATTAGTTTAAAATTCTGACCTTTGCCGACCTCTTTCATGTGTTGTCGCAATTCACCAGAATTATTTGCGAGCACTTTGATAATGTCAGCTCCGCCCCCCAGTGCTTTATCAAGAGCTTGTTGGGCTTTTATGTTTTTTGATAAATCTTGACCAAATTTGCCCTGTATTTTTTCAATGATATCCGGCATTGATAACATTTTGCCGTTAGCATCAGCAAACGAAAGCCCTAACTCTTTGCCAGCTTTGCCTAAGTTTTTGTACAGTGCTGCATATGAACCAGCAGCACCATTACCAAGACTTTTGCTCGCCATGCTCAGTACAACTGACTGCTCGGCCATGCTGACGCCGTTATTAGCCGCTGTACCTTTTGTGCTTTGCATCATGCTTTGCAGTTGTTGGGTTGATACATTAAAGTTTGATTTTGCATAGGCGGCAATGCCGGCGGCGTGACGTGCAAAATTTAGTTGACCAACCTTATTCATGGTGTTTTTATAGCTTGACGCCATTTGTTCAATATAAGCCGTTGACGTTTCCATGTTGTCACCGGTTGCCTTTGATAATAAATTCATTGCAGCAGTTGCTTGCGGTACATCGTGATCACTAATACCGGCTAGGGCGCTTTTAATTGATGATGCGGAGTTAACAAAATCAAGCGCGCTGGTACCATACTCAGCACTAAATTTTTTAGCAGCAGTGCGCAGGTTATCAATTGACGAAACACCGCCGATACTGGCGTTTTTTAGCGCACGCTCCATTTCTTCGGCAGGAGATAGAAGGGCAGTTATGCTTTTAGCAACGGCAAACAGCGCCAACCCGCCGCCACCAATTTTTTTAAACGAATTGGCTGCGGTCGCATTAAACGATTTAAATTGTGCCTGAACACGTTTCAGCGGTGCTGTAACGCGATCCGTCAATCTAATTGTAAAATCTAATGATGATGACATTATTTAACGCCCTTAAATGCTCTACCTATACCGTTAGCCACTGCCGCAGCCGTTACCTCGGATAAATGATTATCTAACCATGCTGCACGGGCGAGGTTTTCGCTGCTATCGTCCTCAGTAGGCAAATAGTAGCGGCGCAAAATTAGCAGTTGTTCCAACGAATTTTTGCTAATTTTACTAACTCGCCTGTTTAGTTTTTTATCTCAATTTCCAAATCGGGAACAAATTGTTTAATAATTTTCTCAATAATTTGTAATGCCGCGCCGACGTGTTTTTCTAGGATCTCGTTTAACTTTTCTTTATCGTCTGCGACGACAGTACGACGTAAAAAATTAGTTGCTGGAGCGATTTTGTCGTTCATCGTAATATCATTGATATACGAGTTATAAGCGAGCTTTGTCGGCTCGAATGTAATATCTGTGCCATTAATTGTTAATGTGATTTTCATGTTCTACCTCGATTATTGTTTCAATTAAAATGTTGTGTCTGAGTGCGCAGTCAATATAAATGCCGCGCCATTCAATTAATGCGTTTTGTATTGCCGATGCTGTGTTATTTTCGATACGCGGCAATGTTTCAACGCATTTCGTTAACGTGTTTTGCTGATAAAATATTCTCGTATTCTGCTGTTTGTTGATTGAACAGCTCGACAAAATCAGAACTAATGCAATTGCTATTAGTAGCATCGCCAGCGGCCTGCGGTTTTTTGTGATTTTGTCTTTCATATGTTTTAACCTGTTGTAATTTTATTTCCAGCTCGTGCGATTTATTGTTAATAACTAATTGATGTCGGTTTGTTTCACGATTCAGCTGATTTATCTGTTTTAACAATTTGCTATCATGTTGTAATGACGCAAAATAAACACCAGATCCGAAAACCATTAATACAAAAATTCCAACAATGACCAGCCGGCTTTTATTCATTTGAACCCCAGCGCGCCTTAATTGCTCTGAGGTCAATGTGGGTAAATGTTTTGTAGCGACCAATGCCGAATTTATCCGGGTATTTGGTTTCCAAATAATCAGCCACAGATTTAGGATTAACGCGTTTGACGCTGATGTCAGCCGCATTACCTAAAATATGTTGGCTGTGCCGCGTTCCGCCCACGGATTGATTATGCTGTGGACAGCGGCAACCGCTGTTAATGTAGACTGGGGTGTTAAAATGAATCCGCACGTCCTCCAGCACATCAATCAATTTCGGATTGATATCATCACGGCCGCAACCGCATTTACACGCAAATTCTGAAAGTTTAAAGTGTTGTGACAAATTCATTTATTATCCTCTTTCTTCTTATCTATATAGGTGATAACAACCCATTCAATTAATGAATGCCCTAAAATACCTAACAACGCCGCGGCTCCAACAACAACCAATTGCGGCGCATTGGGGTGGGGGATCATGATTAGTCCGGCAATCAGCGAGGAGCCGGTACCAAGCAAAGACCTGCCAACAACTTTTCGCCACGTGATCGCCTCGTCTCCTGCTAACAATTTAGCTATGCCGAGCATAAATCCGACCAGACCAATTTTGACTAGTAACGATTCATCATCTGTCATTGTAAAAACCTAGTTATCTAGTTATTTAATAAATTGCGTGTATCTGTTGCTGATAGATACGGTACTCCGTTAATGCTGACAAAATCGGGTGATGTCACCATATAATCGATAGTATGCGTAGTTTCATCGTCACTGGATTTATCAGCATTGAGCAGATCCGAAATTTTCAACTTACATCCAAACGCTTCGATCCTTTGCTCCTCATCCCCGGTATTGGCATAGAACATAAAATCAGCCTCTGGCATATCACGAAATGATCCGGCCGCTTTGGCAATATCGATTAATTTATTAAAATATTTGCTGGTCAACGTAATTGCGCCCTCGGCTGACACCGACCCAGCTATATGCCCGTCGGGCACACCGTTGGTTGTAGCTGTGGCGCTGTTATCAGTGATAGTTAACGTCACGCTTTTAACTTGTATTAATTCACCGCCAAAATTGACGTCAAATGATTTTCCCGAAATTCTCGAACCCATTTTTTACTCCTGATTACTGATCTAATGATGAATCTAACATCAGACTAATAGTTATTTGCATTGGAATATCACGCGTGCGCACTACGACGTAAATATCGACAATTTTTTGTGATTGCCACGTGATAACGATATCGCCGTCTCGCGGTTTTTTGACCTCGCCCGGAAACTCAATACCATTGATCTGCGTAGTAATAGACATTTCACGCAGTGGTTTAGCAAAATATTGCTGGTGAACAGCGATTGAATTAGCTGAACTGTTAAATGACGCATCCGCAACTTTAGCGATAGCTAATAATCGGATTTTTCGTGCGACTTTATCGATAACGCGTACGGTTTCGGCTGATTGATAATCGCCGCCCTCAACATCTAACGTGCGATCATCTGCCCAATAAATGCCGTCATAGTCTGGGTACCACATCGGCACGCTATAACGATTTGCGTTCAGTGTTTGTAATGTTGCCAATGGCAGTTCGATACCCGCCGCATCAACGGGCAGGGTATCACGACCTAAATTACTGACTGCACCCGTTTTAACCCGTGCCAACGCGTCGGCAACAGTCACAGAACGATTACATGATCGCCCAGCGTTAACAAACGGCTCATTGCCCCAAATCATCGGTACTAATGTGATAGCATATTCTGCGATACCGCTTTGCAACGTAGCTAATCTTGACTCATATTTAGCCCATGTTTCATTGGATTGTAGCCCCTCAACACCTAAAATAAAACGTACCCAGCGGCCATATTTGGCAATGAGGTTTTTACGGAGTGTGATAGCTTTGTTGATTTCAGCCTTGCTGTTGATGTTTTCAGCATAAACGACAGCTTCAAACGATCCGATTTGCTGAGCCTTCATAACAGCGTCTGTCCAGTCCTGACCGTCATTGAGTATTGCAATACTGGCAAACCAATTCTGGCCGGCATTTTCTAATGCTGCTAATACGCCTTTTTTTAGTGCGCTATCATCATTACCCAATACACTGTTGAAATCAGTTTGCGCATTGACTGAAATAATTTGCCCCTTGTTTTTGCTAGCATTGCCGACAAACAAAAAGCGGCGCTCCACTTCGTCCGTTTCGCCCTGTAGTAGATTTAATTGGTTAATTGTAATTGTTGGCCAAGTCATTTAATTTTTACCTCTTCATGTTTTGGGCTTTTACATCCCAGCCAAAGCTAATATTTTTAAGTTGTCGTTCTAATATTTTGGAAAATTCGTTATCAGTTATACCCATAAACGCACGGCTAGGGATTTTTACTGACCAAAATTGCTTAACTAGCTCATCGACCATTCTTTTTATTACTACGCCTGCCTGTGCCTTTGAATAATTTTCACGAAGCCACTTAACCGATGATTTAACTTCTTTTCCTTTTCTTGAGTGCGTATGTCCTAGCTCTCTTAATTTTTTAATTTGTTGTTTTGTAATCGAACCTTTTTTTTTGCTATTAGATTGCTTTTTAAACTGTTTAGCATTTTGTCGAATTGTTCGCCCATTTTGTTGCACATCAGCAACTACGCCTATAGGGATGCTTTTATCCGACGTGCTTTTATAATGTCCCTTAAAATAGAGTTTCACCGCTTCAATCGCCGGCATTTCTCTAACTACTATATGTTTAGCTATTTTTTTCAAAAGTGGGCTTTTACGCTTGCCTTTCCTTTCTTTAAAACCAGAACCATTAAAGTCTTTCTGTTCTTTAATATTCCTTTTTATTGCCGGAATCATGCCCAGCTTTGCTATACGCCACAAAAGACGTTGTTTTTTATGTTTCTGCATCTCCAGCTTTTTAATGGCGGCTTGCAACTCTTTTAATTGAACTTTATTTAGTTCGCCGCTAATTCGCATTGATATTTACCTGTTCTGGGTGCATCCAAATACTAGTCTCACCTAATCGGTAACGCTTGCCTCGATGAGGTATTGACCCGTTTTCATGCTCAATTAACGTAATGTTTTCGAATAGTGGCACTGAAATCATTAGATACGCCGTTTGTTCGTCGTTTTCTGATACATCTATATCTGGATTGACATTATTAAATTGTTCGTCATCACTGTTTTTGCTTTCTAACCAGCACATAACTAATGCAAATACTAAACACGGGTCATAAACTCGGTACGGGAATTCGTCAAACGTTATTACGGCATCGTATCTCAGTTTTGCGCATAAAAGTTGCTCTGTTGGCTGTTTTGTTACCAATTTAAATACCCGATCGATTTCCAGATTGCCCATGAACGAACCAAATTTTTGCCCACGATATAACGCAGGAGGCAGGTTACCCTTTAAAAATGTGGTTAACTCATTAATTAAACTCATATTATCGCAATCCCACAGCGTCGTAGACCCAATAATTTACGAATTTCTCGTGTGCTTTCCGCGAGCAATGCAGCCTGCATTTCTTTTTGGCTTTCGCCGAGTTTGTCATCTCGACTAGCAATACTGACAAATTCACCGACCAAATCGGCTTTAGCCCTTGCAAAAACAGCTTTTTTATAAATAATCACTGTTGATGATATGTCATCAACGCTGACTACTCCGCATTTTGATGCTGTATTAACTCCGTTAGATATTTGTGTTTTTTTGTATTGTTCTAGCGTCAAATTGATCTCAACAACTGCCGACACAACCGCATCACGTAATAACCGAGCGTTAATGTTTGGTGACATGGCCCGTTCAACTTGAAATTCAGATAAATCTAAATCAGGCCAAAAACCGTCATTTTTAATAATGACTTTTTGTTGTGAAAAATCTTGTCCACTAAACATAAATACCTCTAAAAAAGCGCCCGTACACAGATTTTGAATTTCGCAAATGCTGGATCCGCATCTGCTGGGCGCTGGTGGTTGTGTGTAGTCTGTTATTTTGTTAATGCATTAATTCGTTGCTCAATGTTCCCTAGCATAGTTTTTACACCAACTTTGCTGTAAATTTCATGCGCCTGTGTCAATAGTTCTTGCGCTTGTTTTAACGTGTCGACATTATCAATCGCAGTGGCTTTTGGCGTGCCGTTTTCATCGCGTAATAGATATAAACCAGCAAATTTGTACCATTCGGCCTTATCCGATTCATATAATCGCCACTTGTTTTTTACAAGTTCAAACACTCGACTAAAATACGGCTCGATTGAGTGACCATTGGCGGCCGTGGTTTCGACCCACTCAAATACAGCCCTAGCCACAAAACCCGGTAGTTTCATGCTCCACGCCGTCGGCGTGTCCTGATTTTGCTCTATTGCAATTTCTGCCCAATCGAGACCCTGATCGAACTGCTGAGTATCAAACAGCCAAATTATGCACCAAACAAAAATTGGGTTAGGGTAGATACGCTCTTCTTGCAAATAACGCTCGGCTTTTGGTAACCATTTGGGCAATACAACGTTTAATTTGTATTCATTACGCTCTGCCATGTTATTACCAAAGGTGCGCAGGTATTTGATATCCCGCTCCAACTCAGCATTAACAATATGCAGACTCTCTTTAGAATCAACTAAAATGGCCGTTTCTTGGTTGATTTGAGCTATTTTTTCCCGATGTTGTTGAAATGGTGATAAAACAACTGTCATAAACTTACCCTTTATTGAGCCGCTAGCTCACAACCAGCGGCAATACAAATTAAACTAAACAAATGAAATTGCGCTTTCATCAATAGCGACATACAATTCCGGCACTTCCAATGCATAACCTTCGTTGCGCCAATATTTGTTTTCGAACTGTTTGCGATCTTGCACATCTTCAGCCGCACGGCGTCGAGAGCCTTTTTGCGTGTAAATATGAAGATTTTTAAGTGTGGTTGCCACAATTCGTTTACCCGGCATAAATGGCGGAACAAAGGCTTTTTTACCTGCGATAATTGTATCAAGTTGCGCCGCAGCTAGATTTTCAGTTGGCGTGTCGGCTTTGCTATATAAGCGGAACTGTTCACGCGCAAGCAGATCACTACCAACTAATATCACGATATTTGGATCGTTGCGGCACTCAACGGGTAGATGATTGACAAGATCCGAGGCCATGGCATCCAATGTTTCATATGTTCCACCAACACCTAAAGTGACACCGCCGGTTAAAACCTGAGATCCGTTATTCCACTCCTTAGCGATTTGATGCCAACCTTTGTTAACATCTTCACCATTTGGATACTGGTCGGGATCGGAAGTGTTTGCAACACTGACACCATTAAAGCCAATGCGGAGCATATCCAGGGCGAACTGCTTATCGATGAAACTCTGCATCATGCGAAAAAATTCACCTTCACCGCCCGAATTAGCCCAGACACTTAACGTTGCCCAATCTAATGCCGCACATGAGTCGGTTTCGCTTAATTCGTAAGTGTTACCATCTACGCCCAATTTTCTGATAAATCGACCGCCTGACTTTCTTCCCGTCAATAATTGAGAAGTGCCCGTAACAACAACCTGCCCTTTCAGTTGATCAACGTCAAAACACGTTATCATTTTTAAAAACTCGGTGCTGTGTAAAATAGCCTCACGAAGTCGTGTATCCATCGGATCAGATAACGAAAACTGCTTAGTAATATCCATGACGCCGGCTTGCTTAGCTAGTGCCGTGCAATATTTTTGTATTAACTGTTCTGCTTTTTGATTTAACATATGTTTTATCTCATAGTTTATTAGTGCTTAGTGCAAATCAATGCTAAATGTTTGTGAACTAATACCCGGTTTTTGACTCACTGGGGTTTTCATCAATGCATTAAATTTATCTGTTAGTGCTTTGTGCTCTGCTTTGAGTTGCGCCATTTCTTTTTTAATTCGTGAAAACTCAGCATTGTCGGCCGCGGCTTCGGTTGCTTCTTTAGCGTCTTCAATGTTATCGATTGCCTGCTCAGCCTTGCCTTGAATTTCTTCGGCTGTTGCTTGTGCTGCTTCGGCGTTACCATTTTCAAGCTGTTCAATCAGTGTCTTATTTTGTTCTTGGAGTTCTGCAATTGCGCTCTTGGCTTCTTCAAGCTCGGCAAGTAGCGCATCAATTTCGTCTTGTGTCATGCTAAAATTCTCTCTTTTAGTGAGTTTTGATAAATTAATTTTTTTGCTTTGTAAGCAATTATTTTTTTCAGAATTAAATAGTAAAACTGGCTCTGCTCGAAAACCCTGTTTATTAGCTGAAAAAGCAAGTCGTGAAGTGCCAGCGCTTGCTGGCTGGTCGGTTGCAGCTAGCCCGACAAGGTAAAAATCACCGTCTTCGGGGAAATCCGGTAAAATTTCAATCGATGAATAGATTTTTTGCTCTTGTTCATTCATTGATTGAAGAATAGCGTTAGCACGTAAACGAGCCATCAGCCTTAGCTTCCCTTTTTTTTCCTCTAACTTTAATTCTTCAACCGTGCCCAAGTTGGCAGAAAATTGCCGCCAGAATGGATCTTCATGCTCACACCAAACTAAAGCCTGATATAATTCTGCACTATAATTTTTCACAACGCTTTCGAGCCATTCCCGTTTGATTTCTCGACCGTCAATGGTTTTACCCTCCTGCGCGATGCATAACCAATCACTAATTTTTATTTCTGCCATATTTTTAACTTGGTTGAATTGATTTAATCGATGTGTGTATGTTAACGATTAATAATTGAATTTTCACCAGATGTGATTCGGATATAAAGCCTTTTCCGAAAAGGTTTTGATGAGTGTTTTACGTGATTGTTAGACAATAGTCACATGAGATACAATCCCGAATTAATAAAAGCGGCGCAAGCGCTTTATTTACAACGCCATACGCCGAAAGAGATAGCTAAATCGTTGCATTTAAAAAATGTGAGGATCGTTTACTATTGGGCAGAAAAATACAAATGGTCATTACTGCTGAGTGAAGAATCGGTAGAAGATGCTATCAATCGTCGGTTAGCGCTATTAGTCGCTCGTGATAACAAGACCGAGATTGAATTAAAAGAAATTGATAATTTAATTATTCAGCACGTTAAATTAATCAATGCGCGAGCTAAGAATCAACTAAAATCTGAACTAACGCCGGTTGCGGATGCTGTAAAAACAAGTACAGGCGATAGCAACAATTTACAACAACTGAATGACAAACCCGGCAGAAAACCGCGTAAAAAGCGAAAAAATGACGTTTCCGGCATTACGAAAGAAGATTTTGATAATGTTGCAAAAACGTTGCTATATCCCCACCAGTTATATGTTAGAGAGCATAAAACGGCATCACGTTATCGATTTATCTTAAAAAGTAGGCAGATCGGATTTACCTTCTATTTTGCTTTTGAGGCGTTTGAAGATGCTGTATTAACGGGAAATAATCAGATATTTGTATCATCGTCTAAAGCGCAAGCCCGCGTATTTGCAATGTACATTAAACGTATTGCAGATGAGTTTTTCGGGGTTGAAATAAAGGGCGGCGATTTTATCACACTGAGCAACCACGCCAATTTGATTTTATGTGCCAATAACGTAAGCACAGCACAAAGCTATAGCGGTAATGTTTATTTTGATGAAGTTTTTTGGATGTCAAAATTCATTGAACTTTATACCGGTGCAAAAGCTATGGCAACGCTGGGCGATTTTAGAATAACGTTATTTTCAACACCTAGCACCAAAGATCACCCTTGTTACAAATTATGGTCGGGCGAGGAATGGAAAGACGGATCACCTAAACGCAAAAATATTGACTTTCCGGCCGATGAAACGCTACGAATGAACGGTACCATTTGCCCGGATAAATTCTGGCGGCTGTTGATCACAATGGAAGATGCTATCAATCTCGGTTTTGATAAAGTCGATATCGACGACCTGAAAGAATCGAATAGTATTCAAGCGTTCAAGATTTTATATTGTTGTAAATTTGCCGAAAGCGGAAAGGGGGTATTTGACTTCGAAAAATTGCAAAAATGCATAACCGACGCTAGTGCGTGGCAAGATCTGGACTTAAAGGCAGATCGACCATTTGGAAATCGTGAGGTATGGGCAGGTTTTGATCCCAGCCGAACGAGGGATAATGCCACGTTTGTATTAGTGGCACCGCCATTACATCCCGACGAAAAATTTAGAATATTAGCAATTTATCAATGGCGAGGCATGAATTTTAAATACATGGCCAACGAGATAAAGAAGATTAAATCAAAATTCAACATCACGTATATTGGCATAGATATAACTGGAATCGGCTATGGTGTTTATGAGCATATTAAAGAGTTTGCTCGCCGTGAAGTGCGAGACATTCACTATAACGTCAACATAAAAAATCAATTGGTATTAAAAATGGTTGACGTCGTAGAAGAGGGGCGGATCGAGTGGGACGAGGAGCAAAAAAACCTAATCACGGCGTTTATGTCAATTGAGCAACAAACTACGGCCAAATCAAATCAGATCACATATGCCGCTAGTCGAACAGAATTGACAGGACACGCAGACGAATTTTTTGCAATCGCGCACGCTGTGTTTAACGAGCCATTGAACAACACAAAAAAACGACAATCAAAATGGGTACTACAAAAATGATTAATCCTTTTAAACGAAAAAAAACTAAAACAACTCGAATGAGTTCAATATCATTTGAACGGCCAGAAACAGTATTAACCGACCTCACTTATTATTATGGCGCTCGCAACGAATATGAAAGAGATTGTTATATTCTACCCGTTGATCGGCTAGCGTTGTCACAATTACCCAATATTAACGCTCAGCACGGCGGAATAGTACAGGCACGGCGCAACATGTTATTGAGCACTTACAAAAGCGGTGGTTTAAACAACATGCAAGCAATGGGAGCATTTTTAGATTTAATCATTTTTGGTGATTGTTATTTATTAAAACTGCGTAACGTGTTCGGTAATGTAGTCGGATTAATGCCGTTAATGTCACTATATTTAAGGGCACAAAAAAACCAGGATGAAAACGAGATCACCGGCTGGGTTTTTCCCAACAAAAACGAAACTGTTATCTATTCAGTTGACGACGTAATACAGGTGAAAATACCAGATACTCAGCAGCACGTATACGGGCTACCAGATTACCTTGGTGGTGTTAATAGTGCAATGTTGAACAGTGAATCAACTATGTTTCGCCGTCGTTATTATAATAATGGTGCACACATGGGCTACATTTTTTACGTTAATGATCCAAATATTTCTGATGAAGTCGAAAACGAAATAAAAGAACGGATCGAAAACTCAAAAGGGGTAGGTAATTTCAAAAATATGTTTGTAAGCATTCCGGAGGGTAACCCTGACGGTATAAAACTAATACCCGTCGGCGATCTAAACTCGGCCAAAGACGAATTTGCCAATATCAAAAACATTTCAGCACAGGATCTATTGAACGCACATCGATTCCCTGCCGGTCTATCCGGGGTAATTCCTGCCAACGGGTCGAATACTGGCGATGTAACTAAATTGCGAAAAAACTATATGGCCACAGAAACCAAAGTTTTGCAAGATTTAATCCGTGATTCAGTGAACAACGATCAGGACATCATTAATTCACCATTTTCCAATCGATTACTATTTGATTTTGAAGTAATTATTCCGCAAACTGATTAAAATCTGTTATAATTGGCTCGTGTAGAACTTCCCGGGGAATAACATGAGCCGAACACCTTTACTATTTTGCCCAGAATGCGGACAACGCGCAGTGATCACAAAAACCGCACGCACTCATAAACTGTTAAACTATCAATATTGTTCGTGTTCTGATCCTGAATGCGGCCTGACGTTTAGAATAAAATCGGAATTTGATCGGGTTTTAAGTCCTAGCGCGCGTGGATTGGGGCGGATAAATACCTATTTGGCCAGCCGTGATATTAGCCCACAACTGGCATTGGACATGGTTAATCCGAGTTGATCGAGTTAGGTTTATGTTCAGTGTTTTTTTGTATTTTTAACAGAGATTCATGCAGCAAACACAATCCAATCTGAACGTCACGTTGAGATAATTCGGCATCAATCATCAACCTACTGATAAATTCTGCACGTTCTAATTTAATTTGATTTTTTAGTTCAATATCACCCATTTGAGTAGCTCCTAATGAAAATTAATATACTGTAATTAAATACAGTATATTAATTTAAAACGAAAATTTCAAGAAAAAATTTTATTATGTTATTGATTTTTATATAAAACTATTTAGCGGTTTTAATCAGACGATAAATTCACCTATTAGAGAAGGTTTAATTTTAGATTTAACAGAGGATGAAGCTGAAAAAATTACTAAGAAGCAGTTATAAAGAATTAAGGCTCAACCAAGAGCCTTAAGGGGTACAGTGTACCACCACTGATACCCGATCACCGTATAGAAAGTGAGTTACCTAACGTATTTTGATGATAAATGAATTTTCCCTGATAAGCAAGAGCATCGACCACCTAATATTTATTTTATTCTGTTTTTTCAATCACTGCATGCAATAAATCCGCTATACAGCAAATCATAACCATAAAATCGGCAGGGGTTGAATGTGCGTTTATGCAAGCGCGGGCGATTGTCTCGGCCTGTTCGATTTTTGCGAATTGATTTAAATGAATAACAACATTTTCTGATGTGTCAACGGGTGTAATTTGTGAGATTTTCATGATTAAATTCCTGTAAAAAAGTTTAATCACCTAAAGAGTTTCCACGCTCTGGAGGTGAACCAAGCAGGTGTGGAAACTGGCTTACAGGAAGACCAGCCAACCTTACGGCTGACCCACTCAGCCCACCATTGAAAAGATGTGACTAAGTTTAACGCATAAAAATACCGCTTAAGCGGTTGCGCTCCTGTAAAAATTCAGATTTCCACGTCTGACGCTAGATTTTGCTAACGTATTTTTAATATATATCGATTTTAGTTTTATTGTCAACATGTGTATTTTTCCTAAACGGTATAGACGCCTGAACAGTTTTTACAAACTGTGTTTTTGGTTTTATAAATATCTACTCAACTCTATGAGTTTGCTTACTTCTTGCTTAAACTCAAATATGCTTTTAAATCTTGCGGCAGCATCAAATGCTGTTGCTTTTTGTATAATCATATCTGCTATGTTATTACTATCACCATTTATTGTGTTTAAATATTTAAATACTTTCCCAACTGAATAAATCTCCGTTTGTTCATTTGCTATATTGCCTTTTTTAAATTCTGGTGCTTCATATTCTTTATAAATTGAATAGCAATGATGTATAGGAATAACCCAAGAACTCGGCTCGGATAGTTTTACCTCTTTTTCTGAAACAAATATGTTTTGAGGTCCTACATTTTGATGAAACAAGCCATATTCATGACAATGTAATAAAGCAGATAATATGCTATAAATGATTCGGTAACGTTCAAACATTGGAATGTAGTTAATTGCTCTTTCTTCTAATGAAACGCAATCAAAGTAATCAGCATCTAATCCTATATAATCAAAGTTCATCATATCAGAAAATACATTGATTTCGTTTATAGTTAAAATGTTAGTATGTTGACTGACTTCTTTTATTTTAAAACGATCAAAATCATTGAGTATTTTTTGTAATGTGATATTAGGAGTATCTGCAAAATTGAAAAATCTAACAATTTTATTTTTTTTAGATTTACGATCATATGTAAACAAAGTTACATCGTCGCCACCTCTTGACAATTCTCTTCTTAATATATAACGCCTGGTTAATGTATTTTTAAATCTTCTTAAAAATTCCTTTGAATCTCTATTTTTCATCATTCCACCTATTAAAAACTGGTCAAAATATTTGGGTTTTTAAGCCAATCGCTAAATTTAATATTTTTCTTTTCTAGGGTTTGGAAAATTTTATCTAACATATCATTTGATGATCTCTGTTCTGTTGTTGGTTTGATTATATTTTCCGGCTCATACATTTTTTTAATAAATTCATCTTGTAATCTGGTTTTTAATAAAGTTTCAGCCGCCAGTATTTTTGAGTTATCTAAAACCTCATTAAATAATTCTGGATATATTAGCTTAATTTTTTTACCAAATATCTGTTTGATGTTTTTACGTTTTATAAGCATACTTTCATTTGTTGATGAAAAATTAGGTAAATTTATATCAATCAATCTATTTCCAAGCCATTTGAAGAGTATATTTTCATTAAAACTGATTAAACTTCCAGCAAGCAAACCATCTATATGCCAATTATCAAATAAAATATTCCTTTTTTTGAGTTCTTTTTTGATTTTTAGACGCTGATCGTCCGTTGGTGATTTTTCAACCTCCGTACAGTTATTGACAGAACTCCGAGGGGCGCTGTCGCGCCTATTTTTTTGTACGATCAACCATTTAATCAGCCGTGTACAAACAAATGAGACGGCGCCAATAATAGGTGAGTAGACCCCCCGAATTTTTTTGACGTCCTCCTCAAATTGGTTTTGTTCCGATTCGTACGACAATCTAACGCGCAGTTCGCGGCGTTTAACTGTTGCGCCCCCCTGTAGTTCGGTGTATGCTGCCCAGTCCCCAGCATCTGCTGCCGCCAGAACAGGATCAATTTCGGGACTATCAATTTTTTGACTGCCGAGCCTGCGTAATTCACGCCAAACCGTCACTGGCGCACCGCCGATTTGTTGAAATTGGCGAATCCCCCAACGGCTCGCCCAGGCAGAAACATTTCTGGCCATATCCCGTAAATTCAACCCGGTTTCGTCGTCGACCTCATCGGACAGTTGGTAACCGTCGATATTTTTTGAAATATATTTAGCGATGTACCCTGTGGCAGACCCCCGCTGTTTATCGATATCAACAAATTTAAATCGATTTTCACGCGCTCCTGGCTCGTCGCCGTCCTCGTCTAGTGCGTATTTCCGCATAATGTCGTGTAACTGTTGTTTGTGTTCCGGGCGCATAAATACCAAAATATGCCAATGTGGGGTGCCGTCGTGATGCGGCTCAGCAACCCGAAAACCAAAAATTTGAATACCACGACGATTGAGGCTGGCACGAATTTTTGCCCAGACGCCACATAAATAACGCTGTGTGTCGCGTGGTGTGACGCCGCTCCAATTGGTAACAAACCCGCCTTGTGCATGTACAGAGTGATATTTTGATGGCGCAGTCAATGTTATAAATGCCCCTTGATAACCGAATTCGTCGGCGATATCCTCAAACCCTCGCATCCTGATCATCAGTTCGCAGCGACGGATCGCCGGGTTGGCGTTCGATTTGTCAACCTGCAAAACCAGCTCGAATTGTTCGCCGGTTTCGGCATTTTCGATACATTGGTTTTTGAGCCATTCTCGATTTTTGCGTTTCTGTTCGCGCCATTCACCAACACAGGTGCGACTGGCGTATGGACTGGCTAACCGTTGAACCTGCCCAGCGGCGATCGCCAAATGTTCACGCTGGAATGCCCAGCGGCGGCGGAGCTGATTTTTCCACCAGTTACCGTCTGACAATTTAGCGAGCGCTATAACAATTTGGTGCCCTGTAATCTGATTTTTTTTGTATTCAGTGTAATAGGGGGCGGTGATTTTTAACGCAGACAACTGCTCCAGGGCAAATCGATAGAGAGGCAACTCGTCAACGGTTGAATCGGCCGATGTCAATTTAAATTCGTCAGTATCCAGATATTGCAACACCAAATTATGAAAATAATCACCAATTTTTTGACTGAGCGTGTCAACGTCGGATTTGTCTAACGTTGGCAGGGACGACAATTGCCTGTAAAACGTCTGAGCAATTAAACTACCCCCCGCGCTAAACGTATACTGCGCCTGCACGCGCGTACAACGGGTTAATCCGCACGTCCGTAAATAGGTGTTGGCAGCATTGGATCCGCGTTTTTGGTATAGTTCCCCGTATTTACGAGCAAAATAACTACCGACAAATTGCGGTGTATCACTAAAAAATGGGTGAAAATAGCTATACTCATGCGGAATTTGTTCCCACAGCGGGCGCTCAATAATTGACAGGTCAGCCGGCGCCCGACGCTCAGTGTTACGCGGCGATTTGGGTTGAATAAATTTTTTTGGCAAAAATTGCCCGACGCGATCGTAAAAATCACGAACAACAACAGACAGGGCAAATCGCGCCCTATCGCTGATTGGTGGTAATCGCTGAATGATTGAGGTGGTCATGTTATTTCATTGATCTGAGGATGTATGCAATAACATCAACTGTCCAGCCGTTGCCCAACATTTTATAGCGTTGGGAGTTACTAACCCCCTCGGTAAAATTATCCGGTAATGTCTGAAGTCGTTCGCATTCGACAGGTGTCAGTTTTCTAAATTTTTTGTCGCCCAATTGATAAAAATTACCATTCCAGCTGGCGTATTGACGAGCGGTTAATGTGATAGCCTTTTGCGCATGGTTACAAATGCATGAGTATTTTTTTTGTGCTTGAAAATCGCCGTTTTTACGCCACCATTTTAACCAGGCATCAGAACATAAATGATCGCTAACAATTAACCCCATTTTTTTCCGTTTCAGCATCGATTTTTCATTCTCCTTGAATAATGTGGTTAATATTGTTTGTGATTTGTCGGTTAATGCGTAGCAATCCTCCAACAAAATATCGCGTAAAAAAATACATTTGTCTGCTGGTTGCTCTACATTCCAATTACACCAATACAATCGTTTACGGTTTTGCGCTGATACCAACGCACTATTTATAATGACCGGCTCAACACCAACAATTGACGTAATCACGTTCTCATATTCTTTTTTCATTCGTACGTTCTCGAGTAAAAATCTAACATCAGGATTGAGTGACTGAACATGTGCCAATATTTCAGCAAATCTAAAAAATAGCGCTGAGCGTGCGTCGTCAAATGCCAGTTGTTTACCTGCGAATGAGAGCCCCTGACAGGGAGAGCCGGCCAGAATCAGATCAACCTGAGACCAGTCAATATCCCAACTTTCCCAATTATTTACATCTCCTAAACGAATAATATCGGGATAGTTTTTTTGACTGATCTGGATTGCGTATTTGTCAATTTCGCTAGCATAATATTTAGATACGGGAATATTTGCACGTTCGAGCGCAACACGGCCGCAGCTGATGCCGTCAAATAGTGATAGTACGTTCATGCTCACCCCCCTCTAAACCATATCCGGCGTTAAAACAGCAATAATTTCACGTGCCGATCTGCGGTTGCCGTTGGCTGCAACTGAGCGCGGGGCGTCGATTTCGTAAATTTCAAACTCACTAAAAATGCCTCGTACGACTGGGTTATCGCTATTAGAAACGATCGCCGACGCACCTCGTTGGACAGCGTGGACGAGTAAATCGTGTAATAATTTAGTAACTGGGTAGTTAAATTTGTGAGCGGTGTAACCGGTAAAAATATCGTTTTTGGTACCTGATATATACGGCGGATCACAATAAACAACGTCGCCAAAACCAGCAGATTTAATTATTGTGGTAAAATCCGCCGCCATAATGTCAGTGGGTACGGATATCAATTTATTACTAAATGAGATCAGTTCATCCTGCGGAAAATAGGGGCGTTTATATTTGCCGCTGGGTACGTTGAACTCGCCACGCTGGTTATATCTACAGATTCCATTAAAACAGTGACGATTCAAATAAACGAACGCCGCCGCACGTTCCAACGACGACGGGGGAAATAGCCGGCAATTAAACTGAGTGCGTATCTGATAAAAATCAACGTCGTTATCAAATAATTTTTTGGTAGCGTTAATTAACCTCGTGAGGTCATTTTTCAGCCAAACGTACACATTAATTAAATCGCTGTTTTTATCTGATAACAGATAATTTTTATAATTTGTGTTTACAAACACGTTACCCGCACCAACAAACGGCTCAATCAGCCGTAGAGTGTCTGACACAGGGAGATGAGGTAACAATTGGTCGATAATACGGGACTTCCCCCCGACCCATTTTAAAAATGATTTTTGGACAGTCATCCGTTTTTCCTCTAATTTCAATATTTAATCCAAATGCATTCAGTCCTAATTATTGAGCCACGTTGTGACGCAGCTCGTGCATTAGTGCATTTCCTGTCCCAATCGTTTAGCATGTCGTTATATAACTCGCTGTTGTAACCGGAAATAACAACCCGCCCCTCGACGCGTTTAATTTTGTTTAAAAAAATTTCATGATCAACCAACGTCATCTCGTATTGATATCCCGTGGTAGTTGTTCTGGTTGCGTGCAGGTAGGGCGGATCGCAATAAAATAGGGTTTCTGGGCTGTCGTGCCGATCTAACAATTCGATCGCGGAAATATTTTCAATAATCACCCCCTGTAATCGCTCAACAATTGCCAACAAATTAGCAGGTATTTTTGCCCACGTTGTTGCATCGGTGGTGCCCCCCTTTTTAGTGCCACCAGAAAACCCAGAATTTTTTTGATGTACCCCATTTGAAGAAAACGACATAAACGATCTGATTAATAATTGACTAGCCTGAATTATTTCGTCAGAACTATTGCAATAACAGGCGTTTAGATACTCGTTTCTGTGAAACGGGGTTAACGCGATTAACTGAATTAATTTTTTTGCAGATTGAGGATTGCGTAAAATTTTAAATAAATTAAACACTGAACAATCAATATCGTTATAAACCTCGCGGGCGATTTTATTTTTTCGTAGCAAAACACTACCCGCACCGCCGAACGGCTCAACATAAACAGAATGGTTAGGAAAATTCGAAATTATCCACGGGGCCAGTCTAAATTTACCGCCAAAATACCTCAATAGAGGATGTCGGATTTTTATTTTTTCTACACACATATAATATTTAGCTCCAGATTTGAGGGCAAAAACTCCGTTTGAGTTGTTCTACGCACAATTCGGTTAGCTCGAATTGTTCGTTGTGACTGCGCGGTTCAACTAAACTAAATTCAATAACCACGCGGCCGGTGATAGCGCTGGGATAATGTCGATCCACACGAGCAATCATTGCGGCGTCGCCGTGGGCTAAAATAAAATGTTCTGTTTTTTGTATTTCTGGTAGGACGGGATCATTAACAATAACCGCTGAAATACAACCGCGGGCAATTAGTTCAAATTGAGAATCCGAAACGGTCACGATTTTGTACGAGTTAAACATTGAGTTATCTCCAAAAAAATTTCTATATATGAGTGCTGCGTAACTCAGCCCCGATCTACGTCCAATTGGACGAAAATGACAACTAAACAAAATTTCGCCCTTGTAGTTCCTCCTCGCGTTGGCAGTCAATACACAGACTGCAACCGGGTATTGCACGACGGCGCTCGTCGGGGATAGGCTCCTGACAATTGATGCAGAAACGTGCCGATTCACCGGTGTAAACGTGTTTGTTGCTCAGCGCGGCAGTGGTAAAAATGTCGATCCGTTCCTGAGCAATATCCGCTAAATCAGCCACGTTAAAGTTCCTCCCGCATTTGTTCGCGCATGTATTCCGCCTCGTCACGCAGTAGATCCGCCGCCTCGGACGCACTCAGATCGTCAGAACGAATATGTGCGGCTAACCGTTCCAACTTAGCAGTAAAAACGTCACACAACCCGCGGCGTAAATCACGCTTGGCATCATTTATCGTTACGAACAATTGGCGTGTTAGTTCTGGTGTTTTTGGTGTTTTTGGTGCTGTTGTCATTGTCGATTCTCCCGTTTAAAATCGTCCCGCTCACACAACGCGAACGAATTAATAATTATTTGCAGTTTGTTTAATCCCCGTTTCAATCGGTCGATCTCGTCGTCTGTGAGGGAATCAAAATTTAAATTGAACGTGTACGCGGGTGCGCCGTCTGCGTTGACGTGACTGTATCGAGCGCCAACGTCCGCAGCTAGCAATAACAGCCGTTTTTGATCCGGTGCCAATCGGTTAAACGCGGCACGAGCCAGACTGCGCTTACTGCTCAAAATTTGGTGAAAATCACGTAAAAAATTACGTGGGATATTTGTTTGAGTGTTTGGTATTGGTATTGCGTTCATGTAACCCCCTAAAATGACTAGGATTTAGTGCGCCTAGCCCCGCACTTCTTTTTTGTTCCCCAACAAAAAAAGAACCTGTTATAATTAAATTCCCTAACAAAAAAAGAGGAAATAAAAATGAACAAAGCTGATGCTGAAAATCTAGCTGATTTTATCAGTGCGCTTTCACATCGTTTTCAGCGTGATCTTGATGATGATAATGTTGATTTACCTTTATAAAGGCTTTAATCAATTCATCAGCAAGATGAGATGGATCTAAGTGCAGATTTTCTGCACTTTTTAAAATGCTTTTTTTTATTGCATCGCATTCAAATTTCAATTCATTAGCCCGTTCTATTGATTCATCACCAAACATAAACACCTCATCGAGAAATTAATTTTTTAAATAATTTAATTGTTTGCCCGTTAGTTTTTTCGATCCAACCTGCCGAATTATGTTGATTTACGCGAACGTAGATCACAGTAGGCGTATTAGACGATTTAGGGCTCAAATAGATTGCGTGGCTCATGTTAGCCTCCAAAATTTAGATTGATTTTGATCTTGCTTTCCGATGCCGCTACAGCCGAAATCTCAAACATATTGATCAGGGTGCGGGTGCGGCTCGATTTTTCTGATACCGGTTTTTTTTTGGTTGGGATAAGCCCCTTTTTGATGTGCGTTTTGACCGTTTCGACCGGTAGCCCCGTTAATTCGGAGTATCGATCGACGGTGACAAACGGCGCTGTATTTAAATTGATTGAAATTGCGTTTTGCATAGTGCATTATGTCCTCTTTGGAATTATTGACCTTTATTGACGGTTAAAGTCCATCCGTTATGTTATGTTTTATAGATTATCATCACGTATTGTTAAGTGTCAATAACAATATGTTATTATTTTTGAGGTGATTAAATGGAATATGATTTAAATATTCGAAATGTTATAGAAAGAATAATGATTGCTTATGATGTGAGAACAATTAAAGATGCTGCCGATTTAATGAAAGTTTCTGCCAGCGTTATAGGAAATAGAATACACAGGGAATCTTTCCCTCACGATCTTGTTTTGACATGTATTCTAGACACCGGAGTTAATCCTATATGGCTTTGTACTGGCAATGGAAATCCTGGGATAAATAGGGGAACAGAAGAAAGGGGAGCAATCGAGGTTTCGACCGAGGCATTAGAGAAACTGGAGCGAATTGCAGCACTAAAAAATAGTGGCGCTATTACTGATGACGAATATCAGTTATTAAAGAGTAGTATTTTTAAGAACTAAATAATGAAAGAAATTAAAGGAGCAGTAGAAATGATTGATTATAAAACAGCAACAAAGGCTGAATTACTAGCCGAATTTGAACGATTAAAAAAACTTTCTAATGATGACGGTTTTTTTACAAAAAAAGAATTTTTGCACTTTCCGCAAATCGCAATGCCCGGCGAAGCGCCAATCGCTGTTTCATCGGGAAAAATGGACGGTAAAACATGGTTAATTATTTTAACCAATCATAGGGTAATATTTTTAGATAAAGGAATTTTTTTTGGATTAAAACAAGTTGCGTTAGATTTAAGTCATATCTCATCAGTTGGTGGGGAAACCAAATTTCTATCAGGTGAAATTACAATCGCCGCCGACGGACACACTTACACAGTCGAAAATGTTTCAAAAAAAGGCGTGGTACCATTTACCAACATGGTTAAGCAAGCAATAGAAGAACTAAAACAAAGTAAAGAGCAAAGCACAAACACCCAACAAAATGCCGCTAGTAATGACCCATTTGAGCAATTAGAACGCCTAGCATCATTAAAAGAAAAGGGCATTATCACAGAAGAAGAATTCCAAGCGCAAAAGGCTAAAATTCTGGGATGAGTGTACGTAAAAAATCCGGCGGCAAGTGGCTGTTTGAAAAATATTTAGACGGTGGGCGCAGAATCCGTAAAACATTCGGCACGAAAGGCGAAGCGCTAGCATATGAAAATTATATTGATGAACAAGCAGCGACTAAGCCGTGGATAGCTGAAAAACAAGATCGCCGGCGTATGTCTGATTTGGTTAATACTTGGTACCAGTCCCACGGGCAGACACTAAAAGACGGCGAGCGAGTAAAGAAGATACTTGAGTTTATTTGCCGGTCAACTAATGATCCTTTAGTCAATGATTTCACTACTAGAACATTTACAGATTACCGCAAAAAGCGCATGAACGGCGAAATTTATCGAACTGATTCAGTTAAAACAATATCGTTAAGAACACTTAATCTTGAGTTGGTTTATTTGCGCGCCATGTTTAACGAACTGGCACGCCTTGGCGAATGGAATCAACCCAACCCGATCGGCAATATCAAACAATTTAAAACCGATGAATCAGAAATGGCGTTCTTATCTAATGAACAAATAAAATTATTATTAGATGAATGTGCAAGTAGCAACGTTGCTAATTTGCTATTAATGGTCAAAATTGGGCTGTCAACAGGGGCGCGCTGGTCTGAAATAGCCAATTTAAAGTTAACACAAATACAACCTTATAAAATCACCTACACAAAAACAAAAGGGCGTCGCAATCGTACGGTACCAATTACGAAAAAACTATATAACCAAATTCCCAAACGAAATAATAAGATTTTTAGCGGAACACATGAAAAAGCTTTTAAAAGAGCAATTGAACGGGCGGGGATCGAATTACCTGAGGGGCAATTAACCCACGTACTGCGTCATACCTTTGCCAGCCATTTTATGATGAACGGCGGTAATATTTTAGTATTACAAAAAATACTGGGACATACTGACATTAAAACAACAATGCGTTATGCTCATTTTGCGCCAGATCATCTTGAGGAAGCAACCTCACTAAATCCATTATCAAACATAAAATAAATGGCGGTAAATTGGCGGTAGAGTTGCCCATTATTGACTAATATCGCCTTTTATTGACATTGTAAATTATTGATTTATTTTTAAGTTATTGTTTTTTAATGGTTGGTTTTAGTTTTCAAAATCCGCCGCCCTTAAAAGCGTGTCGGTTCGAGTCCGACCACTGGCACCAATTCAATCCATAAACTCGTTCTTGCTATAACAGTTTTGACAATAAGAGTTCCTGCGATAAATATTTGTAGCTGACTTTGACAGCGCTTTAAAAAATAAGCAAATATTACAAAAATAATTCATTTCATTTGAAAGCAATACGTTCCTAAAAAGTTAATCATACTTTTTAAATACCGTCGACTTTTCCTTATATTCTCTTTTTATATTTTTATTCGCTCGCATAATAAGGAATATCTAGGTGATTTAAATTTTATTTTATCATGCCGATATATCGCTAAACCCACAATGTCAGCTTATATGCGTTTATTAAACGCTGTTATCTGATAACATCGCTTAGATTAAGTCACTAGGCTCTCGTTTTATTTCACTGTGAATAAAATAATGTTGATGTGTTAAAGAATAATAAGCATGCGTTTCATGACAGATAAATATCATTATTGGATATTTATCTGTCATGGATAGTTAGTTGGTGCCGGCATTAAGATATTTTTGCATCTCCTCTGCTGGTACCATTCCGCCACCTGTTGCCCAAACCAAATGAGTAGCATTTTCTAGTTGTTGCGGTGTTAATTGTAGACGTTGCTGATACTGTAAATCGTGATTGACTATGATAGCGCCTTTCATACCAGCAAGTGCCGAGGGTTCTAATTGAATATTTTCGGTTTGATTGAGTAAAGATAATAAATCATACATTTCTTGATCTGACAACGTATAATAACCGTCCAACAAACGTTCCATTGCACGACCGACAAAGCCTGATGCGCGTCCTACCGCCAGACCATCTGCCGCGGTTAGATTATCAATGCCGATATCTTGCACTGAAATCTTATCGTGTAAGCCTGTATAAACACCTAAAAACATACAAGGTGAGTGGGTAGGTTCAGCAAAGATACAATGGACATGATCACCAAACGCCATTTTTAAACCAAAAGCTACACCGCCAGGTCCACCGCCCACACCACAAGGTAAGTAAACAAATAAAGGATTGTCACGATTAATGACAATGCCCTTTTGGTCAAATTGTTGTTTTAGACGCTCACCAGCAACGGAATAACCCAAAAAAAGGGTTTTGGAATTTTCATCATCGATAAAAAAACAGCTAGGATCCGACTCTGCGGCTTTACGACCTTGCTCGACCGCTACGCCATAATCTTGCTGATACTCAATAACATTCACCCCATGAGAACGTAACTTCTGTTTTTTCCATTCTCTTGCATCTGCTGACATATGAACACTAACATTAAACCCCAATTTGGCGCTCATAATACCAATCGATAAGCCAAGATTACCCGTTGATCCTACCGCAATACTATATTGGCTGAAAAACTGTTTAAATTTATCAGAAAACAGTTTGCTATAGTTGTCTTGATAAGATAATAAACCTTGCTCGATGGCTAACTTTTCTGCATGCGTTAAAACCTCGTAAATACCTCCGCGTGCTTTTATTGAGCCGGAAATAGGTAAGTGGCTATCTTTTTTCAACAGTAACTTACCAGCAATATTTTGATTATAACGTGTTTCTAAGGCTGTTTTCATATGATCTATCTCAACTACATCAGATTCAATAATGCCTTTTGTTGCTGAAGTTTCTGGAAAAGCAGCGGCTAAATAAGGGGCAAATCGTTTTAAGCGATTGCTTGCCTCGGCAATATCTTGTTGATCAAGTCCCACATAATTTAATCCTATTTCTAATGTTGTAATATTTGGATTAAACCAGTAACAGGGTTCAAGTTTAATCAGCTTTTCAACTAAAGGATTATCTTTAATAAGTCGTTCAATTTCGATTTGATTCATTTTGGCTCCCTTATGTTGAATGATTAAATAATACTTGATAATAAAAATGTGCAAATTAACGCAACCACAGAAGCGATAAAAGTAGCACTGGTATAATATTTAAAGATTTCGGTCATTGTTGCGCCACAATATTGTTTAACCAGCCAAAATAATGAATCGGTCACAATTGTACAACCAATTGCACCTGAGCCAATTGCTAATGTAATAATTTCGGGACTGACATTAGGATACATGCTAAGCATAGGTGACACGATCGCTGTGGCTCCCATCATAGCAACCGTTGCTGATCCGACCGCAGCATGCAAAATAATGGCGACAAGCCAAGCTAATAAGATCGGATGCATATCTAATTGCGATAATATATTGGCTAAACTATCACTTAATCCACTGGTTTTTAGAATACTGTTAAATGCGCCTCCAGCTCCGATAATTAGTAGAATATTAGCAATAGATGAAAAGCAGTTTTCGGTATGAATTAATAATTTATTCATCCCTATATCGCGTCTAAGACCTAAGACATAATAAGCAACAAATGCACCAATAAACATTGCAGTAATAGGGTTTCCAATAAATTCCAGCGTTGCATACAAGGACGTAGTCTTATCAATATTTAACTCTGCTGTGGTTTTGATCAGCATTAATATTATGGGTAATAATACCGTAAATAAAGTGGCTGCTAAGGAAGGTAATTCGTCTTCAGTACGCACTTTTAAATCAGAAAACTCTTCAGGGACTTTTTTAAATGGCATCTTATTTTTAATGATTCGTAAAAAAATAGGTCCCCCCACTAATGAGGCAATAAGTCCAATTAATAAGCCATAT
The DNA here is from genome assembly GCF_001690185.1 of Gilliamella sp. wkB308. Lineage (GTDB taxonomy): Bacteria > Pseudomonadota > Gammaproteobacteria > Enterobacterales > Orbaceae > Gilliamella > Gilliamella apicola_I. Next base: position 160,692 of record NZ_LZGN01000022.1, read on the forward strand.
AAAATCACACTACCAATATCTGCCCCTAAAGCATTGGTCACATATAATGCGGCGGGATGAGGCGGAACAATACAATGTACGGCCATTAAAGCGGTACATAATGGAATAGCTAACATTAATAGCGAAGTTTGTGTTTTTTTGGCTATCGAAAATGCTAAAGGTATAAGAAGAACTACACCTACTTCAACAAATAGGGTGATACCACAAATTAAACCAACTAACACCATGATGACTTCGGGAGATAACCATCGACTTTTTTGCAACGTTATCCCAATACGTTCTGCTGCACCGGATACTTCCATCATTTTGCCTAGAATAGTACCTAAACCAATTACGGCAGCCAAAAAGCCAAGTGTTCCACCGATACCATCTTCAATTGCACTTATCATTGCTAATGGTTTCATGCCCATTAATATGGCCACATAAAAACTCGATAATAGCAGGGCTAAAAAAGGATGAAGCTTCAATTTTACAATACTGATAACTATTAACAATATACTACTAATCAACACACCTAAAACCCATATTTGTGAATCCATCAAGAGCTCCTGTTCAATTAAAAAGTAGGGGGATATTAGATTTTATGCACTCTCGACTGACAAATGATAAATAATCATGTTTGCATGAGTTGAATTCAGTTGAAAAAGTAGTTTGTATGATGAAATTAATGATTAAATAATTAAATTTAATTGATTAAATTTAATTAAGCAAATAGCATAATTAAGTAAAGAAAGTGTATAAAATGTGCAATAATGACCATTACATTACTAAAAAATGTGTTGTTTTTGGTTATATATTAATCATATTAATGGTGTTGAGCACTTTTTAACTCACGATTACTTTATCATTAATTTTATTAATTATATGTTTATAACTTAAATAAGGCATCAGATTGGTACAAGCTGAATTATGGGAATGAATGCCATAACGTATTAAATCATTCGTATTTTAACGCTATTAAAACTAATTTAAATACAGTTAAATGTTCTTAAAGTTGTGCATGTTGACAGTATTGGTGAATTTAATTCATGATACTCTAAAAGAATCGCTGAGTTAACTCATTGACATTCCGTTTTAGAATAGATTCAACAATGTTCAATGCTGACTATTACAATTAGGTTGGGAAAAAGAGGGGGATATCATGGATTATGTAAAACTAGGCAATACCGATATTAAAGTGTCACGATTTTGTTTGGGCTGCATGAGTTTTGGCGATCCAGCCAGTAAAATGCATGCATGGACACTCAATCCAAGTGAGAGTGAAGCTATTATTCAGCATGCTTTAAATTTGGGTATCAATTTTATTGATACTGCCAATATTTATTCAGCAGGAACCAGTGAAACGTATCTAGGTCAAGCAATCAAAAAAAATATTGCTCGTGATAAAGTTGTTTTGGCCACCAAAGTCTATTTTAATGAAGGTCACTTATCAAAAGGGGCAATTGAAAAAGAGATAGACGGATCACTTAAACGATTAGGTACGGATTACATCGATTTATATATTATACATCGTTTTGACTATACCACACCAATTGCAGAAACGATGGAAGCATTACATAAATTGGTTCAAGTTGGAAAAGTGCGAGCACTAGGTGCTTCTGCTATGTATGGCTACCAATTTTATAATATGCAACTTGCTGCTGAGCAAAACGGTTGGACGAAATTTGTCTCGATGCAAAATCACTATAATTTATTGTATCGTGAAGATGAAAGAGAATTAATTCCAATTTGTAAACAATTCAATGTTTCATTAACACCCTATAGTCCTTTAGCTGCTGGTCGTCTTGCTCGATTAGAATGGACGACCGATACGCTACGTAGCAAAATGGATAAAACCGCTATCGAAAAATATGATAGTACCCAACAAACTGATACCAATATTGTAAAACGAGTACATGAACTTGCTGAAAAATATGGCGTAACAATGACCCAAATAGCATTAGCATGGCAGTTTGTGAAAGGCGTTACTTCACCAATTATTGGTGCGACAAAAACGAAGTATTTAGATGATGCAGTTGGTTCGTTAAACGTCTCGTTAACCCCAGAGGATATCACATATCTTGAGGAATTATATATTCCACATCGAATTGTAGGCGCATTATAAGCCATCAAGTATGTTAATTCTCCTTAATATCGTTATTCAGTATTAGGGAGAATCATATTAAATTGGCTTATTTGCGCACTTTTAATAGTCAATTTTTCGTGAATTAAAATAAGTAAAATTCTCATTCATTTTTAAACAATATGACTTCGTCCAATCACCTTGTTCATTATATCCATAAAAGGAACATCTTTTTGTCTCAGTTGGTTTGGACTCTTTGTCATCAAAAAATTTAATGATAACTTTATCTAATTGATTTTTATCGTTATATAAAAATATCTTTTCTTCGCTTGACGTGTAAATATTGGCTAAATCCACTTTTAGGATATAAGTATTAACAATTCGAGAAATATTTCCATTTTCATACTGAATATCACTGATCGTCGATGGATTGGAAATACGTTCGATTTTTATTATTCTATTTTGATCATCATAAGTTGAAGACCATTCGATCTTTTTGGCTAAATCCTCTAAATGCAAAAGATTCTGCTTATCATCGAGTTCCATATTTAAATCTAAATCATATTGATTATCTATCGAAAAATAGCTTTTTTTCGTTGCATAGTCGTTTGTGATCTTCACATGATCAATATCAACTGAGATAATAAAACCTTTATCATCTGATACATATTGTTGGCGATCACTGCCAATAATCTTTTGTTGCTTAATCAGTTTTGAATACGGAATATTCTCAACACTACTAAACAATAAATAGTTGTTAGTTAGCTCAACATTACTCAGTTTTTCATTTTTATTGCAACCAAATAGAATGATTGATAAACCACATACGAAAATGATCCTTTTCATTGCTGTATTCCTTCATTAGTCATAGTATTCGAAAGAGCGTAAAATAAACCGCTTTGTTTCTTCTTGTTCGTTTAAACAATATAATTTTGTCCAATCACCGTACTGATTAGGATCATCGTAAACGCAGTTTAATTGCTCTGTGGGGATTAATTGATTGTGTTCATTGCTTTCATATTGACCATTTTGAGCAATAAAAGCATGTTCGACGCTATTAACGAGCTGCTTTTCTGCATTATAAAAGTATTGCTTTTTATTGAGGTAAAGTGGAACGATATTTGCTTCATCAGTTTTATCAAAAATTTCGTAGTCTCTTTCAACAACTAATTCATTTTTATAAGTAATTTGATTAATAAATAAATAATTTGAACCCCCAATAATGCTGTTTTCAAGTTTCACAACTCGTCCTTGTTCGTCATAAGTTGAGCGGATAACTTCGTTGCCGGATGAGTCAGTTATCGAAATAATATTTTGTTTATCATCAAAATTAATTTTGTATTTTGAAAGCTCCTGATTTTTGATCATATATTGTGACTGCTGATAATCAAAATAGACTTTTTTATCATTCAAATTGTAAAAGGTGATCAAACCATCTGTGTTCGTTTCAATCGTACCAAAATAGCTTCCTTCAAACCGCTGCTTTTTAATCAGTTTTGAGTGAGGAGCAACATCATATTGACCATTATTAATATAATTATTGATGATGAATTTAGAATCGATTTGCTTATTATCACATCCTAACAAGGTCAATAGTAAGCAATTATAGATGACGGGGATTAGATTTATTTTCATGCTTTTTAATCCTTTATATTTATTTGAACGTCCTGAATGACAAATATATTTAACCACAAATAGATCAGCGATTAAACAGAAAATTTATATATCTTAATCGAATAATGATATAAACTTTAAGTATTATCAAAATGAAAGCTTGATAATTATAATTCTAAATACCCTATCGTTATAAAAATAGCACACATTAACAAAGAGTTATATTTTGTAAATATTGCAAACACAATCCAGAAGGAATGATAATGAAAAAGTATCTATATTTACCTACCTTAATATTATTGGGACTCGTGTTGATAAGTTGTGACACAGACAAAAGCAAGGACATAAAACAATCAGACAAAAAAGAAATTGTAGTTGGATTACCCCCTAGTATGCACAACATTCTAATGGAGCGAGTAGTTAAGCCCGAATTAGAAAAAAAAGGCTACAGCGTCAAACTGGTCAATTTTAGTTCTTTGCGGGATGCTAATACTGCGCTGGTTGAAGGGAGTATTGACATGAATGCTGCACAGCATCAAGATTATCTTGATGTTTATAACAAAGAGACCCATAACGACCTTGTCTCTTTAGTACACATTCCTTCCATATCTGCTGCTTTATTTTCACAGAAACATCATTCAATCAATGATATTGCATCCAATCAAATCATTGCAATCCCGAATGATCCCTCCAACACTTCTCGATCATTATTGTTGTTACAAAAAATAGGCTGGATCAAGCTTAAACCAGATACACAATCAGGCATAATCACCTTAAATGATATTATAGAAAACAGCTATAATTTAAAATTTAAAACGCTTTTATCAGAAATTATTCCGCGAGTACTTGGCGAAGTTGATTACGCAATTATGCCAGGCGGTGTGGCATGGTTGAGTAAAGTGCCAGCTGATAATGTATTAATTCAAGAAGAATTATCACCCAATTTAGAGCTAATGGTTGTCGTTAAAAAAGAAGATCTCAACACGGCATGGGCGAATGACGTTAAGCAACTTTACCAATCCGATAAACTTAAAAAATTTATTGAAGAAGATCCGGACGCTAAAGGTCGATTTATTTGGCCAAAATAGGATAGTTAAAAAACAACCAATATCTTTATGTGGATAAAAGATATTGGTTTTATTATAAAATCTAACCATTTAATCTTATCAGCATTTGAAATTTACCTTCGCTCCATTTTGCTTTAAAGTTATTTTCAACCCATTAAATAACAGCTAATCATGCTATGTTAAGTTTTTTAGGGTTATAAAATGACATTAGGTTCTATTAAACAAATCGTTATTTTTTTCACTTAACATTATTTAAATCTAAAAAATTTTTTTTAATTTTTTATTAAGAATATTCATTCCAATATTTACAAATTTTTCTTTTTTTAATTTATTTATCTTATTGATTATAAATGAAATATTTGTAATTTTTGCGTGGTGTTTATATATGATTGTGGTAAAATCGCAATCCCCAAAAAAGATAAAATTAAATAAAAGTAATGACTAAAATTAAATATTTTTTAATTGTTGTTTGCAGTTTGGCTTTAGTCGGCTGTTTTGTACCAAGTAAAATTCAAACTATGATCGATAATCCAACTTCGAACGAAATAAAAGTAACCATTGATGGAACTGAACACGTTATTCCTCCAGTTTCAAAGATCGATTACTCTTTTGAATTTGGTAAACATACTCTAGTTTATAACCAAGAAACTTTAAATATTCTGGTAAAACCCAATAGAAAGAATGAACTTAATATCATTAATCCAACATTAAATAATTACGTAATAATGAACTTCTATTTCATAGTCGAAAAAATGAAACCTGCTGATTATGGTATGCTACTAATGTCTAAAAAAACAAGTATGACAACTGTATCAGTAATGTATGATGGAAAGGTAAAGGAAATAGAGTTACCTCTTAGTGTGACAAATGACTTATTTATTGATCAAAGCGAATATTGGTGGAAATATGATCTTGACAAACCTATACCGGAGAAAATAACGATCAGGGACTCTACCAAATTCTCGACGATAAAAAAAATATACCGGGAAGCGGAGTTTTGGAAAATTGCGCCAGAATATGTAGAAGAATTAGATGATTATGATATACCTTTAGATAGAGTACGTTTTGTTGGACGTACACCTGAATTAAACAAATTACCGACATTTTCTATTCCTGATATTGCTTTAAATTCCATCGCTTGTGAACAAGGACGTAATGATATTCAAGCAAAACTCAATAATTGGCAGCAAATTTTAACCTTAACAGGGAGTGATTTCAGTGAAGGTTATAAAGATTTTAAATCAACAATAATCGATGCCAACACCGAAGTTTTCAAAAATTGTGATGGTTATAGTGAAGCATTAAATGATATTGCTGATGCACTCGAATCAATTAGCGATTTGAATTTTGTTATCTTGAAAGAATAAAAGGAATTGAAGTGTTGATATAAGCATTAATCTTCGTCTTTTTTGTGTTAAGGCATAAAATAATTTTTACTCATTTTATGTCTTAATTTTCAAACAATAATCAATAAAAAATCTATTTTTATAAGGAATACTTCGTTGATTGCTGACTGATTCGTCATAAAAAACACTAACCTAGATAAAAAAATATTGATATACATCACAAAAATCAGAAAAAGATATTTTTCTAGACCTCAATCAACCTCATACTAATAACCAATCTTAATTAAAGAAAGGTATATCATTATGATTAAAAGGAAATTAAAATTAGCAGCCATTATCAGTAGTTTTATCCTAAGTACTTCAACTGTTTTTGCTTCAATTGACGATGTAAAAGACCTTAAAATCATTAGTTACAATGTCTATAATGGTATGAAATTAGACGAAACAGACGGAAAACAGAAATTTATCGAATGGGCAAAAACACAAGATGCCGATATTATTGCCTGGCAAGAAATGAATTTTTTTACTCGTGAAAAGCTTGAAAAATTTGCCGCAAGTTATGGACATAAATATGCGGTATTATTGAAAGAAAAACCTGATGATGCCGCTTTTTTTCCTGTTGCCATTACGTCAAAATATCCAATAGTCAATGTTAATAAAGTCGTGGATAATCTATGGCATGGTGCGCTATATGCTGATATTGGCAATTATCATTTTGTTATTACCCATATGAATCCATTTTGGACAGAAAAAAGAATTGATGAAATGAACTTAATAATCGATTCTATCAAATATAGCCGTGATCCAAATGGTAAATGGATTATTGCCGGTGATTTAAACTCTTTTTCACCGGCGGATAAAGAAACCTACGATAAAAGTAATCTGTTAAACGATATCAAAGAAAAACAGAAACAAAGACCAATATTAGAAAATCTAGTTAACGGACAATTAAGTTATACCGTCCAGCAAAATTTATTGGATGCGGGTTTTATTGATGCCTTGAAAATTAAAAATAAAGCATTTATAGCGACAGCGCCAACCAAAGTATTTTATGATCAAGCTTCAACACCGTTGCGTTATGATTATATTTATGTGTCCCCCCCATTAAAAAACGACGTAATCGAAGTTAACGTTTTAAAAGACGATTTTACGGATAATTACTCTGATCATTATCCTGTGCAAATGATTATTAAAAATAAATAATCACAACCTTGATAGCGAAAGCCATGTATCATTGCATGGCTTTCATCAGTCATTTCCATATGCCAGTATTTTCCAAAAAATAATCATTAAGTTGTGATTGTGATCGCAACATATCCATTCAAATTCAATTAATATCAAAAAAAGCATCAATTAATCTATCTCGAATTTATGAAACCCAAAAAGTTGTAGGATAAAGATATGAAGAAAAATTGTTTAGTATTGACTATAGTGAGTTTGTTTTCGTTATTTTCATATGCATTGGCAACAGAAGATTTAGTGATATCACAATATCAACATTCGCCGAATAAAGTGTATACCGATAAAGATCAACCAGAAATTACCATTGCAAATTTCAACATTGCAGGCGGACTTAGAAAGCATAAGGTTAATTTAGATTTAGTTGCTAATGCGATTAAAGCAATGGATGCGGATATCATAACCCTTGAAGAAGTCGATCAAAATACCACACGTAGCGATGGCCTAGATCAAGCAAAAGTAATAGCAGAAAAAACGGGAATGTACTATTTATTTGGCAAAGCAACGGAGATGAAAGGCGGTAATTACGGTAATGCCATATTGTCTAAATATCCAATAGTAAAAAGTAAAACTTTTTTGTTACCCTCAGGCGATTTTGAACAAAGATCCGTGATGTTAAGCCAAATTAATGTGCCGGGTTTTGATTCGCCAATTTATGTATTCAATACTCATTTTGATTGGCATGAAGAAGATGAGGTAAGAATGTCACAAGCACGTTTTATTAATAGTATTGTGTTTGATGATCTGGACTTAGATGATGAATTTCCTAATTTGGTATCAGGAATTATGGTATTGTTAGGCGATTTTAATTCTGTTAAAAATGATAGAGTGATTAAAGAGCTTGAAAAATACTGGACTTTGGTGAAAAAAGAAAATGTCGATACTCGCACTTGGCCAGCAGGAAATCCTGGATTAGATTTAGATCATATCTTTACAAGTCGAAATCAAATATGGCAAGTTGAGCAATTCATTATTCCCAATGATGACAATGAGTGGAATGGTATCAAATGGCCACTTGTAAGCGACCACATTCCAGTAATCGCTAAATTAAAATTGATCGAGCAATAAACAATGGAAATGGGCATATAGCCCATTGTCTTTTAAGCATTCATTTTAGTTTAGCAATTACATAAACATAAACTAGCTCGCTGATTAGTTCGATAAGTGTTTGTGTTACGATAATTGCCGGTAAAATGGGTATTGCATTCGGTATGGCTAACGCTAAAGGTAAAATGACTAGCGCATTTCGAGTACCGGCACTAAAAGCTATCGCTCGACTTCCTGCGACGGAAACATGAAAACAACGACCGACAAACCATCCAACTAAGGGGGCGACAATAGCAAAAATTATATAAAATGGAATGACAGATAGGACGACTGAAAAATGACCTTTAAGCTGAGGTAGAACTGCCAAAATAACGATAAAAAGCGTTAATGCCGTGGCAGGAACGGGTAACATATTTAACCCATGTATCATGTTTTTGCCTGTTTGACTTCGCACAGCCCAGATTTGCATTATAGTTGCTAAACAAAAAGGAATGACCATTAACCAAATAAAAGCATGGATAAAGGGTTGGAGGTGAATAAGCTGATTGACCTGTTCGCCAATCATAAACGTTAAGTAAACAGGCAGTAAACACATTTGTAACAACAATAATAAAGGTGTTGCCATCAATAATAAACGAGCATCTGCGCGTCCAAGATGAGAAAAAGTGACAACATAATCAATACAAGGCGCAAGTAACACAAGTAATACGCCCAGCTTAATCAAGGGAACGGAAGGTAGGAATAGCGCTAATAATCCAACCCCAACAGGTATAATAACAAAATTTGTTATAAGTAATGCCACCATAAATAGCTTATAAGACCAAAACTGTTTAATATCAGTCACAGGAACTTGTAAAAAAGTGACAAATAACATGAATGCTAATGCTGGATTGATAAACATGTCGAATATTGAGGTGTTGTCTAAACAAAATACCAGCGCAATAGCTATCATGACCACAGAAAAATAAATAGCTATCTGATTTTTTTCTAAGTTATCTTTGATTTGTTGCATAGTGTCATTATTCATTAGGTAATAACGAACAGATAGCATACCAGAAATCAACAAATTTAAAGAATGTAATATTCATGCCATTGGATATAAACAGTTATCATTGTATTACGGTTCAATTCAAATTATTTGATTAATTATTTAGTTCAACTAGATAATTTTTTGATAGCATCTAAATGGAAAATACCTTGGATTTATTATCCATATCATTATTTTTCTTAAATTTATCACTTTAAAAAATCATAGCGATTATTCCAACTGTTTTTAATTTAAACTACGGATTCAAATTGGCAAGCTTTTATCAAAAATGCGATCTTTGTCACATCAGATAATAAAAGCAAATTCGCTATTTAATTATTAACCATCTTTCATTGTTGAACTCGGTACACATAATCATATCTCTATTTTAGGGAAAAAATAGCATTGCATTTCAAAATGAAGCCAAATTAGCTTTTCATTTTGATACAAATAAAAGCTTTTTTTAAGAATTTCAATCCACCTGTAATCTGCAATCAAGATCACAATTTATCATCACTCAAAAACCTATACTGATATTCATATTTCCGTCAATTCTTTTGTCGAATTTTTATAAATCAGGAGGTAGTAATGAAAACGCATGTCAAAAATTGGATCACAATTGGGTTATTCACCGCATTTTGTTTGTCAGTTGATGCTGTGTGGGCTAAAGAATATCAATTAACAGGGCAACATACCCAAATCAGGCTATCTGATAGTGACAATCAACAAAACGTCACATCGTTTAATATTACTAATCCCTTAACCAATGATTTAATCACTGTTAATACACTATTTGAGATTACGCTAAATTCGGGGCAAAAATTGACCGATAAAGATTTCCACTTAGATAATTTACAACAAAAAGACAATCAAATTTATTTAAATTTCACTGGTCATGATATTGCGATTCAAACTCGATTGATTCTCAATGACGATAAACATTTTGCCAGTTATGAACTGCAAATCACACCGAAAAAACAGGCGCTTGAAATGTCAGCTGTTTCATTAATGCCATTTCATTCTCAAGCGCCATTTGTTTATGGTTCCGTTGTCAGTTCGCCGATTATTAGTGATACCTTTTTTATCATTCCCGAAAACCCTTTAACCCATACCGTTGCCTATGAAGGGGGTGTGTTGCAAAAAATTCCGCAAGCGATTCCGTTACAAGTCAATCACACCTTGAGTTACAAAACCTATATTGGAACCTATGAAATAGGGCAATTAAGACGCAATGTAAATGAATTTCTTAATCAAGTTCGAGAGCGGCCATATAGCCCGTATTTGCATTACAACTCTTGGCTAGATATTGGTTTTTTCAATCCTTATACTGAAAAAGAGGCACTGCTACGTATCGAGCAATATGGTGAAGAATTAGTTAAAAAACGTCAGGTTACCCTTGACGGTTACCTGTTTGATGATGGTTGGGATAACTTAACCGGTAATTGGGGATTTAGTAATAATTTTCCGAATGAATTTAATAAATTAAAAACCGCATCTGAAAAATATGGTGCGGCACTTGGTATTTGGTTATCACCTTGGGGAGGATACAATAAACCACGTGATACTCGTGTTGCCAATGCGTTAAAACTGGGATACGAAACCATGGATGGCAAACTTGCCTTATCTGGCCCTAAATACTACGCTAATTTTCATAAGAGAATTTTAGAATTAATTAAAAATCAGAATATTACGATGTTTAAACTTGATGGAACAGGCAATGCGGATAAAGTGATCGCAGGTAGCCAATTTACCAGTGATTTTGATGCAGCGATCCATTTAATTCGAGATATGCGTAAAGCGAATGACCATTTATATATCAATCTAACAACCGGAACACAGGCGACGCCGTCTTGGTTATTTTATGCCGACTCTATCTGGCGAGGTGGTGATGATGTCAATTATTATGGGCCAGGTAGTAAAGTTCAACAATGGTTGACTTATCGAGATGCGGAAACGTATCGTTCAATTGTCTTAAAAGGCCCCTTATTTCCATTAAATTCACTTATGCTTCATGGAATTGTATACGCTAAACAAGCAAAACATTTGCAACAAGAAACCGAAAATGACTTTGCCGATCAAGTTTGGAGTTATTTTGCAACAGGAACGCAATTACAAGAAATGTATATCACCCCTGAACTGATGACAACAAACAATTGGGATACGTTAGCATCGGCGGCGAATTGGACAAGAGATAACCAAAAAATATTATTCGATACTCATTGGATAGGTAAAGATCCCACAAAATTAGGGGTATATGGTTGGGCTGGATGGACGCAAGATAAATCCATCATTACTTTACGCAATCCTTCAGATAAACAACAAATTTATTATCTTGATTTACAAAATGATTTAGAGTTACCGGTAAATGCAAGTTCGCATTTTAAAATTAACGTTGATTATCACAGTCAATCTTATGCGCAAAAACCAAATGTTATTGACAAAACAGCAATGATAACTTTAGCGCCATTTGAAACAGTAGTGATGTCATTAACCCCTCAATAACCCTAAACCACCTTACCTAATTTGAGTAAGGTGGTAACCTTATTATATTAATTGTCGTATTGATTTAAGATAACCAATAAGAAAAATAATTTCATTAAGCTATTTACAATAGCGAAAAACATGATTATTATGCCGACCAATTTTAACAGCAAAGGAGAATTGATTATGATTTGTATAACTAACCTTTGCAGGCTTATCGCAAAATAATTGAATAATTCATCTTTTCATTCTTGCTTCAATTCATTCTGCTGATCTTAGCCTGCCTATTAAATTCATACCCATAATTTAAAAAACAATTTTTTTTGTTTATTGATGAAATCAAAGTCATTAACAACCCAAAAAATATGTTAGTTAACATCTAACTTTTATCGACAGCACAAAGATAATGTTGTCAGTAATGGCGATCTAACATTGCCAAAATTAGTTGTTATTCATCTTTTGTATCACATTTAAATTATGAGTACTAAACAATAATAATATTTTTTAAATGGATTGATATATGGACAATTCTATACAGATACTATCTGAAAAAGCCTTATACATCGCATCAAAAAACACGTGGATTGAAGGTTTAGCTATTCAACAATTACAGACTACTGCCGAATTACCCAATATGGTTAAAGTAGTCGGTATGCCGGATCTTCATCCCGGAAAAGGGTACCCAATTGGCGCAGCTTATTTAAGTAGAGAAACCATTTATCCTGCATTAATTGGCAGTGATATTGGTTGTGGGATGGGCTTTTGGCAAACCGATATTAATATTGCTAAATTAAGCATAGATAAATTGACACGGCAGATCGGGAATATTGATCAACCTGATGTCCGACATAAATATAACCTTGGTACAATTGGCGGAGGGAATCATTTTGCAGAGTTACAAAAGGTTAGCAAAATTTGTAACGAGCAACTTTTTGAACATTACCAACTTAATGCTAAAAAATTATTTTTGCTAGTGCATAGTGGGTCACGAGGATTAGGGCATGCTATTTTGCAAAACCAGCTATCACGATTTGGTTATCAAGGTTTAGCTGATGAAAGTCCAGAAGCACTTGAATATTTAGCAAAACATGATAATGCGGTCGCATTTGCCATGCTAAATCGACAAGTGATTGCTGAAAGGTTGATGAATAACCTTAACACGCATGGACGTGAAATGTTGAATGTTTGTCATAATTTTTTACAAAAAGTGACACTTGATCATAAAAATTATTGGTTACATCGCAAAGGGGCTTCCTCAGCAATGGATGACCTTGTTATTGTTCCAGGTTCTCGAGGGGATTATAGCTATTTAGTTAAACCGATACCGAATGAAGATCTACTCTTATCGCTCGCCCATGGTGCAGGGCGAAAATGGCGTCGAGCAGACTGTAAAGGCAAACTAGATCATCGTTACTCAATTGCTGAACTAAAACGTACAAAATTAGGTAGCCGTGTCATTTGTGAAGACAGCAGTTTAATTTTTGAAGAAGCGCCACAAGCCTACAAATCAATAGATAGTGTGATTGAATCGATGCAACAAGCAAACCTTGTCACGGTTATTGCTCAACTTACACCAATATTGAATTATAAAACACAAGGAGGTCACTAATGGCAATACTCTTATTTTCGTCTGCCAGAGGACCAGATGAATGCACATTAACGGTAGCAAAAGCGGTAAAACAATTTTTGTTTGAAGCGAACAAATTAGCGTTAACCGCCGAAATTCTAGAAAGTATTATGGGCGATAAGCCCAATACTTATCGTTCGGTATTGATTTCTATTGAAGGTGATCAAAGTGAACTATTAATTGCTCGTTGGAGTGGTACCTTGCAGTGGGTGTGTCAGAGTCCTTACCGACCACATCATAAACGTAAAAATTGGTTTATCGGTATTACTTGTTTACCAAATCCTGCGCCACTACTAGATAGCGCAATTGAATTTTCAACAACGAAATCTTCAGGGGCAGGTGGGCAGCATGTGAATAAAACGGAGTCTGCTGTACGGGCAACGCATATTAGCACCGGTATTACGGTTAAAGTTCAATCAGAACGTAGCCAACATGCAAATAAACGTATAGCAAAAGTGCTGTTAGCACATAAATTGGCTGAATATGAGGCAAATCAATATCAACAACAAAAAGATATTCGTCAGCAATTTCATTATGCTATTCCTCGTGGTAACAGTAGTCTAGTATTTTATGGAGAACAGTTTTGGGAGGGTGGAAAATAACCAAATAAAAAACATTGTGTTATTGAATTTCAGGCATACCATCCAATTCATTTTTTTGAACTGATATAATTTTTTCATTCAGGTTTCTTGTTTATCTGATAGGGAACCTGAAATTAACATCAAATCGATACGACGTTTTTAACATCACGCTCCATTTCGTTGCTTTATTCTGATAATAAACATTAAAACACTAGGTTGTTTTAACCGTTAAATAAAAATAATTTTGTTAACGTTTTCAACCAAAATTTATACATATTTTTCTGTCTATTTTTTGATAAACCTCATATACTTGCGAAACCTTCATTTGATAATGATTATCATTATTGATTGTAAGGTTAAATTTAGAAATGTGTTAAATGATTTAATTGTTTTTTATGAAGGAATGAAACATGAGTTATAAAAAGGTAAGTATCTTATTACTATTTATGAGTTTTTCTTCACAAGCTGAGTCAGTGCTTGAAGATAAGGATACAAAGCAAAATATTGATGAACCGAATAAACCATTAACGAAGAACAATATGGTTAATCGTGACGATATCGACGATGTGATTACTGTGATTGCCGGCTCATCAACGCAAGATGAATTAAAAAAAATAAATAGTGTTATTGCGGGACGATCCACACTTTCATCAGGGTTAATAGAACAAAAACAATCCGATAATGTTGCCGAATTGCTCAATACTTTACCCGGTGTGAGTGCTGCCGGTTCAGTTAGGCCAGGGGGGCAAACCTTAAATATATGGGGTTTTGGTAAAGTTGAAGATGTCAAAATCATTGTAGATGGCGCACAAAAAGGATTCCAAAAATATCAACAAGGATCGATTTTTGTTGAACCAGAACTTCTTAAACAAGTTGAAGTTAACAAAGGTCCACACGATGTGAGGTTTGGAAATGGTGGCTTTGGTGGCGTGATAAAAATGGAGACTAAAGATGCGATTGATCTGCTTGACCCCAATCAATATATTGGTGCATTAATCAAATACAGTTTTCATTCAAACAATCATCAGAATATGGTGACAAGTGCAGTTTATGGTCGAACACAAGATGACATGTTTGATGGTCTTATCTATTACACCAACCGAGACAGCGGTAATTTTAAACGACCGGATGGCTCAAGATTTGAGTTTTCAGAAGATGACATGGATTCTTACATGGCAAAACTGAATTTTAGACCCAATGAAGAACACACTTTCACTCTATCAGGTATTCGTTCAAAACGGGATTCGTGGCAACCTTGGGCAGCCAAATATGTCGAAAAAATGACACCCCCGACCGCTGCACAAATTAAAAAATATGGTTATAAAGCGGCATGGTTAAGAAAATTGGTAAAACGTGATCAACAAGATGAATCCGCCCAATTTAAATGGAATTATCAACCAACTTATAATCCGTTAATCAACTTAACGTTACACACCACTTATTCCAAAACCAAACAACATGATACTCGTCCTAATAAATACAATCCGGTGGCTTCATTAGGGACAATGGGTAATGAAAGTTGGGTTAGCTATACCGATAAAACTATCGAGCTTGAAAATGTCAGTATTTTTAACACCGGCGCTGTCGATAATGCATTAAAAATTGGATTACAAGCACATCTACATGATCGTGATACATTAATGTATTACAAAAATTATGCTAAAAAGCCAAATTATAACAATGGTTATTTTCAACCGGCCTACATGCCTTCTGGTAAACAGCAAACTTATAGTTTTTATATTCAGGACGAACTTTCAATTAGTGATTTTGTCTTATCACCTAGCCTTCGATACGATTATGTCCGGAATCACGGTAAAAAGAATTATGCTTCAGCATATAACGATCCCGATCCTCGTTATGGTCATGACTATTCACCCGTGACCTATTCAGGTTGGACACCACGCTTTGGATCATATTGGCAAACCACCCAAAATGTCGGATTTTTTGGGGATATTAGCTATGCATGGCAAGCGCCAACCATTGATGAAAGTTATGAAGTCCAGTTCACCCCTAAAAATGGAGGAAGCGGTAAAATTTCGGCAACCAGCCGTCATTTAAAAAAAGAGCGAAATTTATCAATTCGAATTGGGAATATTCTCGATTTTAATAACTTAATACTTGAAAATGATAAGTTACAAGTTCGTAGCACATTATTTAGACAGCGTGTCACCGATGAGATTTTTGTTACTCGAGGATTCAATCAATCAATATGCGGTCCAGGTAAAGCGTGTCCGCTTGGGCAGTCCAATTATCGTAATATTCCGGGTAAAATGATTGTCAAAGGTTTTGAACTTGAAACGTTTTATGACAGTAAATATTGGTTTGCAAGTGCCACTTACTCAATTCAAAAAGGCGAACGAGATACGGCACCACAAGCACCATGGATGCATCATAAAACCTATGTCGCAACGATTGCACCACGCACCGCAACTTTAACGACAGGGTTTAAAATTCCGGACTGGAATGTAAGAGCAGGGTGGAATGCCCAATTTGTGCGAAAACAAGATCGTACAGGATTAGAAGACAGAAACCATGACGGAATAAAAGATCTGGGCGCTTATGGATTAGGGCGATCGTCGGGGTATTCAATTCACAATCTTTTTGCGAGTTGGCAACCGACTTTTCTGCCTAAAGCCGAAATTAAGTTAACCGTTGATAACCTCTTTAATAAAGATTATCGACTTTATTTAGGCGAAAACACCTATGGACTAGCCCGCAACTTTAAAGCGAGTGTATTATACCGATTCTAAACTTTATGCAATTCGAATACTGCCAGTTTACTGGCAGTCTGAATAAGTCATCGGTGCTAAACCTATTTACCATTTGCCTGCCGTTGAGCCACCATCAACGACCATAATTGTACCGGTAACAAAATTAGAATCGGTTAAATACATGACAGCATTAATAATATCTTGAACGTGTCCAATCCGATTGACAGGTGCCATTGATTTTAATACCGCTTGAACTTGGGGATCGGTAGGATGCATTGGGGTCTCAATAATACCAGGTGCAATACCGTTAACCATAACATGGCTTGATGCTAATTCTAATGCTAAGCCTTTAATGGCATTATTAATACCACCTTTGATCATAATCGGTAATAAAGCCGGAACCGTCAAATTAGGTTGCATTGCAATGGCAGCAGTAATATTAATGATATGCCCTGACTGATTGGCTATCATATGTTTAGCAGCAGTTTGAGCAGGGTAGAAAAAACCTTTAAGATTCGTATCAATAATGGTATTTAAATCATCTTGTGTATACTCAATGGCGGGTTTAGATATAAATATGCCTGCATTATTAACTAAAATATCGACTTTACCAAATCTTGCAATAGCGTTTGAAAAAAGCAATTCTGCCGTTTGAGGCTTTGCAATATCCCCAGCTACAAGTAATAAATTATCGGGTTCGCCTAATTTAATCGCTGCTTGTTCTAAACGAGCTTTATCTCGACCATTGGCAACGACATTGAAACCTCGCTCAAGATAGGCTTTTGCAATAGCAAAACCAATTCCACTTGAAGCACCAGTCACAATAATGGTTTTGTTTCCTTTATTCATCTAATTTAATTCCTGTTTTGTCTTTAAAAATACAGATAATTATATAAGAGTTGAATTAAAATAGAAATTCGATTGCAAAAAGTAAAATAATTGACAAAATTCTTTAGCAAACAGCAAACAGCAAACAGCAAACAGCAAACAGCAAACAGAATGAAATCTGTTTACTGGTGATTTGATTAAATCAACGCATAAGATATTGTTTCGATCGATTAATCCAAATCACCAAAAATAGTGTCCGCCCTAAACTAAATAAAATATAGGAAAACCACAAACCATTATTACCCCATATCGGCACAAAAATAAATTGAGCGATCAACCAAAGTAAAAGGGCAAGAATCATCGAATCACGAATAGAGGATGTATAACTGATGCCCGAAAACACTCCGTAATAGATCAAACCGCCAGCAACCACAACCGGAAAGATAACTAACCAATAATGGTATTGTAGACAAAGATTAATAATGTCATTTTGATTGGTTAATAATCTGATTATTGCGGTATCAAAGGCAAACCAGATTGCAATTAATATCACTGGACAAATCACACACGCTTGCAGTGACCAACGCAAGGTTTGTTGGTACAACGCCATATTTTGCGTGCCTTTAGCCTTACCACTAAAGACACTTGACGCATTAGCAAAGCCATCGAATAAATACGCCATTAAGTAATGGATTTGAAACAGTACCGCATTGGCTGCCAACACTTCAGTACTAAAGCTTGAACCAATCGAAATAAAATGATTGGTCACAACTAACAGGCAAATAGTTCGAATCATTAAATTAGTATTAACTAATATCACCCCTTTTAATGACTGCCACGATAGAATCGATTTCAAATCCGTTTTTTGTTGTGATTGGGGTAAATAGCGACCAATAAACCCGATCCCTAACAATGTACAAATCACTTGCGCACTTAGTGTTGCAAATGCCACGCCTTGAATATCCCAATGAAAGCCCCATACAAAAATGACCGCCATAATAATATTAAGTAAATTAATCAATACTTGCAAAAACAGCACGGCTTTTATTTTTGACATCCCCATTAACCAACCAACCAGCACATAGTTAATCAGTACAAACGGGGCGCCCCAAATTAATATCGAAAAATAGATATCTGCATAATGCCTAACTTCTTGATTTGGCTTGATGATTTGCATTGAGGCACTAAAAATTAATGGCTGAAAAACAATAAATAAAATGCCTAAAACAATCGCAATAAACAGTGGACGAATTAACGAAGAACGCAGTAATAGGGGATCATCTAATGCTTGTGCCGCAAATCCGGTGGTACTCACACGTAAAAAACCAAATAACCAATAAATGGTATTAAAGATCACTGCACCAACGGCAATGCCTGCAATAAAAGCAGGATTGGGTAGATGACCGACCAACGCAGTATCAACCACGCCCAATAATGGGGTTGTGATAGTGGAAATAATAAAAGGGATAACCAATGCTAAATAATCGTTAAAACGATAACGTTTATTAACGGCGGATTGTGTTGTCATAGATTAAAAACCTAATATAGAATCAAGAAGCTGTTTAGAATAATCATGACGGACATTACTCAATTCGGCAATATCGTCAACCTGTTCTACAATTCTTCCTTGATAAAAAAACATCACTCGATTACACAAATACGTAATCGTGGTTAAATCATGAGTAATAAAAATACTGGTTAAATTTAACTGTTTTTGTAAATCAGCCAATAACGATAAAATCTGCGTTTGAACAGAAATATCTAACGAACTGACTGCTTCATCAAACAAAATAAATTGCGGATGACAGGCAATCGCTCTGGCTATGCAAATGCGTTGCAATTGACCACCACTCATTTCATGAGCATAACGCTGACAGAATGAATGATCTAATCCAACTTGTTCCAGTAATTGATCTATTCGTTTTTTTCGTGCCGTCGATGATAACTTTTCATAAATATCAATGGGTTCAGCAATAATATTAGCAGCCGTAAAATAAGGATTCACCGAAGCATTATAATCTTGAAACACAGCGCTAATATTGCGTCGCTGTGATGAGCATTTCCACGCTCGTTTTGCTGTATCTTGTCCGTTAAATAAGATCTTACCCGTATCGGGTTTTTCTAAACCTAAAATAAGCTTTCCAAGGGTGCTTTTGCCACTGCCACTTTCACCAATAATGCCCAGACATTCCCCCTGTTTTAACGAAAAAGAAACATTGTTAATGACCTTGTTCTTTTTGCGACTAAACAAACCTTGATGAGGTTGTAAAAAGGATTTGCTTACTTGTTCAACTTGCAATAATGCAGACATTTAAGCACTCTCCAACGTCGGAATAAACATTTTAGGATAAACCACCGAATCAAATTTAGCTAATAACTGTTTGCGCGCGCTGATTAGATAACGGGTGTAATCATTTTCAGCATGATAAAAAATTTGATCTCGACAGCCTTGTTCAACAATTTTACCTTGTTGCATGACAACAATATGATCGGCAATATGATGTATCACGCCTAAATCATGTGAAATAAAGATCATGGCGGTAGTTGATTGCTGCTTGATTTGTTGAAACATTTTCAAAATATGGAACTGACTAATCGAATCTAAAGCGGTTGTCGGCTCATCAGCAATAATCAATTCGGGTTTTAGCATTAATGCAATGCCAATCATGATTCTTTGTAACATCCCACCACTCAATTGATGAGGATACTTATTATAAATCTGTTTAGGATCATTTAAACCGATTTCTTTAATCATGGTCAGTGTTTTGGCGACAGCTTCTTTTTTACTTAAGGGAAGGTGTGCTTGTAATGTTTCGATGACTTGTTTGCCGATACGATAAAGCGGATCGAAAGCACTCATCGGGTGTTGTAAAATGATCGCGATAGTGTTACCCCGAATCTGACGCAGTGTGTCAGCAGACTGTGTTAAAAGATCGCCTTTCACTTGTTGATTTAATGGGGTTTGTCTAGGATTAAAAAGAATTTGACCTTCGACTTTAAAATAGGGTTCTAATAAACCCATGATAGTTTTGCTGGTTAAACTTTTACCACTGCCACTTTCGCCGACAATGCCTACGCATTGGTGATGTTCAACATTAAACGAAATGTTATCCAATAACGTTTTACCATTATCAAGGTTAACGGTAAGATTTTTAACCTCTAACAGGGGGTTACACATGTGTTTTTTCCTTCGGATCTAAAATATCTCGCAAACAGTCACCTAAAAGGTTAAAAGCCGCCACAACGACTAAAATAGCTATTCCCGGATAGACCATTTGCATTGGATGTTGAATCATCACATTCTTAGCTTCACTAAGCATCAATCCCCATTCGGCAGTCGGCGCTTGTACGCCTAATCCAATAAAAGAAAGCGCCGAAATATTCAAAATGACCCATCCAGTATCGAGCGAGGCTAACACCACCAATTCTGACATAATATTAGGTAACAAATGACGGCGAATAATAAAGCTGTGTGGTGCACCAATGGCACGTGAAAATAAAATATAATTTTTTCGACTGTATTTAATCACTGAACTGCGGATCATTCGGCTATACCATGCCCATTTCACCACGATATTAGCAATAATCACGTTTTCAATCCCCACACCTAGCACTCCGACAATCGCTAAAATCATGACTTGACTAGGGAAGGAGAGCATAATATCGCAAAGGCGCATAATAACTTCATCAAGTTTGCCTCGTTGGTAACCTGAAATTAGCCCGATGATAGAACCGACAATAATGGTAATTGTCATGGTCAGTAGAGATAAAAAGAGGGTCGAACGGATACCATACAGTAAACGAGAAAAGATATCTCGACCTAAATGATCACAGCCTAGCCAATGTTCAGCAGAAATACTGGCATATTTGCGCACAATACGGACTTTATTCGGATCAAATGGCGCAATATAGGGCGCAAAAATACCCAACAGAATGATGATGGTGATAATCATCAAACAGCATAATGCCATTTTATTTTTCAATAATTGCTTTACAACACTCATGCTAAATCCCCATTATCACGTAATCGAGGATCCAGCCACTGATGCACGACATCAACAATAAAATTACACACCACAAATAAAATCGCCATAACCAAGATATAAGCTTGAATTACCGGATAGTCCCGATTCATGATAGCGGCTATACATAAGCGCCCAAGTCCCGGCCATGAAAAGATATATTCCACCACAAACGAACCAGCAATCAATTGTGGAATTGTCATACCCAGTGCAGTAATGGTGGTATGTAACGAATTGACTAAGACATGTTTTAATATAATTACCCGTTCTTTTAATCCACGACTGCGTGCATAAAATACAAAGTAATGCTGCATATTTTCCAGCATATTATTACGAATAAAGCGAATATAAGTAGCAATATAAACAAAAGATAAAGTTATTGTTGGTAAAATAAGATTTTGCCATGTGCCATAACCATTGGTTGGTAACAGATCCAAATAATTCGCAAAAAACCAAATACACAGCAAACCCAGCCAATAACTCGGCATGGCGGTACCAATAAAAATAAGGATTCGAACAACATGATCGAAGACTGAGTTAGCAAAAATAGCGCATAACACACCTAGTACTAAGCTGACTATTAAAGTAAGAACAAATGAGGACACTGCCAATAGTAACGTTGGGGTTAAACAACGCACCATTTCATCCCAAACTAATCGATCCCGATGAACGAATGAACGTCCAAAATCCAGATGAAAAGCATCATATAACCAACTGAAATAGCGAGACCAAAAGGGATCATTTAAACCCAGCTCTTGGCGCATACTTTCGATGGCTACAGGCGTTGGCATAATCTCATTTAAGCGTAAAGCAACTTCAGCAGGATCAGAAGGGGCAAGGTTGATCAGCAAAAAAGCAATAAATGAGATACCGATCAAAATCGGTATCATCATCAATAAACGTCTAACAATGTAAGGTAACATTATAACTAACTAAAAAATGTGGTAATTAAAAGTGCATTTTCTCAAAAGGAATATCAAATTGAGATGGAGCAAACTCAATGCCTTTAAGAGATTTAATAGCAATAGCTCGATTGCGTTCATAAGTTAAAGGAATATAGACCGCTTGTTTATGCAATGTCTCAAGCACATAACGATAGAGGGCTTGGCGTTCTTGCTCGTCCGTTGAAATCAATGCTTTGCTAATGCTGGCATCAATTTGAGGCTTTTCTTTTAATCCTTGTTGAGCCATATAATCCCCATATACCGGTAATTTCATACCTGATAAAAATGATTGCGGATCGTAAGGCGTACCCCAAGAAATATCGAATACCATATCAAAATCACCGGCTTTTTGGCGGTCACGATAGCCTTGCTCTTCTTCACCATGAATATTCAGTTTTAATCCAACTTGTTCAAATTCATCTTGCATATATTGGGCTATGGTTTTTTGTGAAGCAGTATTACTATCATAATACAGGGTGATTTCGAACGGTTTGCCGTCTTTTTGGCGGTATTGTTGACCGTTTGGTTTTGTCCAACCTGCTTTATCCAAAAGTTGTTGCGCTAATTTAGTATTGTATTGATAAGGTTTTAATCCAATATTGGCATAAGGAATATTGGTCGCCATTAAGGTATCAGCCGGTGCCTCACTGTGATTAAAAATTCCTTCTGAAATATCATTTTTATTAATAATATGCTCAATTGCCTGACGCACATTAACATCACTTAATGCGGGGCGAGTTGTATTCATCAACACAATACGGCTTGAAACAGGTTTAGACATCAATGTCTGAAACTTATTCATTTTCGAAAAACGCTCGAAAGAATCGGCATCTACCATGTTTTTGCCGTAAATCAGATCGATTTCACCTTTTTCAAGTGCCATTAAACGACTTTGATTATCCGCAATCACCTTCATGGTGACGGTTTTAAGTTGCGGTTTGTTTCCCCAATAAGTGGGATTGGCTGTAAAAATAGCATACTGATCTTTCTTATGCTCATTTAACACATAAGGCCCCGTACCAATATAAGAATTAACGCCATTTTTGGTTTCTCCATTTTTCATGGCATTAGGCGATATAAAACGCATTGGTCGGGTAACGGCAATCTCAATCAAAAACGGATAGTAAGGTTCAGACAGATTGACTTGTAGCGTATAATCATCAAGCGCTTTAATATCGGTAATTAAACGCACCATTTCAAGCCAAGTATGACGATCTTTATTTGAAAGTACGGCATCCCAATTTAATTTAGCACTGTGTGCATCAAATTTGGCACCGTCGCTAAATGTCACATCTTGTCGAAGTTTAAACGTATAGGTTTTGCCTTCATTAGTTATCGTCCAGCTTTCCGCAAGCCAAGGCGAAAAAGAGCCGTCTTCGTTATAATGAACTAAAGATTCATACAGCATATTTTGTGCCCACATTTCACCAGAATAGAGGTGAGGGTTAAGATCACGAATATCGCGAAAGTTAGCAAAAGTGATATCATCTTTAGCGAAACAATTAAGGCTAGCTGAGGCTAATGCTAATACTATTAGCCATTTTTTGATGCGGGTGAAATGTACTGTCATGGGTAATCCGTTATGCAAAAGTTCTTAACAACAATAATTCTGAGAGACAACAGTTCTTAGAAATAGTAGATTTTAAAATCGTTCCAAAAGGTTCTAAATACCACGATTTTAGTGTGGGAATAGTAGCACAGATGCAAATGATAATAAATATCATTTAGTCTATTTTTTAGCAGAAAACTTACGAAATTTTGTTAAAATAAATCTTAACAGAAGGATTTAAAAGCAATCTTATTAAAAGGGATACTAAATAATCAAACAAAAGTAATAGAATTGCTTTATAATAACTAACGAAAATTTAATTTTTTGTTTATTTAGGAAACATTTCATGTCATTTGACTCTCTTGGTTTAGATGCCAAGATTCTAAAAGCACTACAAGAACAACACTACACTCAGCCCACCCCCATTCAACAGCAAGCTATTCCGGTAATCTTATCGGGAAAAGACCTTATGGCTAGTGCACAAACGGGCACCGGTAAAACGGCGGGGTTTGGTTTGCCAATTTTGCAAAAGCTGATTGAACAACAAGCCAAAACGGCAAATCGCCCAGAAACAAAAAAGAAGAAACGTCCACTTTATGCGTTAATTTTAGCCCCAACTCGTGAACTTGCTGCGCAAATTGGTGAAAACATTCGTGATTACAGCCGTCATTTAGCGATCCGCTCATTAGTGGTTTTTGGTGGCGTAAGCATTAATCCCCAAATGATGAAGTTGCGTGGTGGTGTCGATATTCTGATCGCCACACCCGGACGGTTACTCGATTTAGTCCACCAAAATGCCGTTGATCTTGCAACAGTTAAAGTGCTGGTTTTAGATGAAGCTGATCGCATGTTAGATATGGGCTTTATTCATGATATACGTCGAGTGATAGCAAAATTACCTAAAAAACGTCAAAATTTAATGTTTTCGGCAACGTTTTCAGATGAGATAAAAACACTGGCGGAAACGATTTTACATTCCCCTGAAACGGTTGCTGTTGCCAGAACCAACAGTACATCAACACAAATTACCCAATATGTTCATCGAGTTGATAAACGCCGTAAACGAGAATTACTATCGTACTTAATTGGTAAAAACCAATGGCAACAAGTCTTAATTTTTACTCGCACTAAGTACGGTGCTAACCATTTAGCTGAGCAACTCACTAAAGACGGAATTAAAGCATCAGCTATTCACGGTAACAAAAGCCAAGGCGCCCGCACCAAAGCCTTAGCCGATTTTAAAACCGGACAAATTCGGGCATTAGTTGCCACCGACATTGCAGCCAGAGGATTGGATATTGAACTATTGCCTTATGTCGTTAATTATGAATTACCGCAGGTTGCTGAAGATTACGTGCATCGAATTGGTCGAACAGGGCGAGCGCAAAATCAAGGGCAGGCAATTTCATTAGTCTGTATTGACGAACTGCCACAATTAAAAGCCATTGAAAAGTTGATCAAAAAACCAATACCCGAAATTCATACAGAAGGTTTTGCCGTTGACCCAACCATTAAAGCTGAGCCGAAAACAAAATCTTCACCTAAAAAACGGATATCGAAAAACGATCACAACACGCAAAATCGGTCTAATCAACCCAATAAGCGTGGTGGTGTTAACCGAACAAAAAAATACGCTAACATAAATAATAAACAAAGTCATACTCATTAAAATAGAAGGATATTATCATGGTAAATCGCAGTCGACGTTTACGTAAAAAATTACATATTGAAGAGTTTAAAGAATTAGGTTTCACTGTCAGTTGGTCTTTTGACGAAGGGACAAGTGAAGAAACCTTAGATAACATTGTCGATCAATTCATTCTCGAAGCTATTCAACCGAATGGCCTAGCTTATGAAGGCAGTGGGTATCTAAATTGGAAAGGCATTGTCTGTACTCAAAAGCTAGGCAATTGTACTGACGAACATCGTGATATTGTCACAAAATGGTTGGAAAGTCATGGTTTAAAAAATATCAAAGTTAGCCCGTTAATTGATATTTGGTGGGATGAATTAGATTTTTAATGATCCTTAACTTATTTAAGATTAAGTTACTTTAGATATTAAATAGCCACAATAAAGTGGCTATTTGTTCACGATTGATTCAATACTCTTATTCGATTCCTTGACTACGTAAATAATCTTCATAATTACCGGTATAATCGATCACTTTTTCTGGCGTAATTTCGACAATACGAGTCGCTAACGAACTGACAAACTCACGGTCATGCGAAACAAAGAATAGGGTACCTTGATAAAGTTCAAGCGCCATATTGAGCGACTCGATCGATTCCATATCTAAATGGTTAGTTGGTTCGTCCATGACAATGATATTGGGTTTTTGCATCATCAATTTACCAAATAACATCCGTCCTTTTTCACCACCCGACAGCACTTTAACTTTCTTCTTAATATCATCTTGCGAAAATAATAAGCGTCCTAATACACTTCGTACTGCTTGTTCATCGTCAGTAGGTTGCTTCCATTGGCTCATCCAGTCGAACACCGTTAACTCATCATCAAATTCATATTCATGATCTTGAGCATAGTAACCGATATTAGCATTTTCTGACCATTTAATCTCGCCTTGCTCTGGCGTTAGTTCTCCCATTAAGGTTTTAATTAAAGTGGTTTTACCAATCCCATTGGTACCTAAAATTGCCACCTTTTCACCGATTTCAACCATTAAATTAAGATTGTTAAATAAAGGGCCATTATCAAAGCCTTTGGTTAAATTCTCAACGACTAAGGCATTACGGAACAATTTTTTATCTTGCTCAAAACGTATAAATGGATTTTGACGGCTAGATGCTTTCACTTCCTCCAGTTTAATTTTCTCAATTTGTCTGGCTCGAGATGTCGCTTGTTTAGACTTCGACGCATTGGCACTAAAACGACTAACAAAAGATTGCAGTTCACTGATTTGCGCTTTCTTCTTAGCGTTATCGGCTAATAAACGCTCTCGGGCTTGTGTTGATGCCGTCATATAATCATCGTAATTACCCGGATAAATACGCAATTCACCATAATCAAGATCTGCCATATGGGTACAAACCATATTCAAAAAATGGCGATCATGCGAAATAATAATCATGGTACTTTCACGCTCATTAAGCGTATCTTCTAACCAACGAATGGTATCGATATCCAAGTTATTGGTTGGCTCGTCTAGTAATAAAATATCGGGATTCGAAAAGAGCGCTTGGGCTAATAACACTCGTAGCTTCCAACCGGGGGCAATTTCACTCATTAGACCATAGTGTTGTTCAATGGGAATGCCGACCCCTAGCAATAGTTCGCCAGCACGAGACTCAGCACTATAACCATCCATTTCGGCGTATTGGGTTTCTAAATCAGCCACTTTAAAACCATCTTCTTCACTCATTTCCGGTAAAGAATAGATACGGTCACGTTCTTGCTTGATTTCCCACAACTCAGTATGCCCCATAATAACCGTATCTAACACGGTAAAGGATTCAAAAGCGAACTGATCTTGACGTAATTTACCTAATCTTTCATGAGGATCTAACGCCACATTACCCGAAGTTGGCACCAAATCGCCACCAATGATTTTCATAAACGTTGACTTACCGCTACCATTGGCGCCAATAAGCCCATAACGATTGCCGTTCCCAAATTTAACCGAAATATTTTCAAATAGCGGTTTACTACCAAATTGCATGGTGATGTTATTTGTACTTAACACTGATCTATACTCTCTAAATGATTAACGCTTTAACTTGATGCTTTTGATACCTTATAAGTTAAAGTTAAAAAATGTGATTTAGCGAACATTATGCCATAGTTTAAAACTTTTGAGGATCTTTGATATTGATGCTAATTTAGAAACAAAATGAAAACATTTATGAAAGATTATTAATGATATTAAGCTGATTTTATGTGACTTTTTTCCCCTAAAATTACAAGAATCATTCATTTCAAAATCGACTTATCCATATAATTTAATTTGTTATTTTTATAAAAATAACTTGCAGATCTTGCAAAAAACTGTCATTTTAATTATTAAACTGATTATCAATCTAAGTTATTTAAAAAATAAAGTTAAATAAATGTTAATTTTATTTTAAAATAATAAGAAAGTCTTTGTACTGTACCGATACTAAAAGTTTAGATAGTACAATTTGCATAATAAAAAGTATGAATGGAAATAGTCATGAAAGCTCATTTAGACAAATTTATCAACTTGATGAATGAAAACAATAAAAATCGTTATTTACTGGTTGATAAATTACGCCCTCTACCCGATTACAATTTAATCTCGGTTGACAATATTCAAAATTATTATTTTGATCCCCTCGCCGATAAAGCAGCCAAAAAAGAACGTATTGTTCCGGTTTTGCGGACAGATTTTAAACATAACTTACAATACTGTCCCCATTTAATTCTAATGGCTGATAAAAATGAAGCGCTTAATCCCAAATTATTGTCGCTTTCTTTACAAGAAGCGAATACCGAACGCTATCTTGACAAACGCTATATTTGCGCGTGGTTAACAAGTGACTTGTCCCCGACAGAATTGGCCGAAGAATTAGTGGCAACAGGTGAAAGACTGGCACAGGAAATACCAACCATTAATCCTCGTTTTTTAACGTATTATGAACCGTTCCGTATGCAGTTATTACACGAAGCTAATCAGATTTACCCGCAATGGCTACCCCGACAGCTTAAAGGGATAGCACAATACTGTTATCTCAATCTTAGTGGTAAACTAAAAATCATCCAAAAATCTGAACAAGATGAGTTGCTCGGGTTTTCGCAATTAAGTGAAAGGGCGCATTCGTTTCAACAATATTCCAAGCCCATTTATCTCTGCTTTAAAACATTGAAAGAAAAACAACGCATCACAACACCGGATGATACGCTACTTATGATAGTGGCCGATAAATGGGTTGAGGGGATAAATATTGGGCTGTCTGATTTGGAAGATCAGTTTGCCTTTGCCATGACCAGTTTATTTTATCACATTGATTTAATGGCGAATAAAGCTACGGAAAAAGCAGTGTTCAATGCAATTGAACAACCGGGCACATTAAAAGAAAGTTTATCAGTATTAAGACAATTAAAGTGGGGAGAGGTTAACTAATGGACTTGGAACAAAACAATCAAAAGCAAGACGATTTAGACGAAATGCAAACCGACAATAATACACATGAAATTAGTATCAACGAAGACATAGAAAAGCTGACCTCAGAATGCAAAAAAAATTGTCGACTATGTGATCGGGAAGGTTTTCCAATATACTTACTGAGAAAGTCAGTCATCCGTAAAAAAGCATGGAATGTGCCCTGGTCAAATAAAGTGCCGGAAGATGTTGCAAAGCAACCCAAAAACCTGCTTAAGGAGCATGAATATACCTTACGAAATGTAAGACAAGGCTATATTTATGTTTTGGTTGAAAGCAAGGAAGGTAACAAAGAGTTTCTCGGATATGAAGTGACGCCAGAAGGCGTGTTCAGACAAAGACCACTGGAAAACATGGTCATTAACAAATGTGAGCCTATGTCAGCTTCGTGTATCAAATCAAATCACCATGTACCGGCATCATTTATCAATATCGATACCAATTTATACCAAAAAGCCTGGATAGCCTACAGTAAGTACCCCTGGACAGAAAAGATAAGAGAAAAATACCTTAGCGGTGAAGCGGCTCTGGATCGTTTTACGTATGTTGATCTTAGTGAAGAAGCCATTCAGACAATATCACCCGATCAGATACGGGCAAAAGATTTATTTATGATGGCAGAGGGTTATAACAAGTCGGGGAACGATAATGCTGACTTTTCAACATCACCGTTTCCGTTACAACCGGAACTGGTTTTCGAGGATCTCAGAACAACCGGATTTTACACAATTCATCATTTTGAAAGCCGTAAAAAATCGAACTGGGATTATTTTATTTTTGCCAGCAATATGGAAGACAAATACAATTGCCAAGTACCGGTAGTTTTGGTCGAGGATAATTTTGGCATTGTTGAAGAACTCAATTACCAGCGAGAAGTAAAAAATAATTATACCGGTGAAAAAGGATTAAATGGAAAACTCAACAAAAAGACTGGGGTTCCCTTTATTTATAGTCAAATATATGATGAAGAATGTCAGTATAAATTTACAATACAACAAACAATCGACGGTTATGAAAAATCATTAGAACAATTTTTTAAGGAAAGATCATCCGGCTATATTCGCAGAACTTTTATCGGTGGTTATGGAAGTGCAGTAGCATCCACCCCGACATCTTCTACAATACGCAGTGAAATTGATATTTGTACTAATACTTCTTCATCGGAACTATGTGAATTTATACCGCAAGAAAAATCGGCAGAGCTCAATTTTCAGGAGCACTGGAAAAAATTAAAAGCCCAGCTTGACATGAAAGCGCTTGAACGTTTTCGCAGCAGCTGGAAAAACAGTACTGACAGTGTTAACCAAACTATTCAAAAATATTCGCGGGACTATGCCAATTATGCACGCTGGTTATTTGGTCGAGAAGGGATGAATTCAAAACTGTCAAAAGTAGTGATATCTGAGCGGAACAAAACCCGCTTTTGGGAAGTTGAATTCGACTACCGACTCAAACCTTTTCATAAATTTTATCTGGATGATGCACATACAATGTTATCCAGTCATATTCCCCCGACTGATGATGTAAAAGCCTTACAAGATGAACTCTGTTCAGACCCGGACAGCTACTACTATCAAGTTCTGGCGGGTGACGATAAGGATTTATTTGGTCAAAACGACAGTGACATGTCTGAAAATAATAGTTCTTCCTCGACATCAACTTCAATCAGTACGGCATCAGCCGGTAGTGATTTTGATAAAGTGTTAGCGGACAGTATGAATAACATTTTTGGGGCAGATATCGATGCCAGCGACGGGGATATCATGTTAGCTTATGTTATTCGTAATTACCTTTTATCGTTGCCAACGGATGTCATTTCAGGCATTGCCACCGAATACCGCAATAGCAATGTATTACTGAACGAAACCGTAATAAGCGATCGTTTAAAAAAATTGGCGACAAAAATAGCCGATGGAAAAGTAACCGAAGTTAAGTTAAAAATCCGCATACCCCATATTGCCGAAGTTTTTGAAAAAATTGGCAAAATATCGGTCACCGGTGGGGTTGATTTTAAAACCAACTTAAAAACAGCAACGGGCGATAATCTTTATTTTAATAAAGCCGATTCAAAATTTTATATTATGGATTTGAATGGCAAGTCCCGAGGTTTTACCCGGGCTGAATACGATGTGCTAAAACAAAAAACCGTGACACTTGACGTGAGCATGGTGACAGAAAATGCACGGGTACCGCAAAATTTACTGGATGATTTTAAAAAGCTGGCAAACGAAGATATTTTACCTATCCAAAAATTTCGACGATTTGTCGCGCGCGTTCCTCAGGATATTGACATTGCGGTAATGGCAAATGGGAATGAATTACAACAATCATCATTAAAAAAAGTTAAAAATGAAAAACTGAACCATGTTCCAACAGAAAATCAAAAAATTAAAGTGAATGGTTTAGCCAAAAGTTTTTTAAATGTGGTGATGTTGGGGTTCACCCTGAAAGGATTAGAAGAGAACCGAAAACAGCTCGAATCCGAAACCGACCCAATAGCACGCGCTTTTCTGGCTTATGATGTTAGTTCGGGTTACATTGCACTGTGTGGCATGACAACCGAAGTGGTGGCGCATATTATCAAAATGGCAACCGGTAAAACGGCATTAAGGGTCAGCAATTTTTTAACCCGTTTTCCGCACGGCGAAAGTCGACTCATTACACAAAGTTTGCAAAGAGCTAACGGCATAAAGAACTTTTTCAATATCACCAATAATTTGCTCAATATTGCCGGTAAAGGACTTGGTCTATTAACAATGGTTGATGGTGCGATGGAAGTATTTAAAGGGTTTAATTTAGCGTTGAAGGAAGGGGAAATAGCAGCTGGTACGCTAAAAATAGTAGGAGGAATAACTGTAATATTAGGTGCCGCATTATCCTTAAAAATTATCACGTTAGGATTATCTGCTACACTGGTACCGATAGTTGGAGTTATCGTTGCAGTTGCCGGTATTATTATCATCTATATTGCCTCTTTTTTTGAACGAACCAAGTTAGAGCGTTGGTTTGCGCGTTGTGGGTTTGGGGTTGATAAGTGTCGATACCCAATGACATCCAAAGGATTACAAACCGCACTAAATGATTTTGCGTATTTAACCTCGGGCATGTCACCCCAGCTAAAATTTGGGTATTCAGAACATGAAACAACCTTAGTAGATGTTTTGAACGGTAATGTCTATCCACCACTTTATCTTAACATAACCATACACGGCTTTGATAAACAAAATGATAAATTACAATTTATTCTCACCATAAAGGATAAGGCGGATGATAATAAAAAAGCAAAACTAGAACTTAATCATAATACCGAAACATGTCTACTTGAACCTAAGATTATTGAAAATACAATGGATATGGATACAAAAAATGGCAGACAACTGGTTGGTCTTCCGCTTGATAAAGGAAAATATTATAAATATCAATCCGAAGAGGTCGAAATAGATGATAGCGATAAAACAATGAAAGTGGTGGAAGGTACCCAAACCAATCTGGTGATAAATTACAAATTAGCAGAAGTCCAAGCGGATTATATCGAAAAGGTAATATTTGCGGTGGAGCTGAATTATCAAAAGCCCAATATAATTAACGGTGATAAAATCGAATATGCACAACCTCTTCATCTATCTTATGAATTTGAAGGGGATCGTGCCAAATTAGAAATAAAAACATTATAAGGAGTAAAAAATGCCATCATGTTACAAACCACCAATTGTTTGTTGGAAAAGTGATTTATCTGACGGGGGCGGACCAGGGAATAAGCGTCGTGCTAATTATATTGCATGTGCGACGGATAATTACCTTGAAATCTATCGTAAACGAAAAATTATCGGACCCTATATTATTTTTATTCTGTTTGGAATCGCAGAGCTTATGCTTATTTGGATCTTTTTTTTGAGTTTAAATCAAAAAAATATTCCTTGGATTGCCGTGATAGTGTCTTTTGTTGCATCTATTGGATTAGGTCTGGTACTTTATTTCACTCTCTTTACTCTTCTTTTTGGTCATTATTCCCCCGTAAGTAATCCAATTCGTTTTAATCGAAAAACAGGCAAGGTTTACCTTTACGAAGCGGTGGCAATGAAATGGATGTTTAATGCATGGCCACCGAGAAGAGCCTTTAAAGATTTAAACAAATTTCATATAAAAGTTTATGATTGGGAAAACTTTCATGGTGTATTACAAGGTTCGACAGTGGTCAATGTAAAAGGTGGTAGCTTTGAAAGTTATACGTTAATTGGGGCTGCTTGTGAGCCTAATAGTTATAAAGTGATTGAATATATTTATATCCGTGAAACGGATTGTTTTACGATGGATTGGCATTGGATTTGTCATTTTATGGGAAGGAACACAGATAAACCCTTAGACCAAGCAGGTTTAGAATACGTTGATTATAAACCTTGGGATGCCAAAACCTTTATGCAAGTCAAACCGAAGTTAAAAATAACCTCGAGACAAATTGAAGGGTTAGACAAAGCATCGAAAGCGGGCTCAAAAGAAGAGCTTGCTCAAATAGAAGAAGAGTATGAACTAACAAAAACCGTGTATCCGGTCGAATAATCCTGACGTTAGTTTAAAAAACGGAAAGCACAACAATCAGGATAGCAGGAGCAAAAAATGCCATCACGTTACAAACCACCAATTGTTTGTTGGAAAAGTGATTTATCTAAAGGGGGGGGGCCGGTTAAACGTCATGCTAATTATGTTGC
This sequence comes from Gilliamella sp. wkB308, assembly GCF_001690185.1. Classification (GTDB taxonomy): domain Bacteria; phylum Pseudomonadota; class Gammaproteobacteria; order Enterobacterales; family Orbaceae; genus Gilliamella; species Gilliamella apicola_I. The sequence goes on from NZ_LZGN01000022.1 coordinate 194,683, forward strand.
ATGTGCAACGGATAATTACCTTGAAATCTATCGTAAACGAAAAATTATCGGACCTTATATTGGATTTTTTTTATTGGGAGGTGGAGAAATTTCGGTTATTTTGGCTTTTTTTGTTTGTTTAAATCAAAATAATATTCCTTGGCTTGCCGTGATATTGTCATTTATTGCATCTTTAGGAGGAGGTCTGGTTGTTTATTTAACTTTTTTCACTCTTCTTTTTGGTCACTATGCCCCCGTAAGTAATCCAATTCGTTTTAATCGAAAAACAGGCAAGGTTTATCTTTACGAAGCGGTGGCAATGAAATGGATGTTTAAAGCATGGCCACCGAGAAGAGCCTTTAAAGATT
>NZ_LZGN01000023.1 GCF_001690185.1 Gilliamella sp. wkB308
GGCTCACCAAGGCGACGATCTCTAGCTGGTCTGAGAGGATGACCAGCCACACTGGAACTGAGACACGGTCCAGACTCCTACGGGAGGCAGCAGTGGGGAATATTGCACAATGGGGGGAACCCTGATGCAGCCATGCCGCGTGTATGAAGAAGGCCTTCGGGTTGTAAAGTACTTTCGGTAGTGAGGAAGTTGTGTGTATGAAAAGTGCATGCAATTGACGTTAGCTACAGAAGAAGCACCGGCTAACTCCGTGCCAGCAGCCGCGGTAATACGGAGGGTGCGAGCGTTAATCGGAATGACTGGGCGTAAAGGGCATGTAGGCGGATAATTAAGTTAGGTGTGAAAGCCCCGGGCTCAACCTGGGAATTGCACTTAAAACTGGTTATCTGGAGTATTGTAGAGGAAGGTAGAATTCCACGTGTAGCGGTGAAATGCGTAGAGATGTGGAGGAATACCGGTGGCGAAGGCGGCCTTCTGGACAGATACTGACGCTGAGATGCGAAAGCGTGGGGAGCAAACAGGATTAGATACCCTGGTAGTCCACGCTGTAAACGATGTCGATTTGGAGTTTGTTGCCCTGAGTGATGGGCTCCGAAGCTAACGCGATAAATCGACCGCCTGGGGAGTACGGCCGCAAGGTTAAAACTCAAATGAATTGACGGGGGCCCGCACAAGCGGTGGAGCATGTGGTTTAATTCGATGCAACGCGAAGAACCTTACCTGGTCTTGACATCCACAGAATCTGGCAGAGATGCTGGAGTGCCTTCGGGAACTGTGAGACAGGTGCTGCATGGCTGTCGTCAGCTCGTGTTGTGAAATGTTGGGTTAAGTCCCGCAACGAGCGCAACCCTTATCCTTTGTTGCCAGCGATTAGGTCGGGAACTCAAAGGAGACTGCCGTTGATAAAGCGGAGGAAGGTGGGGACGACGTCAAGTCATCATGGCCCTTACGACCAGGGCTACACACGTGCTACAATGGCGTATACAAAGGGAGGCGACCTCGCGAGAGCAAGCGGACCTCAGAAAGTACGTCTAAGTCCGGATTGGAGTCTGCAACTCGACTCCATGAAGTCGGAATCGCTAGTAATCGTGAATCAGAATGTCACGGTGAATACGTTCCCGGGCCTTGTACACACCGCCCGTCACACCATGGGAGTGGGTTGCACCAGAAGTAGATAGCTTAACCTTCGGGAGGGCGTTTACCACGGTGTGATTCATGACTGGGGTGAAGTCGTAACAAGGTAACCGTAGGGGAACCTGCGGTTGGATCACCTCCTTACGAAGCGCTCGTAAGTGTTCACACAGATTGTTTGTTTGTAAGAAATAATTAAGTCCCCTTCGTCTAGAGGCCTAGGACATCGCCCTTTCACGGCGGTAACAGGGGTTCGAATCCCCTAGGGGACGCCATCAGATGAGATTATTTCTTGAATTAAATTATGTTTGTATTTACTTGTATGAGTAAATAGAAAGATAAAGCTCTTTAACAATTAGGAACAAGCTGAAAGAAACGAGTTCTCGTTTTTACGGAAGACATTGATACGTGAGTGTGGATGTTGTGAAGTAGAAAAGAGAAAAAAGCGTAATTGAGACCAAGACAACTGTGAGTTGTAAGGTTAAGAAATTAAGCGTACACGGTGGATGCCTAGGCAATCAGAGGCGAAGAAGGACGTGTTAATCTGCGAAAAGCGACGGTGAGCTGATAAAAGGCGTTATAGCCGTCGATGTCCGAATGGGGAAACCCAGTGCAGGTGACTGCACTATCATCTGATGAATACATAGTCAGATGAGGCGAACCGGGAGAACTGAAACATCTAAGTACCCCGAGGAAAAGAAATCAACCGAGATTCCCCTAGTAGCGGCGAGCGAACGGGGAGGAGCCTAAAGCGGGTAGCATAATATATCAGTGGAAGCGTCTGGAAAGTCGCACGACAGAGGGTGAAAGTCCCGTACACGAAGGTGTATTATGTGGAAGCTTGAAGAGTAGGGCGGGACACGTGATATCCTGTCTGAAGATGGGGGGACCATCCTCCAAGGCTAAATACTCCTGATTGACCGATAGTGAACCAGTACCGTGAGGGAAAGGCGAAAAGAACCCCGGGAGGGGAGTGAAATAGACCCTGAAACCGTGTACGTACAATCAGTGGGAGCATGTGTCGTTAGGCATGTGTGACTGCGTACCTTTTGTATAATGGGTCAGCGACTTATATTCTGTAGCAAGGTTAACCGAATAGGGGAGCCGAAGGGAAACCGAGTATTAACTGTGCGTTAAGTTGCAGGGTATAGACCCGAAACCCGGTGATCTAGCCATGGGCAGGTTGAAGGTTGGTTAACACTAACTGGAGGACCGAACCGACTAATGTTGAAAAATTAGCGGATGACCTGTGGCTGGGGGTGAAAGGCCAATCAAACCGGGAGATAGCTGGTTCTCCCCGAAAGCTATTTAGGTAGCGCCTCATGAGTAACTGTTGGGGGTAGAGCACTGTTTCGGCTAGGGGGCCATCCCGGCTTACCAACCCGATGCAAACTCCGAATACTGACAAGTTTAATCATGGGAGACACACGGCGGGTGCTAACGTTCGTCGTGAAGA
>NZ_LZGN01000024.1 GCF_001690185.1 Gilliamella sp. wkB308
AAAGTTTTCCCAATCATAAACTTTTATATGAAATTTGTTTAAATCTTTAAAGGCTCTTCTCGGTGGCCATGCTTTAAACATCCATTTCATTGCCACCGCTTCGTAAAGATAAACCTTGCCTGTTTTTCGATTAAAACGAATTGGATTACTTACGGGGGCATAGTGACCAAAAAGAAGAGTGAAAAAAGTTAAATAAACAACCAGACCTCCTCCTAAAGATGCAATAAATGACAATATCACGGCAAGCCAAGGAATATTATTTTGATTTAAACAAACAAAAAAAGCCAAAATAACCGAAATTTCTCCACCTCCCAATAAAAAAAATCCAATATAAGGTCCGATAATTTTTCGTTTACGATAGATTTCAAGGTAATTATCCGTTGCACATGCAACATAATTAGCATGACGTTTAACCGGCCCCCCCCCTTTAGATAAATCACTTTTCCAACAAACAATTGGTGGTTTGTAACGTGATGGCATTTTTTGCTCCTGCTATCCTGATTGTTGTGCTTTCCGTTTTTTAAACTAACGTCAGGATTATTCGACCGGATACACGGTTTTTGTTAGTTCATACTCTTCTTCTATTTGAGCAAGCTCTTCTTTTGAGCCCGCTTTCGATGCTTTGTCTAACCCTTCAATTTGTCTCGAGGTTATTTTTAACTTCGGTTTGACTTGCATAAAGGTTTTGGCATCCCAAGGTTTATAATCAACGTATTCTAAACCTGCTTGGTCTAAGGGTTTATCTGTGTTCCTTCCCATAAAATGACAAATCCAATGCCAATCCATCGTAAAACAATCCGTTTCACGGATATAAATATATTCAATCACTTTATAACTATTAGGCTCACAAGCAGCCCCAATTAACGTATAACTTTCAAAGCTACCACCTTTTACATTGACCACTGTCGAACCTTGTAATACACCATGAAAGTTTTCCCAATCATAAACTTTTATATGAAATTTGTTTAAATCTTTAAAGGCTCTTCTCGGTGGCCATGCTTTAAACATCCATTTCATTGCCACCGCTTCGTAAAGGTAAACCTTGCCTGTTTTTCGATTAAAACGAATTGGATTACTTACGGGGGCATAGTGACCAAAAAGAAGAGTAAAGAGAGTGAAATAAAGTACCAGACCTAATCCAATAGATGCAAAAAAATATATTATTGCCATGAACCAATAAAGTTTTAATTCAGTTAAAAAATAAAAAAATAACGAAATAAGCAAAATTTCTCCACTTCCGAATAAAAAAAATCCAATATAAGGTCCGATAATTTTTCGTTTACGATAGATTTCAAGGTAATTATCCGTCGCACATGCAATATAATTAGCACGACGCTTATTCCCTGGTCCGCCCCCGTTAGATAAATCACTTTTCCAACAAACAATTGGTGGTTTGTAACATGATGGCATTTTTTGCTCCTGCTATACTGATTGTTTTGCTTTCCGTTTTTTAAACTAACGTTAAGATTATTCAACCAGATACACGGTTTTTGTTAGTTCATACTCTTGTTCTATTTGAGCTAGCTCTTCTTTTGAGCCCGCTTTCGATGCCTTGTCTAAACCTTCAATTTGTCTCGAGGTGACTTTTAACTTCGGTTTGACTTGCATAAAGGTTTTGGCATCCCAAGGTTTATAATCAACGTATTCTAAACCTGCTTGGTCTAAGGGTTTATCTGTGTTCCTTCCCATAAAATGACAGATCCAATGCCAATCCATCGTAAAACAATCCGTTTCACGGATATAAATATATT
>NZ_LZGN01000025.1 GCF_001690185.1 Gilliamella sp. wkB308
ATGAATATTATTTTTATCGTCATGAAACCAAATATGCCCGCTGCAATTTTCGCCTTGCAGTTCAAGGTAGCGGTCAGCATCATAGCGGTAAATCACCTGCCGTTTGGTGCTGACATAATAGAATGAATTATCCAGCACTTCATCGTTTCGGGCAATGCTATAAAAAAGTTGATACCCGTCGCGCGGTTCGGGTTTAGGTGGCCGCAGTGGCATCGGCTCTGAACTTGGAAAAGGGGCAATGATTGATAAAATACCAATCAGTACAACTGGCACAGCAAATAACATAATACATAATTTAACGAATGTCTGTTTCATTGATAAGTTCCTGATTTGGCAGTACCTAGCCATTGTTGAAAGACCGTCAATAAAGACAGATTATTGGGTAATTTAACTTCATCGGCATCAAAATCGCACTGCATTCTTTATTCACCGGTAAAATTGTTTATATGCCCAATAACAACAGCCAATACGTGTTGCTTGCACAAGTTTAAGACGTGGTTTAAACAGGGTGTTAGCAAAAATCCAGCCCCCTGTAAGGGGGGACATAAGGGCAATACTTAACATGACTATTTTTCCGCCCCGACTTCGCAACGAATTTTATCCCACCCTTGGTAAGGTTTGGGTTGGATATGTTTCATTGACTCAACCCGATTTTTATATTCTTGATTATATAGAAGTCTTTTATAAGCACCAAAATTAGAGCCGTCTCTAATCCGTTCATCAGAAAAAGCGGCGGAAGGATAATAAAATTGGTTATATCTTAAACCTTGCCCATAATTAATATACTGATAATCATAGGATGCACCAAATATTACCTCGCCATTTTTTAACACAAAATAGCCGGTATTGCCCGAAATGGTAATAGGAGTATTGTAGTTTCCTGGTTTGTCATAAATTCCTTGAATAGGCGAATCATCCACACCAATAAAGAAATCGACTTCATCACCGGGTACCGCTGCCATGGGGGATACCACGGCAATAATAAAATGCCGCCCACCATCAACCGAAACGGCAAAATCGGTTAAATTTTGAGTAGGAATGGCAATATACTGCTTGCCGGGATTGTAATAGTGATATTTAGGTAAGTCATAGGCGGTATAAAACCGTTTTTGAATTAAGGTATGAATATTATTTTTATCGTCATGAAACCAAATATGCCCGCTGCAATTTTCGCCTTGCAGTTCAAGGTAGCGGTCAGCATCATAGCGGTAAATCACCTGCCGTTTGGTGCTGACATAATAGAATGAATTATCCAGCACTTCATCGTTTCGGGCAATGCTATAAAAAAGTTGATACCCGTCGCGCGGTTCGGGTTTAGGTGGCCGCAGTGGCATCGGCTCTGAACTTGGAAAAGGGGCAATGATTGATAAAATACCAATCAGTACAACTGGCACAGCAAATAACATAATACATAATTTAACGAATGTCTGTTTCATTGATAAGTTCCTGATTTGGCAGTACCTAGCCATTGTTGAAAGACCGTCAATAAAGACAGATTATTGGGTAATTTAACTTCATCGGCATCAAAATCGCACTGCATTCTTTATTCACCGGTAAAATTGTTTATATGCCCAATAACAACAGCCAATACGTGTTGCTTGCACAAGTTTAAGACGTGGTTTAAACAGGGTGTTAGCAAAAATCCAGCCCCCTGTAAGGGGGGACATAAGGGCAATACTTAACATGACTATTTTTCCGCCCCGACTTCGCAACGAATTTTATCCCACCCTTGGTAAGGTTTGGGTTGGATATGTTTCATTGACTCAACCCGATTTTTATATTCTTGATTATATAGAAGTCTTTTATAAGCACCAAAATTAGAGCCGTCTCTAATCCGTTCATCAGAAAAAGCGGCGGAAGGATAATAAAATTGGTTATATCTTAAACCTTGCCCATAATTAATATACTGATAATCATAGGATGCACCAAATATTACCTCGCCATTTTTTAACACAAAATAGCCGGTATTGCCCGAAATGGTAATAGGAGTATTGTAGTTTCCTGGTTTGTCATAAATTCCTTGAATAGGCGAATCATCCACACCAATAAAGAAATCGACTTCATCACCGGGTACCGCTGCCATGGGGGATACCACGGCAATAATAAAATGCCGCCCACCATCAACCGAAACGGCAAAATCGGTTAAATTTTGAGTAGGAATGGCAATATACTGCTTGCCGGGATTGTAATAGTGATATTTAGGTAAGTCATAGGCGGTATAAAACCGTTTTTGAATTAAGGTATGAATATTATTTTTATCGTCATGAAACCAAATATGCCCGCTGCAATTTTCGCCTTGCAGTTCAAGGTAGCGGTCAGCATCATAGCGGTAAATCACCTGCCGTTTGGTGCTGACATAATAGAATGATTTTTTCAGCACTTCATCGTTTCGGGCAATGCTATAAAAAAGTTGATACCCGTCGCGCGGTTCGGGTTTAGGTGGCCGCAGAGGCATTGGCTCTGAACTTGGAAAAGGGGCAATGATTGATAAAATACCAATCAGTACAACTGGCACAGCAAATAACATAATACATAATTTAACGAATGTCTGTTTCATTGATAAGTTCCTGATTTGGCAGTGCCTAGCCATTGTTGAAAGACCGTCAATAAAGACAGATTATTGGGTAATTTAACTTCATCGGCATCAAAATCGCACTGCATTTTGTCCCATCCGGTGTAATCATCGGGAATCGGGGGAATGGTGTCGGGAATGATTTGACTGCGACCTAATATTTTTTTATGTTGATCCCATTTAGATAACATATGTGGCGCTTTCGTGCCAAAAGGGCGTTCCGAGGCATGTACATTGCCATCTTTAGCTAAAATAAAGGCTTGGTCATTAACTACATCGTATTGGGGAGAATCATGATTGCCTAACCAGTACCTATTCGCTAAATGAATGCTTCTAAAGGAACGCCCACCGTCAATAGAAATATCAATAGCCGACAGATCTGATAAAGGAACAGAAATATAGTTTTTAGCGGGGTGACGATAGGGTTCGGTATAAATTCGTTGTGAGTGAGCCGCTAAACGATAATAGACTTGCTCTTTATCATCAATAAAATAGACTTGTCCATTACAACGGTAGCCGGTTAATAACAGATAACGGTTTTCGTCAAACCGATAGACAATTTGCGAAGGACTAACATATTTTTGCTCTTGCAAATCGGTAATGGGTGAAATAGCGAGTATGCTAAAAATATAGATAAGATAGCTGAGTACTTGCCAGCCCAAATGATGTCGCTTAATGGATAACCAAGAAAAGCTTATTCCTCCAATTAAGGTAAGCAATATTGCTAGAATAATCATTTATTTCTCCTTTTGGTGATAGGTTCAGGCATTGGCCATTGTATATCTTCATCAAACATATATGGGTAGTGTTTTTTAAGAATATCAGGGATTTTAGTTGGTGAGCTGGTGAAAGTATCTTTCATTAGCGAGTAAGTCCCTTCTAACGAACCAACAAACCTAAATTCATTCACTACGCTCTTAGGTACAGTGCCTTTTAAAAGATTCATACTCTTCTTAATTCCATCAGGTAAAATACCCGAAATTTGGTAGATTATTGTTTCTTTCTCTTCATTTTGACGCGACCGCCAGTCGGCATTATTAATTAGCCGATGCCAAGTTCGCTGATTGGCTTTACTTGCAATACTGACTTCGCCAAGGGCAAGGTCATACGCCATAATATGCGATGGTACCTGTTCGTGTAGGGTTATGCCAGAGTGGTGGCTGCTATCCACGGGTGTAGATGCTTGGGTTTTTACGTCTTCATAAATCCTTTGTCTGATTTCGTCTTCATCAGGAAAACACCAAACTTCGAATTTATAAGGGTCGTCGGTAAATCGGAAGTGGGCAACGTTTTTCCATTCAGGGTGCTCTGCTTCTCGATCTTTTTTCCATTGGTAATGAAGATCGATAATATTGGTATGTGGTGCCAATCCTCTCCATGGCTTTTTGGGGCGATTAGGTCCCCGATATTCAAATGTATATTTCGGGTAAGGCTTATAATGTTCCGATTTCTTATAATCATTTTCGTAATGTCTATATTTATCTTGTTGGATAAACTGATCATGATAATAAATTGCTTTGGCTAACTCAGTCTGTGCGCTTTTTCCACAGCCGGTGTAGGTAATGGGGATAGGTACTTGTTCGCCATTTACTTTTAACTGCTCCTCTACTGCGTAGCTAGCATTACTGTATAGGTTAGCATCAAAAACACTATCTGCCCCTGTTTCTGTTGGCGAATAAAGCCCGGATTGTTGATCTTGTTTTAATCGTTCTAAGTCTTCGTCATTTATTTTGTATTGAATAACGAGTTTACTTTTGAGTATATCGTAATAGCCGTTATAGTAACGACCATTTTTAACCGGATTATGTTGATTAATTAGCGAAATTTCATCTTGGGTTAAAAAGACTCTCACTGTAGTTTTATTACCTTTAACAATTTCTAAATATCTGTTGTGCAAAGCTTTTCTATCAATATATGTGGGCAAATCAATCTTGAATGTTCCACTGGGTCTAAAAAAAATAAACTTATCAGGATTTTCACCCACCGGAAAACCATGCCCAAAGGCACGTTGCCTTAATTTGTCCCCACACTGTTTAAAAACGTAGTTCGGTATACCTTGCCAACCCATTCCTTGAATGCTTCTTAACGAAACGACCTGATCATTAGGACTAAAGTAGTTATACACTTTACCGAAATTGTCACGCCAATACAGCGGATTGGTAAAATCGTAATCAGGCGTGGCAGGATTGAGTAAATCGGGTTTTATTGGGGGCGATGCCACATATTTTTCGATTAATACCTTAGGATCTTTAAACATCTTTTCCCGTAAATTCTGTCCTTGTTCGATAGCATCTACAAAATTGATAAAGGTTTGTTCCCGTGCTTTATTGGTTTGTACCGCCATGCCCAGTTCTTTTGATTGCCCTTCTAAAAATGTGCCATCAAACGCATACGGTGAGTGAGCCATAATCACGCAGTCTGCCGGTAAGTAATTTTCGTCTTTAAGCATTAGATTAGCTAACATAGTAATAATGGTGCCTTGGCTGTGGGCAACAATATTAATTGGCGCATGTTTTAATTTGTCATCATCCCTAATCTCTTTTATTAATTTAGCTAATCGATAAGCAGCGAATACCATATAAATTCGGTGCGGATTTTCATAAGCTTTTGACCCTTTTGGTGACCCTAATGTAGCCACGAAATTTGTTATAGACGTTAAACCGGGACCGTACATATCGGGTATGCAGGTGGTGGCGTCAGAAAACGGTCCACCATTACGCGTAAAAAGGTGATCGATCCAGTTACCAAATTGATCACTGCTTAATTTGGAAAAACCAAACATGTCTTTTAGTTCTTTGGTTTCACGTTCAACCCAATAAGCATCATAGGGTAGTTCGGCTTTTTTATCTTTTTTTAGTCGTTCTTCGTACGCTTTTTGTTCAGTGTAATAACTATCAATATCAACCGGTCGATACCCCCAGTAAAAAGGGATAATTGGCGAGTTACCTTTATGTTTTTCCTCACACGGTTTTAATGGCACCTTAATTATCTTGGGTTCTGTCCATTCTGTAAACATTTGCATTCTGGGCGAAAAATTTTCATGGTCGGTTTGCGTCCACTTCCATTTATTGGGTTTTAAATCGTTACGTCCTAAACGTTTGTTTAACCCCGCACAAATGCCTTTATCTAAATTAGGAAATGCTTCGCCTACATCGTTAACGCCGTGAATTAAAATAACAATACATGGCAATGGTGCAGGTACATCAACGACGTGGGTTTTCATGACATCAGTCGATTTTTCCGGTACTCCTATTACGCCTTCAACACAGGCAATGACATCATCATAGCTATTTTTATCCGTCATAAATTAACTCCTTGGGTAATCTTTTTACTATAATTGATTTATTTTTGTTATTGTTAATTTTGATTTTTTCACTATTTAATCCATGAGCTGATGTTCTATACCATTGATAAAATACGTAATGCCATTGAGTGGATTGTTTAAGACTATTGGTATTTTTATTGAGTTTTTTCAACCAATTTTTAAAAAGGGTTGTTTTAACATGATTGATTGATAAAACGCGAAAGGTGGTTAGTTTTAGGGGTAACCTGTTATGGTTAATGACAGACATGAATAAAATCGACAATTGCTTAAAATTAACAATGGTGAACAAATTGTGATTAAGCGACAAAACGTTGATTAAAAAATTTTGCTTGTTTATTGTCGATTTCCTTGTGTTCATTGTGCATTCCTTTGGTGTTCGATAGTGATAATTTTTTACCGAATTAGATAACTATCAGTATAAAAATTAGTCTAGTTAAAATACGTCTTTTTTTTCAACAATGCAACTTTTTTTTTGATTAAAATTATCGAGATAAGTGTTTAAACAAGGTGAGTAGCTTGTTAGCAATCAAGGCGATCACTAACAATATAAGGCATTTATGACTATGCGGTTATTGCATTTATAAACAACCCATATTGTGTTTTAAAAAAGGTTGCTAATGGTAAAACGTTATCCGTTAGATTGGTTTTTTTAGTCAATCAATTAAACATAATTCGTTTAAAACTTGTTACATGGGTGGTGGGGTGTGTTTGAGCAATTTGTTCTATACGGGCAATAATTTGTATGAGTTTGTCACTGTAGTTGGGATCGGTTGCGTATTTTGCTGCTTGTAATGCTTTGGCGGCGGTTCTTGCATCGGGTGCTTTGACCACCGCTTGGTAGCGAGGGCTTTGGGTTAATAGATTAATATAGTCGGTTAATGCATGTTGTTTACTGGTATAGACTTTGAAATTATCTTGAATTTTTATCATTCGGTCATTGATAAATTCTTGTGTTGTTAATCGAGTCGCATTACCTTGCCATGTTGGCGTGGCTTTGATACCAAAGTAGTTATGGCTTGATTGGTTATCTGCGGTTTTAATCAGTTTTTGTCCCCAACCGGTTTCTAATGCGGCTTGTGCAATGATAACTTCGTAAGGTATACCTGAACTTTTTGAAGCTTGTTGAGCAGGAACAATCCATTCTTTGACAAATGCGGTTACATGATCTTGATTTGCCTTATCGGCAGGTTTTAACGATGTGAGTTCAGATGCATTTATTTTTGATGCATTATCGATTTTATGGCTATGATAAAGCATTTGTCCTAATGCTTCGGGCGTGACTGTCGCTGATGCGTTGCTAAATAAAGATTGTGCAAGTTTAAGGTTAGGTTGTTGCGACGATTTTTGAGGTTGAATAGGAATAGTGCCCGATGACGATATATTTGATGACAAAGGTTTGCCATGCGTGAGTTGCTTGGTGATGATATTAGCAAGCCCCAACCCTTTACCCGCTGCTTGCTGAGCAATTTGCTGATCAAACATCGATGTAAAGAGTTGGGTTGCAGGTTGATTGAATAATCCACTGTCCGGCACTGCTTTACGCATTGATTGCATCATCATATTAATAAATAGCGTTTCAAATTGTTCGGCAACTTGTTTAATACTTTGATTAGTCCCTTTTGCCACATCGCGCTTTAATTGATTTAATCCATTTACATCATAGGCAAAACGGTGAACAGATTGATTAATCAGATTATTCATATTCTATTTTTTATATCTAAATGGTTTCTAACGAAGCATGTAAGCAACCGGCTTTTTTAAGTGCTTCAAGGATTGACATTAATTCGGTCGGATTGGCACCCAATAAGTTGAGCGATTTAATCACACTATTTAAATTCACCCCTGCAGTGACTTTTTGCAATGCACCACCTTGCTCTTCAACCGCAATTTGTGTTTCAGGTGTGACCGCTGTTTCCCCACCCGCTAAAGGTGTATTGGGTTGGTTAACTTTGAGTTTGTTATTGACGACAACCGATAAGTTACCATGCGCGACAGCGCAGTTATCCAGCTGGACTTTTTGATTCATGACCACAACCCCAGTACGAGTATTAATGACAACTTTGGCTGAGATCGGCGTAGCACCAATTTCAAGATTTTGTATTCGTGATAATAATTTAACCCGTTCTTGACTGGTAACAGGCATTTTGACTGTCACCGTCGTACCGTCCAGTGCCACAGCACTGTTTTTTTGTAATTTATTAATCGCTTCGGAGATTTTTAAGGCACGAGTAAAATCGAATTGATTCAGATGTAAGTGAATAATGTCTTGTTCATCTAATCGCATGGCTAATTCACGTTCAATCGTTGCACCATTTGGGATTGTCGCACCAGCTAATTGATTGACACTTACGCTACTTCCGCCACTACTTGCGCCCATGCCACCCAAAAATAGATTACCTTGAGCAATGGCATAAACTTGGTTATCTGCGCCTTTTAACGGCGTCATAATTAATGTGCCCCCTCGTAGACTTTTGGCATTACCAAGTGAAGATACCACGACATCTATTTGTTGTCCTACACGTGCATAAGAAGGTAATTTTGCCGTAACCATAACCGCAGCAACATTTTTAAGTTGCATATTGCTGCCTGTTGGAACAGTAATACCTAATTGAGACAACATATTGGTGATACTTTGAATCGTAAACGGTGTTTGTGAGGTTTGGTCGCCCGTTCCATCAAGTCCTACCACAATGCCATAACCCACTAATGCATTATCACGTACCCCTTGTATGGTGACTAGATCACGGATGCGTTCAGCGTAACTATAAGGTATCGCTAAAATCATCATTAAGATAAAACAGATAAGAGTAGGTATTTTTTTTATCATGCTAAAACTCGTTAAAACGGTGAAAGATTGAGAAATAAACGCTGTAGCCAACCCATTGTTTGTGCTTCATCGATGTAGCCATTTCCGACGTATTCAATACGGGCATCGGCTACTTGTGTTGAGATAACGGTATTATTGCCGCTAATTGTTCGAGGGTTAACTACACCTGAAAATCGTATAAATTCGGTTCCTTGATTAATCGCAATTTGTTTTTCACCAATGACTTTTAAATTGCCGTTTATCATGACATCTTGTACGGTGACAGTAATAGTACCACTAAAGGTATTTTTAGCGTTTGCTCCTCCAGAACCTTTAAAATCATTACCGCCAGACATGTCTGTTTCGACTTTTCCCCGTCCAACCAGTCCATCTAAAAAAGTGGGCACAGCTTTTACCCCTAAATTCAATGAACTGTTACGTCCGGCATTGATTGATGAGCTTTTGCTAGCGCTGACGTTTTCTTGTAACACGATAGTTAGCACATCACCAATATTGCGTGGACGGCGATCTTCAAACATGGGTTGATAACCAAAATTACTTGGTTGTGCTGCTTGATAGATAGAGCCGCTGGTGTTAACAATTTCTGGCATTTGCGGAACGATGCTTGTTTCGCCTTTGACTAATGGCTTTTTTGGTAATTGTGCGCAATTCACTAAGCACAGCGTAGCGATCACGATATACAGGGATTTTATCACGTTTATCATGGTATTAATTTATAACTGATTTAATCGTTGTAGCATCTGATCGGATGCTGAAATCGCTTTACTGTTAATTTCATAAGCACGTTGTACTTGAATCATATTTACCAGCTCTTCGGCAACATTGACATTCGATGTTTCGGTATAACCTTGGTATAGCAATCCTGCACCATTTAGCCCGGGGGTGTTTTCAGTTGGCGCACCAGAACTTTCGGTTTCTAAGTAAAGATTTTCTCCCATGCTTTCAAGCCCCGCATCATTAATAAAGGTGTGTAATGTCAGTTGACCTACTTGCACTTGCGAGGATTGATTAGCAAGGGTGGCATTGACAATACCATCACGCGCGACCGTCATTTTAATCGCATTTGCGGGAATATTAATGGTCGGTTGAATTTCATAACCGTTGGCGGTGACGAGTTGTCCATTTTGGTTAACTTGAAATGCGCCACTACGAGTATAAGCTTGAGTGCCGTCGGGTAATAGCACTTGGAAAAAGCCTTGTCCATTAATAGCAATATCACTGCTGTTGTCGGTTAATTCTAAATTACCTTGGCTGTGAATTCGTTCGGTAGCAACCGGTCTTACCCCTGTACCGATTTGCAAGCCTGACGGTAAGGTAGTTTGTTCTGAGGATTGTGCACCCGGTTGGCGAACAGTTTGATAGAGTAGATCTTCAAATACCGCTCTTTGCCGTTTAAAACCACTGGTACTGACATTGGCTAAATTGTTGGAAATAATATCCATATTCATTTGTTGTGCGGTTAAACCGGTTTTGGCAATCCAGAGTGATTTAATCATTGGTGATACTCCTAATTAAGTCAGTGATAATATTTGATTCGCTTTTTGGGCATTTTCATCAGCGGTTGTGATCCCTTTCATTTGCATTTCAAAATGGCGAGAGTGGCTGATTAAATCAACCATTGCGACAACGGGATTAACATTACTGCCTTCTAATACGCCCGACATCAATTTGGCATTGGGATTATCGGGTAATACGGCGCCACGGGCATTGCGTGTTTGTTCAGTCAATTGAAACAAGCCATTATCACCCCGAATTATTTCGTTGGGTTTAAGTTGGACTTTTTTAATTTTACCCACTTGGGCTATGGTGGTCGGTTTATCACCTGCGCCTAAAGCTGATAAAGTCCCGTCTGAACTGATACTGACTTTTGATTGTTGCGGAACGGTTAGTACACCGCCATCACCCATTAAAGGATATCCTTGCACACGCAATGTACCTTCTTCATCAATTTGGATCGCACCATTACGGGTATAAGCCTCACTACCATCGGCAAGTTGTACTGCTAACCAGTTATCTTCGGCTAAAGCAACATCTAATTCTCGACCAGTATAATTAAATGCCCCCATACTGGCATCAAATGTGGGAGTGGTTGCCGTGACCATTGTTCGGGTTGGCATAGTGCTGCCAACAATAGGCACCGCTTTCATTGCGGCTAATTGGGCACGAAACCCCGATGTTGAAACATTGGCTAGGTTATTACTGGTTATCGATTGCCGATGAAGTGTCTGACTTGCTGCCGACATGGCGGTATAAATAACGCGATCCATAATTTATTCCTCAATTAACGCAAGTTAACCAATGTGTTGAGTATCTGATCCTGCGTTTTTATGGTTTGCGAATTAGATTGATAATTGCGCTGGGCAACAATCATGTTGACTAATTCTTGACTCATATCCACATTGGATGATTCCACTGCACCGCTGGTTAATGCGCCCATCGTACCTGAGTTTGCAATACCTAATACTTCAGCGCCTGATTGGAGTGTTGAACGCCAATTGTTATTGCCTGCTGACTCTAGTCCGTTTACATTGGCAAAATCCGCCATCGCAATTTGACCTAACAACATGGTTTGTTGGTTAGAATAGATACCGTAAATCGATCCGTCATTATTGATGTTGTACCCGACTAAGTCACCCGGTGCATAACCATCAACGACAGGGGTTTTGATACTGCCTACTTCTTTGCCCATATTTTGTTGAGAGCTATTAGCCAGTGATAGTGTAAACGTGTTGTCAGCCGAGCCATTAATACCGTTAATATTTACGGTCATTTCTGGATCACTGATTAATTTACCGGATGAATCAAATTCCATTTGCCCCATTTTTTGTAATGTTGCATTCGGATCGCTGCTGTCAAGATAATGCACATCCCATTGATTGTCGGCTGTTTTGACATAAAACAGTTGTACATTACGTTGATTACCGAGCGAATCGTAAGTTGTCAGCGTTGTTGAGTAGTTGAACGTATCGGCATCAAGTGCATTGATGGGCTGTTTTTCAGGTACTGTACTATTTGAGTTTAAGTTAGTTTGTAATGATGCTTTTGTCGTGGCGGCAGCATTTAACATTTCTTGTGAAATTTTAAGCGGTCCCGGTGCTGCACCTTGTGCAATTTGTGGCGGTGTTCCTGTGGCTAAGTAGCCAGTGAGTTGCAAACCATCCGCCGAGATAATATTGCGCTCCGCATCTAATTGAAATTGACCATTACGGCTGTAATAAATTTGTCCACTACTATCCACTAAGCGAAAAAAACCATTGCCTGAAATAGCAACATCTAAACTATTGTTAGTGGCGGTTGTTGTTCCGTCACCAAAATTTTGCATGACGGCTGCAACTTTCACACCCATACCAACTTTTGATCCGGCATACATGTCGGCAAATGAGATACTCGCACTTTTAAAGCCAACGGTTGCAGAATTGGCAATATTATTACCAATGACGTCTAATTGTTTTGATGCAGCATTCATGCCGCTAATTGCTTGAGAAAATCCCATTTGAATTTTATCCCCTTTTAAAGAATTTGACGTACTTCGTCAATACTAATTGAACCAAGTATTCCTAAATCGAGTAATACTTTATTATTAACTTTACTGTTTATCACACCATAGACAACCGAATAGCCAAGTGACGTTGAAGATACTTTTTGTCCATCGTAACTGGCATTGACCGAAAAGGTATAACTGCCATCTGGGGCGGTGGTGCCATCGTTTAGCTGACCGTCCCAAGTGAAGGAGCTAACTCCAGCAGGAATCGAACCTAAATCGACTTCACGTACGACATTACCATTTTCATCTAAAATCGTAATGATGACTGAATCCGCATCGCGCATTAGCTCAAAACCAAATGGTGTGGTAATGGTTTCGGTTTCGTTATCACTACCTTCAAGCTCAGAGGTCGCCACTAAAATTTTATTGCCAGGTACCATTACCCCTTTACCAATCATGTTGCTGGCATTGACCGATAAGCTATCGTCAATTTGCCCAGATACCATACCAAGCGTAGTATTTAATCTTTCAATCCCCGCTAACGTGTTAATTTGAGCAAGTTGCGAGGTTAATTGACTATTATCCATTGGGTTGGTTGGATCTTGATTCTTCATCTGGGCAATCAGTAGCGTTAAAAAGTTATCTTGTAATTCTTTACTCGAATTTCCATCAGTTGTACTTTTTTGTTTGGTTTGAATGCCGTTTACACCTACCGATTCGGATACAGACACATTTGTTACACCCATCTATCACTCCTTACTATTGACCTAATGTCAGTGTTTTTAACATTAGGCTTTTGGCGGTATTAATGACTTCGACATTGGCTTGATAGCTGCGTGATGCAGATATGGTGTTGACCATTTCGGCAACAACATCGACATTGGGTTTTTGGATGTAACCTTTCTCATCGGCTAATGGATGATGTGGCTCATAAACTAAGTTCATGGGTGCCGGGTCTTCAATCACTTGGGCGACTTTAACGCCAGCAATACTATTTTGTTCACCGTTATTATCCACCTGAAAAATAACTTGTTTTGCTTGGTATGCTTTTCCTGAGGTGCTGGTGATGCTGTCAGCATTAGCTAAATTACTGGCGCTGACATTCATTCGCTGAGTTTGTGCCATTAAGGCCGAGCCAGAAATTGCAAAAATTGAAAAACTCATACTGATTATCCTTGCTGTAATACAGATATTACATTTTTAAATTGTTCACCTAAAAAAGTTAAATTGCTTTGATAGTGGATACTGTTATCCATAAATGCTGTGCGTTCTTGATCCATTTCGACTGTATTACCGTCAGCGGATGCTTGATAAGGAATACGATAAAGCATATTTACATTTGTCATAGCAGGTGCATTGATCTGTATATGTTGATTCGACGTTACATTAAGTTGTAGGTGATGGCGATTATTCTGATGAGTTAGTGCTTTTTTTAATTCGGCATTAAAATCAATATCACGAGCCTGATAATTCGGTGTATCACTATTAGCAATATTTGATGCTAAGATAGTTTGTCTTTTTTCACGTACATTTAATGCTTGTTGATGAAAATTAATAAAGGTGTCTAATTTATTCAGCATAAAATCGTCTCACTTTGTTTGATATTTAAAATTTTATGTGAATCAAAAAAAATTCATCGTATAAATAACAACAAAAATTGTCTTTATTTCAACATTCAATAAAATTGTTCATACAGTAAAATCGGCTTACAAATAATTTTAAAACAAGCAAATATGATTAAGGTTTTTAGATTAATACAGCTTATTTCACTATTATTGGTGACCAATATGGCGATGGCTGATTCATTTGAAAGAGCGGTGAATGATTTAGTTTCAAAACATATAACGGTTCCTGTCGATAATATTTCAATATCTTATATTTCGCCTAAACCGCAGTTAATGTGTGATGAGCCCAAAATTACGCTACTGAATAATAAAAAACAGTGGGGTACGATGACCATTGGCGTTAAATGTGGTAATAAAACTCAGTATTTGCAAATAAAAGTCAGTGCTGAGGGACGTTATTTTGTCGCAGATAAACCTATCAGTGCAGGAACTATCATTACTGATGCATTGATACGGTCAAAGTTGGGACGACTTGATCTTCTAGCCAATTCGGTAATTTTAAATAAGCAGCACATTATTAATCATATTGCTTTACGTAACATCGATCTTGATGAGCCAATTCGAACTTCAATGCTACAACAAAATTGGCACATTAAGGCCGGTCAAATGGTGAAAGTGTTGATTAATGGAGAGGGGTATGTGATTGCGACAAAAGGTAAATCTCTTAATAACGGTGCCTTAGATGATCATATTAGTGTAAAACTTAATTCTGGCAATATTGTTGAAGGTATTGTTACGCAAGCGGGTGTGACAATTTTCGATAAATAAAATTAATGATTTTTTTATTTTTGCCGATAATTAGACTAAACAAATCATTAAATTTTTGATCAAAGGTATTTTATGAGTATAGACGCGACTAAATCGGTAACGACAATAGCAGGATTACTTAATCGTGATGTTATCAATGAGCAACCAAAAAGCCCACGATCATCTGAGCAGACAAAAAATAGCCTGACCAGCAGTGCTAATGTGACATTAAGTCAAAATACTTTATCGCTTTTACAGTCTACGCATAATGATATTGACATGGAAAAAGTTGAAAGTATAAAACAGGCTATTACTGAAGGTAAATTAGTGATAAACACCACAAAAATAGCTGATGAACTTATCAAACAGATGATTGAAAATATTGAATAGTAAGTAAAGTTTGAAAGGAAATAAAAATGTTAGAATTAAATGACATCTTAAATAAAATAACCGTCATGTTACAAACACTTTCAGACATTTTGCAGACCGAGCAACAAGTGCTTATTGAAAACAGTTCTATCAATCAACTTAATGAAATCATTAATAAAAAGAGTCAATTACTTATCGAATTAAAATTATTAGATGAAAAACGAATTAATACCAGTAAACAACTCAATTTATCTTCCCCCTATAGTGAAAATCCAGAACTGGCAGAGCAATGGCAATCCATTACAACTACTACGCGGTTATTAGCGAATATCAATCGTGATAATGGTTTGATTATTCAAAATCGTATGCATCGTACTCAGCAAACTATCGATCATTTAAAAAGTATTCATAATCCGGTTGTTTATACCAATAATGGTTATCAACAAACCGAAACAATCTCATCAAAACGAGCAAAAGTTTAATGATGATTGCGGTGTGTTCACTGCAAACGCGTTAAATACACCTTAATTTGTCGTTTAATCAAGCCAATAACTTTAGTGTGTTAAGTTCATACTGTGACTATTTTATTTCTATTTAGACAGTTAGATACTATTAACCCCCATCATGGCTAATGAAAGTGATGTAGATAAAAGCGAACGCCCCACCGATAGCAAACTTAAAAAAGCTAAAGAGAAGGGACAGATACCCCGTTCACGAGAATTGACTTCCGTCATTATTTTGTTGGTGGGCATTATGCTATTTTGGTTAATGGGTTCTACATTAGTCCAAAAGTTAATCATCATGATAAAAACAGCGATGCAAGTCTCTTTTCGTGTAAATGATGAATCTCGTATTCTGACAAATTTGATTGAGTTGATGACCGCAGGCTTTTGGGCTATTGTTCCTCTGTTTTTTGCATTGGTTATCTTTGCTATTGTGGCGCCGCTTTGTGTGGGTGGTTTGTTATTTAGTTGGCAATCAATTAAACCCAATTTTAAAAAGTTGAATCCGATTTCTGGTTTTGGTCGGATGTTTAGTCGACGAATTTTAGCGGAATTATTTAAAAGTATGCTAAAAGTCATATTAATTACCCTAGCTGCTTCATTGTTATTATTAGACTTGTTTCCAAACCTGCTTTCTCTTCCCAAAATGTACCTAAATAGCGCATTAACTAAAGCGATAGATCTTATTTTAATTTGTGGGTTATTTATGGTGTTGTCACTTATTCCTATGGTTGGCTTTGATATCTTTTATCAGATTTGGAGTAATTTAAAAAAACTGATGATGTCAAAACAGGAAATTAAAGATGAGTTTAAAGAGCAAGAGGGAAATCCTCAAATAAAAGGCCGTATTCGGCAGATGCAGCAAGCCATGGCAAGGCGTCGCATGATGAAAGATGTCGCTAAAGCAAATGTCATTGTAACCAACCCGACGCATTATGCGGTTGCTTTACATTATGATGAAAAAACCATGATCGCCCCTAAGGTATTGGCAAAAGGAACGAATTTGGTTGCTTTAAGAATTAAGGAGATTGGCAATCAACATCATATTCCACAATTAGAAGCGCCACCACTAGCTAGGGCTTTGTATCGTTATGGCGAAATTGGCGAGACCATTCCAACCGAATTATATACAGCTGTTGCGCAAATTCTTGCTTGGGTTTATCAATTAAAACGGTGGCATAAATATGGCGGTGATAAACCGATGACACCTAACAATTTGCCAGTACCTGAATCATTAGCAGAAAATCAACCAAGGCGGTAATTAATCACATGATTAAAAATAAAATAGTTTCGTTTTTATCAACCAATGGGCTTAAAAAAGGGCATTATCAGATTTTAGCAGGTCCACTGCTGATTTTATTGATTCTTTCAATGATGGTATTACCTTTACCTGCATTTATGTTAGACCTGTTTTTTACCTTCAATATTGCGTTATCAATCATTATTTTGATTGTGGCATTGTTTACTAAGCGTGTACTTGATTTTGCGGCTTTTCCAACTGTGTTACTGTTTGCGACTTTATTACGCTTGTCATTAAATGTTGCCTCAACGCGGGTTGTTCTGTTAAAAGGCCATACTGGCAGTAATGCCGCAGGTCGGGTGATTGAAGCCTTTGGTCATTTTCTGGTAGGTGGTAATTTTGCGATAGGTATTGTAGTTTTTATCATTTTGGTGATTATTAATTTTATGGTTATCACCAAAGGGGCCGGGCGAATAGCCGAAGTCGGGGCTCGCTTTGCGTTAGATGGTATGCCCGGTAAGCAAATGGCTATTGATGCGGATCTTAATGCTGGATTAATTGGTGAAGACGAAGCCAAAGCACGCCGAGCCGAAGTCACCCAAGAAGCCGATTTTTATGGTTCAATGGACGGGGCAAGTAAATTTGTTCGGGGTGATGCCATTGCTGGCTTATTGATAATGGCAATTACCATTATCGGCGGGCTGTTAGTTGGGGTCGTACAACATGGTATGGCACTAGCGGATGCGGGGCAAACGTATGTATTATTAACTATTGGTGATGGTCTGGTTGCTCAAATCCCTTCTTTAATTATTTCAACGGCTGCTGGCGTGATCGTGACAAGAGTCACATCACAAGAAAACATCAGTGAACAGATGCTAAACCAGTTGTTTAAAAATCCACAAGTATTAATCTTGACTGCGGTTGTCATTGGATTATTGGGTTTGATTCCGGGTATGCCAAATCTGGTGTTTTTACTGTTTACTGCAATATTAATTTTGCTTTCTTGGTGGATTAACAAGCAGAAAAAAAATGATACGACTGCCAGCACTAAGCAAGTTGATACGCAAGCGACGACACCCAGTAATATTGAAGCATCTTGGTCGGATGTCAGTATTGAAGATATTTTAGCAATGGAAGTGGGGTATGGGTTAATTCCTATGGTAGATCAGACTCAGAATGGTGAATTATTGGGTCGGATACGCAGTTTACGGAAAAAGTTTGCTCAAACGTTTGGTTTTTTGCCACCTCAAGTTCATATTCGAGATAATTTATCTCTTGCCCCTTATCAATATAAGTTGTTTATAAAAGGGGGGGAAATAGGGAAAGGTGAAATCGTAAATAACAAATGGTTAGCGATTAATCCGGGTAATGTGGCAGAAACCATTGACGGAATAGCCACTACCGAGCCTGCTTTTGGTTTGCCTGCGGTATGGATAGATGCTAGCAATAAAGAAAATGCTCAAATCTTAGGTTATACCGTTGTTGATACCAGCACCATGATTGCGACGCATTTTAATCATTTGTTACAACAGTTCGCCAGTGATTTATTAGGACGAGTGGAAACACAAGAGTTACTGGATCATGTTAAACAAGATATTCCAAAATTGGTGGAGGATTTTATACCGGGCGTTATTACGTTAACGACTTTTCATAAAATACTCCAAAATTTAATTGCCGAAAAAGTGTCAATACGTGATATGCGCACAATTATCGAAACCATAAGTGAACATGCACCAAATCAAAACGATGCTTATCAATTACTTAGCTTAGTGCGAATAGCATTAGGAAGAGTGATAACACAACAATGGTTTCCGGGCAATGGAGCAATTAATGTCATTGGTTTAAATGTGAATTTGGAGCGATTGTTGTTACAAGCACTCCAAAATACCAGTAATGTTGAGCCGGGATTAGCGGATCATATTATTCAACAAGTTAAGCAGGCTTTAAATCAGCAAGATGCCATTGGTGCACCGCCTGTACTTTTGGTTAACCACACATTAAGACCGATGCTTTCACAATTTTTAAGACCCCATTTTCCACAGCTTGTGGTATTGTCAAACTTAGAAATCACGGATAATCGAGAAATCAAAATGACTTGTCAAATTGGTGTAGAATAGTACCAGTAATTTGATTAATCACGCTTAAATTGAAAATTCAGCAATAAAAAGCGCTATCATATAGTGAACAGGCATTAGCTGTTCACTATATAAAATAGATTTTTATCTTATTCTGTCACTACTGTAAAACGTTGTTTAATGTGTTTGGCATTTTCTGCTTCATCAACCATGGCTATGGCATAATCAGCATAGCTAATTTGGCTTTTTCCTTGAGTGTTGAATAAGACCTGTTCACCGCCTGCTTTGTAGTGACCTGTTCTTGCGCCATCGGCAATGAACTCAATAGCTGGGCTTAAGTAAGTCCAGTTCACATCCTGACATTTTTTTAATTCATCGAGCGCTTTAGCCATATTATTAGCTAATGGTTTAAACTCTTCTGGAAATTCCGGTGTATCAACTAAACGAACAGTATGTTCAGGATTGACATATAAACTACCTGCACCACCAACAACTAATAAACGGTTAGGTTTACCGCTTAAAATATCGGTTAAATGTTTTAAACTAGTTTGATGTTGAGGAAGTGATTCAAGGCTCCATGTTGCAAATGCATCGACAATAACATCAAAAGGTTTCAAATCTTCATAAGTCAGATCAAACAGATCTTTAACTAAGATTTTTGCATTAGGATTAACATGAGAATTTGGATTACGGACAATTGCCGTCACATCATGCCCACGTGCAATTGCTTCTTTAACTATCAGACTGCCAGATTTACCACTTGCACCAATAACAGCTATTTTCATCTTTTTACTCCTTTATTCTTTTCAATTTAATAATATTGTTGGATTCTGGTTTTAGGTTATGTTAAGAAAAATCTTTAAGTAATGAATGTTTTTAGATTAATATTCTAAGTATCTATTGTAAAGTAGGTACTAAACAGTAATATAGTTACCAAATTAATACTATAATTGAATTTAAAGGATTTTTAATATGTCTCTCAATGAAAATTTACCCCCTTGTCCAGTCGAAACTACGCTTATGTTAATGGGCGATAAATGGAAAGTCTTAATTGTTCGTGATTTATTAACAGGTACAAAACGCTTTGGAGAATTAAAAAAATCCTTAGACGGAATATCGCAAAAAGTGTTAACCCAGCACCTACGTGCCATGGAAAAAAACGGATTAATTCATCGCAAAGTCTATGCCCAAGTACCACCGAAAGTGGAATATACTTTAACCGATGTTGGACAAAGTTTAAAACAAGTGCATGACGCCATGTTAGAGTGGGGAAGTGCTTATAAGTTAAGGCAGTGTGTTAAGAAATAGGTTTTTAACATGAATAAAAAGCTATTTTTTGTCAATTATATTTAATGATATTAATGGTTATTTAAGTATTTTTTTTGAAAATTTGACCTGTATCACATATTTAATTAGATTTGTTCACTTTTTTATCTTGTTTTAAGTTAAACTTCGTTTCTAAAATTTATCTTTACAATAGATTATCTACTTTTGAAAGGAAAAATATTGGAAGCAATAAAAACATATTGGTTTTTAAGCGCTAAGTTTAATGGTGGTGAAGACCAAACAGAACGTTTTGTTAGATTAGGTATTTGGGAAAATGGTTACGATAATAAATACTTAAATACCGTACGTACCATTTCAGTTGGTGATCGAGTTGCGATTAAATCCACTTATAACTTAAAAAAGAATTTACCTTTTGATAATAAAGGTCAAGCTGTTTCGGTCATGGAGATTAAAGCAACCGGCATTGTGACAAAAAATTATGGTGATGGAAAGTTATTAAAAGTTAATTGGCAAAAAGGGAATCTAAATAAAAAATGGTTTTTCTATACCAATATAGCCACTATTTGGAGTGTTAAAGATGATGAATGGTTATCAAAACAATTAATCAATTTTACTTTCTATAATGAACCACAGGATATTGACTATTTTCGGAATGCGCCTTATTGGCGATCACGTTATGGTGATGTTGCCAATCGTACCCAATTGTTCAGTTGGGTACGTTTTTATGAAGCTATTGCAGATAATTTATTAATTTATCTAGACAAAAGCAAACGTTCAATATTAATGGAATTTGTCAATCAGCTGGCCACCGAGTTTAAGCTTTCTTATTTACTCGATAAAGGTTTACAGGATATTTGTCCATTTACTGCATTAGGAACATTTAATCGACATATTAAAGAAACGACAAGAATAGAAATTGCAAAAAAGTGGGCTGAATTTCTTAATATTGAAGAATCCGTCCCTAACTCTTTTGAGGGCATACCATTACTTAATAATCAATTGTCTTGGTTTTTTACCAACTCTGAAAATCAACAACAAGAGATTGATAATTTGTGGGAATTTTATGCTACTGCACTGAAGTTTTCTAATGCTGATGAAAACTATCGAGATGAGTTTGAACAAAAATTTGACTTGATCATGTCGCAGTCATATTTTCCATGGCAATTAACAAGTGGTTTATTTTGGATTCGTCCTCACGCCTATGTCGTATTGGATAAGGCTTCAAAAACTTATCTTACTGATGAATTGGAGTTGATAAAAGATGATCGATTATCTAAAGAGCATTTTAATGGTAATGTTTACCTAAAATTGCTCGATGATTTAGCAATGAGATTTAACGAAGATTACTTTCCTATTCACTCTTTTCCTGAGCTTTATTTCACTGCACTACGTAAATATGAAAATCGCACATTAATTAATGAAAATTTAGCATCTAATAATCAATGGCAAATTATATTATTACAATTCATCCAAGAGCTTTGCCAAGATAACGGAAGTAATGTTTTTAATTGTAAAGAGTTGCTGGATAAATACGGACAACAACTTGAGGAGGAATTTCCAAATAATAGAGTTACAAGTAACTTGTTAACTTACACTTTACAACGAATGAAAGATAAAAAATTTTTTCAGTTTTTGGGGAATGGTAAATATCGGTTACTTAATCATAATATTGATGGAAAAAGAGGAGAAATCATGGAAAATGAACCAGATATTGATGCACCATTAATTGATGATCCATTATTTGTTAGGCATCCTTATACATTAAAAAATTTAATTCAAGAAGACTGTTTTATCGATAAACAGCAATTGCAACAAATGATATCCAGTATAACAAAAAAGAAAAATATCATTTTACAAGGCCCGCCTGGTACAGGTAAAACTTGGTTAGCTAAAAGGTTAGCTAATATTATTATTGGTTATAAAGATTCAAATAATATTCGAGCAATTCAATTTCATCCTAATCTATCTTATGAAGATTTTATTCGTGGTTTTCGCCCTACCAGTGAAGGTAAGTTAGCGCTGATCGATGGTCCATTTTTGGAGATAATTCATCAAGCCAGAAATGATCCTCAATCTAAATATGTTATGGTTATTGAAGAAATTAATCGAGGTAATCCGGCACAGATTTTTGGTGAAATGCTAACGCTGCTTGAAGCTGATAAGCGAATACCGAGTGAAGCATTAGAATTGACCTATCGCCGTGAACAAGAAAACGGAATATATATTCCCGATAACTTATATGTCATTGGTACGATGAATATAGCGGATCGATCTTTAGCATTAGTCGATTTTGCATTACGTCGACGTTTTGCGTTTTTTACTTTAGATCCTAATTTTTCAGAAAAATGGTTACGCTATATGATTAAAAAAACAGGGCTCAATAGTAAGCTTTTAGAAGAAATAAGAGAAAGAATGAATGAATTAAATGAATTCATTGCTCAAGATAGAATGTTAGGAAGTGCTTTTGCTATTGGTCATAGTTATTTAACTCATCATAGAGCTATACCGAAAAGTGAAGGTTTAGTTTGGTATCAAAATATTATTGATACAGAAATTAAACCTTTATTGGAAGAGTATTGGTTTGATGAAAAAGATAAACTTAACAAAGCAATGAAACTTATTAAGATTGCATATAAATAATTTCAATGAATACTGAATCGACAACAAGACAAAATACCACATTAAATAAAATACCTATTAAAAACATATGGTTACTTTTATTGTATGCATCAGATTATTATAAAGAGCTTGATAAACAGCAGCGAATAAATTTTGAAGAAAATCCTGAAAAAATTGTTGAGCTGGCTGCTGAGATTTATTGCAAGGCAGTACACAAAGGATTGCGTTATTCATTATCTAACAGTTATCAACCTAAAAAGCAAGTTTTAACACGTGTTAGAGGGAAAATTGATTATTTAATAACCGCACGTAAATTATTACTTGAAAAAGGTAAAATCCATTGTCGATATGATGGATTAACAAATAATACACCCAAAAATCAATATATTCATGGTGCTGCTCATGTTTTATTAAGGCAATTAAATAATGATAAATTGATTAAGCAATGCAAACAAATAACCAATCGTTTTAAAGAGTTAAAAATCGGTAAATCTAACTATTACAACCCTGTTATCGATCAGTTCAATCGATCAAATCCTCATGATAATCTATTAGTTTCGGTGGCTAAATTGGTTCATAGTTTATCTATTCCAACAGAATTATTCGGTAAAGAAACACTTAATACGTTGGAGAAAACTGATCAGTGGTTAAGAGCATTATTTGAGAAAGCGGTAATTGGTTTTTATCGGGTTAATCTCGATCCAAATGAATGGCAAATCGAGTCGGGAAAAAGGTTTAAATGGCAATGTACCCAATCGACGGACAACATTGGACAGTTTATGCCAGAAATGATCACCGATTTAATTATAGAAAATAACAAAACTCATTCTCGCTTAATTGTGGATACTAAATGTACCTCAATTTTTAATCATAACAAATTTTCTTTTAAGACAGATCATTTGTACCAACTTTATGCTTATGTAAGAAGTCAAGAAAGAAGTGATGACCGATTATCCTATTCTGCATCAGGTATGCTGTTATATCCAACAACAAATCAATCGATTAATGAATATACTACCATTCAAAATCATCAGCTATTTTTTTGTACGATTGATTTAAGTCAAGCAAACATGAGAATTAAAGAGTGTTTGCTATCTTTATTGGCTCAAAGTACATAAGCAATCTGCATCAAGATTCGACACCATTAGAATGAATTGATGCATTCAATCGAAAAGTTTATAACCAAGTACCACCTAATATGAAATTCACACATTACCAATGTTGCTCAGTGTTTAAGACAAGTGCATAACATAATATAAATAAATTAATAGGATAATATTCATTAAGCAAAAAATTAAGGCTCATTAGCCTCAACTTTAGAACAAATAAAATAAAAATCATTCGGTTTTGAGTCATTATCCTGACCAATAATTATAGTATCAGGGTAAAGTTTATTGTCCGTAATAGGGGTAATATCTTTTCGGTATATGTCTGTATCATTCAAAGGAATGGGTTCTTCACAGCTACGCAATATAGTGTTAGCACCAATCAATTTAGCGAACTTGTGCATATCCCCTTTGGCTTTAGCATAAAAAGATGTGACAAAATTATCGCTTTCATAACGAATCATATTCACCCATACATTCTTGATTTTGATAGGTTGCTTAAAATGGTATTCGATTCCAGTGATATTATCTTGTTGTTTGTTTTTTATGGTAATTTTTTGTTTTTCAAGTTCAGCAATGATTTTTTTATCTTCGATGGCAAAAGGCTTTGATTGACATAATAGAGCAGTTTTAAATTGTTCTTTAACGGTAGCTATTTTGGTGACATTACTTGATGCGTGTCCGGATAAACTGACAAAAAATAAGATATAACCTAACAGTAAATATAATTTTTTCATGTTTAATCGCTTGTCGTAAAGTGAGATATTGAGTTAAACAGTACTACTAATGACCTGTTAAATTTTAACCTGATTCTACCATTAGACATTAATTTAGGTATACCAATATTTCATGATTTTTAATATCATCCAAACAGCTACCGTATCGCAATTTTGTTGAAACTATATTACTATAATTTTATTGATCTTTATTCAGCAAAATTATTATGAGCAAGTCATCGAGCCACTTAACCATTAAGGATATTGCCAAACTTAGCGGAGTAAGCAAATCAACGGTTTCAAGAGTAATTAACCATGACCCAATGGTGAAAGAAGCAACACGTAATAAAGTCAATGCCATTATTGAACAATATCAATTTACGCCGTCTAAATCTGCAAGAGCAATGCGAGGTTATGGTAATAAAGTGATTGGTATTATTGTTACTCGTCTTGAGTCGATGTCTGAAAATCAAGCTGTCAGTAGTATGCTGCCAATATTTTATCAACATGGCTATGATCCGATTATTATGGAAAGCCAATTTAATGTTGAAAAGGTTGAAGAACATTTAGCCATGTTGAAAGATAAGCAGGCTGACGGTGTCGTGGTTTTTGCCTTTACAGGATTGGATAAGGGAGTATTGTCTTTCTGGCAAAATAAGAGTGTGGTTATTGCTCGTTCATTCCCTAATCATATGTGTGTTTGTTACGATGATATCGGTGCAGTAACTCACTTACTTGAGCATTTATATCATCAACAAAAACAGCGTAATATTGCTTTTATTGGTATTGAACAACAAGACCAAACTACCGGTGCGCTACGTTATCAAGCTTATCTGGATTTTTGTCAGCTTCATCAAATCACCCCTAATGCTTGTTTAGGAAACTTAAGTTACCTGTCAGGCTATCATCTTGCTCAAACAGTCATTAAATCATCACCTTCTGCTATTGTTTGTGCGACTGAAACGCTTGCGTTAGGTTTGCATAAATATCTTCATGAAAAGCAACTTAATAATACCATTGTTGCGAGTATCGGACAGAGTGAATTGCTCCGTTTTCTTTTTCCACAAACGTTATCTGTGGAGTTAGGTTTTGATAAAGCTGGAACTTATACCGCTCATGAATTACTCCGAATGTTAACCGATGAAGTTGAACTCAAAACGGTGACTATCCCTTGCCAACTGGCTGTTAATAAATAGCGATAACAATTTAAAATTATTATAGTTTTTATTATTTATGTGAGATCAATCACAAATAGGGAACGTTCCCATTTATTGTTTGTCTTTTTCAATCTATGCTAAATCCTAATTCAAACATAGCCAATGTATTAATAGCTAATTCAGCTAAATATCTATGATAGGGAGACTTGGAGATGGCTAAAGATCCTAATATCGCCTCAGAATCGATAACCGCATTAATTGATTGTGTGGGTGGAAAAGAAAATATTGCGAGTGTTACTCACTGTTTAACACGATTAAGATTTGCACTGTCTGATCCCAAATTAGCCAATATAAAAGCCATAGAGGGATTACCTTTTGTAAAAGGGTGTTTTAATAATGCTGGGCAGTTTCAAGTTATTATTGGAACGGATGTTGATAGTTATTACAAATTATTGATTGATCGATTAAATATTGATGAAGCGACTAAAGAGCAAACAAAAGCCTCAGCTAAAAAAAATATGTCATGGTTTGAACGCTTAATTTCAAATTTAGCTGAAATTTTTGTGCCATTATTACCCGCACTGATTGCGGGGGGATTATTACTCGGCTTACGTAACGTGATTGGTGACATGCCAACTATAAATGATAAACCACTTACTGACACTTATACTTGGTTGGTACCTATTCATAGTTTTCTTTGGTTACCTTGTGAAGCGATTTTCAACTTTCTACCAGTAGCCATATGCTGGTCTACAGTCAAAAAAATGGGCGGTTCCCCTGTGTTAGGGATTGTTTTAGGGATAACATTGGTTTCCCCACAACTGATGACTGCTTATGATCTAGGGAAAAAGATTCCCGAAGTGTGGGATTTTGGTTGGTTTACGATTCAAAAAGTCGGCTATCAAGCACAAGTGATTCCATCTATTTTTGCCGGTTTAGCGTTAGGATGGATTGAAACTCGATTACGTAGAATTGTCCCTAATTACCTAACTTTAGTGATTGTACCAATTGTATCAATACTATTAGCCGTCGTCCTTGCACATTTTCTTTTAGGACCAATCGGACGAATGTTGGGCAATGGTATTGCTTATGTGGTTAAATACCTAATGACGGGTGATTATGCCTTCATTGGTTCGGCTATTTTTGGATTCTTCTATGCACCTTTGGTTATTACAGGAATTCATCATACTACATTAGCTATCGATATGCAGATGACACATAGTATGGGTGGTACACCGATTTGGCCAATTATTGCCTTATCCAATATTGCTCAAGCTTCAGCCGTTGTTGGCATCATTCTAATCAGTAAAAAACATAATGAGCGTGAAGTTTCCATACCGGCTGCGATATCAGGTTACCTAGGTGTAACTGAGCCAGCTATGTACGGTATCAACTTACGCTATAAATTCCCAATGTTCTGCGCCATGATTGGAGCGGCGAGTGCTGGGTTAATCTGTGGTTTACATGGTGTATTATCTAATGGTATAGGTGTGGGTGGATTACCTGGTATTTTATCCATTAAACCGATTTATTGGGGAATTTATGCATTAGCTATGATTGTGGCAATTGTCGTACCTATTGTTTTAACATCAGTTGTTTATAAAATAAAATTGAAAAAAGGTACGTTAGATATTCGCTAAACACGATTCAATAACCGTTAACCGTTCAATTATGGAACGGTTAATTTATGACAGATGAATAATTAAGAGCAAACAATGAATACGAACGAAATCCCTTGGTGGCAAAATGGTACTATTTATCAAATCTATCCCAAAAGTTTTCAAGCCAGTGGTACTGGTTCAACGGGAGATTTATTAGGCATTATAAGCCGATTGGATTATCTTAAAAATCTGGGCATTAGTGCGATTTGGTTAACGCCAATTTATCCCTCTCCGCAAGTTGATAATGGTTATGATGTATCGGATTATTATGATATTGATCCGGCTTATGGCACGATGGACGACTTTGAATTATTGGTTAAGCAAGCGCATGAACGTGATATCCGTATTATGATGGATATGGTATTTAACCATACTTCAACAGAGCATCCATGGTTTAAATCTGCCTTAGATAAAACCAGTCCTTTTCGATCGTTTTATATTTGGAAAGATGCCAAAGCTGACGGCTCAGAACCCAACAATTGGCGGTCAAAATTTGGCGGTAACGCTTGGCAGTGGCATGAGCAATCAGGACAATACTATTTACACCTGTTCGCAAAACAGCAAGCCGATCTCAATTGGGAAAATCCAACCGTACGCCAAGAGATTAAAAATGTGTGTCAATTTTGGGCGGATAAAGGCGTCGATGCATTAAGGCTGGATGTGATTAATTTGGTCTCTAAACAGCAAGACTTTCCGGATGATGTCCAAGGGGACGGTCGAAAATATTATACAGACGGCCCCAAAATACACGAATTTTTGCAAGAGATAAGCCGAGATGTTTTCCTACCTAATGGTTTAAAAACAGTGGGCGAAATGTCATCCACTACATTAGAAAACTGTCAAAAATATGCCGCATTGGATGGTAAAGAGTTGACAATGACGTTTAATTTTCATCATTTAAAAATTGATTATCCAAATGGGGAAAAATGGACGCTGGCTAAGCCCGATTTACTTGAACTCAAAAAAATACTTGGCTATTGGCAAAAGGGTATGCACGGTAAGGCGTGGAATGCAATTTTCTGGTGTAATCACGATCAACCTCGTATTGTGTCACGTTTAGGTAATGAAGATCAATATCACAGCGAATCAGCTAAAATGCTGGCGATGATTCTTTATGGACTACAAGGCACACCGTACCTTTATCAAGGTGAAGAGATCGGGATGACAAATCCCCATTTTACTCATATTTCGCAATATAAAGATGTGGAAAGTCTTAACATCTACCAAGAAAAAATTGCCGAAGGTATGTCAGAGTCTGACATGTTAGCGATTCTTGCCAGTAAGTCACGCGACAATAGCCGAACGCCAATGCAATGGGATCATACTGCCAATGCCGGATTTAGCCAAGGTAAACCTTGGATTGAGGTGGCAAATAATTATTCAAAAATCAATGTTAAGGCAGCGCTTGACGATCCCAATTCAATCTTCTATTGCTATCAAACCTTAATCAAATTACGCAAAATGTATCCGATCTTTATTTTCGGTGACTATCAAGATCTAACGCCTGATGTTGCTAATTGTTGGTGCTATGCCAGACATTGGAATAATCAAACGTTACTCGTGATAGCCAATCTGACCGAAAATACGGTTAAATGGCAATTACCTAATGGGTTTGAAAATCGTCATTGGCAAAGATTGCTAGGTAATTATGAAAACCAAACTATATTAAAGCCAGAAATGGTGTTACAACCTTATGAGGCTATGTATTGGTTGCATATAAATAGTTAAACGGTTGTATCAGGTTACAAGGATATACACTAAATCATTTTGTTCTATTGAATTAAAAAATTGTTGAGCGAATAAGGTAGTAAGAAAATGCCAACACTTGTGTTGGTTTTTTGATTGAAACGCCATAATAAGTTGTTCATCGAAAGTTGTGGATAGTTCATATGGGTCATCAATTCCTTTATGTTAGTTAATCAATAGACATTCTAAATCACGTTAAATAATTGGTAATATGTGTAAATCTAACTTTCCTGTTATAAAAAACGGGTTATCAGAACGTCAACTATACTCACTTGAACAGTAATTAATTAGCATTAGTGATGAATATCAATATTGGGTTATCTTAAGATAAAGTATTATAGAAATTATGATAAATGACCTAATTAGTAAAGCTGTCTAGAAATAGAGTAATAATACATTCGTTTTATACTAAAAAAATATTTTTCAATCATATTCATTGGGATAATTTTGATTTTTAGAATTTGGTATTTAAAAATAATTATTATAAAATAATAAATTATAATTCCATTGAAAATAATAGATTTATCATCGTTAAAAAACATAGTAAAAATGAATACAAAAAGAAAACAAAATAAACCATTAAAAAAATCTTTTATGGATATTATATCAACAGCACTGACTTTTGGTGTTTTATTTTGGTCTCTTTTGTTATTAGTTTTTATTTTTCTAGCTGTTATAAATTTATTTATAGGTGTTGATGAATTATTATTTTCAATTCACGGTGTGTGGTTTTTTCCTGCTACTATTTTAGCATGGCTATGCATGACTCCAACTTTCCATATCACAAAGAAAAGCATTATTATTTTACGAAAAATTAGACCAAAAATTTATATTCCAATTTGCCAAGATCTTGAAGTTAAAATCATTAAGGTCGAATATTTCAAGTATCCACCTAAAGGGATACTATGGAAAAGGATAAGATGGATAGGGAAATGGCATCCTATATATATATTATTTATAACTTTTAAAAATAAAAAAGTAAAACTAAAAAAAAGCGTGATAAGTGGGGTATACACACATGACCAAATTGATTACTTTTTTAGTAATTTAAATTTGTCAGGTGTTCGCTATGAAGTCAAAAATTTACATATTCCTGTTTAGTAAAAATTTAGGGATTTATTTCTATATAACCTTAATGATTTGGATATTTCATTTTTATAATTTGAAACATTTTGGTAATTGATTTCTCTTTCCTCAATTGTATATATTCCATAATTTTTTATAGTGGTATCTATTATTATTTCTGTATCAAAAAAGAGTGAATGATTCAAAATAAACCTCTCGGATTGAATGGCTTGGGTGATAAATATGCTGTTTGAAAGAGTCGTGTTTGTTAAAAATAAACATCTATAATTTTATTGTTTAGAGATTAAGAAGAATTATCGTAATTTACTCGTTAGCTGATTGTTTTTTTTATTACTTACTATCGATTATATAACCACTCCCGCATTTTAACTAACCGAGCAATAATTTCATCTGAATCGGGCATTTCAGGTAAGGTTGTGGTTAGTGTTGCGGTTTCAATGTCATCAAATAATGATTTGGCCATATTCATAATTTCGTCATAGCTTAATTGACCATTTTTAATTGCGAGCAGTTCGTTTCGATTAGTGCGTTTATTGGTAATGGTGCCTTTGGTCATAATTTCATGAGCAACTTGTAATAAGCGAATGGTATGCATCATATTTTTAGCATCAAAATCATTACCATTTTCAATATTACTGCGATAACGCTGTTCATTACGTTTAGCAACCCATTGCCAGTAAGCCTTATAATCACGACAATGCGATGAAAAACCATCACGATTAAAACTTAAGTAAGCAATTACTGGGGTGTCGACTTTTATTGAAGACAAGCACAGCTCGGTCGAATCATCCTGTTGAATAATACCATGATAACCACAATCCCCTGATGCATCATAAAAAAGGGCATATAAATCTCGACTATGTGGAACATTCACCAAACCACATAAGTGTTGATCAAAACGCTTTTCATTTAACCAATTGGTGAGGGGATAAGCATGCTGACCTTGAATAATATAACAAAAATCAAGGACCGTTTTACGCTTCACCTCGACTGGATTATTAATCTTTTTATTCAATCCCTTGGCTTTTTTAATTTGTGACATGGCATAGTGAGCAAAGGTTTGTTTAGTTTGTTGGGATAAAAATAGATCAAGGGTTAACTGCTGCATAATTGGATGCTGATATAAAATACAGTCGGGTGCAGAAGCCAATACTTCTAAAATATTCGGGTTATTTTTAAGTAAAAGCTCTACAAAACGACCTAATTCATAATAGACGATATCATTGGTTTCATTACTAATTTGCGGAATATACTCGAGTCCATAAAATTTATCTTTAGGTAAATAAAACACCCCTTTGATATCTGTATCCGATGTTTCGGTAGCTAATCCGAACGAACGACTACCACTAATCACTTCAAACAAAATGAGATTTTGTGCTTTTAAATCATCAATTGTCATGTCGTGTTCCTTTCCTTATTTTAAGCTCATTAACGTTTGTATAAAAAAGCGATCTAATTTATCTGCCTTAAAATGCTGTTCAGTGATAGACTCAACTTCTGCACTGATATCAATCATGGATTGTTCAATGAACGATAAGATTTCTGGCGCAATAGTTATCGATGCTGATTCCACCATAGTTGCTTTTAATCTAATAATATCATTTATTTGCTGTCTTAAATTATCCGGTAATAGTGTTAATAATGGCATTATTGCCATAGGAGCGATTTGCCGTTTTTCTAAACACCATTTAGCACACAATAAAGGTCTTAACACATAAAACAATTTTTTAACACCAATCTCTTTGCCATCGATAGTTTGCAGCGAGCTTTTAGCAATACCTAAATAGTGATAGATGTTACCACGTGTATTAAAAAAGTCTGCACACAATTGCCATAATTGCTGAGCAATTGATTGATTTTGCTGATAAATAATTGGAGATTGCAACCACTCAAACGGCGTAGTATTGGATTTTCGGATTAACTGTAGGGTCTTTTTCAAATCCCAACCTTGTAAATCCAGTTCGTCGTCTATGGGAAAAGTAAAATGTGATTCAGGATTATCAATGGCTAAATATCTATCTAATGGATGAACATAAATAAAACGTACATCATAATCGCTATTTGGCGAAGGAAACCCCCACGCTCGACTGCCCGATTCGCAGGCATAAAGAATATGGATACGGTATTGTTGTTCTAATTCGGTAAGTTTTTGTTTTATTCGCTGTTCCATTTTTATTATTCCTTAACTTTTGACACAATTTAAGCATTTTACTCATTATCATTGATAACAAATTATTTAGAAATGAAAATTTATGATTAGAACCTTCAAATCTGAAAAAATTAACAAAAAATAAGCTTTAGCATTTTTTTATTAAATTTGTACATTTAATATAAAATCCCTACTAGCTATCAATGCATGATTTTTGATCCTAATGGCGATTACATGCGACAATATCGAGGACAAGCAGAAGCTTTTTATGATGATGGAGACATCCCTTTTTCAATAGAACAATTTATCAAATACCATGCGAAAGATGGTGATTATGTTTCTCAACGTGAAATCACATTAACACGAGAGCAAGCGCTGAATATTGAAAAAAGAATTATTAATGGTAATTATGCGACTTTTATTGGTTTTTATTGTGCGCGTGCCGTTTCATCTGTTTTAGATGAATATGGTCTACAAGAACTTTATTTGTTACCTGCCTCTTTGGAAAAAGCGGTAAAAAAGATTGAAGATAAAAAAGGACAAGCTAGTGAAAATAATTAATTTAGTCATTATCGTTTTATTTAATTTTATCGGTGCCTATCTAAGTTACCAATGGTGTTATTCAATAATTATAAGAAAACATCATCGTTTACCACCAGAATTATATTATTTGATATGTTATGGTTTGTGTTATTTCTGTTTTATTCTGATTTCAATCTTTCTTTTAAATAAAATAAAACGACCGATGGTTTTAGTGATTTTCGGCGTGCTAATTGGTATTATAATTCCCGCAATGCCGCCTATTGTCCAAATGTTAGTAATGGAAGATACTAATAAATTTGCTTTTAATCTAGATTTTATTATGGGGATGTTAGGTATCACATCAATGATAACCCTCAATTTTATAATATATCCGGCAATATTATTATGCTGTCATTATTTTATTGGTGGGATACAAAAAATATCAAGTAAGCTTGCTTTGAAGCAATAATTAATTGTCCGAACTAGTCAAAAAAACGCCCAACTATTTTAAACTGTTGGACTTATTAGATTGGATTGTTGATATTGAATTATCTGCTGTTATTTTAGGCGTTTTATAATAAAAATTAGTAAAATTAGAATCCAAACTAAAATGCTAAATGATTTTTATTGCAGTTTATGATGAACCTATCAGGCAAGCATAAAATAATCATCACAGGTATGACCAAGATTAATTAACTACTGCTAAGTCTAAGAAAAATATGCTATATTATTTTTTAATTGATTTTACAAGGTGATAAAATGGATACAAAACTAACCAAGCATGACAAACGATATATTGAAGGCACAGACGATGTCTACAGCATTATGCAACGTGTGTTATTGCGTGATAACCAAATCGACCAAGAAAAAGAACATCTTTGGATGATTGGCATGAATCAAGCTGGTTATATCCTGTATATCGAACTGATTGCGCTTGGCAGTTATAAATCGGTCGATGTTGAACCGATGAATGTATTTCGTGTTGCGGTAATGAAAAACGCCTCACGCGTGATATTAGTTCATAATCACCCGTCAGGATCGCTGACGCCGTCGGATGCCGATAAAGATATCACTGATCGCCTAATCCAAGTCGGCCGTATTTTGAATATCGACCTAATCGACCACCTAATTATCACCCCTAAATCCTATATCAGCTTCCGCAGTACTAAACTTATGGACGAGTTAGAACAAAGCCTAAAATACGTCCCGACTTATCAAGTGGTTGAACGCATCCGTAAGGAAGAAAAATTGATTGCTAAAGAGAAGTTGGCGGTAGCAAATGACAAAGTTAAAGTGGCTGAAGAAAAGGCGAAAATAGCAAAATTGGCGGAGAAAAAAGAAAGAGAACAAAAAGAACGATTGGTTCAAGCTTTAGCTCGAAAAGAAGTATCGGTTGAACAAATTGCAATCATCATGGAAATTGATACTAAAGAAGTTCAGAAGATTCTTAGAAAGAAAACGGTAAAAGCTCAAAAGTAATAAGTATCAAAAATGCGAACTTGCTCGTAAAATAATAAACTTATTATTGTTATGTATATAAACACAGTTATAATGTTTGGCACTTTTAGTAGTAAGGAATACATATATCATGAAATATGCTTATGAAGATATGAGTGATGAACAATTTGAAAGATTAGTTGTTATTATTTGCCAGCATATAATGGGTATTTCTACACAAGGATTTGCTAAGGGTCCTGATGGTGGGAGAGACGCTAAATTTATTGGTACTGCCGAATTATTTCCCAGTAGAAGTTCACCTTGGGTTGGAACAACAATTATTCAAGCCAAACATACTAATGGCTATAATCGTAATTGCTCTGAATCTGATTTTTATAATAAAGAAAAGAAAACTAACCCCAATACCGTAATTGGTGCTGAACTGCTTCGTATCAAAAAGTTAAAAGATAAAGGTGAGCTGGATAATTATGTCTTGTTTACTAATCGTCGTTTAACTGGTAATGCAGAGAGTGAAATATGTAAAACGATTTCAGACTATATTGAAGTCGATATAGCATCAGTAAAGATCATAGATATTAATCAGATAGAACTTTATCTTAAACGATATCCTGAAATAATGAGAATCGCTGATCTAGATCCTATCGATAGTCCGTTAATTGTTAGTCCTGACGATTTAGCAGAAGTTATCCAGGCATTTGCAAATCAAGCGCGAACTCTTGATAGAAGTTTGACCAATATCAATATTGAGCGAACCACTTACGCTAGAAAAAATCAGCTAAATAATATGACTGAGGCTTATGCTAATGAGCTTAAGCGGCGTTACTTAAAAGACGTTAATGAAATTGAATCTTTTCTATCTTTAGCTGAAAATACTGCACTACGTGAACGTTATGAGCTTGCAGCAGAAGAGTTTTGTTTAAATATTATTGCAAAAAGAAAAGATTATCAGACTTTTGATCACATAATGAATTACTTATCAAAGTTATTAGTTGATAGAGAGCCAATTTTGAGGCAAGCTAAACATAAACGATTAGTGAATGTCATGTTGTTTTTTATGTATTGGAGTTGTGATATAGGTGAGAATGAAGATGCTAAGACCCAATAAACATACTCACCCGGATAAGACCATTATTAACATGTCTTTTTTATTACTTTATTATATTAAGAAAAAGAGACTAGAAAAATATGATGGTTTATTAGAATATGCTAAAAAGTCGGTTGAAGGTGGTCAATTTTTATTTCTACCTGCACTTAATCTTCTTTTTTTATTAGGGTTAGTTGAGTATCATGCAAAAACTGACTCAATCGAATATGTGGGGATAAATGAAACTATCTAAATTATATTCAAATAAACCAGATTTATTTGAAACTATTATTTTTTCATCAGGTTTGAACGTAATTCAAGCTGAAATTCGCTTGCCTGAAAATAAGAAAAAAGATACCCATAATTTAGGTAAATCGACGTTAGGCAAATTACTTGATTTTTGTTTTTTATCT
This sequence comes from Gilliamella sp. wkB308, assembly GCF_001690185.1. GTDB lineage: Bacteria > Pseudomonadota > Gammaproteobacteria > Enterobacterales > Orbaceae > Gilliamella > Gilliamella apicola_I. Next base: position 35,772 of record NZ_LZGN01000025.1, read on the forward strand.
AAAAAAAAATCAGAATTTTTTTTATTTAAGCATAAACAAATATTTAAGCAATTTGTGTTTTTTTTAGAGTTGGAACTAGAAGATGGTTCTTACCTCACTATTCGTCGCTGTGTTACAGATGCAACACGTATCAGTATAAAGAAACACACCGATTCACACCAAGATTTTACGCAATTAGCACATTGGGATCATGAAAATGTGTCATTTGATAAAGCGAAAGAGATTTTAGACAGTATATTAAATTTTTATTTGATTAAACCATGGCAATATCGCAAAATTTTAGGTTATTTATTACGTTCTCAAGATGATTACCGTGATGTTTTTCAATTAAGAAAGTTTGCCTCTAAACATAAAGATTGGAAACCTTTTCTTGCTCATATTCTTGGTTTTAATTCTGATTTAATTGTAAAGCATTATGAACTGGAAGCTAAACTTAAAGATGCACAAGATAGAGAAACGATAGTAAAACAAGAGTTAGGTGGTTCAATTGAAGATATTAGTCGGATTGATGGGCTTTTATTATTAAAACAGCAGGATGTTAATGAGCGACAAAGACTGTTGGATAAGTTCGATTTTCACTCAGTGGATCAAGCAAAAACCAAAAAACTCATTGATGAATTAGATTTGCAAATAGCTACATTGAATAAAAATCGCTACTCATTGGATTTTAATCGAAAAAAGATAGAATTATCTTTACAAAAACAACAAATATTATTTGATCCTGATGAGGCTGAAAGCTTGTACAAAGAAGCCGGTATTCTTTTCCCAGAACAATTAAAAAAAGATTTTAATCAACTTATTCAGTTTAACCGCGCTATTACAGAAGAACGACATACATATTTAAAAGAAGAACTATCATCAATAAAAAAAGAGCTAACAAATATTAATCAAACTTTATTGCAATTAGGTGAAGAAAGAACACAGACTTTATCTTTTTTAGGTGAAACAGATATTTTTAATAAATATAAACAAATATCTAATGATTTAATTACCTTAAAAACTGATATTGCTTTTTTAGAAAGACAAAAAGAATTTATTCACAAATTGCAGGAGCTTAGGACTGAAATTAGATTATTAGATGAGCAATCTCAAAAAGTCAGAATTGATATGGAAAATGATTTAGAGATACAAAATACACAAGAAACAAGTTTATTTTCAGAAATTAGGTTGTATTTTAGTCGCATTGTTGAAGATGTTATTTCAAGAATGGCATTACTTAATGTCAAAATTAATCGAAAAGGCCATTTTGACTTTAGTGCTGATATTTTAGATGAAGCGGGTCGTTCAACAAGTGCTGATGATGGTCATACTTATAAAAAATTACTATGTGTAGCTTTTGATTTAGCTATATTACGTGCTCATCTTAAAGATAACTTTCCTCGTTTTGTTTATCACGATGGAATATTTGAATCGTTAGACGACAGAAAAAAGATAAATCTTCTTAACGTTATAAGACAATATTCTAATTTAGGTATTCAACAAATTATTACTGTAATTGATTCAGATATTCCTCTTGATACCGATATTTTCTTCGATAAAAATGAAATTGCATTGGTATTACATGATGAAGGGATAAAAGGACGATTATTTAAATTACCATCTTGGTAATTAAATTAATAAAAAAATAAAATCATGGATATGTGACTATCATTTAAAAGATAAAACTATTTTTTACACATAGGGGATACTGCCGATAAATTACAATCATAAATACTGAAAATTAATTATTAATATTTCAGTATTTATGATCAATATATTATTTATGAATGTCTACGTTAGTATAATCTGAGCCATTACAAAGATAAGTTGTCATTCGAATATCACTTTTATCTTTTTCAAAATAAAACGCCCGAAATTCTAGTTCATCAACCTTCAAATAACGAGCAGTATCATTAGGCACGTTTTTTATAATCTTATTATTGCATTTAAAATAATTTATTGTATCTGCTTTATATGTTTCAGAAATTAAGGTATTAGTAATATTATTTATATTGAAAATAATTAATAAGCAGGGTAATACAGCGCTTATTAAAACAACAAAGTAAGTTATACTTGGTAATCTATTTGAAAGCTTTTGGTTCTTTGCTAACTCAAACCCAATTATAGCAAAAATCTGTAATAAACTACTTCCGATTAAAATAAAGTTAAGCCAATATAATCCTTTTGTTATAGTTGATAGTTGTTCTGGATAAACAGATATCATATCAGTGACAAATGTTCTCCCTTGATTTTCCCCCATGAAATCAAGCACTATATAGATAAGAGCTAATAAAGCAGCACCTATAATTTTTTCTAACTCATTAAATTCTCTTTTAATTATATAAGTTATCATTATCGTTATAGCTGAAAGAAATTGTAATATAAAAAGAAGAAAACTAATTAACCAGTAACATTTAAACAAGAATGTAAGAAAAGCTAAACAACCAAATATAGCTCCCCAGCCAGATAAAAATAATATTAGATGTAATACTTTTTCGGAGTGTTTTTTTTGTTTTTTTTTGTTGATTTTCTTTTTTGGTAATGTAAATACAATTTTAAGCCAATCCTTTGTAAATTTCTTCTGCTCTTTACTGGTATAAAATTTATAATAAATTGTATACCCCACCCCCAAAACAACATAAGAAATAATAAAATAGAAAGTAACTGCTTCTCTTTTATTCATAGTAAGAATAATTACGCTCACAATGTAAGTTAGAGCTACTACCCAAAATAGAACGGGATATTTTAAAATATAATTCTTTAATTTATATAATGGTTTTTTCATTACCACTCCTTTTTTGTTATCTTTTATCTATATGCAAAACTGAATAATGAAATTATCTTGATAAACACTAAAAATAATTTTTAATGAAAGTGAAAAGCATAGATTTTTTCCATAATAAATTACACATTTCAATCACCAAAAATTAATCATCTAAACAAAAATATATTAAATAATAGTTATTTTGATAAACCAACAGTAAATCACACCATTGTATCGCATACCACATTGGTGGCATTGTTTCAATTTCATATAGATAACATTTATTTAATTCTAGGTGGGACAATATATCGATAAAACCTGAAACTCCCCTCATTCCGTTTTCTCTATGCAAGGTTGGTGAATAGCTTTGCTTAAAAAACCATTTATTAATTTGCTGTATAAATTCATCAACGGTGATCTGTTTTGGTTTTATATGCCATAACTGAGCATCTAAAAATTTTCCGTGCTCATCGGCAATTGATTGAAAATGATGGGCCAATGTATCCGTAAAATGGCCTTTATGATCAAGTAACTTAACTGTATAATCACAATAGTGATTAGGTTCCGCATTTAAACAAGCCATTGCTTTTAGATAACCATTAATATAATCAAGATTCACCATATTTTATATCTCCGTTAACATCGAAGAGCGCTCCTCGATAATTTTTACCCCTTCACACACACCACTTGCCTTAATTGATGCACTATCTCAACCAATTCATTTTGCGCGGTCATCACTGCATCAATATCTTTGTATGCCATTGGGATTTCATCAATCACGTTGGCATCTTTACGACATTCGACATGGGCCGTGGCCTTGATTTGATCCTCAATGGTAAATTGCTTTTTGGCCGCTGTTCGGCTCATCACGCGGCCGGCACCATGCGAACACGAGCAAAAACTTTCTTTATTTCCCAGTCCTCGCACAATATAGCTTTTAGCCCCCATTGAGCCGGGAATAATGCCTAATTCTCCTTTACGTGCGGATACTGCGCCTTTACGTGTGATAAAAATTTCTTCACCAAAATGTTGTTCTTTTTGAACATAGTTATGGTGACAATTTACTGCCGACATATGGGTAGTAAATGGTTTAGTGATAATTTTCCGCATTGCCAAAATCACATTATGCATCATTGCCTCTCGATTTAGCCTTGCAAACTCTTGCGCCCAATGCACAGCCTCGACATAATCGTGAAAGTGCTCTGTACCTTCTTCCAAATAGGCTAAATCTTTATCCGGTAAGTTTTGGATATGCACTTCCATGTCTTTTTTAGCCATTTCAATAAAAAAACTGCCAATGGCATTACCCACGCCACGTGAACCACTGTGCAACATAATCCAAACACGATCGGCCTCATCTAAACAGATTTCGATAAAGTGGTTGCCGGTACCTAATGTGCCTAAATGACGGTAGTTATTGGTTTTTAAAAAGCGCGGGTATTTTTCCGTCAGCTTATTAAAACCTGGCGCTAGCTGTTGCCAGTACTGTTCGACAATAGCAGGGGCGTCATGCCAGCTACCATAATCCCGTCCTCGGTGTTTTGGGGTAATTCCATGCGGCACCGCTTTTTCAATTTCAGTACGTAATGGTAATAAATTATCTGGCAAATCAGCCGCCATCAACGAGGTTTGTACCGCAATCATACCGCAGCCAATATCTACCCCAACTGCGGCAGGAATAATCGCGCCGAATGTTGGAATTACACTGCCAATGGTTGAGCCTTTGCCTACATGCACATCGGGCATCACGGCGATATGTTTAAAAATAAATGGTAGTTTTGCCGTTTTAGTTAGTTGTTCTTTAGCCTCGGGTTCTACCGGTACCCCTTTAGTCCACATTTTGATTGGCTTGGCGTTTTCTGTCTGTAATAGATTATATTGTGTCATTTTTTTATTCCTTACACCGCCCTGCGATTGTACATGGCGGCTTAATATTTTCTTTTTATCACGCACTTTTAGGTTGGATATTTACCAAGCCATGTAACACTTGGTCAAGTCCGCCTACTACCGAGATTTTATCGATACGTTCAGCAATGCGTTCTAAAGTTTCCATCTCTTTTAACCGCAAGGCTACTGGGTTATTTTCCATTACTTTGGCGGTGTTCAATAATGAACGGGTTGCTGATGTTTCCTCGCGGCGACGAATCACATTGGCTTGCGCCACTTTTTCCGCCTCGACCACTTGTGATAGAATCGCTTTCATATCGCCTGGTAAAATAATGTCTTTTACCCCTAGTGAAACAGTTTGTAAACCATAGCCATCTAAACGCATTTTGATATGTTGGGTTACCACTTCATCAATAATATTTTTGTTCTCAAGTAACTCATCCAACGTACGCATACCAATCGCTTCGCGTAATCCAAATTGTAATTCACGATACAATAAATCAACCGGCTGCGCAGTTTTTTCAAACGCGGTTAATACGTCAGTATAGTGCCAGTTAGCCACTAAGTTTACCCGCAAATTGACTTTATCTTTGGTTAAAATCTCTTGTCCTGCCACTTCTAAGGCTTGCAGGCGAGTATCCACCATATCAACCGAGATTTCCCGGTTAAAAAGCCAATAAGCGGTAATGCTAGCTTTTAATAACTGCTCAATTTTACCGTTCACTTTTAATACCCCGACATGATAAGCCGGCACTTGTGCAATTAATACGCTGTTATCACCGAGTACTTCTTTTTGGCGTAACTTTGGTTGTAGTAATTGCTGTACCATTTCATCACTTAAGGTATACCTTTGGTTTAAATCCACTGTCACCATATGCTGTTTATGGCTATTTTGCCAATATAGGCGTTTAGTACCCGGGGATAAAATTTCAACCAATAGATCGTTTTCATAACGCAAACCAGCCTGATTTGCACCGACTTCCATTGCGATACAGTATTGTGATAGTTGTTGTGGTGTACGTTGTTCTATGGCATCAGCGATACGATCATCAATGCGGTTGTCCCTTAAGTTAAATTTACCCAGTACAATCGTATGTTTAAATTGGCAATAACCGACGATCGATTCTGGCGCAATAATCTGTATTAGCTGGTTATCAACAAATAAAGTCCCAATTTGTTCATGAATAAAGTGATGTAGCACTAGTTTTTCGATATTCACAATGGCGTTATTGCTATTTTTAGCTTCAATCAATTCTTGTGCGATATCGGTTGGCAGTGCATAACCGTCTTGTAATGCCACTTTTTTAATCGCATGTGCTTTGTAGCTTTTCCAATATAATGCTTTGTTTGCTGGTAAAATGACTTCTACCAATTTTTGCTCTTCATAACGTAAGGCAATTTCGTTTTCAGCCACATCCACTAAATAACTGTGTTGGTTAATAATATTTGGATAGAAGTTGATTAACTGTTCTGCTATGTTGGCTGCAATTTTTGTCTCAGCTAAATTAATCAATTGATAACTGGAGATATTAAATGGATCAAAAATTCGGTGTACCCCCGCAGTTAATACTTTTTCAATCTCATTGTTTTTGAATAAAATTGCAATTTCATATTTTTTGACTTTAATAGTTTTTATCATTTTACATTTCCTTTTTAGCACAATCAGCAACCGAGTTTGCACAATTGAAACGGGCTAAGTAACGAAATAGTAGGGTGAAGGTTAAAAGCAATAAGAAAAATAGTGCGCCACTTATTGGTATTTAACATTATGCCTATTATCCAGTTTGTTTACCTTGAAAGTCGTGGTGACCTGACAAGTTAACCGGTTTTTTTTGCGGATAAGCTTGTTACGGTGCTTTGTCACTTAGCTTATCTAACGCCGATCACTGACTGTGTTTGTTTTTCTACTTTTGTTTTACGGTTTTTGAAGTGGGATTCGAACCCACTACATATCGATCCCTAGTCGATTGTTCTACCAGATGAACTATTCAAAATTGACTTTTCTACAGTCACCTAATCACACAATAAGGAATACATGTTGATAATCTTCCGTCCTTTTATCCCGTAGATAAACCCGTAAAGGATTCGCGATGTACCTTGCTGTGATAAAAACAGCATTTGCTTGCTTAGGTATATTTAATATTGCGAAAAGCGTGCCAAAAAATAAAAAGTAATAAAAATATTTTTTAACTATTTGATTTATAAACATAAAAAATAAATATCATATAATATATATGATATTCAAATAGATTTTAATGATTATAAGTCTTATAATTTAATCTAGCTATTTATATAATATTATAAATTTAATCATGAAAAAGAATGTGATATTTGGTTTTTTGGGTAATGTGCTGGATAACCGAGGTAGAGGTAAAAAACGCTGGGCGCGTTGGCGGCCAACGATTGATTTGTGCAGACAAGCTGATTTAGCTATTTCTCGTTTGGAACTGCTTTATTTTGCCAATGATGAGCAGCTACTTTGTGATATTGTTAATGATATAAAAATTCTATCCCCTAATACCGAAATTAAACCTATTGTCATTAATATTGCTGATCCATGGGATTTTGAGCAGGTTTATACTTGTTTATTTGATATTGCTAAACGATATTCTTTTGATCCAGATAAAGAAGATTACTATTTGCATATCACAACCGGAACCCATGTAGCGCAAATTTGTTGGTTCTTATTAGCTGAATCACGTTACTACCCAGCTAAGTTATTGCAAACGTCACCACCAGTAAAATCAAATAAAGTTGAAGAAAGAATTTATAATAATGAGGCGGAACTGATTGCCAATAGTCCTAAAGGAAAAGCTAACACCATTGATTTGAATCTTAATCGTTATGATCAAATTCTTAACCGCTTTCAGCAATATGCCAGTGAAGCTACCGAGCTTTTAAAATCGGGAATCCCCACACGCAATCAACTGTTTAACCAGTTAATTGCTGAAATCGAACAAGTGGCCAGCCGTTCTTATGCCCCTATGTTATTATGTGGGCCAACTGGTGCAGGAAAATCATTTTTAGCGAAACAGATCTATTTACTTAAACAAAGTAACCATCAAATCAGTGGTCAATTTGTTGAGATTAACTGCGCCACCTTACGTGGCGATAGTGCTATATCTACCTTATTTGGTCATGTCAAAGGCGCGTTTACGGGGGCAAATCTGGCGCGGACTGGATTGTTAAAAAGTGCCGATGGAGGATTGCTGTTTTTAGATGAGATCGGGGAGCTTGGGTTAGACGAGCAAGCAATGCTATTAAAAGCGATTGAAGAAAAGCAATTTTATCCATTTGGTAGTGATAAACCAATTAAGAGTGATTTTCAGCTGATTGCCGGCACCAATAAAGACCTTAAACAGGCAATCAGTCAAGGTGAGTTTCGCGAAGATCTGTATGCCCGTATTAATCTGTGGACTTATACATTGCCAAGGCTAGCCGAGCGTAAAGAGGATATCGAACCGAATATTGATTATGAACTGGCGCGTTACGCCAAAGAATATGGCTTGATGCCACGTTTTAATCGTGAGTCGCGCAGTGCCTATTTACAGTTTGCAATTTCGAATGAAGCATTATGGAAAGGAAACTTTCGTGAACTCACCGCATCTATTACGCGTATGGCAACGCTGGCACCACAAGGTAATATTACAATTGAGCAAGTCGAACAAGAGATTAAACGTTTAAAACAAAACTGGCAAGGCGATCAGCCAAATAATTCATTAATTCCACAAGAAATAGATGAATTTGATCGCCACCAATTAGAAAAAGTTATCGAGATATGTCAAAAAAGTGCCAGTCTATCAGAAGCTGGTCGAAAGCTTTTTGCTGTTTCGAGAACCAAAAAACAGAAGAGTAATGATGCCGACAGGCTGAAAAAATATTTGGCGAAGTTTGGGCTGAGTTGGGATGAGATTAAACAGGTATAACTGAATGAATAGCATCAGAGAACTTTTTTTCTATATTATGAATTTTGACTTGTTTTAATACGATTTTATTTGGTGTTGAACAATGATGAACTAAATAGCAATATAAAAAAGTTAACAGTTGGGCTCGATTAAAAAGTTGTTGGAATGAATAAGAAAGCGGCGTATCAAGATATTTGATATGAATGGATAAGGTTTTATCGATTAAATGGTTAGTAATATTTTTCAGTGGTTCACTATTTTTCTGTAATTGAGGTAGTCCGAAATTCGTGGTTAAATGATAGAGAGTTGAATAATCTGATATACGACTAAGTTGATTGCAAAAAGTTCTAAACTGTTTTATTAAATAAGCATCTAAATAACATTCTTTAATTTTGAGATGAAAATGTTTTGAATTATCGATAGGTTGTATAATTCCCGCCACCTCATATACTGCGATGGTCGCATAAATATACAAACCGACTAATGTATCTTGCCCTTGTGATGATAATTCATCAAAGTTAAGGTTAGCTTTTTCGAGATCTTCCGAAATTATTTCTTTGTACAAATTTAATTGCGCTAAGAAATTTGCTTCTTCACCTGTGTTGCTATCATTAAGCACTAAATAAATTCCACAAATATAAGTTTGGTAGTAATTAAATTTAGTTGTATTAAAAACAAAATGTAACACAGACTGTTTATATCGTTTTACTATTTTAGCTAATGATTTACTAACATATTTATCGATTAATTTATTCGAGCATTGCCAAGGTGAATATAATAACCCTTTAAACAATGCGTTGATTTCAGGGTTACTATTTTGCTTATTGGTGATTATTTCTAGCAAATCAATTTGTTCTTGACGCATTGATTATTTTTTCTTTTTGTTTTTATTGTTTTGTTCGCGTTCAACTTGAATTTTTTCAAGTAAGGATGCAGCTGAATTTTCACCCGTAATTAAATCAGGATTTTTAGTGCGCCATTGGGCGGTTAATTCACCACGAAACGCTTTGGCTAAAATTGATTGCGGTAAATGATTCACTTTTTCTAAAGCTATATTAACCTGTTGTTCAATTTTATCAGCATAGGCAAATAATTGTTCTACACGACGGACGATTTCGTTTTGTTCTTCTAGTGAAGGAATTTGAATTGGATATTCGCCAAGTTTTTGAGCATTAATATTAGATTGACTCACTCCATCTGATTTGACTTCATAACAATATTGCTTTGCTTCTGGACTATTCAAATTGTAATTAAGATATTCAGGGATTAAATCATCTAAGCATTGAATTTTAATTAAATAACCTGCATAAATAGCTTTTCTTTCACCTCTATAAATAGAAGTTTTACCTACTAACTCTGGACTATTTGTTCTATTAAATAATACATCTCCGGCTATTAATTCATACTTATCTATCTCTGTTTGATCAGATGTATAAACTAAATCAGTCCAGTCTAAATTCCCATTTTTAAGATTTCCCATTCTCAAAACAGGAACAGAACCAACTTTTTTAGATTTTGTAGATGTTCCATATGAAGGTTTTTTAATAAAATCTTTAAGTTTTCCATTTTTCCAATCATTTAGATTTTTACTTTCTCGCCATTCTCCCGTTAACTTACCACTCACGGCATCCGATAACACTGACTGCCGAAACTGTTTTAGAAGTTCGGGAATTTGTTCAAGGCGTGATTTTGTTTCTTGTACTTGGGCTAGTAATAAGTCAAGTTTTTCAGCTATGATTTTTTGTTCATTGAACGGTGGTAGTAAAAATACAAATGAATTTAGATCATCTTTATTAAATCCATTTTGAGCTGAACGAGATAATAATCTTAAGGATCCTTGAAATAGTTCTGATTCTAAGTATGCTTTCAAAAATCTTCTATCTAAATATTTACCAAATAATACTTTAGCTAAAGCAACATTATAAGCACCTTTCATTCCAGTACAGATACGTCCTAAAGATGCCCCGTAACGTCCTATTAATACATCATCTTTATCACATAATTTTAATTTAGATGTTATTGGTATAAATGTTGGGACAGGTTTGTCGCCAAAATCTCGAATTTGAAGAAGGCGTATATAGCCTTCTTTTACTTGATCTAGAAAATTAGATTTGGGTGGTTGAGTACCACCTTGTATATCCAAGACATCAGTAAATTTAGTAACAATCCAACCTTCAGGTACAAGAAGAATATCGCTCATTATTCAGTTTCTCCCAAAGCACTCAACAAACTCTCCAACTTATCCAAAGCAACTATTAACTCATCTTTAGCTTGCTTGGCAAGTATGGCGGGTTCTGGAAGTTTGGTTGCATCCACACTATTTTTATCTTTTAACCAACTGATATCGAGTGAATCCTGTTTTGTGTCAGCAATCCAATCGCGGCTAAAACAGCGCCATCTTGATTGCGCTAGTTGAACATTAACGTCTAAGTTTTCTTGACTGGCTGACGAGTCTGCTTCGATATCATCTGGATTGAATGACCATTCACCTTCCTGTCTTGGACTGGTGCCGTCCGGATTGATACCATAAACAGTTTCAAATGGTTGCAAATATTGCTCAGTAAATGGTGTACGTTTACCAAAGTTTGGCATATTAGTACGCAAATCATAAACCCAAACATTTTGTGTACAGTTTTCTTGTTGCAGTTTGTCTGTTACTGAGCCCTTAGTGAAAAATAGCACATTGGTTTTTACACCTTGGGCATAAAATATCCCGGTCGGTAAGCGTAGTATTGTATGTAAATTACATTTATTCATTAAATCGCGACGAATATCAGTCCCTTTACCCGCTTCAAACAATACATTATCAGGCAATACCACGGCAGCTCGACCACCGGGTTTTAAATTACGGTAAATATGTTGTAAAAAAGCTAATTGCTTGTTGGTGGTTTCATAAGTTAAGTCTTTACGAGTAATACTGGCATCGCCACCTTTACTGGTACCAAATGGTGGATTAGCGAGAATAATATCCGCAGGTTTTAGGTCTTGCCCAACTTGACCAAGTGAATTACCTAATAAAATTGCACCGTCATTACCGCCCTCTATACCGTGTAATAGACAATTCATTAAGGCAAGTCGACGAGTATTTGGCACTAATTCAACACCAATAAACGCTTCGTTTTTTTGAAAATCAGCTTCTTTAGCATCAAGATCATAATAATCGTTGGTTTGTTGCCGTAAATACTGATCTGCTGCGACAAGAAATCCTGCCGTTCCGGCAGCAGGATCTTGGATGATGTTTTTTATTTGTGGTTTAATACATCGCACCATGCAATTAATTAGTGGTCTTGGCGTAAAATACTGACCGGCACCGGATTTTGTTTCATTGGCATTTTTTTCTAATAATCCTTCATAAAGATCGCCCAACCCATCCTTTTGAATACTAAACCAATCAATTTGATCTAATGTTTTGATCAGTTTTGCTAAGTGGCGCGGTTCTCGTAATCGAGTTTGTGCATCGGCATAAATGGCGCTTATTAATGGGTCATTATGTACTGTCACTTCAATGTATTGTTCTGGATTTTTAGGATCGATTTCTTGACGCTTACCTGTTGATAAGGCTAATAACATGGCTTTATAATCATTTAATAGGGTAATACCTGATTTATCATTGAGATTAGTCCAACGACAACCAACAGGTAAAGGATGTTTTTGCAAAATCCCTGCTTCGGTATTTTCGTGTACCATTTTAATAAATAATAAAAGTACTAATTCAGTTACATAATCTGAATAGTTAATACCATCATCACGCAATACATCACATAAATTCCATAGTTTTTGTACTATATTGTTATTAGTCATTTTTTATCCCAAGTTTATACTCGTATACTTAATAGGCGAGACTAGTATTTTCATCGCCATTATGAATTAGAGTAAATGTATATTTTAGTAACTTCAAGTGACTTTGCTATATTATGCGGTAAGTGCTGGCCAAATAGCCTCGCTTAATTCATCTAATACCGTATCAAGTTGATTGCCCAATATTTTATCAAGCTGCTTAGCGCCACCACTATCAGTAAAGCGATGATTAATAAATTCTTTATCAATAACGATCTCAAAGATAATTTGTTTGGCTAAACGATCTAACCAATTGCGTTGAGCCGGTGTCCAATTATGATTTTGGTAGATTCGTTGCATGGCTTGATTAACGCGTTGTTCAAAAGGAATTAATGGTTCGCCCAAAGCAGCACGTCGGATATAACCAATAATACTCGCTGCAATATCTTGATTAGTTTGATTGCGTAAGGCAGTGCGTAAATTAGCTTCGGAATAACCTGCACCATCCAATAACAGTTTAACTTCTTTCAATTGCGCACGGGTTAAATCACGTGGGCGGTTAACAACCACAGACAACGCAGCACTTTCATTTAATTGATTATGAATGAAATGATTAAAACTGTCTAAATAATCCTCGGGTCTTTGGTGAGAACCATAACTTTGCGAGCGTTCACGAAGATGATCTTCATGTTGAGAAATGAGTGGTAAACGTTCACTACCTAGCAATCGATTGACTTCATTTAATTGATTAATTAACCCATGATGTTGTTTGATAAAATTCGCAGCAGATTCAGGACCAATTTTATGTAAATAATTATGTAGTTTTTTCGGTTCAACATCCCATAAAGTTTGTAATTCATCTAACTTTTGTCTTAATTCAGGCTTATTTTCCGCTTTTTGCTCAGCCTTACGCAAGATTCGCATTAATTTTTGATTTAATTGATTTAAAATTACATCAGCATAAGTTTCACCTGCCATATCACCTGATGTTTGTAATGCTTTAGTTAATAATTTAGGATCACTTAGTTCATCAATTAATTGCTCAAGGGTGATATTAGGATCTTTAACTAACGGTTGCATAGTGTTGACGTCTTTTAATGCGACATAAATATCAACCGGATCATATATTCGAAATACCGTTTTACCTATGTTATCACATCGTCTTGTTGCACGACCAATCATTTGTTCATATAAGATACGGGATTTGACTCGGCGCATAAAGACTAAATTACAAATTTTTGGCACATCAATACCGGTTGTTAATAAATCAACAGTGATAGCTATATTTGGATAGCGTTCATTTTTATATTGTTTGATTAATTGATCAACTTTATCACTCTGCCCGGTAATCTTAGCGACAGCAGCTTGATTATATTCACCATTATAGAGATTCTTAAATGCATCATCTAATAAGCGTTTAACCATATCTGCATGCAGATCGGTAGCACAGAAAATTAATGTTTTTTCTTCACCAAACGGATCGAGTTCATTTACCAATTGTTCGCAAATTACTCGGTTAAAGTTTTCATTTATTACCCGACGATTAAATGCATCTACTTCAAAATTAAGCTCATCTTCTAATTCAGCAGTTTCAATTTCACCGGTTTGCGTATTGATGGAGCTTACTTTTTCACCTTTGGTAAACGTAATACCATTTTGTGTTAATAAAGTTTGATAACGTATTGGCGGTTCATGATCAATTAACCAGTCATCGGCAACAGCTTCTCGATATGAATAAATATAAACAGGCTTACCAAAAATATCGCTAGTATGTTTTGCGGGTGTTGCCGTTAGCGCAATTTTTACCGCATCAAAATAATCTAATACTCGACGATAACTTGATAAATATTGCGTGGCGTCACGTATTGCCATCTCACCTTCTGTCATTTCTTGATCTAATGTATAACCACGATGCGCCTCGTCAATTATGATGCAATCAAACTGATCGATTAAGGGTGGATTATCGCTCTTAAAAATGCGTTTGACCATTGCTTGCACGGTTGCCACTTGTATTCGTGTTTCAGCTTCAGTCACCATAGAACCAAGCTCGGCTAAGTTATAGATTTTAGATAAAGTGAGATTTTGTTCTAACGTGGCTTCATTAAAAGAATCTATTGCCTGTTCTCCTAAAGCGGTACGATCAACTAAAAATAGAATTCGTTTAAATCGTTCAGTTTTTAAAAAGCGGTACATCAAACCTATAATTGTTCGAGTTTTACCTGTTCCTGTTGCCATCGCAATTAAAACTGTTCGTATCCCTTTGGAAAGGGTATTTTCTGTCGCAACAATTGCTTTCTCTTGATAATCCCTTAATTGCAAATAGGCAAATGGTTCTTGTTTTAGTTGTTGTTCAGCGTTTTCTCGACTACGATTAAGTAGATCTAAGAGTCCTTGTGGTGAATGAAAGGATAATAAAGGACGCTTTAAATTGGCGCCATCACGAACATCACGAAACCATGTTCCTGACTGTTCAGCTAATTGCTTAATGTATGGACGACCATTACAAGAATAAACAAAAGGAATTTTGTAGTGGCAATCTGATTCATCAGGCCAAGCAATCGTTCTTTTTTCAAGTTCCCATGCACCAATCAATGGTGGTAATACTTGGAAGCCTTTACTATAACGTTCAGCTTGACCGATTTTTCCGGAAACATTTTTATTCTTTTTCTTAGCTTCAACAACTGCAATTGGTGTTAATCCCGCAAATAAAACATAATCAGCCCATCCTTTTTCGCCTTTATGTTCTGTCGGCCATTCGGCAATGGCTAAATATTTATTTTTTTCTGGGCGAGTACCCTTTTTATAATTTAACTGTTCGGTGTCAGCTTGCCAACCCGCTTCAATAAGCTGCATATCAATTAAAATTCGTGTGAGTTCTTCGCTTAATTCTATTTGTTGACTTGCTTTCTTAGCTTTCTTACTTATTGTATTACGAGATACTTTTTGAGCTTTTACGTCTTGTAGAGCAAGTGCTTGTTGTAAATCCTTAATCTTTATTTCATATTCTTTCTGTTGTTTGAGTAACATTGCCTCATTTTCTTGGGCCTGTTGAGATAGGGATCGCGCCTCTTCATCCATTTTTAAAGCTAAGGTTTCAAATTCAGTCTTTTCTTTAGCGAGTAATTCATTAAATTGTTGACTTGAATTGAGTTCAATATTGGCTTGTTCTAGTTCTATTTTAAGTTTACTGATTTCTGACTGTAAACTGCGCAAATGCTCGCTGGGGTCAACAAGTGGTTTAAAAGGTCCTGGTTTAAATAGCACACCAGCTTGACTAAAAGATTGGTGAAACCATATTGCTAATTTGTAAGCAACTAAAAGTCCATCTTTTGCTTCTTTGTGCTTGGTTTTAAATTGATGAGTAGCTTTATTTCCTTCAATACGTAATGTATGAAAAAGATTTCGGATAATGGGTTCTAATTTGAGTTCATTACTAATCTTATACAACAAATCAGACTGAGAAGTGCGTTCATTAAATTCAATACCAGCCTTGGCAGCAATATGTTGTGCCATTGCTTCAGCTAATTGCCGTAATTTTATTAATGTGGTATTAGGATCACTGCTAAATGCTCGCTCGGCTGTACATGCTAATTCGACAAACAGTGGATCGTGTTCAACTAGAAAACCAAAATTTGATTGCTCTTTAATTATTATCATTAAGCACTATCTCCATTAAAGTTATATCCTTTATCCTTTTTTATTATCTCAAATTTTGTATAATTTTATAGCTATTTTTTTATTTTCAAAGCATTTCTTCGGTAGGCTATTTAAGCGGAGTGCCAATTGGTTTTATCATTACCTTAATGTCACCAATTTTCTTCATATTAATTATGGGAGATGATTATAAATCGATTTTTAATCTAGATTTTATTATGGGGATGTTAGGTATCACATCAATGATAACCCTCAATTTTATAATCTACCCGGCAATATTATTATGCTGTCATTATTTTATTGGTGGGATACAAAAAATATCAAGTAAGCTTGCTTTGAAGCAATAATCATTTGTCCGAACTAGTCAAAAAAACGCCCAACTATTTTAAACTGTTGAACTCATTAGATTGGATTGTTGATATTGAATTATCTGCTGTTATTTTAGGTGTTTCCTAATAAAAATTAGTAAAATTAGAATCCAAACTAAAATGCTAAATGATTTTTATTGCAGTTTACGATGAACCTATCAGGCAAGCATAAAATAATCATCACAGGTATGACCAAGATTAATTAACTACTGCTAAGTCTAAGAAAAATATGCTATATTATTTTTTAATTGATTTTACAAGGTGATAAAATGGATATAAAACTAACCAAGCATGACAAACGCTATATTGAAGGCACAGACGATGTCTACAGCATTATGCAACGTGTGTTATTGCGTGATAACCAAATCGACCAAGAAAAAGAGCATCTTTGGATGATTGGGATGAATCAAGCTGGTTATATCCTGTATATCGAACTGATTGCACTTGGCAGTTATAAATCGGTCGACGTTGAACCGATGAATGTATTTCGTGTTGCGGTAATGAAAAACGCCTCACGCGTGATATTAGTACATAACCACCCGTCAGGATCACTGACGCCGTCCGAAGCAGATAAAGATATCACCGATCGCCTAATCCAAGTCGGACGAATTTTAAATATCGACCTAATCGACCACCTAATCATCACCCCAAAATCCTATATCAGCTTCCGCAGTACTAAACTTATGGACGAGTTAGAACAAAGCCTAAAATACGTCCCAACTTATCAAGTGGTTGAACGTATTCGTAAGGAAGAAAAGTTGATTGCTAAAGAGAAGTTGGCGGTTGAAAGGGATAAAACAAAAATAGAAAAAGCACGTCGAGAAAAAGCAGAGTCTGAAAAGAAAATACTGATTAATGCATTGTTGAAAAAAGGTGTTTCGGTTGAGGATATTGCTAAAATTCTGGGGATAACGGTGAAGGCGGTGGAGAGGGTTGTGAAAAAATAACCCTCTTAGATAGTTTTTCTATGAATAATAACAAACTCTTTACTCATCGAAAAAACAGAATTATTGTTCACTTTCGATGTTAATTTTGGTATTCGTTTATTAGGAATCTCTCGGTTGCATTCATAGATATTTCTGAAATTTTTATGTTCTAAGTATTCTTGAGTGATTGATGTTAGGTTGATATTAACTCCATCAACAGTACGATTTCCCAAAGTCAACACAATATATTTTTTGGTAACTCTGCATAGTTCATCAAGAAATAAGAAATAATCTTTAAAAAAGCTAATTACTTTTTTTTGTTTTGAAAGTGATATATCGTCTAAATACGGTTGTAATAATAAATTCCCTGTCTCGTTTTCAATTGGACCTTTATAAAATCCACCTAAACTCTTTCGATCTATTGCTGAATAATTATCTAATTCCCAACCATCAAAAGCCAAATCTTTTTTATCAATCCAATGGAGTGCTAATGATGAAAACTGTCCATAGGGTACTGTTGTTGCATTATCCCCATAGGGTGGTGATGATATAGATAAATCTATTGAATTTTTTTTGAATTTAGCCAATTGTTTTAAAGAATCGTTTTTATATAACTTCAAATTAGACGATGAAATAGTGAATTTTGAAATATTTTGTTCAACGCTAGTAAGAAAATCATCTATTAAATTATTCTTCATACGTTGAATACATTCAATGTCTTTAACGTGTAATTTATATGTTGAACTACGTGTATTACTATATTTGCGAATAAATGTACTTAAAATTGACCAAAAATAGAGTCTATTCCTTTTACTTTTTATCAAAATAATAGATTGGCGAATTTTTTTTAGACTAATAATAATATCTGAACGAAACCATTTATTCATATTCGGAAATGAAAAATCATCTATTTCAACATTATTTAAATAATTTTTTAATTTTTCTATATCAATTTTTATACTTTTTGTTATTCCTTGTAATTTCACTTTTGTTATTAAATGGGCTAGAGGATTGATATCACAACCAACTAGTTCAATATCAGGACATAATTCCAATGCTTCGTAAAGTGCTGTACCTGAGCCAAAAAAAGGATCAAAAACAGATTCAATATTTTCCGATTTTAAAAGTTCTTGAAGAATAAGATTTTGAACTGGCGCTATCATAGTTGCAGGATAAAGCGCTAAACCATGTATATCATTTTTTTTATAATTACGGAATGATATATCACCTAACATTTTATTTCCCTTTACTGTTTAGTGGTTCTGGTTTTTTACATTCAGAAATAATATTATCAGAAACATTATATAACAAGGCATCAGAAAGAACAGCAAATAACCCAGCTTTTTTTGCTATATCATTTATTTCTGAATCTGATAAATAAAGCATTGATTTATGAGCTCCTAAATGAGCTTTTTTCACCATATTTAAAAATTCTTCTTTATCTAATAACTTATTGAAAGACTTATAATCTATAGCTATAGTTTTACTCAATTCAGTCTTCAGTTTATTATTTAATGCTATGAATTCAATAATATATTTAACTCTAGATTCTAATTCATTTATAGTTAAGGAAATTGGGAAAATATTAGGATCTTTATTTTTTAAATAATCACTACATAACTCAAAGATACTTCTCAATGCGCAAGCAATGGTTTCATTATATTCTCCTTTTTGTTTATAAATTTTTTCAAGTTGAACTATTAATTTCGAAACATATGGAATCTTGATTGAATAGTCTTTAGTTAAAGGAAGATTAAATAAGCTTTTTTTACTGTTAGCTGTGATCATAGCTTCCGGTAATTCAAATATTAGTTTTAAGTTTTCAACTACCTTTCCAGTTATTGAATCATTGTAAATATATTTAATTGATTTTTCACATGGTGAATCCTGACTTTGTAAAATAAATTTGGTAGCTTTTTCTCCATCAATTTCTATTTGTATATCTTGAACAAGATCTATCTGCTCCCCGCTACTATTACAAGCAAACGTAATTTCTTTTAAAAGATTTATTTGTCCTGAAGGGATAGTTATTCTTTTTAGTTTTTGTCGTAAAGTTATTTGAGCAGGTTGAGGTAAAAGATTTCTTTCTTTACCATTTGTTGATGTAGATTTGTTTATATCATAAGGATATGCAGCTCCAGTTTCGACATTTCCAAATTTTTCTTTAATTTTATTCCTAAAAAAAGAGCCATCCTCCTGAATCTTTTGGTTTAATTCCTTTAACTTTTCCTTGATGTTAGATGTTAATTTGTTTTGTACAAAATTAGTTCTATCAGAATTAAACTCCATTAAAGGATGAGAACTTATGATTTTAATATGACCAATTAGTTGTGGTAATACATTCCCAGATCTCTTTTTTCTGAATATACTTGGGTCGAATAAAGTATAATTATGAAATAAATTATTATTGACATAAATTAATGGAATTAGTGCATCATCATGTTCTCGATAATATAATTGTGAAACTTTTTTCGTACCGCCTGATTTGAAAGAATATGCAATTAACTCTATATCTAATTTGTAATCATTAGTATTAATGTCATACTTTATTTCATCATATTTTCCACCTTTATAAAAAAACTCAATTTTTGATTTTTCGGATGAATATGTAATATAAAAAAGCTGATCTTCTTTATCTATATCTACAAAATTAGCATGACTTTCATTTTCATATTGACCATGATTTGTCTTTAAAACTATTTTAAATTGATCATCATAAAAGGCATTAACTAATTTTTTAATATTTTTGTCTTGTGAAAAATATTTCTCTAAATCATCATTATCGTCTTGATAGAGATCAATTGTAATAGTCGTACCTATTTCAGTAGATATTTCTTCCTTTGTTTCTACACGATAGGTAGCTAGATTTTTTAGTGAAATTAATTCATCTTTATTGACTGAAAATGTTATCTTTTTTTTATTTTTATTTGTTACCCATATAACATTAGCGCCAAATTTAAAAACAGATAAAAAACCTAATCCTTTGGAACCCTGTGTATATCTTTTTAATTTGCTTTCCTTATTACGGATAAGTTTTCCAAACTTTTTGTCGCTATTGGAAATATGGAAAAGCTTCTTAATACCTCTATCATCCATTCCTAAGCCATTATCTTTAATAACCAGTTTTTTATTAATTGTATCAAGGGTGATAATAACTTCAGTTGCAAAGGCATCATAGGCATTTTTGATAAGTTCATTTAAAGCAACTATATGGGTAGGTATTTTATCTGAAAGTTCACTAATTATATTACCATCTACTTTCATTCCAATTGGTTTCATACATTTTCCTCATTATTTTATGCGAAAAGATCTAGTAAAGATAATTTAAATGATATATAAAATCTTTCTGAAAATAAAGTAATAGTCTGTATTTAATATGTTTTTTTATCTTTATTTTAAATATAATTTGTTAATGTCAATCAATATATAAATGAGTAAATACGGCACTGATTATGGTTAATCGAAGAATTTGGAGGGAATATATGAATTTTTAAGTAAACTATCAATCTATGTGTTTTTAGGTTAATTGAAAGGATAAAAAGAATATAATTGATTTAAAACCAAGATTTGTTTTAACGTTGCTTAAAAAGCACAATAAAAAAGGCGCACAATGTACGCCTTTCTTACTTGTTTGCATCGGTGATGCGATAGAAGGTTTTAAATTATTTAATAACCTTAGCAACAACACCTGCACCAACAGTACGACCACCTTCACGAATCGCAAAACGTAAACCTTCTGCCATCGCGATTGGGTGAATTAATGATACTGACATTTTGATGTTATCGCCTGGCATTACCATTTCTACGCCTTCCGGTAATTCGATTGTACCAGTCACGTCAGTTGTACGGAAGTAGAACTGTGGACGGTAACCTTTGAAGAATGGAGTGTGACGACCACCTTCATCTTTACTTAAGATATACACTTCTGATTCGAAATCTGTATGTGGCGTGATTGAACCTGGTTTTGCTAATACTTGACCGCGTTCGATTTCTTCACGTTTAGTACCACGAAGTAATACACCTACGTTTTCACCAGCACGACCTTCGTCTAGTAATTTACGGAACATTTCAACACCAGTACAAGTTGTTTTTGCTGTTGGTTTGATACCAACGATTTCAACATCTTCACCAACTTTGATAATACCGCTTTCTACACGACCTGTTACCACTGTACCACGACCTGAAATTGAGAACACGTCTTCAATTGGTAATAGGAATGGTTTGTCGAT
>NZ_LZGN01000026.1 GCF_001690185.1 Gilliamella sp. wkB308
ATCCTATTTATGAGGTAGGTGAACATGTTGATTTTAAAGAACGGCCAACTGTTAATAACCGCGATTTAATTTGTAGCAACGATTACACCGGATCATTCAATAAAAATGGTTATATAAAACTACCCAGCGGATTAGTGATTCAATGGGGGGAATCAAGATATTCTCAAACTGCTGGGGTGAATGGCTATATACAATCGTTTCATACAGCGTTTCCGCATACGTGTTTTCTGGTTATGACAAGCGATAGGTATTACGGCGCAAATTCAACATCGGCACACCCAATTTCAGCATCACAATTTAGATGTTGGGGAAGATGTGGGCCTAGCGAATATGCTGACACCGATTTATTTTACATAGCATTAGGATTTTGAGTATGAAACATTTTTATAATTTTAAAACACAATCATTTTATATAGATGAAATCAATATTGATATACCACCAGATTCAATTGAAATCACAAAAGATCAACACATTGATTTATTTAACGAAATCAATGCGGGGTGTGTTATATTTAATGATTTAACGTATTCAGAGTCCCCACTGTCAGGTTTTCACAAATGGAACGGTGGACAATAGGTACTGGATATGGCAGCGGAAACTGATTTTAAAATCAGGAAAAACATAGCTCTCAGAGATAAATTAATAACTGACGCCAGTACGAAAAAAACATTATTACAATGCGCTATAAAACACAACGTAGCAACAGATAATGAAAAACGACTATTAGAGCGTTTAGAGTTATTTTCCATTGACGTTCCTCGTATTGACACGGCACATGTTAACGCTGTGTTTCCTGAAATACCCGAGTGATTAATCGGTTTCTTGGGACCAGTTAATATCTGATTGATTAATATCAATACGGGTTAATAAAATCATGTATGTTTTTACATTTCTGCCTCGTTTGATTCTAGCATATCTTAATCGATAATGTCTTGCAGGATTGTTATTTGTGTCCACATTATTAATTAATTGTTGTTGTTTTTATTTGTTGGTTTTTATTTTATCTATATTGCTGAGACTATCACTAATATTCTTTAGTTTTGATTGCCCGTTTGCATCAGCAACTATTTTTTTGTTGTCGGGTATGTCCGACGTAAAAAACCAATGATTATTGTCTAATTCTATTACATCATAATTGATATCATATATACTGGGCATTACCTCTGCCGTTGTTATTTTATTGAAATATCTCATATTAATATCCCTCGGCTGAGTATGAACATGCAAATTCACTCATCGCAACCATTCCCGATGCACCGAACATTCCCGCTGTTAGCCCTATTTCATGCAAACTATTGATTTCATAATTTATGATTTCAACTGCAGGTGTAGATGTTTCAATTGAGACATTGACAGATATAACTGTCTGGGTAAACGGTATTGGGAATGGAACTTTTACACAACCTAACGGGTTTGGTGAATGAAGCGGGTTGGAGACAGGCCATTTGTTGCCAACTCGTTTAAAGCCATCACTGTATATTTCATACCAGCCGTTTATGTTTGAACCTTTAGCAATAATAAAACGGCTAATCTGCTGGCCGTTTATTGCTATTTTTTTAAAATCAACATGTTCACCTACCTCATAAATAGGATGCTTTATTAATCCTTAGTTTTTTATATTCCCTACCTCTATTGTCATTATATCTATCTGTCATCTGTTGAGATTTATGTCCTAATAAAGTCATTGTATCGAGCCGTTGTTCTCGATATAAACGTTCTGCTAATGATCTTATTTCATGAAATGTGGTAGGTGTACCTGTCCAATAATTTTTTTTAAAAACTTTATCACGTAAGCGTGCAAATTGTCTTGTTATTGCTTCTAACTTTATTTGTTTATTATTATTGCTTAGCAAATAATTATTTTGGGTTGAATCAATGATATCTTTCAAACTAATATTCAGTTTTTTACATTTCAATTTAACTGGTAATGCTATTTTCGCTCCAGTTTTATATTGTTCAATTAATAAGTAATTACGTTTAATGTTAGATTTTTTCATAGTTGCGAT
>NZ_LZGN01000027.1 GCF_001690185.1 Gilliamella sp. wkB308
ACAGCTAGGATGTTGGCTTAGAAGCAGCCATCATTTAAAGAAAGCGTAATAGCTCACTAGTCGAGTCGGCCTGCGCGGAAGATGTAACGGGGCTAAAACTATGCACCGAAGCTGCGGCAGTGCACGTAAGTGTATTGGGTAGGGGAGCGTTCTGTAAGCCGTAGAAGGTATGTTGTGAGGCATGCTGGAGGTATCAGAAGTGCGAATGCTGACATAAGTAACGATAAAGCGGGTGAAAAGCCCGCTCGCTGGAAGACCAAGGGTTCCTGTCCAACGTTAATCGGGGCAGGGTGAGTCGACCCCTAAGGAGAGGCCGAAGGGCGTATCTGATGGGAAACGGGTTAATATTCCCGTACTGGCTATAACTGCGATGGGGGGACGAAGAAGGCTAGGTTTACCACCTATTGGATGGTGGGTTAAGCGTGTAGGGGTGTGATTAGGCAAATCCGGTCACTGAGACCCTGAGGCGTGATGACGAGCTACTAAGGTAGTGAAGTAATTGATGCCCTGCTTCCAGGAAAATCCTCTAAGCTTCAGGTTATAGTTAATCGTACCCGAAACCGACACAGGTGGTCAGGTAGAGAATACTCAGGCGCTTGAGAGAACTCGGGTGAAGGAACTAGGCAAAATGGTGCCGTAACTTCGGGAGAAGGCACGCTGATGGTAATTGAAATCCCGCGCGGATGTAGGTGAAGTCAGTCGAAGATACCAGCTGGCTGCAACTGTTTAATAAAAACACAGCACTGTGCAAACACGAAAGTGGACGTATACGGTGTGACGCCTGCCCGGTGCTGGAAGGTTAATTGATGGGGTTATGCGTAAGCAGAAGCTCTTGATCGAAGCCCCAGTAAACGGCGGCCGTAACTATAACGGTCCTAAGGTAGCGAAATTCCTTGTCGGGTAAGTTCCGACCTGCACGAATGGCGTAATGATGGCCAGGCTGTCTCCACCCGAGACTCAGTGAAATTGAAATCGCCGTGAAGATGCGGTGTACCCGTGGCAAGACGGAAAGACCC
>NZ_LZGN01000028.1 GCF_001690185.1 Gilliamella sp. wkB308
TGTTCACTTGATACTAAGATACCTTGATCGTTTTTTAATGTAACGGATAGACCTTGTAACGGAAAGGTTACATTAGCTGCGGTATCATCGTAGTCTAAAAATACTCTTCCCGCTATTGGAATTGCATTAGCTACCGATACAACTGCTAACGACATAAAGGTGGATAGCAACATCCATTTTAGACATTGCAATATTGCTTTATAACAAAAAACATCAACCCAAGATCTTTTTTTAGCATTCATTTTCGCTGTTGCATTACACTTAATTCGCATTATCTTCTCTCCTGATATGCGTAAATTCTTTTCTTTTCGATTTTCAGCTTTTAGGTCTGATTTTATCTGCACGGGTAAAGGTATTTGACCACTGTTAAATTTTTGCCAACTGTTCATTAGAAACTCCCCACTACATTGACAAACCAACCATGTGAACGGTAGTTCAAGCGTGTTAAGTTGTCGTTATAATCCGTGAAGTTGTAACCCACGCCCATCTTGATGTTGTCGCCAACATTGCGATAAACACTGGTCACTAAACCGTCTTTATGGTCATCTGCCAGATCAGTACGTAACGTTCGACCTTCAACCTGATATTCCCAGTCACCCGTCTTATAATTAATCCTTAGTGCATATAAATCAGCGCCTGATGAATACCAATCGCTTTCACCTTTATAACGTAAATGCCCCTGTCTTTGTGCCGCTTTAAACGCCGTCTCCCAGTTCGCATTCCATTCGTAAACACCTTCTAATGACCATACCCAGCTCTTTTGGTCATACAAACTCGATGTATAACGTTTACCGCTTGATGATGTTGAGTTCACTATCAACTGGTCATCCGGGTCTAATCCATACACATAGGTCATTTTGCCAAAAAGGTTCAGATTATTGATTACTTGAGGTCGGTAGGCAAAACCGATCATTGACTCCGTGTAATTACTTACTACATCACTTGAATCATCTTGATTACCAAACGTTTTGGCAAAATCAAATTGTCCAAGCCAACTTAAGTTTTCATTAACTACCGTTTTGACCCGGTTAGTGGTGACCCATTGTCTTATGCGTTCACTACCTTCATCTATCCGATATTCCAGACGATTGCGTATTTGAAATAAATCATTTTTATAACCATAACCAGCGGCATAAATATCCCGACGAGTTTCATCATTTCCGGTTAAACTGGTGTGATTGCGGTGACGGTTGCTCACACGGCCTATCGAGTAAGACCCCTCTATAAATTGGGCTTCCGTCGGTTTATAACTCACCCCGTAAACATCCGATGTCGTGTGGTCTATGCGGTTAGTTTTAAATTGTCGCTCAGAATATAACTCCATTTGACTCGTCGCCTTGGTTCGACCACCGAATACCGTTGTAATACCGCGACCCGAACTTGAGTCCACATCATTAAGTACCTTCGTGTATAAGTTGGTGCGGTCATTCACATCCCAGCTGCCCTGGATACCACCACCGCCTCCACGGTTTGACACAAACAATTCCGCGCCAATATTAATGCTGTCCGTTATCTGAGAGCTGTATCCCACCGTCGTGCGGTTGTCATTCGACACATCACCCGATTTGCCTAACGTCAGCTGCTGAATAATGTAACCTTTGTCCCGTCCGTCAAAAAACGAGCGTTCCAGTTTCGCCGCCACCAGCATTTCATGCGTGCTGTCCTCACCATAATTGTGGTTATTACGGTGCTCCAGCTCTAATGTGGTCTTATATAAATCGCCCAGCGTGGTGTAATATTGTGCACGGGCTATTCGTTCTACATAGTTACCCTTGTCTTTTTCATTGCTGTAACCCAGTAAGACACCTTTTTTATCCGGCTCAAAGTCATAACGTAACTCGCCACCCCACTCTTCCAAATCACTGCTTCGGGCTTTGGCAAACGATGAAAAGCCTTCCTGCTGCATCGAGTAATACCCTTTAAAACTCAGCGGAATATCCTCATCCGTAAAGTCATTAAAGTTGATGGTTTGCTCAACCTTCCATGCCGCACCTCGGGTATCGCCTGATAACGTCGTTTGATTAAACGATACACCACCATTGCTCGACACATAGATATCATTCATCCCCGCCTTGCTTTTCGCATACTCCACATGGGTATGTGTTCCTTGCGTCGGTCGTATTATCAGGTCTACCCCTTTTAATTCATACGTATCTCCGCTTGACTGGTCTTCATTGATATACGTCCCGCCAATTCGAACATGGTCGTTTAACCAGTGATAAGCACGACCACCAAACACTTTTTCGCTGTTAAAGTCAAAACCGTCTGAGTAATATTCATACTCCGCAATAATCCACACCGGGTTACCCCCTAACAGATTACCGCCTTCAATTATCGAACTCCCCGTCTCGCCCTGTGCCGTCATCGGCAATGGCTTGGTTAAAAGTACCCGACCCTGAAACTGATTGACTTCATAGTCCACGCCTTCCGTCAACGTCCCGGTGCTCAGTACCCGACCCGTATTACGGTCGCGTACCTCCATCGACAGCTTTAAACTCCCTTCGGTAATACGCTGATGTTTTAAAAAATACAAACTACCACCGGTCGAGGCTAACTCAACATGACTGCCTCGCGTTTCACCGTTCGATAAAAACACCGTCCCGTACGTGCGGGTATCGCCATATCCGGTCACGCCTTCACTTTCATGAAACAATTGTGCACCGTATAAACTGCGGTTAAAGTTGGCAAACTCATTGCCCGTAATCTGCGTGTTATAGTTACCCCATAACCCGTAACTTTTCCCTTTCTCTATTTTGAGATAAAACTTCCCTTCCGTATCCACATCCCGTTCAGTGGTCGAACCATCACCGTAACTTGGGTAGTAAGCTTGCGGGTCGATTTCACGGATAAAACGGGTCGGGTCTTTTTCACCTAAATGACCGAACGCATTTTTCAGCCGGGTTTCCGTTGTGTCCAAATGGGCGGTAATGCGATAATCACCTTTGTTCGCTTTTAAATAAAAAGCAACCCGTCCATCCCAGCTCCCTTTGCCGCTGTAGTGATGACTGTCAGCCTCTTCCAGTATGGATTGTCCGTCGCCACTGACATTGTTTTGCGCATACGTCACATCCACTATACCCACATAGAAAAGGTCATCTTCCTGCTCCACCACCAGCTTTTCCTGCTGTGTGTGGGTCTGACCCTGCTCATCCTGCCAGCTTAAATCAAACTGATACTCACCCGGCGATAAAATTATCTCGCGCATGGCTCGACCATTGTCGTCCACCACTAAGTGCTCACCATTGAGCTTCACTGCTTTTTTATCTTCCAGTCCCGCCATTTGAATGACCACTTTACGGTCTTGGGCACTGGTGACAATGCCCTGATGGTTTATTCGGCTTTCACCAAAGCCCGGTATCGTGCTGTCTGATTTTAATTGACCAAATAATAAATTTGACGTGGGGGTCGATTTGCGGTAGGCGGTGAACGGATTGTCGATTTGTGCACTGCCGTAACCTAAGGTTTTAAATGGCACTGCATATACGGTATCTTTTTGGCCTGCATAACCGGTCGTGCTTAAAATCGCTTTATACTCGCTGTCAATTGATAACGGCTCACCATTATCCGTTTCCCCGCTCCATAATACGGCCTCATCCGGACTGATATCACTAAAACGGAATGTCTTTAAGGGATATTGGTTATCTAAGTCTGATTGACGGTAAACCGTGATCTGGTATTCCGCTATTTTTGAGGGGTAGTTAGTATAGACATAAAATCCCATTGGTGAGGTAAACAGCCCTTGTGAGGTCAGCTTAAGCTTGGGATTATAGATACTTAAGTTAAGCTTCTCTTCTGCATTAAACTCATCCCGGATAATGTTCAATTTGGGCACGTTATCCGCACCGGCATAAACACCATTTGAGCCGAGTAAAAAAGCAGCACTTATCCCCAGACAAGGTAAATGCCGGGTCCAGTTATGTTTTTTCATCTACTTTATTTCCTTTCTTTTTAAGGTCAATTGCTTTATTTTTTTATAATTAAATTTATTTATTAGGTTTTATTGACTAAATTGTTATTCTGCTGACCAATCAAAACAATAATTTATAATCACTTGTTTTTTAGAGAAAAAACACCTAATTAATGAAACGGCAGTTCAACTATTACTCAATTTTTGGGCTAGCAAAAATGATAAATTTTGAACACAAGCTTCTTATCCATTGATTCAAAACGATTTTTTATAAGTGGACAATTTAATAAAACAAGTGTTTGTTTACATATTTTTTTCAAAAATTTTCACAATTATATATTGATCGCAAAAAACGATCAATACTTAACAACATGATCGTAAAAAACTATCATTACCACATATAACTATTTTTATTAGGATTAATTACGTATAAAAACTTGCATAAATAACTTTTAAAATAAAAAAACAGATGCTAATTAATAACAATATCAATATTCAATTACATAATTTTGCTTACTGATCTTGATTAGACAGTATTCGATATTTAACTTAACAAATTAATCAGAAAAATTTTTAAAAAAGTCAAAAAAATTTACTTTTAATTAATGCATTAGTTATAAAGATCCATTTAATAAATTAAGATAAAGAATTCAATTTACAATCAAACTTTCGGATTAGTAAAAATTTTTAAATGTTGCATATTCATTTCTTCTCTATTCATTTTTAATGATCAGAAAAATTAACAAAACAAGCGTTTTTACAGATACTTTTTAAATATTTTCACAATCACACATCAATCGAAGAAAACGATTAATTTAAATAATTAAAATCAATAAAAACTATTAATTTACATGTAACAATTTTTAATTTTGCTTAGTGAAGTATAAAAAGAAGCGTTAAATTATTTTAACAATTTGATAAATAGATAGTTATTTACAATAATCCTGTAATGACATGACTTAATTGTAAAAATAAGTAGTTTGTAAATGCGAGATGATAGGCAAAGAAATGGAGAACATCTTCTAGATGTCTATTGATTAATACTATTGAATTCGTCTTGAAATTTCAATTTACATAAAAACAAAAAAGCACCAAAAAATTAGGTGCTTTTGATTCAATTATTGACTCGATATTATTTTTTCAATCTAGCAATCTTCTTACGAATATTAGCCGCACGATCTGATGAAGAAGGATGACTACTTAATAAGTCAGCATTACCACCACCAAGTTTTTCAAAACTCGTTGCAAGCCCTACTGGATTAATGTTTTTCTTTACTAAGAAGTCAAAAGAGTAGTTATCAGCGTCTTTTTCTTGTTTTTGTGAAAATTGAGAGTTAACAACAGCGGTGGCTAAAGTGCCTAATTTAGATTTTGATAACGCAGTTACCGCCGCGTTTCCTGATGAAGCAGCAGCATCACGAGCTATCTCGGTAGCATAAGCAACTTGCATTGCTTTTTTAGTGTGCCCTAAAGCAACATGACCTAATTCATGTCCTAAAACACCCTGAATTTCATTGTCATTCATGTTATCCATTAAACCACTATAAACACGGACACAACCGTTAGCCATTGCCCATGCATTGATATCTTTATTTAGATATACTTTATATGTAATAGGTGTTCCATTTAAGTTATAGCCGAGTGTTTTGGCAATTTTATTCAATCGTTTAGTATAAGCACTGTTGGCAGACGCAATTTTTGCTTTTGAATCCATTTGAGCACATGCATTAGCGCTTAATGTTTTTATTTCATCGTCACTAAGTGTTGCAGCCTGAATACCACGCATACCAAGATCAGTCATATTATCTATACTGTTACAACCGACTAATGATATTGCTGCAACCAAAGGTAGAGCAATAGATAATGTATTTTTAAGATTTTTCATTTTGTTTTCCTTATTTTAAATATAATTACTTTATTCCTAACCTTAGCTAGGCAGCCAAAATTTTAAACTAACTTTAATAATAAGCAATAAATAATTACTTGCTTACTGGTATTATGAGATTTAGACTAATGCCTATTTTTTTCAGACATAGCTATTATGAAACTATCCGACTTTAATTTTTTACTTCCCAAAGAACTTATTGCAAAGCATCCTTCTCAAACCAGAAGTGACTGTCGACTTTTATCTTTAAATGGTCATACAGGAAAGATTGAACACGGAATTTTCACCGATATTATTGATAAAATTAATCCCGGTGATTTACTTGTTTTTAATAATACTAAAGTTATCCCTGCCCGTTTATTTGGAAAAAAAACATCGGGAGGAAAAATTGAAATTTTAGTTGAACGAATTTTGAATGATAATCGTGCCCTTGCCCATATCAAAGCATCAAAATCACCTAAAGAAGGTACCGAACTTTTATTAGGTGAAGATGATTCGATTAAGGTGGTAATGGTGGCAAGACATGATGCTTTATTTGAACTTCAATTTCCTGACGATGTATTGACTATTTTAAATAAAATAGGTCATATCCCTTTACCACCTTATATTGATCGCCCCGATGATGAACAAGACCGTGAAGTTTATCAAACTGTTTACAGTAAAGTGCCAGGTGCGGTTGCTGCACCTACTGCCGGGCTTCATTTCGATGAACCATTGTTAGAAAAATTGAAAGATAAAGGCGTTGAAATGGCTTTTGTTACTTTGCATGTTGGTGCAGGTACGTTTCAGCCCGTAAGAGTTGAAAATATTGAATCGCATATAATGCATGCCGAGTATGCAGAAGTCCCCGAAACAGTCGTTGAGGCAGTGTTAGCTTGTAAAGCTCGTGGTAATAAAGTTATCGCCGTGGGAACAACATCGGTTAGAGCGCTAGAAAGTGCCGCCCAAAAAACAGGTACGATCACACCTTTTTTTGCCGACACACAAATTTTTATTTATCCCGGCTACCAGTTTAATGTGATCGATGCATTAATTACAAATTTTCATTTACCCGAATCGACTTTAATTATGTTAGTTTCAGCCTTCGCTGGTTATGAAAATACAATGAATGCTTATCAACAAGCCGTTAACGAAAAATATCGTTTTTTTAGCTATGGTGATGCGATGTTTATTACAGGCAAACAAATTTAATTGGTGAGTTTTTAAAATTTGCCAATCTAAGTAGTAACCATTTACCCATTGATTGGCAAACGAAGAAAATATTATTACTTAATATTATTCAGTTTTTGTGAAATATGATTAATTCGTTTTGATATTGCAGGATGCGATGTTAGATCGACATCATTATGTACCGGCATTTTCATAAGCATGCTAATCAGTGCGGCAGGGTTTAATTTTTGTTTACGTAATATCTCAATCGCATAATTATCTGCATCAATTTCATTTTGCTGAGCGGTCTCCTTTCTTACCATCACAACAGTCTTATTCGCTTTATCATAAATTTCAATATAAGGGGCATGTTGGAATGCGTTTATCGCATGTTTTAGCGCAATGTGTCCTTGTTCATGAGCAAGTACGGCCAATAGCTCATCATCGGTTAACAGTTTAATTAA
This sequence comes from Gilliamella sp. wkB308, assembly GCF_001690185.1. GTDB lineage: Bacteria > Pseudomonadota > Gammaproteobacteria > Enterobacterales > Orbaceae > Gilliamella > Gilliamella apicola_I. The sequence goes on from NZ_LZGN01000028.1 coordinate 7,406, forward strand.
TCCGCTGTTTAGGCGTATACAACCATTTGCTGATGACCAAGCATTAGGCTTTGTATTGAGATAAACTTTATAATTTAGTTGAAGAAGATTAATCTTGTTAGGCAGATATTGAATAAGGCGATGAAGTCGTTGACTTATTGCATGATCATTAGCAAGCACAATAGATTGCTTATCTTCATCACGACAAACTTGTTCATTGAATTTTAGGATTTCCTGCTCAGATAACACATCAATTTGTTGAGAAGAAAGAATAAATTGCGGTTTATTAAGTTGGCTTTGACAACCTGTTATCATGAATAAAATTAAAACTGACAATGATAAAATAATGTATTTCAAAATTTTTAAAAACCCTCCAAATGTTGTCTATTGTCAATGATCACGATAAACTAGGCGCCGAAATTTAATAATACGACAACGTATTATATCAATAATTTGCGCCAAACTGTTTATTTGGTCGCACGAGGTTAACAAAACATGAAATTTGAATTAGACAATACTGACGGACTTGCTCGTCGAGGACGTATGAAATTCGATCGCCGTGGCGTCGAATACACCGTTGAAACCCCAGCATTCATGCCTGTTGGTACATATGGTACCGTAAAAGGGATGACACCTGAAGAAGTCGCCGCAACTGGAGCCCAAATCTTATTAGGTAATACCTTTCATCTATGGTTACGGCCAGGGCAAGAGATTATGCGTAAACATGGTGATTTACATGATTTTATGCAATGGCATGGCCCTATTTTAACCGATTCTGGTGGGTTTCAAGTTTTTAGTTTAGGTGATATTCGCAAAATTAAAGAAGAAGGCGTTTATTTTCGTAATCCAATTAATGGCGATTCAATCTTTTTATCGCCTGAAATTTCAATGGAAATTCAATACGATCTTGGTTCTGATATTGTGATGATTTTTGATGAATGTGCGCCTTTTCCTGCGGAGTGGGACTATGTCAAAAAATCGATGGAAATGTCATTACGATGGGCAAAACGAAGCCGTCAACGTTTTGATGAACTTGGTAATAAAAATGCATTATTCGGTATAGTTCAAGGTGGTGTACATCAAGAATTACGTGACATATCCATTAAAGGATTAACCGAAATAGGCTTTGACGGATATGCTGTGGGTGGATTAGCCGTTGGTGAACCGAAAGCGGATATGCATCGTATCTTAGAAGGCACTTGCCCTCAATTACCGGCTGATAAACCACGTTATTTAATGGGCGTTGGCAAACCTGAAGATTTAGTTGAAGGCGTACGTCGTGGTATCGACATGTTTGACTGTGTCATGCCAACCCGAAATGCTCGTAATGGACATCTTTTTGTAACTAACGGCGTCATTAAGATTCGTAATGCCAAATATAAAGATGACACAACACCACTTGATCCTGAGTGTGATTGTTATACCTGCAAAAATTACACGAAATCTTATCTTCATCATTTAGATAAGTGTGGTGAAATTTTAGGGGCAAGGCTCAATACTATTCACAATTTACGCTATTATCAACGTTTAATGGCAGAGATTCGAGAAGCAGTTGCTAACAATCGTTATGAAGAATTTGTCACCGAATTTTATCAACGTATTGGCAAAACACCAGCCCCTTTCACAAAATAAAAAATTATCATCATAATTTTTAGGGGTAACTCTTGACACATCGAGGTTAGCGCAGTATTATGCGCATCCTAACGGCGAGTAGCGCAGCTTGGTAGCGCAACTGGTTTGGGACCAGTGGGTCGGAGGTTCGAATCCTCTCTCGCCGACCAATTTTTAGAAAAAGCCTACTCATTGAGTAGGCTTTTTTATTATTCGCTTCAGTTTAGAGGATGAGAACCGACAGAGGTTCGAGCCGAGCGTAGCGAGACAACGTTGCTTTAGCAACGACCCGAAGGGCGAGCATAAAATGCGAGTCATCCTCTCTCGCCGACCAATTTTAAAAAAAGTCTGTTTTTCTAAGTAGGCTTTTTTTGTTTCTGAATTTTGAGAATAAAATTTACTTCATTATTTCTTTCTTTTATTTAACATATAATACGCTCAACTATAAACTCACTCGAGCTTGGATGACTGGCTCTAATGGGGATAATATAGGTTCAATCCAATCCGTTTTGTTATTTAATTTATGTGATATTAAAGTCGCCGTATATTCTCCAATCTGTTTGGAAGGTAATGCGACAGTCGTTAATGGTGGAAAGCTTACTTCACTAAACTCATTATTACCAAATCCACTTACCGCCAATTGATAAGGGACACGAATATGCCGACGTTGACATTCATAAAGCACACCACACGCTAATTCATCAGTCGTACATATTAAAGCGTCAAGTTCAGGCCAGTTGAGTAATATGTCGGAGAGCAAATCGGAACCCGTACTAAAGTTAGCAGGTTTAGCAGCATTAATTACTCTATGATTGGGTAAATGATAAGTTAGCATTGCTTTATGCCAACCATGCAAACGCTGTTGAAAAAAATGATTTTGTTGATTAGCACATAACAAACCAATATGGCGATAACCTTTTTTAATCGCATACTCGGTAAGCATATACATAGCTAAACAATCATCTATTTCGACGTTTAAATCTATTAAGTCCTCATATTGCTTGCCAATATTCATAATCGGTATTGTTTTGTAATTGATGATTTGTTGAATTAACGCTTCATCTTCAACATGAAAGAACAAAATTGCTTCAAGCTGATAACTACTTAACGTATTAACTAATTGCGATTCGCATTTGTAATAATGGCACAATTCGATAATTAATGTCGTATAACCTTCTTTTGCTAAGTGGGTTTGCAAAGTATTAAGTAAAATTTGTGCTGAATGATCATATATTTTAGAAGTAATGACCGCGATAACTTTAATCGCCGATGCAGAAGCCAGTAAGCTTGCTGCGACATTAGGTTTATAACCCAATGTCGCAATTGCCAATTGAATTTTTTGACGGAGCTTATCCGAAACTTGCTCAGGAGTCCGTAAAGCTCTTGATACCGTCATAGCCCCCACACCAGCATGTTTCGCAACATCAAACAAGGTGATCTGCCCAGTACTCTTACGCTTTTTTATATCCTGCATGTTTTATCTCAATTAATGTTAACCCTTTTATTTATCTGCCTATTTGCCCAAAGAATAATGAACTAAATTTTTTTATGGCTAGCAATCAAGAGCAGATTGTTTAAGCTGTTTTTTAATCATGATTATCGATATAATATTAGTACTCTAAAAAAATATTTTTTTATCCATTCACTAAAAATGTTATCTGTATCACAAAACAGATAAATTTTATATTAACTTTGATAGCGCTATCACATTTCTATTATTTTTTCGTTTCTATTATTGTGCAGTATGTTAATTTTTGGCAAAGACAGTAACTTTATATCGGTTTTAATGGAGGAAAAATGTTAGGTAAATGGTTAACCAACCAAACAGTCAATATTATTGATTCGGTTAAAGACTGGAAAGAAGCAATACAACTTTGTGCAACACCATTGTTAAAAAATAATGCCATTTCACAAAATTACGTGGATGCTATTTTTCAGTTACACGAATCAATAGGACCTTACTACGTTTTGGCACCCGGTATTGCTATGCCACATGCCAGACCTGAACAGGGTGTAAATCAATTAGGATTGTCAATGTTATTGGTCAAGCAAGGCGTTAAATTCAATTCAGAAGATAATGACCCTGTTTATTTAGTGACTTTATTAGCGGCCAATGATAGTACCAGTCACATTGAAATGTTAACGCAATTAGCAACACTCTTCGGTGAATCAAACGATATGCAGACCATTTTTAAAGCACAACATCGTGATGAAATCTTGGCTGTGATTGATCAATATTAAATTAAATAGAAATGAGTAAAAGGATAAACAATATGAAAATTATGGCAGTTTGTGGTTCAGGTCTTGGTAGTAGTTTTATGGTTGAAATGAATATCAAAAAAGTCCTAAAAAAATTAAATATTGATGCAGAGGTTACACATGCTGATTTAGCTTCAGCAACACCCGATCAAGCTGATCTGTTTGTCATGACAAAAGATTTAGCCACCAGTTCTGGGATTCCTGCCGATAAATTAGTGGTGTTAAACAATATTATTGATATCAACGATTTAGAACAAAAACTCGTTGAGCATTTTGCCAAGAACTGAGCAAATCTTTGAGGAGTTACTATGATTCAGGAAATAGTAAAATTTATTGTTGATATCCTAAAAGTACCTGCGGTGCTTGTTGGCTTAATCGCAATGGTAGGATTATTAGCTCAACGTAAATCATTTGCCGATACGGTAAAAGGAACCATTAAGACTATTTTAGGATTTTTGGTATTAGGTGGTGGTGCAACAGTACTTATTAGCGCAATTACACCATTAGGTATCATGTTTGAACAGGCGTTTAAACTTCAAGGAATTGTTCCTAATAATGAAGCTATTGTATCAATGGCATTAAATGAGTATGGCACAGCAACTGCATTAATTATGGCGTTCGGTATGATTGCCAATATTGTTGTTGCCCGATTTACACGATTAAAATTCATCTTTCTAACCGGCCATCATACTTTTTATATGGCTTGTATGATTAGTATTATTTTAACCGTCTCAGGGTTTCAAGGTTGGCAATTAGTCTTTACTGGCGCATTAGTTTTAGGGTTAATTATGGCGTTTTTCCCTGCTTTAGCTCAACCACAAATGCGAAAAATTACCGGTAACGATGATGTCGCATTTGGTCACTTTGGTACGCTAGGTTATGTCTTAGCTGGTTGGCTTGGTATGGGAGTTGGCAAAGGGTCTCGTTCAACTGAAGAGATGAACTTACCCAAAAATTTGAGCTTTTTACGTGACAGCTCAATTTCAATCTCGTTAACCATGATGATTATTTACCTTATTTTAGCCGTATTTGCCGGTTCAGATTATGTTGAAAACAATCTTAGTCATGGTGATAATTATTTAGTTTATGCCATTATTGAGGCGATCACTTTTGCAGCAGGTGTCTTTATCATATTGCAAGGTGTACGTCTAATTCTTGCCGAAATTGTCCCCGCATTTACAGGATTTTCAGAAAAATTAGTCCCTAACGCCAAACCTGCTTTAGATTGCCCTGTCGTATTTCCTTATGCTCCTAATGCGGTATTAATTGGCTTTTTATTTAGCTTTTTGGGTGGATTAGTTGGATTATTTGTTTTAGGTCAACTTAACGCGGTACTCATTTTACCGGGTGTGGTTCCACATTTCTTCTGTGGTGCAACTGCTGGGGTATTTGGTAACGCAATGGGCGGTCGCCGTGGGGCAATGCTTGGTGCATTTGCTAATGGTTTATTAGTGACCTTTTTACCCGTGGTATTGTTACCTGTACTAGGATCACTTGGTTTTGCTAATACCACGTTTTCTGATGTCGATTTTTGTGGTGTAGGTATTTTACTTGGTAATATGGCAAAATGGTTAAATAAAGATGTTATTATGATGATTATTGTTGCTATTTTTGCTTTATTAGTCGTGTATAACTATGTGGCTAAACCGAAAAGCAAGAATCAGACCAAATAATAATCATTCTTTGTTTTGTATCCATTAAAATCCATCGAAATTGCCAGACTACACAGTCTGGCAATTTCATAACAAGGGACTTTAAACTGTTATGTTTTTAAGAGAATAAACAATGAATGATAACCAACAAGATAAAATTCATGTCACTGAACATATCTATCTTAGTCCTGCAACAACTGATTATGCCAACGCGTTATACCACATTATTGATTCAAATCGTTTCTTCTTTAGTCAATTTATGGCATGGCCAAAATTTGTCAAATGTGAGTCAGATACAGCTAATTTTTTAGCAGATTGTTTTATCAAACATCAGCAAGATCAAACTAAAACCCATGTGGTTTTACATAATAATCTACCGGTTGGTCTACTTTCCTTTAATTATATTGATAAAAACAATAAAACAGCCTATCTCGGTTATTGGTTAGATGGCAAAGCACAAGGTAAGGGTATCATTACACAAGCTATCCAAGCACTCACTCATCATTATGCTGTAAAAAAAATCATCAAACGCTTTGTCATTAAATGTGCTGTCACTAATTTGAAAAGTAATCAAGTCGCTAAGCGTTGTGGTTTTGATTATGAAGGAACACTAAAACAAGCCGAATATCTTAATGATGCGTTTTATGATCAAAATATCTATAGTTTAATTTCAAATTATATTTAAGCTAATTGTCATAAAAATAAACTGGCAATAGCCAGTTTATTTTATGAATTGATTAAATAACATCAAAACTTTAAAAGCAAGTCCTGAACTCACGATATAACCATATGCAATTAATCCGACAATGATAATTAATGAAGCATATGCAATAGAGTATTGTGTTTTGTTATGATATTTTTTCATTTCACCAAGCGAAAGTTCTTTGTTTTGATTCTTTTTATGATAGTAGTAATATACTGGTAAGCCAATTAAGGTTAAAAAGATTGAAGCGATCCCATTTACAGTTTGATAAATCAACATACCATAAATAACATAAGCAGCCCCGCTTATAGCCACAATAGGAATAATAGGGTATCCAATAACTTTGTAAGGTCTAGGCACATCAGCATATTTTTTTCTGGCAATAATCACACCAATAAAAGTCAGTAGATAAAATACCCAAATCGCAAACATTGAAATTTCTGATAACCGATCAGCATCCAGCAATATCGAATACAAGAATGAAAAAATAACTAAGACAATAATAGCATTAACTGGGGAACGACTATCCTCATCAATCGTACTTAAAAAACGTGCCCCAATAATCGTACCTCGCTCAGCCATACTAAAAATAGTTCGTGATAAGGTCATAATATAACCATTAATGCCACCCAGAATTGAGACCATAATACCAACGGCAACCAAGTTTCCACCGAATTCCCCAAACATGCGTTGTGAAGCAATAGCTGAGGCATCATGTTTTAGTGATACCATTTCCTGTACCGGAAATATTTTAAATAGTGCAATATTTATACAGGCATAGACAATAATTAAGAATAGGATTCCCAGAATGATTGCTTTAGGTAAAACTTTTGAAGGATTTCGGATTTCACCAGCTACAGAGGCGACTTGCGCCCAACCGTCATAAGCAAACAGTGTCGCAAGAATGGCAACAGCGAAAGGTGCATAGGTTTCAATACCTTGTCCACTTGCACCAAGTAAGGCGACTTGTCCATTACCTTTCCAAAGACCAAAGATAGCTAATAAAAGGATAGGAATGAGTTTACAAATCGTTGCAAAGGTTTGTAAATAGCCTGCCTCTTTAACCCCTATTGCATTAATCAAGGCAATAAAACCTAACACACCTGCACTAACCGCCATTCGATAAGCTTCATCAATGTTAAATAATAAGCAAAAAACTGAGCTAAAATAGCCAACAAGTGCCCCAACTAATGATGGCGCAAAAAGAACAGTGATCATCCAACCATAAAGGTGAGATACTTTCGCACCATAAATTTTTTCTAAATAAACTAACATGCCACCAGTTTTAGGAAACATCACCCCTAATTCACACAATGTTAGTCCACCACAAATAGAAAAAATACCGCCTATTATCCATGCTAGTAATGCATAATTATAATCACCAGCGACTTCTAACACTGCGGGTGGTTTCATAAAAGCCCCTGCTCCTAAAACCATTCCGACAACCAGTGATAATGCAGAAACTAGACCAAGATCTTTCCGCAATTTATTTTCTAAATTGTGATCTGACATAAATGTCCTCTTTGAGTAATAATCTATATTAAGGAAAATTTATTTATAATAGAAGTTTATGAATAAAATTCAAGAAAGAATACTGTTAACTATCTGAAAAAAATTAAATTCATACAAAGAATGGGATTTTTATCTTTTAAATATAAAAAAGTCAGCATTAAGCTGACTTAAGCATATAAGTCGAAACCTTTTAGTTACTTTTTTTAGTTACTTCTTTTCATTTTCATATCAATGACCATACGCCCTTGAATTTTTCCTGCTTTCATTTCTTCGATCATATCGTTGATATCTTCTAATGGTCTTTTTTCAACAATTGGGACAACTTTTCCTTCTGCACTAAATTGAAATGCTTCAGCAAGATCTTCTCGAGTCCCCACAAGCGAACCTAAAACTTGAATACCATCTAATACTGTTTTAGGAATACTTAAATCCATTGTTTCAGACGGCAAACCCAGTGCCACAACACGTCCTAAAGGACGAACAGATTCAACAGCCTGATTAAAACCGGTCTTAGTTACTGACGTCACCACAGCACCATGCGCACCACCGCCCGTATGTTGTTTTATATATGCCCCCACATCGGCTATTTTTTTAGGATTAACGACTAAATCAGCTCCCAATTTTTTACACAACTCTAATTGACTATCACTATTACTAATTGCCACCACTTTGTTATTAAAGACTTTTTTTCCATACTCCACCGCCAAAGTCCCTAAGCCTCCAATACCAAATACCGCAAGCCATTGCCCTGGCTTGGTATCCGCAACTTTAATACCTTTATAAGTGGTAACTCCGGCACACGTTACACTGGTTGCTTGAGCGGGATCTAGTCCTTCTGGAACTTTAACGGCATAATCAGCCTTAACAATACAAAATTCTGCCATACCTCCGTCAACGGTATAACCCGAATTTAACGCACTACGACAGAATGTTTCATTACCCGATATACAATATTCACAAGTCCCACAACCTGCATGAAACCAAGCAATACTGACCCTATCGCCAACTTTTAAACTTTTTACATCGGGCGCAACTTTAGTCACTATACCGACACCTTCGTGACCAATTACTCTACCCGGCTTTTTACCAAAATCGCCCGAAGCGACATGAAGATCAGTATGGCAAAGACCGCAATATTCAACTTCAACTAAAGCTTCACCTGCTTCTAATGGACGGATAGGGATATCTTTAATGTCGACTTGACCATCGCACGCATTTCTTATAACAGCAGCTTTCATTTCTTTCTCCTGAATAATTAAAATTTAACTCATAATTGTATTTATTTTAGCCTTATTTTTATGAAAAAATATGCTCATCTTCAAAGTTTTAAAAAAATATATATCCTATTTTATATATTTATATTGCATAGAAACCTATGACGATGATTAATCTCACTATTTAGAATTTGCATTTTTATTTCAATTTAAATAGTGCCGATAGATGAAGTAAGAGTGGTTTTGCCTTAGGACTACTGTTTAGTACAGTCTTAGAATAACAAATATGAATGTGTATTCATGTTAATTTAGCGGCAATGGCATCGACCACATTGGCAGATTTTAACGATTGTTCTAGAAAATAATATCAAACTATCACATTTTATCATTATCCAGAAAGGGAACTAATGAACTGAAATTTAATCATTTTTAGCTTTAATCAAAACTAGCACTAAATGACTAATAAATCATCGAGTAATAAATCTACAATGAAAAATCTTTTTAAATGGAGAGTTGTAAAATGGCTACAAAACGTATTTCTCGTGGTAAATTTACCCGTATGCAACAATTATCAAACCAAGAAGGTATTATTGCTGCGTTAGCAATCGATCAGCGTGGTTCAATGGTTAAAATGATGGAAGCCGCCGTTGGTAAGGATCGTTATCATATTGATATGGTGTATGAATTCAAAGAGCTTGTTTCTCAGGAATTAACAAAATATGTCAGTGCAATTTTGTTAGATGAAGAGTATGGCTTTAAAGGTATGGCGAAAAAAAATCAAAATGCGGGTTTAATCATTTCTTATGAAAAAACGGGCTATGATGCTAACACACCCGGTCGTTTACCTGACGTATTACCGGAAGATTCTTTACAACGTTTGTTAAAAAAAGGGGCAGATGCAGCCAAGGTTTTAGTCTATTACAACCCTGATGACCCACAAGATATTTTAGATAAAAAACATGCATTTTTAGAACGTATTGGCGATGAAGCAAGAGCGGCTGATATTCCCCTCTTTGTTGAACCTATCGTGTATGATAACACGGTAACAGATGATAAAAGTCCTGAATTTGCCAAAATCAAACCACAAAAAGTGATCAATACCATTAAAGAATTCACCAAAAATCACTATTACATTGATGTTTTAAAAGTCGAAGTTCCTGTACTTTTTAAACATGTTGAGGGCTTCAATGATAATAATGTTGTAGTGTATTCACAAAAACAAGCAGCGGATTATTTTAAACAAGCCAGCGATGCCGCCACGCGTCCTTTTATATATTTAAGTGCCGGTGTTCCGACCAAAACATTCCATCAAGAGTTAATTTTCGCGGGTGAAAATGGTGCTAAATATAGTGGTATTTTAGGTGGTCGTGCCACTTGGTTTGAAGGTGTTGCCGTTTATGCCAAAGAAGGCAAAGAAGGATTAAAACGCTGGTTAGATACCACCGGACGGGAAAACGTTGAAGAGCTCAATAAGATTTTAAAACAATATGCTACGCCATGGTATGACATATACGGCGGTAAAGACCAAATTGAAATCATTGATCTTAAATTAGGTAATTAATCGCCCTGTTTCAACATGCTAACTACGATTTATCATGTTGTTAGCATGGGTTAATAATTATCGTATTCCTATTTTTTTAATTGTTAACTCATTAACCTAGGTTAATGAGTTTTTTTACTTCACAATATTAGCAATTATACGGCTTGATCAAAAAACAGATTAACCTTACTCTGTCTTGACATCGATTCCAGATAAGCTTTAATTTTAGGCGGAAAAGTCAAATTTTTTACACAAGTTAAATTACGTAATACAGGAAATAATAAGATATCATCCAATGATAAATTACCATTACAAGCATGTGCTGAAACAATCAGGGGTGCTAGTTTATCTAGAATGTTTGATACGGACATGACTAATTCATCAGTTTGTTCAAGACATGCATCAAACGAACCTATTTTTTTGGTTTTATTGGCAACAAAATCATCAATAGCATGTTGAGTTGCAAATTCCGCTAAACCGAGTTTAATATAGCGAGGACACTCTAATTTATAATCATAGTGTTGTAATTGCTTAATTAACGCTGATATTTCGGATGATTGTGATCCAACTAAAATTGGTTTGCCCCCATAATTATTGTCGATGTAATCCACAATATCTAAACTTTCTGGCATATAACTCCCGTCATCTTTTTGCAAAATCGGAACCATTTTTTCGCCGATCATGCTTTGAGGTGTTCCCGAATCATCACTAAGTAAAACGTGCTCTTCAACCGGTATATTTTTCAAACCAAAAATCATTCTTGCTCGTGCACAGAAAGGACAATGTTCATAAATATATAGTTTCATTTTTATCTCCTTAAACGGTCAATACACCATAATAAGAAAGTTAATCCCAAAAATAATAATAGCACTTTACTCACATTATATAATGCTTTTATATAACCTATTTTTTCAATGTTGATAAATGGATACGGATATTGATGTGTAAAATAACCTCGTAAGAAGATATAAATAGCATACGCTATCATTGACAATATCGAACCAATAACAACTTTGGCGTTGATACGTCTGAATGGTCCCCAAATAAGCCAACTCAAAATACCTAATAGGGGAATAACAACATGTAAACTTTCATTTGTAAAACGCAATAAACTATTTGGCGGTTGATGAATACCGCGTAAAATTGAGTTATAAATTATTGCAGTAATAATTACACCAATTAAGCCATTTAATCGAATAACATTAAAGCTATAACGGTTACAGTTAGGTTTAAAGGTTAAAAATAGGCAACTTATTGCTAGCATGAGATTGGAAAGAACAGTAAAAAAACTATAATAAAATATTATTCGACCTATCGGCGTACCAGGTTGCCATGGACGAAACCGAGCATGCCAATAAACATGAGTTTCAATACCAATTACGAATAACGCATAAACCGCGATAAAAAGGTAAATATTTCGTTTTAACATATAATTACATTGAAGAAAGTTTAGAAATGATAAGTATATATCAAACAATGCAAGTCACATATTTTTTTCACTAACATCGATAACATTATATCCGTAAAAAGTTAAAATAATGTCTATTATCATACAATATCATATTCATGATTCAACATGAGTTACACTGCAATTAATTGCTAATTTAGTATATAATATTTTTTATATTCAAAATGTAGAGATAATCTTGGTGTCAAAAGACCACATACGTCCTCACAATGAAAAGCTTGTTGAAGAATTTCTCAACGCCATATGGTTAGAACGAAATTTAGCGGAAAATACCATAGAATCTTATAAACTCGATCTATTGGCTCTCAATCAATCGCTACAATTGAAAAATGTTAATTTTATTACTGCAAATACAACCCATTTGCAAGATTTTTTAATGCAACGGGTTGCCGATGGTTATCAAGCAAGTAGCACAGCACGACTGATGAGTGCAACAAAACGTTTTTTTCAGTTCTTATATCAAGAAAATTATCGTACCGATGATCCGTCAGCTGTCCTATCCTCACCTAAATTACCGAAAAAATTACCTAAAGATCTAACCGAATCACAAGTTGAAGCTTTGCTCGAATCGCCTAATGCTCAAGACCCAATAGAGCTTCGAGACAAAGCTATGTTAGAAGTTCTTTATGCAACTGGTTTACGGGTAACAGAATTAGTGAGTTTAGAAATAAGTGATATTAGTTTACGACAAGGTGTGATTCGGGTAATAGGTAAAGGGAATAAAGAACGTTTAGTCCCACTAGGCGAAGAAGCCATTTATTGGTTAGAATACTATTTTAAATATGGACGTGATGATTTACTTAAATCAGGACCAGTCGATGTGCTTTTCCCAAGTAGACTTGGAAAAAAAATGACACGACAGACATTCTGGCATCGAATAAAATATTATGCCATACTAGCTGATATAAATATTGAAGCACTTTCTCCTCATGTGCTTCGGCATGCGTTTGCTACCCACTTACTTAATCATGGGGCAGACTTGCGGGTTGTTCAAATGTTATTAGGGCATAGCAGCCTTTCAACTACGCAAATCTATACCCATGTAGCAACAGAAAGGTTAAAGCAATTACACAGCAAACATCATCCTCGAGCATAGGGTTTAAAAAATAAGGATAAGTAAATGAAAAAATTAGTTTTAGGTTTGGCGTTAATTTCAACCTCAGTTTTGGCAGGTAATAGTGACATCACCGACACTATGAGTAAGCTAGGTTATGAGAATAAAGATTTAAAAATTACCAACACACCTGTAAAAGGTTTGAAAAGTGTAGTCACACCCGATGGAACCTTTTATGTTACGGACGATGGTAAATATTTAACTCAAGGCCCTATCTATAATGTTGAAGGTGATGAGCCGAAAAACATCGCTAATAGCACTAATTTGGCACTAATGAAAACAATCGAAAAAGATGCGATCATTTACAAAGCCAAAGATGAAAAATATGTGATTTCAGTTTTCACTGACTATACTTGTCATTATTGTAAATTGCTACACGAGAATATAGATCAATATTTAAATAATGGCATTTCAGTCCATTATTTTGCCTACCCTCGTGCCGGTGCTGATAGTGAAGTTGGTAAAAACATGCAATCTATCTGGAGTGTTGCTGATCGCAAAGCTGCTTTTGATAAAGCTTATAAAGGCGATTCTATTACACCAGCTACCAGCGACGTTCCTTATGTTACTCAGCAATTTAACGTTGGTCGACAACTAGGTATCAGTGGTACCCCGTCTATCGTTTTATCCGATGGGCAACTTATTCCAGGTTATGTACCAGCCGATAAATTAATTGAAATCTTAAAAAACACAGCTAAATAATTTTTAATTAAATACTAGCTAAAATCCAAATTTATTATTAATAAGTATGTTAGCGCAAATGCGCTAACATTGAAAATATGAATAAAACTAAATTAGTACATCGTAAATTACCCGAGTTACTTCCTGAATTTTCGAATGACATTCCAACATTATTGCAAAGAATCTATGCTCTACGAGGCGTGACTTCAAGCAAAGAGATTGATTATGCTGCTCGAAATCTAAGTAATTATGATCAGTTAAATGGTATAGATAATGCCGTTAAAATTATCTATTCAGCCATGAAAAACAATCAACGAATCATGATTGTCGGCGATTTTGATACCGATGGGGCGACCAGTACCGCATTAGCTGTCCGAGCACTCAAACAGATGGGATGTCAATTTGTCGACTATATTATTCCTGACCGATTTGAAGATGGTTACGGTTTAAGTGTTGAAGTGGTTAAAAAAGCGATATCATTGAAAGCTGACCTGATTATTACAGTCGATAATGGCATTTCAGCTATTGAAGCGGTCGAATTTGCTAAACAAGCTAATTTGCCAGTCATTATTACCGATCATCATTTATGCCCAAACCGGTTACCTTCGGCGGATGCCATTATTAACCCTAATTTACCTGATTGTACCTTTCCCTCCAAAAATTTAGCTGGAGTGGGCGTAACATTTTATTTAATGTTAGCGTTAAGAGCAAAATTACGACAAGAAAACTGGTTTAATGATAATCAGTTAGCTGAATTTAACATTGCTAATTTATTAGATTTAGTTGCACTGGGAACTATTGCCGATGTCGTGAAACTGGATCATAACAACCGAATCTTAGTTCATCAAGGCGTTAGCCGAATCCGCTTTGGTTACTGTTGTGAAGGTATTAAGGCATTATTGCAAGTTGCCAAAAAAGATTGCTGTTCATGTAATGCGACTGATCTTGCTTTTTACATTGCACCAAGATTAAATGCCGCTGGAAGAATGGACAATATGTCGCTTGGTGTTGAATTATTACTCTGTGACCACCCTGACACCGCCCTTAACTTAGCAACTGATCTTAATAATTTAAATAATGATCGCAAATTAATTGAACAGACGATGCATCAAGAAGCGCTGTCTTTCATTGAAAAAATGGAGAATGAAAAAACCTCGATTCCTCACTTTCTAGTGGTCTATCACCCCGAGTGGCATCAAGGTATCATTGGGATTTTATCTTCCCGTTTGAAAGAAAAGTATCATCGTCCGGTTATTTCGTTTGCTTCTACTCAAGATGGTTTTTTAAAAGGATCTGGACGGTCAATTAAAGGAATTCATTTACGCGATTTACTTGATGAATTGCAGCACTTACACCCTGAGCTTATGGTAAGTTTTGGGGGACATGCGATGGCAGTTGGTTTAACAATACATGAAAATAATTTATCACGTTTTACCACATGTGTTGAAGCATTATTACTTAAACGATTAGATGACAAATTATTAGAAACGGTTATTGAAACAGACGGGGAAATCGATGGACAAGATTTCAATTATTCAATTGCCAAACAATTAAAAGATTCTGGTCCTTGGGGAGAAGGATTCCCTGAACCTATTTTTGATGGTGAATTCATCATTCATCAACAGCGATTATTGGCAGACAAGCATCTTAAATTGGTTTTAGAACCTAAAAATGGCGGACCCATCATTGATGGTATTGCATTTAATGTTGATCGCCTAGAATGGCCTGATTTATCAATAAAACAAGCTAAAGTAGTTTATCATTTAGACGTAGATGAGTTTCGTGGTAATCAAGCCGCCAAATTACTGATTAGACATTTGTGGCCTATCGCATAGTTAATCAAAATCGATTATAATTCGCAGAATATTTAAAAGTTACATTATATTAACCTTTGATATAATTCAGATAAAGACTAGTTTATTAACATAATTTGTAGAGATTGAGGACTAAAAATGCATATTCATATTCTTGGGATCTGTGGCACATTTATGGCAGGAATTGCATTAATAGCCCGTTCTCTTGGTCATAAAGTTACTGGCTCAGATAAAAACGTTTATCCACCTATGAGCACGCTTTTACAAAAAGAGCATATTGACATCATTGAAGGTTATGATCCATCACAACTGACTCCTAACCCAGATTTAGTCATTATTGGTAATGCGTTATCCAGAGGTAATCCTTGTGTCGAGCATATACTAAATAGTAATATTCCTTATATTTCTGCACCACAATGGTTACATGACAATGTATTAAAAGATCGTTGGGTTATCGCTGTTGCAGGAACGCATGGTAAAACAACCACAGCAGGCATGGTCAATTGGATTTTAGAAAAACAGGGATATAAACAAGGTTTTGTTATTGGTGGTGTACCGGGTAATTTTGATGTTTCCGCTCGATTAGGCGAAGGTAAATTTTTTGTTATTGAAGCCGATGAATATGATTGTTCGTTTTTTGATAAACGCTCCAAGTTTATGCATTACTGCCCTAAAACGCTTATTATGAACAATCTAGAGTTTGATCATGCTGATATCTTTGATGATCTTAATTCAATTCAAAAACAATTTCATCATTTGGTACGTTTAGTCCCTAGCAAAGGGCTGATTATTTCGCCTCAAGATGATGTGAATTTACGACAAGTCTTAGCCAAAGGTTGCTGGAGTGAACAAACTTTTACTGAGTCTGAATCTGGTTGGCTAGCCCAAAGAATTAACCATGATGCAAGTCACTTTGCTGTTTATTACAATAGTCAAAAAGTCGGTGAAGTAGAGTATTCTTTGGTTGGTGAACACAATATGCATAATGCACTCATGTCAATTGCAGCTGCCCATAATGTCGGTATTCAACCGGCTGATGCTTGTTTAGCGCTCAGCTCATTTGTTAACGCTAAACGACGTTTAGAACTTTATGGTAAAGTTAATAATATTGAAATATATGATGATTTCGCCCATCATCCAACAGCTATTTTGGCAACCTTAGAAGCACTACGTAGTAAAATTGGTGCTAATCGTCGTATTCTGGCAGTGTTAGAGCCTCGCTCAAATACCATGAAATTAGGCATATCGAAAGATGAATTAGCGCCGTCATTAGGTCGTGCCGATGAAATCTTCATTTTTCAACCAGAACAGTTACCATGGTTAGTCGTTGACGTTGTTGATGCTTGTATTCAACCGGCTTATTGGTCTGGTGATATTGATTTGTTAGTTGAAATGATTGTTAAATCAGCAAAACCAACCGATGCAATATTAATTATGAGCAATGGAGGATTTAATGGTATTCATAAAAAGCTTTTGGATAAGTTAACAAAACAGCAAAGCAAAGAGCAGGAAGACCAAGATTTAATCTAATTGATTTTTATGATTGTCGGTATGGCTAGATACCTAGCCTACCATACAAGTATAAATAGCACACCTTTCACAATCTATTCAATATATTACAATTTGTTTATCAACAATCAAAATCGTCTCCTCCCAGTCACCATTGCATGGAAAAATTGATTTTAAAAAATACATTCCAAACTGGCTACAAATTATAAATGGGCTGCTAACTACAATGCACCGTTATGGCTAGTCCACCCCGTGAAGTTTCACGATATTTGGCATTCATATCTTTACCTGTCTCGTACATGGTTTCTATTACTTTATCGAGAGACACAATGGCAGCAGTTGTCCGTCTTAATGCCATGCGAGTCGCATTAATGGCTTTTACCGCAGCAATCGCATTACGTTCAATACAAGGGACTTGTACTTGACCATCTACGGGATCACAAGTTAAACCAAGATTATGCTCCATACCAATTTCAGCCGCCATACACACCTGTTCAGGACTGCCACCCAGTAATTCCGCAAGTCCAGCTGCAGCCATTGAACAAGCTACCCCTACCTCACCTTGACAACCTACTTCAGCCCCCGAAATAGAAGCATTATTTTGGTATAAAATCCCAATGGCGCCACAAGTTAAAAAGTACCGAACATAGGTATCAGGAGTTACAGTATCAATAAACTTATCATAATAAGCAAGCACTGCTGGAATAATACCGCAAGCCCCATTAGTTGGCGCAGTCACCACCCGACCCCCAGCTGCATTTTCTTCACTGACAGCTAAGGCAAACATATTTATCCAATCGATAATAATCATTGGATCATTATCATTTTTACTGGTTGATAATTGTCGATAAAGTGCATTTGCTCGACGCGGTACTTTTAACGCCCCCGGTAATAAACCTTCGGTGTGGATACCTCGCTTAATACAATCTAACATGGTTTGTCCAACCAACGTAAAATAGTTGATAATTTCCTGTTGCGAATGGAGTTGTAACTCATTTTTAAGCAGAATGCTTGATATCGACAATGAGTTTTCATCACAGTGCTGCAAAAGTTGAGCTGCCGATGAAAAAGGATAAGGAAAGACAACCGTATTTTGATCTTGTTGACCAAACTGCGTATCTTCTACAATTTTACCACCACCGACCGAATAATAAGTCGTTTGAGCAAGTATTTGCTCACCTTGATAAGCTGTTAAAGTCATACCATTTTCATGCTTAGGCAAAAAAGTAGAGTGAAATAGAATATTTTCACTTAAAAACGCTATTTCATAACGACCATTATAGATAGGTAACTGTTTATTTTGATTAATATTTTTAATCAAAATAGGAATATCATCGATATTAACGGTATCGGGTTTTTCACCCGCTAGCCCTAAAATAATAGCGATATCAGTATGATGCCCTTTACCTGTCAAAGATAATGAACCATAGACATCGGCAATAATCTTAGTAACAGCAGTCATTTGACCATTATCTATTAACTGATCGATAAATGCTTTGCCTGCTCGCATTGGACCAACAGTATGCGAGCTTGAAGGACCAATACCTATTTTAAATATCTCAAAAACTGAAGCCATTTGTTTCCTTTATACGATTAACGTCTATTAAAGTAAGAATAACTTTTTGATCAAAGATGATGGCTATATTATGGCGTTAACCATGGCATAATCAAGTATAGAATCAAGCTTTCAATTTAAATCGTAAAAAATTTTGCCAAGCGAAGATATGCGCCTTAGGCATATTGTTAATATTCATTTTATCTTTCTTTATTTGCTTAAATTTATAAATAATTTTTGTCGATTACAATAATTACGCATAAAATTACTTTAGTGTTACGCAACGGACTGCTAAACTAGCTCACATTTTAGTATATTCATTAGTACATTATTTTTTTCAGGATAAATTTATGCGAACCAGTAAATATCTTCTTTCTACATTAAAAGAGACTCCAGCAGATGCTGAAGTGATAAGCCATCAATTAATGTTACGTGCAGGCATGATCCGTAAAGTTGCCGCAGGATTATATACTTGGCTACCCACTGGTTATCGTGTACTTAAAAAAGTTGAAAATATTGTTCGGGAAGAGATGAACAAAGCAGGGGCAATTGAAGTGTTAATGCCAGTTGTGCAACCTGCTGATATTTGGCAAGAGAGTGGCCGTTGGGAACAATATGGTCCGGAACTATTACGTATTAAAGACCGGGGGGATCGTGATTTTGTATTAGGTCCAACCCATGAAGAAGTGATCACTGACTTACTACGCAACGAAGTCAGTTCATATAAACAGTTACCACTTAATGTTTATCAAATTCAAACCAAATTTCGTGACGAAGTCCGCCCTCGATTTGGCGTAATGCGTTCTCGTGAATTTATTATGAAAGATGCTTATTCGTTTCATACTTCACAAGAATCCTTGCAAGAAACCTATGATGATATGTATAAAGCCTACAGTGCAGTGTTTACTCGTGCAGGCTTAAATTTCAGAGCGGTACGAGCTGATACGGGCTCTATTGGTGGCAACTGGTCGCATGAGTTCCAAGTATTAGCTGATAGTGGTGAAGATGATATTGTTTTTTCAACTGAATCTGATTACGCGGCGAATATTGAGATGGCACAAGCATTAGAACCAACGCAAAGCCGATCAGCACCAACTAAGGCGATGGAACTGGTTGATACACCTAATGCAAAAACGATTGATGAATTAGTTGCACAATTCAATTTACCGATTGAAAAAACAGTTAAAACACTCATGGTCAAGGCGACTAAAGAGAGTGGGCACCAACTTGTGGCTTTATTAGTTCGTGGTGATCACACGTTGAATGAAATCAAAGCGGAAAAAATTGATATTGTGGCATCACCTCTTGAATTTGCAACTGAAGATGAAATTCGTGCGATAGTGAATGCAGGGCCAGGCTCATTAGGACCGGTAAACCTTAATATGCCAATCATCATTGACCGAGATGTCGCAGTGATGAGTGATTTTAGTGCTGGTGCCAACATTGATCATAAACATTACTTCAATATCAATTGGGAAAGAGATGTCGCTTTACCTCGCATTGAAGATATTCGTAACGTGGTTGAAGGCGATATTAGCCCTGACGGTAAAGGAACATTACAAATTAAACGTGGTATTGAAGTAGGACATATTTTCCAATTAGGCACCAAATATTCTCAAGCGATGAAAGCCACTGTTCAAGGGGAAGATGGTCAAAATCATGTCATGATTATGGGGTGTTATGGTATTGGTGTAAGTCGTATTGTCGCAGCAGCGATTGAGCAATGCCACGACGACCGCGGTATTATTTGGCCTGACGCAATTGCGCCTTTTAGCGTTGCCATAATACCAATGAATATGCATAAATCTGAAAAAGTACAAGCCACTGCTGAAAAGCTTTATGCAGATCTACAATCAGCAGGTATTGAAGTACTCTTTGATGATCGTAAAGAGCGACCGGGCGTGATGTTTGCTGATGCCGAACTCATTGGTATTCCACATACTTTTGTCATCGGTGAACGCAATCTTGAAAATGGCGAAGTAGAATATAAACACCGTGCTGGTGGTGAAAAATCGCTAGTAAAAATCGATGAATTGATGACATTTATTAAAAAACGTCTTCAAACTGTTTAAATAAACATGTTCGAATAATTAGTTATGCAAAATACAACACAACAGTTAAAAATGAGTCATAACCGTATTACAACGATTGTGATAAGTCTACTACTGCTGTGTTGTATGAGTTTAAATCTCACTGGCTGTCAATCTAAACTTAATTCTGATTTTCAATTACCGGATAATTTTCATCAAGTATCTAACGATATCTATCGCTCAGAACAACCTTCAATAACTGAATTTAAATATCTTGATAAACTTGGCTTTAAAACCATTATAAATTTACGGCTATTTCACAGCGATCGAGAGTTAGTCGAAAATACACATATGTCAGAAGTTTGGATTCGAATGCGGGCAGGTGATATTACTGATGAGAAAATGATCCAAGTAATGAAAGCGATTCATACCTCCCCTAAACCAATATTAATCCATTGTTGGCAAGGCAGTGATCGTACCGGCGTCGCTATTGCTATGTACCGTTTGGTTTTTGAAAATTGGACTAAATCTCAAGCAATTAATGAGTTAATGCAAGCTGAATTTGGTCATCACTACAATGTTTATCCCAATATCAAAAAATATCTTGAAACGGTTGATATTGAAAAAATTCGCTCTGCCGTTT
Organism: Gilliamella sp. wkB308; assembly: GCF_001690185.1. Lineage (GTDB taxonomy): Bacteria > Pseudomonadota > Gammaproteobacteria > Enterobacterales > Orbaceae > Gilliamella > Gilliamella apicola_I. The sequence continues at coordinate 28,690 of NZ_LZGN01000028.1, forward strand.
TTCAATAAAAAGATAGAAATTTTGATAACCCTAAACGAGGTCATTGATTAAAGATGCTATCTGTTAGGCTTATTAACTTTATGTAAAGTTTAGTCACAAATTCAAAGTGATATTGTGTTTTTTTTCAGCTAAAATAATCGTTAATCAATTTTATTATCCCTATGGAATAAAATAATGCTAAAAAAAACAATTGCATTTTTAATCTCGGCTTCATTGCTATTGCAAAATACCTCATTGGTATATGCAGATAACATTAACTTGCCCGATATTGGTACAGCGGCTGCATCAACATTAAGTATCGGTCAAGAAATGGAAATGGGGGATTATTACATGCGAATGTTACGCGCTCAAGCCCCTATTCTAAATGATCCTGTTTTGAATCAATATATTAATGACTTGGGTCAAAAATTAGTTTCAAAATCAGAATCAGTACAAACCCCTTTTCACTTTTATATCATGCGCAGCGATGTCCTTAATGCTTTCGCTTTTTTTGGTGGTAATGTCGTTGTCCATTCTAAGTTAATACTTGATACGGATAACGAAAGTCAACTAGCATCAGTCATGGCTCACGAAATAGGTCATGTCACCCAAAGACATTTAGCCCGTGCAATCGAAGCCCAAAATCATAACAGCCCTTATTTTTGGGGAGCCACGTTAGGTTCAATATTACTTACTTTAGCAAATCCTGAAGCTGGAATGGCTGCAATGACAAGTACAATGGCGGGTTCTGCACAAAGTATGATTAGTTTTACTCAGAGCAATGAGCAAGAAGCGGATCGTGTTGGTCTTAGGACTTTAGTCAAAGCCGGATTTGATCCTTATGCATCATCTGAATTTTTGCAAAAACTTGCTGACCAAACGCGCTTTAGTAGTAAACCGCCTGAAATATTACTTACTCACCCATTGCCTAATAATCGTTTAACTGACGTTCGCAACCGAACTTTGCAATACGGTAAAAAAAATATTACTTCTTCTCTTGATTACTATTTAGCTAAAGCTCGATTAGCGATTATTACGGCTAAAAATAAAAATGCCGCTTTGTTATTAATTCAAGATTATAAAAAATTAAATAATCAACCAAGCAAAATTGCCATCATATACTGTGCCGCATTGGCGGATTATCAGGCAGGTAAATATCAACAAGCCAAACAGCAACTTCAACCATTATTAGATAGTCAGCCTGATAATCTATGGTTTATTGATTTAATGACTGATATTGATTTGGAACTTAATAATAATAATGTTGCGATTACACGGTTACAGCAAGCTTTAAAAAAATTTCCTAACAGCACAGCGATACAATTAAATTTAGCGGCGGCTTATAATAATAATAAAAATTACCAACAGGCCGTTAGTCTTCTTCATCGCTATACCCATGATCATAATGACGATATGAATGGCTGGGATGAACTGATTAAAGCTTATGGTGGGCTGCACTCAACAGCACAGCAGATGACTGCAAGAGCAGAGCTCATTGCTTTACAAGGTAGATTTGATGAATCTATTCAATTGCTACAAAACGCTAAAAATAGAGCTAAAAGCGATCAAATCACACTATCTAAAATAGATGCCAGAATAAATCAATTAAAACAACTGCAAAAACGCTTTGCAAAATACAAAAGGTAATATTTATAATTTTCTGGCTAATGGCATCCACATTAGCCAGAAAAATATTCATTCAGTAAATTTATTTATTGGCTAAATGATCAATGTTATTATAAAACTTAACCGAAAATTGCCCTTCAGGCTGATTTTCATCTTGTTTATAGTTAACCACACTTATACTTGTATTTAACATACGTGGAAAATACGCTTCATCACGGTGTAAACGCCAGTCTCCACCATTTAAAACACAAAGTAGTATCCGTAATACTGTGCCATGAGAAACAACTAAAATATTACCGGTATCTTGCTTAGTCTTTTCGATAATGGTGTTTAATGCTCGCTCCATACGTGCCAAAACTTGTTGATAATTTTCACCTTGATTGACTGTTGCATCAAAGTTAGCAGGATCAGTAAGATAAGTGTTAAATTCCGGAAATGCTTTTTTTAATGTCGGCACATGTTTACCTTCCCAAAGACCAAAATCCATTTCACATAAATCTGGAAGTTCAGCTGTTGGAATAACATTTACATTTTCATTGATAATATAGTCTCGAGTTTCCATTGCACGCTGTTGAGTACTTGAATAAGCCTGTATGAACGGAATATCTTTAAGGTATTTTCCTGTCACCTTTGCACCTAAAATTCCTTCTTCTGTCAAAGGGGAATTCTGTGAGCCTTGCATTTGATCTTTAATATTCCATTCCGTCTGACCGTGTCTAATTAAATATAAATTGATATCTTTCATTAGTGCTAACTACCTTATTTTTAAAAATTATGCTTGTTTGAATTTATCTTTTCTAAGCTGAGTTAAACAAGCTTGCAATGTGGCATCCATTGGAGCTTGTAATAGCATTTCTTGCTGGGTTTTAGGATGAATAAATTTGACACTCGCCGCATGTAAAAATAGACGGTTAAGTGTAGTATGTGATAATAATGCATCAAATTGGCGATCCCCATAACGATCATCAAAAGCAATCGGATGATTAGCATATTGCGTATGAATTCGAATTTGATGAGTTCGACCTGTTACAGGACTAGCTTTTATCAAAGTAGCAAACTCAAATCGTTCTTCAACTTTAAAACGTGTTTCTGAAGGTTTTCCTTCTTTATCAACTTTCACCACACGTTCACCACTTTTGAGCACATTTTTTAGCAATGGTGCTTGAATCACTTTACATTCAGAAGACCAATTGCCTTTCACTAACGCTAAATAATTTTTTTGCATCTGCTTTAAACGAAGTTGTTCATGCAACGCTTTTAATGCAGAACGTTTTTTAGCAATCAACAGTACCCCTGATGTTTCACGATCGATACGATGTACCAACTCTAAAAATTTTGCTTCAGGCCTTAATGCGCGTAATCCTTCAATTACACCAAAACTTAAACCACTACCACCATGTACTGCAATGCCCGAAGGTTTGTTGATAGCTAAAATCATCTCATCTTCATAAATAATTGCCTTTTCTAATTCGGCCACTTTATTTAATTTTGTTGAGATTTCGGGCGTAGCTTTTTCAGCAACTCGAATAGGAGGAATACGAACTTCATCGCCAATATTCAATTTGTATTCTGGCTTAATACGTTTTTTATTCACTCGCACTTCACCTTTGCGTAATATACGATAGATCATACTTTTTGGTACACCTTTCAAATAGGTGAGTAAAAAGTTATCAATACGTTGAGTCGCATTTTCTTCAGATATAGTCACAAAAGTAACGTTTAATTTTTTTTGTGGAGCGTTTGTGTGCATAAGAGATGATTAGTCCGCTATCAATGAGTAAAAGTCGTTTACATTATTCTTAAATAATCTACACTAATCTTAATTATAATTAGGTAGTTTTTTTCAGTATAATAAAAGCAAAACAATTATAACGGAATCTGGGAGAATAAAATAGTATGTTATCGCTGCTTAATCAGTACTCACGTAGAAGGTTTGCTTGGTTTTTACTTTTTCTTTCAACCGTTGTTTTTGAATTAATTGCACTTCATTTTCAATACAATTTAGGTCTTGCACCCTGTACATTGTGCATTTATCAACGTTGTGCGATTTTTGGCATCATGATAGCAAGCTTTATTGGATTTCTGGCTCCTCGTAAAACATCTTTTCGTTTAGCCGGTATTTTTATTTGGCTTATTAGTGCATTTCAAGGTTTTCGATTAGCAAAATTCCATGCACAGCTACAGTTCGAGCCAAGCTTTGGTGATACGTGTTCAATTAAAACTGAATTTCCATCTTGGTTACCTTTAGATACTTGGTTACCTGAAGTATTTAGTGCTTATGGTTCTTGCTCCGAAAAAATCTGGTCATTTTTAACGATTGAAATGTCACAATGGATGATCATCATTTTTGCTTGCTATTTTATTGTGGGTCTGATCATATTGTTTATGCAGCTCTTTTCACCGAAAGAATCAACATGGCATAAGTAAACAATTTATAGAACTGGCACTTTTTGTTGATTTTGCTAGAATATATGGCAATTTTTAGTTATTAATTGTCATATTTAAATGCTTTTGGAATATCATCCCCCTACAGATCCTTGGCTGTCAATTTTATATCAAGACGATCATATTGTTGTTGTTAATAAACAACCGGGAATCTTATCGGTTTCTGGTAATAAACCACAATTTATTGACAGTATCATTCATCGTTTGCAACAAAAATATAGTTATGTGGAATCGGTACACCGTTTAGATATGGCGACCAGTGGCATTATGGTTGCCGCATTATCTAAACTTGCCGATCGAGAAATAAAAAAACAATTTCGAGAACGTATTCCTAAAAAAACCTATATCGCGGTTGTGCATGGACATGTTGAGCAAGACACCGGAACCGTTGAATTACCACTGATTTGTGATTGGCCAAATCGTCCTAGACAAATGGTAGATAAGGAAAATGGCAAATATGCGTTAACAGAGTATCAAGTAATTGCAAGAAATCCTGATAATACAACTCGCATTAAATTATTTCCATTTACAGGACGTTCTCATCAACTACGTGTACATATGCAAGCTATTGGTCATCCAATTTTAGGCGATAAATTTTATGCCCATCCAGAAGCTTTCTCGATGTCCAAAAGATTACTATTGCATGCACAATTATTAACAATTAATCATCCTAAATCAGGTGAAAACATGACTTTTACTTGTGATCCTGAATTTTAAATAAGTAAATATAAAAAAAACACTCATATGTTTAATCAATCAGCTCAAATATTAAGCCAATAGGTTAAGGAACCTTTATGCAAAAAATTGTTTTAGCAACCAATAATCAGGGTAAAGTCAATGAACTACAAAATTTACTGGCTGATGCGGGTTTTGATATCGTCGCACAAAGTCAGTTTAATCTCCCTGATGCCGATGAAACAGGTTTAACATTTGTCGAAAATGCCATTATAAAAGCCAGATATGCCGCAAAATTAACCGGATTACCCGCCATAGCCGATGATTCAGGGTTAGTTGTGGAAGCACTTAATGGTGAACCGGGTATCTATTCTGCACGTTATGCAGGTGAGCACGGTAATGATGAAAGTAATAATCAAAAATTATTACAAGCATTACAACCAATTCCTCAAGAAAAGCGTTCCGCATATTTTTATTGTGCTCTAGTTTTTATGCGTCATGAAAACGATCCTACTCCCATCATCTGTTTAGGCAAATGGAATGGCTTAATCTTAAATGAATTAAAAGGTAAAGGCGGTTTTGGTTATGATCCGTTATTTTATGTACCAGAACTAAATTGTACTGCCGCTGAGCTGACTAAAGAACACAAAAGCCAAATTTCCCACAGAGGGCAAGCTCTTAAACAATTGATTAAAGAAATAAAAACTAAATATTAAAAATATTTAGTTTGTTGTAATATTGTTTATATTCCAAATTGCAAGTTTACGAATAAACGTTATATACTTACATGCATCAATTATATCGGAGTTGAAATTGTGATCCTACTGATAGTAAGTGGCCGTTCAGGTTCAGGAAAATCGATTGCATTACGTGCGCTAGAAGACATGGGTTTTTATTGTGTTGATAATATTCCTGTTGCTTTATTACCGCAATTAGCTGATTCACTCAAAAATAATAAAACCCCTGTTGCTGTGAGTATTGATATCCGTAATTTACCAATCAATTTTGATTTTGATAAAGATATATTTCAACGTTTACCTCAATCTGTTTCGCCTGAGATAATTTTTTTTGATTGTAGCCGTAATACGCTTATCCGTCGTTATAGTGAAACAAGACGAATTCACCCATTGGCTAATCAGCAATTTTCGCTTGAAGAAGCCATCGATAAAGAAGAAAAGTATTTAGAACCCTTAAAATCTCATGCCAGTTTAATGATTAATACAGATAATCTTTCAGTGCATGAACTATCAGATATTTTACGATCTCGTATTTTAGGCAAAAAAGAGCGTGAACTCACCATGATTTTTGAATCATTTGGTTTTAAGCATGGTTTACCGGTGGATGCAGATTTTGTCTTTGATGTTCGTTTTTTACCGAATCCACACTGGGATGTATCGTTAAGACCATTAACAGGATTAGATGATCCCGTCAAAAACTATCTGTTAAAACATGATGAAGTGACTAATTTTATTTATCAAACTGCAGATTATTTAAAAAATTGGTTACCAATGTTAGAAAAAAACAATCGAAGTTATTTAACTATTGCAATTGGTTGCACAGGTGGTCAGCACCGTTCCGTGTTCATTGCTGACCAGTTAGCTGATATTTTTCGAGCTCAAAATAAACAAGTCCAAGTCCGTCATCGAACATTAGAAAAGAAGTAGTTATTGCTGCATTATCGTTAAATAATAGATTTCATAACCTATTTTTTCAAATATTTTGTATATATCTTTGAAGGTTAATGTTTGTTTTTCGGGTAAGGACTCTGGATGAATTAATTGACTAAGTTTAACAAGTTGTATATCTGAAGGTAATTCGGACAGCTTCTTTGTTAATACGTTCACCGTTTGTGGATAAGGATGACCAATAACAATTGCCTGCCCTTTTTTTCGGGCTAATTCAATAGCAATATCAAATTGGTGAGCAATGGCAATTTCATTTTGTTTATCATCCAGAAAAACATCCCGAACGAGAACAGGAATATTATAGTTTTGAGCCGCATTCATTACCTGCGTTTTACCTATTGTTTTGCTGTCTAAATAGAAGAATGAATATTGGTTAAGTGCTTTCATAACATGCTCCATACCTTTAAGGTCAGATGTCATTAAACTTCCCATATGATTATTCACGCCAATTGCATAAGGTACGCGCTCAACAGCATTGGCAATAATTTGATTAACTTCTTCTTCCCCCATGTAAGGAAATAGTGTCTCTTTTTCTAACGGCTGTTTTGATAATGGTGCCATGGGTAAGTGAATAATCACCTCATTACCTTGCTTGTTTGCTAAGGTTGACATCCGTTTGGCATGGGGTGAATAAGGCAAGACTGCAATCGTAATATTAGGTGATAGTGAAATAATTTTTTGTTCATTTTGCTGACGATAACCGAAGTCATCAATAACAATAGCCAGTTGTGAAGCAAGTCCACTATTGATAGGAAATAATAACAGGCTCGTTAAAATTAAACTTACACAGCGTACAATCATTTTAACCATCCACTCGGATCTAGCGCTTTACCATCACGCCGAATTTCAAAATAAAGTCCGGGGTTATTTTGACCACCACTCGAGCCAACAATTGCAATTGATTGACCGGTTTTAATTTTATCCCCAACTCCCACTAAAACACGCTGATTATATCCATATAAGCTCATATCGCCTTTTCCGTGTTCTAAAACCACCATAAATCCATATCCTTGTAGCCAACTGGCTAATAACACTCTTCCATCAGCAATTGCTTTAACTGTCGCACCATTTTTCGCATTAATGACCATGCCTTTCCAGTATAATTCGCCCTGTAATGCCTCACCAAATCGATGTGCCACACTCCCACTTACCGGCCAATTAAATTGATGAGCCGGTTTGCCAATACCACTCACTCTTGCCATAAGTGATTGTTCATCTGAGCTCAGTGTATAGTTATTATTTTTTTGTTTTTCTTCAATACTTTTCGCTTGCCTTGCTTCTTCTTCTGCAATACGTTGGCTTTCTTTTTCTGCTTGAGCAATTTTTGCTTGCAATTTCGCTTCGTTTTCACGTAATTGCGCTAATTTTTGTTGATTCTGTTGCATAGATGATTCTAGCGATACTATCGTTTTTTTACGATTTTGACGATTTTTTTCAAGTCTCAATTGTTCTTGCTTTTGTCTATTTTGTAATACTTTATGAGAGGACTCTTTTTTTTGCAAAGCGGCTTTTTTTTCACTTAATTGTAATTGGATCTGTTTAAGCTCATTAATTAATTGCTGTCGAGCTTGGTTAATGTATCCGTAATACTGAATAATTCGTTCGTTACGTTCACCCTTATCACCCGAAAATACCAGTTCTAATCCGCTATTTTTTCCAATTTTAAATGCACCAACTAATTGTTTAGCTAACACTGCTCGTTGCTGTGCTTGCTTATTAACCAGTTCATCTATTTGGTCAATCATTATATGTATTTCTTGATTGAGTTTTTTTAACGATAAATCATTTTTTTCAATTGAGGTCAACAAAATTGCTATTTCGGTTTCTTGCTGTTTAAGATCTTTGACTAATTGAGTGCGTTGTTTATTTTGTTCTGCTATTCGATTTTCTTGTTCTTCGATTGAACGACGCAAAGACTCTAGCCTCTGAGTATCATCAGCGTGCAAAAAACTAACATTGATTAATGTTATAAAAATAATCACAACAATTTTTTGATAAATAGACATGGTGTTTTATTTTAGATTTATTACCAAGCAATAATGATAATGTCACTATACCGACAAATAGGTAAAGATGCAAAATGTAAACCACATTAAGATAGTCAAGTAATATATTATGATATGAAGCGATTAGACATTTCACAAGCACTCATAAAAAGTATAAAATACAGCACTGTTTTAAATATCGAAAAAATCAATTCAACCATAAAGACAACATCATGCAAAAGTTTAATGTCAAAACCTTTCAAGGTTTAATACTTACGTTACAAGATTACTGGGCTAATCAAGGTTGTACAGTGATTCAACCCTTAGATATGGAAGTGGGAGCAGGTACATCACATCCAATGACCTGCTTACGTGCGCTTGGACCTGAGCCAATTAATGCTGCTTATGTTCAGCCTTCACGTCGCCCTACTGATGGTCGTTATGGTGAAAATCCAAATAGGCTACAACATTATTATCAATTCCAAGTTATTTTAAAACCTTCACCCGATAATATCCAAGAACTTTATTTAGGTTCGTTAAAGGAACTTGGTCTAGATCCGACAATCAATGATATTCGCTTTGTTGAAGACAATTGGGAAAACCCAACCTTAGGTGCTTGGGGGCTTGGCTGGGAAGTGTGGTTAAATGGCATGGAAGTAACCCAATTTACTTATTTTCAACAAGTCGGTGGACTTGAATGTAAGCCAGTAACAGGTGAAATAACATATGGTTTGGAACGACTAGCCATGTATATTCAAGGCGTCGATAGTGTTTACGATTTGATTTGGAGTGATGGAGCATTTGGTAAAACGACTTATGGCGATGTTTTCCATCAAAACGAAGTTGAACAATCAACTTACAATTTTGAATATGCGAATACTGACTTCTTATTTTACTGTTTTGAACAACACGAAAAAGAAGCAAAATTTTTGCTTGAGTTAGAAAAGCCACTTCCTTTACCAGCTTATGAACGTATTTTAAAGGCCGCTCACTGTTTTAATTTACTTGATGCCCGCAAAGCCATTTCGGTTACAGAGCGACAACGCTATATATTACGTATCCGAACATTAACTAAAATGGTTGCTGAAGCCTATTATGCATCACGTGAAGCGCTCGGTTTCCCTATGTGCCAAAATTCACCTTCAAGCGAAAGTGCATCATCTAAGTAGGAATATATATTATGCAAAAAACATTTTTAGTGGAAATTGGTACAGAAGAGTTACCTCCAAAATCGCTCCGCACTTTGGCTGAAAGTTTTGCGGCTAATTTTATCGAACAACTGGATAATGCAAATTTAGAACATGGTGAAGTCCTTTGGTATGCATCACCAAGACGTTTAGCATTAAAAGTATTAAATCTGAATGATACTCAACCTGATAGCCAAATCGTCAAACGAGGCCCAGCAGTAAGTGCAGCATTCGATCAAGCAGGAAATCCAACGAAAGCCGCAGAAGGTTGGGCACGTGGTTGTGGTATTACGGTTGATCAAGCAGAACGAATACAAACAGATAAAGGGGAATGGCTTTCTTATACACAAAATCAAAAAGGACAGCCTGTTGTCAATTTGTTATGTGATATGGTTAAAAATGCTTTAAACAAATTACCGATACCAAAACCAATGCGCTGGGCAGCCCGTCAAGTTGAATTTATTCGCCCAAGCCATACTGTGACGATGTTATATGGTGATGAACTGGTACCAGGCACTATTTTAGACATTGATTCCGCACGGGTGATCCGTGGACACCGTTTTATGGGTGAACAGGAGTTTACTATCGATAATGCCGATCAATATCCTGAAATTTTAGAACAACGCGGTAAAGTTATTGCTGATTATGATAAACGTAAATTAATCATCCAACAACAAGCAGAAGCTGCAGCGGCAAAACTTAATGGTAAAGCGGATTTAACAGATAGTTTATTAGAAGAAGTCTCTTCATTGGTTGAGTGGCCGGTTGTTTTAACAGCAAAATTTGAAGAACGATTTTTAGATGTCCCTGCTGAATCACTTGTTTATACCATGAAAGGTGATCAAAAATACTTCCCTGTTTATGATAAACAAGGAAAATTACTACCGAATTTTATTTTTGTTGCCAATATTGAGTCAAAAGATCCGCAAGTGGTCATTGCTGGTAATGAAAAAGTAGTTCGTCCACGTTTAGCTGATGCCGAGTTTTTTTATAAAACAGATTTAAAACAGCGTTTAGAAGATCGCTTACCTCGCCTTGAAACAGTGTTATTTCAACAACAGTTGGGTACAGTAAAAGATAAAGCATTACGTATAGAATCATTGGCAGGTTTTATTGCTGAGCAAATTGGTGCAGATGTAGCGCAAGCAAAACGTGCAGGCAAATTAACTAAATGTGATTTAGTCACAAACACTGTTTTCGAGTTTCCTGAAACACAAGGGATTATGGGACGTTATTTAGCCCTTAAAGATGGTGAAAGTGTTGAAGTCGCCACCGCCATAGAAGAACAGTATAAACCTCGTTTTTCAGGTGATGAGTTACCAAGTACAGCTGTTTCTTGTGCAGTTTCAATCGCTGAAAAAATGGATACTTTAGCGGGTATTTTTGGTATTGGGCAACATCCTAAAGGCGATAAAGATCCCTTCGCACTACGACGTGCGGCTATTGGCGTTTTAAGAATCATTGTAGAAAAAAACTTACCGTTAGATCTTATTGCATTATCTGAATTTGCCACTTCATTATATGGTGATAAATTAAATAACCAAAATGTAGTAACCGATATTGTTAGTTTTATGCAAGGTCGTTTTCGTGCTTGGTATCAAGAACTTGGTTTCACGATTGATACTATTCAAGCCGTATTGGCTCTTAATCCTACCAAACCAGCCGATTTTGATGCGCGTGTAAAAGCCGTAACACATTTTAGAACACTGCCAGAAGCATCATCATTAGCTGAAGCAAATAAACGAGTATCAAATATATTATCTAAAGCAGAACTAGCAATTCCTGATAGTGTTAATGCTTCACTGCTTGAAGCAGGTGCAGAAGGAGAGTTAGCAAAACATGTTGCGGTGTTAATGGATAAATTAGCCCCATATTTTAATCAAGGACGGTATCAAGATGCTCTCGTTGAGTTATCTGCGCTTAAAGCACCCGTTGATGAATTTTTTGCTTCAGTTATGGTAATGGTTGATGATGAAAAAATAAAACTTAATCGTTTATCATTATTGAAAAAACTACAAAGTTTATTTTTAAAAGTTGCGGATATCTCATTATTACAATCATAATAAGTATGTATCAACACTTGTGGTAGCCTATTTTGGTTACCACTTAATGACTTAGAGCTAAAAAATGCAAACCGAATTATCCTTTTATCGATTGTTAAATGAAACAATTAATTTTATTAGAAATCGTTTTCAGCCAATCATTATCATCTGTTTTTTAATCAGTGCCACTACCACACCAATTTTAAATCATGTATTTGATAAACAACTTTTTCAGCAACTATCTAACCAATCTCTTAATGTCGTGTTATTGCAATTATTAAAACCAGCAATGATTTATATGCTGATAAATTTTATGACGCAGGCGGTTATACTTGCTGTGATATATAATTATTCAATCAGTAATAAATTTAATTTCAATTTAATATTGTCCCGTTTGTTACCAAATATATTGAATTTAATTGGTTTAAGTTTAGTTTGTGCATGTTTAATTGTTACTGGGTTAATATTTATGTTATTAATATGCTCAGTTTTGAATCTAATTTTACCCATCCAAATCATGAATCTTTTAATTTCAACGGTCACGATTGTTGTTATGATTGTTATATCGATAGTTTATCTCCAATTCAATAGTTTAATTATTGAACCTTCAACAAAAGATTTTTTCCAAAAATTTATAGAATGTTTTACACACACGTTGATGTATTGGCGATTAACCTTACCAATGTTTTTAATCTACTTTTTAGCTATATTTGTATTGTCACATTGGGCTGTTTCAATTACATCGCTGATGATAAATATTATCTATTCAACAATAATAATGTTTGCAAATATCTTTATGATATGTTTCCTTTATCGTCTCAATATGCTATTAAAAAACCAGCATAAAACACATTAAAAACCAGAGCAAAATATCAATTAATTATTTAAAATTATCCATTATTATTTTTTAATCACTCTATTAAAAATTTATAGAGTGATTAAAATTAAATGATGCCCTATCATTTAGAATTACAGGGGATATTGATATGACACCAGCGATTAACCAACTAAAAAAATTAAAAATTCAATTTAAAATTCATCAATATGAACACGACCCTAATACAACCAATTACGGTCAAGAAGCTGTCAATAAACTTGATCCAACATTAAATGTGGTTGCCGATCAAATTTTTAAAACGCTTGTTGTAAGTTTAAACAACAATGACAAAACATTAGCTGTTTGCGTATTACCTGTTAATAAACATTTAGATCTTAAAAAAGTAGCAAAAGCATTTAACTGTAAAAAAATTGATTTAACCCATCCTAATATAGCTGAAAAAACGACAGGTTATTTGGTTGGAGGAATCAGTCCATTAGGTCAGAAAAGACGTCTACCGACATTAATTGATATTAGCGCAAATTATTTAACCACTATGCTAGTATCAGGCGGAAAAAGAGGATTAGAAATTGAAATAGCACCTAGTGATTTACTTACAGTATTAAATGCTAAATTTATAGAAATTACATCTTAGTTTAATTAAATAATATTAGCTAACAATCACAGATTAAATGTAAGAAAATTTAAATGCATTGTAATGCAATTGATGTGATTTAATCATTTTTTTAAATAGAAAGGTCATGAAACAATGTTCCATGACCTAACGTTATTTATTGTCAAAAAAATATTTTCGACAATTTCAAAAAACTATTTGATTGCTTCTTTAAGACTTTTACCTGATACAAAAGCAGGTACTTTACTTGCAGCAATTTTGATTTCTTTACCAGTTTTTGGATTACGACCCGTGCGTGCTTTACGAGCATTAACTTTAAATGTACCGAAACCAACTAATTGTACTGGTTCACCAGCTTTTAATGATTCAGTAATAGCTGCTAATGTAGCTTCTAACGCAGTTTTAGCTGCAACTTTAGTAATATCAGCTTTACTAGCAATTGCATCGACAAGTTCTGTTTTATTCATGGAAATATCCTTACATATTTATTTTATTGTTAAAGTTAACATAATAAAGAAAGTTAATTACATAACTTTCCAACTGTAAACAACATTTAGGTTACATTGCTATTAAATGTAGTCTATATTGCTCTAATATAAAAGAAAAATTTATTAAAAAATAAAAAAATCATGGCTTGAACGCTTTAATCGCTCAAAAAAACACCAATATTGCTCATTTGTGACGTTCGAATTTCTGCTTTTAGACCTTTTATTAAATCTTCCATTTCATTTTTTTCATCGCGTAATAATCGGAAAATTTCCCATTGCAAATCAAATTCATCAATTACACTAGGTAATTGCTGTTGTTCATCCTCTGAAAGTAAAATATTTTCTTTTGTCATCTCAAATTCAGCAATGGTTGTCGCTGATATACTACTTACTTTAGCGGTGTGTTCAGCAATATCACCACTTAAATACGAGTGTAACAACTCGCTAAGTGCCTGACATGCATCAATAGCAGGATAGACCATATAAGGGCTTTCATTAGTAAAAACAGGAATGATAGCTTCTAATTTTTCTAGCTGTAAATCAAAGTTTATTTTTACATCATAGACTAATAAGGATTCCCATATTAAATCAAGTATTTTTTTGTAATTTTTACTATCTTCTTGATTTTCAACTTGTTTGCAGTAGTAAACAAAGTTAGGGTACATTCGTTCACACAAACAAACCATAAATAAACGTTGTTGCCATTCAGGCAATTTTTCCATTCTTAATTGAATTGGGTTTTTAATCATGATGAAACCTTTTTGATTGACGATGAACCGCGTCAATTAAATATTGTACATGTTCTAGCGGAATATCTTGATGAATACCATGTCCTAAATTAAAAACATGGCCATTATGATAGCCAAATTCCGATAACACAGCATCTACATTTGCTTCAATTATCTGCTTATCAGCATATAATACTGAAGGATCAAGATTACCTTGTACCGCTATTTGTCCTTTTTGTGACACGTTACTTAGATCAACTGTCCAATCAACACCTATCGCATCACACCCCGAGTTTATAATACTGTCTAACCATAATCCGCCACCTTTAGTAAATAAGGTTACAGGTACATAAGAAGTGATATTTTGACTCTTTTTACCTTGTTTTAATTGCGATAGGATTAATTTCATATAATCTAATGAAAACGTTTGATAGCTTTGATGACTCAGCACCCCGCCCCAAGTATCAAATATCATTATCGACTGCGCGCCGGCTTCAATTTGGGCATTTAGATATATAGCGACACTGTTAGCCAGTTTTTCAAGTAATAGGTGTAGTGCTTTAGGATCACTATACAGCATTTTTTTTATTTTTGTAAAAGCTTTACTGCTACCACCTTCAATCATATAGGTAGCGAGTGTCCACGGACTACCCGAAAATCCAATTAAGGGTACTGTTCCGTCGAGCTCTTTTTTGGTTAGCCGAATAGCATCCATCACATATCTTAATGATTGCTCTGGGTCAGGAATGGGGAGTTGCTGAATATCAGATAAACACTGAATTGATTGCTTAAATTTAGGGCCTTCTCCCGTCTCAAAATACAGACCAAGCCCCATTGCATCGGGAATAGTTAATATATCAGAAAAAATAATGGCAGCATCAAGATCAAATCTTTTCAGTGGCTGTAAAGTCACTTCACATGCTAAATCAGGGGTTTGACACATCGTCATAAAATCCCCTGCTTTAGCTCTTAAATCACGATATTCAGGTAAATAACGCCCAGCTTGGCGCATCATCCACACCGGTGTGTAATCAACGGGTAAACACTGTAAAGCTCGTAAATAACGATCATTTTTTAGTTGATACATAGCATCGACTCTTTTAGTTGTTATGACAATTGACCCAAACGTTTAAAGTTAACATCCTATTTTAGCATCTTATATGCTTATATAATCGATTATTTATGAGGTTGAGAGAGCACATTTTGTGCATAACGGATCAATGTTTCAGAAATATTTTGCATCACACTACTTTCTGGGGCAAATCGATGCCAATAAAGCATTCGTCTTTGATAAAGACCTTCTGTTAAATTGACAAGCTCACCAGTTTTTAGCTCTTGTTCAACTTGAAGTTTTGGTAACATACAACAAGCCGAACCTTGTTTTGCTAGCTGAACAAATGCTTCAGAAGAACTTGTTATATGACAAACGACACTTCCTGGCGTAAGATTAAAATTCTCTTGTAAAAAAGCTTGATGCATATCATCTAAATGGTCAAAGGCTACCGCTGGTGCCTTTAACAAGGAAGAACGGGTAACCCCATTAGGAAAATATTTTTTAGCAAAATCTGGCGACGCAACAAAAATATAGTCTAAAGCGCCTAACATGTCTGACAAGCAACCTGGTAATGGATTGGCTTGAATACTGATTGCAGCCACAACTGTACCAAGTCGCAGTAATTCTAATGTATGTTCTTCATCTTTAACTTGAATATCAAAACGTAAAATATTTTTATCTAACACGGGTTTTAACGCTGGTAAAAGCCATGTTGCAAGCGAATCCGCATTGATTGCAATCGATAACGACAAAGGTGTCGGATTTTGATCGTTATCGCCTAACCATTGTTGTTCAAGTAATTCTACTTGATGCAATAAACCTAAAAGATGTTCCCCTTGCTTGGTCGCTTTGGGTGGAATGGTTCTGACTAAAAGCTGTTGACCAAAAAAACTTTCAAGTTGCTTGATGCGTTGCGAAACCGCCGGTTGTGTAATGCACAATTTATCGGCTGCTCTTTCAAAACCTCGCTCTTTTATTACTGCATCTAATGCTTGTAATGCTCTATAATCTGGACGCTTCATAATCTCTTTACGAATAATGGGATCTTTGCTTGAATACTCAAAGCTTTTAGATCAAGCTAATTTTTTAAATAGATCTAAAACTTAATATATTTTATCAAAATACTAATGATTTTTGCTTTCCAAACAGTTACTATGCCATATCTTCAGTAATTTTGCTTTCAAAATTTTATTTTTTTGAATAAAAATTATTTAAAACTACGGTGATATTATGACGCAAGATGAATTAAAAAAAGCGGTCGGCTGGTCTGCTTTAAAGTTTGTAAAACCCAACTCTTTAGTCGGAGTTGGAACTGGGTCAACAGCAGCACATTTTATTGATGCTTTAGCAACGATTAAAGGTCAAATTAAAGGAACGGTTTCAAGTTCAGAAGCTTCTACCCAAAAACTACTCAGCTATGGTATCCCCGTACTTGATTGTAATGAAGTCGATAGTTTGGATGTTTATGTTGATGGCGCAGATGAAATTAATTATCAGATGCAGATGATAAAAGGTGGAGGAGCTGCACTCACGCGCGAAAAAATTGTTTCAGCATTAGCTAAACAGTTTATTTGTATTGTTGATGAATCAAAAGTTGTCAACGTATTAGGTAAATTTCCTTTACCCATTGAAGTTATTCCAATGGCTAGATCATACGTTGCACGTGAATTATTTAAACTGGGTGGAAAACCCGTTTACCGTCAAGGCGTTGTGACTGATAATGGCAATGTTATTTTAGACATTCATGATTTAGTCATCACAAATCCAATTGAATTAGAAAATTGTATTAATAATATTCCGGGTGTCGTCACAGTTGGTTTGTTTGCTAACCGAGGTGCAAACATTGCATTAGTCGGTTCAAGTTCAGGTGTTAAAGAATTAACATTAGACCGTTGTTCAAATTAAATTGAGTGTTATTATTAAAGCTTTACGCATTGATGTGGTATATGGAAAGAGAGGAAAAGATGGTTGTTCAGGCTTTAACCAAAGATGAAAATAAGTTTTTATTACTTGAAGGTGTTCACCCTAGTGCAGTTGAGGTACTCAAATCCGCTGGTTTTACAAATATAGAATATCTTAAAAGCGCCTTATCGCCTACCGAACTTAAAACAGCCTTAAAAGATGTCCGCTTCATAGGAATTCGCTCAAGAACTCATTTAACCGAAGATATTATTAATTCAGCACCTAAATTAGCCGGTATTGGTTGTTTTTGTATAGGCACGAATCAAGTTGATCTAGATGCTGCAACTGTTAAAGGTATTCCTGTTTTCAATGCTCCATTTTCGAATACTCGATCTGTTGCGGAACTTGTTTTAGCCGAAGCCATATTATTGCTTCGACGAGTACCTGAAGCCAATGCTCAAGCTCACCAAGGTAAATGGAATAAAATAGCAACCGGATCTCATGAAGCGCGAGGAAAAAATTTAGGTATTATTGGCTATGGCCACATTGGTAGCCAATTAAGTATATTAGCTGAATCATTGGGAATGAATGTCTATTTTTATGACATTGAGACTAAATTACCTTTAGGCAATGCAAAACAGATAGCAACGATGAATGAATTACTCGCGATGAGTGATATTGTCAGTATGCATGTCCCTGAAAACCCAACGACAATCAGAATGATCAGCAAAAATGAAATCAATCAAATGAAATCAGGTGCGATATTAATTAATGCATCACGCGGTAAGGTTATCGATCTTGATGCATTAACTGATGCTTTAAAAGCCAATAAAATTAGTGGTGCCGCCATTGATGTATTTCCAAGTGAACCAGCAAGTAATAATGATCCATTTGAATCGCCACTATGTGAATTCGATAATGTCATTATCACTCCACATATTGGTGGTTCTACCAGTGAAGCTCAAGAAAACATTGGTATCGAGGTGGCAACTAAATTGGCTAAATATTCCGACACGGGTGCGACCTTATCTGCTGTCAATTTTCCTGAAGCCTCTTTACCTATTCCGGCTAAAGGCTCAAGTCG
Source organism: Gilliamella sp. wkB308 (assembly GCF_001690185.1). Lineage (GTDB taxonomy): Bacteria > Pseudomonadota > Gammaproteobacteria > Enterobacterales > Orbaceae > Gilliamella > Gilliamella apicola_I. The sequence goes on from NZ_LZGN01000028.1 coordinate 47,021, forward strand.
ATTTATCAATATTCACCATAATCAACCCGGTGTATTAACCGCAATCAATACTCTGTTTGCCGAACAAGGTTTAAATATTTCTGCTCAATATCTACAAACGGATCCTAAAATTGGCTATGTAGTTATTGATATCGATAGGGTTGAACAAAGTAAAGCTGAAGAGTTATTAATTAAACTCAAAAATGTCGCAGGGACTATCAGAGCAAGATTGCTATTTTAGCTAAAGAAAATTATCAATAAAAGGCTTATTGATAATGGGTTTTGGTTTCTAACGTATCTCAATATATATTAAGATTACGAAAGAAGCCAAATACTCCGGAAATTTAATTTCACATTCGATCAAACTTTAGTATTAACTATTTATCAACGACTTTCACTTTAATAACATTGATACCCCGTTGCATCAAAGCATCATAATATTTATCATCTAAATGGTCATCAGTGATGATAGTATCCACTGCATCTAAATCACAAACGACATTTGGGCTTCGTCGTCCAAACTTTGAAGAATCCGCTAATAAAATCAGTTTGGCAGCAGCCTTACTCATTGCCACACTACCATGATAACTTTCATTAAAGGTGGTTACACCACCAACCAAATCCACGCCATCAGCCCCCATAAACAGTTTATCAAATGAATAGGATTCAAATGCTGCAATAGCGGAAGCATTATTACTATGAAACGAGGCGGATTTACGACGAAATGTGCCACCTGTTAATATAATATTTTGGTCATTATCGTTAGCAACGAGCTCATTCACCATATGTAAACTATTGGTCATGATAGTTAAATTATTAAATTGAGCTAGCATAGGAATCATTTGTGCAACCGTACTTCCTGCATCAAAAATAACAGAATCGCCGTCATGAATTAGTTTTGCGGCTTCTTGGGCTATTGCTTTTTTTTGTGCCGTATTAATATAAGTTTTGTGGTCAATCGCACGATCACCAATTTCGCGATTTAACATTGCACCACCATAAGTCCGTAGCACAAGTCCACTCTCATAGAGTTGAGTAAGATCTTTTCGAATAGTGGTACCCGTCGTTTGAAAATGGGTAGCTAGCTCATCAACACTCACTTGCCCATTTTTTTGCAGATATTCTAAGATTGCTGTTTGTCGTTGCCTTACTTTCATGATTGGAGTCCATTATTACTGTTCAATAACAGAATTAATTTATTGTATAAAATATTATACTTCATCATGAAAGAAAATACTTTTCAAAATAAAAGATAGGGATTATTTATTTGCTTTTAATGCAAGAATCAACGCGCTTTGAGACGCAAAATCATTGGGGAAAATTGTTTCCGGCATAATATCGGTAATATTTAGTCCCAATAATTGTGGTATCGGTTTTGGCAATGCAAAAACGGTGAACCCTTTCATCCATATTGAATCAATCACTTTTTTATCGTGATCTAATGATAGCGCGATTAAAACTTTCGGTTTAAAACGTTGAGCTTGGCTACGACCAACACCTAAATAAGTGCCTTTCTTCATCGACAAAAATGCTCGGTTAAAACGTCGGATCTGAAACCAACCAAGTATTATTTGTATACTCCAAGCAATTAGAGCTAATATGGCTAAATTAGTGGTCAAATTCATTATTATCTCCTTTTTACCAGACCAAAGAAAAGATGTGCGAAAGGCATCACTATACTTTCGCACCAAATTGAGTTAAAACATAACTTGCCCACCCGTAATATTAATTGATTGCCCTGTACAATATGATGCTTTATCGCTTGCATAAAATAACAATACATTAAGCACATCCTGATATTCACAGCCTCGTTTAAGTGGCACTTTATCAATATAAATTTGTTCAACTTGGTTTTCTGGTATACCGAGTTTTTTAGCATATTGTGGAATCAAGGATTGAAACATTGGCGATTTTAACAAGTTACCCAGCATCAATGAATTAACCGTAATCCCGTAGTCAGCTAGATCAAGCGCTAACGATTGTGTTAATCCAACACCGCCAAATTTTGCGGCGCTATACCCGGAATTATGTTTGCTACCCACTTTGCCCGATTTAGAGTTAATTTGTATAATTCGACCGGCAGTTTTATATTTAATCATCAAATTAGCGAATTCACGTGCACATAAAAAATAACCGGTAAGATTAACATTGACGGATAATTGAAAGTCTTTCAATACAAAATGAGTAATGGGCGCAGCTTTAGCAACGCCAGCACTATAAACCATTAAATCCATTCGTTTAAAAGTATTATCAATTTCGTCAGCCAACTGCCGCACACTTTCTTCATCGGTGGCATCCACCCTAAAACCTTTTGCAGTTCCTACACCATACTTGCTGTTTATTGTTTCAGCTACTTTATTTGCATTATCAATATTTAAATCTGCAACGGCAACTTTATATCCAGCATCGGCAATACCTTCAGATAAGAAAGCCCCTAAGGTTTGTCCACCACCTATAATGACTGCTACTTGTTTCATTTTCTGTTCCTTAAATAGTTAAAATTATAATTTCATCATCGATATTAAGTTGATTAGGTATTTCACCGATAACATGCACTGACCCCGGTAATTCAGCTTCATAATTCCCATCAAATCTTAATGTGATATGACCTAACTCTTTAAAATTGGTTGTGGCAACCTCTCCAACCGAAGTTATACGATAAGTGTGCTTGCCTAATTGAATGCATTGCCCTATTTCAAGGTTTTGCCTTAACTCGTCATGACTATGTATAAAGCAATAATTGGCAAAATCGGACGGTGAGCCTTCTTTAAACAGGATTAGCATGCCATCAGCCAACGCTTCTTTGGCAAAGTCACCAATTTGTTTAATTTTTGAATGGTAGATAACTTTTGACATCATTAACCTTCTTTGTTCGTTCGCTTATTGATAAATAAATAACGATACCGCCCACGCAATTAAAACAGTTGGTGCACCGGTTAAAAAACGACTGACTAAAACAGCGGGAACCCCAACACGTACGGTATCTTGTTTCGCTTCGGCAAGTGACAAACCGACAGGAATGAAATCACAAGCAGCTTGAGCATTAATGGCAAACAAAGCAGGTAAAGCTAAGTGTGGCGGAATATTACCAAGTCCAATTTGAACACCAACTAATGTCCCGATGACTTGTGCAATAACCGCACCAGGCCCTAAAAAAGGTGATAGTAATGGAAAAGAACAAATAAGCGCTAAAATAACCAGACCAAGTGGATTATCAGCTAATGGAACTAAGCCATGAGCAATTAAATCACCTAATCCTGACGCAATAATAATACCAATTAAGGCCGATACAAATGCCATAAACGGTAAAATAGTTTTAAGCACAGTATCAATCGTGTCACGACCAGCTTGAAAGAATACGGCAACACCTGATCCCATACCGATACCGATTTTTGCCAATAAACCATCGCTTTGTTCGGTAATTTTTTTACTACTGTCATACTCTTTAAAATTATTTGCTGACACTTTTTGATATGAATTGTTTGTAACAGATGCTTTCTGAATGTCAGTATCCTTCTCTTTTTCAATTAAAGTAATATTATTGGGTTTTACCGCGGACACATAAATGTCTTCTAAAATATATTGAGCAAGTGGTCCAGATTTACCTGTCGCATGAATATTAATCGTTGGAACTCGATTTTTAGGATAGATACCACATCGTAATGTACCACCACAATCAATGACAGCAACACCAATTTCATCTTTAGGCGGTTCTCCTTCTTTAAAACCATCAATAGCTTGCCAACCCGTTAATTTTTCTAATGTATCAACAATTGCTGGTCGGGTACCTGCTGCAATGTAGACGATTTTTTTACCCGCTATAATTGGCAGTTCTAAAGGTCCACCCCAACCAGCTTCACCTTTTTCAATTCGAATAAATTTCATCATGTTCATTTCCTTGTTTAATCCTTTTAATTATAGATGTACCTTTCGATCTAATTTAATGCCCATTTTTCTTTCAAAAATAGCAGTACAAAAATCAGTAATCCAACCTCTAAAAAAGTTTGAGAATAAGCCAACTAAAAAATAACTTACTGCCAATGGTCCTAAAGGAAGATTTAAGGTTGTTAACCCAGCAGCGATACCTAAATAAACAAAAAGTTCACCGGGATTAACATGAGGAAATAGCCCATTCATTGAATGGCAGCTGTAAGAAGATGCCGCATAATAACTAGGTTTGTAAAACTCGGGCATAAAACGCCCTAGGCTTAGCGTCATCGGATTACAAAAAACAAATGTGCCTATTAAAGGTAACAATAAATATCGTGAAATAGGATTGCCGGCACAAGCTTGCGCTAAGCGCTCGATACGGTCTTGCCCAATGAATTTGATTACGGCATTCATAACCACTAACAGTGAAATTAACAGTGGTAATATTCCGGTAACCATACCGACAAACACTTTTCCACCTTCTTGAAATAAGCCGATAAACCATTCGGCGCCATATGAAATTGTATCAATCATAATTTCTCCTCATTAATTAAACTTCAAACAAAGAGTATCAATTTCAAAAACACAAAACTTTTAACTATGTCACAATTTGAAATAATTTCTTTTATTGTGAAAGAATTTATTTCAAATAACGCTTTATTTAGAATAAAAATAAGAATCATAGACTGCTGAAATAGCAGTAATAGTTAAAAATAGCTCATTTTGATTGGACTTTAGTTAAGACTTGGCGTAATTTGGTATAGGAAAGTTAAGCAATTTTTACAATTCACCTATAGGAGAATATTAGATGGCTAAAAGTACTACTTCCAAAAAAACGACTACAAAAAAACCCTTATCTGCCAAAAGTACAGCTACTGCAAAAAGACTACAACAATCTGCAATTTTATTTCCAACTGATTTAGGTCAAAAAGCGTCTAAAGATATCTCTGGAGCAATGAACTCTGTATTAGCAGATGTCTTTGCTTTGTATTTAAAAACTAAAAACTTCCATTGGCATGTCAGTGGTCCACATTTTCGTGATTACCATTTAATGTTAGACGATCATGGAGATCAACTATTTGCAATGACCGATCCTATTGCTGAACGCGTACGTAAATTGGGCGGAACAACTTTGCGTTCAATTAGTCACATCTCTAAATTACAAAGTATTTCTGATAATAATGCAGATTTCGTTGAGCCGTCTGATATGCTTGCTGAACTTTGCCAAGATAATATTAGATTAACTGAACGGATGCGTGTTGCTCATGATATTTGTGATAAATACAATGATTCAGCAACTGCAAGCTTAATTGAAGAATGGATTGACCAATCTGAAAGACGAGCTTGGTTCCTATTTGAAACAGGACGTAAATTGGACTCATCAGGACATTAAAACACCGTAATGATCTGTATTTATCTTAAATAAGAGGCACTCATGGTGTCTCTTTATTTTCAATTTAAGGGGACCCAAAATGAGTAAAAAAATTGCAGTACTCGTCGGTAGTTTACGTAAAGGTTCATATAATTTAAAAGTAGCTAAAATCCTTAAAGAAATTGCCCCTTCTTCACTTTCCTTATATTTAATCGAAATTGGCGATCTTCCCTTTTATAATGAAGATATTGATACCGATACCCCACCAGCATCTTACACTTTATTTCGCAACGAAATAGCGGATTGCCAAGGCGTAATTTTTGTCACACCTGAATATAACCGAGGTTTACCTGCTGTGATTAAAAATGCAATTGATGTCGGCTCACGTCCTTATGGTAAAAATGTCTGGGCAAAAAAACCAGCCACTGTAATTTCGGTATCACAAGGTGCAATTGGCGGTTTTGGCGCTAATCATCAACTACGTCAGTCACTAGTTTTTCTTGATATGCCAACTTTACAACAGCCTGAAGCTTATATTGGTGGTATCAGTGCCGCTTTCGATGCGAATGGCAATATTGCAGAAAAAACCCGAGAATTTCTTTCATCAATTATTCAAGCTTACGCAGTATGGGTTGAAAAATTAAGCTAATCCTTTATTATTTTAGCTATGTACATATTTATTAGATAGTATCGTTTCTAGATGGCAATATTTTTTCCAAACAGTGAACAAGAGTTATTAGATCGAGCAAAACTTGTTGCTGGATATACATTTGGTGAAATTGCTCAATATTTAGGCATGCCAATTCCTGACAATTTGACTAAACAAAAAGGATGGGTTGGCAATCTTATTGAAACGTTTTTGGGCGCTAATGCGGGTAGTAAAGCTGAACGGGACTTTATTAATTTGGGCATCGAACTAAAAACAATTCCAATTGATATGCATGGAAAACCATTAGAAACGACCTTTGTCAGTGTCGCACCATTAATGGCCAATCATGGTGTAATTTGGGAAACAAGTCATGTGAGATATAAATTATCTAAAGTACTTTGGATCCCAATCGAAGGGGAAAGATCTATCCCACTTGCCAATCGTAAAGTTGGTAGTCCTATTTTATGGATACCCTCAAAAGAACAAGAACAGCAACTCAAACAAGATTGGCAAGAACTGATGGATATGATTGCATTAGGTCATGTTGAAAAAATTACCGCGCATTATGGTACTTATTTACAAATAAGACCTAAAGCGGCAAACGGTAAAGCTTTAACCGAAGCGGTGGGAGAAAATGGTCAAACTATTTTAACACGTCCACGTGGCTTTTATCTTAAAAAAACATTCACCATGCAAATTTTACACAACGCTACTTACTAATACTATCATCCTGATTCTAAGAAAAGAATTCAAATAATATCAAGCATTAAAATTTTGGAGTTGCGTTGATAGTTATAAAGTAGCTTTTTTTTAATCGGTAAATCATCGACTTCTGCTGGGTTAAAGCCCTTTTCTCTAAACCAATGAATACTACGCGTTGTTAGCACAAAGATTTTATTAAGTCCTAAATTTTGCGCTCTACTTGCAACCGTGCTAATCAACAAATCACCTCTGGATGAATTGCGATAATCAGGATGAATGGCAACACATGCCATTTCACCCATTTTTTCTTCCTGATAAGGATAAAGCGCTGCACAACCGATAGTCATATTGTCACGCTCAATAATCGTAAATTTATCAATCTCCATTTCCAATTGCTCTCGTGAACGCTTGACTAAAATACCTTGTTCTTCTAACGGACGAATCAATTCTAAAATACCACCAATATCGTTAATGGTCGCTAAGCGAATTTGCTCAGAATGTTCTTTAGCAACTTGCGTTCCTATACCATCACGTGAAAATAGTTCTTGCAAAATAGCGCCATCAATTAGATAGCTAACTAAATGACTTCGCCTAACGCCATTTCGACAGGCTTTTGAAGCGGCTTTCAAAAAGCGAGCCTCACTGGATAGATATTTACCTAATTGCTGTTTACAATTGACATAGTTGTCAGCATCAATTGGAAAAAGGTCAGTAATAACTTTACCTTGTTCATCAAGTACACCTTGCTCAGCACAAAAGCTGATTAACTTATCAGCTTTGACTCGAATCGCCACTTCGGCAGCGACATCTTCTGAAGCTAAATTAAAGCTTTCTCCTGTCACCGATACACCAACCGGCCCTAATAGCACAATCGAACCTCGATTAAGTTGATCATCAATTGCCTCACTATTAATACGACGAATTTTACCTGTATGGCAATAATCAATTCCCTCATCTATTCCTAAGGGTTGAGCTATAACAAAGTTACCGCTGACAACATTAATATGAGCACCTTGTAATGGGGTATTATTTAAACTCATTGATAAACTGGCAGTAATATTCAGTTGCAACATACCAGTTACTTGCTTAATGATATCCAACGTAACGGCATCTGTAATTCGGGTGTTTTTGTGGTATTTCGGCTCAATGTTGTGATTTTTAAGTGATTCATCAATTTGATTACGTGCACCATTGACAATAACCAATTTGATTCCAAGACTATACAATAATCCAATATCACTAATAATACTTGAATAATTATTGCTTTTTAGTACAGCACCAGTTAACAGAATGACAAAGGTTTTACCATGATGGGCATTGATATAAGGCGCAGAGTGCCTTAACCCTTCAACTAACTCGGTTGTTCGCTCTTTCATTTTCGCAATCACCCAAATTGAATATTTATTCACATTTTTTGTATTTTTATTTATTTGTGAACAATAAGCAAGCAATATTTGATAAAATTTTGACAAGATCAAATCCCAAGTTAAGCAACAACATAAAAAACTTGTATTTAACAATGTTCTGTTTATCAAAATATGATTAAAAGCGGTAACGAAAACCGAAATCAATGTATAAAAAAAGCATACCATTATCGTATGCTTTTTAAACTGAGAATGAATTTAAGTAATGCACTAAAAAAACGAGTATTATTGCCCCATTCCATGCAAAAAGTCGTTTATATAAAAAAAGATCGAAGTGACTAAATATCTATTTTTCATCTATTATTTCTTGTTTAAATTAATTTTAAAACACTAAAATAAATTTTACTCATAATGTAAATAACATTGAGTTTTAAATTTTTTTCATATCTATCACTTTGATAAAACGGAAATAGACAATCATCGCTAATACCACACTCGTCAACGCCATAACAAAATCGGTTAATATGGCATAACGTACATCAATTTTCGCTAATTTAGGTACTATCAATGGAATAACAATAAAAGAGAACCCGCTAAAAGTATACATACTACCAACGGCAAGACCTTTACGTGTTGGAAATAATTGTTGCATGACCACTAATGTTAATTGAAGTACACCACCTGCAGCTGTAACCCCCATTCCAATAGCAACAAAAAAACACATCGTCGAAGATATATTGAAATAGAAAAGAATGAGCACCAGAGCGGATAGAGCAGGAAGAATAATGATACAATTTATTGGTTTTAAAAAATGTTTAACTATAAAGGCAGTAACAAATACAGAAATAATTGATGCTGCGCTATAATAGCTAATTAACTGGTTAGCATCAAATTCATTCATATTCACTCCTTGAACCGCTATGGTTGGCAACCATTGTGAAATGACCAAAAATGTTGTGGTGGTGGTAAACCCCATAATAATTAATAGTACACCTTCAATAGCAAATTTTGGGGTATCTTTAAAATAATTATCAGTTTCTTCACACCCTATAATAGCAGTATCTCTATGAGGAAATTGAGTTGGTGCAAGCAAAATTCCATTGATTATTAAAAAGGCCGCAAAAGAAAGAAATGCCCAACCATACCAAATATGATATTCACCAAAAAAAGTAACGATAAAAGGTAATATTAATGTTCCAATTGAGATAAATGCTTTAATCAATACGCTAGCAGAACCTGCTGATCGAGGGAAACACTCAGTTAATGTAGGCATAGAACCAGTATCTAAACATGAGTTTCCAGCCCCAATAGCAATAGCGAGAAAAAAGGCGATATGAATATCAGTGCAAAAAGTCATGCCCACAAAAAAGATTATATAGCATGCCATGCCTAAATAGATAAAAAGTTTACGACCCAATAAATCTGACAAGATTCCACCAGCAAACATCAAAGATATTTTTCCTATCCCGATACCAGAAGCGACATAGCCAAGTCCAACAATATCAGTATTAAGTTGTTTTGAAAGATCACTTGAAAATTGCATGATTACGATTAAAGCAATACTTTGTATAATGTAATTTGCGTAAATAGAGCTGACAATCCCATAAGAATTGACCTTTCGATTATCCATTAGTAGTACTCCATAGCTAAAAATTAAAAATATAAAACTATAATTGCTTTCAATATACAATCATCAATCTGAATCTAAAAGAGATAAGTATAATTTTATTGCTAAACTTTAATGTTGGTTAAATTTATTCTGTAGTATTTTAAGAATTTATTCTTTTTTATAAAAAATGCCACATTAAATGGGGCACTTTGGAAGAAAGGAAAAAATATTATATTAGTTCTGCAAAATTTGAAGAATTTCACTAAGAATTTGACTTTCATCTTGATCAACATTGATCACATGATGTGCTGCATCATGATATAAAGGCAATCTATCTGCTAATACTTTTTCCATTTCATCAATAATGGATAAGCCTGTTAAGGATGGTCTTTGAGCAACATTAGGATCTTTCATTAAGCGTCCGGCTAACGTTGCTGCTGGAGCAGATAAAAAGATCACTGTTCCATTTTGTTTCATGAAGTCACGATTATGTTCAGCTAATACCATCCCACCTCCAGTTGCGATAACACGTGACGGTTTGGACGTATCAATCAGGACTTGACTCTCTCTTGCTCTAAATCCTTCCCAACCTTCTTTTTCGACAATTTCTGCAACGGTTTTTTGGGTAGTTTCCAGTAAATGGCAATCTGTATCAACAAAAGAAAATGACAGCTTATTTGCAAGCATTTTTCCTATAGTTGTTTTACCTGCTGCTCTTGCACCAACTAAAAAAATTGTCTTATTCATATTGGATCCTTTCATATTTACAGATTGAAAAATATAACACTATGCTAGTGATTCACTTCAGCTTTTGCAACAATTTTTTTACATATTGTTTATCAAAACAAACGGCATTGATTTTTATGAATTTAATTTAATATTTTATCAATTTTTTGTAAATAAAAATTTACACCCTTTATTCTGTTCACTTTATAAATTTATATTATTCTATAATCTACTAACAGAGTTTTTCTAAACCACGAAAATAGAGTTCCGTTGCAATTGATTGATGTAAGCGCCATTGTATAACATCGAGATCTGGGTTTACCTTTTTAAATTCTTCAAATGTCATGAAATAACGAATAGTATTACTTCCAACTCTATCATTAATACTATTGATAATAATATTTACTTTATCAGTACGAAGTTTTTTTAGCGCTTTCATTGCATTACCCACAAATTCCGGTACAGGCTCTATGCCTTTTTCCCAATCGTGCCAAGTTTTTGCATCAGTTTTACCAATATATTCGCTTGCTTCTGGCACTTTTAACATAAGAAAACGGCGATAAGCTTGCAATTCTAGGTTAGTCATAATTACTCCTTCTAATAACAGACTAAATTTATACAATAGAATAAAAACCAATTAAAATCGAAAATTAGAATTTTTCAGCAAATTGTATAAATCGTTTTATCAAACACATTTAATAATGCAAAATGATTCAATGTGTTTAATTTTTTACTAAATGCTTATTTTTCAGCTAAAGCATCTATAACAGCTTGTTTTGCCCGATCAGATAAATCTTTTCCTGTCCAAATTTTGAATTGGGCATTAGCTTGACCGATAAACATTTCTCGTCCCGAAATTGATTCCCATCCCGCTTTTTCAGCTTCTTGTCTAAAACGAGTATGATAGGGAGTATACACAATGTCATATGCAATACCTTTTCCTTTGAACCAAGAGTGTTCATAAGGTGTTTGGTCTTCAAATTTACCTTTCATACCTAATGGCGTAGAATTGATAATAATTTGTGCTTCAACTTTATCACGGTCTTCCCAAGCAACTGTTTTTAGATTAAATTCTTTGGCAAGTTCTGACGGCAAATCTGTTACAATATCCGTTACAGTAATATCGGTATAACCTAGATCATGTAAGCCAACTACCGCAGCTCGAGCTGCACCACCTGCGCCAAGTAATAGCACTTTTTTGTATTGTGACGGTAGCTGCTTTTCTTGAAGAGGTTGCATAAAACCAACAATATCTGTGTTATCGCCACAAAGCTTATCACCATCCCAATAAACTAGATTTGCGGCGCCTGCTTTTTTGACATGTTCAGTCACTTCATCTAAATAAGGAATAATAGCTTGCTTATGTGGAATTGTGACACATAACCCACGAATATTTAATAATTTTACAGATTTAAAAAGCGTAGGAATATCTTCAGGTGGTGTTGAAAATGGAACCAAAACCGCTGGAATGCCATAATCTTGAAATGATGTGGTATGAATTAGTGGACTCAAACTATGTCCTAAAGGATAACCGATAATGCCGTAAATACTATAAGGCGTGAACTGGCTCATGTAATCTCCTTGAAAGTTAGAAAATTAAACCGAATAAATAAATTCTGTCATTCATTGTATTAAAGCATATTTATTATAAAATTAAATCATTTTTTCTAAAATTATAGATACCTTTAATGATTTGTTTTATAAAAATTTGTTTAATATATAGAATTTAAATTTAATGAGTATAAGCAATGTTAAATTGATTAGAAAATTCATCGATAATAAACTTTTTCTATATTTTTTGATGAAAATCGATCATTGATAAGCTTTATTACATCACAAACCTTATCATTATTCTGATATGTCAAACCCCTACAATAAATTCAGGCTAGTTGATAAAATTTATCGACCAAAAATCGCATCATCACTGTGTTCAATTAAGAAATGATAAAACTTCTGCGCTGCCGGTAATAATGGTCTATTTTCCATTGTCGCAATAAATATATCCCTTTTTTGATAATTTTTACTCATTGGTACTAATGTTACATTGAACTCTTCAGGTATATGTACTCTTGGCATAATACCAATACCATAATTAATCGATACTAATCCCATCATGGCGCTTTCTGTTTCAACATGACAAGCTATATTCGGCTTTATGCCCGTTTTATTTAACATGTCATCGATCACACTTTTCATCCCACTTCGCTCTGTAAATAAAATAAGGGGTTCGTTAATTAAGTCTTTTAAATCAAGTTTTTTACGCTTAGATAAAGGATGATCATTAGAAATAATAAAAACTAATTCTTGTTTAGTTAACTTTTGAAAGTGAACATCTGGTTCATCTTGTAAACGTGAACAGATAGCTATCTCGTATTTTTTGTCTCTTAATCCTTCAATGATATTTTGTGACATTCCTTCATAAAAAGAGAAAGTAATGTCTTTATTTTCAGGTTGAGCTAAAAATGCCTTGATAATTTTTGGAATATAAATGGAACTAATAGAATAGATAAAAGCAAGTCCAATATGACCATGTGAAACACTGGTTAACTCTTTAACAAACTGTTCGCCTTCTGATAATGCCGTTAGTGCTTGTTCTACATAAGTAAGATATTGTTTTCCTTCTTTTGTTAGTTCAACATTTCGGCCTCTTTTTTGAAATAACTTAATTCTAACCTCTTTTTCCAGTTCTGATATAGAATGACTAAGGCTTGGCTGACTGATTGAAAAATATTCTGATGTTAATGTATAATGTTGAGTTTTAGCAAGCACTTGGAAATATTTTAGTTGTTTAAGATTCATGTCATCAAACTCTCTTTACTTAGTTATACAAAAAACAGTATAGGAGAATTTTCCATTAACACAATATTTGTATTTTTTTAACTCTGTTAAATTTAAACTTATTTTTTTCTTAAACAAGATAATACTTGAGAATTTGCCGATAAAAGCGTATACTTCGCTACCTCATTATTGTGGGTGTAGTGTGAGAGGTGAGACTGCTTCTCAAATAGAGCTGCAGCAAACTAAAAGCCTGACGAGGTTAATTCCATTAACATATTACGCCCAGGGCTTAAGCATAGAAATTTCGGAGAATTATTGACATGTCACGAGTATGCCAAGTAACAGGAAAAAAACCTTTAGTAGGGAATAATCGTTCTCATGCGATGAATGCTACTAAACGTCGTTTTCTACCAAATCTTCAAACTCACCGTTTTTGGATTGAGAGTGAAAAACGTTTTGTAAAATTACGTGTATCAGCTAAAGGTATGCGTACTATCGATAAAAAGGGTATTGATGCAGTTTTAGCTGAACTTCGTGCCCGTGGTGAAAAGTACTAATAAGGAAACCCTATCATGGCAAAAGGTGTACGCGAAAAAATTAGATTAGTTTCTTCTGCTGGTACAGGTCATTTTTATACCACTAGCAAAAACAAAAGAACCATGCCTGAAAAAATGGAGATCAAAAAATACGATCCTGTTGTTCGTCAGCATGTTATCTATAAAGAAGCTAAAATTAAATAATTTTACTTTCAAATAAAAAACCCAGCTAAGCTGGGTTTTTTTATATCTATAATTGTGAAAATTAGATTAGATAAATTAATAAAAAAGCTCCAGTTTCAACTAAAGCTTTATAAATTAAATGATGTCTTATTTTAAATATTCTTGCTCATATGCTCTTGCTTTTTTATCATCAAATACATGTTCCCAGCGAGCAATAACAATAGCCGCTAAGGCATTACCAACCACATTAACCACGGTGCGTCCCATGTCTAATATACGCTCAACTCCCATGATATAGCCGATATAATCAAGCGGTATACCAACACTGCCCAAAGTCGCAGAAAGTACCAAAATTGAAGCACCCGGTACACCAGCAATCCCTTTTGACGCTATCATCAATGTTATAACGATGATAACTTGATCTAGAATGCTTAAATCCATACCATATAATTGCGCGAGAAAAATAACAGTTATACTTTGATATAGTGTTGAACCATCAAGATTAAATGAATATCCAGTAGGGATAACAAAACTCGTAATTGCTTTCGGTGCACCATAAGCTTCCATTTTTTCAATAATCTTAGGCAAAGCTGTTTCAGAGCTTGCTGTTGAAAACGCAATAACGAGTTCTTCTTTTAATATTTTTAATAAGGTAAAAATATTAAATCGGCACATTTTACAAACTAAACCTAATATGACCAAGGTAAATATGATCATTGCTGAATAAACAGTTAAAATCAATTTCAGTAATGGCAGTAATGAGGCAAATCCATATTTGGCAACGGTTACCGTGATTAATGCAAATACCCCAATAGGTGCGTAACGCATAATCATATTAGTTACTTTAAACATTGTATCTGATACCACTTTTAATAAGAATAAAAATGGATCACGCTGTTTATCAGGTAAAGACATTAAGCCTAAGCCAAAAAAGACACAGAAGAAGATAACAGGTAAAACTGCACCATCAGACATTGCTTTAAAGATATTAGCCGGAATCATGTCTAAAATCATAACAATTAAACCATGTGGTTTACCGCTAAGTTCTTCAGCTGCTTTAGTATATTTACTCATATCTGCTGAGGCTAACGTTGAAGAATCAATTCCCGCACCAGGTGCAAAGAAATTTCCCCAAAAAAGGCCTAACAAAATAGCAATAGTAGTAATAATTTCAAAATAAAGAATAGTTTTAAAACCAAGCATTCCTAAACGTTTTGAACCACCAATGCCTGCTATACCTAACGTTAAAGTACTAAGAATAATTGGCAATACAATCATTTTTATTAAGCTAATAAAAATATCCCCAGCTGGTTGAAAGACATTAACGATTAAAAATTGGTAATCCGAATGCAAAGGATGGTTCGAATCAGAAAGTTCAAACAGATAAGCACCTACAGCCACGCCTAGAATTAATGCTATTAAGATTTGCCATGCAAGATTTGATAATATTTTTTTCATTAAAAATGACATCTAATACTATTCCTTTTTGAGGTTTTCTAAAATAAAAAAGGATTAGCTGTATAACTAATCCTTCTTAATAATTAAAAATTATTCTTCGGACTCCTGAACTGAATTATCCAGTTCGTCTTTCTGCTGCGATGAAGCTGATTCTACATCATCATCTTCGGTTTCAGCTATTCGTTGTAGCCCCACAACTTTTTCGTTATCGGCTGTGCGAATCAGCCTTACACCTTGTGTATTTCGACCGACAATACTTACTTCAGAAACGCGTGTTCGTACTAACGTTCCAGCATCGGTAATTAGCATGATTTGGTCAGTTTCATCCACTTGTACGGCACCAACCACAGCGCCATTTCGTTCACTGACTTTGATCGAAATCACCCCTTTTGTTGCCCGAGATTTTGTTGGATAAAGCTCTTGTTGAGTACGCTTACCATAACCATTTTGCGTTGCGGTTAAAATCGCACCATTGCCTCGAGGTACAATAAGTGACACCACTTTATCATCACTTTCAAGTTTAATGCCACGCACACCTGCAGCGGTACGCCCCATTGATCGAACTTTATTAGCAGGGAAGCGAACAACTTTACCATTAGCAGAGAACAGCATGATGTCTTCCGTATCAGAAACTTGAGTGATTTCGTCATCATCTGACTCAATGTCTTCAATCACTACATCATCATTCAATTCTTCATCATCAATGGCTGATGATTCATTGCTCGTTAAATCGACACCGATTAATTCATCATCATCACGTAAGTTGATTGCAATGATACCACCACTACGTGGACGACTAAATTCGATAAGGGAAGTTTTCTTCACCGTTCCTTGAGCAGTCGCCATAAATACGCAATGTTCATCGTCAAATTCCCGAACGGGTAAAATTGCAGTGATACGTTCATTTTCTTCAAGTGGTAATAAATTAATAATTGGACGACCACGAGAGCCACGACTTGCCTCAGGTAATTGATAAACTTTCATCCAATATAGGCGACCACGGCTTGAGAAGCACAAAATAGTATCATGGGTATTAGCAACTAATAATTTTTCAACAAAATCTTCTTCTTTGATTTTGGTTGCTGATTTACCTTTACCACCACGACGTTGAGCTTCATAGTCTGAAAGCGGTTGATATTTCACATACCCTTGATGAGAAAGAGTAACAACAACATCTTCTTGTGCAATCAGATCTTCAATATTGATATCCGCACTACTTGCCGTAATTTCCGTTCGTCTTGCATCTTGGAACTGATCGCGTATCGCTTCAAGCTCTTCACGTATCACCTCCATTAATCTTTCAGGACTTGCCAGAATATATAATAGTTCACCAATTTGAACTAATAATTCTTTGTATTCATCAAGAATTTTTTCATGTTCAAGTCCGGTTAAACGATGCAAACGAAGATCTAAAATCGCTTGAGCTTGCGCCTCAGAAAGATAATAGTGACCGTCACGGATACCGAATTCGGGTGCCAAATCTTCTGGACGAGCAGCATCATCGCCTGCTTTTTCAAGCATTGCCGCAACATTTCCAAGTTGCCAAGCTTGAGATAAAAGTTTACCTTTCGCTTCAGCTGGTGTTGCAGCTGCTCGAATTAACTCAATCACAGGGTCAATATTGGCAAGCGCAATCGCTAGACCTTCTAATACATGAGCACGTTCACGCGCTTTACGCAATTCGTAAATAGTACGGCGTGTTACAACTTCACGACGATGAAGCACAAAAGCTTCGATCATTTCACGTAAATTTAACAGCTTTGGTTGACCTTTATGTAAAGCCACCATATTGATACCAAACGAGACTTGTAATTGGGTCAATGAGAAAAGATTATTTAGTACAACTTCACCAACCGCATCTCGTTTAATTTCTATGACAATGCGCATACCATCTTTATCCGATTCATCACGCAAAGCAGAAATGCCTTCAACTTTTTTATCTTTGACTAATTCAGCAATTTTTTCGATGAGTTTTTTCTTGTTAACTTGATAGGGTATTTCATTAACAATAATCGTTTCACGACCACTGTGATCATCAACTTCAAGGGTTGCTTTAGAACGAATATAAATAATTCCACGGCCTGTACGATAAGCATTTTCTATGCCTTTACGACCGTTTATTAATGCTGCGGTTGGAAAATCAGGCCCCTGAATATGTTCCATTAACCCTTCAATTGAAATATTTTCATCTTCAATATAAGCCAGACATCCATTAATAACTTCTGTAAGGTTATGCGGTGGGATATTGGTCGCCATACCTACTGCAATTCCTGATGATCCATTAATTAATAAGTTAGGAATGCGTGTTGGTAACACATCAGGAATCATTTCTGATCCGTCATAGTTTGGTGAAAAATCGACAGTTTCTTTATCAAGATCTGTTAATAATGCACCTGCAAACTTCTGCATACGAATTTCGGTATAACGCATTGCTGCTGCCGAATCACCATCAACTGATCCGAAGTTACCTTGACCATCAACCAGCATATAACGCAGTGAAAATGGCTGTGCCATACGTACAATTGTGTCATAAACAGCTGAGTCACCATGCGGATGATATTTACCGATTACATCCCCAACTACACGAGCTGATTTTCGATAAGGTTTATTCCAATCATACCCCGCTTCATGCATAGCAAATAAAACACGTCGGTGAACAGGTTTTAAGCCATCACGAACATCAGGCAACGCGCGCCCGACGATTACAGACATAGCATAATCAAGGTAAGAGGATTTTAGTTCATCTTCAATGTTAACGGGAGTTATTTCTTTGGCTAGTTCGGTCATAACACCAAGTTCTCTTATTAATATAAATCATTAAAACAGCTTATAATTATAGCATATTATTCGCTATTATTGCAGAACTAAACTGTTTTTATTTTCATTATTAAGAATGATTAAACAAAGTATTTTCAATTAATTGGCATAAACAGTTTAAAATCATAGCATGCATCTCATAAGCCATCACTTTTTTGTAGGTCGGAATTCTAATTTCAATATCATTTTGACCTAATAAACCTATTACCTCACCACCATCAAAAGCCGTTAGAGCAACAATTTTCATATCCTTAATAACCGCTTCTTGTACAGCTCGGATAATTGCTTTACTGTTCCCTTGGCAAGTTGCCACAATTAATATATCACCTTGTTGCCCCAATGCTTGTATTTGGCGTGCATAAATCTCTTCATGATTTTTAATCGCACTTAATAAAACATTATCAGACACTAACGCGATAGCTGGGATACTAGGTCTTTCAATATCAATACTGGTAATTAATCGAGAAGTAAAACTTTGGACATTCGCAGCCGAAGAGCCATTACCACAACTCATAATTTTATTACCATTGAGTAATCCTTCAACGATGATGTTAGCGGCTTTTTCAATTGACGAACCTAAGGATTCAGCCATCACAATTTGGGTTTGAATACTTTCTGTAAAATAATTTTTAATTAAGTCTTGCACGTTTTCACCTAAATATTAAAACGCATTAATAATCCATTGTTGGCTTTTACCAGTAATAGCAAAAACATCAAATCGAAACTCAGTTTCTTCAATATTCAAATTTTGCGCGATCATCCAAAGTTGCGCTGCCTGTTTAATTTTATTTTGTTTATTAGGCGTTATTGTCATTTCTGCATGACCAAAATGAGCATTTTTTCGATAGCGCACTTCTATAAAAACAAGACATTGCTTGTCACGCATAACCAAATCAAGTTCCCCAAAGCGAAATTGACTATTTTTAGCTATAAGCGTTAAACCTTGCTCAAGCAGATACTGGCAAGCCAAATTTTCATAAAGCTCGCCAATTTTTTTTCTATTCACTAATCGGTTCTGATTTAGTTGAGCTATTAGAATATTGTTGCCATGATAATGCGCGCGTTATTTCGCATTGTTCTGACGTTGATAATTTACCTGTCATTCCATCTAAAAAATTAGTTTGATTTGAACTTAATTGATTAAAACGATTTGCTAAACGCCAAGCATCTATTCCCATTGCATAAACACGCATTAAGGAATAATCCTTCTTAATACTGTCCGGCAACTCGATCGAGGTATCAAGTTGATTAGAAATAAGCGGAATTTCAGCATATTGCGTTTGATTTAAATCATAGTAGAAGTCATTAGATGCATTTGCGACATGACTTTTAGAACTTGAATATAGCGTAACACTTGCAGATGACGAGTGTCCAATCGGTTTATCGGCTCCCATATCCAGCATCGGTTTGATCAACGTTAATTCATCGTATGAGGAATAGATATAAATTGCATCAAAATCAGTAGAATTATCAACTAAACTTATTGATTCCGATGGCATATCATTAAGAACAATAGGCTCACCAACAAGTTCGATACCAATATTTTTATTCATGCTATCGCTTAATGTTTTAGCATTTCCAAAATACTGGACATAAGCTTGTGAGCTGTTAACTGAAAGTTGAGACCACTGTTTTGCAAAATTTTGCGCTACACGTTTACCAAGTTCATTTTGTGGGACTAATAACAATGGTTTTAGTTTATTTTGTGCAAATATATGATTAGCTGCATCTTTTGCTTCATCTTCAGGTGATAATGCAAAATAACACATCTTGTTGCGGGTATCTGATTTATTCTCAACTTTATTCAATGCTAATACAGGAATACCCGGCGCCAATTGCTTGATATAGTTAACATCACCTTTTAATAAAGGCCCTACAATTAATTCTACATCTTCATCTTTAGCTTGTTGAATTAATTTATCTAATGAGGCACTTGCAGTATCAAACGTCACAATATTTTGTTGTGGTTCTTGTGGATAAAACTTCATGGCATCAAAATAGCCTTGACGGATTGTTTCACCAAATATATGTGAAGTTCCACTCAACGGTAATAACAATGCCACTTTTTTGCCTTCATTATCAACATTAAGTGTTTGTTCTCCCGTTAACATTGAAATAACACCATTACCAGGATGGTTAGGATATCGTATAGCCCAATCATGAAAAGCCTGTTTTAAATTTTCATTTTCAGAAGCACCATTTAGTGTACTTGTTTGATAAGCGATACTTAATTCAATCCAACCTTGCAATATGGTTTCATTAGTACCTAAAACAATTTTACCCATTTGATCGCTTTTTAACTTGCTGAAAAACCTCCATGTACTACTCAATACTTGTTGACGCTGATCTTTCGATGACCATTTTTCTAATTCAATATAGTCATGTGCTTGAGCATTAATATTTTTTTTGTCTAAAGCTAATTTGATGGAGTAATATCGATATAACTGTGAATTATTAAGCTCGTTAATAGATAAGGTATCAAGCTTAAATCGTTTTCCTGTTCTAACTGCGATTTCACCTTGAGATAAAATTTTATCTATTTTTTGTTCCGGATTGAGATCTGTCGACAACTTAGAAAGTAGAGTGTTAGCTTGTGAAAGCTTGTTTTCTTTAATTAATGCCCGAATAGCTAACAATTGCCAATTTGTTTTAGCTTCTCCAGAACTTGCTTCGACTTGTGAAAGATAATAACTCGAATCTTTGCTTTCATCAAAGCCAGAACCGTTTTTTGAAAAGCTCCCTGAACATCCAACTAAAAATGCTAATAATACTGATATTAATATTGTGTAAAATGAGCGTTTTATATTCATACCTATTCTCGTGTAATTTGTTGTCACTAAATTCGTTGTTAATTAATTGTTACTTAGTTTGGTTATGATAATGTGTTTAATTTAAATTCAAAAATAATCTATTTATTTTCAATTTATAATGACTTTTTAGTAAATTTGATAGTGCTAATTTATCGCATTTTTACTTGGGATATAGAAGATCACAACTATTTTTGCTTTAATATCTATTCACCGCGATTTGACCGCTAATTACATTAATCATTGATTTAAATCAGAACATATATCACTCAATATTAAGCTTTTTCGCTACAAATATAAAGCCATACAGACAACAATATATAAACTATTTTGATGACTAATAGAGTATTTTCTTTTACCTAAAAATTAACTTACTTTAACTAACTACAGTCAATCAAAGAATTAATTATTTTTATCCCCAAATTCGTTGTACATGAACGGTAATTTCTTCTCGATCATGATAAAGCTGTTTTGCTTGAATTTGAACATTAATTTGATTGTCATTTAATATGTTATTGAGCAATTGTATATTTTGTTTTACTTCTTCATAACGCTTTTTCATGGGTAATTTCAGATTAAAAATTGTTTCTCGACACCAACCATTGATAAGCCATTTAGTTATTAACTCTGTCACTTTAGTCGGTTTTTCAACCATATCACAAACTAACCAATAAATATTATGCTTTTTAGGCATAAATTTAAAGCCATCTTCTCGAAAATGTTTAACTTGCCCTGTTTCCATTAATTTCGGATTCATTGAACCATTATCAACGGCATAAACCATCATACTTCGTTTGACAAGCTGGTATGTCCATCCACCCGGACAAGCGCCTAAATCAACAGCATTTAATCCACCTTTTAGCCTTTCTTCCCATTCTTCATAGGGAATAAAGATATGAAACGCTTCTTCAAGTTTTAATGTGGAACGGCTTGGGGCATCAACAGGAAATTTTAACCGAGGTATCCCCATATAAAACGGTGAATTATTTTCACTTAGTGAATAACCAACATAACAACTATTATTATTTAGAAATAACACATGAATAACGGGGCGGGTTGGATTTTGAACTTTTAATAAAATCCGATTACTTCTTAACGCTTGCCGAAGCGGAACAGTAAATTTGCGACAAAACCCCGCCAACGCTTTTCCTTCATTAGTATCTGCCACTTCAACTCGCAAATCGCCGGCTTTATCAATACACCCCGTTAACGCTTCAACAATAGGCGTAATACGATCATCTGTTGGCAAATCAACTAATCGATCGCCTGTAACAAACATTTGGCGTGCAAATATAAGTGTTCTAAAAGGTAACGCTTGAATTAAGCGTTGAGCATCGCCATTTTGATAGCATTCAAAAACAACATAGCCACTATTATCGTTAACTTTAGCAAATCCAAAGATCTCTTTTTGAGCCGCTTTATCTGTGATTTCAGCAGCACACTCTTTTTCAAAACCAATACGGCAATAGAGAATAACCTTATTTAATTTTTGCATATTGTATCTTTAACTCTTTTTTCAAATATCCTAAAAAAATAGCTGTATTAGTCGGATTGAACACTATCTGTATATAATGGTGCTTCACCTTTTGGACGAGTTTTGAATCTTCGATGTAACCACATATATTGCTCTGGCGCTTTTAAAATTTCTTGCTCAATAGCTTTATTCATAAACGTTGCAGCTTTCACATCATCGTCCATCGGAAAATCAATAAGCTGCGATGTAACATAAACAGTATAATGCCCATTTTTTTCACGTTTGGGAGCAAAAGGGATAATTGCAGGTTGACCAAGTTTAACCAAAATACGCGTACCTATTGTAGTTGCTGCCTTTTCGACAGAAAAGAAAGGCGCAAATACGCTGTTTTTAGGCCCATAATCATGGTCTGGTGCATACCATAATAATTCACCATTCTTTAATGCACGAATCATTCCTTTAGTGTTATATCGTTCTAACATATATTTGTTAGATTTTAACCTACCTTTTAACTGCACGTAATCCATAACAGGATTATCATTTGGACGATAAACACCAACTCCAGGATGATGCATACCTAAAATACGAGCACCTAATTCTAATGTGAGAAAATGGATACCGATTAGTAATACACCCTTACCAGCCTGCTGTATTTGAGTAATATGCGAATCGCCAACAATAGAAGATTGTTTAGCTAATCGTTTATTTGACCAAAACCAAGCCATACCCGTTTCAAAAATCGCTAAACCGGTTGATATAAAATTTTCACGCAACATCTGATCACGTTCTTGCTGTGATTTTTCGGGGAAACAGAGCATTAGATTTTGTCTTGCTGTTTCTTTACGTTTGCCAATTATTTTCATTGATAGCAACCCCAACCCTTTACCTAATTGATAAATGATTGGATATGGCAATAATACGATAAGATATAAAAGACCAATCCCGAACCATGTTAACCAATAACGTGGGTGTAATAAACGTTTAGTAAAGATTGGGCGAATTTCCTGATTTTGAGTCATATAAAGATTAAGTTATTATCAATAACAAAGTGAACTATTATATACTATATCTTGGTTTTGGTGGCAGAAAAATCAAATTACTAAATTAACAATGACGTTCATTTCTCATTATGCTAACTGTTAACATGAGGCTTAAAACTTGAAATTAGGGATTAATCAGATTAATCCCAATAGGTTAGACAACTTAATTTGTAAAATAAAAATCAGTTGAAGTAATTTATTCCGATTACACAGCAACAGGCGCTTTGATAGCGGGATAAGGATCATAGCCAACAATTTCAAAATCTTCAAATTCGTAATCAAAAATTGTGGGCGGTTTACGCCTAATTTTAAGTTTTGGTAAAGCTCGTGGCTCCCGACTTAGCTGTAAATGCGTTTGCTCCATATGATTTGAATATAAATGGGTATCGCCACCCGTCCAAACAAAATCCCCCACTTCAAGATCACATTGTTGAGCAATCATATGCACTAACAATGAATAGCTTGCTATATTAAATGGTAATCCTAAAAATACATCACATGAACGCTGATAAAGTTGGCATGATAGTTTTCCATTTGCAACATAAAATTGGAAAAAAGCATGACATGGTGCTAATGCCATTTGATCTAACTCTCCAACATTCCAAGCAGAAACGATCATACGTCTAGAATCGGGATCTGTTTTGATTTGTTGAATTACTTGTGATATTTGATCGACTTGCCTACCGTCAGCTGTTCCCCATGCTCGCCACTGTTTTCCATAAACAGGACCTAAATTGCCATTCTTATCCGCCCATTCATCCCAAATGGTCACTTTATTATCTTGTAAATACTTGATATTAGTATCACCCTTTAAAAACCAAAGTAATTCATGAATAATTGAACGTAAATGACATTTTTTTGTTGTTACCAATGGAAATCCTTTTTGCAAATCAAACCTCATTTGATAACCAAAAATTGATAACGTACCCGTTCCTGTGCGATCTGATTTAGGCGTGCCCTCATTTAAGATTGTTTTCATCAGGTCTAAATATTGTTTCATGAATTTCTCGCTTTTTGATTAAATCGATATGCATATAACATAATTAAAGCACCACCTAGTATCATAGGTAAACATAAAATTTGCCCCATACTAATGATGTTGAAAAATAAGCCTAATTGTTCATCGGGTTGTCGATAAAATTCAATAACAAACCTAAATAAACCGTAGCAAAATAAAAATAATCCAGAGACAGATCCAGTT
The DNA here is from genome assembly GCF_001690185.1 of Gilliamella sp. wkB308. Lineage (GTDB taxonomy): Bacteria > Pseudomonadota > Gammaproteobacteria > Enterobacterales > Orbaceae > Gilliamella > Gilliamella apicola_I. The sequence continues at coordinate 71,646 of NZ_LZGN01000028.1, forward strand.
GGCCTTGGCTTTCTAATAAACAGATTTAAAATAATAAATAAGACAATACCTTCAAAAGCCATTTCATATAATTGGGAAGGATGCCTTGGAAGTATGCCATGCAATTGAATATACAGTTCTTTCCATTCAGGATGTGATTGAACAAACATGAAATCCGCATGTGATGATGTAGGGAACAGCATCCCGACTGAAGAATGAGTCACACGCCCCCATAGTTCGCCATTGATAAAATTACCAAACCGCCCAAACATTAAACCTATTGGCACTAAAGGTGCAACGAAATCGGCAACTTGCATAAATGTTTTGTGGTTTATTTTAGCAAAAATTGCAATAACACAAATAGCCCCAATCAGTCCGCCATGAAAAGACATCCCGCCTTCCCAAACTTTAAATAATGATACGGGATCGTTGATAAAAACATTAAAATTATAAAAGAGTACATAGCCTAATCGCCCACCCACGAAAAGACCTAAAAATCCCCAAAACAGTAAATTTTCAACTTGTGGAATAGTCCATTGGCTATTTGTTTTTTTTGCTCGCCTTTTGGCTAAAAAAAGGGCACCCAATACCCCGAATAGATACATTGCGCCATACCAGTGCAAAGATATAGGTCCAATTGAAAAGGCTATTGGATTGAAATTTGGAAACTGTAAATATTGATTCATCTTTTAGTTCGCTGTTTATTTTTACGTTTATGAACAAAATAATTGGATTTTTTTTTGTTTGAACTGTTTGTTGCTTGTACATCCACTTCAGTTTGTATGGCAAATACGGGTAATGAAAATTCTTTCATGGCTCTACGATAAACATCACGTTTGAAAGAAATCACTTGTCGAATTGGATACCAATAATTAACCCATTTCCAATCATCAAATTCAGGTGTAGAAGAAACATTGAGATTAATCACTGAATTATCAGAAATTAACTCTAATAAAAACCATTTTTGTTTTTGACCAATACAAACAGGTTGATTTTCCCAACGAATCATACGTTTAGGTAATTTATATCTGAGCCAACCATTGGTAACAGATAAAATTTTTACATCTTTAGGTAATAATCCGACTTCTTCATTCAATTCTCGAAACATTGCCTGTTCAGGCGTTTCGTTTTGTTTTATTCCGCCCTGAGGAAATTGCCAAGAATTTTGCCCATAACGACGAGCCCAAAGTACTTGGCCATAACGGTTACAAATAACTATTCCTACATTTGGACGGTAGCCATCATTATCAATCACTGACTACCTCAAAAAAATCTATTTCATATGGCTAAATTGTTTCATACATACAGCAATAAATAAATAGAAAAATGCTATTAATCGAGAAATATGTTATTAAACAGATTAGTTTTAACCATTTTCAGTAGTGCTATTGTTTCTATAAAAACTGTTTTTTGAATGATTAAAATTATAAGTTAATTTAGAATATTAATGAGTTAAATGATTGTTAAATTAGATTAAAACAATAAGTTGAATTTAAGTAGATGATAAAGAATAGTAACATCAATGGTGTTTGGTTAAAAAATAGAGATAACTTAGACCTTTCAAAATATGCCTATCTGACTGTCAGTTTGATTGATTTTAATTTGTTATTCTGTAAATAGCAAAAAAGCCCAGCATCTCTGCTGGGCTCTTGCACTTATTTAAAAGTCTGGCGGCACCCTACTCTCACATGGGTAATACCCACACTACCATCGGCACTACGGCGTTTCACTTCTGAGTTCGGCATGGGGTCAGGTGGGACCACCGCGCTATTACCGCCAGACATATCCTGTCTTCTCTTTCTCTCAACTGATGTCATTATCTCATCTTTACATCAATTCCTCAATCCGGAACAAACTGTTTCTACACTCTTTAACCATCTTTCGATGATTTTCTCTTCTCTCAACTTCGCGCAATCCAAAACAACTCCGAGTTGTAAGGTTAAGACTCTCGGTTCATTAGTATCAGTTAGCTCAATGTATCACTACACTTACACACCTGACCTATCTACGTCTTAGTCTCAAACGGACCTTACTGATTCTCATCAGGGAAAACTCATCTCGAGGCTAGTTTCGTACTTAGATGCTTTCAGCACTTATCTATTCCGCACGTAGCTACCGGGCAATGCAATTGGCATCACAACCCGTACACCAGCGGTGCGTTCACTTCGGTCCTCTCGTACTAGAAGCAAACCCTCTCAATTTTCCTACGCCCATGGCAGATAGGGACCGAACTGTCTCACGACGTTCTAAACCCAGCTCGCGTACCACTTTAAACGGCGAACAGCCGTACCCTTGGGACCTACTTCAGCCCCAGGATGTGATGAGCCGACATCGAGGTGCCAAACACCGCCGTCGATATGAACTCTTGGGCGGTATCAGCCTGTTATCCCCGGAGTACCTTTTATCCGTTGAGCGATGGCCCTTCCATTCAGAACCACCGGATCACTATGACCTACTTTCGTACCTGCTCGAGCCGTCACT
>NZ_LZGN01000029.1 GCF_001690185.1 Gilliamella sp. wkB308
CAAAAATATAGTTATTAAATTACATAATTTTTTAAACTTACATAATACTGTTACTAACGTACAAAAGGTGGGCTATCTTTGCGTTTAGTTTCTATTGATCGGATAAAGAATTCAAGTACTTTCTGATATTATTTAATTAAAAAATCGACAAATATTACTTTGTTTTAGGTATAAATTACCTTATTAACTTATTTATTCTATTTAAAATATTCAATAGTGAATATTTTAAATATATTTTAATCTTTAGGCTTTCTTAGCCATAGGGACAACAAATAGTACATATTTAACCTTTTTTTTATGGTACAATTTCGACCTTTATAAAATAAATTTGAATTCAGAGGATCAATATGGACTTTTTTATTAATCAAGCGTACGCAGCTGACGGACAAGCCGTTGAAAGCAATCCTTATTTTTTACCGATCATGCTTGTTGTTTTTGGGTTATTTTTCTATTTTATGATCATGAGACCACAACAAAAACGCGCTAAAGCACATCGTGAATTAATGTCATCTATTTCAAAAGGCGATGAAGTATTAACCAATGGCGGATTGATCGGTCGTGTTTCTAAAGTGAACGAAAATGGTTATATTGCATTAGAATTAAATGATTCAACTGAAGTAATAATCAAACGTGATTTTATTACATCTGTATTACCAAAAGGTACAATGAAATCATTATAATAACAATATTATTATGATAATTCATTGTGTTAACTGTCTAACCCCACAAGAGAATATGTCGTGTTAAATCGCTATCCTTTGTGGAAGTACATTATGTTGGTCGTCATAATTTGTGTCGGCCTACTTTATGCGCTTCCTAATATTTATGGTGAAGATCCAGCTATACAGATTTCTGGCTCGGATAGTGCCAAAATTGAAACGGCTACGCAAAGCAATGTGATAAAATTGCTAGCTGAAAATCACATCGATATCAAATCAATTGTTTACGAAAATGGAACCATTTTAATTCGATTTGCTGATAATGATACGCAACTTAAAGCCAAAGAACTTATTTCAAAAGATTTAGGTGAAAATTATATTGTTGCTTTAAATCTAGCGCCCGCAACGCCAAAGTGGCTTTCCATGTTTGGCGCTTCACCTATGAAATTAGGACTAGACTTGCGTGGGGGAGTTCACTTCTTGATGGAAGTGGATATGACAACCGCATTAGATAAACTCGTAGAGCAATCAATTGAAAATCTAAAGTCTGATTTTAATAATAGCAAGCTAAGCTTTAAATCCTTGAGTCGCAATAGTGAGCAACAAATCGTCATGGAGTTTGCTAATACTCAAGATCGAAACAAAGCGATTGCTAAAATCAATAATTTACAAGATTACAAGATTGACTCTCAAAACGACAACAGCATCATAATCAATATAAGTGAACAACGCTTACAACAAGCTAAAAACGATGCTGTACAGCAAAACACAACGATTTTACGCAACCGAGTTAATCAATTAGGTGTCGCTGAACCGATTGTACAACGTCAAGGTTCGGATAGGATTGTTGTTGAATTACCGGGAATTCAAGATACTGCATTGGCTAAACGTATTATTGGCGCAACCGCTACACTTGAGTTTAGACAAGTAAATGAAAACAATTCAGCTGATTTGGCTGCTATTATTAACGGTCAAATGCGTGTTCCTTATGGTTCAGAAATAAAATATATGGAAAACGGGCGTCCGGTACTGTTATATAAACGCATTGTACTGACTGGTGACCATATAACGGATTCTTCTTACCGATTGAATGAATATTCGCAACCAGAGGTTTCTATTACCCTTGATAGTTCAGGGGGAAAAACTATGCTCGATTTTACTCAAAAAAATCTACATAAATCAATGGCTACTTTATTTGTCGAATATAAAGATACTGGTAAACGTGATGAAAATGATAAACCAATTTTTGAACGACTTGAACGGGTTATCAATGTTGCAACAATTCAAGGTATTTTCAGTGATCGTTTCCAGGTTACAGGCATTAGTAACATTAATGAAGCAAAAAATTTGTCACTTTTACTACGTGCCGGTGCATTAATCGCGCCAATTCAAATCATTGAGGAACGTACCGTTGGCCCATCAATGGGGCAAGAAAATATTACTCAAGGATTGGAATCTTGTGTATGGGGATTATTAATCTCAGTCATCTTTATGTTAGTGGTTTATCGACTATTTGGAGTATTTGCGAGTTTAGCGTTAGTTGCTAACTTAATATTAATTGTTGGTGCTATGTCATTATTGCCTGGTGCGACGTTAAGTATGCCGGGTATAGCCGGTATTGTATTAACCGTCGGTATGGCTGTTGATGCAAACGTACTTATCAATGAACGAATAAAAGAAGAACTGAGTAACGGTCGTAATGTTCAACATGCGATTAATGAAGGATATGCAGGTGCTTGGAGCAGTATTTTTGATGCAAATATTACTACATTAATTACTGCGGTTATCCTTTATGCAGTCGGTACCGGTTCAATTAAAGGTTTTGCGATTACATTAGGTATCGGTATAGTAACATCAATGTTTACATCTATCGTCGGTACTCGCGCTTTAGCAAATCTTATTTATGGCGGTCGTCGCGTCAATAAGTTATCAATTTAGAGGTTTATTGTGATTGTTACTAGTAATGATATAAAAAATCATGATGTTAGAGAACTAAATCATGGTCGCAGAGTCCTCGACTTTTTAAAGTTTGGTTTTATTGCTTTTGCAATATCAATGTTACTTGTTGTTGGATCAATTTATGTAATTTTGACCAATGGATTTAATTTGGGACAAGATTTTACAGGTGGTACGACAGTCGAAATTACGGTGACCAAACCAGTAAATCTTGACGACATCCGTGACAGTTTACGTAATGCTGGCTATCATGAACCCGTTGTTCAATATTATGGAAGCAGCAAAGACATCATCATTCGACTTGCTTCAGAAAAAAAAGATGACGGCAGCGTATCTTCAATTATTGATAATGCGTTAGGGGTCAACATCTCTAATTTAATTCATAAAGATATTGATGCAAATGCAGAAATAAAACGAATTGAATTTGTTGGACCAACCGTTGGTTCTGAGCTTGCTCAAGATGGGATATTAGCTATCTGCGCGGCATTGGTTTGCATATTAATTTATATTGCATTTCGTTTTGAATGGCGATTTGGAACAGGTGCGGTTGTTGCACTTGCGCATGATGTCATCATCACTGCGGGCTATTTATCACTGTTTGATCGAGAGTTGGATCTCACCATTATTGCTGCCATGCTCTCAATTATCGGTTATTCTCTTAATGATACCATTGTTGTATTTGACAGAATTCGTGAAAACTTCAGGAAAATTCGTCGAGCATCGCCTTATGATGTGATTAATATCTCATTGACTCAAACCTTACACCGAACATTAATGACATCAGGTACAACCTTGGCAGTAGTGATTATTCTCTACATTTTCGGTGGTTCAATGCTAAAAGGTTTTTCAGAAACATTGGGCGTAGGTATTGTCTTAGGCACTATCTCGTCAATTTATGTAGCAGCTTACATGTCACTAAAATTAGGCGTTAAACGAGAACACTTTATGCCGCAAAAAAGTGAAGCTGAGGGTGCAGATCAACCTTCAATTATACGCTAACTTTTACACTCTGCTGGATGCCCAGCAGAGTTATATCAGACTGTTATTTAAACAAATGATATTAAATAGATTGACACCTATTATCGAGTTGAATATTATTAGCCACAGTTTTATCCCTTTCTACTTGGGGCCATAGCTCAGCTGGGAGAGCGCAACGCTGGCAGCGTTGAGGTCAGGGGTTCGATCCCCCTTGGCTCCACCACTTTTTAAATTCACAGTTTCAATGTTAGTCAAACTCAAACGATGACGCTATATTACATCATACTTCATTACCATTACTGTTATCACGTTACTCATCATCCTAAAGGCATATATTTACAAGTGAATATCTGAATACATCTATAATTAAAATAGGCAAAAACTAAAACGAAAATTTAACTATCATGATTGCATAAGGCTTTATCAATAATCCTAAAAGATTATATATACCGTTATTATGCCAAAATCCGTCAGAAAACCGCATAAGGTTAAAGAAAAGTAAAGAAATGTATATAGTAAGTAAATAA
>NZ_LZGN01000030.1 GCF_001690185.1 Gilliamella sp. wkB308
GCATGGCCACCGAGAAGAGCCTTTAAAGATTTAAACAAATTTCATATAAAAGTTTATGATTGGGAAAACTTTCATGGTGTATTACAAGGTTCGACAGTGGTCAATGTAAAAGGTGGTAGCTTTGAAAGTTATACGTTAATTGGGGCTGCTTGTGAGCCTAATAGTTATAAAGTGATTGAATATATTTATATCCGTGAAACGGATTGTTTTACGATGGATTGGCATTGGATTTGTCATTTTATGGGAAGGAACACAGATAAACCCTTAGACCAAGCAGGTTTAGAATACGTTGATTATAAACCTTGGGATGCCAAAACCTTTATGCAAGTCAAACCGAAGTTAAAAATAACCTCGAGACAAATTGAAGGGTTAGACAAAGCATCGAAAGCGGGCTCAAAAGAAGAGCTTGCTCAAATAGAAGAAGAGTATGAACTAACAAAAACCGTGTATCCGGTCGAATAATCCTGACGTTAGTTTAAAAAACGGAAAGCACAACAATCAGGATAGCAGGAGCAAAAAATGCCATCACGTTACAAACCACCAATTGTTTGTTGGAAAAGTGATTTATCTAAAGGGGGGGGGCCGGTTAAACGTCATGCTAATTATGTTGCATGTGCAACGGATAATTACCTTGAAATCTATCGTAAACGAAAAATTATCGGACCTTATATTGGATTTTTTTTATTGGGAGGTGGAGAAATTTCGGTTATTTTGGCTTTTTTTGTTTGTTTAAATCAAAATAATATTCCTTGGCTTGCCGTGATATTGTCATTTATTGCATCTTTAGGAGGAGGTCTGGTTGTTTATTTAACTTTTTTCACTCTTCTTTTTGGTCACTATGCCCCCGTAAGTAATCCAATTCGTTTTAATCGAAAAACAGGCAAGGTTTATCTTTACGAAGCGGTGGCAATGAAATGGATGTTTAAAGCATGGCCACCGAGAAGAGCCTTTAAAGATTTAAACAAATTTCATATAAAAGTTTATGATTGGGAAAACTTTTATGGCGTATTACAAGGTTCAACAGTGGTCAATGTAAAAGGCGGTAGCTTTGAAGATTATGCTTTAATTGGGGCTGTTTGTGAGCCTAATAGCTATAAATTGATTGAATATATTTATATTCGAAAAACAAATTGTTTTGCGGAGGACTGGGATTGGATCTGTAATTTTATGGGATCGGACATCGATAACTCCATAGACCAAGCAGGTTTAGAATACGTTGATTATAAACCTTGGGATGCCAAAACCTTTATGCAAGTCAAACCGAAGTTAAAAATCACCTCGAAACAAATTGAAGGGTTAGACAAGGCATCGAAAGCGGGCTCAAAAGAAGAGCTTGCTCAAATAGAAGAAGAGTATGAACTAACAAAAACCGTGTATCCGGTCGAATAATCCTCACGTTAGTTTAAAAAACGGAAAGCACAACAATCAGGATAGCAGGAGTAAAAAATGCCATCATGTTACAAACCACAAATTGTTTGTTGGAAAAGTGATTTATCTGACGGGGGCGGACCAGGGAATAAGCGTCGTGCTAATTATGTTGCATGTGCAACGGATAATTACCTTGAAATCTATCGTAAACGAAAAATTATCGGACCCTATTTTGGATTTTTTTTATTTGGTAGTGCAGAAATTTCGTTTATTTGGTTGTTTTTTTATTTCTTAAATGAAAATCGTATTGATTTATTCGTAATTATAATGTCGTTTGTTATATCTATAGTGGGAGGTTTGGTTGTTTATTTTATTCTTTT
>NZ_LZGN01000031.1 GCF_001690185.1 Gilliamella sp. wkB308
ACAGTTATTGAGCATCAAACTTTAAATTGAAGAGTTTGATCATGGCTCAGATTGAACGCTGGCGGCAGGCTTAACACATGCAAGTCGAACGGTAACATGAGTGCTTGCACTTGATGACGAGTGGCGGACGGGTGAGTAAGGTATGGGGATCTGCCAAATGGAGGGGGACAACAGTTGGAAACGACTGCTAATACCGCATAAAGTTGAGAGACCAAAGTACGGTTCCGCAAGGACGTGCGCCATTTGATGAACCCATATGGGATTAGCTAGTTGGTGTGGTAAAGGCTCACCAAGGCGACGATCTCTAGCTGGTCTGAGAGGATGACCAGCCACACTGGAACTGAGACACGGTCCAGACTCCTACGGGAGGCAGCAGTGGGGAATATTGCACAATGGGGGGAACCCTGATGCAGCCATGCCGCGTGTATGAAGAAGGCCTTCGGGTTGTAAAGTACTTTCGGTAGTGAGGAAGTTGTGTGTATGAAAAGTGCATGCAATTGACGTTAGCTACAGAAGAAGCACCGGCTAACTCCGTGCCAGCAGCCGCGGTAATACGGAGGGTGCGAGCGTTAATCGGAATGACTGGGCGTAAAGGGCATGTAGGCGGATAATTAAGTTAGGTGTGAAAGCCCCGGGCTCAACCTGGGAATTGCACTTAAAACTGGTTATCTGGAGTATTGTAGAGGAAGGTAGAATTCCACGTGTAGCGGTGAAATGCGTAGAGATGTGGAGGAATACCGGTGGCGAAGGCGGCCTTCTGGACAGATACTGACGCTGAGATGCGAAAGCGTGGGGAGCAAACAGGATTAGATACCCTGGTAGTCCACGCTGTAAACGATGTCGATTTGGAGTTTGTTGCCCTGAGTGATGGGCTCCGAAGCTAACGCGATAAATCGACCGCCTGGGGAGTACGGCCGCAAGGTTAAAACTCAAATGAATTGACGGGGGCCCGCACAAGCGGTGGAGCATGTGGTTTAATTCGATGCAACGCGAAGAACCTTACCTGGTCTTGACATCCACAGAATCTGGCAGAGATGCTGGAGTGCCTTCGGGAACTGTGAGACAGGTGCTGCATGGCTGTCGTCAGCTCGTGTTGTGAAATGTTGGGTTAAGTCCCGCAACGAGCGCAACCCTTATCCTTTGTTGCCAGCGATTAGGTCGGGAACTCAAAGGAGACTGCCGTTGATAAAGCGGAGGAAGGTGGGGACGACGTCAAGTCATCATGGCCCTTACGACCAGGGCTACACACGTGCTACAATGGCGTATACAAAGGGAGGCGACCTCGCGAGAGCAAGCGGACCTCAGAAAGTACGTCTAAGTCCGGATTGGAGTCTGCAACTCGACTCCATGAAGTCGGAATCGCTAGTAATCGTGAATCAGAATGTCACGGTGAATACGTTCCCGGGCCTTGTACACACCGCCCGTCACACCATGGGAGTGGGTTGCACCAGA
>NZ_LZGN01000032.1 GCF_001690185.1 Gilliamella sp. wkB308
ACCCCAAACCCACAACGCGCAAACCAACGCTCTAACTTGGTTCGTTCAAAAAAAGAGGCAATATAGATAATAATAATACCGGCAACGGCAGCAATAATGCCAACTACCGGTACCGCTGTAGCTGGAAGCCATAATGTAAACAGTTTTAAGGACAATGCCGCACCTAGTATTATAGCTACTCCGCCAATTATTTTTAGCGTACCAGCTTTTCCTTCTCCTTCTCTGAACATTAAATTGAAACCTTTAATTACTTCCATCCCTCCATCAACTATTGTTAATAGAGCAAGTCCTTTACCGGCAATATTGACCAAATTATTGGTGATATTGAAAAAGTTGTTTATTCCCTTAGCCATTCTTAGGTTTTGCGTGGTGAGTCGACTTTCGCCGTGCGGAAAACGGGTTAAAAAATTGCTGACCCTTAATGCCGTTTTACCGGTTGCCATTTTGATAATATGCCCCACCACTTCAGCCGTCATACCATACAGCGCAATGTAACCCGAACAGACATCATAAAACAGAAAAGCTCGTGCTATTGGGTCGGTTTCGGATTGAAGTTGTTTTCGGTTCTCTTCTAATCCTTTCAGGGTGAACCCCAACATCACTACATTTAAAAAACTTTTGGCTAAACCATTCACTTTAATTTTTTGATTTTCTGTTGGAACATGGTTCAGTTTTTCATTTTTAACTTCTTTTAATGATGATTGTTGTAATTCATCCCCATTTGCCATTACCGCAATGTCAATATCCTGAGGAACGCGCGCGACAAATCGTCGAAATTTTTGGATAGGTAAAATATCTTCGTTTGCCAGCTTTTTAAAATCATCCAGTAAATTTTGCGGTACCCGTGCATTTTCTGTCACCATGCTCACGTCAAGTGTCACGGTTTTTTGTTTTAACACATTGTATTCAGCCCGGGTAAAACCTCGGGACTTGCCATTCAAATCCATAATATAAAATTTTGAATCGGCTTTATTAAAATAAAGGTTATCGCCCGTTGCTGTTTTTAAGTTGGTTTTAAAATTAACCCCACCGGTGACCGATATTTTGCCAATACTTTCAAAAACTTCGGCAATATGGGGCATGCGGATTTTTAACTTAACTTCGGTTACTTTTCCATCGGCTATTTTTGCCGCCAACTGTTTTAAACGACCGCTTACCAGTGTTTCGTTCAGTAATACATTGCTATTGCGGTATTCGGTGGCAATGCCTGAAGTGACATCCGTTGACAACGATAAAATATGATTACGAATAACATGCGCTAATAAGATATCCCCGTCGCTGGCATCGATATCTGCTCCAAAAATGTTATTCATGCTGTCAGCTAGCACTTTATCAAGATCACCACCGGATGATTCCGTACTGATTGAAGTGGATGAAGAATTATTATTTTCTGCCGTGTCACTGTCGTTTTGACCAAATAAATCCTTATCGTCACCCGCCAGAACTTGATAGTAGTAGCTGTCCGGATCGGAACAGAGTTCATCTTGTAAGGCTTTTACATCATCAGTCGGGGGGATATGACTGGATAACATTGTATGTGCATCATCCAGATAAAATTTATGAAAAGGTTTGAGTCGGTAGTCGAATTCAACTTCCCAAAAGCGGGTTTTGTTCCGCTCGGATATCACTACTTTTGACAGTTTCGAATTCATCCCTTCTCGACCAAATAACCAGCGTGCATAATTGGCATAGTCCCGCGAATATTTTTGAATAGTTTGGTTAACACTGTCAGTACTGTTTTTCCAGCTGCTGCGAAAACGTTCAAGCGCTTTCATGTCAAGCTGGGCTTTTAATTTTTTCCAGTGCTCCTGAAAATTGAGCTCTGCCGATTTTTCTTGCGGTATAAATTCGCATGGAGCGAGTATAGAATTAGTACAAATATCAATTTCACTGCGTGTTAAATTTGTCGATTGGCCGCCTCCGGCAAGATTTATAATAGTTTCTCTAATATAGCCGGATGACCTTTCCTTAAAAAATTGTTCTAATGATTTTTCATAACCGTCGATTGTTTGTTGTATTGTAAATTTATACTGACATTCTTCATCATATATTTGACTATAAATAAAGGGAACCCCGTTTTTTTCGTTGAGTTTTCCATTTAATCCTTTTTCACCGGTATAATTATTTTTTACTTCTCGCTGGTAATTGAGTTCTTCAACAATACCAAAATTATCTTCGACCAAAACTACCGGTACTTGGCAATTGTATTTGTCTTCCATATTGCTGGCAAAAATAAAATAACCCCAGTTCGATTCTTTACGGCTTTCAAAATGATGAATTGTGTAAAATCCGGTTGTTCTGAGGTCCTCGAAAACCAGTTCCGGTTGTAACGGAAACGGTGATGTTGAAAAGTCAGCATTATCGTTCCCCGACTTGTTATAACCCTCTGCCATCATAAATAAATCTTTCGCCCGTATCTGATCGGGTGATATTGTCTGAATGGCTTCTTCACTAAGATCAACATACGTAAAACGATCCAGAGCCGCTTCACCGCTAAGGTATTTTTCTCTTATCTTTTCTGTCCAGGGGTACTTACTGTAGGCTATCCAGGCTTTTTGGTATAAATTGGTATCGATATTGATAAATGATGCCGGTACATGGTGATTTGATTTGATACACGAAGCTGACATGGGCTCACATTTGTTAATGACCATGTTTTCCAGTGGTCTTTGTCTGAACACGCCTTCTGGCGTCACTTCATATCCGAGAAACTCTTTGTTACCTTCCTTGCTTTCAACCAATACATAAATATAGCCTTGTCTTACATTTCGTAAGGTATATTCATGCTCCTTAAGCAGGTTTTTAGGTTGCTTTGCAACATCTTCCGGCACTTTATTTGACCAGGGCACATTCCATGCTTTTTTACGGATGACTGACTTTCTCAGTAAGTATATTGGAAAACCTTCCCGATCACAGAGTCGACAATTTTTTTTGCATTCTGAGGTCAGCTTTTCTATGTCTTCGTTGATACTAATTTCATGTGTATTATTGTCGGTTTGCATTTCGTCTAAATCGTCTTGCTTTTGATTGTTTTGTTCCAAGTCCATTAGTTAACCTCTCCCCACTTTAATTGTCTTAATACTGATAAACTTTCTTTTAATGTGCCCGGTTGTTCAATTGCATTGAACACTGCTTTTTCCGTGGCTTTATTCGCCATTAAATCAATGTGATAAAATAAACTGGTCATGGCAAAGGCAAACTGATCTTCCAAATCAGACAGTCCAATATTTATCCCTTCCACCCATTTATCGGCCACTACCATAAGTAGCGTATCATCCGGTGTTGTGATGCGTTGTTTTTCTTTCAATGTTTTGAAGCAGAGATAAATGGGCTTGGAATATTGTTGAAACGAATGCGCCCTTTCACTTAATTGCGAAAACCCGAGCAGCTCATCTTGTTCAGATTTTTGGATGATTTTCAGTTTACCGCTAAGATTGAGATAACAGTATTGTGCTATCCCTTTAAGCTGTCGGGGTAGCCATTGCGGATAAATCTGATTAGCTTCGTGTAATAACTGCATACGGAACGGTTCATAATACGTTAAAAAACGAGGATTAATGGTTGGTATTTCCTGTGCCAGTCTTTCACCTGTTGCCACTAATTCTTCGGCTAATTCTGTCGGGGACAAGTCACTTGTTAACCACGCGCAAATATAGCGTTTGTCAAGATAGCGTTCGGTATTCGCTTCTTGTAAAGAAAGCGATAATAATTTGGGATTGAGCGCTTCATTTTTATCAGCCATTAGAATTAAATGGGGACAGTATTGTAAATTATGTTTAAAATCTGTCCGCAAAACCGGAACAATACGTTCTTTTTTGGCTGCTTTATCGGCGAGGGGATCAAAATAATAATTCTGAATATTGTCAACCGAGATTAAATTGTAATCGGGTAGAGGGCGTAATTTATCAACCAGTAAATAACGATTTTTATTGTTTTCATTCATCAAGTTGATAAATTTGTCTAAATGAGCTTTCATGACTATTTCCATTCATACTTTTTATTATGCAAATTGTACTATCTAAACTTTCATTATCGGTACAAAGCTTTTCTTATTATTTTAAAATAAAATTAACATTTATTTAACTATATTTTTTAAATAACTTAGATTAATAATCAGTTTAATGATTAAAATAGCGTTTTTTTGATTGTATTTACAATACCATTACCTATAATCCAATCGTTAAATTGTACAATTTGAAGAAAAAGCCCGATTTACTCCTACCCTGATTGGTTTGCTTTCCGTTTTTTAAACTAACGTTAGGATTATTCGACCGGATATACGGTTTTTGTTAGTTCATACTCTTGTTCTATTTGGGCTAGCTCTTCTTTTGAGCCCGCTTTCGATGCCTTGTCCAATCCTTCAATTTGTCTCGAGGTGATTTTTAGCCTCGGTTTTACTTGCATAAAGGTTTCGGCATCACGTGGGTAATAATTAAGGTATTGTAAACCTATTTGGTCTAAAGGTTCGTTCGTTCTAAACTCCATAAAGTGGCTTATCCAATCCCAATCGCCAGCTAAACAATCTGTTTCTCGAATATAAATATATTCTATGACTTCGTAACTACCAGGTTTGCAAGCTACTCCGTATAAAGAATTGTGTTCTATTGTTCCGCCCGAAGCAAAAGCCCCCGTAGATCGTTGCAATACACCATGAAAGCTTTCCCAATCATAAACCTTAATCTCAAATTTATTTAAATCATTGAATGAACATAGCGGCTTCCAAAATCTAAACATCCATTTTGTTGCCACCGCTTCGTAAAGGTAAACTTTACCTGTTTTGCGATTAAAACGAATTGGATTACTTACGGGAGCAAATTGACCAAAAAGAAGATTGAAAAGAATGAAATAAACAACCAGACCTCCCACTATAGATATAACAAACGACATTATAATCACCCATAAATCAATACTATTTTGATTTAATAAATAAAAAAATAACCAAATAAACGAAATTTCTGCACTTCCAAATAAAAAAAATCCGATATAGGGACCTATAATTTTTCGTTTACGAAATATTTCAAGGTAATTATCTGTCGCACATGCAATATAATTTGTAGAACCGAGTATCCCTCCTCCACTGGTTTTACTTAAATCTTGATTCCAACAAACAAGTTGCGGTTTGTAACGTGATGGCATTTTTTACTCCTGCTATCCTGATTGTTTTGCTTTCCATTTTTTAAACTAATGTGAAGATTATTCGACCGGATATACGGGTTTTGTTAGTTCATACTCTTGTTCTATTTGGGCTAGCTCTTCTTTTGAGCCCGCTTTCGATGCCTTGTCTAACCCTTCAATTTGTCTCGAGGTGATTTTTAGCTTCGGTTTGACTTGCATAAAGGTTTTGGCATCCCAAGGTTTATAATCAACGTATTCTAAGCCAGCTTGGTCTATGGGGTTATCAATGTCCGATTCCATAAAATTACAGATCCAATCCCAGTCCTCCGCAAAACAATTTGTTTTTCGAATATAAATATATTCAATCAATTTATAGCTATTAGGCTCACAAACAGCCCCAATTAAAGCATAATCTTCAAAGCTACCGCCTTTTACATTGACCACTGTTGAACCTTGTAATACGCCATAAAAGTTTTCCCAATCATAAACTTTTATATGAAATTTGTTTAAATCTTTAAAGGCTCTTCTCGGTGGCCATGCTTTAAACATCCATTTCATTGCCACCGCTTCGTAAAGATAAACCTTGCCTGTTTT
>NZ_LZGN01000033.1 GCF_001690185.1 Gilliamella sp. wkB308
CAGGACCAGATAAATTATCAAATAGAAATTATGGAAATGTCCCAAAGTATCTAAAAAGTTACATGGCCAATGCGAATAATATGACTTTTTATGTTCAGGATTATGTAGATGAACAACATCCACAACTACTGGATATTTATAAAATTTTTGAAAGAGAACTTCTAGTTGTAGATAAAGAAGGTAACACTCTTTTTAAAAGGCGCATGTATCAATCGGAAGGTACCTCATTAGTTGGTTTAAACAATTACCATGATTATGAAAATGAAAAATTCCAATGGGCAGGACAATTATTCAAAGATTTACCCCCAGTGGTATTTGGTTTTGAATGGTTTTCATTTAGCTGTGAAGGCCTCGATTTTATTGTGCCTTACAGGGACGGAATAGAATTTAAATGTGATAATCGCCATTAAATGAAACTTTCAAGACATTATCTTGTAAAAATTAACACAAGTGCCTTATTGTTAGTAAAAGGTATAATAAAAATAAATGTAACAGGAAAGCACACAAAGTGTGCTTAAACAGTGAATCAGACAACCAGTAGCCTAACGTTGTCTTATAAAAAGTGCATAGGAAATAAAATGAAAAAGCAGTTATATTTATTATTGATGAGTTTTATCACATTGTTATTACTCAGCAATTGCAGCACCAACACCAATTCGGATAAATCTGAAACATCTGGATCGAACATAGAAGTAATAAAAGATGTCGAGATATATTATGTGGAGAGCGTCGAATATCTCGACCCTGATAGGATATTTTTTCATGTATCGTTATCGGAAACTTTACCGCCCGATGCTGACAAGAAAATACTACCTGCCAATCTAACCCCCAAAAAATATACATTAACCGACAAAGAACGTAAATTGTTTATGAAAATGGCAGGGATTGCAGAAGATGCGTATTTCTGGATTTATGATTACACAAACAATCAGCTCTACTCCTATCCAATTTTATCTATGGAAGCAACGGCGATATTAGATTCTTATAGATCCGATCGTTCGCCTCCTTATAATACGGAAGATTTTCGAATTGGATTCGACTTACCGCAAGATTTATTGCCAAGATTTCGTTCAAATTATGATTTATTCGTTTCTATAACAAAAGACAATCCTTTTGCACAAGAACAACTTACACCACTTGATTGGCGGTTAATTCCAAATGCAAATTATCCGGATACAGGACCAGATAAATTATCAAATAGAAATTATGGAAATGTCCCAAAGTATCTAAAAAGTTACATGGCCAATGCGAATAATATGACTTTTTATGTTCAGGATTATGTAGATGAACAACATCCACAACTACTGGATATTTATAAAATTTTTGAAAGAGAACTTCTAGTTGTAGATAAAGAAGGTAACACTCTTTTTAAAAGGCGCATGTATCAATCGGAAGGTACCTCATTAGTTGGTTTAAACAATTACCATGATTATGAAAATGAAAAATTCCAATGGGCAGGACAATTATTCAAAGATTTACCCCCAGTGGTATTTGGTTTTGAATGGTTTTCATTTAGCTGTGAAGGCCTCGATTTTATTGTGCCTTACAGGGACGGAATAGAATTTAAATGTGATAATCGCCATTAAATGAAACTTTCAAGACATTATCTTGTAAAAATTAACACAAGTGCCTTATTGTTAGTAAAAGGTATAATAAAAATAAATGTAACAGGAAAGCACACAAAGTGTGCTTAAACAGTGAATCAGACAACCAGTAGCCTAACGTTGTCTTATAAAAAGTGCATAGGAAATAAAATGAAAAAGCAGTTATATTTATTATTGATGAGTTTTATCACATTGTTATTACTCAGCAATTGCAGCACCAACACCAATTCGGATAAATCTGAAACATCTGGATCGAACATAGAAGTAATAAAAGATGTCGAGATATATTATGTGGAGAGCGTCGAATATCTCGACCCTGATAGGATATTTTTTCATGTATCGTTATCGGAAACTTTACCGCCCGATGCTGACAAGAAAATACTACCTGCCAATCTA
>NZ_LZGN01000034.1 GCF_001690185.1 Gilliamella sp. wkB308
TCTGGTGCAACCCACTCCCATGGTGTGACGGGCGGTGTGTACAAGGCCCGGGAACGTATTCACCGTGACATTCTGATTCACGATTACTAGCGATTCCGACTTCATGGAGTCGAGTTGCAGACTCCAATCCGGACTTAGACGTACTTTCTGAGGTCCGCTTGCTCTCGCGAGGTCGCCTCCCTTTGTATACGCCATTGTAGCACGTGTGTAGCCCTGGTCGTAAGGGCCATGATGACTTGACGTCGTCCCCACCTTCCTCCGCTTTATCAACGGCAGTCTCCTTTGAGTTCCCGACCTAATCGCTGGCAACAAAGGATAAGGGTTGCGCTCGTTGCGGGACTTAACCCAACATTTCACAACACGAGCTGACGACAGCCATGCAGCACCTGTCTCACAGTTCCCGAAGGCACTCCAGCATCTCTGCCAGATTCTGTGGATGTCAAGACCAGGTAAGGTTCTTCGCGTTGCATCGAATTAAACCACATGCTCCACCGCTTGTGCGGGCCCCCGTCAATTCATTTGAGTTTTAACCTTGCGGCCGTACTCCCCAGGCGGTCGATTTATCGCGTTAGCTTCGGAGCCCATCACTCAGGGCAACAAACTCCAAATCGACATCGTTTACAGCGTGGACTACCAGGGTATCTAATCCTGTTTGCTCCCCACGCTTTCGCATCTCAGCGTCAGTATCTGTCCAGAAGGCCGCCTTCGCCACCGGTATTCCTCCACATCTCTACGCATTTCACCGCTACACGTGGAATTCTACCTTCCTCTACAATACTCCAGATAACCAGTTTTAAGTGCAATTCCCAGGTTGAGCCCGGGGCTTTCACACCTAACTTAATTATCCGCCTACATGCCCTTTACGCCCAGTCATTCCGATTAACGCTCGCACCCTCCGTATTACCGCGGCTGCTGGCACGGAGTTAGCCGGTGCTTCTTCTGTAGCTAACGTCAATTGCATGCACTTTTCATACACACAACTTCCTCACTACCGAAAGTACTTTACAACCCGAAGGCCTTCTTCATACACGCGGCATGGCTGCATCAGGGTTCCCCCCATTGTGCAATATTCCCCACTGCTGCCTCCCGTAGGAGTCTGGACCGTGTCTCAGTTCCAGTGTGGCTGGTCATCCTCTCAGACCAGCTAGAGATCGTCGCCTTGGTGAGCCCTTACCCCACCAACTAGCTAATCCCATATGGGTTCATCAAATGGCGCACGTCCTTGCGGAACCGTACTTTGGTCTCTCAACTTTATGCGGTATTAGCAGTCGTTTCCAACTGTTGTCCCCCTCCATTTGGCAGATCCCCATACCTTACTCACCCGTCCGCCACTCGTCATCAAGTGCAAGCACTCATGTTACCGTTCGACTTGCATGTGTTAAGCCTGCCGCCAGCGTTCAATCTGAGCCATGATCAAACTCTTCAATTTAAAGTTTGATGCTCAATAACTGTCTCTGACATATTCAAATGAATCTTCAGTGTCACTTATCAAGACTTAATTTTTTCAGTCCGTAGACTTTATTCTTTCGTCTCGCAAGTGCCCACACAGATTGTCTGTTTCTTCTTTTTAAAGAGCTGACAGCTTTTTTACCTTATCAAGTTTTGTTGATTTAGTTTGCTGTCTCAAGGGTTGCGTATGTTACTCACTTCACTTGATGTCGTCAACCCTTATTTTGGTTTTTTTATTATTTTTGGGTCGAGTGATTGCTTTTTATTCAAAACAAGGCGTTATAGTATAAATTTTATCTGATTTGTAACCTGTTTAGCTTTTTCTATCGCATCGTTTATATTATTTGCTCTTGCTAATGCAACTCCCATTCTTCTTACCCCTTTAACCTCAGGTTTACCAAACAGTCGTAGATCGGTTTGTTCAACGCTTAGTGCTTTGGCCAAATGAATATAAGAAACTTGATTTGAGTCACCTTCTACCATTAAAACAGCAGACGCACTCGCCCCATATTGTTCAATCGTTGGAATAGGCAATCCTAAAATAGCTCTTACATGTAACGAAAATTCGGATAGATTTTGTGATATTAAAGTCACCATTCCTGTGTCATGAGGACGAGGTGAAATTTCACTAAACCATACTTGATCACCTTTTACAAATAACTCAACCCCAAATAATCCTCTACCACCTAATGCTTCCGTTATTTTTGATGCAATCTCTTTTGCTAAGTTTAGTGCTTGGGATGACATGTGTTGTGGTTGCCAAGATTCACGATAATCACCATTTTCTTGTCGATGTCCAATCGGTTCACAATAAGATACGCCATTAATATGTCTTACTGTTAATAAGGTAATTTCATAATCAAAATCGATAAAACCTTCAATAATGACTTTACCACTGCCTGCTCGCCCACCTTCTTGAGCATATCGCCATGCAGATTCTAGGCCATTATTATTTTGTAATAAAGATTGTCCTTTACCAGATGAACTCATTACAGGTTTAATCAAACAAGGAAAACCAATTTCAGTAACGGCTTTTTCAAACTCTATAAAATTTGTCGCAAATCGATAAGGAGAAGTCGGTAATTTTAATTTTTCAGCGGCTAAACGACGAATCCCTTCTCGATCCATCGTTAATTGCGTTGCTTTTGCGGTAGGAATAACAGTAAAACCTTGTTGTTCTATTTCTACTAATGTATCCGTTGCAATGGCTTCAATTTCTGGCACGATATAATCTGGTTTTTCTTTTTCAATTACACTTTTTAGCTCATGACCGTTTAACATGTCGATAATATAGTAACGATGCGCAACTTGCATTGCAGGTGCGTTGGCATAACGATCAACGGCAATCACCTCACAACCAAACCGCTGTAATTCAATAGCAACCTCTTTAGCCAGTTCACCTGCACCACAAATTAAGACTTTCGTCGCCGTTACCGATAATGGCGTTCCTATTTTAGACATACTTTCCTCAACCACAATTATTTATTTGCAAAAACAAAAAATCGGGATAATTTCCCGATTTTTATTAATTTATTATTAAGCTTGGTATGGATCACGTAGAATCATCGTTTCACTTCGATCAGGGCCCGTTGAAATAATATCAATTGGCGTCTCGGTTAATTCTTCAATCCTTTTAATATAAGCTTTTGCTGCTTGTGGTAAAGCATCATAGCTTTTAATACCAAAAGTTGACTCGTTCCAACCAGACATCGACTCATAAACAGGTTTAACTAAACTCCACTCTTCAGCCGAAGCTGGGGCGTTTTTTATCACATCGCCATTAGGTAATTGATAACCCACACAGATTTTAACTTCTTTTAATCCGTCTAATACATCAAGTTTAGTTAAACAGAAACCTGAAACCGAATTAAGTTGCACTGCTTTTCTAACAGCGACCGCATCAAGCCATCCTGTACGGCGACGGCGTCCTGTTGTAGCACCAAATTCATTCCCTTGTTTACAAAGATACTCGCCAACCTCATCGAAAAGTTCTGTTGGAAAAGGGCCCGCGCCAACACGAGTAGAATAAGCTTTTACAATTCCCAGAACATAACCGACATAACGAGGTCCAAAGCCTGAACCCGTTGCTACCCCACCAGCAGTAGTATTTGATGAAGTCACAAAAGGGTAAGTACCATGATCAATATCAAGTAATGTACCTTGTGCACCTTCAAACATAATTCTTTCGCCTTTTTTGCGAGCTTCTTCTAACAGTGCAGGAATATCAGCTATCATGGCAATTAAAATATCAGCAATCGCTAATGTGTCATCTAGCACTTTTTGGTAGTCAACCGCTTCTGCTTTGTAATAGTTGACTAATTGGAAGTTATGATATTCCATCACTTCTTTCAATTTTTCTGCAAATGCTTGGCGATCACGTAAATCGCCTACACGAAGACCACGGCGAGCCACTTTATCTTCATATGCCGGACCAATCCCACGACCTGTTGTCCCAATCGCTTTAGTTCCACGGGCTTTTTCACGAGCTTGATCAAGCGCAATATGATAAGGCAAAATTAAAGGACATGATTCCGAAATGAGTAATCTTTCTTTAACAGGTATGCCTTTATCTTCTAACTCTTTCATCTCTTTCATTAAAGCATCAGGACAAAGTACAACACCATTGGCAATGATACTAATAACATCATTACGTAATATTCCTGAGGGAATAAGATGTAATACTGTTTTCTCACCATTAATGACTAATGTATGTCCTGCATTGTGCCCACCTTGATAACGGACAACATATTTTGCTTTTTCTGTGAGTAAATCAACAACTTTACCTTTGCCTTCATCACCCCATTGTGTTCCTAACACAACAACATTATTACTCATAGACTTTTACTCATTCTGTTAGTTATTAGATTTTAATTTCATGTATTGAAAAAATTCACTATCTGGACTAATGACCATTACATCATTACCAGAAAAACTTTGTTCATAAGCTTTTAAGCTTCGAATAAAACTAAAAAATTCTCTATCCTTACCAAAAGCATCCGCATAAAGTTTAGCTGCAACGGCATCACCTTCACCACGAATCGCACGTGATTGACGTTCAGCTTCCGAAAGTATTTTTGTTTCTTGTAATGTCGCATCTGCTCTAGTCTCTTCGGCTTTTCTCACACCTTCAAAACGCTTATCTCGTGCAATAACTTCACGTTCAGCTCGCATTCTGGCATAGATAGAACCAGAAACTTCAGCAGGAAAGTTAATTTGCTTAATTCGCACATCGATAACTTCAACACCAAATGCACGTAAGCTTGTTTTATTACTTTCTATTTCTTTATGTTCATCCGATGATACATTTTCAGTTACTTCTTGAACACCGCCATTTAGCGCATCTTTAACGCGATTCATCAAAGAATTACGAGATTGTGTATCCGCATTAGAATCATTGATAATATCTTTATTACTTAATTTACCAATCTCAGCACGTAAACGACCGTTTAGTCTTGCTAATAATAAGTCTTCAACATTATTACCACCAGCGACTGTTTCATAATAACGATTGAAATCAATAATTTTCCATTGCACAAAATAGTCGACGATTAATTCTTTCTTTTGCACATTAAAAAATCGTTGTTCTTTATTGTTATTAGAGCTATTAGTCGTTTGAATTTTGGCATCAATTACTTTAACTGTATCCATGCCCGGGATTTTAAAATGTAAACCAGGCTCAGATAATCCAATGATTTTATTGAATCTTAAAACAACACCTCGTGTACCTTCTTCAATAACATAAACGCTTGAAATATATACACCTATTAATATTAAAACTATAGGAATTAATAATTTTCGCATAATTTTCTCCTTAACGTCCCATAGTCCGCGTAGTATTTCTTACGCTGTTTGAGTTATTGTTACTGTTATTTGCTTTTGGTGATTCAGATGCCGTTTGAGACTGATTTTTTACGGCATCAGAAGAAGACACATTAAAATTATAATCACTAGTGATACTTGATGATGTTGATGGATTAGAATTTGTCATTTCTTTATTTTGAAATAACTTTTCTAAAGGTAATACCATAATGTTACCACTTTTATCATTAACAATGACTTTATTGGTTTTGGTTAATACTCTTTCCATTGTTTCAATATACAAACGTTCTTTAGTGATTTCAGGAGCTGCTTTATATTGAGGTAGGATTTTTTCGAAGCGCGCAACATCACCCGCTGCTTCAAGTTCAACACGGACTTTATAAGCATTAGCATCGGCCAAAATTCTCGCTGAGCGACCTTCTGCTTGTTGCACAATTTGGACTTTATCTGCTTCAGCCTTTTTAATTTCACGCTCACTATCACCTTGAGCACGAATAGCATCATCATAAGCATCTTGAACTTCATCTGGTGGACGCGCTACTTGGAAGTTCAAATCAACAATATTTATACCCATATCATAATGCGTAATCACATTGACTAATTCATCTTTAGTACTACTTTCAAGTACAGAGCGTCCATCTGAAATAATTGCGTCAATATTTGAACTACCGACAGCGGTTCTAAGTGCACTATCAGCCGCTTGTCGCAGACTATCTTCTACATTTGTGACATTGAATAAATATTTTAGAGGATTATTAATACGATATTGTACGTTCATCTCAACAAACACTAGATTTTCACCTGTCGTGACGATAAATCCTTTTACATTGAAATTTTTAGTACCTTGAGTATCAACAGGATAAACTTTGTCTACTAATGGTATTCTCCAATTCAATCCGGGTTGAATAATTTCAGGTTGAACTTGACCAAAACGAGTAATTACACCACGTTGGCTTTGATTTATGGTGTAAAAACCACTTGCCCCCCAGATAAGGAGTAAAATGATAAGTATGACAACAATAATGACACTTAGCGGAAATTTATTAGCCGAAGATCCGCCATTGTTGCCTGAATTACCTTTTTTTAAGAGGTCATTAATTTTATCAAAAAAACCGCCGGATAAGTTAGATGGTTTTTTATTATTATTACCCCATGGATCGTTATCTTGTCCGTTATTGCCGGGCTGATTCCACGCCATATTTTATATGCTCCATTAAACAATTAGTTGTTATTTTGCGTATTGATTAAGTATAACAGATCTGGCTCTTGTTTACACAAACGGTTCCATTCAATTGCAGGCATTCTTACATCTAAATGGAAGCTACCATCGCTATTAATTACTTCGTGTTCAACTGCATTTAGCTGATATAGACGGCTTCTTAGTTTTGCTAAATGAATTGGTAAGTTTAATTGGCAAACTTGAATTTGCCTAGCAAGTCTTTCTGTTAATGCCGTAAATAAGAGATCTAATCCTAAACCATTTTCAGCAGAAATCCAAACACGAATTGGTACACCATTTGAATCACGATCAATACTTGGCTGTTTATCTTCGATTAAATCAATTTTATTCATGACTAATAATGTTGGAATTTCATCAGCGTCTATTTCCAACAAAACCTCATCAACCGCTTGCATGTTATCTAAAAAGTTGGGATCAGCGGCATCAACAATATGTAATAATAAAGCTGCTTCTTGAGTTTCAAGCAAGGTTGCTTTAAATGCAGCAATAAGATCATGCGGTAAATGGCGTATAAAACCAACCGTGTCAGCCAGCACGACTTCACCTACATCATCAACAACTATTCGGCGTAAAGTTGGATCAAGTGTTGCAAATAATTGATCTGCGGCATAAACATCCGCATGTGTTAATGTATTAAACAGTGTTGATTTACCGGCATTAGTATAACCCACTAAAGATATAGTCGGAATATCTGCTTTATTTCGAGATTGTCTGTTTTGATTGCGCTGTTTTTCAACTTTGGCAAGTTTAGATAAGATTAATTGAATACGATGACGAATTAATCGTCTATCGGTTTCTAATTGAGTTTCACCTGGACCTCTTAACCCAATTCCCCCTTTTTGTCGCTCAAGATGAGTCCAACCACGAACTAAACGTGTCGATAAATACTGTAATTGAGCTAATTCAACTTGTAATTTTCCTTCATGGGTTCTTGCGCGTTGTGCAAAAATATCAAGAATCAATCCAGTTCTATCGATAACACGACATTCACACAATTTTTCGAGGTTTCGTTCTTGGGTAGGCGTTAGGGTATGATTGACTAAAATAACAGAGGCATCTAATTCTTTCACTTTTTGAGCAATTTCAATAGCTTTACCTTCACCAATAAAATATTTGGCTTGAGGCAACTTTCTTGAAGTTGTCACGATATCGAGAATATCTATCTGAGCTGAAGAAACTAATATTTCAAACTCTTTAAGATCCTCAATATCGCTTTCTTTAGGAAAGAACACATGCACTAATAAGGCGGATTCACCACCTTTATATCGTTCAAACAATCGAACTCTCCACTGAATTTATCAGCTTTCAGCTTCCTCTTCAGGCTGAGATACCAACCCTGAAATAGGTCTTGATGGTACGACTGTTGAAATAGCATGTTTGTAAACCATTTGGCTTACCGTATTCTTTAATAAAATAACAAATTGATCGAATGATTCAATTTGACCTTGTAATTTGATCCCGTTGACTAAATAAATTGAGACAGGAATATGCTCGCGACGAAGCAAATTTAAATAAGGATCTTGTAATGACTGCCCTTTTGACATGAGTTTATCCTTTATAGATGAAATAATAATGAAGATAAAATAATTGTAAATGCAAAAAATAATAGTATTTAATGCGACATAAGATACTTCTGTATTATCAAAATAACATAAAAAGCATCGCTATAAAACTAACGAAAAGCGATTAATGCACAAATAACTAAAATTTTAATGTATTTAAACTAAAAAATACAAAAATTATACCGAATCTTGACAATTATCCAAAAAATTTTAAGAAAATGCAATTTTCTATTCTAACTTAAAAGGTTAAAAAAGAAAATTAAAACAATTGACATCATTCTATTTTTTGGAAAACAGAATCCATATTATCCCCATTTAACCATGTGATTGGTTGCTTCCAGCCCCTGAGCCAGGTAATCTGTCTTTTCGCTAATTGCCGTGTGGCACAAATCCCTTTAAAGACCATTTCATCATAACTTATTTCACCACTTAAATATTCCCACATTTGACGATAACCGACACAACGTATAGAAGGTAAATTTGGATGTAAATCTCCACGTTCCATTAATCGTTTAACTTCATCTTCAAAGCCGAGTTCTAACATTTGTAAAAAACGTTGTTCTATACGTTGATGCAACTCCGCTCTATCTGGTGGCATGATGGCAAATTGCATAATATTGTAAGGTAATAGTTCACCACTATGTTGTGTCAATTCAGTTAAACTTTTTCCGGAAATTAAATAAACTTCCAAAGCACGATTAAGACGCTGTGGATCATTAGGATGAATTCGACTTGCCGAAACGGGATCGACTTTTTTTAACTCTTCGTGAATCGATTGCCAACCATATTTATTGGCTTTTTCTTCAATTTGCTGACGTATTTCACTATTCGCTGCTGGCAGAGGTGAAAGCCCCTCAATTAAAGCTTTGAAATAGAGCATCGTTCCCCCCACTAATAGTGGAATTCGACCATTATTCAAGGTGTTTTCAATTGCTGAAATCGCATCAGATCGAAAATTTGCAGCAGAATAACTTTCAGATGGATCGCAGATATCAATCAATTTATGAGGATATTTTTGTAATTCGGATTGTGTAGGTTTTGCTGTGCCAATATTCATTCCACGATAAATAAGCGCAGAATCCACACTAATTATATCGATAGGATAACGATCATAAAGCGCCATAGCAAAGGCCGTTTTACCTGATGCAGTGGGCCCCATTAACGAAATAATTTTTGGTTTACTCATAATAAAATTGATTGGGTAATAGTTTGAATATCAATAGTGTATAAAAACGTTTCTTGATCTAACAGTTTAATATCTATCTGTTCTAATTGAGCAAGCAATTGAATTACGTTAGCTACACTCCAACTAACCATACTGTTATCTTCGCATTCAATAGCTAACCAACTGGCAATTTGAGTAGGATCGATAGTTGTATTTTCAGCTGATAAAAAAGTAATTAAAGCTGGTAATAACTGTTGCCAATTTGTCGTACGTAACATTTTAGGAACGTTTTGCAAATGTAATTTTGCTTTTTCAAAATAAAAATCAAAGCCTAAAAAGGTTAATTGTGCCTTATAGTGAGTTAGAACTTGCTCTTCTTTGCGATTAATTAAAATGGTTAATGGAATCAGTAGTTTTTCAGATTCTTGCGATAATAATTTAATCGCATTCACTTTTTGCTTTGCAACAGCTAGCTTCATTAACATTAGTTTTTGCTCACTGTCTTCGTATTTTTCAAGTAATGCGATATCGGGTTGAATAACAGTTAAAACTCGACCAAATTGCACTAATGATGAACTATCAAATTGGTGTTGTAATGATGACTGTAAAGGTGTTGTTCGTTTCGGGAATAAAGTTTCAATCACCGCTTTTTGTGGTTCAGTAATGTGATGTTCCTGTGGTAAATCAATCTGTTGTTTTTGTTTTTGATTCTGACTGTTTTGCTGGGCATCAACATTAACAAGTTGTCCGTACAGTGCATTATTTTCTTTTACATTATTGGTTATCTTTTGAGGAAATGGCTTATTGGTAGAATAAGATGTCAGGTTAGTTTGTCGATTAAAAATGTTATCACCCGCCGCTTGTCTATTCGGTGTAATAGCGATTTTAGTTTGATTATCCTCTAAAGGTAATATGGATTCAACTGACGACTCCAATGCCATAACAATAGTTTGATAAACAAAATCATGAACAAGTCTAGCCTCATGAAAACGAACTTCATGTTTAGCTGGATGAACATTCACATCAACTTGCTTTGGATCAAGCTGTAAAAATACAACATAACTTTGTTGTTCATTTGTACGACTTACATAAGCTTGCCGTAAAGCGTGATTAAGTAATTTATCTTTAATTACGCGCCCGTTAACATAAAAATATTGTAGATCGCTTACTTGACTACTTGCAACCCATCCTTGAATCAACAAATCATCATGTTGCCAATCTAACTTGACTGCTTTTTGAATGAAAGCACGTCCACACACTGATTCAACGCGCTTGTCTAACTCAGATGCACGATATTGTTTAACTAATTTACCATTATGTTGCAAGTTAAATGTCACATCAGGACGCGCCAACGCAATACGTCTGATAAACTCTTCAATATGCATAAATTCTGTTTTTTCGGTTTTCAAAAAGCGACGTCTAGCAGGTGTATTATAAAATAGATCCAATACTTCAACTGTTGAACCCACTGGATGTGCTGCAGGTTTAATGGTGGGGGACATATCACGACCTTCAGCATAAACTTGCCAGGCTTCAGATTGTTCAGCAGTACGAGAAGTTAAAGTTAATCGAGAAACTGAACTGATACTAGCAAGCGCTTCTCCTCTAAATCCAAGACTTACAATCGCTTCCAAGTCATCTAAAGTATTAATTTTGCTGGTTGCATGACGAGCTAACGCTAAGGCTAATTCACTTTTATTAATTCCACAACCATTATCTCGAACGCGGATTAATTTACATCCACCCTGTTCCAAATCAATATCAATTTGCGTACTACCAGCATCTAAACTATTTTCAATTAATTCTTTAATAACCGACGCCGGACGCTCTACCACTTCGCCAGCTGCAATTTGATTTGCTAACTGAGGTGATAGAATATGAATAGCCATTAATGTCTTTCTCCAAATTTAGGATTTTGCTTTACATAATTTTTTATACCTAGATAAATTGCTTTGGCAATTTTATCTTGATGCGCACTACTACCAATTAATTTTTCTTCGCCCACATTTGATATAAAACCAACTTCAATTAAAATTGATGGAATATCTGGGGATCGCAATACACCTAAACTTGCATGCTCAGGTTTATTTTTATGCAATTTGATTGTACCATTCATCGCTTTTAACACTTGTGTCGCTAACTCATAGCCTACACGTTGTGAATAAGAAAATTGCAAATCAAGTACCGCTTGACTTAAATGAGCATCATGTCCATCGCTTAGTGCATCACCTGCGCCACCTAATAATTGTGACTGTTTTTCCTCTTGCTCAATCCAACGACCAAGTTCAGTATCAGCTCGCTTAGTTGATAATACCCACACTGAGGCACCAGTAGCACTACGATTCGGCGCTGCATCAGCATGAATTGATATAAGCAAATTAGCTTTACTATTACGCGCAATCTCTGAACGTTTGGATACCGAAATAAAATTATCACTCGTTCGAGTTAATACACCTTTAAATTTTGGATCGCTATTGAGTAACGTAGTCAGTTTTTTAGCAATAGAAAGGGTTACGGTCTTTTCATATAATTTATTTTTACCTATCGCACCTGAATCTTTGCCACCATGTCCTGCATCAACAGCAATCACCACTTTAGCAGCATAAGCAGAACTGCAAAGCAACAATAACATCATAAAAGTAAATAGTTTTTTCATCATGTATTCGCTAAGTGTAGTTGATTAATAATAGCTTGACCTTTTTCCGTTTTTGCCAATAAAGTTGCTGTGCGTTCAAGTTTTAAATAGCTTAAATGAACTTCGATATCTGCAATTGGCAAAATGCCTTGTGCTTGCTGTGGCCACTCTATTAAAGAAATAGATCGCGAAGCAAAATATTCACGAATCCCCATAAACTCAAGTTCTTCTGGATCATAAAGCCTATATAAGTCGAAATGATAAACCGAAAATTCATCAAATTGATATGATTCCACTAAGGTATAAGTTGGACTTTTTACATTACCAACATGCCCTAATTGTTGTAAAAAACCACGACTAAATGTTGTTTTTCCAGCACCAAGCTCACCAATTAAATAAATGACTATTGTACTATTATTATTCAATAAATAACTTAAACACTGCTTTGCTAACTGCTTTCCAAAGAAGATGGTTTGTTGTTCGTCGGCTAAAATAATAGGTTTCATAACGGATATTTTGCTTAATAAATAGTTGTTATTATATACTAATAACCTTTAAAGATGTACTAACCAAAATGAACTCAATTTTTGAGTGAATTTTAACTTTAATATCATGTCTTGACATAATAAGTGAAAAAACATGCTACATACTATTTCAACGGATAACCAATCAATAATCGATCCACAACTTATCTGTGCCCAAGATGCGGTCTTATTTTGGCAAAATGGCGTATTTGTTGCGTTACAAAATACTCCTGTGCTTAATGCTATTTTAGAAAAAACTCAACATTGTTATATTTTAGATAATGATATAACAGCGCGTGGACTTGATCCGTTTATTGATAAAAGATTGCATATCATTAATATGCAACAGATGGTTGAATTAACCGTTCAATATTTTCCCCAAATGAATTGGCAATAATCAAGTAACCTTGTTAACTTTGATTTTTACTTCCTGTATCAACAATATTTCAAAATAGACAGAGCCAATTTGCAATTCAATACACCTCGGTTTAATATGATTTTCATATCCTATAATTCTATATCCAACTGTAAATGGTAAATTTATTATCAATAAAAGAAATTAATGGCTTGCTAAAAAAAGGCGAAGTTGTTGCTTATCCAACCGAATCCGTTTTTGGATTGGGATGCGATCCTGATTGTCAAACCGCAGTAATGAAACTGCTTGATTTAAAACGCCGTCCCATTGAAAAAGGGTTAATTCTCATTGCCAGCCATTATGATCAACTTATCCCTTACATCGATGAGTCAGCACTGACCTATCAACAAAAACAGTTAGCTCATGCCAGTTGGCCAGGTGCAGTTACATGGATTTTTCCTAAGAATAAAAATACCCCACAGTTTTTAACCGGTCAATTTGATTCGATTGCAGTACGTGTTACTGATCATCCATTGGTATGTACATTATGCGACCTATTTGGTAAACCTTTAGTTTCAACAAGTGCTAATCTTTCAAATTATCCGCCTTGTTTTACCGCAAACGAAGTGGCATTACAATTTGGTGAACAGTTTCCTATATTACAAGGTGAAACAGGACACAGGGCTTCACCTTCTGAAATTAGGGATATAAAAACCGGCCAAATAATACGACAAGGTTAGTATTATGCACAATTTATACATTGGTATTATGTCAGGTACCAGCATGGATGGGGTAGATATTGCGTTAGTTGATATTACCGCAGGAAAAGTTAAATCAATAGCCAGCGAATGTTATTCGCTGCCAGATGTTATTAAACAACAATTACTGACCCTTTGTGAAACCAAACAGACTTCATTACAAGATTTAGGTGAACTGGATCATCAGTTAGGCTTACTTTATGCCCATCATGTGAATCAATTTTTAACACACCATAAAATAGAACGTAATAAAATTAAAGCAATTGGATGTCATGGACAAACTATTTACCATTCACCATTAGGTGCAAACCCTTTTACGATGCAAATTGGCGATGCCAATATCATTGCCGCCCTAACAGGCATTACTACCGTCGCTGATTTTAGACGAAAAGATATTGCTTATGGTGGTCAAGGCGCACCTTTAGTGCCTGCTTTTCATAAATCACAACTTGAAAATACTTCAATAAATCGTGTGATAGTAAATATCGGTGGAATAAGCAATATCACGGTACTTATTCCTCATCAACCCGTCATCGGTTACGATACCGGGCCGGGTAATGTATTGCTTGACGGTTGGATAAAGGCTTGTCTTGGTAAAAATTATGATAACGATGCTAAATGGGCAAAAACAGGAAAGATTGATTACAAACTCCTCAATACGTTATTAAACGAAGATTATTTTCAATTACCCGCCCCTAAAAGCACAGGACGAGAACTGTTTAACCTATCTTGGTTACGTCAAAAATTGACAGCTACCACATTAAAATCTGAGGATATTCAAGCAACACTGGTTGAATTGACTGCATTATCTATCGTGCAAGAAATAACAAAATTATCTATCAATACAGAATTACCCTGTGAACTTTTAGTATGTGGTGGAGGCGCAAAAAATCCACTTATTATGCAAAGACTATCTGCGTTATTACCCAATTGGGAGGTGTTATCTACTAGTGAAAAAGGAATAAACAGTGATGATATGGAAGCAATAGCATTCGCTTGGCTTGCTTATTGTCGACTTAATAATATTCCGTCGAATATTCCAGAAGTGACTGGTGCAAACCAAGCTGTATCTTTAGGGGTGATTTATCAATAACAATATTTAAATCAAACCAAATTTTTTTAAGGCTTTTGCAATCCCATCATTATCATTGGAATCAGTGACAAATTCAGCTTGTTCTTTCAATTTGTCCACAGCATTAGCCATTGCTATCGGGTGATTAACGGTCGTAAACATCTCAAAATCATTCATTCCGTCACCAAATGCATAGGTAGGCACATCAGTAAATCCTTTTTTTTGCAATAACTGATTAATACCATTGCCTTTAGAGCCACCATGATTAAAAACATCAACACAATATGGTGTGTTACGTATAAATGTTAATTCCAGAAAAACATCACGATAAACAGATTCACCTTCTTCGCACAACAATAACATCATTTGAATTGGTTCGTTTAGATAAAGCTGATCATCAACAGGGGGAATAGGTTGTTTAAGATAGTGATAAAACGTTTTTGCGGCTTGAGTACACTCAGAAATACGCATTGTTTCATCATTATAAAAAGCCAAAGGAATATTCATTTGCTGTTTTGAAAACTGATCCATTCTGGCAATCAAATCTTTATCAATATTATTCGTAAAAACTTTCTCACCTTTATATAGAACGATTTGCCCATTCATACCAATAATAGAATCAATTGACAATTTTTTCATTAAATCGGTCACTTCACAAGGTGTACGACCTGTTGCAAGCATTGGAATAATATTATTTTGCTTTAGCTTTGTTATTGCCTCAACTGAACTTGCTAAAACCTCTATTTGACTATTAAATAAAGTCCCATCTAAATCAAAAAAAACGATAGCTTCTGGCTTGTTACTCATATTACAAATCCAAAATATTTTTTATAAAAGGAATCGTTAACTTACGTTGTTCCGCTAATGTTGCTACTTCAAACTTTTCTAACAAAGAAAACAGGGTACGCATATCGCGATGGACGCGCTTTAATAAAAACAATCCAACTTCAGTCGATAATTCAAAACCACTTAATTGTGCTCGTAGTTGTAACGCCTTAAGCTTATCATCATCACTTAATTCTTTTAATTGATAAACTTGCCCCCAACTAAGTCGTGAAACCAAATCAGGTAATATAAAAGAAACCTGCTTAGGTGGTGCACTAGCAGTAATCAATAATTTACTAATATTTTTTTCAGTCAGACGGTTAAATAAATCAAAAATAGCTTCTTCCCAATCCCGATTGCCTGCAATAGCATCAATATCATCTAAACAAACTAAATCATAATTATCCAACCCTTGTAAAATTTCGGGAACAAGATGGAAATACTGTTTTAAAGGAATATAACTAGCCAGTTTATTTTGACTTGAAGCATGCAATAGATGAGTACGACCAGCAGCACTTGCCGACCACATATAAAATACATTGAAACCTTGCTTAACCAATAAAGTTTGCAATGAATCAAGTAATAATTGATTATCACCTATATAAAAACTATCGAAAGTTTCACTGTTTGGTAATGAAAAAGGCAACGGTAATTGTGAAAGAGTAATAAAGAAACCTCACACTAAAAAATTAATCTAATTAAGTATAAATTTGCTTTTGTAAAAATAAAAGAATTTTATAAAAAAGGAACAATTTAAAAAAATAAAGAATCGTTATTCAAAAATTCCTCGGTATATTTTATCAGTAAACTATTAAAAAACAGCCAATAAAAAGACCAAAAAACAAGCAATCAAAATATATTTTTGTGGATAACTCTGTGCTAAAAGAAAGTAATAAGCTGTGATAAGGCTATTAATAAGCTAAATGACAAAACCAATTGTGGATAACTAAGCTAATTATCAACAAGTTTAGATCAACAAAGATCCGATCAATTAACAGTGTTACACGATCAATAAGATCCTATAAAATAATTACTATATCCAGTTATCAACAGAAAGGATCCACACTAGTAGTAATAAAAATAAAAAGATCACATAAAAGATCTTATTTAATTTAAATGGCGATCAAATTAGATCATTTGACGTATTCAAAAAGATGAGTAAAATCGCTATCGCTAATTTAGATCAAAACAACATGTCTGAACTAACGATCATCTTCATAGAAAATAACAACGAGGCTTTATATGTTTTATCCAGATCTTTTTGATGTCATTATAGTCGGCGGTGGTCATGCTGGCACAGAAGCTGCCATGGCATCAGCAAGAATGGGCCGCAAAACACTACTTTTAACCCATAATATCAATACATTAGGACAAATGTCATGTAATCCTGCTATAGGTGGTATTGGTAAAGGTCATTTGGTTAAAGAAATCGATGCCATGGGCGGTTTAATGGCTCATGCTATTGATCTTGCTGGGATCCAATTTAGGATCCTTAATAGCAGCAAAGGTCCTGCTGTTAGGGCAACACGTGCACAAGCGGATCGATCGCTTTATCGAAAAGTGATTAGAACAACGCTTGAAAACCAAGAAAACTTAATGCTCTTTCAACAATCCGTCGAAGATGTGATCATTGAAAACGATCAGATCACCGGCGTTAAAACACAAATGGGCGTTTCTTTTAAAGCTAAAGCCGTCGTCTTAACGGCTGGTACTTTTCTAAATGGAAAGATCCATATTGGTCTTGATAATTATAGTGGGGGAAGAACAGGTGATCCTGCTTCAATTGGACTATCTAAGTCATTACATCAATACCCATTTAGAATGGGGCGATTAAAAACAGGTACACCACCTCGCATTGATGCCCGAACAATTGATTTTTCTAAATTAGGTACACAATATGGTGATGATCCGGTTCCGGTATTTTCATTTTTAGGTAATGCTAATCAGCATCCAAAACAGATCCCATGTTATATAACAAGCACAAACGAAACAACACATGAGATCATTCGTAATAGCTTAGATCGAAGTCCTATGTATACCGGTGTTATTGAAGGTGTAGGACCAAGATATTGTCCTTCAATTGAAGACAAAATTATGCGTTTTTCAGATCGTAATTCGCATCAGATCTATTTAGAGCCAGAAGGATTAGATAGTAACGAAATATACCCAAATGGGATCTCAACCAGTTTACCGTTTGATACGCAACTTGCTTTTGTCCGTAGTATGAAAGGTCTTGAAAAGGCGAATATCATCAGACCAGGGTATGCGATCGAATATGATTATTTTGATCCTCGTGATCTCAAACCTACGCTTGAAAGTAAAGTGATCAAAGGGCTATTTTTAGCCGGACAAATTAATGGGACAACAGGGTATGAAGAGGCAGCTGCTCAAGGTATGTTAGCAGGTTTAAATGCCGCACGATTCGTTTATGATCAAGATCAATGGTATCCAACGCGTGATCAAGCTTATTTAGGTGTACTGGTTGATGATCTTTGTACATTAGGAACCAACGAACCTTATCGAATGTTTACTTCTCGTGCTGAATATCGTTTGATGTTACGTGAAGATAACGCTGATATTCGCTTAACTGAAATTGGTCGTAAGTTAGGCATGGTTGATGATTATCGTTGGCAAAAATTTAACGAAAAATTTGAAGCGATAGAACAAGAAAGATCGCGTTTACGTGATATATGGGTGCATCCACATATTGAAACTATTGATGAAGTGAATGCCGTTTTAAGTGCTAATTTAACCAAAGAAGCAAATGGTGAAGAGTTACTTAAACGCCCTGAAATGAGCTATAACACATTGAAATCATTATCACTATTTGCGCCTGGATTAACTGATCCTAGTGCTGCAGAACAAGTTGAAATTCAAGTTAAATATGATGGATATATCAAACTTCAAATTGAAGAAATAGAGCGCCAAAAACGTAACGAAGAAACATTAATTCCTGAGCATATTGATTATGCTGAAATTTCTGGATTATCAAACGAAGTTGTCGCAAAATTAAAACAGCATAAACCGGTATCGATTGGGCAAGCTTCACGTATTTCAGGTATAACACCGGCGGCAATATCAATGTTATTAGTTTATTTAAAAAAGAAGAATTATGTTAAAAAAGAAACTCACTAATCTTATTGATCAAACAGATCTTTTGATCACAGATCAGCAAATTGATCTGCTTATTGCGTATGTTGAAATGCTGAATAAGTGGAATAAGGCCTATAATTTAACTGCTGTGCGTGATCCCAATGAAATGTTAGTAAAACACATTATGGATAGTTTAGTGGTATCGCCCTATTTAGTGGGCGAACATTTTATTGATGTCGGAACAGGACCGGGGTTACCTGGTATTCCATTAGCGATCATCAATCCTGATAAACAATTTGATTTGGTTGATAGTTTAGGAAAACGTATCCGCTTTTTAAAACAGGTAAAATTTGAATTAAAACTGAATAATATTAATCCGGTGCAAAGCCGCATAGAAGACTATACCGAACAACAGTTTGATGGTGTCATTAGCCGAGCGTTTGCTTCATTGCAAGATATGCTTACTTGGTGTCAGCATCTACCAAATCAACAGGGATCGTTTTATGCTTTAAAAGGTAGTGAACAAGATCCTATCCCTGAAGGGTTTGAACTTAAACAGAATATTAAACTGACTATTCCACAATTAAATGCGGATAGATGTTTAACGATTATTAATAAAGTTAATTGACAATAATTTTAATTCTTACCTGAAAAAGAACTATTAATTTTTACGCTTTTTCAGGTAATCTTTAATACCACTAACAATCGCTTTTGATACTTGATTTTGGAAAGAAGCGGTTTTTAATTTTTTTTCTTCGTTAATATTACTAATAAAAGCGGTTTCGACCAAAACAGAAGGAATATCAGGGGCTTTTAAAACAGCAAAACCCGCTTTTTCAAGTGAAGGTTTATGTAGATTATTGACGACTTTTAAGCGATTTAATATAGCATTGCCTAATAATACCCCGTTGCTAATGGTTGTTTTTTGGACTAAATCTAAAATAGTATTATCTAAATATTTGTCACCACTGCGACTCACGCCACCTATTTGATCGGCATTATTTTGTGTTTGAGCCAAATAATTTGCTGCTGAACTTGTCGCCCCACGAGTAGATAATGAAAATACAGAAGATCCTTTCACTGATCGACTGGTAAATGCATCTGCATGGATAGAAATAAAAAGATCGGCATGTAAAGATCGTGCTTTAGCCACTCGCACTTTCAATGGAATAAACACATCTTCATTACGGGTCATATAGACTTTAACATTCGGCTCTTTTTTCAATAAATTAAATGTTCTGCGTGCAATTTGTAAAACAATATCTTTTTCTCTTGTTTTGTTATAGCCAATCGCACCCGGATCTTCACCGCCATGACCTGGATCGAGCATCACAATAATCGGGCTATTTTTCTTTTTATTAATGGGTGGTTTGATCTCAGCTTGCTGTTGGTTTAGATCACCTTTTGTATATTCTTCTAACAGTGCTAATAAAGGATCATCATCTGTTATTGAAGATTGTTTTGAAGGATAAAGATCGATGACTAAACGGTTTTTAAATTCGGCTACAGGGGGTAACGTAAAAGTATTGGGATCTATTCCTTGCTTAGCTTCGATCATGATTCTGACCGTTTTAGCATCAAGCTGGGTAACTTGAATTGATTTGATGTAAGGATCGTGACTTAATACTTTCGATGAAATACTTTTTAAAACAGGATTTGAATTGATATTATCAATATCGATTACTAATCGATCTGGGTTAAATAATGCAGCACTTTTATATTTAAGCTTACTATTGGATTCTAACGTAATTCGTGTGTAAGTAGAGGAAGGCCAAATACGAACAGCGACCATTTGTGCCATTGCTGAAGCAAGACCAACACGAGTGACAGACAATAAACAAGTCGCAAGAATACCTTTAACTAAAAGGCGCTTTGTTGGACTGAACGTTTTTGACATATCTAGGCACTTTCAATAATTAAATTAGGGCGGATAATAACATAAATTATTGTGAATGGTAAAAGTTACCAAGAATTATAACTGTTTCGCATCGTTGCAAAAAAAGGATTTTGCTTTAATTCGAAAACATATTCATAAAATCAAAAAAAAGAGAGTAACAGAAGTTACTCTCTCACTCAATTGGAAGCACTTTGAAAACTACCAAAAGAGTATGTTATAAACTGTATTTAGCAGTTATATCGATTCCTTTAAAAAAGGAGGACTACTGATAAATAACGAGTTACTTCTCGTTAAATTTATCCCAACAAACATTAACGAGAAAATCTAGCTTAATGGCCAGTCAATTCAGTGCTAAAGTATTGTTAGTTGTAGTCCTCCAACATTTGCACCTACTGTTAACTAAAGTCAATCTTTAATTTAATAAAGAAAGCATTTAGTAACTGTTAAGTAGTATATCATTTAGAATAAAAATATGAAAGGTAATTTAGTGACTAAAAATTAAAAATATTTAATTGATTGATAGAGTTATTAAGAGCATTTGAAATAAATATAAAGATTATCGTTACAAAAAGACGAGTAACCTAAGTTACTCGCCCTCATTATGTCATTGAAAATCTAAATAGCAATAGTCTAAAAAACGACTACACTAGATGGATTTATTTTGTTTAAATATTTCTGAATTATTCAAATCATTTTGAAATATTTAAAATAAGTTCTGACGAGAAATTCTAACAAATGGTTAGTCATTCAAGTTGGTAGCATAACTTTGTGTAGTTCCTGCTGTCAACTATGTTAACACTGAAAAATCCTATGGTAGAACCAAATGATAGAAATCAGTGGTAACAATCATAATCCAAAAAAATAAAAAATATAACAATTAATTAGTAAGTTTATGTTAACTGTTTTAGGTACAAGTTAAAAAGGTCAAATTAAAATTATTTTTTTTAAATAACAATTATTATTTTATTATAGACCCTACATTCACAAAGGATTACAATATGGCACGCTAAAATCGCGGATTTAAACCCGTTTTCATTTTAACAATTAAATATAGCTGAGTTATTGATGAGCAAAAAATTACATATCAAAACTTGGGGCTGCCAAATGAATGAATATGATTCAACCAAAATGGCAGATCTCCTTGAATCCACCCACGGTTTAACATTAACAGACAACGCAGAAGAAGCAGATATTTTATTATTAAATACTTGCTCTATTCGAGAAAAAGCGCAAGAAAAAGTCTTTCATCAACTAGGTCGTTGGAAAAATTTAAAACAACATAATCCCGAAATTATCATTGGGGTTGGTGGGTGTGTTGCGTCGCAAGAAGGGGCGCATATTCGTAAACGTGCGCCTTTTGTCGATATTATTTTCGGTCCGCAGACTTTTCACCGTTTACCGGAAATGATAGAGCAAATTCGAAGTGGTAAAGGAAATCATGTTGTCGATGTTAGTTTTCCTGAAATTGAAAAATTTGACCGTTTACCCGAACCTCGCAGTGAAGGGCCGACAGCGTTTGTCTCAATTATGGAAGGATGTAATAAATACTGTACTTATTGTGTGGTACCTTATACCCGTGGTGAAGAAGTGAGTCGACCTTGTGACGATGTAATTTATGAAATAGCTCAACTGGCAGAACAAGGTGTGCGTGAAGTTAATCTGCTTGGTCAAAATGTTAATGCTTATCGAGGACCAACCTTCGATGGTGATATTTGTTCATTTGCGGAATTACTTCGGTTAGTCGCTGCCATTGATGGTATTGATCGTATTCGTTTTACAACCAGTCATCCAATTGAGTTCACTGATGATATTATCGATGTTTATCGTGATACGCCTGAATTAGTTAACTTTTTACATCTACCCGTGCAAAGTGGCTCAGATCGTGTTTTAAATTTAATGAAACGTACGCATACGGCACTTGAATACAAATCAATTATCCGAAAACTACGCAAAGTCCGTCCAGACATTCAAATTAGTTCTGATTTTATTGTTGGATTCCCGGGTGAAACACAAGAAGATTTTGAACAAACCATGAAATTAATTGCTGATGTCAATTTTGACTTAAGCTATAGCTTTGTCTATTCTGCACGCCCTGGTACACCAGCCGCAGAAATGGAAGATAACGTTTCTGAAGACGAGAAAAAACAACGTCTTTATATCCTACAAGAACGTATCAATCAGCAAGCAATGCAATTTAGCCGTCGAATGCTAAATACTGTGCAACGAATTTTAGTCGAAGGACCATCTAAGAAAGATCTGATGGAACTAACGGGTAGAACTGAAAATAACCGTATTGTTAACTTTGAAGGGCATCCAAATATGATTGGTAAATTTGTTGATGTTGAAATTACTGATGTTTATCCAAATTCATTAAGAGGTAAAGTTGTGCGTACCGAGGATGAAATGGATCTGCGTGTGAGTGAATCTCCTATATCTGTAATCTCAAGAACCCGTAAAGAAAACGATTTAGGTGTCGGTATCTACCAACCATAATAAAAATAACATATTGAATTATTAAAAAAATAATATTTTATCATAATGGAAAGGAAACAAAAAAATGCTTATTATATTCGGCTCGAGAGGTCGTGAAGTAAACGAAAAAACAGGGCAATTTAATTGCCCTAGTTGTTGTACACAGCAAAACATCAAAACTGATGAAAAACAACAACAATATACGCAAGTTAAAGTGGCAAGATATTTTACATTGTTTTTTATACCAATATTCAGTTTTCAAACATTAGGAAGATACATTAGATGTAATCATTGTCATTCAGAATATAATGAAAATGTTTTAAAATATGTACCGCCTACATTAGAAGAAGAAATTGGTCAGGATGTTGAGCAAGAATTAAAAAGTGGTACACCAATCTCAATGATGATCAATAAACTAAAAACGCAAGGATTAGATGAACAACAGGCTACAAAACTGGTTGATCAGATAGTATCGGGAAATATTGTTACTTGTCATCATTGTAAAAAGGAATTTTTAAAAGGTGTGGAAAAATGTCCTTTATGTGAAGGATATCTTAGCAATTAACATGAATGATTAGAGGGCTTATCATTGAAAATTATTACACATCAAACCGTGCTTGAACCAGATGATAATCAAAGATTAAATAGTCTTTGTGGCCCTCATGATGACAACGTAAAACAACTTGAACGTCGACTTGGTATTGAAATTAATCATCGAGGTAATCTATTTTTGATTACCGGTGATCAAATTTGTGTTAACGCAGCCGATCAGATTTTAACGTCACTTTATCAACAAACTAAAACCAAAAATAACATTATTGATATTGAACCCGAACACATTCATTTAGCGATAAAAGAATCCAGTGCGCTTGAAAAAATGAAAGAACATCTTCCAGCTTATACTGATCAGCATGGAAGTAAAATGGTAATGATTAAAACAAAACGTGGGGTAATCAAACCAAGAACCCCCAATCAGGCTCAATATATTGCGCATGTTTTAGATTATGATATATCGTTTGGTATTGGGCCTGCAGGAACGGGTAAAACGTATTTAGCGGTGGCTGCTGCTGTTGATGCATTAGAAAAGCAACAGATTCGTCGGATAGTACTGACTCGACCCGCTGTTGAAGCGGGGGAAAAGCTTGGATTCTTACCAGGTGATTTAAGCCAGAAAGTCGACCCATATTTACGTCCACTTTATGATGCGCTATTTGAAATGCTGGGTTTTGAAAAAGTCGAAAAACTGATTGAAAAAAGTGTGATTGAAGTTGCGCCATTAGCGTATATGCGTGGTCGTACCCTAAATGATGCATTTATTATTCTCGATGAAAGTCAAAACACCACAATAGAACAAATGAAGATGTTTCTAACACGCATTGGCTTCAACTCAAAAGCTGTTATAACAGGGGATATCACTCAAATTGATTTACCTCGTCACCAAAAATCCGGTTTACGTCATGCAATTGAAGTTTTAAGCCAAGTTGAT
Source organism: Gilliamella sp. wkB308 (assembly GCF_001690185.1). Taxonomy (GTDB): domain Bacteria; phylum Pseudomonadota; class Gammaproteobacteria; order Enterobacterales; family Orbaceae; genus Gilliamella; species Gilliamella apicola_I. Next base: position 24,353 of record NZ_LZGN01000034.1, read on the forward strand.
GAAATTAGTTTTAACTTTTTTAATAGTGAAGATGTTGTTCGTCATCCGGTAGTTGCCAGAATTGTCAACGCTTATGAACAATGGGAACAACAAGAGCATCAATCAAAAAGAAGTATTTAAGGAGTATTATTATCCCTATTACAACAAAAAAAAAGCGAACTAATATTCGGGATCATTCAGCAGAAACAAACTTATTCCTGCGTAGAGCTTTGTTTGCTTTTGTGGTAATTATCTTTTTGATTATTATTTTATTAGTGAATTTAGCGGATCTTCAAATTGCTAATTTTAGTTATTACAGTACTAAATCAAATAATAATCGTATCGAAATTATACCTATTCCTCCTAGTCGCGGCATGATTTATGACCGTAATGGAACGCCATTAGCTAGTAATAATATCACCTATCAACTAAATATTATTCCTGATAAAACCAAAAATCTGAATGAACAATTTGAACAATTAAAAAAAATTGTTGATTTAACAGATGAAGATATTGAAAATTTCCAAAAAGAAAGACGAAATTATCGCGCTCACAGACCCGTTCCGCTAAAAGATAACCTTAGTAAAGAACAAATTGCACGATTTGTTGTCGATCAACATAGATTTCCTTTTGCCTCAATTGTTAAAATACAACACCGCTATTATCCCTATGGAGCAACACTAACTCACATTCTGGGTTATATCTCAAAAATAAATAGCCAAGATAAAAAGCGGTTAGAAGAAGAAAATAAAACCAGTAATTATGTTGCGACGCTCAATATCGGAAAAATGGGCATTGAACGCTATTATGAAAACATATTACATGGCACAGCTGGTTATGAAAAAGTTGAAGTTAATAGTCGAGGGCGTATCGTCCGGCTCCTTGAACAGCATCCACCACAAGCAGGCGAAGATATCTATTTATCAATAAATCTCAAATTACAGCTTTACATCGAAAAACTTCTTGATGGGCGCAAAGCTGCTGTGGTGGCGATTGATCCCAATAATGGGGAAGTCTTAGCGATGGTATCAAGCCCTAGTTACGATTCAAATGATTTTGTTGGCGGGATATCAAGTGCAAAATATAATGAATTACTCAATGATCCGAACAAACCTTTATTTAATCGGGCTTTATTAGGGGCTTATCCACCTGCTTCAACCGTAAAACCCTTTATTTCTGTAGCTGCATTAAGTGAAGGGGTTGTAACGCCCAAAAGCGTGGTTAACGATCCTGGATGGTGGCAATTACCAGGAACTGAAAGACGTTACCGAGACTGGCTAAAATGGGGACATGGTCGGGTTGATGTACTAAAAGCGATAGAAGAATCAGTAGATACCTATTTTTATCAAGTTGCTTATGATATGGGGATTGATCGTTTAAGTTTATGGATGACAAAATTTGGATATGGTCAACGCACAGGAATTGATATGTCACCAAGCGAAGAGACACGTGCTGTTATGCCAAGTCGAGAATGGAAAAGTAAACGTCATAAAAAATCCTGGTTACAAGGGGATACTATCCCTGTTGGTATTGGTCAAGGATACTGGACTGCAACACCAATGCAAATGGCAAAAGCATTAACTATCTTAATTAATAATGGAAAAACTTATACTCCTCATTTTTTACTGTATAAAAAGAGTGATATTTTAAATTCCAATGAAGATCAGTTTCACATTGATCCTGTTCAATTTGAACAGCCAAATAATTTAACAGAAGTTAAAACAAATTATTGGGATTTAGCGAAAGAAGGTATGTATAGAGTTATGTTTGGTTCACGAGGAACAGCACGTAAAGTGTATGCTGGCGCTCAATATCAAGCAGCAGGAAAATCAGGAACAGCACAAGTGTATGGTTTAAGAGAAAACGAAACTTATAATGCAAACAATATTCCTGAGCATTTACGTGATCATGCATTATTTATTGCTTATGCCCCTTACGATAAACCTAAAATAGCATTGGCTATTGTACTTGAAAATGGGGGGGGCGGAAGCTCAAATGGTGGTGCAGTTGCACGTAAAATTCTTGATTTTTATCTATTAGGCAATCACTCCACTGATCTCGATGATGTAGCTCAAGATACAGGATATGAAAATTAATTATGAATAACATCAAAAAATCTTTTTGGCAAAAGATACATATTGATCCGCTTTTTTTTCTATTTATAACGCTACTACTCTGTTATAGCTTATATATACTTTGGAGTGCGAGTGGGCAAAATATCGATATGATACAAAAGCGAGTAATACAAATATTTCTTGGTTTTTTTGTAATGATATTTCTAGCTCAATTTTCACCTCGAACCTATGAAAAATGGGCTCCCTATCTTTATATTTTTTGCATTATCATTTTACTGTTCGTTGATATTTTTGGTTACACCAGTAAAGGTGCACAAAGATGGTTAGATTTAGGCGTATTACGATTTCAACCATCTGAAATTGCTAAAATAGCCGTGCCATTAATGGTTGCTAAGTTTATTCATCGTGACGGCTGTCCCCCACCTTTAAAAACGACATTACAAACCTTAGGTATTATTGGCGTGCCGACTTTACTTGTTGCTATGCAACCGGATTTAGGTACGGCTATATTAATTGTCATGTCCGGAATATTTATTATCTTTTTGGCAGGTATTGATTGGCGATTCATTATTGTTGCTATTATCTTAATTGCTGCTTTTTTACCTATCATGTGGTTCTTTTTAATGCATGATTATCAACGTGAACGGGTGTTAACACTTTTTAATCCCGAGCGAGATCCAAATGGCACGGGTTATCATATTATTCAATCTAAAACCGCCATTGGTTCTGGAGGGATATGGGGTAAAGGATGGCTTGAAGGCACGCAATCACAATTAGAATTCCTACCTGAAAGACATACTGACTTTATTTTTTCTGTAATAGCAGAAGAATTTGGTTTTATTGGTACTATCGTTCTGTTAATTCTTTTTTTATGTTTAATCGTTCGTGGGTTAATTATTGCATCACAAGCACAAACGACATTTGGTCGGATATTATCTGGTGGTTTGATTTTAGTCTTCTTTGTTTACGTGTTCATTAATATCGGTATGGTCAGTGGAATCTTACCGGTAGTTGGTGTACCATTACCTTTAATAAGTTATGGTGGCTCATCATTAGTCGTTTTAATGGCATGTTTTGGCATTATGATGTCTATTCACACACATCGATATATGTTATCTAAAAATATTTAACGGAATTCAAATAAATGAAAAAGAAATTTAAATTATCTTTTGCTATCTTAATGCTGTCAATTTGCTCATCAGCATCCGCTGATATGCCTTTTCCTATTCCAGCTATTCCCCAATTAAATGCTGAATCTTATATTTTAATGGATGCCAAATCAGGCGAAATTTTAGCGGAATATAACGCTGAACAACAACGTGATCCAGCCAGTCTTACCAAAATGATGACAAGCTATGTAGTTGGTCAAGCTTTACACACAGGTCGAATTAAAAATGATGATATGGTTGTAGTCAGTAAAGATGCCTGGGCAACAGGTAACCCTGTATTAAAAGGATCATCATTAATGTTTTTGGAAGTGGGTAAAACCGTTTCTGTTTCAGATCTTAACAAAGGTATCATCATTCAATCAGGTAACGACGCTTGTATTGCAATGGCTGAACATATCGCAGGTAGCCAAGGTGCTTTTGTAAATTTAATGAATGACTATGCCAAAAAAATAGGTTTGGAACATACTCATTTTGAAACCGTACATGGACTTGATGCGCCAGGACAATATACTACAGCCAAAGATATGGTGTTATTAGGTCGTGCACTGATTCGTGATTTACCTGATGAATATGCGATTTATAAAGAAAAAGAATTTACTTATAATCTCTCTAAACCACAATTAAATCGTAATGGTTTACTATGGGATACCACATTAAATGTAGACGGAATCAAAACAGGTCATACCCAAGCAGCCGGTTACAACTTAGTTGCCTCTGCTGTCGAGGGTAATACACGTTTAATATCGGCAGTATTAGGCGGACGAACCTATAAAGGTCGGGAAGAAGAAAGCAAAAAATTATTAGTTTGGGGCTTTCGATTCTTCGAAACGGCTAACCCTATAAAAGCGAATATGCCTTTATTTACTGAATCCATTTGGTATGGAGATGAAAATAAAATCCAATTAGGTTCAATAGATGGTGCTTATGTTACTGTACCAAAAGGTCGTTCAGCTGATCTACAAATAAAATATGTCATTGATAATTATATTTATGCACCGATAATGAAAGGAAGAACGGTAGGTAAAATACAATTTTTATTAGATGGCAAAGTGATTAATGAACAACCATTAGTCGCCCTGCAAAATGTTGCAGAAACTGGGTTCTTTGGATCTGTATGGGATTGGATTTGTCTGAAGTTTACTCAATTATTCAACTAAATTTTATTAAACCATTTGATAAGTAAAAACTTATTGAATGGTTTTTTTACATTATAAAATAACACCTTTTGGTGTATATTTAATTTTGTTAGTGAGAACATTACTTAATAAGTTAGTATTTTAAATTCTAATACTATTTAGAGTATTGGATTTTAATTAGAAAGTTAATTAATGCCTAAATACACCAGTTAATGATAGTAACAAACCTAATCTTTAACGAGTAAAAACATCATGTTAATAAAGTCAACGCTTTTTATTTCTTGATTGAAAAAATACTTCAAAACCTCATGAAATTTGCCCAAATTTTTACATTTTTAATATGACTTTTTTAAAGTGCAACATAATTTTTCCATATTATAAAAAAATAACGCTAGTAAATTTTATCTAAATATGGTATAAAACGCGCGCTACTTTTCACATTCATTTTTCAAAAAATCGTTGTGAGAGTCAGTACAAATTTTAAAATTTAATTAACGTTATAACACACACATATCATTACTCTTTTCCGGGGTGCCTTTTGTTTTATGCAATAAGGTCGGTTAAAGCGGATATGTGGAGGCATAACCCCAACGTCAAAATGAGGAAATCATGACTACAGTATCAATGCGCGATATGTTACAAGCAGGTGTACACTTTGGACACCAAACCCGTTATTGGAACCCAAAAATGAAACCATTTATTTTTGGTGCGCGTAACAAAGTTCACATTATCAACCTTGAAAAAACAGTACCAATGTTTAACGAAGCGTTAGCTGAATTAAACAAAGTGGCTGCACGTAAAGGTAAAATTTTATTTGTTGGTACAAAACGAGCAGCAAGCGAAGCGATTAAACAAGCCGCTGAAAGCTGTGGACAATACTACGTTAATCACCGTTGGTTAGGTGGTATGTTGACTAACTGGAAAACAGTACGTCAATCAATCAAACGTCTTAAAGATTTAGAAACACAAGCTAGTGATGGTACATTTGACAAATTAACCAAAAAAGAAGCACTAATGCGTGCTCGTGAAATGGCTAAATTAGAAAATAGCTTGGGTGGAATTAAAAATATGGGTGGCTTACCCGATGTGATTTTTGTTATTGGCGCAGACCATGAACATATCGCTATCAAAGAAGCTAACAATTTAGGTATTCCAGTCGTTGCTGTTGTTGATACCAACTCAGATCCAGATGGTATTGATTACATCGTTCCAGGTAATGATGACGCAATTCGTGCAATTCAATTATATGCAAACGCAGTTGCGGAAGCCGTTCGTGCTGGTCGTGAACAAAATCAATCTCCAGTATCTGAAGAAAGCTTTGTTGAAGAAGCTCCAGCAGCTGAGTAATAAACTCAAATATTTTCAGGGTCGATAATATAAATAATCGACCCATTCTAATGAAAATCATCACAATGGTTAAATAGAGGATTTAAAAATGGCTGAAGTTACCGCTTCTATGGTAAAAGAACTGCGTGAAAGAACTGGCGCAGGTATGATGGAATGTAAAAAAGCATTAGTTGAAGCAAATGGTGATATCGAAGTTGCTATCGACAATATGCGTAAATCAGGTCAAGCAAAAGCGGCTAAAAAAGCAGGTCGTGTAGCGGCTGAAGGTGTAATTATTTCTAAGATTTCTGCGGATAAAAAATCGGGTGTAATTTTAGAAATCAACTGCGAAACAGACTTTGTTGCTAAAGATGCAGGTTTCTTAGCGTTTAGCGAAAAAGTTGCTACAACTGCATTGAACGATAACATGACTGATCTTGCTGCGTTACAAGCAAAATTTGAAGAAGAACGTACAGCATTAGTTGCAAAAATCGGTGAAAACATCGGTATTCGTCGTATTCAACAAATTTCAGGTGATGTTGTTGGTAGTTACCAACATGGTGCACGTATCGGTGTATTAGTTGCTGCAAACAGTGGTTGTGATGAAGAATTAGTTAAACATATTGCAATGCACATTGCTGCAAGCAAACCAGAATATGTTAGCCCAAGCGATGTTCCAGCTGATGTTGTTGAACATGAGCGCAATATTCAAATCGAAATTGCAATGCAATCAGGTAAACCACGTGAAATCGCTGAAAAAATGGTTGAAGGCCGTATGCGTAAATTTACTGGTGAAGTTTCACTTACTGGTCAACCATTTGTTATGGATCCAAGTAAAACTGTTGGTGATTTACTGGCTGAGAAAAAAGCGACTGTTGCTTCTTTCATCCGTTTTGAAGTGGGTGAAGGCATTGAAAAAGTGGAAGTTGATTTTGCAGCCGAAGTTGCTGCGATGTCGAAACAATCTTAATTGTTTCGTAAAAAACCGCCGTCAAGGCGGTTTTGTTTATCTACAAATTTTTTTAAATTATTGCTAGCTAGCCATTTTTAGCTTGTCAGGTAATTAAATAACGAAATAGTGAGACTTCATATGGTAACCCCTTTCTATAAACGTATTCTTCTTAAACTCAGTGGTGAAGCACTACAAGGCGATGAAGGTTTTGGTATTGATCCCACCGTTCTTGACCGCATGGCGCAAGAAATTAAAGAACTTATTGAAATGAATGTTCAAGTTGCTGTTGTTATTGGGGGCGGTAATCTATTTCGTGGAGCTGGTCTTGCAAAAGCCGGTATGAATCGTGTTGTTGGCGATCATATGGGGATGCTAGCAACAGTAATGAATGGTCTTGCAATGCGTGATGCGTTGCATCGAATTGAGGTTAATGCGCGTTTAATGTCAGCTATTCCACTTAATGGAGTATGTGACGATTACCGCTGGACAGAAGCAATTAGCTTGCTTCGTCATGGTAAAGTGGTTATTCTTTCAGCAGGAACAGGTAATCCTTTTTTTACAACTGACTCAGCAGCGTGTTTACGTGGTATCGAAATTGAAGCAGATGTGGTGTTAAAAGCAACAAAAGTTGATGGTGTTTATTCGGCCGATCCTGTTAAAGATCCAAATGCAACACTTTATAAAACATTAAATTATGAAAAAGTGCTTGATGATGAATTAAAAGTAATGGATTTAGCTGCGTTTACGTTAGCACGTGATCATAACCTGCCGATTTGTGTCTTTAACATGAATAAACCAGGTGCATTACGTCGAGTGATTTTAGGTGAATCCGAAGGGACATTAATTAATAATCAGGCAACAGTAAGCTGTTAGTCTTATTTATTCAATATAAGGTTTTTATTATGCTAAATGAGATTCAAAAAGAAGCGCAAGTGCGCATGGAAAAAAGTATAGATGCGTTTCAAACTCATATTTCTAAGATTAGAACAGGACGGGCATCGCCAAACTTATTAGACGGTATTATGGTTGAATACTATGGTAGCCCAACGCCGCTTCGTCAATTAGCAAATGTGGTGGCTGAAGATGCAAGAACATTGGCTATCACCGTATTTGATAAATCATTAACACCAATGATTGAAAAAGCAATTTTATCTTCTGATTTAGGGCTCAATCCAGCGTCGGCAGGTACGGTGATTCGAGTACCATTGCCACCACTAACAGAAGAACGTCGTCGTGATTTAACGAAAATTGTTCGTAACGAAGCAGAACAAGGTCGTGTGTCAATTCGTAATATTCGTCGTGATGCGAATGATCAAGTCAAAGCATTATTAAAAGATAAGCAAATATCAGAAGATGATGAACGTAAATCACAAGATTTTATTCAAAAAGCAACTGACGCAGCCATTAAAAAATTAGATGCTGTACTTGTTGATAAAGAAAAAGAGTTAATGGAATTTTAATTTTTAAAATTATAAGCCTGATTTAAACCGTCAGGCTTTTTTGTCTTTCTGTCACTTCACCTATTTTATCTGTTTACTGTGTTTTATCCCTAAAATCTTTTATAATATTTGGCATTTATTGCTGTTAGCGAATTATGCCTATAACTCGCTATTTATTGAACAATTTAAGGAAATTATTATGAATTATGCAAAGTATATCGATCATACTTTATTAGCAATGAATGCGACAGAAGATCAAATTCGTAAACTGTGTGATGAAGCGAAAGAATACCATTTTTATTCTGTTTGTGTGAATTCTGGTTATGTCCCGTTAGTGGCAAGCTTACTAAAAGGGAGTGATGTAAAAGTTTGTTCTGTGGTTGGTTTTCCTCTTGGTGCAATGCTAACTTCGGCAAAAGCTTATGAAACCGAAATGGCTGTAAAAGCAGGAGCTGAAGAGATTGATATGGTTATCAATGTTGGTTGGTTAAAAAGCCAAGATTGGGATGCGGTGAAAAATGATATTGAAGCTGTGTTTAAAGCATGTGGCGCTGTACCATTAAAAGTTATTTTAGAAACATGTCTATTAACCAAAGAAGAAATTGTCAAAGTCTGTTTGATCTGTAAAGAAATCGGCGTTGCTTTTGTCAAAACCTCAACAGGATTTAGCACATCGGGCGCAACCGTTGAAGATGTTAAATTAATGCGTGAAACCGTTGGACAAGAAATGGGCGTTAAAGCGTCAGGCGGTATTCGAGATCGTCAAACTGCTGAAAAAATGGTACAAGCGGGCGCAACACGGTTAGGTGCTAGTGCAGGCATTGCTATTGTGTCTGGTTCATCAACTTCAACAAGCAGTTATTAATATTATTGATATGAAAAACATCGCAATTTTAGGTTCAACAGGATCAATAGGCTGTAGCACTTTATCGGTCATTCGGCAAAATCCAACATTATTTAACGCTTATGTGCTAGTGGGTGGCAGTAATGTAGAGAAAATGACTGAACAATGCCAAGAATTTAAACCCCACTATGTGGCAATGGCAAGTGAACTAGCTGCACAGCAGCTTAAAGCAAATCTTGTTGATCTAAAATTGGATATTGAAGTATTAAGTGGTGAACAAGCTATTTGTGATTTAGCACAGTTGCCCGAAGTTCACCAAGTCATGGCTGCCATTGTGGGCGCTGCTGGATTAAAACCGACGCTTGCGGCAATTGAAAAAGGTAAACGTATTTTACTGGCTAACAAAGAGTCTTTGGTGACTTGTGGACATCTGTTTATGCAAGCAGTGAAGCGTTATGGGGCAGAACTGTTACCCGTTGATAGTGAACATAATGCAATTTTTCAAAGCCTGCCTACCGCCGTTCAGCATGATCTTGGGTTTGCTAATTTGGTTGATCATGGTGTAACCAAAATTGTGTTAACTGGCTCTGGTGGCCCTTTTCGAGATTGGGCAGTCAATCAATTATCTTCGGTATCACCTGCACAAGCAATTGCGCATCCTAATTGGTCAATGGGAAGAAAAATTTCTGTTGATTCGGCAACGATGATGAATAAAGGTTTAGAATATATTGAAGCACGTTGGTTATTTAATGCCAGCGCTGAGCAAATGGAAATCATCGTCCATCCACAATCAATCATTCATTCAATGGTTCGTTATCAAGATGGCAGTGTTATTGCTCAATTAGGTGTGCCTGATATGCGAACACCTATCGCTTATTCTATGTCTTATCCATTACGTATCACATCTGGTGTGGCTGATTTAGATTTTACTCAGATGTCATCACTGACGTTTAATACACCTGATTTTAATCGTTATCCTTGCTTAAAATTAGCTATTGAGGCTTCTTGTCAAGGGCAAGCCGCAACCACTGCCCTTAATGCGGCCAACGAAGTGGCGGTTGAAGCATTTTTGCAAAATAAAATTGGTTTTATGGATATTGCCAAACACGTGTCGGCAACATTAGATAAACTTGTTTTACCTGAACCAACCACTATTGAGGACGTTGTGGCAATCGATACTTGGGCTAGAGCACAATCAGTCAAGGTGAATTAAAGCGTTTTATACTTTCGACAGGGTGCGCCCATGGCGACCACATTTGAAGGGATATCGCGATCAACAATGCTTCCGGCTGCGATAACAGTATTATCACCGATAGTCACATTAGGCAGTACAATCACATTACCGCCAATCCAAACGTTATGACCAATAGTAATTGGTTTTGCAAATTCAAGACCACGGCATCGTGTTTGACTATCAAGTGGATGCCCTGAAGTGTAAAAGCCACAATTAGGTGCAACAAGCACATTATCACCAAATGTAATTTTAGCCGCATCAAGCATGATGCAATTAAAATTGGCGAAAAAGTTTTCACCAATTTCAATATTATAACCGTAATCACATTGGAATCCCGGCATTATCGTAAACTGCTCTCCTGTTTTTCCGAGTAGCGTTTGAAATAGTTCATATCGCTGTTTTTCAGCAAGGGGGGATAATTGATTGATTTGAAAGCAGAGATCTTGAGCATAAAGCCGATCGTTAGCCAATAAATGGATACTAGGATCATACAATAACCCAGCTAACATTTTTTCTTTTTCTGTCATTGAATTACGCCATTTGTTTAGCCGTTAATGCGGGATTATCGCTAATAAATGATTGTAAAAATGCGCTATCAGGCAGTGCCGTTAATGCGCCTTTTTGAGTTGTGGCTAAAGCGCCACAAGCACTGGCAATAGTCATCATACTTTCTAGCATGAGTTTATCTTCTGGCATTCCCGATGACGCAATGCTACTTAATAAACCTGCGACAAAAGCGTCACCAGCTCCGGTTGTGTCAACACTATTGACATGGTAGGAATCAAATGAAAATGTTTTACCTTGCCATACGACAATGCTGCCATCTCGTCCTTTAGTCACCAATTTTAGTGGGGCATTATAGTGTTGTTGAAGTTTATTTAATGCTTCATGCCAATCTTGACTTTCTGTCAACCAAAACAGCTCTTCATCAGATAGTTTAAGAATATCTGCATCGTGACAAAACTGCGTAATAATGGTGCGCATTTCGTCTTTATCTTTCCACATTTGCTCCCGTAAATTAATGTCAAAACTAATTAACCCCTGTTTAGCTGTTAGATCTTCAATAGCGGTTTTAAGTGTTTGTCGACAAGTTTGCCCAACTAATGCCAAAGAACAAAAATGTAAAATGTCTTGATTAAAATGGGGTATTGCTTGTTTTGAAAGAAATTGATCGGCGGACGGCGAGACTAAAAAAGTAAAGCTGCGTTCGCCATTTTTACCTAAATCGACAACAACTGTACTGGTTCGATGAAGATCGTCTTTTTCAAGGCTTTGGCAGTCTACATGATATTCTTTGAATGTTTTTTCCATAAAGTGACCAAACGGATCATTACCGACACGGCCGATAAATGCCGAAGGAAGACCTAACTTAGCCACACCAATAGCAACATTTGCAGGCGCACCCCCTGCACAAGCTTGATAATTCATATCGCCAAATGGCAATAAATCAATAACCGCATCGCCAAGAGACCAGACTTTAGTATTATTCATTTTATTACTCGATATAATATTTGGTTAATAGGGTTTAAGGTGTGTGAATAAGTTGACGATATTTTAATTGATATCGTCTTTTGCACACAGATTAAACCAAGTTTAATAATTAGTCATTCGCCATAGACTAAATCATTTCAAAAAAAATTCATTGTTAACGTTAAAAATGTGTGACTTTCATCACATATTTTATCGCTTAATTTATCTATAGTTAACGTTAACAATTAAATTAATATACCATATAATCAGATAAATCTGATATTGGGTGAACAAAGGGGATTTTATGTCTACTGCTATTGATAAAGCAAATCAAGCTGTTTTGCAATTAGAAACGACCATGAATAAACAGTATTACCCACATTTTCATTTAGCACCACAATCGGGATGGATGAACGATCCAAATGGTTTGATTTACTTTAAAGGGCGGTATCATGCCTTTTATCAACATCATCCTTATGATGAAAACTGGGGACCGATGCATTGGGGACACGCTGTTAGTGATAACTTAGTGACATGGCGAAGATTACCTATAGCCATTGCACCCGATCAAGAGTTTGATAAAAGTGGCTGTTTTTCTGGTTCAGCAGTCGAAAAAGATGGTGAATTATGCTTAATTTATACGGGTCATATTTGGTTAAATGGTCAAGGGAACGATGAGCAAATTCGGCAAACCCAATGCCTTGCTATTAGTAAAGATGGTATCCATTTTGAAAAACAGGGAACGATTTTAACGCCCGAAGATGGCATCATGCATTTTCGTGATCCTAAAGTTTGGCAACAAGATGGGATATGGTGGATGGTTGTCGGTCAGCGAGATCGCAACGATGTGGGCAAAGTTTTACTGTTTCGCTCACACGATCTTAAAAAATGGCAATTTGATCATGTTGTGATTAGTGATATTGATCCTGATGTTTATATGCTCGAATGCCCTGATTTTTTTCCATTAGGTGACAAATGGATTTTAATGTTTTCTCCGCAAGGTATGAAAGCTAAAGGTTACCAATATCGTAATCGGTTCCAATCAGGTTATATTGTTGGTGATTGGCAACCAGGACAGCAATTTTCGGTTATTAAACCTTTTCAAGAAATGGATTTTGGTCATGATTTTTATGCCCCTCAATCGTTTCTTGCAGCAGATGGACGCCGAATTATTTTTGCTTGGATGGATATGTGGGAATCAGTCATGCCAAGTAAAAAAGATAAATGGATGGGAGCATTTACTTTACCCCGTGAATTGATCCTAGATGCAGACAATAATGTTCGTAACCGACCGATTAAAGAACTTGAAGTATTACGTGAAAAACCTCAATCATTAACCAATATTTTGCTGAGTAGTGAATTAAAAAATACGTCGATTGAATCAATTAGTTGTGAACTTAACGTCGAAATTGATCTTACTGAAAGTAATGCAGAACGTTTTGGCTTGCAACTGGCAGCAACTGAAGATGGTAAACAAGCGACATTGTTATTTATTGATTTACAATCTAATCGTATTGTACTTGATAGAAGTCTTTCGGGTTTAGAGCTTAAAGGTTACCGTAGTGTGCCGTTACCAAAAACCGATAAGTTAAGCTTACATATTTATGTTGATGCATCATCAGTAGAAGTTTTTGTGAATAATGATTTATATAGCTTGTCTAGTCGAATTTACCCTAAATTACCTGCGACAAGAAAGGTGAATTTATTTGCAGAAAATGGGCAGGCTAAAATAATTAAATTAGAAAGCTGGCAATTAAAATCAATCTATCAATAATGAGTCATTAACCCACCATTATATCTGGTGGGTTTGTCACTATGTCTATAAAGATTGGCGTTGTAAAAATGCTGATGCAACTTGTGTTACCGTTTTTTGGGTTTGACCTGTAATGATATGTAAAGCTGCTTGTTCGCCTATTTCATAATGGGGAAGCTGTACCGTCGTTAAAGGGGGATAAAAAAGCTCGCCGGTACCTACCATATTATCATAGCCTAAAACAGCAATATCGTTAGGTATATGGAAACCATTACTTAATAAATATTGATAAGCCACAAAAGCGATCCGATCATTACCACAAATTAATACATCAAATTCAGGTTTTTTAGCACAGTGTTGTTTTAATATTTCAACTGTCATCATATATTCTTGTGCAAGATTACCTTGAGATGTGGATGTATGATAACTAATTAGGTCATCTAAATTTTTACCTGCATCAAGCCAAGCTTGTTCTGCTGCTTGACGTCTAATGCTACCGGCTAAAGTATGTTCGGATAAATAGATACAAAGCGGTTTTTGATAACCTTTATTAATGACTTGCTGCATTGCTTGGTACTGACCCGAGTAGTCATCAGGAATATAACAAGCTAACTGTTCAGAATCACTAATACAGTTGGCGAGCACCACATTTTTACCAAGTAATCTTTCAGGAAGTTCAACTTTTCTTAGTCCCATGGTGGTGTAAATAATGCCATTAGGGCGATAAGACAATAATGTGTTAATGGCATGATTTGCGTCTTTATCGTCAAATAAATTGACAATAAACGTATTCCAGCCATGTTGTTGGGCTGTTCGTTCAATAGCTTGTAGCAGTTCAACTGAAAACGGTGTCGTGGCGGTTTCTAGTGCTAAGACACCGATAGCATGTGGGCCAGAATGATCACCACGTATTTTTCGTGCCGATAAATCGGGAACATAATTGAGTTGTTCAATTGCTTCTTTTACCCGTTTATACGTTTCTTTATTTAATTTTTCAGGATTATTGATTGCACGCGAAACAGTCATCAAAGAAACCGATGCTAACTTTGCGACATCCTTAAGTGAAGCCATAGTTAAATCCTTTTGCTCAGCATTAAAAGGTTAATAATTAGTAATTACTTAATGTGATGATACCACAAATAAAAATGATAAAAAGTGTGAGGAATGTAACATTTATGATATCTGATTCTATCTATTTAGTTTCATTTATGACAATAATGTTAACATTAACATGTTAACGTTAAACTTCCATAATATAAGAGTACTAAAATATGAAAACGATAGAAACGGTAGAAAATAAAAATTATTGGTTCTCATCAGGTTATCTTATAACCTTTTATGCAGCATGGTCTCTTTGGTGGTCTTTTTACGCCATATGGCTAAAAAGTACAATTGGATTATCGGGCGAGCAGTTAGGAATTGTTTACGCAGCCAACTCTGCCGCCGCAATGTTTTTTATGATCTTTTATGGCATTATTCAAGATAAATTGCAAATCGGTAAAGCAGTTATTACGTTTCAAAGTATTATGATGTTGCTGATTGGCCCATTTATGATTTATGTCTATGAACCCTTATTAAAACACGATTTTATTCTTGGTGCTTGCATTGGTGCGCCGGTATTAAGCGCTGGGTTTATCTCTGGATGTGCTTTAGTTGATTCTTTTATTGAGCGGATTAGTCGATTATTTGGTTTTGAATTTGGTCCAGCGCGTTTTTGGGGATCATTTGGTTATGCTGCAGCAACCTTTTTTGCCGGTATTTTATTTGGTATAAACCCACATATTAACTTTTGGATGGCATCGGCTGTTGCCGCAATCTTTTTTACTATTAATATCGTATTTAAACCTAAACATTATTCGGAATCCTCATCAGGAAGTGATAACAATCTTGTTGCTGAAAAAACATCAACTATTCCAACGATGAGTGAAATAGTGTCCTTATTTGGCATGAAAAAGTTTTGGTTATTTGTTTTTTTTATTATTGGAACCAATAGTTTTTATACCATTTACGATCAGCAATTATTTCCTAATTTCTATACCACCTTTTTTACTCAACAAGAATGGGGTTACAAAGTATATGGTTATTTGAACTCCTTCCAAGTTTTTTTAGAAGCTATCTGTATGATTTTAGCCCCATACTTAATTTATAAAATTGGCGCTAAAAAAGCGTTGTTAGTGGCGGCATTAGTGATGATTTGTCGAATTGCATTATCAGCAACATTAGATAATGTGTATTTGATTTCATTAGTGAAACTTTTTCATGCTATTGAAACCCCGTTATTTATTTTAGCTGTATTTAAATATGTTGTTGCGAATTTTGATGAAAGATTATCTTCGACATTATATTTAGTTGGTTTTAATATCTCATCAAATATTGGGGTTATTGTGCTTTCATGGTTAGTCGGAAAATTATTTGATACTACCGGATATTCAACTACATTTTATACCCTTGCCGGTATTGTTCTCTTCATTTTGGTCATTGCTATATTTACCTTGTGTGATGAAAAAAAGCTAAGCTAGAATCTTCATTATCATCGTAAAAATCGTCAAAAAATGGAAGCAGATTGTTTCCATTTTGCTATTTAAATGATGATAATAAAATACAATACTTGCTTACTTGATAAGTTTGCGAAACAATGTTGACTATTGTGATTAATATTTATAGGTCGTCGTTGTGAACATTACGAAAAAAGTGGTTGAAGCAGATAGGTTGTGGCATACCATTCGGCAAGAAGCTTCCCAATTAGTTGAAAGTGAGCCAATGTTAGCAAGTTATTTCCATGCAACTTTACTCAATCATAAAAACTTGGGTAGTGCATTAAGTTATATTTTAGCGAATAAACTCGTTACCCAAGTAATGCCGGCAATTGAAATTCGTGAAATTGCACGACAAGCTTATGAGGCAGATACCACGATTATTCAATCAGCAGTGACGGATATCTTAGCTGTTTATGTACGCGATCCAGCAACTAACTACTATTCGACCCCTTTACTTTATTACAAAGGTTTTTTATCGTTACAGGCTTATCGAATTGCCCATTGGCTTTGGAAACAAAATCGTAAATCGCTAGCTATTTTTTTACAAAGTCAAATCGCCATTGTTTTTGGTGTTGATATTCATCCAGCGGCGCAAATTGGCTGCGGTGTAATGTTTGACCATGCAACCGGTATTGTAATTGGTGAAACAGTTGTTATTGAAAATGATGTATCGATTTTGCAATCAGTGACCTTAGGTGGTACAGGTAAAGAAAACGGTGATCGGCATCCTAAAATTCGTGAAGGGGTAATGATAGGCGCTCACTCTACGATATTAGGCAATATTGAAATCGGAAAAGGGGCAAAAATTGGTGCTGGTTCGGTCGTGTTAGAGCCTGTTCCTGAGCATACAACTGTTGCCGGTGTGCCAGCGAAAGTGGTTGGATGCCCTGACTGTGAAAAACCAGCCTTAAATATGAATCAAGATATCTTATATGAAAAAGAGGTGGTTTCAATTTCCGTCGACATTGATCGACGGAAGAACTAACCCATTAGTGGTTGGTGGTGACATTCACATCCATTGTTGGATAAGGAATATTAATATTATTTTCAGTTAATGCGTTTTTAATATTTTCGAGTAATTCAGCTTTCAATGCGCCATAATTTTCGTTTAAAGTCCATACTAAAACGTTAAAATTCATTGATGATGCATCAAGTACATCTAAACGAATAGTTGGTTTTTTAGTGGTTAATATATTGCTGGTTTGATTGACCGCTTGATTAAGTACTTGATAAACTTTTTGGATATCGGAGTTATAACCAACATTAATCACTAGATCTAAACGTCTTTCGGGTAGACGGCTATAATTTATAATATTGGCACTCACCACTTGTCCATTCGGGATGACAACCATTTCATTAGTCGGTGTGACAATTGAGGTCGAGAAAATTTGAATTGAATCAATCACACCTCTTTGATTATTAATCACCACCGTTTCGCCGACTTTAAATGGACGGAAAATGATTAAAATCACCCCAGCAGCGAAATTCGATAACGATCCTTGCAGTGCTAAACCGACCGCTAAACCAGCAGCACCAATGACAGCAACAATTGATGCCGTTTGAACACCTAATTGCCCTAATACGG
Organism: Gilliamella sp. wkB308; assembly: GCF_001690185.1. Taxonomy (GTDB): domain Bacteria; phylum Pseudomonadota; class Gammaproteobacteria; order Enterobacterales; family Orbaceae; genus Gilliamella; species Gilliamella apicola_I. The sequence continues at coordinate 41,852 of NZ_LZGN01000034.1, forward strand.
CAACTAATGTCATTATGATAATGGCATAATAAGCCAAAGCACTAACAAACTTTACAACTGTTGGATCAACTTGGCGAATGGTTAATATGCGTTTTAGCTGACGGCTAATGAACTTGGCAATGATTCGACCAATGATAAAGATGATAATAGCAAAGCAGAAATGAAGAATATAACCAAGTACTACACCGTCATATTTATCAATAAGTGAGACTATCTGCTTTAAAATATTTTCAAAATCCATATATTATCCTCAATAAAGATTATAGAGCAGTTAGTTAAAGATTATTTTATATGTTTAAATTAATTGTTTCGCTAATAACGCCCAACGTGTATCAAAATTGGTGGTTGGTAAATATTTAAAGCCAGAACGAGAATAGCGAACCATCATTCCTTCACAAAAAGCTAATAATTGACTGGATAAAATTCGCTCATCGGTGGTAAATGCAACGCCTTCACGAATTTTTCGTTCACGTAATACTTGCTTAATTTGGGTTTCAATTCGTTCAAACAGTTGGCTAATACGTTCTTGAAGCTGCTCTTGTTCAAACATTAAGGCATGACCAGTCATAATTCTGGTTAATCCGGGATTTTTTTCAGAAAAACCCAATATTAATGCAAGAATTAACTGTAAACGAACAAAGGTATTTAGCTCATCTTGCATAATGACATTAATGCGAGAAAGTAAAATATCTTCAATGTAGACAATTAAACTTTCAAACATTTTAGTTTTACTCGGAAAATGTCGATAAAGTGCCGCTTCTGATACACCAACACTTGCCGCTAATTTTGCTGTGGTAATGCGTTGGGTACCTTCATTAGATTCAAGCATGGTGGCTAAAGCTTGCAGTATATCTTCTTTCCTATTTTTATTTTTGCTGCTCACAATCATTTTTTACCCGAATGCCCAAATCCACCTTCGCCGCGTGCTGACGCTGTAAATTCATCAACAATATTAAATTCTGCTTGTATGACAGGAACAATAATTAACTGAGCAATACGATCACCTGCTTCAATTACAAATGGAGTTTGACTACGGTTCCATACCGGTACAAATAACTGACCTTGATAATCCGAATCAATAAGACCTACTAAATTACCAAGTACAATTCCATTTTTAGATCCCAATCCTGACCGTGGTAAAACTAATGCCGCTAAAGTAGGATCTGCTATATGCATGGATAAACCTGTTGGCGTTAAAATGGTTTCCCCGGGTTTTATCTCAGTTGTTTTATCAAACATTGCTCGTAGATCAATGCCAGCCGATCCTTCGGTTGCATAGGTTGGAAGCGGAAAATCATTACCTAAACGTTTATCTAATATTTTAATATCAATTTTTCTTTTCATCATGACTCGCTTTATATCGTGTTATAACAACTTCAAGTAACTGTGTTGCTAATTGTTGTTTACTGCTTAATGGTAATGTCTGTTCACCATTTTGCCAATAAAGTGTTAATGCATTTTGCTCAGAATTAAAGCCAATTTTTTTATCAGAAACATCATTAGCGCAAATTAAATCTAGGTTTTTAGCCGTTAATTTTTTTAAGGCATAATTTTTAACATTTTCGGTTTCAGCCGCAAAACCAACCACAAAAGGGCGCTGTTCTTTTAACGCTGCAATATGCGCAATAATGTCAGGATTTTTGACTAACTTAATAATTAATTCATTACTATTATCTGTCTTTTTAATTTTATTTTCGGCGATAGTTTCAGCTCGATAGTCGGCAACGGCGGCACACCCAATAAAAATAGATGATTGTTTAGCGAATTTTAACGCTTCGTTATACATCTCATTGGCACTTTTTACATCAATTCGATTCACATTTTTAGGCGTATCTAAATTTACCGGACCACTTATTAGGGTTACCTTTGCACCCATTTCAGCGGCAACTTTAGCAATAGCAAACCCCATCTTTCCTGAACTATAGTTACTTATATATCGGACAGGATCTAACTCTTCTATCGTTGGACCAGCCGTGATGGTTAGCGATATGCCTGATAATGCTGATGAAGTTGAAAAACAACGTTCAATTTGTTCGACAATTGCTTGAGGTTCAACCATTCGCCCTGGGCCGTAATCACCGCAAGCTTGAAAACCATCGTCAGGGCCTAAAATGAATGTATTTCGGTTACTCAGTACAGATAGATTATGTTGGGTTGCAGCTGCTTTGTACATCTGTTGATTCATGGCTGGTGCTAACGCAATATTTGCTGATGTTGCTAAACAAACCGTTGATAACAGATTATCGGCAATGCCATTGGCTATTTTAGCAATAATGTTAGCTGTTGCAGGGGCGATTAACACTAAATCCGCCCATTTTGCCAGTTCAATATGGCTCATAGAGAGTTCAGCAGAAGGATCAAATAAATCAGTTGAAACAGGATTGCCTGAAACGGCTTGTAACGTCATAGTTGTGACAAAATGGCTAGCCGAGTCAGTGACGATTACTCTTACGTCAGCTCCCGCTTTTTTTAAATGGCGAACAAGATCCGGGCATTTATAAGCAGCTATGCCTCCTGTAATTCCTAATAAAATATGTTTACCAGAAAGATTCATGATCAAGTTTCCTTCACCTTTAAACCAAAAGCACTATATTACCACAATTCATTTAGATAATAAGTAACTCTTTCGCATTGGCTAATGTTGCATCAGTAATTTTATCACCGCCTAAAAGTCGGGCTAATTCATTTAAACGTCCATTATTGTCTAATTTTTGCATATCAGTTGATGTCTGTTTGCTGTTAGTTTGCTTACTGACAAAGTAGTGTTGATTAGCTTGTCCCGCAACTTGTGGCAAATGAGTGACGGTAATAACTTGGGTAGATTGTCCAAGCTGTCTTAATAATTGCCCAACTTTAGAAGCAGTAGGGCCGCTAATGCCCACATCGATTTCATCAAAAATCAATGCCGGTGTATCCATTTTTTGAGCCGTCAAAACCTGTATGGCTAGGGCAATACGTGATAATTCACCGCCCGATGCCACTTTGGCAAGGGGCAAGGCATGCTGTCCGACATTGGTCGTAACTAAAAAAGTAACTTGGTCGGCACCGTCTTCATTTAAACGTGTTTCATCAAAGGTTATATCGATACTAAATTGTCCATTAGGCATGGATAATTCATGCATAATAGCGGTGACTTTTTTAGCTAATGCTTTACTGCTGGTTAAGCGTTTTTGATGTAATTTTTTGGCAAGTTCAAGTGCAAATTGATGATATTTGGTGATATCCGCTTTTAACTGTTCACTTTGTTCATCTTGTTGATTAATCTGTTTGAATTCGGTAAGCAAATTCTGATGCAATTCAGGAAGTGCCTCTGGTGCAACATGGTGTTTACGAGCAAGCGCTATTTGCTTTGATAGCCGTTGTTCAAGTTGCATGACACGCGCTGGATCGAGTTCTAAACTTTCGCTGTAATGGCGCAGTTCATAACTGGCTTCTTTGATCTGGATAGCGGCTTCTTCCAGCATGTTAAACACGTTACTTAAATTTGGATCAAGTTCGCATAACTCCTGCACACTGTTTTTAACACTACCAAGTAGATTACTGACATTGTATTCATCAGCTTCATCTAAAAGCATCACTGATTGTTGGCTAAGCTGAATTAACTGTTCACTATTTGATAAACGTTTGTACTCTTCATCAATTTGTTGGTATTCCCCTTCAATAGGCGAAAACTCATTAAGTTCTTTAAGTTGATATTGTAATAACTGAATATGTGCTTCTCGTTCTTGCCGTGAAGCTTGATATTGCTCATAAGTCTGGCGTGCTACTTTCCATTGCTTATAAGCTTGCTGCATTTGATTGAGCAATGATGGCTCATTCATATAATGATTAAGTAATAACTGCTGATATTCACCTCGTAAAAGACGTTGGGGTTCATGTTGTCCATGAATTTGGATTAACATCTGTCCTAAATCTTTGAGTTGGGATATGGGCACAGCACGACCATTAATAAAGGCTTTTGAACGTCCATCTTGGTTGATAACTCGTCGTAATATACATTCATTACCTTCGTCTAGCTGATTTTCAGTTAGCCAAGCAAAAGCGGCAGGTGTATCATCAAGCACAAAGCAGGCTGAAATATCAACACGTTCAGCACCTAACCGGATAGATGAAGCATCGGAACGATTACCTAAACAGAGCCCTAAAGCATCGATAGCGATCGATTTTCCTGCACCGGTTTCACCGGTTATAGCAGTCATCCCCGTTGTAAAGTCAACTAATAGGTGATCGACGATAGCAAAATTATTAATAGTAAGTTGAGTTATCATAAAAAATTAATCAGTAATGCTAGTGAAAATGTGAGCAGTATAGCAACAAAAATACTGTAAATAAATACAGTTTAATCGTGTTTTGTGAGAAAATTGGTGTTTATTTATTATCTAAGTGTCTAACTTTTATCTCGATAAAATAGCAAAATATCAATTCATTTTCGATGAAATATGAATAAATTGAATGTTTTTCTTTTGTAAATCGATTTTAATTCAAATTTTACCAATTACTATAATAGATTTTCTTGTATATTAATCTTATCGCCCCCTCTTTTAACCCTAATTATTATGCAATATAATTTCCAAAAATTATTAACAATAATTAAGGACATTTAACATGTTTGGAAATAAAACAAATCGTCAAATTATTATTTGGACAACTCTGATTGGTGGATTCATTAGTGCGTTAGTTAAATGGGGTTCAGAAGTCAATATGCCTCCACGTGTACCCGGTGAAGTTTCTCCTCCTGCAGCACATATTGATGCATGGCTCGGTTGGTTAGGTATTAATTCTCACTCGCTTGATTATGCTTATCAAACGGCTATCGTTTCAGGTGCAGTAACGCTTTATCACTGGCTATTTAGTTTTGCTTTTGCTTTTGTCTATGTGTTTATTGCCTATTTTTGGAATAAAATCCGATTATGGTATGGTGCATTTTACGGCATTATCATTACTGTCACCATGCATGGCTTTTTAATTCCACTACTTGGTTTCCGTCATCCTGCTTACGATCCTGAGGGTACAGTGGGTTGGCTATGGAATTTAAATGGTTATGAACTTTGGAGTGAATTTTTAGGACATATCTACTGGGGTGTGTCGATTGAAATTTGTATGATTGCCGTACTTGCTTATTTTTCAAGACCTATTCGTGGTGAATGGCGTAAATAATCAATTTTCCTAAAAAATTAACTAAAAATCCTTCTAGCAATATAACGTTAGAGGGATTTTTTTTGATGTTTTGATATAGAAAAAAACTATATCAATCAATAAAAAACTAGAATTATTCAATAACAATTTTTTTTGTTATCTTTTTTGCTACTTAAGAAATGTGATGAAAGGAAAACAAAAAATGAATACTGCTGTAATTGGATATCCTCGTGTTGGTAAGCTTCGTGAACTTAAATTTGCTACCGAAGCTTATTTTAAAGGCAATAAAAGCCAGACTGAATTATTAAATGAAGCAAAAGCATTACGTGCTGAGCATTTGCAACAACAAGCATCACATAACATTGCTTTTATCTCCTCAAATGATTTTTCGTTTTATGATGCAGTATTAGATACCGCTTGTTTACTCAATGTTATTCCAAAACGTTACCAAGATTTAAGTTTACCGGAATTGGATCGTTATTTTGCAATGGCACGGGGTTATCAAGGTGAAAAAGGTGATGTTCGTGCATTGGCAATGAAAAAGTGGTTTAACACCAACTATCACTACTTAGTGCCTGAAATTGAAGATTCAGTACAGATTAAATTAGCTGGCACAAAGCCTTTTGATGAATATCAAGAAGCGAAAGCACTTGGTATACAAACTAAACCAGTTGTTATTGGTGCGTTAACGTTTTTCAAACTTGCACAGTATTTAGGAAATAAAAAACTGGTTGATTTTAAAGCTGATATTATTAAAGCTTATCAAGACATCATTCAAAAATTTACGACACTTGGTGCACAGTGGATTCAAATTGATGAACCAATTTTGGTGACTGATTTAAATAAAGATGATATTGCTTTATTTACTGAACTTTATCAGGCGATCTTATCGGTTAAAGGGACAACTAAAGTCGTGTTACAAACCTATTTTGGTGATGTTCGTGATTGCTACAAAGAATTAGTGGCGCTACCATTTGATGGTATTGGACTGGATTTTGTTGAAGGCAAGCAATCATTAGCATTACTTGAAAATCATGGATTTCCATCTGATAAAGTGTTATTTGCTGGTGTAGTTAATGGTAAAAACATTTGGAAAAATAATTATCAAAAAACATTGGCATTAGTGACTAAAATTAAACAAAAAGCGAGTAAAGTGGTGATCAATACGTCATGTTCTTTACTTCATGTACCTTACACATTGCAAAATGAAACCAAGTTAACGATTCAACAACGTGCTTATTTTGCTTTTGCCCAAGAAAAACTTCAAGAACTTGCTGAACTGGGGCTATTAGTTAACGAGTCTCAACCTGAAAATCATGCAGCGTTTAAAGCTAATCAAACGTTATTTACACGTGAACGTGAAGGCGCCAATCAAGCAGTACGTCAGAAAGTCGCTGCATTAAAAGAATCCGATTTTACCCGTGTACCGGAATTTTCAGTCCGTGAAGCAGCACAGAAAAAAGCCTTCAATTTGCCACTTCTACCAACAACAACGATTGGTTCATTTCCACAAACACCTGATGTACGTTTAAATCGTGCAAAATTCAAGAAAGGTGAAATTTGTTTGAATGAATATACCGAGTTTAATAAGCAAAAAATTGCAGAATGCATTAAGCTTCAAGAAAAGATTGGTATTGATGTGTTAGTTCATGGTGAATTTGAACGTAATGACATGGTCGAGTATTTTGGCGAAAGCTTAAATGGTTTTGTCTTTACTGAAAAAGCATGGGTGCAATCATACGGTACTCGTTGTGTTAAGCCGCCTATTGTATGGGGGGATATTTCACGCTCTAAACCCATTACCGTTGAGTATTCACAGTACGCACAAAGCCTAACAGATAAACCCGTTAAAGGCATGTTAACTGGCCCAGTCACGATCCTGAACTGGTCGTTCCCTCGTGAAGATATTTCACAAAAAGAATCGGTCTTCCAAATTGGTTTAGCAATCAGTGATGAAGTGTTAGATCTTGAAGCGGCGGGTATCAAAGTCATCCAAATTGATGAGGCGGCGTTAAAAGAGAAATTACCACTACGTAAAGCGGATTGGAATAGTGAATATTTAGATTGGGCTATCCCAGCATTTAGATTAGTACACAGCAAAGTACAAGCTGATACACAAATTCATACACATATGTGTTACAGCGAATTTGCGGACATCATCAAAGATATCGATGCCATGGATGCTGATGTGATTTCGTTTGAAGCTTCTCGTTCAAATCTGCAATTGATTGACGTACTTAAAGCTAATCACTTTAAAACAGAAGTTGGGCCAGGTGTTTACGATATTCATTCACCTCGTGTCCCACCGATTGCCGAAATTAAAGCAACCATTGAGAAGTTACTGGCTAAAATTGAAAAGCAAAAATTATGGATTAATCCAGATTGTGGTTTAAAAACGCGTGGCGAAAAAGAAGTTGTTGAAAGCTTAGAACATTTAGTTCAAGCGACGTTAGAAGTCAGAAAAACACTTAATTGATAAGTTTTTTTCAACGCTAAATAACGTTGATAAGCCTTATTATTCCGCCGCCAATTTTGGGCGGCGGAAATGTCAGTAAGGACAATCGTTGGCACACGAATGGATGAAACAAATGAAAACAAATTTACTTTTTAATAAAAAAACGGTGTTCTCTTTTGAAGTGTTTCCACCTAAAAAAACGTCGCCTTTAGAGACTATCTATAGCACATTACGCGAACTTGGCTATTTTAAGCCTGATTTTATCAGTGTAACTTATGGGGCTGGTGGCAGTTTGAATGGCCAAACCACTATTGATATTGCCCACTCGGTCAAACACACTTATGGTATTGAAAGTGTCGCTCATTTACCCGGTATTAATTTTGATAAAGCAGAAATGCAAAAAATTCTTCATGATCTTAAATGTGCTGGTATTGATAACGTCTTAGCGTTGCGTGGTGATATTAGTCCGAATGTACAACCCAAAAATGATTTTCGTTTTGCCAGTGAATTAGTGTCGTTCATAAAAGAAAATGGGGATTTTAATGTGATTGGCGCTTGTTATCCGGAAGGGCATCTTGAAACCTCAACCCTAAAACAAGATTTAATACATTTAAAAGAAAAGGTTAATGCTGGAACGGATCAACTTATTTCACAACTCTTTTTTGATAATGACTATTTTTATACTTTTTTAGATAAAGCACATGATATGGGAATTAACGTACCGATAGAAGCAGGTATTATGCCGGTGACCAATAAAAACCAAATAGAGCGCATGGTATCGATGTGTGGGGTTAATCTTCCTAAGAAGTTTAAACAGATGATGGAAAAATATGAACATCATCCTGATGCATTCCGTGATGCAGGAATTGCTTATGCTATAGATCAGATTGTTGATCTTGTTTCACAAGATGTTGATGGCATCCATCTATATACAATGAATAATAGCTATATTGCCAGAAGAATCAGTGAGGCAGTATCAACGTTACTTGCAGTACCTAAATCGGCATAATGTGTAACTAATAGAAAAGCTGAAAGTATGGAAGAATTGGTTGCGGGGGCTGGATTTGAACCAACGACCTTCGGGTTATGAGCCCGACGAGCTACCAAGCTGCTCCACCCCGCGTCAAAGAGGTCGCTATATTATAGGATTAAAATAATAAAGCAATACCTTTTTGGCGTAACTGCCCCATTTTTGAACATATTATCTATAAATAGACACTTTCTTTACTAAAATGTACGCCTTTGCTTAAATTCTTTTAGACAAAAATCAATTTATTTTTTTGATTAATAGCTATTCTACTATTTACTGCATATTAGAATAATTGTACTTTATTCAAGAAAGAAAGAGAAAAAAATGTCTAATCAATATCATGGTTCATGTTTATGTGGAAAGGTTAAATTAACAGTACCTTTTAAAAATATCCTTAATACTATATTTTAATAGTATTAAGGTTCTTGTTTTGCGCATCTGTCAGCCACTATCTATTTTACAGGCTTACTTTTTACCCAATATTTATGCGTAAAGTGTTTGCAATGAAACAACATATTGTGCTGGATCGCAGTCTAATGCAACCGTTGTGGCGTAAGCGGCGTTCATCGTTGTATCATAGTGAACTTTGTACTGTATTGCACTACGACGCAGAATTTTCGATGCTTCAATGGCTGCGCGTCCCGAAGTGGTATTAAGAATATAACTATATTCACCGTTTTTGATATGGTCATGAATATTCGGGCGTCCTTCGTTTTCTTTTTTGACTATTTGGCATGGTATGCCAGCTTGTTGTAATGTCTTAGCGGTGCCAAAAGTCGCATCAATACTAAACCCATGCGCAATGAGTCGTTTAGCGATCGCTAACAAGCGAGTTTTGTCCTGATCACGAACTGATAAAAGCGCTTTCCCCGATTTTTTCATATTCGATAAGCTACCCAGCTGTGCTTTAGCAAAAGCTTCGGCAAAGGTTTTACCGATTCCCATTACTTCACCAGTGGATCGCATTTCTGGCCCTAAAATTGGGTCAACACCACTGAATTTATTAAATGGTAAAACCACTTCTTTTACTGAGTAATAAGGTGGAATAAGCTCACAGGTCATGTTTTGTTGCGCAAGTGATTGTCCTGTCATTACTCTAGCTGCGATTTTTGCTAAAGGCAAACCGGTAGCTTTCGATACAAATGGTACTGTTCGGGCTGCACGAGGATTGATTTCGATCAGATAAATATCATTATTTTTAATCGCAAATTGACCGTTCATCAAACCTTTAACATTAAGTTCTAACGCTAATTGTTTAGCTTGCTTGCGCAATTTGTCTAAAATTTCTGGACTTAATGTATAAGTGGGTAATGAACAAGCGGAATCGCCTGAGTGAATACCCGCTTGCTCAATATGCTCCATTATGCCGCCGATCATAATTTGTTCGCCATCGGCAATCACATCAATATCAACTTCAATTGCGTCATCTAGAAAGTGATCAAGCAATACAGGAGCGTTGTTAGATTCGCTGATAGCGGTTTTAAAATATCGCCTTAAATCAGATTTATTATAAACAATCTCCATTGCCCGACCGCCAAGCACGTAAGAGGGTCTGACTACTAATGGATAGCCAATCTGTTCGGCTTTAATGACGGCTTCTTCAATATCCGTCACGGTAGCATTAACCGGCTGTTTCAACTTTAGTTTTTCAACAATCGCTTGAAAGCGTTGACGATCTTCAGCCTGATCGATTGCATCAGGTGAAGTACCAATTATTGGTAATCCTGCTGCTTCCAGTGCTCGAGCCAATTTAAGTGGTGTTTGTCCACCGTATTGGACGATTACACCGTTTGGCTTTTCAACGTAGGCAATTTCTAGCACATCTTCCAATGTAACAGGCTCGAAATAGAGTCGATCTGATATATCATAATCAGTTGATACCGTTTCGGGATTACAGTTAACCATAATGGTTTCATAACCATCTTCACGTAATGCCAGCGCTGCATGCACGCAACAGTAATCAAACTCAATACCTTGCCCAATCCGATTCGGTCCACCGCCTAATATCATAATCTTAGGGCGAATGAATTGTGGTTTGGCTTCGCACTCTTGTTCATAGGTTGAGTAAAGATAAGCTGTATCGGTTGAGAATTCTGCTGCACAAGTATCAACCCGTTTATAAACCGGATGAATATCGTATTGGTTTCGAAGATTACGCACATCTTGTTCTTTGACATTCAGCAGTTTAGCGATTCGTAAATCTGAAAAACCTTTACGCTTAAGTTGCCATAATGATTCTGAATTGAGACTAGCTAATGATTGCGATTTTAGTTGGTTTTCAAGGCTGATAAGTTCTTCAATCTGCACTAAAAACCAGCGATCAATATTGGTTAATGTGAAGACGTCGTCTAAACTGAAACCGGCACGAAAAGCATCCGCAATATACCAAATTCGTTCAGAACCGGCTTCTTGTAGTTCATAACGTATTTTATTGAGGTTTTTTTCATCATTATAATTGTCAATTTTCGGATCAAAACCACACGCACCGACTTCAAGTCCTCGCAGTGCTTTTTGTAATGATTCTTGAAAAGTACGCCCAATCGCCATCACTTCGCCTACTGATTTCATTTGCGTGGTTAAGCGATCATTACAACCGGCAAATTTTTCAAAGTTAAAACGTGGAATTTTAGTAACGACATAATCGATCGAAGGTTCAAATGATGCCGGTGTTCTACCGCCTGTAATATCATTGGCAAGTTCATCAAGGGTATAGCCAACTGCCAGTTTGGCGGCGATTTTGGCGATAGGAAAACCAGTTGCTTTTGACGCTAATGCGGATGAGCGTGATACTCGTGGATTCATTTCAATGACAATCAAACGTCCGGTTTTGGGATCGACCGAAAATTGAACATTTGAACCGCCCGTTTCTACCCCAATTTCACGTAGTACTGCTATCGAAGCATTACGCATAATTTGATACTCTTTGTCGGTTAAGGTTTGAGCAGGGGCAACAGTAATGGAATCGCCGGTATGAATGCCCATAGGATCAACATTTTCAATTGAACAGACAATGATGCAGTTATCATTTTTATCTCGCACAACTTCCATTTCATACTCTTTCCAACCGATCAATGACTCATCAATGAGTAGTTCTTTCGTTGGTGATAAATCTAATCCTCGAGTACAAATTTCATCAAATTCTTGAGTATTATAAGCAATTCCACCCCCTGTACCGCCCATTGTAAATGAAGGACGAATAATGCAAGGAAAGCCCACTTGTTCGAGTACAGCGTAAGCTTCTGTCAGTGAATGGGCAATCCCCGAACGCGCTGTATCTAGACCAATTTTTTTCATGGCTTGATCAAAACGTTTGCGATCTTCGGCTTTATCAATGGCGTCAGCGGTGGCACCGATCATCTCAACATTAAATTGTTTTAAAATGCCTCTTTTATCCAGTTCTAACGCACAATTGAGCGCTGTTTGTCCGCCCATGGTGGGTAAAATTGCATCGGGTTTTTCTTGTTCAATAATTTTGCCCACCGTTGTCCAATGAATCGGTTCAACGTAAGTTGCATCTGCCAGTTCAGGATCGGTCATAATGGTAGCAGGATTAGAATTCACTAAAATAACCCGATAGCCTTCTTCACGTAGTGCTTTGCAGGCTTGTGCGCCTGAATAATCAAACTCACATGCTTGACCAATAACAATCGGGCCTGCGCCAATAATTAAAATAGTGTTGATGTCTGTTCGCTTAGCCATGTTATTGCTCCTGCTGGTAAGATTTAATTAACTCAATAAAGTGATCAAAAAGAGGCGCGGCATCATGTGGACCAGGACTGGCTTCAGGGTGTCCTTGAAAACTAAAAGCGGGTTTTTGATTATGATGAATACCTTGCAATGAGCCGTCGAATAGGGATTGATGCGTAACACGTAAGTGAGCCGGTAAACTGTGTTCATCAACGGCAAAACCATGATTTTGCGCGGTAATCATGACACGATCATGCTCAAGATCTTTAACCGGATGATTTCCACCATGGTGACCAAATTTCATTTTTATGGTTTTCGCACCACATGCCAGCGCTAATAGCTGATGTCCAAGACAGATGCCAAATATCGGAATATTGGTGGTTAAAAACTGCTTAATGGCATCTATGGCATAGGTACACGGCGCTGGATCACCAGGCCCATTAGATAAAAAGATACCATCAGGATGTAACGCTAAAACTTGTTCGGCACTCGTTTTAGCCGGCACAATGGTTAATTTGCAACCCCGTTCAACTAACATTCGTAAAATATTTTGTTTAACACCAAAATCATAGGCAACAACATGATAGGGTAAAACACTTTCAGGTTTTGGTGTTGGATGCTCATTTTGTCTTGTCCAAATGCCTTGCGTCCAACAATAACTTTTAGCACACGTCACCTCTTTAGCTAAATCAAGTCCGGTTAATCCTTTAAAATTGAGTGCTATTTGTTTGGTTGCTTCTGCATTTTCGAGTAAAGTCTGTTTATCTTTGCCCGTTACAATAACGCCATGTTGTGCGCCTTTTTCACGTAAAATACGGGTTAAACGGCGGGTATCAATATCGGCAATGGCTACAACATTATGTTGTTTTAGATAACTGGAGAGATCTTTTTCACAGCGATAATTACTGGCTAATAGTGGCAAATCACGAATAATAAGTCCTTTTGCGTAAACTTGATTTGATTCAGCATCTGCATCATTAGTGCCCACATTACCAATATGTGGATAAGTTAAAGTAACTAATTGTTCACAGTAAGATGGATCGGTCAATATTTCTTGATAGCCAGTCATTGAGGTATTAAAAACGACTTCGCCAACAGTTTGACCTTCAGCGCCGATAGATGTACCGATAAATTGTGAACCGTCTTGTAATATAAGGAGGGCATAAGTTTGCATGATTAAAAAGACCTTTAAGAATAAAAAATCATTATATATGAATAAAAATTCATTGCTATTGATCTTGAAAAGATAATATTTAGCCATTTTATTACACTTTTTTATACAAAAAAAGCAATATTATTAAAATTAATTGAATAATAATGTCTCATTTTTTAGACTTATAACAAATAAAAATAAATTATCAAAGATATTATTAGGTTTAGCTTGAAAGTGAATAATTATTCAAATAGAATGGCGTAAATAATAATCTCGATTAGGAGCTCGTCATGCATGGTTTTTATCAGCGCCACTTTTTACGTTTACTCGATTTCACCCCAAGCGAAATTAATCAATTAATCGATCTTTCTATTCAATTAAAGCACGCTAAGCGACAAGGCACTGAAAAAAAACATCTGGTGGGTAAAAATATTGCCTTAATTTTCGAAAAAGACTCAACCCGTACGCGCTGTGCTTTTGAAGTGGGCGCATTTGATCAGGGGGCCCAAGTGACCTATTTAGGTCCAAGTGGGAGCCAAATAGGCCATAAAGAATCTATTGCAGATACAGCCCGTGTATTAGGTCGGATGTATGATGGTATTGAGTACCGAGGTTATGGACAAGATATTGTCGAAACCTTAGCGAAGTATGCCGGTGTCCCTGTGTGGAATGGATTAACCACCGAGGCACACCCTACACAGATTTTAGCTGACTTTATGACCATGAAAGAACATATTGGCAATCGGGCATTGAGCAGTGTTAAATTCGCCTATCTAGGAGATGCCCGTAATAATATGGGAAATTCGTTAATGGAGGGGGCAGCATTGATGGGAATGGAGATTCGTTTAGTGGCGCCTAAAGCGTGCCAACCCGAATCGGAACTGGTCAAACAGTGCCAAGATATAGCGAAAACGACAGGCGCTAAAATCGTTTTAACAGAAGATGTTGCTGATGGTGTAAATGGCGTTGATTTTCTGTATACCGATGTGTGGGTTTCCATGGGAGAACCTAAAGACGTTTGGGATGAAAGGGTCAAACTGTTAGCGCCTTATCAAATTAATCAAAATGTGATTAATCTTACTCATAATCCCGATGTGAAATTTATGCACTGTTTGCCTGCTTTTCATGATATGAATACCACCGTCGGCAAGCAAATGGCAGCGCAATATGGTTTAACAGATGGTTTAGAAGTGACTAACGAGGTATTTGAATCTCGACACAGTATTGTTTTTGATGAAGCAGAAAATCGTTTACATACCATTAAGGCCGTAATGGTTGCAACGTTAACCAAAGACGAATAATATAATACTCATCAATAAAAATGCTAATTAACTATCAGCATTTTGCTATGTTTGCCGACGTTAAGTCGGCATCATTTTATTAAATTCAAAAGTTAACATGACAAAACAAGCACGTAATAAAGATTTTAAAAAACACTTAAAACTTACTAATCCGATTCATTTTTTAGCGGTTGGATTAGGAAGTGGCTTATCCCCAATTATGCCTGGCACAATGGGGTCATTAATGGCGATTCCGCTGTGGTTGTTATTTAAAGATTTACAACCAATTTTATATTGGATCTTTATTATTGTGACATTTATGTTTGGCTGTTTTCTTTGTCAAAAGACATCAGATGATACGCATACGCATGACTCAGGGCATATCGTTTGGGATGAATTTGTTGGTATGTGGATAACGCTATTTTTTATCCCACAATATTCACTACTATGGATTGCGATTGCCTTTGTTGCTTTTCGAGTATTTGATATGGCAAAACCTTGGCCTATTCGTTGGTTTGATAAGCGTGTGCCCGGTGGTTTTGGTATTATGGTAGATGATGTAATTGCAGCGATTTTTTCATCCTTGACTGTTTATGTGTTGGCTTATGTGATTCCCTACTGATTTAAAATAACAACGCTTTAACCTTCTTGGTATGCTCGCAGATTAAAATGATTACCTGCGAGCCATAATCGATAATGATTTTCTGTCTAAAAGTGGTTAGCTAAATAAATTAATACATTTTTTGTGACCAACCCAATTTACTAGAAAGGTTATTAAAATAATCATAATCTTTAGAATGAATTAAATTAAATTCATATTCAGAACGGCGAATGATCACATCATGGCTTGGTTTGACCGGTAAAATAATTTGGCTATCGCAAGCAATATTCAAATCTAATGCAGTGGTTGGAAACTTAAGATGGATAGGGTTATCACTTTTGATGACTAATGGCCTTACCGCCAATGAGTGTGGAAACATTGGTGTAATAATGAGTGCATCTAAGTGAGGCGCTAAAATTGGTCCACCAGCAGACAAGGAGTAGGCGGTAGAGCCAGTTGGGGTTGCGATAATTAAACCATCCGCACGCTGTGAGAATGCATTGCGTTCATTGATATATACATCGTAATCAATCATATGCGCAACGGTGTTGGGCGTAACGACAATTTCATTAACGGCAAAACCGGAATTGATTAGATTGCCATTATCATAAATTGAAACTTCGAGTAAAAAGCGAGGGTCATCGTCATATTCTCCGGCAATAACTGGACTTAACTGTTCCACGACTTGCTCATGCGAAATGTCGGTTAAAAAGCCCAAATTACCCCGATTCACGCCGATTACTCTAATCTTATAATGTGATAAATAGCGAGCAGAACGCAACATATTGCCATCGCCACCAACGACAATCGCCAGATCAGCTTGTTCTCCAATCGTATCCAAATTGGCATAGACATTGGCTGGAAATTTAATAAATTCCGCTAATCGGTCTTCAACTAAAACACGAATCCCTAATTTGATTAACCAATCATAAAGCACTCTGTGGGTTTCGATAGCGTCTAATTTGCGTGGAATGCCAACTAAACCAATACATTTAAATGGTGCACCCATAAAATATCCTTGTCATTTTTTTATTTAAGTATCATTGATTTTTTTAATTAAAAATAAAAAAATATATATTAACCTATAGAGATAACCTTGCAATAACAAAAATCGTCCCCATAATAACCTTAATTCACTAAGTTTTCGACTATATTTGGAGTACCTTATGACAGAGCAAGACAAGAACATGTCAGAAAATGAACCTAACATTGATGTAGCGGTAGAAGAACCAAAAGAATCAGAAGCACCAGCTGAACCGAATTACGAGGAGCAATTAAAAGCGAAAGATGCACGTATTGCTGAATTAGAGCAGGCATTACAAATTGCGAAAAAAAATGAGAGTGAGGCGATGATTCGTGCCCGTGCTGAGATTGATAACGTTCGTAAACGTGTTGAACAAGACGTTGATAAAGCGCGAAAATTTGCGTTAGAAAAATTTTCGAATGAACTGTTGCCAGTTATCGATAATTTAGAGCGAGCTTTAGAATCTACCGATAAAAATAATCCTGAACATCAAGCAACTGTTGAAGGATTAGAGCTTACCTTAAAATCATTTTTAGATACCGTCAAAAAGTTTGGGATTGAGGTGATTAACACAGTAGATTCACAATTAAATCCTGATGTTCACCAAGCGATTAGCATGGTTGAATCGCCAGATCATCAATCAGGTCAAATCGTCAATACCATTCAAAAAGGTTATACCTTAAATGGTCGTTTAATTCGTCCGGCAATGGTGATTGTTGCGAAATAAATAAGCGATTATGCTGAGATAAAAGGGAAATCGAGTATTTCCCTTTTTTGTTTCGGTTTGTTCAAAAGATAGATTAATACATTTTTTATCTTTTATTTAAACTGTTATGGCAATGATAAATATCCTTTTATAAATTCAACGATTTGACCTGCTTGATTGATATCAAGAACGGGTAAATCGGTTTCTAAAGGGGCATCACTGGCGATGGCTAGGGTATATTCGTCAATATACAATTCAGATTGATTTGTATGCCGATGACAAATAATTTTAGGTATTTTTTCTTCTTTAAATCCTTCAATCAAAACGATATCGACATGGCTAAATTGGTTAATTAGTGTCGATAAATCGACAGGATTGTTTGGGGTCTCTTCAATAAATGCATAGCGGTTATCACATGCAATGATAGTTTGTAAAGAACCGGCTTTTCGCAGTTCATAACTATCTTTACCGGGAATATCCAGTTCAATATTATGATGCGCATGTTTTAACGAGCCAATGCGAAAACCCTGTTCGACCAATAAAGGAATTATTTTTTTGAGTAGGGTCGTTTTACCACTACCACTGAAGCCACTAATTCCAATCATTTTTGTATTGTGCATAGACTCTCTGCTTTATCGTGTTATATTGAAGATGCGATTAATATAACATCATATTAAAAAATGAAGTTGGAATAAAGGTAATGATATGTATGATTTTTTGAATGATTATAACCAAACAGTGCATCCAAGCTTGTTAAAAAGCTTTGTTGAAACGACCAATAAAAAGTTAAGTGGCTATGGTTTAGATGAGTGCTGTCATCAAGCTAAAGAAAATATCAAAAAGCGTCTAAAATCCCCGAATGCAGATATACATTTTATGCCAGGTGGAACTATCACGAATTTAACGGTTATTTCGCATATTTTAAAACCTTATCAAGCGGTTATTGCGACCGAAAGTGGACATATTAATGTGCATGAAACAGGGGCGATTGAAGCAACAGGGCATAAAGTATTAACGGTGAAAAGCCATGATGGAAAGTTAACACCTGAATTGCTAAAACCTGTTTTGGCACATCATCGTGATGAACATATGGTACAACCTAAATTAGTGTATATTTCAAACACCACCGAACTTGGTACTATCTATAGTAAGCAAGAGCTTAAAAAGCTATATCAATTTTGTCAAAATAATCAACTTTATCTGTATTTAGATGGTGCACGTCTGGCAATGGCATTAGCCGCAAAAGATAATGATCTAACCTTTCCGGATTTAGCTAAATATACCGATGTTTTTTATATAGGTGGCACGAAAGTGGGGGCATTTGCGGGTGAAGCATTGGTGTTTAATAAACTGACGATTAACCAAGATTTTCGATTTAGTATGAAGCAAAAAGGCGCAATTTTAGCTAAAAGTTGGATTGTTGCCGTACAAATGAATGCGTTGATGCAAAACAATTTGTATATCAAACTGGGTAAGCATAGTAATTATATGGCAGATAAACTGCAAACACTGTTTGAAAATGCTGGATTTTCATTCTTAAGTAAACCACAAAGCAATCAATTATTTGTTAGTGTGCCAAAACGATTAGCCAAGAAAATTCTTGCACATTATTCGGTCGATAATCTTGGGGCAATTGATGAGGCGCATATCGGGTTACGTTTTTGTACTTCTTGGGCAACACAGGATGTTGAAATAGACGATTTTGCTAAACACTTAACAAAGTGGAATAAATAGCAGTTTAATCTAAAAATAAGAGATTTATTTTTTTGATTGAGTGAGTTGCTCAAGTATCTCAGGGGTATTAATATTGGTAAAACATGATGGTTTATCACTAAAATCGACAGCATAAGCATTGATTTGTTGTAAAAATAACATCAATTTACGCTCACCTTGTGCCAAATAAGCTTTAAGTGGGGTAATGATGGTTTTATGAATCAATAAAATGGTTGGATGATGATACTGACCATCAAAGGGATAAACAGCGTGATGTGTCGTGGTGTGTTGGATTAAACGAAAGATTAAATCGTCAGGTAAAAAAGGCGTATCACAACTGACAAATAAGTTCCATTCAGTAGTGCTACGTAATAATCCACTGTAAATGCCGGAAAGGGGGCCATGATAACCTGCTAAATCATCAATGAAGGTAGGGTAGCCTGCCTTTTGATATTGATTCAGATTGCGATTACAGTTAATCATGATGAAATCTGTTTGTGATTCAATACGATCAATGACATGTTGATAAAGCGGTTTTCCATGTAGCTGTAATAATCCTTTATCGTTACCATTCATTCGGGTACTTTTTCCGCCAGCTAAGATAATTGTTGTAATAGGTAGTTTGCCCATAAAATGTCTCTGTTTCACATTGCGAAAAATCTAAATAGCATTACTATATAGCAAAATTAATTTAAGTTATAAGGGAAAATAGACTTATCACAATTATTTCATAGACATTAAATTGTATTGAAAGATAAGTCGATACCCATGACTTTTAACGTGTCGTTTGTATTTAATAAAAAGAATCGCTACTATTGTTTATGTTTCTGTGACAGAATTTATAGCGTTAAATATTTAACATTAATTTTATCTCATCATCTTCAATTAATTTGAAGTATACAAAAAGGTATGAATTATGAAATGTCATCGTATTGATGAATTAATGGAGTTATTACAGGCAGCCTGGGAAAAAGATTCAGATCTGAATCTGTTACAATTTCTTGCACAATTAGGGCAAGAAGCAGGTTTTGAAGGCGACTTAAAAGAGTTAAGTGATGAGGTTCTGATTTATCATTTAAAAATGCGTGACGCTGATAAAAATGAAGCTATCCCCGGTCTGAAAAAAGATTATGAAGATGATTTTAAAAGTGCATTGTTAAAAGCGCGTGGCATTATTAAATAATAAGGAGAATTGACTAATGAAAAAGACGTTTATTGCTTTGGGAGTATTACTTTTTTCGGTAAATAGTTTTGCAGAGCAAGCCCCCGCAAGTATTGACTCTAAGGAAGATCAAACACCGACTATTACGGCACCATTAGCACCGATTGAAAAAGGTGTTCAGTATGTTGTACTACCGACTAATCCATCACCAGACAAAGAAGTGATTGAGTTTTTTTCATTTAATTGTCCTAGTTGCTACCGATTTGAAACAAAATATCATGGTGCACAACTTATCAGTAAGGATTTACCAGAAGGGGTAAAATTTAAACGTTATCATTTAGAGGATTTTGGGCCACTTGCCAAGGAACTTGCCCAAGCATGGGCGATAGCTAATGTACTCGGTATTCAAGATAAAGCTTCAGATGCTTTTTATCAGGCAATACAAGAAGAACGCAGCATAAAATCTGCTGATGACATCAAAGCGGTATTTTTAAGATTAGGTGTGGATAGTAAAACGTTTGATGAAACGAAAGACAATTTTTTAGTTAAAGCTTTTATGGCACAACAAACTGATGCCATTAAAGAATTGAAACCAAACTCAATACCTTCTGTTATCGTTAATCGCAAGTTTTATGTCAATTCCAAAGGACTTAATATATCTGATGAACAAGCATTTATGAATGATTATTTAAGAGTGACTTCGTTCTTAGTCGGATTAGATCCTAAAACCGAAAATTAAGCGAGTGTCATTGATTAAAACATCTGTTTTGAGAGCGATAAATTGTCATATTATTTGAATGTAACATGATGACAATTTTTAAAGCTGTCATTTTAAATCCCTTTGCAAAATCATGATTGCAGAGGGATTTTAATTTTAGGTGAGGTTTTAAAAACGTTATTCTCGTTCTAAAGCATAAATCGGATCAAGTTTGGCGGCTCGTTTAGCTGGAAAATAACCAAAAATTATGCCAATGATACTCGAGCAACTAAAGGCAGCGATAATTGAAATGATAGAAAAACGCATCGCAAAGGATGTGACAACATAATTGAAAATCCCACCAACCACAAATGATAACAAGATGCCTAATGTGCCACCGATAAGACACACTAATACCGCTTCGATTAAAAACTGTTGCAGTATATCACTTGAACGCGCACCCACTGCCATGCGTACGCCAATTTCTCGGGTTCTTTCTGTGACGGATACTAGCATGATATTCATAACACCAATCCCCCCCACTAACAGTGAGATAAATGCAATGGTTGAAATTAATAATGTTAATACCCAAGCTGAGGAATTAACGGTTTCACGGATGCTATCTGAATTAAAAATAAAAAAGTCTTTAACACCATGCCGTTGTATCATAATTTTATTAATCGCTTGTTCAGCAATCGATAAATCAACATTATCATTGACCCGAACCGTAATACTTCTTAACGAGGTTTGTCCGACCATGCGATTAATGACTGTGGTGTAAGGAAGCCAGATGTTAAGGCTTTCATTATTACCAAAACCTTGTTGTTGTTTTGTGGCAACACCAATTATTCGTACCGGTAATTGACCCACCATCAGAATTTTGCCGATTGGATTTTCATTCTTAAATAGCTGTTTAACGGTATTTTCATCGATAACGGCATCTTGTGCTGACGAAGCAACACTGGTCTGATCAAAAGCAATACCTTGCGTAATGTTATAGCCACGAACGGCAAAAAATTGCTCTCCAACACCATTTACTGTTCCCGTTACAGCCAAATTTTTAACCCGAAAATAGACTGATGTTGCCAGATTTGGGGTCGTGCTATGTACAAAACTTTGTTTTGCTAAAAAGTCGGCGTCGGATGAGCGTAAGGTGGTAATTTTATCAGCGTTGCGATCCCCAAATCCGCTTCCGGGATAAATTTCGAGTGTACTTGTCCCTAACGAATTTATATTCGATAATATTTTTTGTTTGGTGCCTTCGCCTAAGGCAACCATTGAAACGACCGAGGCAATACCAATGATAATACCAAGCATGGTAAGAAAAGTTCGTAATCGTTGAGAAAGCATCGACAATATTGCCATATTAAAGGCATCTCGAAAACGATTGTACTTAGCTTGAAAGTTGTCTTGGGTTTTTGTCGTTTCGATCTGTTTGACTTGGCGATGATCCTCTTCTTCTGCGTGATAGTTAGGATTGATTGAGTCAGAGATAATATTTCCGTCACTGATTTCAATAATTCGCTCCGCACTTTGGGCAATATTACTATCATGTGTCACAATAATGACGGTATGCCCTTGTTTGTGAAGTTCTCGCAAGATAGCCATGACTTCTAATCCGCTTTTACGGTCAAGTGCGCCCGTTGGTTCATCTGCTAAAATAACTTGTCCGCCGTTTATTAAGGCTCGAGCAATACTGACACGCTGTTGTTGACCGCCAGATAATTGACTGGGTTTATTATTAATCTTATCTTCAAGCCCTAAACGGGTTAATATTTCAATAGCTCGTTTTTTTCGTTGTTCATTGGTGATTCCGGCATAAATAGCTGGGATTTCAACATTACCTTGTGCCGTTAAGGCGTTTAGCAAATGATAACGTTGAAAGATAAAACCAAAGTGTTCACGACGTAATTCAGCTAATTCATCAGGTGATAATTGATTGGTGGTTCGTCCTCCAATGGTATAGACACCAGAGCTTGGTTTATCTAAACAACCTAAAATATTCATTAATGTTGATTTGCCCGAACCAGACGCCCCAATAATGGCAACCATTTCGCCAGCATTAATCGTTAGATTGATGCTTTTAAGCACTTGAATGGTTGAATCGCCAGCTGGAAATTCACGAACAATGTTTTCAAGTTTAATAAGCGGATTATTAGTGTTTGTCATATCAGAATCTTATCCTCGGCGTGCGTCCATTAGGATTAAATAATGCGCCATTGTCACTACCAATAATGACGACTTCCCCTTCTTTAAGTCCGGATTTGATTTCCACATTAATATTATTATTGATACCTAAACTGACTTCTCGTTCTTCAGCATTATTATGTTGATTAAGTACATAGACAATTGCTTTATTATCTGCCAAATTTTTTTGGATAGCTTGAGATGGGATTGCCAATACATCTTTTGCTTCAGATAAAACAATATAAACTTGGGCTGTCATCGAAATTCGTAAAATATGATCAGGATTATCAACATCGAATAATCCATTATAGTAAATTGCTGTTTTAGTGGTGGATGAAGAAGCGCTTAAACTTGATGAACTTTCCGTATTAATCGAATCTGGCGCAGGTTCAATGGCGCGTAATGTTAAACCGTCAAAACGTCTATTAGGTTCACCTAATATGGTGAAATAGACGGGCATTCCTTTTTTTACATTAATAACATCCGCTTCTGAAATTTGTGCTTCAATGGTCATCTTATCTAATTGTGCAACCTTCACAATGGTTGGTGCACTTTGCACAGAGTTAACGGTTTGACCTTGATCAACGGGTATGGCGACAATCACGCCATCAATAGGTGATCGTATTTTTGTATAACCAAGATTCACTTTGGCTGTATCAACAGCGACTTGTGCACTGATGATATTTGCATCTAAGGCAGCAATATCTGCTTTGATTGCATCGAGATCGGCTTTGGCTGAATCTAAATCGGATTGAACGCCGACCCCTTTATTGACGAGTTTTAATTGGCGATTATAAGTCAGTTGGTAATTAATTAAGTTGGCTTGTTTTGATTTACGTTGTGCTTCAAGGCTACTAAGCGAAGCTTCGGCTTGTTTCAAATCATTGCTCTGTTTTAGATCATCAATTTCAGCAATCATGTCCCCTTGTTTAACTTGATCACCTAATTCAACATATAACTTTTTGATCTGACCCGAAACCTGCGCACCCACGCTGACTTGCTTGAAAGCGCTAATTGTACCATCAGCCAGTACCGTTTTTTCAATATTAACTTTAGTCACAGGTGAGGTAATATAATTCACTGGTGATTGTGACGGAAAAACGATCAGCTTGATAATATAGAGAAGCACAAACAGAAAAATAGCAATCACTATATTTTTGAATTTAATTAACTTTAACAATATCTTTTCATCCTTTTATTCTATTCTTTAATCGTTTTAGCATTGTAGCGTAATAATATAAATGTTATTGATAACTATTCTTAATAAATTGTAATTATTATGAAAATAATACAGGCTAAATTATCTAATTTATATTGAAATATTTCAATAAATTCAGACTTATTGAGTCTATCATGAACATGATATCCGTATTCTTTTTTAGAAATTAGGAAGGATTGCGCTATAATGGCGCAAATTTTTTGGAGATGATAAAGTTAATTGAGCAATGGCATTAAAAATAACCAGTAAATGTATTAATTGTGATATGTGTGAGCCTGAATGTCCTAACGAGGCTATCTCTATGGGGTTTGATACTTATGAAATCGATCCTAACAAATGCACTGAATGTGTCGGTTATTATGATCATTCAACTTGTCAGCGTGTTTGCCCAATTCAAAATGCTATTATTGCTGATCCTGAGCATGTCGAGACCCATGAACAGCTATTGGCAAAATTTGAGCAACTAAAACACACAAATTAACCCGTTAGTTTGCTTTTACTTCAATACGCAATTCTTTTGGAATTTCAAAGGTAATATTTTCTAAAATCCCGTCTGTTTCGATCAGTGATGTGCAACCCAAACTTTTCAAATGTTCAATAACCTGTTGCACTAATATATCGGGTGCAGATGCGCCTGCTGTTACGCCCACCGTGCGAGCATTAGTTAGCCATTCTTGCTCAATATCGGTGGCATAATCAATCAAATAAGCATTTTTACTGTTGCGTCTGGCAAGTTCAGCTAATCGGTTTGAATTGGATGAATTTTTTGAACCGACGACAAGTATCACATCTGCTTGTGAGGAAAGTTGTTTTACGGCTTGTTGTCG
Source organism: Gilliamella sp. wkB308 (assembly GCF_001690185.1). GTDB lineage: Bacteria > Pseudomonadota > Gammaproteobacteria > Enterobacterales > Orbaceae > Gilliamella > Gilliamella apicola_I. Next base: position 66,729 of record NZ_LZGN01000034.1, read on the forward strand.
ATTGGTTGTAGCATAACAAATATCATTTTTACGTGGGCTACGGATTTTAGGAAATCGTACTTTTAAGGCAGCAATGATTTCAGCCGTATCTTCCACTGATAAGGTCGTTTGAGTGGTAAAGCAAAGGTGATCTTCGTTTTTGACTTGTAATGTTTGAACATCGTTTATCGATTCAATCAAATAAATACCACCATTAGGATTATTGTATTGACCTAATGTACCATCCACTTCAATATGCCCGGCATGACCGATTAAGACCACTTCTTCACCACGATAACTGGATCTTGCCACTTCCATATGAACTTTAGTCACTAATGGGCAAGTTGCATCAAAGATACGAAGTTTTCGCTTTTTTGCTTCTTCACGCACCGCTTTAGATACACCATGCGCAGAAAAGATAAGAATACTATCGTCAGGTACTTCGTCAATTTGTTCAATAAAAATTGCGCCTAACTCTTTTAAGTTGTTAACCACATAGCGGTTATGTACCACTTCATGGCGAACATAAACAGGTGCGCCAAAGAGTTCAAGTGCGCGTTCAACGATCGTGATAGCTCGATCAACACCAGCACAAAAACCTCGAGGGTTAGCTAAAATAATTTGCATATTATTCGGTCTTTTGGGGTTTTTTATAACTACTTAAAATAAATAATCCAATACCGATACAAATCGCACAATCAGCAATATTAAAGGTTGGATAGTGCCAGCTACCGAAATTCACATCTAGAAAATCAACCACAAAACCATGATAAAGGCGGTCAAATAGGTTGCCTAAAGCACCACCTAATATAAGTGATAATGAAAAATTTTCTAATTTTTGCTGTCGTTTATTACGATAAAGCATATACAAAATAGCACCACTAATGAGTAAAGCAACGGCTGCAAGCATCCAACGTTGACCTTCAAAAATACTAAATGCAGCGCCAATATTTTGTACATAAGTAATCGAGAAGAAAGGCAACACGTTAATTGATTCATAAAGGTGGAATTTATTTAGGATCCAAAATTTACTAGCAATATCAATAAAAAACACAATTGTGCTAGTCATTAACCAGTAAAGTCCATTCTCTTTTTTCATAAAGTTCATGCTCATGATGATATTTCGCCGACTGTTGTCGGCGTTTAATGTAATAAGTGGCTATAAGCTATTGTCTTATAGCCGTGTTTATCTGTCATTCAATTATTAGGCGAAATGTCTAACTTCACCATTACCATGAATGTTTTCTTCACAGCGTTTACATAAATGTGTTGTTGGGTCATTATCAATGGTGTAATGCCAACAGCGAGGACACTTATCACCTTGCGCTTTAGAGAGCTCGATTTTTAGACCGGCTATATCACTTTGTACTGCCTGTTGTGGCGCACTGTCTAGTGGTTTCACGCTGGCTTGTGATGTGAGTAGTACAAAGCGTAATTCGTTCTCTAATTTAGCGAGTGCTGTGGCAATCTGATCGTCTGCATAAAGGGTAACAGTGGCTTCAAGAGAACCGCCAATCACTTTATCGTTACGACCTTGTTCTAGCACTTTGTTTACTTCGCTACGAATTGATAAAATTTGTGCCCAATACTCACTATTTAATGTTTCGTTATCGGATAAACTAAATAGTTCGTTATACCATTCATCTTCAAATACAAACTCTGATTTTTCAGCTGAAGGTAAATATTGCCAAATTTCGTCAGCGGTAAATGATAATACTGGTGCTATCCAACGTACCATTGCTTGAGCAATATGATATAACGCAGTTTGGCAACTATGACGAGCAACGCTATCACTTTTTGCGGTGTACTGACGATCTTTAATAATATCTAAATAGAATGATCCCATTTCAATTGAACAGAATTGCATAATACGTTGTACGACTTTATGGAAATCATAGCTTTCGTAAGCTTGGATAATTTGATCTTGTGCCTCTTTTGCCATGCTGACCGCCCAGCGATCCAGTACCACCATATCTTCAGGTTTGACCATGTCTTTAGCTGGATCGAAGCCGTTTAAGTTAGCCAGTAAAAAGCGAGCTGTATTACGAATACGACGATAGCTATCTGCGGCTCGTTTGATGATTTCGTCAGAATAGCTCATTTCACCCGAATAATCGGTCGAAGCAATCCATAAACGTAAAATATCCGCTCCGAGTTTACCCATAACTTCTTGTGGGGTAACGATATTGCCTAACGATTTAGACATTTTTCGACCTTGACCGTCAACCACAAAACCATGAGTTAACACTTGCTTATAAGGAGCTTTGTTATCAATCGCTGTTGATAGCATTAAAGATGACATAAACCAACCACGATGCTGATCTGAACCTTCTAAATACATGTCAGCTTCGTGCCCTTCAAACTCAGGGCGTACACCGACTACCGAAAAGAAAGTTGATCCTGAATCAAACCAGACATCAAGGGTATCTGGGACGTTGCGATAATCGTCTGCATCGGGGCCAAGCAAATCTTTGATATCTGCATCCCACCACGCTTGGATACCGTGTTGTTCAACTAATTTAGCGACTTTTTCAACAAGTTCCAGAGTATCGGGGTGTAGCTCTTCGGTCTCTTTGTGGACAAATAACGTCATTGGTACGCCCCATGTACGTTGACGAGAGATACACCAGTCAGGGCGATTAGCAACCATTGTTTCAATTCGTGCTTGTCCCCAATCCGGAATCCAGCGGACTTGTTTAATTTCTTTTAATGATTGGGCACGTAAACCTTGTTTATCCATGCTAATAAACCATTGCGGTGTTGCACGATAAATAACCGGAGTTTTGTGACGCCAACAACATGGATAGCTGTGTTCAATATTTTCAAAATGAAGTAGCGCATTGTGGTCTTTTAATATGTCGATCACAACTTTATTCGCTTTAAATACAAATAAGCCATCTAAACCTGCACCAGTGCCTGGTAAATAGCACCCATTGCCACCAACAGGGTTTGCAACTTCAAGCCCATATTTTTGACCAACTAAAAAGTCTTCCGCACCATGGCCGGGTGCAGTGTGCACCGCACCAGTACCAGCGTCAACCGTAACATGTTCACCAAGTACAATGGGTTCATCAAAATCAAGGAAAGGATGCTTAAAGCGTAATAGTTCAAGCGCATCACCTTTACAGCTGCCAAGTACTTTCCATTCTGAAATTTCGGCACGTTTCATGACGGATTCGACCAGATCAGTGGCTAAAATTAAGCATTCTTTATCATTTATTTGTACCAGTTGATACTCAAATTCAGCATTTAAGGCAATGCCTCGGCTAGCGGGTAATGTCCAAGGTGTTGTCGTCCAAATCACGGCATAAATAGTTAAATCGGTATGAACGCCAAATTTACTTGCAACAGCTTGGTTATCCACGGCTTTAAATTTTACATCTATAGCGGGTGAAGATTTATCATAATATTCTACTTCCGCTTCTGCTAACGAAGACATACAATCAGTACACCAGTAAACAGGTTTTGCTCCTTTGACTAAATGCCCGTTTTTGATGACTTTACCTAATGCTCGAATAATATTCGCTTCCGTATCGTAATTCATTGTACGGTAGGGATTTTGCCAATCACCCAGTACACCCATACGTATAAAATCAGCTTTTTGTAGTTCAACTTGAGAAGCAGCATAGTCACGACAAATTTGGCGAAACTCAGCAGGCGTTACTTTTACGCCTGGTTTGCCGACTTGTTCTTCAACTTTTTGTTCGATAGGCAGACCATGACAGTCCCACCCTGGAATATATGGGGAATCATAACCGCTTAAACCTTTTGATTTAATAATAATATCTTTAATAATTTTATTAACTGCATGACCTATGTGAAGTTTGCCGTTTGCATAAGGAGGACCATCATGCAAAATAAAGGCTTTTTTCCCTTTTTTTACTTGGCGGATTTTGCGATAAAGTTCTTTATCGTACCAGTTTTGCAACATCGCCGGTTCACGTTTGGCAAGATCACCTCGCATTGGGAAACCGGTTTCCGGTAAATTCAATGTATTTTTATAATCTGTCATGCTGATTTATTCCAGTTAATTTTGTTGATACTACTTTCTTAATTGGTTAATTGTGCACTGATCTTTTTCGCAGTGCAAACATCTTGTGTAATTTGTTCTTTCAACGCTGTTATAGAGTCAAATTTTTTCTCGTCTCGTAATTTTTCGAGGAAGGTTACGTCTAAATATTGTCCATAAATATCACCCGAAAAGTCAAATAGATTCACTTCTAAAATGGCTTTTTTTCCTTGAATAGTTGGTCTTATACCAATATTAGCAATGCCATAATAAGATTGTTGGCTACAACAATTTTTGACGTTAACTAAATAGACACCGTGTAAGGCTGGTTTTTTGCGGTGTAGTTGAATATTTGCCGTTGGAAAACCTAATTGCCTTGCTAATGCATTGCCATGAATAACACGCCCTTGAATGCTATACGGACGCCCTAATAGACAACGTGCTAATTCAAAATCATTGTTGAGTAAAGCTTTACGCACCGCGGTACTACTAATTCGTAACTGATTCCAAACGTAGGTTGGCATACTTTCGACAGTAAAATCATTTTTTTGTGCATAATGTTCAAGAAGATGAATATCCCCTTTACGTTCAAACCCAAACCGAAAATCATCACCAATAATAATATATTTGGCCCGTAACTGATTTATCAACCACGCTTGAATAAAGTCATCAGCAGACATTTTGGCAAAGGTTTGAGTAAACGGAACAGCAATAATATAGTCGATACCGAGTTTTTCAATAAAAATCACTTTTTCTTGAAATGAAGTTAATCGGGAAGGGGCATTTTCCAAACAAAAAAACTCTAACGGTTGCGGTTCAAATAGCATAACCACGGTTGGTAGATTTAATTTTTTACCTTGGGTGATTAAATGGTTAATTAATTGCTGATGTCCTAAATGTATGCCATCAAAATTGCCCAATGTCAGTACGCACTGGGAAAATTGATTTTTTAAATTAGCAATACCGCGAATGATCTTCATGAAAATGTGTTATTTAACTGTGTAATTTAACTCAAGTAGCCGAGAATTATACCAATCTTTCTTGAAGATGCACGTAATATAAAGCTGATTTTCGGTTGTTTTGTATTTGAGTTTTAGGTTTTGATTATTGTTAAATATTCAATTCCCATACGATTGTTACAAAAATCCGCTGAATTTAGGTTTACGTCAATTTTGATTGTTACCAAAAAATCCGACAATAAGCCAGTTCATTTGCCCGTTTTTTATATTCAGCTTGTTGCGCTTTAGGAATAAAAAAACGGTTTTTTTCTATCTCTTCGCACTCTTTTACATCACGTTTAATTTGTTCTGCTTCTTCTTTTGAAATTCGAAAGAAAACTGTATTAAATATACCGATTTTTGAATAGTTATCACCATGAAAAGTCACTCTGTTTTCTAAACCAAAATTTCTTTCTGATGGATAAGCGAGTCCATCGAAATTGTCTTGGGGTTTTGTCACTTTTCGCATCGCAATGGTTTGATCATTACCATAAACATAGTTTTCATTGATAAAGTAATTATCCCCTTGTTTACTTATTTCAACAACATTGGCGTACGTTGCAGTATATTTAAAATCGGGACCACCTTCTACCCAAAAACCAATAAATTTATCGTTATTATTAGAATTATTAGATTCCTGTTCAGAGCATGCTGTTATCAATAATACCATAAAAATGAGTGATAAAAATTTCATTGAATATCCTTATATTAAGAGTGATGTAATGCTCTTAAAAATTCTTGTCTGGTACTTGGATTGGTTTTAAATCCGCCACCCAGCGCGGTCGTGGTTGTCATACTGCTTGAATCTTTAATGCCTCTGGCTTTCACACAATAGTGAGTTGCATCGATTGAGACCGCCACATTGACCGTGCCAAGTAAGGTTTGAAGAGCAACGAGTATTTGTTGAGTTAATCTTTCTTGTACTTGTGGTCGCTGTGAAAAAAATTCAACAATTCGATTAATTTTGGATAAGCCAATAACTTTATCTTTAGGGATATAAGAGACGGTGGCTTTGCCGTCAATGGTGACAAAATGGTGTTCGCATACACTGGTTAAGGTAATATCACGAACGGTGATCATCTCGTCGACTTGCATTTTATTTTCAATGAGTGTGATTTTGGGAAAATTTTCATAATAGAGCCCAGAAAAAATTTCATCAACATACATTTTAGAGACACGATGTGGTGTTTCGGCAAGACTGTCATCAGTAAGATCCAACTCCATTAATTTCATGATCTCACGAAAATGTTCTTCGATTTTTGCCTTGCGCTCACTATTATCCATTGCTAAACGACAAGAAGGGGTTTCAAGATTTTTAGCTGCCAGTGCATCTTTAACTTTTTGTGCAGCAAGACTTAACTGTGTCATTAATCGTATACTCAGGTTAAAAAAGATACAGTATTATATAATACTCATTTTGCAATATACAGTTTTTTAAGTTAAAACTTTCTATTAAAACATTGTGTAAATATGAAAGATTTTTACATTTTATTGTTGTAGATAATAAGAATATTGTTGTTAATTGGGGTATACTGTTAACCATTATAGCGAATAACCTTTGGGTAATACTAATGCCAAATAAAACACCAATTATCCTGATTGATGGATCTTCTTATCTCTATCGTGCTTTTTTTGCATGTCCGCCGTTAACCAATGCCAAAGGTGAGCCAACAGGGGCTATTTTTGGTGTCATCAATATGATCCGTAGTCTGATTAATCAGTACAATCCGACACATATTGCTGTAGTTTTCGATGCTAAAGGTGGCTCTTTCCGTAACGAAATCTACAGTGAGTATAAAGCCACTCGTGAGGCAATGCCGGAAAATCTTCGTCCGCAAATTAAACCAATTCACACAATTTTAAAAGCCATGGGTTTGCCTTTACTCTGTATTGAAGGGGTGGAAGCGGATGATGTGATTGGTACACTGGCAAGGCAGGCTGAAAAGGAGAATCTGGACGTTTTAATCAGTACTGGTGATAAAGATATGGCACAGCTTGTCAGTGATAAAATTACCCTGATTAATACCATGAATAATACGGTGCTTGATCCGAAAGGCGTGATGGAAAAATTTGGCGTGCCACCCGAAAAGATTATTGATTATTTAGCATTAAGAGGCGATTCGTCTGACAATATCCCAGGAGTTCCGGGAGTAGGTGAAAAGACGGCTCAAAGTTTATTAACTGAATTTAACAGTGTTAACGATATTTATCAGCGTTTAGATGATATTGAAAAATTATCAATCCGTGGCGCAAAATCGTTAAAACAAAAATTGATTGATAATCAAAAAGAAGCCGAGTTGTCTTATTTGCTGGCAACGATTAAAACCGATGTGCAATTAGATTTTACTAATGAACAGCTCATGTCGAGTGATATGGATGTTAATGCATTAAACGAATTATTTGCCTATTACGGCTTTCATCGTTGGCAAAAAGAGTTGATATCGGGCAGTTTTTTAAAAAACCAAAAAGCATCAGCGGTCAATGTGAACCAGAATATGCCGTTATTGGCGCAAGAACATTCACCTGCCCAAAATAAACAGACTGATTATCAATGCATTTTGACTGATAAACAATTAGAACAGTGGGTAACCAAATTATCGCAAAGTCAGCAATTTGCGTTCGATACTGAAACGGATAATGTCGATCATGTGCATGCTAAATTAGTTGGGATTTCGCTCTGTATCACGCCGCATGAAGCTGCTTATATTCCGCTTGCTCATCAATATCTTGGTGTTCCTGAGCAGTTACCGCTTGATAGCGTGCTGGCAAAATTAAAGCCAGTGCTAGAAAATCCGAAGATTAAAAAAATCGCGCAAAATGCTAAATTTGATTACAGCGTACTGGCTAACTATGGTATTAAAGTACAAGGTATTGCCTTTGATACCATGCTTGAGTCATATGTACTAAATAGTACAGAAAGACACGATATGGATAGCATGGCTAGTCGTTATTTGAATCATAAAACCATCACTTATAATGAGTTAACCAAGCAGGATAAAAAACAAGTGACTATTGATGCTATTGATGTTGAAAAAACGACACAATACGCAGCAGAAGATGCAGATATTACGTTACAATTACATGAAAAACTGTGGCCAGAGTTAGAAAAAGATTCAAAATTAACTAAACTGTTTACTGATATTGAAATGCCTTTGGCCATTGTGTTGGCTGAAATGGAAAGAACAGGGGTATTGGTTGATGCTAAACAGTTAAATGATTATTCCCATGAACTTGCCAAACAGTTAATGGCGACGGAAGCCGAACTTCAATCACTGGCTGGTGAAAAATTTAATCCTGCTTCGCCAAAGCAGATTCAAGCAATTTTATTTGATAAACATCAATTGCCTGTTTTGAAAAAAACGCCAAAAGGTGATCCGTCAACCAGTGAAGATGTGTTGAGTGAATTGGCTAATGAGTACGAATTACCACGTATGATTTTATTTTATCGAGGATTGGCTAAACTCAAAAATACCTATACAGATAAATTACCTTTAATGATTAGTCCTATCGATCATCGTATTCATACGAATTACAATCAAATTGGGACAGTAACAGGACGTTTATCTTCCAATGATCCTAACTTGCAAAATATACCGGTACGCAATGAAGAAGGGCGTCGAATCCGCCAAGCATTTATTGCACCAGAAGGGTATAAGATTATTTCTGCTGACTATTCACAAATTGAATTACGCATCATGGCACATCTATCGCAAGATAAAAGTTTACTCAATGCGTTTGCCCATGACAAAGATATCCACCGTGTGACGGCGAGTGAAGTATTAAGTAAACCTGAATCAGATGTGACGTCGGAAGAACGTAGACGCGCTAAAGCGGTCAATTTTGGTTTGATTTATGGAATGAGTGCTTTTGGATTATCAAAACAGATCAATATTCCTCGTAAAGAAGCGCAATTCTATATCGATCGCTATTTTGAACGTTATCCGGGGGTACAAACTTACATGGAAGAGACGCGTCAATTGGCAGCACAGCAAGGTTATGTCGAAACCTTATCTGGTCGACGTTTATATCTGCCTAAAATCACCTCGACTAACGGCATAGAAAAACGAGGAGCCGAGCGAGCAGCAATTAATGCGCCAATGCAGGGTACCGCGGCGGATATTATTAAAACTGCGATGATAAAAATGAGTGATTGGATTAACAACCAACCGTCTGGCAATATCAGAATGGTGATGCAAGTGCATGATGAATTGGTATTTGAAGTCAAACAAGAATTGGTTGATAAGTACAGTGCACAAATCAAATCCATTATGGAAAATTGTTATCAATTATCTGTGCCATTAAAAGTCGATGTTGGCGTCGGTGATAATTGGGATGAAGCACACTAATTTTTCATCAGCATTAGTAAATTATAAGATGTTTTCTGTTTTTAGATTTAAATGTAGGCTTAAGCTCAAACATCTTGAAAATTTGTGATCGATTTTAAGGCGTGAATAGGCTATTGCTCAAACCTTTTAGCGTGTTAGAATAAGTAACGAAACTGAATTTATATCAAAATGTTATTATTCTGGTTAGTTAGTTAACCGAATTGAATAAAAGAGCGCTGTTAACGCTTTTTTCGTTTACGTGCTCTTTTTTATTATTATTAGGATTATTTCATGAAAATTAAAACCCGTTTTGCACCAAGCCCAACCGGTTATTTACATGTTGGAGGAGCACGTACCGCGCTCTATTCTTGGCTTTATACTCGTCATGCACAAGGTGCATTTGTCTTGCGTATTGAAGATACTGATCTAGAGCGTTCAACGCCAGAAGCCATTGAAGCGATCATGGAGGGGATGAATTGGTTAGAATTATCATGGGATGAAGGTCCTTATTTCCAAACTAAACGTTTTGATCGCTATAATCAAGTGATTGATGAAATGCTTGCTAAAGGAACAGCTTATCGTTGCTATTGCTCAAAAGAACGCTTAGAAAAACTGCGTGAAGAGCAGATGGCGAAAGGCGAAAAAGCACGTTATGATGGCCATTGTCGTTGTGATGAAGTCCAAAAACAACATAACCATAGTGAACCGCATGTTGTCCGTTTTGCCAATCCGATTGATGGTGTTGTCGTATTTAACGATTTAATCCGTGGCCCTATTGAGATTGCCAATAAAGAGCTTGATGATTTAATTATTCGGCGAACAGACGGTTCACCAACTTACAATTTTTGTGTTGTGGTGGATGATTGGGATATGGAAATTACGCATGTGATTCGTGGTGAAGATCATATCAATAATACACCTCGTCAAATTAATATTCTCAAAGCATTAGGCGCACCGCTTCCTGAGTATGGTCATGTATCTATGATTTTAGGGGACGACGGACAAAAATTATCTAAACGTCATGGTGCGGTGAGTGTGATGCAATACCGTGATGATGGCTACTTACCGGAAGCTTTACTCAATTATTTAGTACGCTTAGGCTGGTCACATGGTGATCAAGAGATATTCTCCGTGCCTGAAATGATTAGTTATTTTACCTTAGATGCAGTAAGCAAATCAGCCAGTGCTTTTAATACTGAAAAATTATTGTGGTTAAATCATCATTATATTAATCATTTAGATGCTGATTATGTTGCTCAGCATTTAGTTTGGCATATGAATCATCAAGGCTATGATTTAACACAAGGCCCAGATTTAATCACAATTATTAAATTGTTTGGTGAACGTTGTAAAACACTTAAAGAAATGGCGGAATCATGCCGTTATTGTTACCAAGATTTTGATGATTTTGATGCTGATGCCGCTAAAAAACATTTGCGCCCCGTAGCTAAAGAGCCGTTAGAACTTATCAAAGCTAAAATTGGTGCAATTGCTGATTTTGACTGGCAAATTGATAAAATTCATCATGCTATTGAAGCCACGGCGACTGAACTTGATGTTGGAATGGGGAAAGTGGGAATGCCATTGCGTGTTGCAGTAACAGGAATTGGGCAATCGCCATCCGTGGATGCAACGGTATTTGCCATTGGCAAAAAACGAACACTATCTAGAATTGATAAAGCATTAGCTTATATCGCACAGCGAGAACAGTCACCAGCGTAATATTATTGCATTGCCGAGCAACACTCGGCAATAAACCTTGCTAAGTAGAGAGTTTATTTATGGCTCGCTTGAAAAAACGCTATTGGTTTTCATTTATTTTTATGCTGATTATTTCATTGCTAGGTCTGTTTGGATGGCATTATTGGTTGTCTTTTAAGCAAAAAAATCAGTTAACCTTAGATTGGCATGGCTTCAATATTGGTTTTGATGGGGTATCATTTGATACTTTTACCGTTTCTCAGCAATCACAATTATCTTTAACGGCAAAAAAATTGCATGTTTCTTGGTCAAATCTATCAGCAGAAAATGTAGATATCTATTGGCAGCCCGTTAACGCTAAAGCAGAGAATATTAGCGATCACGGAGTTGATGGCGAGTCTGATCACCTTAATCCATCTGAATTTGATACTTCATCTTTTTCATCAATATTATATTGGTTACCTAAAGCTATTCATATTCATTCGTTGCGATTTTATCAAAACAAAGTGCCTTTGTTTGATATCAAGCTAGATATGGATAAACAGCCACAAGCTATACAGCTTGAGTTATCCACCAATACCCAATATGCTGCAAAGTTATCGACTGTTTTACAATTTAATGAAGCCGATTCGCGTATTGATATTCAACATGGCATGTTTACGACCTCATTAGCTCAATTTGGCATACAAAATGGCGATTTATCCTTACCGTTTAAAGGATCGATAACCCAAAAACAGCTTACACTGACCAATTTGGATAATGCGTCATTTAGCTTAAAAAAAGCGAATGTCTCGGAAGATTTCATTGTTAATGATCTAAGTGGAAATGTCCGCTTTCAAATTCAGTCACCGCTTCCATTTCAATTGGATCAAACCTCAGCGACAGGTCAATTAACGATTAGTCAGTTTAATGGTCTTTATAAAAATAGTGAGATTAAATCGGCAACGGGTAATATTAATCTTTCGGTTAACAACAATAATTTTACGCTTTTCACATCTGATTTATATATTCAAGAAATCAATCTTGGCATTGGTTTTGAAAAAGTTAATGTTGCTGGCGCTTATTCGTCAACTTTAACTGCACCGACTAGCGGTGTCATTACGTGGAAAAAATTACAAGCTAGGCTATTTTCTGGTCAGTTGTCGGTTGATAAAGGAAAATTGAATTTATCCAGATTGCCTCAACAAATTAATGTCAGACTAAAACAAATACAATTAAAAGATATTTTAGCCAAATATCCGGTTGAAGGGCTTGCCGGTAATGGGACGATAGATGGCATCTTACCGATTACATTAAGTGAAGTTAAAAACAAAAATGAGCTATCATATAAGCTGGTCGTTAAAAATGGTCAATTAGTTTCAACTAATCAGGGTGAATTACAGTTTGAAAATTCAGCGCTAAAAGATTATGTAAAAAATAATCCAAATATGAAAATACTCACTGATATTCTTAAAAATTTTCATTATACTAAGCTCTCGAGTAAAGTTGATTACGCTAATGATATTGCTAAGTTAGGTCTGACTATTCAAGGAAATAATTTAGACGTGCAAAATGGTAAAGCGGTGAATTTAAATATCACGCTGGAAGAAAATATCGCTAAATTAATGACCAGTTTACTTTTATCAGACCAAATTAGTGAACCGATTCGTAAACGAATTGAGGCACGATTGAAAAAAAATCATGATAAATGAAAGAGGCTATTTTTATGATACGGAATGTGATTGCAGTCATGGTAGTGAGTAGCGTATTAATGGGATGCTCGCCGACGGTGAGAGTTCAGGCACCCAATGAGCCAATAAACATAAATTTGAATGTTAAAATAGACCATGAAATCAACATAAAGGTTGATAAAGCGTTAGACAATGTAATTAATAAATCTGGTTTATATTAATTATTTATTGAAGATTCACGGTTATATTTTGGTTGGCGTTGTCAAAAGTGAATTAAGAGTGTAAATCACTTTGGCGTTAATGAAATATAAAGTATTTATTAAAGGGGTTATTATGACTATTTATAAAAAGTTAACGATTGCATTATTAACAGCAGCTTTATCTTTACCCGTGTTTGCATTAAATTTAGATCAAGCGATTAACGCATTAAGTCAAGCAAAAGCGAGTGGTTTAGTAGGCGAACAAGAGGATGGCTATTTGGGTGTGGTTAAAAACGAAAGCAATGCAAGTGAAATAGCACAACTCATTAATCAAGCTCGTAAACAAGAATATCAAAAAGTTTCTGCTGAAAGTAAAGTTCCTTTGAACGAAGTTGAAGTAAGGGCAGGAACGAAAGCTCAGGAAAAAATGCCTGCTGGACAATATATAAAACAACAAGGTCAATGGAAAAGAAAGTAATGATGTCATAAAGTCGTTAACTTCTTTTTGCAACGATAGGAAAAGTATCACGACTTGGGACTTTAATTGTTTATAAATAGTGTGTATGCTGTCTACCTTTATTATTTGCGCTTTAAGCTTGGTAAGAATAAAGCGCAAAGTAATTTAAAATAAAAAAATTTTCAAATTTTCATATAGTTATTTTTACGTACAAATAGTATCGCGTTTGCGATTTTAAGTGGAGAAAATCAATGTGTTCGATTTTAGGTATTCTTGATATTAAATCAGATCCGGAACAACTACGAACAAAAGCATTAGAACTATCAAGTCTACAGCGTCATCGTGGGCCGGATTGGTCTGGTATTTTTGCTTCTGATAAAGCAATTCTTGCTCATGAACGTTTATCAATTGTAGATGTTAATACAGGATCTCAACCGCTTTATAATAAAGATAAAACTCTCGTTTTAGCGGTAAATGGCGAAATTTATAATCATCAAGAACTCCGAAATCAGTACAAAGATCGCTATGAATTTCAAACAGGTTCTGACTGTGAGGTTATCTTAGCGCTCTATCAAGAAAAAGGAATTGATTGTCTTGATGAACTACAAGGTATGTTTGCCTTTATTCTCTATGATATTAATAAAGGCACTTACTTTATTGGTCGTGATCACATTGGTATTATCCCAATGTATATGGGACATGACGAAAATGGTACATTCTATGTCGCCTCTGAAATGAAAGCGTTAGTCCCCGTTTGTAAAACGATTGAAGCTTTTCCTCCTGGATGCTATTTATCAAGCACTGAAGGTGAAATTAAAACCTACTATAAACGTGATTGGATGGATTACGAAAACGTCAAAGATAATAAAACAGACATTAATGCGCTTCGAATAGCATTAGAAGAGTCTGTTAAAAGCCATCTTATGTCAGATGTGCCTTATGGTGTTTTATTATCTGGTGGGCTTGATTCTTCCGTTATTTCGGCAATCACTAAAAAATTCTCAGCGCGTCGTGTTGAGGATCATGAAAAATCTGAAGCTTGGTGGCCACAATTGCATTCATTTGCAGTGGGTTTAAAAGGTGCGCCAGATCTTAAAGCAGCACAAGCGGTTGCCGATCATCTTGGTACAGTTCACCACGAAATTAACTTTACTATTCAAGAAGGTATTGATGCCATTCGTGATGTTATTTATTTTATTGAAACTTATGATGTCACAACTATCCGTGCTTCTACGCCAATGTATTTAATGGCAAGAAAAATTAAAGCAATGGGTATTAAAATGGTGTTATCTGGTGAAGGTGCTGACGAAGTATTTGGTGGTTACCTCTATTTCCATAAAGCGCCAAATGCTCAAGAGTTCCATGAAGAAACGGTGCGAAAATTAGCAGCGTTACATATGTATGATTGTGCACGTGCTAATAAAGCGATGGCTGCATGGGGTGTTGAAGCTCGTGTCCCATTCCTTGATAAGAAATTCTTAGATGTGGCAATGCGCATTAATCCGAAAGATAAAATGTGTGGTAGTAACGGAAAAATGGAAAAACACATTGTTCGTGAAGCATTTGAATCTTATTTACCTGCGTCTGTGGTTTGGCGTCAAAAAGAGCAATTCTCTGATGGTGTTGGTTATAGTTGGATCGATACTTTAAAAGAGATTGCAGAAAGCAAAATCACGGATCAACAATTGGAAAATGCAAAATTCCGTTTTCCTTATAATACGCCAACGTCGAAAGAAGCTTACATGTACCGAGAAATTTTTGATGAGCTATTCCCCGTTGAAAGTGCAGCACATTGTGTGCCGGGTGGTCCAACTGTTGCTTGCTCTACGGCAAAAGCGATTGAATGGGATGAGTCATTCAAAAATCTTAATGATCCATCAGGCCGTGCGGCAGTAGGTGTACATAACGATGCTTATAAAAAATAAGCGTTAAATGTCGTTATTCATTGACATAAAAAAACGGGGAATACCCCGTTTTTTTATTGCTCTCATCACTTGTTTTAATAACAGCGACGATTAGTGGGCAGCGCCTTTAGGTGCACCAATTGGTAAAATAGTGCGTCCGTATTGTTCGTTAAGTACTTCAGCCATTGCTAAATAAATCGCACTAGCACCACAAATAATCCCTTCAAAGCCTGCGATATGAATGATACTGTGATTACCAGAAATATTACCAATTGCTAATAACGCAAATAGGACAGTTAAACTAGCAAAAACAAATTGTAATACTCGATTACCTTTTAACGTACCGATAAACATAAATGCGGTGAAAATCCCCCATAATGCAAGGAAGATACCAACAAAGGTTGCATCGGTTGGTGCTGTTGCTGGTGAGGTTGGTAAATACCAAATGCCAACAAGCGCAATCCAAAAGAAACCATATGAAGTAAACGCTGTTGTCCCAAAAGTGTTACCTTTGCGAAATTCTAAAATTCCAGCGATCACTTGTGCTAGTCCACCATAAAAAATACCCATAGAAACGATTGCTGTCATCACAGGGAAAAATCCCGCATTATGAATATTCAATAAAATGGTTGTCATACCAAATCCCATTAGTCCTAGTGGACCTGGATTTGCAAGTTTAGTTTGTTCCATAAGGATCCTATAAAATGTGTCTTATTAAAAAAAGAGCGGCAATAATAAGTGTAGAAAACTTTATAATCAAGATTTATGCAAAAATAATTTTTCATTCCCCCCCTTGATATTAATAATAATGTTCCCATCTATGTGGAAACACTAACATTTCTTTGACTAAATTAAAGACTTGAAAATCACAATTTCAGTCTTATATATAAGAAATAAAATACAGGTTTTGAGGAGAAAAGATTATGGGTAAAATTATTGGTATCGATTTAGGTACAACAAATTCATGTGTTGCAGTAATGGATAATGGTCAAGCTAAAGTTTTAGAAAATGCTGAAGGCGACCGTACAACCCCGTCGATTATTGCTTACACACAAGATGGTGAAATTTTAGTTGGTCAACCAGCAAAACGTCAGGCAGTAACAAATCCGCAAAATACATTATTTGCCATTAAACGTTTAATTGGTCGTCGTTATGAAGATGCTGAAGTACAACGTGATGTGGGTATTATGCCATATAAAATTGTTAAAGCTGATAACGGCGATGCGTGGGTAGATGTAAAAGGTCAAAAAATTGCGCCACCACAAATTTCTGCTGAAGTACTAAAGAAAATGAAGAAAACTGCAGAAGATTATCTTGGTGAGCCAGTAACAGAAGCGGTTATTACCGTTCCAGCTTATTTTAATGATGCGCAACGTCAAGCAACTAAAGATGCGGGTCGTATTGCTGGTTTAGATGTTAAACGTATTATTAACGAACCAACAGCTGCTGCACTTGCTTATGGTTTAGATAAAGATGTGGGTAACCGCACAATTGCAGTCTATGACCTTGGTGGTGGTACATTTGATATTTCAATTATCGAAATTGATGATGTCGATGGCGAAAAAACTTTCGAAGTATTAGCAACTAATGGTGATACTCACTTAGGTGGTGAAGATTTTGACTCTCGTTTAATTAACTATTTAGTTGATGAATTTAAACGTGAACAAGGTTTCGATCTTAAAAATGATCCACTTGCAATGCAACGTTTAAAAGAAGCAGCAGAGAAAGCAAAAATCGAATTGTCATCAGCGCAACAAACTGATATCAACTTACCTTATATCACAGCTGATGCATCAGGCCCTAAACATTTAAATATTAAAGTGACACGCGCTAAACTTGAATCTTTAGTCGAAGATTTAGTTAAACGCTCTATGGAACCAGTGAAAACAGCATTAAAAGATGCAGGTCTTACTGTTTCTGATATTAAAGATGTGATTTTAGTTGGTGGTCAAACCCGTATGCCAATGGTACAAAAAGCGGTTGCAGACTTCTTTGGCAAAGAACCACGTAAAGACGTTAACCCTGACGAAGCAGTAGCAGTAGGTGCTGCGGTACAAGGTGGTGTTCTTGGTGGTGATGTTAAAGATGTATTATTACTTGACGTCACACCATTGTCTTTAGGTATCGAAACGATGGGTGGTGTAATGACTACCTTAATTGAGAAAAATACGACTATTCCAACTAAACATAGTCAAGTATTCTCAACCGCTGAAGACAACCAATCTGCGGTAACGATTCATGTATTACAAGGTGAGCGTAAACGTGCTGGTGATAATAAATCATTAGGTCAATTTAACCTTGATGGTATTCAAGCTGCACCACGTGGTATGCCACAAATTGAAGTGACTTTTGATATTGATGCCGATGGTATCTTACATGTATCAGCAAAAGATAAAAATACTGGTCGTGAACAAAACATTACCATTAAAGCTTCTTCAGGTTTAAGTGAAGAAGAAATCCAAAAAATGGTCAATGATGCGGAAGCAAATGCTGAAGCTGACCGTAAGTTTGAAGAGTTAGCACAAGTACGTAACCAAGCAGATCACCTTGTTCACTCAACTCGTAAACAAGTGACTGATGCAGGCGATCAATTATCTGCTGATGATAAAAAAGCGATTGAAGATGCGGTAACTGCATTAGAAAATGCTGCTCGTGGTGAAGATAAAGCTGAAATTGAAGCTAAAATTAATGCGTTAATGGAAGCATCAAAAAAATTACTTGAATTAGCTCAACAACAAGCGCAAGCAGATCAATCTGCAGGTCAAGCAAATAATGGTAGCGCTTCGGCTCAAGATGATGTTGTTGACGCTGACTTTAAAGAAGTTGATGATGATAAAAAATAATCGTTAACTAAAATGTTTTTTAATGAGTTATTTCAACGAGTTTTAGACATGTAACACATTAAACGGGCGCGAGGTAACTCAAGCCCGTTTAGTTGTTTATGCAATAAAAAATAAAGGTTAATTATGGCGAAGAAAGATTATTATGAAACATTAGGCGTGAGTAAAAGTGCCAGTGAAGCTGAGATAAAAAAAGCCTATAAACGCCTAGCCATGAAATATCATCCTGACAAAAATCAGGATAATAAAGCTGAAGCAGAAGCGAAATTCAAAGAAGTTAAAGAAGCTTATGAAGTATTAACCGATGCGCAAAAGAAAGCGGCTTATGATCAATATGGTCATGCAGCCTTTGAACAAGGGCATGGCGCAGGCGGCGGTGGTTTTGGTGGCTTCGGTGGTTTTGGCGGCGGTTCTGCATTTGATGATATCTTTAGTGATTTCTTTGGTGGTGGTCGTGGACGTAGTCAAACTTCCTCACGTGGCGCAGATCTGCAATATAATATCTCGTTAACACTGGAAGAAGCTGCTGCAGGTGTCAGCAAAGAGATAAAAGTACCGACTTGGGTAATTTGTGATGTTTGTCATGGACAAGGAACTGAAAAAGCCTCAGATGTAATGACGTGTGAAACCTGTCATGGTGCAGGCGTGGTACAAATGCGACAAGGTTTTTTTGCTGTGCAGCAAGAGTGTCCAACCTGTCATGGTCGGGGTAAAGTGGTAAAAAATCCATGTAAAAAATGTCATGGTGAAGGACGCGTTCAGAAAACTAAGACCCTTTCTGTAACGATTCCTGCCGGCGTTGATACAGGTAGTCGTATTCGACTTTCCGGTGAAGGTGAAGCAGGTTTAAATGGCGCACCAGCTGGTGATTTATATGTTCAAATGCAAATTAAACCACATGCTATTTTTGAACGTGATGGTACTAACTTACATTGTGAAATTCCAATTAATATTGCTTTAGCATCGTTAGGTGGAGAAGTAGAAGTACCAACACTAAATGGTAAAGTAAGCTTAACTATCCCTGCTGAAACACAAACAGGTAAAGTGTTCCGCTTACGAGGTAAAGGTGTTAAATCGTTACGTGGAAGTTCCATTGGTGATCTTTATTGCCATGTGGTTGTTGAAACACCAGTTAATTTAACCAGTAAACAGAAGGAATTGCTTAAAGAGTTAGGTGAAAGTTTTAAAGCCGATAAAAGCTCTAAGCACAGTCCAAAAGAGAAGAGCTTTTTTGATAAAGTGAAGAAGTTTTTTGGTTAAAAAAAACGATTTATTCATAAACGAGATTAGTTTTGCTAATCTCGTTTTTTTATACTTTTATCTTAGGTTTGATTTTATTGGATGCTATTACCATCATATTTAAACATACTCTTTATTATCTACTTACTTTTCGCTCTTTTAAGCGATATATCTTCTCAAATTTATTAGTATAGCTCTGTATAAATGCTATTAATAGGTATCCTTCAAAAAGCAATTAAATCTATTGAGATATCGATCGATTTGATTAATTAGAAGAGGCAATTAATGCAGCTTTAGAAACTAATAAAAACAGAATTCATTGCCAGAATATAGTTAACAGTTGTTAGAAGTAGGTTGTGGCTTGGTAAAGATGAGGTATTAGCCATTTATCTTGCTCAGTATATCGCAAGACAAAATAAGATGCTTTCTATATATTTAA
Source organism: Gilliamella sp. wkB308 (assembly GCF_001690185.1). Classification (GTDB taxonomy): domain Bacteria; phylum Pseudomonadota; class Gammaproteobacteria; order Enterobacterales; family Orbaceae; genus Gilliamella; species Gilliamella apicola_I. The sequence goes on from NZ_LZGN01000034.1 coordinate 86,490, forward strand.
TGTGATTTCGTTCCAATTTGATCACACGATTGAGGCTAGATTGATTGAGCTGAAGGATAACAGATAAAAATAAACCCAGTAAGTACTGGGTTTATATAATGTGTTATCAAAAAATTACATTTTAGTTGTAAATGTACGAGCGATAACGTCGCGTTGTTGTTCTGCTGTCAATGAGTTGAAACGTACCGCATAACCAGAAACACGAATAGTTAATTGTGGATATTTTTCTGGGTGTTGTACAGCATCTTCAAGCGTTTCACGACGAAGTACGTTAACATTTAAATGTTGTCCACCTTCAACTTTGATAGTCGGTGCAACATCTAAAGGAATTTCACGATATTCAAACTGACCAAGTTCAGCTGTTGGAATGACTTGATCTTCTTTATATACTGATTTAGCTGCGACACAACGCGCTTCATTAGTCGAGTCATCTAATAACCAAAAAGAATTAAGAAGTGCTGAGTTGTCAGCTTTAGTAATTTGGATACCTGTAATCATTTTAAAACCTCCTATGAGCGTTATTGCCCCTAAAATATTAGGGTTAATATAACACTTATATAATTTGATTAAAGTCAAAAAAAGCTATTAATACGATAAGCTGTACCTTTTATTTAACTTTTATAGCGCTATAGGTTATGATTAGTAAAAATGAGAAATTTTTAGCAAGATATATTAAGTAATTTTACGGCGTGGACAAACTATGACAACACAATTAACATGGCATGATGTTATTGGTACTGAAAAAGACAAACCCTATTTTCAAAAAATCATGCAATTTGTTACCGCTGAGCGTAATAGCGGTAAAATCATTTATCCTCCTCAACACGATGTATTTAATGCATTTCGTTTTACTGCTTTTAATGACATCAAAGTTGTCATTTTAGGTCAAGATCCTTATCATGGACCGAATCAAGCACATGGACTTTCTTTTTCCGTGTTACCGGGAGTTAAACCTCCTCCTTCATTATTAAATATTTATAAAGAGTTATCTACCGATATTCCTGGTTTTCAGATCCCATCTCATGGTTATTTAGCATCTTGGGCGACTCAAGGGGTACTTTTGCTTAATACGGTATTAACGGTGGAAGCTGGTCAAGCTCATTCACATGCCAAAATAGGTTGGGAGACTTTTACCGATAATGTTATAGCGGCTATAGACAAACATCTTGAGGGAGTGGTGTTTTTGTTATGGGGATCACCTGCGCAAAAAAAAGGGCAATTTATTAATCGGCAAAAACATCATGTATTAACTTCTGTGCATCCTTCACCTTTATCAGCCCATCGTGGATTTTTAGGTTGTAAACATTTTTCCAAAGCTAATAATCTTATTGTCCAACAAGGTAAAGCAGCTATTGACTGGCAACCTAAATTACCTTGAAATTAGACAGAATTATATAAATTATTTGGTTTTTTGAAAGCGATTTAGAAGTGAAGTTAAACTAAAAATAGTCAATACGATCATGTGGTGTTAATATTCTCATCAGATTCGCTGATGAGAATAAAAGAATAAAAAAACTTACTGAATCCCTTTAGGATTTTCGCCATATTGGTTGCTACCAGGTGTTGAATCTGTAGCTAAAAAGACGATTAAAATAATACCACCAACAAGAGGAATAAGAGCGATCAACATGAGCCAGCCTGATTTATTTGTATCGTGTAAACGACGAGCAGTTACAGCAAGATTAGGTAATAAGCTCCCAAATGCAACGATAAGATATAAGATAGCGCTTAAAGCTTCAGAAATAAAACCTATCACAATAAGATTCACAGCTTGTATAATTACTAAGAATAAAATAAACATCCAGTACTCTTGACGACGAGCACGGCCATTAAAATTAACATAATTTTTTGTAAAACAATTGATAAACCAATTCATCCTATTTCTTTCCTATAAAATTTAATAATTAACAATTAAAAACCACCTTACTAAGGCGGCTGGTTATTCTAATCAAAAAAATTACATAAAACAAATTTTTCATCAATTTTATACTTTTTACTTATTATTATCTTTTTTGGTTTTATAAAACTTAGCAATTTAATTTGAGTTTTCTCTCGCTTCTATCTATGTTAAAATCACCCCTCAGTGGTTATTTAAAGTGACCAAAATCTTTCAGCAAAATAACACTGAGGCCCTCCATGAAAATAGTTGAAGTTAAACACCCTCTTGTACGTCATAAAATCGGTTTAATGCGCGAACATGATATTAGTACTAAAGACTTTCGTGCGCTTGCCAGCGAAGTTGGTAGTTTATTAACTTATGAAGCCACGGCTGACTTACCTACTGAAAAAGTGACCATTGAAGGTTGGTGTGGACCCGTTCAAATTGAGCAAATCAAAGGTAAAAAAATAACTGTAGTACCAATCCTGCGTGCCGGTTTAGGTATGATGGATGGTGTGCTTGAGCATGTGCCGAGTGCTCGTATTAGCGTCGTTGGGTTTTATCGTAATGAAGAGACCCTTGAACCAGTGCCTTATTTCCAAAAATTAACGTCGGACATTGCGGAACGAATGGCTTTGGTTGTTGACCCTATGCTAGCAACGGGTGGATCAATGGTGGCGACGATTGATTTATTAAAACAAGCAGGGTGTAAAAACATTAAAGTATTAGTTTTAGTGGCTGCACCTGAAGGTATCAAAACATTAGAAAAAGCACATCCAGATGTTGAACTCTATACTGCATCCATTGATGAACGGTTAAATGAACAAGGTTACATTTTACCAGGACTTGGCGATGCTGGAGATAAAATATTCGGCACTAAATAAAATTTCATTTTTTAAACCGGCTTAGCCGGTTTTTTTATGCTTAAAAAATGAGTTTAAAAGATTAAGTTGAAGTGGAGATGATCAACATGTCAAATAAAATAAATAATAAACAAAAATATAAAACATCACAGGAGAAACCTGCTTGGCAAGATATTTTTACTGGTGCACAAATGCTCTTTGTTGCTTTTGGTGCGTTAGTGTTAGTGCCGCTATTAACTGGGTTAAATCCTAATGTCGCATTGTTTACAGCGGGTATAGGAACGCTATTGTTTCAACTCACAACGAAAGGCAAAGTACCGGTATTTTTAGCTTCCTCATTTGCCTTTATTGCACCGATCTCATTTGGTGTAGCTCAATGGGGGATTCCTGCAACTTTGGGCGGATTGGTTGCAGCAGGATTTGTGTTTATGTTTTTTGCTTTATTAGTCAAACTAAATGGTAAACATGTTATCGATCGTATTTTACCGCCAGTGGTAACTGGTCCTATTATTATGGTCATTGGTTTATCTCTTGCGCCTGTCGCAGTGGGTATGGCAATGGGTAAAGATAGTGGTCTTCAGGTTAAGGATTATCAATTAATTATGATTTCAATGGCCTCATTATTGACAACGCTAATTGTGGCAATTTGGGCGAAAGGATTTTTCAAACTTGTTCCAATTATTGCAGGTATTGTCGTTGGTTATGTGATGTCTTGGATAATGGGTATTGTCAACTTTCAACCGGTTATTGATGCGCCATGGTTTAAGATACCGGATTTCACTTTTCCTGAATTTCATTGGCAAGCTATTTTATATATGATACCTATTGTTATTGCACCAACGATTGAGCACGTTGGTGATATCATGGCGATTAGTTCTGTTACTGGCAAAGATTATACTCGTGAACCGGGATTACAACGCACACTCTTGGGGGATGGGTTAGCAACTTCGACTGCAGGCTTTTTTGGTGGACCGCCTTGTATTACCTATGCAGAAGTAATTGGGGCAGTTACCTTAACACGAAATTTCAAAACTCGTGTAATGACATGGGCAGCAATTTGGGCAATTTTAATGTCATTTATTGGTAAAATCGGCGCATTTTTGAGTACTATCCCAACTGTTGTTATGGGCGGAATTATGGTGCTTTTATTTGGTTCGATTGCATCCGTTGGCATTAATATATTAATTAAGCATAAAGTTGATCTTTCCGTCTCGCGCAATATGTGCATTGTTTCATTAGTGCTGGTATTTGGTATTGGTGGGATGATTTTTGATTTTGGTTCTTATGCATTGCAAGGGATAAGTTTATGTGGCATTTTAGCTATTTTATTAAATTTAATCTTATCTTATCCGAGCAAAACAGTCAAAACTGATTAAGATCAGTTAATATCACGGTTAACGAATTAATCGTTAACCGTGATAAATTAAACTAAAGAAAGGGCGCGATATTTTCATAAAATACGTCATTCATTTATCGATAAAAAGTGAGTAGACATTCACTTTTTTAGTCTCTGGTTAATGACAAATGACATGTTATTCGTCGTTTTTCTTAGTGAATAAGAAACCTATCCTGATTTTAACATTTATACTATTTTAATATTTAGTCTCGATTTTATTGCGATGAATGACTGAGATTATGATCCATTTCTATTTGGGTTGGTAAGCAATAACTTATTTAATCTTTGTAGGTTTTAAGAAATATCATTATTTTTGGGGTATTTTCTTTTAAATTGATTCAATTTAAAAAACAGTGAATTGTTGAAATACGCTTGATTAAGATGAACTCTCATTTTTAGTTGCATGAAAAACATTATTTTTAATTGGTATCCAAAGTTAGTAATGGCTTACTTATTTAATAATCAATTGATAAATATAATATTGTATCTATTTTCGGAGTGGTAGTAAGTTAAATTAAAAAATATTATTTAGATATATAAGAGATATTTGCATTGGAATAAAAAACTCACTTATTTATTGAGATAAGTGAGTTTTCAATAGTAGAGTATCTTATTTTATTGGACGCATGGTTGGGAATAAAATGACATCACGAATAGTATGACTATTCGTAAATAACATCACCGTTCGGTCAATACCAATGCCTAATCCAGCTGTCGGCGGTAAGCCATGTTCTAAAGCCGTAATATAATCTTCATCATAGAACATTGCTTCATCATCACCGGCATCTTTTTGTGACACTTGATCAGCAAAACGTTGAGCTTGGTCTTCCGCATCGTTAAGTTCTGAGAAGCCATTGCCAATTTCACGCCCACCAATAAAGAACTCGAATCGGTCTGTGACAAATGGATTTTCATCATTTCGACGAGCCAGTGGTGATACTTCAGCAGGATATTCGGTAATAAATGTCGGTTGAATCAGATTGGCTTCAGCAACCTCTTCAAAAATTTCAGTCACAACTCGACCAAGTCCCCAACCTTTTTCAACTTTGATACCTACTGCATTAGCAATAGCACATGCTTTATCAAAATCATCTAAATCAGCATTATTGGTTTCTGGACGATAATGACAAATGGCTTCACGCATAGTCATTTTAATAAATGGTTTACCAAAATCGAAGGTATGTTCACCATATTGAACAACGGTATTACCCGTGACAGCGATTGCCAGACGGCGGAATAATGCTTCAGTTAGCACAATCAAATCTTTATAATCGGCATACGCCATATACATTTCCATCATGGTAAATTCTGGATTATGTCTTGGCGATACCCCTTCATTACGGAAGTTACGATTAATTTCAAAGACACGTTCAAAACCACCAACAACCAGACGTTTTAAATAAAGTTCTGGTGCGATACGTAAGTACATATCTAAATCAAGGGCATTATGATGTGTAATAAAAGGTTTTGCTGACGCCCCACCTGGAATAACTTGCATCATCGGAGTTTCAACTTCCATAAAGTGATTTTCAAGCATGAAATTGCGAATTTCAGTTACCACTTTTGAACGAGCGATAAATGTATTTCTCGACTCTTCATTTGTGATGAGATCCAAGTAGCGTTGACGATAACGCATCTCTTGGTCTGCAAGCCCATGGAATTTATCCGGTAATGGACGAAGTGCTTTAGTTAATAAGCGAATTTCTTCACAGTGAATAGAAAGTTCGCCAGTTTTAGTTTTAAATAAATAACCTTTAGCACCGACAATATCCCCTAAATCCCATTTTTTAAATTGCTCGTTATAAAAATTTTCGGGAAGATCATCTCGTGTTACATAAAGTTGAATTTGCCCAGCAACGTCTTGCAAAGAGACAAAAGAAGCTTTACCCATTATACGGCGCATCATCATTCGACCGGCAACAGTGACGGTAATTTTATTCTCAATTAATTCTTCGTTGGTTTTATCGTCATACAATTTATGAAGATCACTTGAAATAGCATCACGACGAAAGTCATTTGGGAAAGCAATGCCTTGCTCGCGAATATTTGCTAGTTTTTCACGACGTATAGTTAGCTCGTTATTAAACTCTTCAATATGGTTTTGTTGCTCTTGCTGTGTTGACATAATTTTACCTTTTATTTATCACCAAGCGGTTTATAAACCTGCTTTTAAGCTTTCTTCAATAAATTGATCTAAATCACCGTCTAAAACGGCCTGAGTGTTGCGTGTTTCAACGCCGGTACGCAAATCTTTGATTCTTGAATCATCAAGCACATAAGAACGGATTTGACTACCCCAACCGATATCCGATTTGTTCTCTTCCATCTGTTGCTTTTCAGCATTTTTCTTCTGCATTTCAAGTTCATACAGTTTTGCTTTTAACTGTTTCATTGCTTGATCTTTATTACTATGCTGAGAACGATTATTTTGACACTGGGTAACAATTCCCGTTGGTATATGTGTAATTCGAACAGCAGATTCGGTTTTATTGACATGCTGTCCACCAGCACCTGATGCCCGATAGACATCAATACGAAGATCGGCAGGATTGATATCGATATCAATATTATCATCAATTTCTGGATAGACAAAAACAGAAGCAAATGATGTATGACGGCGATTACCCGAATCAAAAGGACTTTTTCGTACTAAACGGTGGACGCCCGTTTCGGTACGTAACCAACCGTAAGCATAGTCGCCTGATACTTTGATGGTTGCAGATTTTATTCCTGCAACATCGCCATCAGATACTTCCATGACTTCTGTTGTAAAGCCTTTAGATTCTGCCCAGCGTAAATACATTCGCAGTAACATTTCAGCCCAATCTTGTGCTTCAGTACCTCCAGAACCTGACTGAATATCTAAATAACAATCTGCACTATCATAATCGCCTGAAAACATTCGACGAAACTCTAGCCCAGCCAGTTTTTTTTCTAACTGTTCAAGCTCTAGATTTGCTTCATTAAACGTATCTTGGTCGTCGGCTTCAATAGCAAGTTCAAGCAAACCTTCAACATCGTCAAGGCCTTGAGTTAAAGAATCTATTGTATTGATGATTTCATCAAGCGTTACCCGCTCTTTGCCTAACGCTTGTGCTTTTTCGGGATCTGCCCAGACTTCTGATTGTTCTAATTCGGCATTAACTTCTTCAAGTCGCTCTTTTTTTAAATCATAGTCAAAGATACCCCCGAATCACATCAGTGCGCTCGGTAAGTTCGGCTATTTTGGATTTTATCGGATTAATTTCAAACATGTATTATTTAGTTCGGTTTTGCGATTTTCAATTAATCGCCCATTGTAGCGGATTTAAGTATAATTTAGCAATTGCCAATTTGCAGATACGATGATTGGTAAATAATACTATAAATAAAAATGACGCATTAAGCGTCATTGATAATTGATTAACTATACTAAAAACAGTTATTTTTTTGCTTGAGCGTATAATTCAGCAACTTTATCCCAATTAATTACATTCCAAAATGCCCCAATATAATCAACACGACGATTTTGGTATTTTAAGTAATATGCATGTTCCCAAACATCTAAGGCTAAAATAGGCGTACCTGAAACACCTGAGAATTTTTCGCCCATGACAGGAGAATCTTGATTTGCAGTTGAAACTACTTCAAGTTTACCATTTTGTAACACTAACCACGCCCAACCAGAACCAAAACGGGTTGCAGCGGCTGCTGAGAATTTTTCTTTGAATGCATCTACAGAACCGAAATCTTTTTCAATAGCTGCTTTAAGTTCACCTTTAAGCTCGGTACCAACTTTAAGTAATTCCCAAAATAGGGTGTGATTAACGTGACCACCCACATTGTTTTTGATACCTGTTAGTTTATCAGCTGGCACTTTATCTAAATTTTTAAGTAAAGTTTCAGGACATAATTCTTTAAGTTCTGCCGGTAAAGTCTCTAAAAGCGCATTTGCATTATTGACGTAAGTTTGGTGATGTTTGTCATGATGAAGATGCATCGTTTCCGAGTCAATATACGGTTCTAACGCGTCATAAGCATAAGGTAGAGGTGCAAGAGTGTAAGCCATGAAGATACTCCTTTCAAAAATTAGATATTCGTTATTGCTATATTTTACAGAGTATACGGTCAAATTGCTTATCTCACAATCTATTGTTTGAATAGTTCAGAACTATTTAACGATCGAATAATCAATAAATCAAATTGCCTAATTGACAAAACCTCCTGCCAATATCTTTCCCAACCTTATGCCAAATTGAAAAGAGTGGATTAAGTTTTATGATAGAAACATTGAGTTTTTCAATTACTATGCGCAGATTGGTCATTTTGTTATATTGAAAATATATATCAACATCTTTTAACTGTCTTAATAAAACCGATTGATGTTTTTTATGAGAGTAGCAACATGAATGATTATGACTATCGACAATACTAAAAGACCTACGATTTTCCACCAATTAATTTTACGTTTTAAGATAAAATACTCTTTACCTAATTTTAACCTCAATTTACTTCGTTTTTCGGGGTTGTCTACTTTTAATATTTAGCATAATTTCGAACAACCAACCATGAACGATAATATAATTTAATTTGTGGAAGCAGACAGATAGTATTGACTAAGCTTATCCAAAAAAACAAAGAGTTTATAATTCATTTTACTATAATCATGTAGGCGTAATTTTTCTTCTGTATCAACAAAACGATATTTAGCCGCTTGACTAAGGTCATTTTGCGAGTGGGCAATCAACTTTTCAACTACCTCATGTGTTAACTCCATATGACATTGGAAACCATAAACCAATTTGCCATAAGCAATAATTTGCCGAGGACAGCCTTCACTATAAGCAATAATTTGCGCATTTTGCGTTAAACCAGGCATATCATTGTGCCAGTGACCTACTGCTAGCGTATCGCCAAAATGAGAAAAAAGCGGATTTTTTTTGCCTATTTCCGTTAAGGTAATGGGGAATTTACCGATCTCTTTTTCAGGACTATGCTCAAAATGTGCACCTAGTGCTTCGCCAATTAATTGGGAGCCAAGGCAAACGCCAATAACGATTTTATTCGCTTTAATTGCTGATAAAATGAAGGTTTGTTCTGCTAATGAATCAAAATGTGCACACTCTCGTTTAGTTGTAGCAGGGGATTGTGGACCGCCCATAATAATAAGAAAATCAATATTATCTATCCTTTCAGGAAGTGGCTCACCCAGATAAACTCTTGAATAAGTAACCGTATGAAGATGTAACTTAGCCCATTGTTCATAAGCGCCTGGTGCTTCAAACTCTTCATGAAGAATAAAATGGATATGCATGAGTAAAAATTTCCTTACTTATTAATTTAACAATAACATTATAGATAAATTTTGAACATTTAAAGTGTTATCAAAAGTATTATGGGTAACTATATTTTTAAAATATTATTAACCATTTTGCATTAAACACAATATTAAAATTTGAAAAGGAGTGTAATTTGTTGGAAATAAAAAAAACCTGCTATGAGCAGGTTTTAACAATTCGGTAAGTTGGCTCCTCCAACAGGACTTGAACCTGTGACATACGGATTAACAGTCCGCCGTTCTACCGACTGAACTATGGAGGAACCGAAATGTAGCGCGCATATTATAGATTTAATGGCGTTATGTCAATAGTTAAATTGTATTAAATGCTTTTTCGTTTTAATAACCTCCCTTTATTTTATTCAAGTGTTAGGATTATCTTGAATAATTCCGTTTGCCTTAAGAGTTGTTGAGGGTGAGATCCAAGCTGTTGTTCTGGGATCTTCTCTTTTAGCGAATGATAATATTCGATCCAATATGGTAAAACTTGATGAGTCGTTAAATCTCTAAAATTCATCGGGTATAAAGCAAAATAACTTTCATTGTGTTCGTTTCGAAAAGCGTAGGTAATGAGTTCACTGCAATAGAGTCCAGCTGTATTTGGACGAAAGCTATGGTTGTAAGGTAGACCAATACATGTTTTAGCTCGCTTAATGGCATTTTCAATCAACCCTAAATTATCAATTCGACCAATGATATTAAATTGCGCTGCATCGATAAAATGCGTCAGCGTTTGGTCAATGACCCCGTATTTTGGCGTTGCTTCAATAACGATATTATTTCCAATATATAATCCTACATGATTGATATTATTGGTTAACTCATCCAAGTTACGTGTTGCGCCTGAACAGGTGACTGCATCATTAAAGGCATTAACCTCGTTCAGACATTGAAAAATAATATCGCCTTTTTTTAAATCAGTGATTTTTAGCACGGTAACGCCATAAAAGGAACATGACTGAAGTTGCTATGATAAACTTAAGTGCATCAAATCCAGCAAAAGGGAGATATCCGAGTTTTATTGCTTCAATGAGGCTAATATGTAAATAACCAGCTAAATAAAGAACGCCAAACACAAAGATTAATAAATGTGCACAAGCGAATGCGATTAATCCTAAAATAAAATGGCGATCATAACCTTTTTCAGCGGCAAAGCCGGCTAAATAAGCACTAAATACCGCCCCATATAGATAACCGGCAGAAGGGGAAAGAAAAGCTATCATGCCACTACTTCCGTTGGCAAACAATGGTAATCCTATTGCACCTAAAAAAAGATATTGAATTATTGCTAATGCACCTAATTTACGTCCTAAAAAAGCACCAATAAGGAGTATAGCTAACGATTGTAAAGTAAAAGGAACAGGATAAGTTGGAATGCTAATGTTAGCGGCTAGTCCTAATAATAATGCCGCACTTGTTGTTACAAAGAGTTTTCGTTGCCAAGAGGATAGCTTAAATAGTGTTGTAATAAAGGTTGGATAATACGGGGTAACTTGATGTTTCATAATAATTATACCTTGCTTTGATAAGTAAATATTTTGCTAATAATAACGCAAAGTTTTATTATGTAAACTGATTTTTTATGGAAAGGTTTACTTTTGAGAGGGTTATCACACTCTATGAAAAATGAATGTGATAACAACAGTAATATTTTGATTAAACTAAGAAAGGATTATTAATACGCTCGTGACCAAAACTAGACATAGGGCCATGTCCAGGAACAAAAACGAAATCATCACCAAGTGGTAATAGCTTATGTTTAATTGAAGAAATCAAATCGGCATGATTGCCTCTCGGAAAATCCGTTCTTCCTATACTACCGTTAAATAACACATCACCAACAAAAGCGATTTTATCAGGATGATTAATAAAAACGACATGACCGGGTGTATGGCCTGGGCAATAAAGTACATCGAGTGAAATATTGCCGACTTTGATTTTATCCCCTTCTTTTAACCAATGATCCGGTAAAAAGGGTTCAATATAAGGAAAACCAAATTGAATACATTGCTGAGGTAATCCACTAAATAAAAATTCATCTTCTTGATTTGATCCGATGATTTTTACATCATAATGTTTTGCTAATTCTACAGCCGCGCCAACGTGGTCCAAATGTCCATGCGTTAATAGGATTTGTTTAATATTCACGCCCAGTTTTTCCACGGCTTTTTTGAGCAATTCGGGTTCACCACCGGGATCGATAAAGGCTGCATCCTTTGTTTCATCACACCAAATAATGCTACAATTTTCCTGAAAAGCAGTAACCGGAATGATTTGGTATTGAAACATATTGTTATCTCCTTGTTTCTTGATGATGAGCAGTTAAGTTTTGCCCATCTTGTTTTTTTAAAGCTGCAAACACAATGCTAGAAAGTATTGTGATAATTCCTAATATCATAAAAGTAATTTGGAAAGACTTAATGGTAGCGGTTTCCTCACCGACTAACCTAACAAGCACAGCACCTAAGGCGATACCGAAGCTAATAGCAAGTTGTTGGTTTACCGCCATTAAACTATTTCCACTACTGGTTGTTTCACCTTGTAAATCAGCTAAAGTGATACTGTTCATTGCCGTAAATTGTAATGAATTGGTACAACCAATGCAAAAAAGTAATAGACACATCAGGATGATCGGAGTGGATAAACTTAATTGTGACATTAATAAAATGAACGTCCCAGCCAATATAGTATTACCAATCAAGACGTTTCGATACCCTAATTTAGCTAAAATTGTAGGAATAAATGATTTAATTGCCATTGAAGCTAACGCCATAGGAATTAATATCATTCCTGCTTCAATTGCTGAATAACCAAAGCCAACTTGTAATAGTAATGGAATTAAAAAAGGAACCCCTGAAATACCTAATCGACTAATCAAATTACCGATAATACCGATTTTAAAAGTGCGAATACTAAATAAGGATAATGGAAATAGAGGGGTAGTTGCTTTTTGAGCGTAGAATCGATAACCAAACAGAAAGATTAAACTTATTATTGCCAGAAATAGAGAAATATAACTACTTTGTCCCTCACTTAACAGTTCCAAACTTAACGTGGCACTAATAAATGTTATGGCAATAATGACAAAGCCCCAAAAATCAAAATAGATGCGTTCACCTTTAAGGTTTGGCATATATTTCCAAGCAATAATGATCCCGGCAATACCAACAGGGATATTAATTAAAAATACCCAATGCCAACTGATCATTTCGGCTAAATATCCGCCAAGAACAGGGCCAATTACAGGGCCTACCAACCCTAAAATGGATGAGGTATTTAGCGCTGATAAAAATTCATTACGCCGATAAGATTTGATTAAGACTAATCTGGAAACGGGTACCATCATTGAACCGCCAATACCTTGTATAACCCTTGAAATATCCATAAAAATAAGGGTGTTTGATAGGGCACAAGACAGCGATCCCGCTGTAAAAAGAAACACGGCAGTCACAAAAACATTTTTAGTTCCAAAGCGATCGGATAATAAACCACTAATTGGAATAAACAATGCTAAAGTTAATGCATAACAGATTACCGCAGATTGCATATTTAAGGGGGATTCATGAAGATCTTTAGCAATCGAGGGGAGTGCCGTATTTAAAATTGATGTATCGAGTGATTGCATTAAAAATGCGACTGCCGCAATCCAAGGCAACATTCGATATACCATAGGGGATAATTGAATATCATTGCTCATTATAGTGATTACCTATTATTGTTGCGATGATAGTTTTAAGGCTATCAATAAGATGATAGAAGACAATTTATCTCATATTACCTCGAAACGACTTTGTCGTCGATGAAATAAACCAGAAAGCATAATTAATTTAAGTTTTCTTTACAGTGAATTGGTGATACTTATCGGTTTGGATTTGATCGGTTTATCTTATCAATAATTGGCAAGAAATAGATGACGATTACGCATATTAATATTCATAGCGTAAATAAGCGGGTTAGAGACACAATCGCAGGATTTAAAAATCGATTTTAACCAGTCAAAAAAAACTGCCTTGTATCGCTAATGTTTGGCGGTGATAATCCACATATAATTATAAAGTTATTTATAATTAATGCTTCAAATGATTGATTCGACTAAATAGTGTTAAGGTATTAGATAAGATTGTACGAAGTATTTCTGGTTGGGGTTCTTTGCGTAATTGGCTTAAAATATTAAATATTTCAATGATATATTCTGGACGATTAATTTGACCTTGTCGACCACTTAATGGCATATCGGGGGCGTCCGTTTCAAGTACAAGACTTTCTAAAGGCAGTTGGGCGATGGTTTGGCGAGTTTTATTAGCGCGCGCGTAACTTATCACTCCTCCGACACCAATATAATAACCAAGTTTTACAAATTGCATCGCTTGTTGATAACTGCCCGAAAATCCATGTATTACCCCCCGACACGGTAAATTTGCTTGATGAAGTTCGTGGTACATAATGTCATGCGTTTTACGTGAATGAATTAATACGGGTAAATCATATTTTTTAGCCAAGGTAAGCTGTGCACGAAAATAAAATAGTTGTTGTTGCCAATCAACGGCAAGATTGTATTTATCCAGACCAATTTCGCCCATTGCTACTAATTTTTTGGGGTTTTTATTAATAATATCGGATAATTTTTCTAAATCTGATTCTGTGTGTTGATAAATGGGATGTAAACCAAGCGCTGCATAAACTTCATTATATTGTTCGGCAAGGTGTAATACTGTATGAAAATGATTCGCAGAGACAGCGGGCACAAGGAGCGCATCAATTTTTGCTTGCTGTATTTTTTCAATAGAATCAGCGATATCTGCGGTAAAAATGGGAAAATCAAAATGACAATGTGTATCAATAAACATAATGCCTCCTATTTTACCTTTTCTTGATGTAATAAAATGGGTAATAAAAATTGTCGAGCTGAATAAATAATCTGCTCAATAAGTGGATTGGTTAATTCAGGATATAATCGGGCATAATAATTATCACATTCTGCTGAATTGAATCCCCCTCCTTGCCAAGTGTTTTTAAGTTGATTGATAGCTTTTTGACTGATTTCAATCTCATTTGTTTTAGAATTATACGCGGATACTAACCAGTTCCACGCACTTTGAATTGGGAAGAGTAACGGTTGATTAATACCTTGCAAATAGCCTTCGATTAAAGTTGTTAAAATAATTTGTGCTTGCTCAGGGTTTAAATATTCAAAACGCCATTCACTCTCTTCCCGACCATAGATACGACTATAACTATTCGTGTTTTCTGGATTGGAGATGCAATAAATAAGATGATCGATCCATAATGTTATGCCATCACGGATCGAAAGTTTCGATGGTCGCCATGTTAAAATTCCATCCTCTTGAACATGGGTTAACCAGCCTTGCAGTATGTAATGTTGTCCATTAGCAAAAAGGGTTAAATTGACCTCTTCGGCAGTTTGTATCAGGCGTTCTTGGCAAATTTTATTCGCTAACGATTGCATAGATTCATTTTGTTCATCATAAATAATCTGACCAAAGGCGCCGTCTGGTAACTCGCCGGTTAATGCTAATCGATGATACAAATCTGATTCTTGGATAGTGTGATCAATTAATTGATTTAAAATTTTTAAATTAAGCTGGTATCGTTCAAAATTATCCAGATTAAAATTTTCAGCATCCGGTAAAGTATCATCAAGATAATTAATATAGAAATTGAATCGTTTTTGTAAAAAAAATCTTATGGAGTGTTGATAGAATCGTTTTAATTCATCAAGACTAATGTTATCAATCGTCATCGCCGAAATATCACTAATGAAGGATTGACTTTCACCTTGCTGTTGTGCTGCCGGTAGCCATTCATTGGCATAGCTTTTAGGCGAATTTAAATAATTTTGAGGATTAAATGGTGTGCGCGTATGTATGACACGTAAATTATCGAAACCGTTTGTACTATCTTTGGTATTATCATAGTATTGAACGATATAGTCCCATAGTTCATCAATTAATACTGACGGATAACGTTCAGTATTATCTTTAATTTCTCGCCCAATATAACTCATGTAGAGTTGTTTTTGAGCAGATAAAATTGCTTCTAAAAAAAGATACCGATCATCTGTGCGACGACTTCGATCCCCTCGTCTTGGGTACTGAGCAATCAAATCAAAATCAAGCGGTAGCGATGTTCTAGGATAATCACCATCGTTCATGCCTAATAAACATACCACTTTAAAGGGAATCGAACGCATTGGCATCATAGTACAAAAATTGATTTTGCCCACTAAAAAGCGATGAGCTAAATGATTTTGTTCTAAACGTGATTGCATTGCATCATGTAAAATAGTCATCGATATGTTATCCGCAAAATTTGCTGACAATCCACTGTCAATCAGCTTTTGCCACTCGTCTTGAATCATCAATAAAATAGATTCACGTTGTTCATTACTAATAAAAAAATCATTGAGTAATTCAAGGCAACAACTTTGCCATTCAACTAAAGGTTTGGCTTGACTTAACAATGTTGCCCATTTACAGACTATACTAATAAATTCAGCTAATTGACCAATCAGTTCAGCATCCAAACCGGTTGCGCCGTCATACGGGAGTATTTGTTGCCAGCTTCCTTGCTCACTGCTCATCGTATAACCAAGCAATAAACGTTCAAGTCCAAATAACCAACTGTGGGCATTTTCAAGACCATAACGAATACCCGATTCAATGATCCATGTCCTTAAAAGCGTTAATTGTGATTCATTGATCGAAAATTTTTCCGCAATTGCTGGGATCTCCAGTAAATTAAATAACTCTTCTGCCGTAAATCGACTTTGAGGAAAATTTAAAATCGCAAAAAATGCTTGCACAATGGGATCAATATTTCGAGCTTTCTGATCGGAAATAGTGAAAGGTAAATAACGTTGACCTTCAGCATTACCAAAAACGGCACGAATATAAGGGATGTATTTATCAATATCTGAAACCATCACAATGCAATCACGTAACTCTATGGTTGGATCAGCATCAAAGACAGATAGTAAATAGTCATAGAGTACTTCGACCTCACGCTGTTCGCTATGGCATGCATGAAACGAAATTGATTTATCGGTTGAGTCAATGTGAAGTGCTGTTTTATCTGACGGATATAGCTCCAGTATATCTTGCTGAATAGCGTGTAATAAACAAGTGCGATCGTGATCAACAAACACATCAATATCTTGTTTGTTTTGGAATTCCTGTAATAAAAATAAACAATCCCGTCCTAGTTTACCCCATGACGTTAGAAGTGAATTTGGGATTTTATCGGGTGTATTTTGTATGTCAGTTAGCTGTTTTTCGACAATATCTCCCCAATACCATTTGCAAGGATTGTTAAACATCAAATGCACATCGATATGTTTTCCAAGTGCTGAGAGTAGCGAAAGATAAATGGGTGGAAGGGAAGTAATACCAAAAATGAAAATACGGTTAGGTAACGTGTTTAATTTTTTTTTATCAAAATGATCATCCAATAAGATATCAAGCATTTGTTGGTAGATATTTGCACGGTGATACGGTTGACTAATGGCTATTAATTGTCTCCACAGTTCCGCTTGCCAAATTTCATCGGGATGATGATTTAATTCGACCACGGTTTTATTCGATTCCCATTTTGCTAGCCAGTCAGGGCGATAAACTAAGTACTGATCGTATAAACGAGCAATACGTGTTGCCAGTTGATATAACTTCCTTTCTGTTTTATCTATATTGAGATAATGTTTGAGTGCACTAAATTCCGGCTTATCAATGAGTTGAGGCAGTAAATAAAATAGACGCCAAGTCATGGCTTCAGGATTAAAACTGTTTTCAATCGGCGAATCCGGTAATAAAGATTGATAAACTTGCCAGATAAACTGAGTTGGATAAGGAAAAGCAATGTTTGCCACAATACCAAGTGCATCAGCAAGCTCGATCTGCAACCATTGCGCCATGCCTTGGCTTTGCACAATCACCATATCGGGCATGAACACATTTTCTAATGGTTGTCTTTGCATCAATTCACTCACCAATGATTTGAGCAGATCGACTTGATTTGAATGATAAATGGTAAACATAGTCGCTTTAAATTCGAAAAGATTATTCAAAATTATCGCTGATAGTGACTAATAAATCTAGTAGCCTATCTTCATAGAAAACAAATTTTGGGTCTTTATAATTTTAAACTTAATGGGTATCATTAAAGAAAAACACACACAAAACGTTCATTATTTATCTTAATCAAAGTAAATTTTGCAGTTTGCTGAACGTATTCTCATATTTAATTATTTTTATTTATGACATAAAAATTTAACAATATAAAAAAAGATGAGTTAATTATTCAATTCAATTACAAAAGTAATAAACGGTTTTACTTCACAGTGTGAATATGAAAACTTGTCGTTATTGGGGTACTGAACAGGACTATTGGAAAAGCAGAAAAGATTACAAAACTAATTTTTGTAACCTTTTTGATTTTAATAACGAAACTATTGTCCAATACGGCGTGTTAATTCGATAACACGCATTTTAGCTAAAGCTTTTGACAATTCAGCAGAGGCTTGTGCAAATGACATATCATCACTTGGATGATTAATATGTTCTTGGGCACGTCTGACTGCTTCTTGTGCTCTGGCTTCATCTAAGTCTTCGCCTCGAATAGCCGTATCCGCTAAGATTGTTACTATATTGGGTTGAACTTCTAATATACCACCCGATAGGTAGATAAATTCTTCTTCACCATTGAGTTTCACAATACCTACCATACCTGGTTTAATGGTGGTAAGCAGTGGTGTATGACCCGGGTAAATACCAAGTTCACCTTCAATACCTGTGACTCTGATTCGCTGAACATCACCCGAAAATAGGTGAGATTCAGCACTAACAACTTCTAATTGATAGGAAGTTAGTGCCATAATACTATCTCCGTTCAATGAATCTCTTACAGAGATTTCGCTTTTTCAATCGCTTCATCGATTGAACCAACCATATAGAATGCTTGTTCAGGAATGTGATCATAATCACCGTTCATGATGCCTTTAAAAGCACTGATTGTATCTTTTAATGGCACATATTTACCCGGTGAACCAGTGAACACTTCGGCAACGAAGAATGGTTGAGATAAGAAGCGTTGAATTTTACGTGCACGAGCCACGGTCAATTTATCGTCTTCTGATAACTCATCCATACCAAGAATAGCGATAATATCTTTTAATTCTTGATAACGTTGTAAAATTGATTGCACGCCTCGTGCACAATCATAGTGTTCTTGACCAACAACCAATGGATCTAATTGACGACTGGTTGAATCAAGTGGATCAACCGCAGGATAGATACCTAATGAAGCGATTTGACGACTTAATACAATTGTTGCATCTAAGTGAGCAAAGGTTGTCGCTGGTGATGGGTCTGTCAAGTCATCGGCTGGTACGTATACGGCTTGAATTGATGTAATTGAACCCGTTTTAGTCGATGTAATACGTTCTTGAAGGATACCCATTTCTTCGGCTAATGTTGGTTGATAACCTACTGCTGATGGCATACGACCCAATAGTGCCGATACTTCTGTTCCGGCTAAGGTATAACGATAAATATTATCGATAAATAAGAGTACGTCTTTACCTTCATCACGGAATTTTTCAGCCATCGTTAACCCAGTCAATGCTACACGCAAACGGTTTCCAGGTGGCTCATTCATCTGACCATAAACAAGCGATACTTTATCAAGTACGTTTGATTCTTTCATTTCATGATAAAAGTCATTACCCTCACGAGTACGCTCACCAACACCTGTAAATACTGAGTATCCAGAATGTTCGATAGCGATGTTACGGATTAACTCCATCATGTTAACGGTTTTACCTACACCTGCACCACCGAAAAGACCGACTTTACCCCCTTTTGCAAAAGGACAAATTAAGTCGATAACTTTAATACCGGTTTCAAGTAACTCAGTTGAGTTAGCTAGTTCTTCATAGGTTGGTGCTGCACGGTGAATAGCCCAGCGCTCTTCTTCGCCAATTGGGCCTGCTTTATCAACAGGATCACCAAGTACGTTCATAATACGACCTAGTGTTTTAGTACCTACCGGTACTTCAATACCGTGCCCTGTGTTGACGACTTTAAGTCCACGTCTTAAACCATCAGATGATCCCATTGCGATACAACAAACAACGCCACCACCTAATTGTTGCTGAACTTCCAGAACTAATTTTTCGGCGCCAGTTTCCACT
Organism: Gilliamella sp. wkB308; assembly: GCF_001690185.1. Classification (GTDB taxonomy): domain Bacteria; phylum Pseudomonadota; class Gammaproteobacteria; order Enterobacterales; family Orbaceae; genus Gilliamella; species Gilliamella apicola_I. The sequence goes on from NZ_LZGN01000034.1 coordinate 106,149, forward strand.
TCTAATGCATCATATACCTTTGGTACTGCATCTTCTGGGAATTCGACATCAACCACCGCACCGATGATCTGGACAATCTTTCCAGTAGCCATTTTTATTCCTCTACGTCTTTTTCTTAACTATAAGCCAATATATTTAGCATTAACCTGAAACAGCAGCTGCGCCCGATACAATATCAATCAATTCATTGGTAATCGCACCTTGACGTGCTTTGTTATACACAATTTGTAATTCATTGATTAAATTTGCACCATTATCGGTTGCTGCTTTCATGGCCACCATTCTTGCTGCTTGTTCACTCGCTAGATTTTCTACCACAGCTTGATAAACCTGTGATTCAATATAACGACGTAAAATCACATCTAAAAGCGATTTAGCATCAGGCTCATAAATATAATCCCATGTTGAAGCAGTGAGTTTTTTATCTTCTGAATGTGGTAATGGTAATAATTGCTGAATAGTCGGTTTTTGCGACATGGTATTAATAAATCTATTCGTTGCGATATATAATCTATCAATTTTCCCATTATCATACGACTCAAGCATCGTTTTTACTGGACCTATCAAATCAGATAATTCTGGTTCATCACCTAAATTAGTCACTTGGGTTAAAATGTTTGTTTTTACTGATGAGAAAAACGAAACCCCTCGTGAACCAATTAATGCGACATCTGCTTCTACACCTTTTTCCTGCCATGCTGACATATCAGCAACGACAGTTTTAAAAAGATTGATATTTAAACCACCACATAAACCACGATCGGTTGAAATAATAAGATAACCAACTCGTTTTACATCCCTTTCTTCTAAATAAGGATGTTTGGCACCTATTTGAGCTAACGCTAAATGTCCAATTACTTCACGAATCATTTCGGCATATGGGCGAGAAGATGCCATTCTATCTTGCGTTTTACGCATTTTGGAATTGGCAACCATTTCCATTGCTTTTGTGATCTTTTGCGTACTTTGGATACTGGCAATTTTCGTTCTGATCTCTTTTGCATTAGCCATTTGTTACCTCACCCTTACCAAGTTTGAGTTGATTTAAAGCTATCAAGCATTGCTTTTAACTTACTTTCAATCTCATCATTGTAATTGCCTGTCTCGTCAATCTGTTTAACAAAATCGGCATATTGACTATGCGCATAAGCTAGTAGTGCTGCTTCAAATGGTAAAACCTTAGCGAGTTCAACATCTTCAAGATAACCACGCTCTGCTGCATAAAGAACAATTGATTGTTCAGCAACTGTCATTGGTGAGTATTGCTTTTGTTTCAATAATTCTGTTACTTTTTCACCATGACTTAATTGGTTTCTTGTTGCTTCATCTAAATCAGATGCAAACTGAGAAAACGCAGCTAATTCACGATATTGTGCAAGGGCTGTACGAATACCACCAGATAATTTTTTCATTATCTTAGTTTGCGCAGCACCACCTACACGAGAAACCGAAATACCCGGATTAACCGCAGGACGGATACCAGAGTTAAACAAGCTGGTTTCTAAGAATATCTGACCATCAGTAATTGAAATTACGTTGGTTGGTACGAACGCTGAAACGTCACCAGCTTGGGTTTCAATAATTGGTAGCGCCGTTAATGAACCTGTTTTACCTTTCACTTCACCTTTGGTGAACTCTTCAACATACGCTTGGTTAACACGTGCTGCACGTTCAAGTAAACGTGAGTGAAGATAGAACACGTCACCCGGATAAGCTTCACGTCCAGGTGGACGACGAAGTAACAATGAAATTTGACGGTAAGCAACTGCTTGTTTAGATAAATCATCATAAACAATTAACGCATCTTGACCACGATCACGGAAGTACTCGCCCATTGCACAACCTGCGTACGGCGCTAAGTATTGTAATGCCGCTGATTCAGAAGCGGATGCAACAACAACAATGGTATTTTTTAGTGCACCATGTTCTTCAAGTTTACGTACAACATTGGCAATGGTTGATTGTTTTTGACCAATGGCAACATAGATACATTTAACACCTGAGTTACGTTGGTTAATAATTGCGTCGATTGCTAATGCGGTTTTACCGGTTTGTCGGTCACCGATGATAAGTTCACGTTGACCACGTCCGATAGGAATCATTGAGTCAACGGCTTTATAACCCGTTTGTAATGCTTGGTCAACCGATTGACGGTCGATAACACCAGGGGCGACGACTTCAACAGGTGAAAACCCATCATGTTGAATTGAACCCTTACCGTCGATTGGTTCACCAAGGGTATTAATAACCCGACCTAATAGACCATCGCCGACAGGTACTTCTAAAATACGACCAGTACATTGTACTTTCATCCCTTCGGATAGATCTTCGTATGGTCCCATAACGACTGCACCGACAGAATCTCTTTCAAGGTTTAACGCCATTGCGTAACGATTTCCTGGTAGTGAAATCATTTCACCTTGCATGACATCGGTTAATCCGTGGATTCGAAGGATACCATCACTTACCGATATGATCGTTCCTTCATTGTGAGCGTTACTCACAATATTGAACTGAGCAATACGCTCTTTAATTAGTTCACTTATTTCAGTTGAATTTAGCTGCATTATCAGTCCCCTTAAGACTGTAGAGCGTCATTTAATCTTGTTAAACGCCCTCTGATACTACTATCAATAACCATATCGCCCGTACGAATAATAAAACCAGAAATGAGCGATGGATCAATATGACATTTTAGTTTTACTTTTCGTGATAAACGTTTTTCGACAGCGATAGAAATCTTATCAAGTTGTTCGTTAGACAGTGCTTGTGCCGAAATGACATCGACATCAGCTTGAGCTTCTCTCTCTGAACAATATTGTTCAAACAGTGTTAGCACTTCGGGAAGAAGTGATAACCGTTTGTTTTCAGACATAATCTTAATAAAATTAGTACTAAACTCATCTAATACATCTTTACAGATATTGATGAGTAAATTAGCAACCGAATCGGCTTTCATGTCAGATGTCAAAATACTGCGAATTTGCTCATTTTGACTAACTTCAGATGTTAGCACTAACATTTTATGCCAAGATTCGATGTTATTTTTTTCTACCGCAAACTCAAAAGCAGCTTTAGCATAAGGGCGAGCAATTGTAATTAAGTCTGCCATTGCTCTAGTCTCCTTATAATTCAGCTACGAGTTTATCAATGATGTCGCTATTTGCGGCTTCATTAACAGAGCGTTCAATAATTTTTTCTGCACCAGCAATAGCAAGTGTAGCGACTTGTTGTTTAAGCTCTTCTTTAGCTCGTTTACGTTCAGCCTCTACTTCAGCAAATCCTTGCGCAACAATTCGTTCTTTTTCTCGAATTGCTTCTTGTTGTGCTTCTTCAAGAATAATTGCTTTGCGTTTATTGGCTTGCTCTATAATTGCATTAGCCTCAACCTTAGCCTGTTGCATTAAGTCAGATGTATTTGCTTTGGCTAATTCCAAATCTTTTTTTGCTGTTTCTGCTGAAGCAAGTCCATCAGCTATCTCTTTTTGACGTTTTTCAATCGCAGCGATAACAGGAGGCCAAACAAACTTCATACAGAACCAAACAAACAATACAAATGTTATTGCTTGGCCGAGGAGAGTTGCGTTCATATTCATGAGACGATTCCTCTTAGATTTTTATTAGCCGGCAACAGCAAAGATGATATAAAGCGCAATACCCACACAAATCATTGGGATCGCATCCACTAGCCCCATAACAATGAAAAATTGAGTTCGTAACATAGGGATTAATTCTGGTTGACGTGCTGCACCTTCTAAGAATTTACCACCTAGTATACCGATACCAATCGCGCCCCCTACAGCAGCTAATCCCATCATTATGCCTGCGGCTACATATAAAATTTCCATTATATACTCCAGTTTAATATAAAAAATATTGAAATTAATGTTCTTCCGTTGTCGATGCCATTGCTAAATAAACGATCGTCAACACCATAAAAATAAAAGCTTGTAATGTAATAATTAAAATATGGAAAATGGCCCACGGTAAAGATAATACCCATTGTGACCACCAAGGTATTAATGCCGCAATTAAGATGAAAATAAGTTCACCTGCATACATATTACCGAAAAGTCGTAGACCTAAAGACAGTGGTTTAGCTAATAGACCGACAAGTTCAAGTACTAAATTGATTGGTGCAAATGCCCAGTGATTAAAAGGGTGAAGGGTGTAATCTTTGATAAACCCAGAAATTCCTTTGTACTTGATAGAATAGAAGATAATTAAAATAAAGACGCCTAAAGCCATTGACATTGTAATGCTGACATCTGCTGTTGGCACTACTCTTAAATGAGATAAACCTAAATATTGTCCTGCATAAGGGAGGAAATCAACCGGGATAAGATCCATGAGATTCATAAAAAAGACCCAAATAAATACCGTTAATGCTAACGGTGCAATGAGCTTGTTTTGACCAGTGAACATGTCTTTGACAGTATTATTAACAAATTCAAAGATCATCTCGACAGCACATTGTAATTTACCTGGTACCCCACTTGTTGCTTTTTTGGCAACACGATGAAAAATCCACAAGAAAATGACACCAAGAAAAATTGAAAAAAACAATGAATCAAGATTAAAGGTCCAAAAACCTGAACCTACTTGTAAGTTTTCAAGATGGTGCTTGATATAAGCTTGTGGCGAAGCCGGAGAGGAAACTGCCATATAACCTTCTTACTTATTCCTAAAAATAAAAAATATTACAATGTTTTATCTATATTAAAAGGTATAGACAATCGCTGTAATAACCCTAAGCTAGTATTTTAAACCCAATTACCTATATAAAGTCAACAAATTATTAACAAAATAAATAAATTCAACACTTTTTACTAAAAAACTGTAAATTAACAGAGCTTGCTTAATAAACTCATCAAACGTATTGATTTATTAAAAACACATTATTACATATAAAAAATATTATTTTTAAGCTTTAACAGCTAGCGCAATACGTTCTGCCAATTTTTGTACTTCGGTTTCTTCGCTGCCTTCAACCATTACTCTAATGAGAGGTTCTGTTCCAGATTTGCGAATTAATACCCGCCCGTTACCATCAAGTTCTTTTTCAACTTCCTCTATTGCTAGTTTTACTGCTGAATTTTTTAATGGATCACTTTTTTCGGTATAGTGAACATTAATTAATACTTGAGGTAACATTATCATGCCACTACATAAATCAGATAAAGACATATCGTTGCGAACCATAGCACTTAAAACTTGTAGACCGGCAATAATACCATCGCCTGTTGTTGTTTTATCTAATAGCAAAACATGACCTGAGTTTTCAGCCCCTAAACGCCATTTCTTCTCAATAAGCTTTTCAAGAACATAACGGTCACCAACTTTAGCACGAGCAAAAGGTATGCCAAGGTTTTTAAGTGCTATTTCCAGTCCCATATTACTCATTAATGTACCAACAACACCACCTTTTAGTTGACCTTGTCTGAGTGCTTCGCGAGCAATGATATAAATAATCTGATCGCCATCAATTTTTCGACCTTCATGGTCAACCATTATAATGCGATCACCATCTCCGTCTAATGCAAAACCTAAATCTGCTTGTTCATCAATAACTCGTTTTGACAATTCTCTGACATCAGTAGCACCACAATTTTCATTGATATTTACACCGTCAGGTTCACAGCCAATTTTGATGACTTTTGCGCCTAGCTCACGCAATACTTTTGGCGCAATATGATAGGTTGCGCCATTCGCACAATCGACTACAATTTTCAGACCCGATAGACTTAGCGCATGATCAAAGGTACTTTTACAAAATTCGATATAACGACCTGCAGCATCAGTAATACGGCTGGCACGTCCTAATTGTTTGGATTCGACACAATCTATCTCTTTTTCTAACTCTGCTTCAATTTCTAACTCAATTGAATCAGCAAGTTTTTTTCCTTCGGTGGAAAAAAATTTAATACCATTATCGTAAAAAGGATTATGTGAAGCAGAAATGACAACACCGGCATCAGCTCGAAAAGTACGAGTTAAATAAGCGATAGCAGGCGTTGGCATTGGTCCGGTAAAAGCAGTAGCAACACCGGCAGACGCAAATCCTGCTTCAAGTGCTGATTCAAGCATGTAGCCTGATATACGCGTATCTTTTCCGATTAAAACTTTTTTTACACCATCTTTAGCTAATATGCGTCCAGCTGCCCAACCTAATTTAAGAGCAAAATCGGGAGTGATAGGATATTGTCCAACTTTACCTCGTATCCCATCAGTACCAAAATATTTTCGATTAGACATTTTATTTCCTCATACTAAATTTTATTTCTAATAATAATTTTATTGATAAATAATTACATAAGATTTTTGTGCTAATTATAATTTATGATGTCGGATGTTATATTTATGCATAATAAAATTATTCTCTATTATCATTAGCGAATTTTAATAGAACTTGGCTTTCTTTGATAAAACGTTGTGCATAGCTACCAAACCATTTGGTGACTTCATTAAAATTTTCAACAAATTTTGCCTTATCACGTTGCTCAATCAATTCAACCATTTGTCCAAAGCGCTGATAATAGCGTTTAATTAATTTGATATTATCATCTGATGCCATAATGATATCGGCATACAGTTCAGGATCTTGAGCAAATAATCTGCCAACCATCATCAGTTCAAGGCGATATATAGGAGAAGAAAGGGCAATTAATTTCTCTAAATCAACATGTTCTTGCTGTAAATTAACACCATAAGAAAAAGAGGTGAAATGGCGTAATGCTTGAATAAATGACATGCATTTGTCATGCTCTTTGGCACTGATAGCACATAAATTTGCCCCCCAAATTCGCATTTGATCAATAAGCCATTGGTATTTTTCAGGGTCTCGTCCTTCACAATACACTATAATTTGTTTCGCTAAATTAGGTACATCAGGACCAAACATAGGGTGTAAGCCGACGACAGGGCCAGGATGTTTTTCTAACATGGCTTGAAGCGGTTTTACTTTGATAGAAGTGAAATCGGTTAATATACAATTTTTAGGTAGAGTCGGTAATTGTCGAATGATTTCACAGGTTTTATTAATTGGTACGGTCACAATGACTGCAGCAGCATCAGCAACAACTTCTGCGGCTTGGTGCATAGTTTTGGAACCTAATGTTTTTACTTCATAACCAGATAGGGTGAATAATTGCGCAAATAATCGCCCCATTTGTCCATTGCCACCGATAATAACAATTGACCCTCGGCCTTTATAAACTTTTTTAAAACCTTTGTCGTTTTCACTAATATAAGACTCTCGCATTAGTCGTCGTAATATATCTTCGATTAGTGCTGGAGAAATACCTAAATTTTCTGCTTCTAGCCTTCTTTTCGCTAACATCTCAGCTTCACGTTTAGGATCATAGATTGGAATACCATATTTGCTTTTTACTTCGCCAACTTCTTCGACTAAGGCTAATCGCTGAGTAATGAGTGATAAAATTGATTTATCGACCTCATCAATTTTATCGCGTAGTTCAAGTAATTCCGTTGTCATATTCGGTGATTCCTTTATCACAAATGGTAGCTTTTACTGTAATAGCTTAACAGTATATCGTATTTTTGATAGCATGGTTAAATCTAAACATCAAATCGAATATAATAAATTTATCATGAAAGTTATCTCATTTAATATTAATAGTCTGCGTGCACGCATTCATCAGTTAGCTGCAATTATCGATAAACATCAGCCCGACATTATTGGTTTACAAGAAACCAAAGTTCACAATGATCAATTTCCTGTCGAAGAGTTAGCGCAATTTGGTTATCACTTACATTATCATGGTCAAAAAGGACATTATGGTGTTGCGTTATTAACCAAACAAAAACCAATATCAGTGCAGTGTGGCTTTCCAACCGATAGTGATGATGCGCAGTGTCGTTTAATTATGGCAGAGTTACCGACCAACCAAGGAAATTTAACTGTGATAAATGGCTATTTTCCTCAGGGTGAAAGTATGCATCATGAAGTTAAATATCCTGCCAAACGTAAGTTTTATCATGATTTGATTGATTATTTACGGCAACATCAATTGAGTAATCAGTTATCCTTGATAATGGGAGATATGAATATTTGCCCAACCGATTTAGATATCGGTATTTCTGATGATAGTCGTAAACGTTGGTTACGAACTGGTAAATGTTCATTTTTACCAGAAGAGCGGGAATGGATGGATAATTTAATGTCATTAGGCTTTACCGATACTTACCGTCATGCACATCCAACCGAACAAGACTATTCATGGTTTGATTATCGATCTAAAGGTTTTGATACCTTTACTGGACTGCGCATCGATTTAATTTTAGCTAGTCAAAAATTGTTATCCTATTGTCAGCAAACTGGCATCGATTATGATATTCGAGCCATGGACAAACCGTCTGATCATGCGCCAATTTGGGCAGAATTCGATTTAACATAAATTTTTAGTGTCATTAAGAAGGATGAGTACATGTTGAATAATTCGATTTTATCGGTAAAAGATCTTAATCAAATGGTCAAAGATCTACTTTCTGATGCGATTGGTCAAATTTGGTTAGTTGGCGAAATTTCGAATTTTTCTCGTCCATCTTCAGGGCATTGGTATTTTACGCTTAAAGATGATGATGCCCAAGTGCGTTGTGCGATGTTTCGAAATAGTAATTTTCGAATGGGGTTTACACCACAAAATGGGCAACAAGTTTTAGTTCGAGCGATGGTGACATTGTACGAAGCTCGTGGAGAATATCAATTAGTCATTGATAAAATGCAACCGGCTGGTGCAGGATTACTGCAACAAAAATTTGAGCAATTAAAACAAAAACTATCTGATGAAGGACTTTTTGATCCTATCTATAAAAAAAGTTTACCGGAAAATATTTGTACTGTTGGTATTATAACCTCTGCGACTGGGGCAGCATTGCATGATATACGTCAGATTTTAAAACGCCGGGATCCTAGTTTACAGGTAATCATTTATCCGACTCAAGTTCAAGGTACAGAAGCTGCTGGTCAAATTGCCAAGATGATCCAAATAGCAAATGCACGTCAAGAGTGTGATGTATTGATTGTTGGGCGAGGCGGTGGATCGCTTGAAGATCTTTGGTCATTCAATGAAGAAGTGGTTGCAAGAGCGATATTTGCTAGTCAACTCCCTATTGTAAGTGCAGTTGGACATGAAATTGACTTCACCATAGCTGATTTTGTTGCTGATGTGAGAGCAGCGACACCTTCCGCTGCCGCAGAGCTTGTTAGTCATGACAATAAAGAACAGATTCGGCGAATTCTGATACAAGAACAACATTTATCGATGGCGATGGATTATTACTTAACAAGACAACGCGAAATATTGAATAAATGGTTTCATCGACTTCAGGGGGAACATCCCCAAGCAAAGTTATCTCAACAATTAAATCGACTCATTACTTATCGACATGCGTTATATGAAAATATTCAACAATATTTGCTTAAACTAACTAATCAATATAATCGATTAGATAGAAAGTTATTGAGTGTTTCGCCAGAATATCACATCACGTTTTATGGTCAGACCTTATATCAAAAGCAACAGCAACTGATTAATATGATTAAACAAAAATTAGCAATGTCGCAACATCAATTTGTTTTACAAACCTCACAACTTAATAACTTAAGTCCGCTGGCAACGTTAGAGCGAGGTTATTCAATTACCACTAACCAACAGGATGATGTGATTTGTAACAGTCAACAAGTGAAAGTGGGTGAATGTATCACGACAAAGTTAAAAGAAGGGATTTTAGTCAGTCAAGTTACTGAGGTGAAATAAAATAATTAATTATTACGATAAAAATCATATTACTAATCTTCAATTTTATACAATAAACATACTGATTATTTTAATCAAATAAAATTGTCATTAAAATAGTAATACAGTATATAATACTGCGTTAAAAATTTTTTTTATAACTAATAATATTTAAGTACATAAGAGAATAGACGATTTATGCATCCCCCAATAGGTATTGATTTAGGTACAACAAACAGCTTAATTTGTGTTTGGCAAGATAGTAAACCGACGCTGATTCCCAACGCAATTGGAGAAGTGGTAACACCATCAGCAATAAGTATTGATGAAGATGGCTCCATTTTAGTTGGTCGAGCAGCGTTATCACGATTAACAACTCATCCCAATCAAAGTGCATCAGCATTTAAACGTTTTTTAGGATCGAATAAAGTTTTTGAATTAGGCGATAAGAAGTTTACGCCAACAGAACTTTCTGCAATTGTCCTAAAATCCTTAAAAGCTGATGCTGAAGCTTTTCTAAAACAAAACATTCATGATGTGGTGATTTCTGTCCCTGCTTATTTTAATGATGAGCAGCGCAAACAAACCCGTTTTGCAGCTGAACTTGCTGGATTAAACGCGGTACGTTTAATTAATGAACCAACTGCAGCGTCTATGGCGTATGGCTTGCATGATGAACAATCCGGTAATACATTAGTTTTTGATTTGGGTGGGGGGACATTTGATGTCACCGTACTTGAATACGCCATGCCAATTATCGAAGTCCATGCTTCGGCGGGCGATAATTATTTAGGTGGAGAAGATTTTACTCATGATATTGTTAAAGCTTGCTTAAGTGAATGGAATATTAAACAGCAAGATGTTTCAGCCGATGATTATGCCAGATTACTTGATTTAGCTGAACAGTTAAAATGCAAGTTAAACGGCGAACAGATGCAACATTTAACTTGGTTTTGGCAGGATAAAGAGTGGCAATTTGAGCTTAACGAAAATCGAGCTAAAATGATTTGGTTGCCATTATTAAATCGCCTTAGAGCACCAATCGAGCAAGCGTTAAGTGATGCCCGGTTGAAGCCGAATCAACTTGAACATATTGTGTTAGTGGGTGGTTCGTCTCAATTGGGCGTTGTGCGTGAACTGGTCACCAAATTATTTGGCAAATTACCTTATCGCCATATTAATCCGACTACTATTGTGGCACAAGGTGCTGCAGTTCAAGCAGCTTGTCGATTACGTAATAAAGATGTGGAAGAAGTTATTTTGACCGATGTTTGTCCCTACACATTAGGTATTGAAAGTGCGTCGGATAATGTTCATGGCTTATTTTCACCTATTATTGAACGCAATACGATTGTACCGACTTCAAAAGTGAAGACTTTTTATACTAGTCGTCCACAACAAAAATTGATTTCCATTGCCGTTTATCAAGGCGAAAATCCACGTGTTGAAAACAATGTGTTAATTGATGAGTTTGAAGTTCCTTTAACGCCTATGGAAAAAATACAAGGGATAGATATTCGTTTCAGTTATGATTTAAATGGATTATTAGAGGTCGATGTTGTGGTACTTGAAACAGGTAAGCAACACGGCAAGGTAATCGATCATAGCCCGATAGGGTTAACAGAACAACAAAAACAGGAAAGTCATGAACGTTTAAAATCACTGAAAATTCATCCCCGAGATCAAATGCAAAATCGTACATTATTAGCTAGATTGGAACGTGCCTGGGCGCAATCACTTGGTGATGAACGTCATTTAATTGGATCTTATCTTGAAGCATTTCTTGATGTATTAAATCGTCAAAATCCAGATGAAATTAATGAGTTTCGTTGTGATATTGAGTCTGAACTTAAAGATCTTGATAGATAATTATTCAAAGTAGTATTTATAAACTTCTCCCCTTTTATTATTGATATAAAAGGGGGAAGTTTATACACTAGTTTGTCTATTCCTTCACAGGTGGTCCATATCGGTTATTTTTTTTATAACTAGGTTTCCATAAAGGTAATAATATCAGTAATAATAGCGTATAAATAACGAAGTAACATGGTTCACCTAAATAATTATCATTTGCACGTCGTTTTAATGCGAAAATAATATTTATTCCCGAAATAATATAAGCAAATTTTGAAACTTCTTTATATATTGATGAGTCGGATAAATATCTATCAAGAAATAAGGCAGAAAAACCAATAATTAACAAACTATAAAAAATTTGTTTACAAAATCCTTTACGATTTGTTCGTCCATTTAAACGCCAAAATTGCCACCATTTATTTTCAGGTAGAGATAATGCATCAACTTGTTTTTGATTTTCACGATTTCTAGCTAAAAGTAAGGCGGCACATAAGCGTAATATCATATTATTGTCTGAATGATCTTTTAGCGCTTCTAACATCTCGATATCATCTTCTTCAATTAGACCACAGTAGTTGGCTAAACACTCATTAAGATATATTATTTTAGCCGTTAGATCATTATGTTGATATTTATCTTTATTTACTGAAGATGGAAATGACCACTGTTTTTCGAGCGAATTTGCGATTTTTTGTAAATCACCATTATCACCTGCAATTTTATTTAACGTTTGTTGTAATTTCAGTTTTTGTTCAGGTTTATATAACAAAAAGGTATTTAATATCATTAAATAATAAGGGTTTTGATTGGCAAATTTGGTTTGCCACAATTGTTCGATTTTATTTTCGATATCTTTTAAATCAATTTTTTCAGGATTGTCTATATAAGATTCGATTGAATCTGGGTAATTGATTAAAATACTATTGATTAACCCACTATTATTATCCATTAAATTATAGAGCTCAGTTTTATTTTGCCAGTTTCCATATTTGAAAATATTAATCACTGGAAGCATTTGATCATCATCGGTCAATTTAAACGTATTATTTTCTTTTCGAAGATATTTTGCTGTTTCGTAGGGGTGATTAATTATAGCCATCGTTAAAATAAATTGACGATACCACTCCCAATAAGCGTTTTTATCACACGATGAATCAGGTGGAGTTGGAAACTGGTAATAATGTTCAGATTCTAAAAAAATAAACCAGTCAAACATCTCTATATTTGCATAACGCGAAATATTATCAAGATGTTTTTTGGCACGCTCCGGAATGGCATCGAATCTATCCAACCATAAACGACCATAGTATTGTTCGTACCCATTCAAGTTAGGATCAAATTTATCTGGAATGGGCGTATTTTCATCACTATCATACAGCCAAGTTTTAAACTCCTGGACGGGTGGAATTTGTTCTAGCCATGTTAATTGTTGCTGAGCTTGGCGTTGTAAATTTTGTAGAATAAAATGCTCAAAGTCATCTTTACTCTGTTCATCAATAATTTGTTGTAATAAAGTTGGATTACCATGTCGTAACATAATGGCATGACGATATAAGCGATATAAACGATGAGTACCGTCATCAAGTAACAACAGTGCAAGAATTTGACGATAATTCCAACTTACATTTAACGACCATTTGATAAAACTCGCAATTTCAGGGGAATACTCATCAGGATCAATTTGTGCTAGTCGTGCAACCGTTGTTGCTGTTAACTGAGGAACTGCGTAAAGGTAAGTTTCTGATGTTTCTGCAGCGATACAATAAGAGTTATTCAATGCTATAATTAACAATGGAAAATAATCACTAGCATAATGCGAGCACCAGCCCGCTATCCAACTGGCTGCTTTTTCTTGATAATGACCTGAGTTATAAAGATCAAGCCAAGCCTGTAAAGACTCATGTTTTTTATCAAGCATAGTATATTGAATTGCTGCAATATATTTCCATTCGATATTGATATGTTCAGCTTGATCATCTTGAGTGATGCATTTCAACGCATAATCTAATAAGGTTTGATTAGGTATTCTTGCAACGCAGTGCCAATTAGCAAATTGAAGCATTAAGCTTTGATCATTGGGTAAATAGATGACCGTATCTTGTGATAAAAAATCATAAAGATCACTACTTCTACGTTCGTAAAATAACCATTTGGTATAATCGATATAATTTATCGTTGCATCTTGCAGAGCTCTGTTTGTGGTAGGTAACAGGGTATAGTCAAATAAATCTTCACTCTCAATATGATTTAAAAAGATATCATACCTTTCAGATTGATTGGGAGATTGTATTTTCAGTTGTTGGCGCCAACGCAAATTATCCGCTAACAGTTTGATACAAGCGTTTGATACATTGCTTGCTTCATAACTTATTTCTAATAGACGCCATTTTACCGAATCAATGATTGCCATTGGGTAATCATAAAATGAACTAATGAATTTTTGCCATTCATCGGCGTTAAAACACCTTTTTGGATCACTCAAAAGTGCTTGATAAGCAGTACAAATTTCATTTTCTTTGATTTGTTTTTCTGTAAGGGGGGGAGTGACTGCCTGCTCTTTTGATTCTTGTTGTGATTGCCCATCCATTTGTTCGGTTGACTGTGCATACTGTATTGCAAACTCATAAGCTTCACGTAAAGCTTTAAATCCAATCGGGTCTGTTTCGGGATGATGGGAGGGTAACTTGGCTCGATAGGCTTGACGTATTGCGACGGTATCAGTCGTTTTTTCTATTTCGAGTAATTGCCAAATATGTTCATTCATAACCAATCATACTCCGTCAATGATGCTGGTTTTTCAAATTTTTCAATATCAATAAACCATGGTAACCGGTTAAAGGGTGCTTGTTTGTCTTCATATAAATTTGCCATGGATGTTACGTTAGATGGGCGAGATAATTCACAGCGTAATTTTTCTAAATCGTCTTTAATCTGTAAATTATTCCAATATTGTAATCCAATAAACCAACTAACAAGGTAGTGTTGCCAAGAATGATAAAAGTATGTTGAACGTAACCCAATTCTATGCAAAATCCACAAACATTCCTCTTCAGTGACATATTTATTCGTCGTGCCAAGTCGTAAAAGATAAGCCATCCGTGCATAATCCCAACTACGAATTCCCGCAGTATTACAGATAGGAAATGTTTGCTCAACAAATTTAAGTATCACTTTATGATAGTCAGTTTGACGTTCATAAAAACTGAGCCAATCAAATTCAGACAATTGAGAATATTTAGAATAGAATTCGGATAATAATGGCGCATGTCCATCATCAATCATGGTGAAAACGCAATCAAGTAAAGTTTCCCGAGAATCTATTTCCCAACTCTCTTTCAAATCTATAAAATCATCATTAGGATAAAAAAAAGGTGAGGTATAGCTTGCTCTATATCTTTTATTTAATATTACCATTGGCGCTGACAAACCATATAGCCAATCAATATAATCCTGTTCCATATTAGCCTATAAAATATCAATACATAGTTTAGTGTATAAAGATAACAGATTTTTTAAATAGACGTCAGTCTGTTTTACTGTTTTTCGTTTATTATTTTTAAAAAAATAAACAATAATTATTATGAATAACAGTAAAATTGATTTGCAAATTACTTTGTGCAAGGCATAATAAAATCAATTTATTTTGTCATCAGTTACACATTACTAAGCCATAAATGAAGGAGTTATAATGAGAAAAATTGCCTTAACGGTAATATTAATGTCTGGCTCATTGATGTTACAAGGCTGTGTTGCTGCGGTAATTGGAGCCGGTGCAACGGCTACAGCCAAAGTTGCTTCAGATCCGCGTACAACCGGGACTCAAGTTGATGATACAACGCTGAATTCACGAATGGGTATGAAATTAAAAGAAAATACATCAGCTTTTATTGGTTCACGTATTTCAACGAGTGCTTATGACGGTAATATTCTTTTAACCGGACAAGCAAATAATGAGCAGAGTATGAAAGCCGAAAATCTTGCTCATGAAGTTGAAGGTGTCAAAAAAGTATTTAATCAAATTCGTATCGGTGAGTCTGTTGGTGCAGGAACCATTACCAATGACGCATGGATTACAACCAAAGTTAAATCACAATTAGTCTTAAATTCGGCAACAAAAGCCAGAAATATTAAAGTCGTTACCGAAAATGGCGAAGTTTTTTTAATTGGTATTGTCAGACCTGATGAGGGTAAAGCTGCTGCAGTTGTTGCCAGTAAAGTAGCTGGTGTTAAAAAAGTTATCACACTTTTTACTTATTTGGATAAGTAAAAAAATTGAAATCGATGAAAGGGCGGAAAGTGATTCCGTCCTTTTATTATTCTAATTAACAGATTGAATTCGTTCTATTAATTTATCTAATCCTTTTAGGCGAGATTGACTAAGCTCGTCGGTAATTTTAAGTTTACTTAATTCAAACTGAAAATCGATAGCCTGAATTTGCTTTGCTGTTTTATGATTTGCAATGATAAGTAAAATTGCGAGTAAGCCTTTAACAATTCGACCCTCACTATCACCTTGAAAAACAAAAGTATCATCAGCTTGTTTTTGAAAAGTAAGCCAAACTCGATTTTCACAACCATTGACTTGGTTATTATCTGTTTTTAAATCGGTTGGAAAGTCAGGCAATTGTTTTGATAACACAATGATTTGCCGATACCGATCTTGCCAATTTTGTTGCTTCAATAATAATTCCGTTAATGATTGCTGTGATAGCATAATATAGACCTATTTGTCGTTTACATAATGATAAATATTTAAAGTTAACAAAAGCAGGTGATAATACAATTAATCCAAGATTTGTATAGCATGTTGTAATGCAACTATAAAACGATCGATATCTTGTTTGTTATTATAAGGCATCAAAGAAAGACGAATGACACCTTGGCAACCTAGCTTTTGCATTAATGGTTGAGCACAAAGTTCACCAGTGCGTATTGCAATGTTTTGTTCACTTAATAAGATAGCAATATCATTATGATGAATATTGTGGATATTAAATGTGATGATTGAACTATTATTTACACTGTAAAATTGAATATTGGTTAGTTTACTAAGTTGTGATTTTGCATAATCGGCTAATTGTTCGGTATATAATTGTGCTTGATTAAAATCCCAACTTTTTAGCCATTCAAACGTTGCATTAAAGCCTAGCATTCCGGCGATATTGGGTGTGCCTGCTTCAAATTTATAAGGATGTTGCTCAGGTACAAAGTGATCAAAAGAGACACTTTTTAGCATTTTACCCCCACCATGCCAAACGGGCATAGTCTCAAGCAAAATTTGTTTACCATATAATACACCGAGTCCTGTTGGACCATATAATTTATGTGCTGAAAATGCATAAAAGTCAATATTAAGCTTATTAACATCAATGGGATGATGAACAATACCTTGAGCACCATCCACCACTAAAATGGCATTATATTGGTGAACTATTTGGCTAATTGCTGCTAAATCCGGACAAAATCCTGTCACATTGGACATTTGTGTAATGGCGACAATTTTTGTGCGTTCGGATAGAAGTGAAGTCAGATCATCAATGATCGATGACCATTTAATCACTTTGGCGCCCGTTTGCTCTGCAACAATTAGCCATGGCAATAAATTGCTATGGTGCTCTAATTCACTAACAATAATCTCATCACCTGCTTTTAGCAAAGGTCGAGCATAGCTTTGTGCAATAAGATTAATGGATTCGGTCGTACCACTTGTCCAAATAATTTCACTGCTGGTTGAAGCGTTAATCCAATCAGCGACATTTTGCCGAGCTTGATTTAATATTTCAGTCACTTGTAAGGCATTAGGGTGCAAACTGCGTTTAACAGTTGCAGTATTGTGTGCATAATATTCCTGTGTCGCATCGATCATCGCTTGGGGCTTGAGTGAGGTTGCGGCTGAATCAAGATACACGTTTTCATTGTTCAGAGCAGGAAATTCTGCTCTAAACATTTGAGGAGAAAACTTTTTACTGGTTAAGTTCAAGTCCTGCAATTCCATTCCAATACCCATTACAGTCTCGTTTATGCTCTATATGTAGCGGATTTAATCCTTCTTCGTTCGATCTAAACTGTTTCACAATATCCAGTGTTTCCAAGCCAAGTGGTGAAATACGAACAATATCAACTAATCCTTTCATCTCTTTGAGTTGATTACCTAAATTATAGCAATAACCGCTTTGTGTTTGGATTCCATTTAAAACAAACACTTTTTGTTGTTCTTGTGAGAATACTTCACGCCCAACAGGATATTTGATACAACATGTTTCGCATTTATCTTTGGGTTTATCTTCTGAACGTGCTGTAAAACAACGAGCCGAATAGGCTAACGGCAAGTAACCGTAACTGAAAACTTCAACGTCAAAATTTCGCTCGATATTGAAACTATCAAACTGATTCAGTACATTTGCTAACCAATCCCGAGAAAGTTCAACGGGCATACACCAACGTACCATACCTTGTTTTTGTAATAGTTTTAACGTGTAAGCGTTATAGCAATTAATCGCAGGGCCGGCAACAAAAGGCAATTTATTTTCTTGAGCAATATTAATTGCGGCTAAATCATTGGCTTCAATTAGAAAATCGCCATTATTAACGAGTAATCTTAATTCATTTAACTCAGAAGGTGCTTCAAGCAAAGCCAACGTTGAAAGCACAACTTGTTTACCTGATTTAGCGACTTCTTTAGCTAATTCAAGCCAATTAGGGACTTTCATTTCACGGCGTTTAGTACAAACTGTTTCGCCCATATAAATAATATCGGCTTCACTTTCTTTTGCCGCATGATAAAAAGCTTCTGTTTCGGTTTTAGGCCAATAGTAAAGCACGGGGCCTAATGCATATTTCATAGTTTTGCTCACTATATTGATTTATGTTAGATCATTTATAAAATCATTCAAGATGATATTTTATTTAATAAATTCAATAAGGTAAATTAAGGTGATACCACTTCACTTTTAATAAGTGTCTTTTCCAATAATATGAATTTAAAGTCTAAAATACTTAACTATTGCCATTTACGGTGATAAGCACCTAATGTTGTTTGCGTTCCTTCCGACACTGAGCCTAATGTATCCATCCAATGTTGTTCAGCTTGAAATGATTGTGGGTTGGCTTTATAACGGTCAATTGCTTGTCGCCATACTTTGGTTACTTGCTCAACATAAGCTGGACTGCGTTGACGTCCTTCAATTTTGACCGATGCAATATTGGCAGCAAATAGCTCGGGTAATAGCTCAATGGTATTTAAACTGGTTGGTTCTTCAATTGGATGATAAAGTTGTTCTCCAACAAAATAACGTCCTTTACATAGGGTTGGATAACCGGCATTTTCACCTTTTTTATGGCAATCAATCAATACGTTATTCAAACGAGATTCAAGACCTTTGTCGGTCTCTTCCCATCGCACAAATTTAGCCGGAGAACATGCCCCAACCGTATTAGGTGATTCACCTGTTAAATAAGACGATAAATAGCAACGTCCTTCAGCCATTATACATAAACTACCAAAGGCAAAAACTTCTAAAGGGACGGGAGAAACTTTTGATAACTGTTTAACTTGATGCATCGACAGAACACGAGGCAATACAATACGATGAACCTGAAAATTATTATAATAAAACTTAATTGACTCTTCATTGGTTGAAGAGGCTTGAACGGAAACATGGCGTTCAAGATTAGGGTACTTTTCGGCAGCATAATCAAGCATAGCAAGATCAGCAATAATTAACGCATCAGCATCAATGTTCGCAGCGGTATCAACCGCATGTTGCCAACGCTGAAAATTTTCAGGATGTGCAAAAGTATTTATCGCAATATGCAATTTTTTACCACGTTTATGTACATAATCAGCGGCTTCAATTAATCGCTTCTCATTGAAATTTAAACCAGCAAAATGACGCGCATTGGTATCATCTTTTAAACCAATATAAACAGCATCAGCGCCATTATCTATGGCTATTTTAAGTGATGGCAATGAACCTGCTGGACAAAGAAGTTCCATAATAATTTCTAACTCCTGTTTTGTATTTGATACGCGTGTATTATGCAATAAATTATGTTCTAATGCGAATAGAAAGCGATTTTCTAAATGAAAAATTGAATTCAATCAGGCAACCTGTCACCATTACCACAAAAAAGGCAAATTAATTGTTGAATTTGTAAAGTCGATCGCATCGATAAGAATATAATTAGTTTAATTCTTCCGATCTATGTCACAGAACTGAGCTAAATTGTTATTTGAACGTCACGCTTCATTTACTAGATAATATAAAGCTCTACACTATCTACTAATTTTTTTTATTGTTTGTTCAAGTGATAATGATTGATTGTTATCTTTTAAAAAGAAAAACTGATGTGTAAAATCATAACCAGCAACAGAAAACATCAGTAATGAAGGATACAAAAATTGACATAATGGTTTTTCTTTCATTGCATTTTTTACAGCCAAATTATATTTATCAAAATTTAATTGGAGTAAATTACCATCAATATATATAAACTCCTGTTTGTCTGATAAATAATATGATGATTCATATAAATTTCTCCTCAATGTTTTTGAATAACCTCTTTTTTTCAATATTACCTTTAACATCAGAATAACTCATTAATTATGCCTTAGAATAGTTATCTTCATTTAAATAAATGATCAAAATAAGAAATAGTCATCACATTATAAGGATCCATAAACCGTCATCATCAAAATCTATTGATAAAAAAACTATCAATTAATTTCGTAGAACAGCTTGTTGATGATATCCAATGCGATTTCACGGGTTACAGCATCTGCACCGCCGGCAATAATCCCTGTCACTATCGAGGATAGAATGATTATCAAGTACAAGACGAAGCACAGGGACTCAGCAAGACTGGCTAAAAAGAAGAATGAGTAGATAATAAAACAAGCAGTAAAATTAATCAGCACAGATTAAAGGAATTGATGCACCGCAAACTTGCTAACCACAACTAACTTACACGGAGTTAACTATGGCTAAGACATTTTCTACACTAAAATTAACCACAGACAAAGCACTGGCGCCACAACCCAAAGAGCGATTTTATACCGTCGGTTACGTGCCACAAGGCATAAAACCCAACCCCAAACCACAACTGACCATTAAAGGCAGGCGGCTGGAGCAGATAGGCTTTTATGTGGGCAGCCCTGTTGTCATTCAGATTGAACAGGGCAAGTTCTAAATTTTAAGATGAAACTATAACTTCCGTTAAAAATAAGATCGAGAATTATAGTTCATGATACTTAAAATGTTATAATAATTTATTATAAGTATTTTTTAGGTATGTTTAATAACTGTGAATCAACAGACCAATCAATAGGTTTACTTTTTTGATAATTCCATTTTGCTCCTGCTTGTATCCATTTATCTCGATATTTCTTAATACCCGTTAAACTGGCATCTTCGTATCCAAACTCAACTCCACAACACTCACAAATATTATATGTAGGAGAATGACCATCTTCTCCCCATTGAGGCTCTGATTGCTCGAGCCCACAAACACGACATATATATGCTTCATTATTTTTGTGCATTAAAATACTCCAAATTAGTTTTATATCCATGATCTGCTGGATTGGGTTTAAACATCGTTCTAGGTGTTCCATCTGCATTTTTTATTGCAAAAATATTTTTTGATGGATTGTAGTATAGCGTATCCCCATTTTCTCTAACTTTTTTCAAAGTTCCTTCAGGTGGATTTCTTACAAAATTATGGGTAGCATCAACGTATTGTTTTGAATTTTGAAATTCAGGAAACTCATGTTTATCCCAATGATCGTAAGCATTTTTAACAGATTCTTTTTAATTTGTTTCTGTCCAAATTTTATCTTCTGGACGCTTACCTAAATTAGCATTAATATCTTTTTCTTTTTTTACATGTTAACCAAATTTGCTAATTTCGTTTCTTTTCTGATTGGCAACCTGATTATACAGTATTTTATCTTTAGTCTCTTTTGACCATGGCTGGTGCAACTCGGCTTTTATATGGCCCCTGTTATCATTATGATTGAAGAAGGCAAATTGGTGATAAAGTTTGATTTGCAAATTTAAAAATAAATGGTAGATTTTCCCATTACTATGTGGTAATTATTCAGGAAATAAATATGAGCAAACAACTAGATAAAATAAGTAAATTTTTAAGCTATATTTTGAGACATCAACCAGAAGCTATTGGAATCACATTAGATTCCAATGGTTGGGTTAATATTGATAACCTAATCATGCAAGCTAATCAACATGGAGAACATCTTACTAGAGAGTTGATTGAGCTAGTTGTTAAAACAAATGATAAAAAACGTTTTACGATTTCTGATGATGGTTTAAAAATACGTGCAGCTCAAGGACATTCAACTCAACAAGTAAACATTAGCCATTCTGAACGAATGCCTCCAGAATTTTTATATCATGGCACTGCAACCCGATTTATTGATTCCATTAAAAAGCAAGGATTAGTTGCTGGAAGTCGTCATTATGTTCATTTATCTGGTGATGAGAAGACTGCTAATAAAGTCGGAGAAAGACATGGAAAACCGATAGTATTAAAAGTAAAAACCTTGCAGATGTATCAACAAGGTTTTAAATTTTATTTGGCTGATAACGGGGTCTGGTTAACTAATACTGTTCCTAATACTTTTTTAATATTTGACTAAATCTTATCTAATTCAGCCTGTTCTGCTTTAAATTGGGCTGATTCTTCTTTGGCTTGTTTTAACCATTCATCAAAATCACAAACACTACCTCTGTTCTCCCATCCAGAAGAAGCAAAAGCATGAACAAAGTATACTGTAGGATTTCCTGATTTATCTGAGCCATCAAAACAAACAATATCATCAGTATTAGAAGCCTTGGCAAATGGTATCAATTTTCTAGTTGGATATTGTTTTTTTAATTCAAATAACCATTGTTTAGCAAAATTTTCAAATTCATATAAAAACCACCATGGCTCCAAATCAATAACCTCTTGTTTAGAAAAAATTTTTAAAAAAGATAAAGGATATTTAAACCCTTCAGGTAATTCTTCTTTCGAATACAAGTAATGAGCCATATTTTTACTCCTTAGCTTTACCACTAATGCGAGGGGGAAGTATTTGAACCAAAGGGATTATTTTTACTAAATCCACCTGACTGTTTATTAATCCTTCCAGTTATTGCTTCTCCCCAAGTTGTAGGTATAAACCCTTTTTGGGGATCAGAAAATCTATTTACTACAGATGGTGAAAGTTTATCATTAAAATTTCTAACATTAGCTTTAATATCTATACCAGCTTCTCTAGCTGCTGCTATTCTTGTGTTATCCATAGTTGTAAATTTGCCGTCAGGCATTTTAATTACATCAACTGGATCTCCTTTCCAACCATTAGTTTTCATGTTTGTAACAAGATCATCATAAGTATATTTCATATCAGTCCCTCGTTCTACTTTATTATAAGAAACCGTATTCTGTGAAAATCTAATTTCATTAGGATTTAGATTGGATATATTATTAACAGCCCCCTTTCCAGCATTAATCTCTTGTTCTTTTGCTACATGTTCACCAAATTTGCTACTTTCGTTGGCTTTCTGATTGGTAGCCTGATTATCCAGTATTTTATCTTTAGTCTCTTTTGACCATTGAGGGGAGATGGCTGGTGCAATTCGGCTTTTATGTAGGCTGCCCTGTTATCATTCAGATTGAGCAGAGCAAGTTAATTATTGAACTTGAAGCAAGTCTAAAAAGTAACAAAAGCTCCACCGTTTAAATGCTCGTAGTAGCTTAAACAATCATTCGTCGATAGTTGATATTTTAAATTTATCAGGAAGGCATCGAGAATAACTATCCAATATATTACCCCCCAAGGAGTAAATTCTAAATAAAATTTACCGCTATTCCATAAACAGAGCTTACAGAGAACAAATATTTCTTTTAAGTGATTTCACATTTCATTGTCATTTTCAGAATGCGCCTCATTCAACACAGTTTCAAGATCATCCAAAACCATGCGAGAGACGTCACAACATCATTACACTGTTGGCAAATCTAAGCCGAACCAGTCACCATCACCACTAAAAAGGTAAATTAATCGTCTAACTTGTGAAGTAGATCCCAGAGCTAGTAAATAATTACCCAGTTCTGCAAGATAGATTGCAGAACATAAAATTATATGTAAGAAAAAATAAATAAGTAAAATATAAAATTTTAATGATTAATCTTTCCAACCATAGTCACTCTTTACTATTTGATAAAATCTGTCATATGCATCTTGTTCACTAGAACACTCTTCTACATAACCAATTGTTCCTCTATCATTTTGCATTATTTTCCAATTACCATTATTATTAACAACACATAAGCAATCACCATTTTTTAAACCATCAAGACTATACATCATCTTAGGGACATGCCGTTCATCTAAAATTTTCTGCAATTCGTTCTTTGTCATTATCTTGTTACCTCTTTTAAATAGCCATTATCTAAATACCATTGGACTGGTTTGGACAACTTATATTGCGTTCCTTGGCCTGGTTGCCCAAACCATGGAAGTGCTTTTGCTTTAGAAACATCTTCAATTGGTTTTAATATCTCATAAACATTATAAGGTGCATTAAGAGAAGATGAAGGCAATGCTCTTTCTTCAAATAAAACGCCTTCAGGAGAAATGAAAGTTCCCTTTGGTGTCCCATATCTATCAACAAAATCATCTGGCTTTAAAGTCACTTTTTCAACTGGTCCATAAGCCCCATTATTTGGTGGCCAAATACCTAAATCTTCCTGAACTTTACCTTCCAATTTACTGTGTTCACCAAAATTACTTGATTTATTGCCTTTTTAGTTTTTTACAACATTAGATTCTACATTACCTTTGATTATACTTTGAAGATGTGTATTTGTACCACCTGCACCTAATCGATCTATCATCTTATTAAGGGCTGTCATTGACTCTTCATTACTCAAATCAGATAAATAATTTGTTTGCTTCATTTGATAACTGCACTAGATTAGTTCTATCTGTATCTATTATAGTGATATCAGTTGCAGCTAAAATCGCCATTGCTGTGCCGATTGGTATGGGTAAATATTATCCAATTTGTTCTGGTGCTTGCATCCATAATTCAGCATAATCGCTACCGTTTGGTATTCCCTTACCTTTCATTAAGTCACTAAGTGCTTGCTCGGTTTCTTCTTGTGTTAAAAAACCATGAGCATAACCATGCAAAATCGAATCCATGTTTTCACCTGTTGAATTAACTATAGGCACGGGAATTTGATTACCACCATCTCCCCAACTATTACCATTATCCTCAACCGCATTCTTTCCTGCTGCTATACCCGTGCTGACATCACCGCCTACACTGGCAATAGCCAGTCCGGTGGCGAGTTGGGAAAGGGCAATAATATTATTAAAAGAAATGGCATAGGGGCTTTCGGATGAACTTAAGCATAAGGTAAAAGGTAGTTAAACCGCTGACGATTCACCAGCAGAAATCGGTAAAAGAGAATTTGGACATTATGATTTTAAAACATCAGGCTAAACAGTTGATTGGTTGATTAAAACTGGGCGATTAAAGAAGAGAAGTTACACAAGATAGTAAATAACAGCGCAGATTAACGGTGTACCACCACCGCTAACATGCTAACTACAACTAGCTATTACAGAGTTAACTATGGCTAAGACATTTTCTACGCTAAAATTAACCACAGACAAAGCACCTGCGCCACAACCCGCTGAGCGGTTTTATACCGTGGGTTACATGCCATAAGGCACAAAACCCAACCCAAGACCACAACTAACAATTAAAGGCAGGTGGCTGGAGCAATTTGGTTTTTATGTGGGCTGCCTTGTTATCATTAAGATTGAGCAAAATGAATTCATTATTGAAATTGCAATGCAGATCTAAAAATAGGTAAGAAGAGCCCCACTGGTTAAGGTGGGGATTACTTAATTTTATAATTCATGATTTATAAATAACTAGATGCAAATTATTTACAACTATAAATTCCGTAAAATGGATAGCATATGTAATAACCAATCTTTACATGATGGCCACTCATTTAGATAATAATAATTACAATCAATATAATCTAATATAATTCTTTGTAATTCCTTTTCATTACATAAAGATTCAATCAACGATTGAATTTCTTTTATCATTTCGTGTTGTTCTTCATTAGTTTCTGTCTTTTTGTAGGACAACAGAGCTTCTTTAGCCCCCCAAAGATTTCTTCAAAATCTTGATTCAAATAACATCTCAAATAATAAGATAATGCAGGATAATTTTCTTTTGCAATCATGGTGTTGGATATCCCGTAATAATTCTATAATCAGTAGGCATTGAAGGATCTCTAGCTATAATAATTCTAGCGTTTGATACCTGAGTTGCACTAGTTTGACCTTTTGAAACACTAATACCTATTGTCGATGATGATTTATAGACGATCTCTAAATGGCCTTTTTGGCTTCCCAAGGACAAAATCAGCCTTCTTCAAATGATCTTGAATGACATCTTTACCGCTACCTGTATTCATCTTTTTTTCGTAAAATTCATTTAATCCATCAATTTCTTTTTGTGAAAGCTTATCTGTTGTATATAAAGCATCTACCGTTTTACCTTTATTAGGATCAGAGGTAATGACAAAGTCGGGAGATGCGCCTTTTGTTGCTCCTGACGGAGGAGTATAACGCTCCATTTTACCTAATGCATGTTCAAGCTGCGCAGCAGCATCTGCTTCAGCTGATTTTAGTTTTCCACTTCTAGTGGAGTTTGATTTATTTCATTCAAACCATTTTTTAGTATCTGCCCATTCGTCCCTTTTACAGCATTAATTTTTTGTCCTTTTTGATTATTTATAGAATTAATTATTTTGAATTAATTTATAATTACTATGATAGTCTACTATTATCAATAGTTGCCATTATTAATCGATTAATATTACTAATTTATAAAATAGGTACAAACCTAACCACATGTATATAAGGATTGAAGTTAATTAAAATGTTTTAGCTTCATTCCCAACATAATCTGGCAATAAGCTGATAAAACCTTTATACTATGCCGTAAATTTTGGTATCACTTTTAAAGTTTGCCAAACAACCCGTTCTTTAACATCATCAATTGGAAGAAAATTATGCATCCGATGCTTAATATCGCTATTCGTGCTGCTCGCAAAGCAGGTAATGTTGCCATTAAGGCTTATGAAAATCCTAGTTCAATCGAAATTGATACTAAAGGTGCTAACGATTTTGCAACCAATGCAGATCGTGCTGCTGAAGCTTTAATTATTGAAACAATTAAAAAAGCGTATCCAGATCATACTATTATCGCTGAAGAAAGTGGTCTTGCTAAAGGTAGTGATGCCGATACGCAGTGGATAATCGACCCAATTGATGGTACCACCAATTTTATTAAGAATATCCCACATTTTGCTGTGTCTATCGCTGCTCGAGTAAAAGGTAAAACCGAAGTGGCAGTGGTTTATAATCCAATGAGCAATGAATTGTATACTGCTGCACGTGGTAAGGGTGCTCAGCTAAATGGCTATCGTATTCGTGTCAGCAATGCTAAAGATTTAAATGGAAGTATACTGGCAACCGCATTTCCATTTAAAGCGAAACAATATAGCGATAGCTATTTTGCAGTTTTACAAAAATTATTTACTAAATGCGGTGATTTTCGTCGCAGTGGTTCTGCAGCGTTAGATTTGGCTTATGTGGCTGCAGGTCGTTTAGATGGATTTTTCGAAATCGGTTTAAAACCTTGGGATATTGCGGCAGGTGAACTCATCTTACGTGAAGCTGGTGGTGTCATTACCGATTTTGCCGGTGGTAATAATTATATGGTATCTGGTAATGTTGTGGCTGGTAATCCACGAGTCGTGAAAGATTTATTAGTGTCTACTCAAAACGATTGGCCAGAAAAATTACGTAATTAATTTCTATTATGAACAGCGTTGTAATAACGCTGTTTCCTCTTTATTGCTTGTCTTTTTTGATCGCTAAGGAAAAGTAATTGATGCAAAGCATCTTGTATTAAAGTGATTATTGTTTAGGTTGGTCAGCTATTGCTGCCATTGTACAATTGATATTTAGCCCTTGGCGATTTAAACAATGGCTTCCCCATTGATACATTGCTTCTAGTACAGGTTTAATACTTTTGCCAAAATCTGTTAAGGAATATTCTACTTTTGGAGGGACGACAGGAAACACTTTTCGGTTGATTAATTGATTGGATTCGAGTTCACGTAATTGCTGAGTTAACATTTTAGGTGTGGCGCAAGGAATTTCTTTTCGTAACTGAGAAAATCTTAATGTTTTGTTTGTCATCAGTTTCCATAAAATTAATGATTTATATTTACCACCAATCATATTGATAGTTGTTTCAACCGGACAGTAAATAATAGATTCCAAGCTTTGCTCGTTGTTACAGGTTTTAGCTAAATGATTTTTCACTTAATGCCTCAATAGTATCTTTTTGGATAGTATATATCAAAATAGTGCATTCTTGTTATTCGAATAATTAGTATTAAACTATTTGTTAAGTAATCAAAAAAATTTGTTGAGAATGTTTTTTAATCTTAACAACCCTATCACCAAAGGATGCGTCAAATGAAAACAGTTGAATATAATTTTTATGTTGAAGATATGAGCTGCGCATCATGCGTTAGTCGTGTAGAAAAGGCGATAAAAAAGGTTGATGGAGTGATTGATGTTAGCGTGAATCTAGCAACTGAAAAAGCAACCGTTAAAGCAAATTCAAATGTTAATTTAGCAACACTGATGTCAGCGGTAGACAAAGCAGGTTATCATGCGGTGAAAATGACCGATCAGCAAACGCATGCAAAAGATACTGAAAAACAAGCATCACTTTGGCCGATTGTGGTGTCCATTTTATTCGCTATTCCTTTTGTTTTACCAATGTTACTCGAGCCATTTGGTTTCCATTTGATGATGCCTGCATGGTTACAACTTATTCTGGCTTCGATTGTTCAATTCGGTCTTGGTGCTAAATTTTACCGAAGTGGTTTTAGTGCTTTAAAAGCTTTCACTGGTAATATGGATTTATTAGTGGCTATAGGTACCAGTGCGGCTTATGGTTTATCGTTATATCAATTAATTACAGGGCATTATGATCATCTCTATTTCGAATCATCTGTTGTAATTATAACTTTAATCTTAGTGGGTAAATGGTTAGAGTCAAGAGCGAAACATCAAACCACACAAGCGATCGAAGCACTTTCAGCATTAAGACCTGAAGTCGCTTTAGTCAGACAAGGGGATCACGAAATTAGTTTACCGATTAGCCAAGTTAAAGTGAATGATATTGTCGTGATTAAACCCGGTGAACGTATTCCGGTTGATGGTATTATTATAGAAGGCACATCCAGTAGTGATGAATCGATGTTAACCGGGGAAAGCTTTCCGGTTAATAAAACTGTTAATGATGTGGTCACGGGTGGTACCATTAATGGTGAAGGACTAATAATCGTTAAAACTATTGCTATCCAAGCTGATTCAAAACTGTCTAAAATTATTGAAATGGTCGAATCAGCACAAGCTAAAAAAGCACCTATTCAGCGAATTGTCGATCGTATCAGCGCAATTTTTGTTCCAGTTATTTTGGTCATTGCTTTGATTACCTTATTGGCTTGGGGAATTATTTATCATGATTGGCAACAAGCATTACTTCATGCCGTTGCTGTATTGGTGATTGCTTGCCCATGTGCTTTAGGACTGGCAACGCCCACAGCGATTATGGTTGGCACGGGTGTGGCTGCACGTCAAGGTATTTTGATTAAAGATGCTGAAGCTTTAGAAACATTGCATAATGTTAACACTGTCGCATTTGATAAAACAGGCACCTTAACACAAGGTAAACCTGACTTGGTGGAAATCGATGTCGTTGGAACTGAAACACCCGATCAGATTTTATCACTTGCTGCATCGATGCAAGCAGGTAGTGAACATCCATTAGCAAAAGCTATTTTATCTAAAGCTAAAAAGTATGATTATGCGAAAAATATCACATCAGTAACAGGATCGGGCGTCATGGCAACGATTGATAATACCGAATACTATTTAGGCAGTTTGCGTTGGATGAAATCGTTAAACGCCTATTTTGTAAACATGGATGATAAAATAGATGAGCTAACCGGTAAAGGGTACACTATTTCATTTTTGGCTAAACAACAAGCTGAAGATAGTGTCGTGATACTTGCTTTATTTGGCTTTGCTGATGTGATTAAACCTGAAGCGAGAAATGCAATTGATGCATTACATCAATTGCATGTTAATACCGTCATGCTAACTGGTGATAATCAACCAGCGGCAAATTATGTGGGTCAACAATTAAACTTAGATAAAGTGATAGCAGAAGTGTTACCGCAAGATAAAGCCAACTATATTTATCAATTGCAAAAAGAGAGCCATACCAACACCAATAATCAAGTAGCAATGGTAGGGGATGGCATTAATGATGCGCCAGCGTTGGCGGCTGCTGATATCGGCATTGCCATGGGAACAGGTACTGATGTGGCAATGCATACAGCAAGTATTACTTTAATGCGAGGTAATTTATACCTTATTGCTGATGCTATTGATATTTCGCGTCGAACATATAATAAGATCAAACAAAACTTATTTTGGGCGTTTTTCTATAATTTAATTGGTATTCCATTGGCGGCATTCGGTTTTTTAAATCCAATGATTGCTGGCGCTGCTATGGCTTTAAGTAGTGTTAGTGTGGTGACTAATGCATTATTATTGAAACGCTGGAAGCCAAGAGCAGAAACAAAATAACCTTTAACTTAAGGGGCAATGGATGATGTCCCTTAATGATTTGATAGCTGACTGATAATAAGTAAGTGGCTTATTTCCTAAGTGACACGAAAATCAATTTGTGATCCTTTTCCTTGCTCAGTCACAAACACGCCGACAGCACAAACAAGCTGTTCATTATAATATATCAAAGGGATGCGTGTTCGCATCCAAGGTGGAATATGGTGTTCTTGCCATAGTTTTTTGATTGCTCTTGAGCCTTGACGATTAACGATTTGTAGCTGTCCTTGAGCATGAAAGCGTACGGTAACGTGTTCGTCTCTGTTCGGTAGACGACACGTTAAATCGTGTTGATAAAGAGCATGTAACTCACCGATATGATCGGGTAAAACTAAAGGTGAAGTCAGATCCCAATTTATGACTTGTTGTTCAGTATCTTCATAAATTGGCAATAGATAAAGTAAATTTTGATAACGGCGAATTTGCTTATGGTGTAAAACGAATTGCGGATTAGCATCGTTCTTTGCTTGCACAACGGTTTGCCAAATAAGTGCTAGTTGTTTTTGGCTTGGCATCATCACGTGTTGATGTCGTAGCCACATGCGTAAAATGGCATTGCGTTTATATTCTGAATAATCGCGTAATGGCGACAATCTTAGCTGACCTTGCTGGGTTAATACTTGATGAAAATCGTTAAGTAACAGCTCGTTAATTAAAGCTTCTTGTTGTTGGCAAAGCGATGCGCTTCGGGCAACCATTTGTGAAAACTGAGGCCAACGTTGATCAATAATTGGCAAAACATTTAATCTAAGAAAATTACGATCATAATGGTCATCTTGATTACTTTCATCTTCTATCCAAGTTAATTGATGCCAATTGGCATACGCTTCTATTTGTTTACGTGATATAGTGAGTAACGGTCGAAGGTGTTGGTGGCTTTCAACAGGCATGGCTGATAACCCAGATGGCCCGCTTCCTCTTTTTAAGGCTAATAAAAACGTTTCGCATTGGTCATCAAGATGTTGTGCTGTGCATAACATTTCATCACTTTTCAAATGATGATAAATCGTTTGATAACGAGCATTTCGAGCTTGTTCTTCAATATTGCCTGCCGAGATATCAAGCTTAACCTTTTCAATAATAAAAGGGATTTGCCATTGTTGGCATTGTTGTTGGCAATGGCTTGCCCAATAATCCGCATTTTGACTTAAACCATGATGAATATAAATTGCTCGTAATGCTAAATCAGCTTGTTGCTGTTTCAATTTGACTAGTGCATGTAACAACACAGTGGAATCAATCCCGCCACTATAAGCTATCAATAGCTTACGGTGTTTTTTTAAACAGGTTGAAATTGTCTGTGTGATGGTTTGATCAATCATTAGTAGACTTTGGTTATCCATGTTTTTCCTGATTATACTAAGCTTTGTAGTGCATTGGCTTTATGATTATGCTGATTGATTCTTTCTAAACCAGCAGCAAGATCAGCAATTAAATCTTCAGGATCTTCAAGACCGATATGTAATCGGATGAGTGTGCCTGTAAAACCAATACCCGAAACAGGTCTAATTTTAGCTAGTTCTTCCGGTTGATTGGCTAAAATTAATGACTCAAATCCGCCCCATGAGTAAGCCATAGAAAAATGGGTTAAATTATCCAGAAAATCGGAAAGTTGAACATCACTTAGGCGATCATGAAGTATAAATGAAAATAGTCCACTTGCTCCCGTAAAATCACGCTTAAAAAATTCATGTCCTTTACAACTTTCTAATGCTGGATGATTCACTGTTGCAACTTGCGGGTGATTAGCCAACCATTTTGCTATTTTTAATCCACTTTCGTGATGTTGTTTTAATCTGATAGCTAAGGTGCGTAACCCTCGTGCTGCCATATAAGCCGTATCGGCATCGCACATTTGTCCCATCAAATAAGAGCGTTCTCGTAGTCTATCCCAGCATCTTTCATTAGCAACTGCAGTACCTAACATTGCATCAGAATGACCAATTAAATATTTTGTACCTGCCTGAATTGAGATATCAATATCATGATCTAAGGCTTTAAATAATACACCAGCAGCCCAAGTCGTATCCATCATAATAATAATATCAGGATTTACATGGCGAATTGCTTTTACAATGGCCGGTACATCATGCACTTCCATGGTAATGGAGCTTGGCGATTCTAAAAATACCACTTTGGTATTCGGTTTGATATGGTTAGTGATATAGCGACCAACTAAAGGTAAAAAGTAATCGGTTTCGACGCCAAGATCTTTTAAAATATGATTGCAAAATTCTTGAGTTGGTTCGTAGCTGGCTTCGGATACAAGGATATGATCCCCTGTTTTTACAAAAGCTAAAATGGCATTAGCAATTGCAGCTGCACCACATGGATAAAGATAACATCCGGCTCCGCCTTCAATTTCAATCATAGCATCCTGAAGTGAAAAGTGGGTTAATGTGCCTCGGCGTCCATAGAATAGTGCCCCTTTGGCTCGATTTTCTGTTGCTTCTTTTTTGTCAGCAACAGTGTCGAAGACTAATGAAGAAGCACGCTGAATCACCGAATTTACAGCGCCTTGGGTATAGCGTTTTTTGCGACCAGCATTCACTAATTTAGTTTGTAATGACATGATGTATCCTTAGCTATCTGAGAAATTTTAATAACAGTTAGCATAGCATGCTGTTAAAATAGTAAAAAATAATTTTTATGAATACTGGCTTTTCAATTATGCTAATCGTCCAACTTGCCAATTTAAATACGGCGACAATTAATTATGCGTTGTTATCAGAGCAAATCATCAATGATGCCAATCAGATGAATGGGCAACGTAAAAAACAGTTTTTAATCTGTCGTTCAATATTAGCAGATTTGCTTAATCAGTATTGTCATACCTTTACCTTGCCACCAATCGTAATTGGTGAAAATAGTCGCCCATGTTTTTTAGATCAAACTCTTCCCGATTTTAATATCAGCCATAGCCAAGATAGGGTAGCTGTCGCGATATCTTTAAACGGTAAAGTAGGTTTAGATATTGAACTTGCTCGCCAGCGTAAACACTATTTAAAAGTAGCAGAAAACTTTTTTGATAATGATGAATATCAATGGATGATAGCGCAAACAGATACATTATCGGCTTTTTGGCAACTATGGACGTTAAAAGAGTCTGCTTTAAAGCTGTATGCGAAAGGAGTTTGGCAAATGAAATCTGTGAAAATTGACCTTAATCACCAATTGATTCATGCTCCTTTTGCAAGTCATTTTTATTATCAATATCAGCAGGTTGACGATGTCCATTTGGCGGTCAATAGTAGTATGCCAATAACAAGGTTTATCTTACAACGTTAAAGGCGCTAATCTGCCACATAAAAAATGTAGCAGATTAATATGTTGAATTAATTAATCGTTAGTTGTTAATAAACCTGATTCACTTAACGTTTTGTTAAAATCTTTATCCATAAAGAATAGGTCTCGCTTATTTTCGCCGACCAATTCGAGTTTATCGACAATGCTTTTGAAAAGTTTTTCTTCTTCATGTTGTTCAGAAACATACCATTGTAAAAAGTTAAAAGTCGAAAAATCTTTCTGTGTTAACGCATAATCAACCAGCGCATTAATTGCTTTGGTAATTTTAAGTTCGTGCTGATAAGCCACTTTAAATAATTCAAGTAAAGAAGGATATTGTGATTCTGGGGCTTCAATTTTGCCAATTAAAGCTAAGGAGCCACAATCTAAAACATAATCAAATAAACGCTCCATATGTTGGCGTTCTTCACCCGCATGATCTCTTAAAAACTTTCCGAAAGATGGAAAATTTTGGTCATCACACCAAGCACTCATTTGTAGGTACAGATTTGAAGAGTAAAACTCTAAATTTAATTGCTCATTAAGCTTTTTGACCATTTGATCGGTTAACATTTTTATTTCCTCACATTGCTATTTTATGACTTCACATTTCAATCGATAACATCGTTGATGTGATTATTATTTATGTATAGATTAATTATCTATATCGTTAATATTGTCTAAATAAGATAAAGATCTTGAAGTACTTTTCTTTTGTTATTATCTAATTGATATTCCTGAGCTAACCAATTATCAATAGTCTGATAACGCTGTTTAATTGCCGTTATTGCGGCGGTTAGGTACGCTTCTTTAGCAGCAAAAATCACTTTTTGATTTTCAAGTTCGGTTGCCGTTAATTGGTTTTTATTCTGGTTAAGAATGGTGTCACGAAAATTTTTTAATAATTGTTCGGTAAGTAAATAGTCTTGCATTACCACGTCTTCACTCACGCCTAATGCAAACAGTGTTAAGGCTACACCAATGCCGGTTCTATCCTTGCCGACAGCACAATGCTGAACTAAGGGCTGCCCATTACCATTTAATAAAATGTCAGTGAGTTTTTGATAAGCAGGATTATTGAAAGGTAATAATTGATAAAGTTTGATCATAAAATCAAAGGGTGATGTTTTTTTAATGGTAAAAATATCATCTTCAATTTCAGAGGTTAAACTGGCTGTCACTTCATCACTTAATGGATTTGCCGGGACATTAATATAGTTTGCATTACGCCATAAATTGTCGGGATAGTGGTTGATTTCGTTTGGATCTCGATAGTCTAAAATGTAGTGTAAATTTAATTCATTTGCTAAGAAGTCTTTTTCTTGTTCGTTAATACGTGAAAATTCACCTGCGCGATATAATTTTCCTTTGCGTATTTGACGTCCATCTTGTGTTTTGATTCCACCTAAATCACGAAAATTAATTCCATTTTTAATTGGTACAGCAGATGTCATAACGGATCCTTATTTATTCTTAACCTGCTTGCTATATTAGCATGTTTCTGATTAGAATTAAGCCATTGTTTTATTTTTATCAATAATTGGAGTTTCTGCTTATGTCGATGTTATCTATTTTACTTTCTGAAAAACCTGCACCCTCGCAATGGGGTAAAGATGCACTACTGAGTTTTTCAGATGAATCAATTACCATTCATTATAAAACTGAGCATCGCTTAGGAGCAATTCAACGTGCAGGGCGTAAACTCGATAATCAAGGAATCAAATCGGTTAAACTCAGTGGTCAAGGATGGGATTTGGAAGCGTGTTGGCATTTTTGGTTGGGTTATCGTAATGCAAAAAACAACAATAAAGTCACTTGGGCAAAACTGGATAGCAAAGATAAAGCAGAATTAACACATCGTCTGGCCATTATTGATTGGTGTCGAGATATTGTTAACCAACAAGCAGAAACATTAAGCCCGCTTGAATTAGCTACGCAAAGTGCCAAACTCATCAGTCAATATTCGTCAGATGTAACATACAAAATTATTTCCGGTGAAGCATTAAAAGAGCATGATTATATGGGGATCTATACTGTTGGCAAAGGCTCAGATAGACCGGCAGCGCTACTTGAACTTGATTATAATCCTGGTAAAAATCCAACAGCACCGATTACTGCTTGTTTAGTGGGTAAAGGGATCACATTTGATTCTGGTGGTTATAGTTTAAAACCAAGTAGTTTTATGGAGTCGATGCGCTCAGATATGGGCGGAGCAGCGCTAGTCGCTGGTGCATTAGCACTGGCTATTGCACGAGGCATAAATCACCGTATTAAACTCTATCTATGTTGTGCAGATAACCTAGTGAGTGGTAGCGCTTTTAAACTCGGGGATATTATTTGTTATCGTAATGGTAAAACAGTTGAAATCGATAATACCGATGCTGAAGGGCGTTTAGTGTTAGCCGATGGGTTGATTTGTGCCGATAATGATAAGCCACGTTATATTATCGATTGTGCAACATTGACCGGTGCAGCTAAAATTGCGGTAGGTAATGATTATCAATCACTACTTTCATTTGATGATAAATTTGCTCAATTGTTATTGGCAAGTAGCGATATTGAAAATGAAGCATTTTGGCGTTTACCGTTAGCCGAATTTCATCGTTCTCAATTCCCTTCATCATTTGCCGACATGTCCAATTCTGGATTGCCAAATACAGCAGGGGCAAGTACTGCTGCGGCATTTTTATCACATTTTATTAAAAATTATCAGCAAAACTGGTTACATATCGACTGCTCAGCCACTTTCCGTAAAAGTGCAACTGCATTATGGGCAACGGGAGCAACAGGTGTTGGGGTCAGAACTATTGCTCACTTATTGAGTAAATTAAAAAAAGCATGATTCATTGTTAAGGGATGTAATATCTATTTATTAAAACCGATTAGTTTAATAATTCTTAATAATTTTTGTTATTGCTAATTTAAATTTTTTTTCTAAAATAGGCAGAGTTTAAAATTTGTCAAATATTTATAATTTAGAGATATAAGGAAAGTTATGAAAAAAGTATTTTTTATTTTGTTAACAGTATTGTTTTCAAGTACAACCTACGCTGGCGAGTGTGAAAAATATTGGAATGCAGAAGAGTATGATAAAGCTTTTGATGCTTGCCAAAAAGAAGCCGAACAAGGTGATAAGAAAGCTCAATTTTATTTGGCTCAAGCTTATGAGGAAGGTTTGGGCGTTGAGGAAGATTTCGATAAGGTATTACATTGGGTAACTAAATCAGCAGAACAAGGATTTGATCAGGCACAATATTATTTAGCACTAATGTATGATGAAGGTGAAGGTGTTAAAGAAGATGATCAAAAAGCTGTTTATTGGTATACAAAAGCTGCCGAACAAGGTTTAGTTGATGCTCAATATAATTTAGCGATTATGTATGATGAAGGTGAAGGTGTCGAAAAAAATAAAGAAACAGCAGTGTTTTGGTATAAGAAAGCAGTGGAGCAAGATTCGCCAGAAGCGTTAAATAATTTAGGTGTCATGTATTACTATGGTGAAGGAGTAGAAAAAAATAGATCGTTAGCCATTAAGTACTTTAAGAAAGCCTGTAGTCTTGGTATAGATGAAGCTTGTGATAATAAAAGCTTACGACGATAATATAAAATAAAAACAAATAGAATTAATTAAAAATATAGTCAAATTGAACTGTCTTAAATCGTTAAGACAGTTCTTTTGAATAAATGAAGTAAAATAAATAAAATCATTTATTCTGTTATGATAATAGCTTTTTTAATATAAATTGGCTCAATCGGTACATTTTGATGGGGGCCCATCCGTTTAGTTGGCACATTGACAATTTTATCAACAACATCCATTCCTTTTATCACTTTTCCAAATACTGCGTAACCATAATCTTTGGATGGATCGTGGTTGAGAAAATGATTATCGACGACATTAATAAAAAATTGGCTCGTTGCACTATCGATGACACCGGTTCTTGCCATTGCGATCGTACCACGCACATTTTTTAATCCATTATCTGCTTCGTTTTTAATTGGGGCATTTGTTTCTTTAAATTTTAATTCACCGTCTGCTCCACCACCTTGAATCATAAAATTGGGGATCACACGATGAAAAGTAGTGTTTTCATAGAAACCACTTTTAACATAATCAAGAAAGTTTTTGGTCGTAATTGGTGCGTGCTCATTGTCTAATTCAATTTCAATATCCCCCATACTGGTTTGCAATAATACTTTTGTATCTGCTAACGCAATGGGTGAAAGTAAAATTAAGCACAGCGCGATGATTAATGATCTGATTTTATTCATTATATTTGTTCCTTAGTCCATTTGTTTGTTGATTATACCGAATATAAAATTTATTTAAATAACAATTATGCAAAATACAAAAAAATTTTGTGAGATAGTTCGAACTATTATTTATTTAATATTTTTCAATAGATTAAATAGGATATCATAAGTAGGTTTTTGTATTTGAGTATTATTTTTATGGCTGAAAAAAGTATTGTTAAAACGATGATGCGATGGTCTGAAAATAAACTCTTTGTATTGACGTTTTATCCTTTATTGGATGATTGTTTAAAATTTATAGATGACATTATTTCTAAAGTTGGAGAATTATGCGTTGCTTCTTATGCAATATGCCATTATATTTGGCACACCATGGAATTTGTTATCAATGTTCAAAAAACATACCGAAATTAAACAAGGTATGTCCTCAATGTAGTTTACCGCATTCTTTATCCACTCAGATTTGCTATCGTTGTCTTGAAAATAAACCCCATTGGGATACATTAATTGCGACTAGCGACTATATTAATCCGTTAAAAAAATTAATTCAGCAATTAAAGTTTTATCATAAGACGGAATTGACGTTGGCACTGGCAAGATTAATGTTTTTAACATGGTATAAAAAACGACTTGCAAATGAAATCATAAAACCGGATTTAGTCACTTGCGTTCCTTTACATCATATACGTTATTGGTCAAGAGGATTTAATCAAGCAGAATTGTTGGCAAAAGTGATAGCCAAATGGTTAAATTGTGATTTTTATCCTCATTTACTCTATCGACATCAACGAGCAATAGATCAGAAAAAGCTTTCATTAAAAGAACGTAAACAAAATGTAGAAACACTTTATGAATGTCGAAAAAATCTTTCTCAAAAATCGGTAATGCTTATTGATGATATTGTCACTACGGGAAACACAATAAATGCTGTTAGTCAGCAATTAAAAAAATGCGGGGCAATCAATATTCAAGTAATTTGTTTATGTCGCACAGTATTGTAAAATTGTAAACAGTCCCTATAATAACCAACATAGTTAGTCAACTATTATAACAAATCAATTAGGTAGGTTATTACCTAATTGCATCTAAAGTGAGGGGTTATGTCTATTATTACCATTTCTGAATCAGCTCAGCAACATTTCAAAAAACTACTAGCCAATCAACCACAAGATACACAAATTCGTGTCTTTGTCATGAATCCTGGTACGCCAAGTGCAGAGTGCGGTGTTTCTTATTGTCCTGCTGATACTGTAGAAGATAGTGATATAGAAGAAAAGTTTGCAGATTTTTCGGTATACATTGATGAAATGAGTGCACCATTTTTAGAAGAAACCGTTATCGATTATGTTACGGATGAATTGGGTTCGCAATTGACGTTAAAAGCGCCAAACTCCAAAATGAGAAAAGTCAGCGATGATGCCCCTTTAATTGAACGCGTTAATTATACGATTCAAACTCAAATTAATCCTCAACTTGCTAGTCATGGTGGTATGGTAAGTTTAATTGAATTAACAGAAGACAATTATGTTGTCCTTCAATTTGGAGGGGGGTGTAATGGTTGTTCAATGGTTGATTATACGTTGAAAGAAGGAATTGAAAAACAATTATTAATGGAATTTCCTGAACTTGCAGGCGTAAAAGATGTGACTGAGCATCAAGCAGGAACACACTCTTTTTGTTAAGAAAAACTAAATAATTTGGATTTAAATCTTGCTTATTGCTAAGATTAAGTCATAATCGCATGATGTCTGCCAGTTCACTTTATGATGGGGTTTTATGAATCAAGTCAGCATTATTTCAGATCTTATCGTTTGGATTGAAAAAAATCTGGAGCAGCCTTTGTCTATTGATCATGTTGCTCAAAAATCAGGTTATTCAAAGTGGCATTTACAACGTATGTTTAAAGAGGTAACCGGTCAGGTACTTGGTACTTACATTCGTCATCGTAGGTTAACTTATGCAGCACTTTCTTTACGAATGACGAGTAAGCCGATTTTAGATATTGCTATGCAATATCGTTTTGATTCTCAGCAAACATTTACCCGTTCTTTTAAAAAACAGTTTAATGAAACCCCAGCAAGTTATCGACGCGCTGAATTTTGGGATCCCACAGGATTAACGCCAGCAATTGAACTTAATAAAACTCAGCTTACATTACCCGAACCCAAATTCGTTAATATGCCAAAACAGACATTTTGGGGTATTACTTATAAAAATAACTGTAATTTAAGTAAATTATTAGAGGAAGAAAATAAGTTGCGAGGTCAATTTTTTCACAATTATCTTTCTCGTTATACCCATAAAAATGAAATTCTGCCGGATAAAATTTATGCTTTTAACCGGATCTTGAAAAGTAAAGAAAATGCTAATGAACAAGAGTTACTTTATACCATAGCGTTAGAACACAATAATCATCTTGAATATATTGAACAGTTTGTTAGCGAAGGTGGTTTGTATCTTTGTTTTAAATATATTGGCAGACCTGAAAACTTTAAAGATTTTATTTCTCAAGTGCATTTAGCTGCGATGCCCGCTTTAAAAGTTCATTTACGTGCAGGATGTTTAATTGAAATCCATCATAATCGAGATAAAAATACGGTTGAAACGGCAAAAGATATCCAACGTATGGAATGCGATTATTGTGTGCCAGTTGCAACAGAAAATGAAGTTCTTCTAAAGAAAAATTCGTAGTAAATCTTAGTTGTTATCTGTATTCAATCTTGTGACAAATTGTAATAACCTAGCATTATGATCAATTTAACAATGTTTTTTCTAACCATTGTCTAAATTCAGGTGATGCTTCTTTCAAACTATTTGATCCACGAGTGACAGTAGCAATACCAATTCCTAATTGTTCTTTAAGCTGTCTTTGATTTATTGAACCATCAAGTAAAGAGTGAATTATTTTCACTCGAGTAATTAAAGCATCACGTTCATCTGCGGTTAGCAGCAGTTTAAATATATCCAGTGAATAGCCATCATTAAATGCTTGGTGTAGTATTTCAACTGTTTGTTTCCATTCTTGAGTTTTCATAATGCCCACCATTAATAGGTTCTGTTAAATTCGTTTGCGGTAAAAATATTATGCCTTTTTTGACCTAACAAATTTTGATAAATATAATCATAAACTAAAACATTTTTAACATAATTACGTGTTTCAGTAAAAGGAATACTTTCAATAAAAGCTACTGCATCAAGTTTACCATCACTATTATTTAACCATCGTTTAACTCGACTTGGTCCAGCATTATAAGCTGCTGACGCCAAAATACGATTTTTAGCATTTTGTTGATAAACATTATTGAGAAAATATGTCCCTAATTCTATATTTGTCATTGGATCAGAAAGCTGAGATGTTGATGTGTAACTAATTGAGCTAACTTTTTTTGCTGTTTCTTTTGCTGTCGCAGGCATTAATTGCATTAAACCTTTTGCCCCAGCAGGTGATTGTATCGTGGCATCAAAAGCGCTCTCTTGACGCGATATAGCCAGCGCATAAGAAAGAGATATCTCTTTACCTTTTAATGCCTGTTTATATATATCTTCATACATAATAGGTAAGCGCTCTGTCCAATTATTCCAAAGTTTTCCAGATATTGTTGCTTGAATACTAAGATCTCCCCAACCTTTATGATAAGCATATTGAGCTAAATCTAAATATTCATTATTTTCAACGTGATTATTCAACATAAATCGCCATTCGCGTGTTGATTCTGCTAACATCTTCCAGAAACGTAATTCTTTAACTCGTTTTATAACAGTTTGATTATCATACTTAGATTTTAAATTTGCTATCTCGGCTTGTGTTATTTTTCTGGATTGATTGTTAAGAGAATATTTTTGCTTAAGCAATTGTGCGCTGACCATGCCATAAAATCCACGATTAGCCGATAATTTTTTCAAAATGATGTTGGCTTCATTTTTTTTGTTTTGGTCTAAATAGACGCGAGCTTGCCAATATTGCCATTCTTCTTTTAGTTTATCTTCGGGTGTTAATTGTGATAACCAATAAGCAATATCTTTGTAATTATTTTCATCAATCGCAACACGAATGCGTTTTTCAACTAACATTGTATCATGATACTTGGCAATGTAATCATCACGCCATTTAATTTGCTCATTTGTCGCAGAATCACTGAAAAATCTGTTTGCTAAATTTTTTTGTAATGCAATGAGTTCGGTTTCGCTTAAATGTTGCTGCTGTACCAGTTTTGGCAATAGTATTTGCGCAAAATTCATATCCGCTTTAACTACTCGAGGAAAAGAAGCCAATACAATTTTTTTAGTAAAATTGCTGGTTTTGATATTTTTAGAGAAATCCTCTAATTTTCTCGGATTATCTAATAAAGCATATAAATTACTTTTGGTTGTTTTATAGTCACTATCTAATAAGTTGGTTAAATATCGTGCTAATTTTAAATTATTCGCTTCTATAGCAAGTTCAATTCGTAACAAAATGATATTGTTTGTTTGTTTTCCTGCATCTTTCCATACATTAAGAAGAGGATCACAGGCAGAAGGTAATTCTTTTCCTGTTAGCCACAATGATTCTACTGTTTCTATAACAGATTGATTACCCTGTTGTAACAAAGCGTATTGATAACGGCAGTTGGATTGAATTGAGTTATCTTTAGGAAAGTCAACAATAGCAGCCCAATCTTGACGATTAGTCAATTCTGATAAGAAAGATTGATTTAATGATGCTGTTAACGGAAATTTATTATACTGAGTGACAAAATTGCTCACCATGTCAGGGGAAACCGTTTTAATATTTTTTTGAAAATATTGTATTGCAGCATAAGGATACAGTGGATAATCTTTTAGCTCTTTTAAAAGAGCTGTTTGTTCATCAAGATTGAGTGATTGATATGAGTTAAGCCATTTTTTGTAATTAGCTCGTAAATCTTGCTGCGTATTAACCGCGATTGCACTTTTAGTAAAGAGTAATCCTATTATCAAAATACACTTTAATAGTGATTTCATTGCTCAACTCCTATATCAAATTAGTTTACTAGATTAGCATATTTCACCATTGTTCGTCGATGAAAGAACTTAAGGTTTAATTCCCACTAAAATAGTCAACTAAATACTTGACTAAAATTGAAGGATATATAAAATACCTTCCATATATAAAGGGGAATAAATAATGAAATTGACATCAAAAGGGAGATATGCAGTAACTGCAATGTTGGATATTGCATTACATTCTGGTTTAGGACCCGTATCACTTGCAGATATCTCAGAACGTCAACAAATCTCACTTTCCTATCTTGAACAACTATTTGCCCGTTTACGTAAACATGGTCTGGTCTCTAGTGTTCGGGGGCCGGGTGGTGGCTATGTGCTTAGTCGAAGCATGGATCAAATTGCGATTAGTTCAATTGTTAAAGCCGTCGATGAAACAGTTCACGCAACAAAATGTTATGGTCATGATGGATGTCAAGGTGGCGTGAGATGTTTAACTCACACGCTGTGGAATGACCTAAGTGAACGTATCGATGAGTTTTTAACAAGTATCACTTTAAGTGAATTAGTCAATAATAAAGAAGTAAAAGAAGTGGCTAGTCGACAAAGCAATCTAATATCAATAAATTAAGCAATAAATTAAGCAATAAAATTTGTACACAGAATTTGTCATTGGGAGTATTTAATGAAACTACCTATTTATATGGATTATGCAGCAACAACGCCTGTCGATCCTAGAGTTGCTGAAAAAATGATGCAGTATCTAACCTTGGATGGTATTTTCGGTAACCCCGCATCTCGTTCTCATAAATTTGGTTGGCAAGCAGAAGAAGCGGTTGATATTGCAAGAAATCAAATAGCCGATCTCATCGGTGCCGATTCACGAGAAATCGTTTTTACTTCTGGCGCGACTGAAGCGGACAATTTAGCCATTAAAGGTGCTGCACACTTTAATCAAGCTAAAGGTAAACATATTATTACGTGTAAAACTGAACATAAAGCCGTGCTTGATACTTGTCGTCAACTTGAGCGCGAAGGTTATGAAGTAACGTATTTAGCACCTGAATCTGATGGAATATTAGATTTAAACAAACTCGCAGCGGCAATGCGTAGTGATACGACAGTGGTATCAATCATGCATGTTAATAATGAAACAGGCGTCATACAAGATATCGAAAAAATTGGTGAAATGTGTCGTGAAAGAGGCATTGTTTTCCACGTGGATGCAACGCAAGCTGTTGGTAAATTACCGATTGATGTAACCAAATTAAAAGTAGACTTGATGTCTTTTTCAGGTCATAAAATCTATGGTCCAAAAGGTATCGGTGGGCTGTATGTAAGACGTAAACCTCGTGTTCGTATTGAAGCACAAATGCATGGTGGTGGTCATGAACGTGGTATGCGCTCTGGTACGCTACCTGTGCACCAAATTGTTGGTATGGGTGAAGCATATCGGATAGCAAAAGAAGAAATGGCTACTGAAATGCCACGTCTATTGGCTCTCAAAAATCGGTTATGGAACGGTTTAAAAGATATAGAAGAAGTTTATCTAAATGGATCTTTAGAACACAGTGCACCAAATATTTTAAATGTCAGTTTTGCTTATATTGAAGGTGAATCGTTAATGATGGCATTGAAAGA
Source organism: Gilliamella sp. wkB308 (assembly GCF_001690185.1). Taxonomy (GTDB): domain Bacteria; phylum Pseudomonadota; class Gammaproteobacteria; order Enterobacterales; family Orbaceae; genus Gilliamella; species Gilliamella apicola_I. The sequence continues at coordinate 150,726 of NZ_LZGN01000034.1, forward strand.
TTTGGCTGTATCTTCTGGCTCAGCCTGTACGTCAGCGAGTTTAGAACCTTCTTATGTATTGCGGGCACTAGGTCTCAATGATGAATTAGCACATAGCTCAATCCGTTTTTCACTAGGTCGATTTAGTACTGAAGAAGAAGTGGATTATGTTATTGAGTTAATCAAAAACTCTATTGATAAATTAAGAAACTTATCTCCGCTTTGGGAAATGTTTAAAGATGGTGTTGATTTATCAAAAATAAAATGGTCAGCCCATTAAAATTAGGAGTAAATTATGGCATACAGTGAAAAAGTAGTCGATCATTACGAAAACCCTCGCAATGTCGGGTCGTTTGATCAAAACGATCCGAATGTTGGTAGTGGTATGGTTGGTGCGCCAGCCTGTGGCGATGTCATGCGACTTCAAATTAAAGTGAATGATGATGGCATTATTGAAGATGCGAAATTTAAAACTTATGGCTGTGGTAGCGCAATTGCTTCAAGTTCGTTAGTTACCGAATGGATTAAAGGTAAATCTTTAGATGAAGCGCAAGCGATAAAAAATACGGATATTGCTAAAGAACTTGCTTTACCGCCAGTTAAAATTCACTGCTCAATTTTAGCTGAAGATGCAATCAAAGCGGCAATTGATGACTATAAAACTAAAAAAGGGCAAAGTTAATGGCTATTACATTAACCACAAGTGCAGCTGATCGTGTTCAAGCTTTTTTAACTAATCGTGGAAAAGGTATTGGTCTAAGATTAGGCGTTAAAACATCAGGTTGTTCGGGTATGGCTTATGTTTTAGAGTTTGCTGATACGATTAATGACGATGACAGTGTATTTGAAGATAAAAATGTCAAAGTTATCGTGGATAAAAAAAGCTTAGTCTATATTGATGGCACAGAACTTGATTTTGTTAAAGAAGGATTAAATGAAGGTTTCAAATTCAATAATCCTAATGCACATAATGAGTGTGGTTGTGGCGAAAGCTTTAATGTTTAACTGAGGCATCAAGCGTGAATAATTATTTTGAGTTATTTCATCTACCTATTCAATTACCTGTCGATACACAACAGTTAACATTACAATATCAGCAATTACAAAGACACTATCACCCTGATAATTTTGCAACGGCATCGGATAGTGAAAAAATGGCGATTATTCAGAAATCAGCCATGATTAATGATGCTTATCAAGTATTAAAAAATCCTATAAAAGCAGCTGAATATTTCCTATCTTTGCAAGGTTTTGATGTGGCAACGGAACAACATATTATTCATGATGCAGATTTTTTAATGGAGCAATTTGTTTTGCGTGAAAAACTAGATGATATTGAAAGTCAGTCAAACTTTGAGCTATTAGATAGTTTTGGATCTGAGATATCAGGACGCAAAAAAGATATTTATAATCAATTGTTGAACAATATATCGCAACAAGATTGGCAATCCGCACTTAATCAAATCTACAAGATTCGTTATCTTACTCGATTAATAGAACAGATCGAAAAGTTACAAGAAAAGCAATATGCTTTATAATTTAAGATAAATAACACATCAAGTAGAGATAAGTTAAATGGCATTATTACAAATTAGTGAACCAGGTCAAACACCAGAACCCCATCAGCGTCGGATTGCGGTTGGCATTGATTTAGGTACGACCAATTCACTAGTTGCAACCGTTCGAAGCGGTAAATCTGAAGTTCTGCCAGATTTAGAAGGCGATTTTTTATTGCCTTCAGTTGTACATTATGGTGTTGATCATGATGATAATACGATTATTACAATTGGAAAAAATGCTAAAAACAGCGCTACTTCTGATCCAAAAAATACAGTAAGTTCAGTGAAGCGATTAATGGGAAGACGTCTTTCGGATATAGACACATCTCATTTTCCTTATCCATTATCCATGACAGAAAATGGTGTGCCATTACTAAATTTACCTAATAAGCAAGTTAACCCTATACAAGTGTCTGCTGAAATCTTGATTGCTCTAGCAGATCGGGCTAAAGCGAGTTTAAATGGTGAAATCGATGGTGTCGTCATCACCGTTCCCGCCTATTTTGATGATGCTCAGCGACAGGCAACAAAAGATGCCGCTAAATTAGCAGGTTTACACGTTTTACGCTTATTGAATGAACCTACTGCTGCAGCTATCGCTTATGGTCTTGATTCTGGAAAAGAAGGCATAATTGCTGTATATGATTTAGGTGGTGGGACTTTTGATATCTCTATTCTGCGTTTGCATAAAGGCGTTTTTGAAGTCCTTTCAACAGGGGGGGATTCTGCTCTTGGTGGTGATGATTTCGATCGTTTACTTGCAGAGTATATTAAAAACGAATTAGGGTTGCTTGATCATCATGATGCACAGTTGAATCAGAGAATGCTTCATCAAGCGGTTGACATAAAAATTGCACTCAGCCATCAAGATTCTGTCACGATAACATTAGATAATCAGGTCTTAACTATAACCCGACATCAATTTGAACAACTCATTGAACCGCTAGTTAAACGTACCTTAGCCGTTTGTCGGCGTGCATTAAAAGATGCTGATATTGATATCGATGAAATTGTTGAAGTGGTCATGGTGGGGGGATCTACCCGAATTCCGTTTGTGCGTGAATCGGTCGGTAATTATTTCAAAACAAAACCTTTAACTTCTATCGATCCAGATAAAGTCGTCGCTATTGGGGCAGCCATTCAAGCGGATATTTTAGTGGGTAATAAACCCGATTCCGATATGTTGTTGCTTGATGTAATTCCTTTATCTTTAGGCATCGAAACAATGGGCGAATTGGTTGAAAAAATTATTCCTCGTAATAGTACGATTCCTTGTGCAAGGGCGCAAGAATTTACAACGTTTAAAGATGGTCAGACCGCTATGATGATTCATGTTTTACAAGGTGAACGTGAAAATGTAGCAGATTGTCGATCGTTGGCGCAATTTATCTTACGTGGTATTCCGCCAATGCCTGCTGGTGGCGCACATATTCGTGTCACTTTCCAAGTGGATGCTGATGGATTGCTGAGCGTAACGGCAATGGAAAAATCAACAGGCGTTGAAGCCGCAATACAAGTTAAGCCATCTTATGGGCTAACTGATAAAGAAATTGCAACTATGATTCAAGATTCAATCAATTATGCTCAACAAGATAAGCAAACTAGAATGCTTGCTGAACAAAAAGTTGAAGCAGCCAGAGTCCTTGAAAGTTTACAAAATGCATTAGATAAAGATGCTGACTTATTGAATGAGCATCAACTTAATCAAATTTTAAATGCAAAACATCGTTTACAAGCGGTAAGCGAATCTGATGATATATACGAAATTGAAAAGCAAATTAAAATTGTTGATAACGTGACGCAGGATTTTGCGGCTAAGCGTATGGATAGATCCATTCGTCAAGCTTTAACCGGTCATAAAGTTGATGATATTTAACTAACGAGATTATTATGCCAAAAATTACTTTTTTACCAAATGCTGAACTTTGCCCTGAAGGGAAAACAGTTGAAGCGCAAGAAGGTGAATCTATTTTAGAAGTCGCTTTACGTAACGATATTGAAATTGAGCATGCTTGTGAAATGTCATGTGCTTGTTCAACTTGCCATTGTATTGTCCGTAAAGGTTTTGACTCACTTGAAGAGAGTGATGAACAAGAAGATGATATGTTAGATAAAGCGTGGGGCGTTGAACCGCATAGTCGACTAAGTTGTCAGGCGCGTGTTGCCGATGAAGATCTTGAAGTTGAAATTCCAAGATATAGTCTTAATCATGCCAAAGAAGATCATTAGCCTTGTCGCCATCACATCATGGCGACAGATTCCTCATTATCATCATTTTATTAAGTAATCACTACAACTTGTTTGATTAGCTTGAAATTTAATCAATAAAAAGGGTTTATCATTATTTTTAAGCTGATCAATAAAGCATCTATTATTAATTATTTCTTGCATTAGTTAATAATTTACGTATAATCATCGCCACTTTGTTTGTTGAATTTTTGATAAGCAAATGCGTATGAAGATATAATCCTTATTTAATAATATTGAATTATATCAACAATACTCCCGATCTGGGGGTTACGAAAAGAACGGATTACACTCTCCTGTCAATCGAAACAGGGTAAGAGGAGTAGTCTTTTGTTATAACTTTTAAATAGTGGAGCTCTGGTCTCATGTCGAACCAAAGAATCCGTATCCGGTTAAAAGCGTTTGATCATCGTTTGATTGATCAATCAACTGCTGAAATTGTAGAAACTGCGAAGCGCACTGGTGCGCAAGTTCGTGGTCCTATTCCATTACCGACACGCAAAGAGCGTTTCACCGTATTGATTTCTCCGCACGTTAATAAAGACGCGCGTGATCAATATGAGATTCGTACTCATAAACGTCTAGTTGATATTGTTGAGCCAACTGAAAAAACAGTTGATGCTTTAATGCGCCTAGATCTTGCTGCCGGTGTTGATGTGCAGATCAGTTTAGGTTAATCCTAAGCTGAATGATTGAGAGGTCTAAACAATGATTGGTTTAATCGGTCGTAAAGTAGGAATGACACGAATCTTCACCGAAGAAGGTGTTTCTATTCCTGTCACCGTAGTTGAAGTTCAAAGCAACCGCGTTACTCAAGTTAAAACTTTAGAGAACGATGGTTATCAAGCTATTCAGGTTACTACTGGCAGCAAAAAAGCAAGCCGTGTAAATAAACCTGAAGCAGGTCATTTTGCTAAGGCTGGCGTTGAAGCTGGTCGTGGTCTATGGGAATTCCGTTTTGAAGAAGGCGAATTTACTGTAGGGCAAAGTATTAACGTTGATATTTTCACAGACGTTAAAAAAGTTGATGTTACTGGAACATCTAAAGGTAAAGGTTTTGCTGGCGTAACTAAACGTTGGAACTTCCGTACTCAAGATGCAACTCATGGTAACTCTTTGGCACACCGTGGTCATGGCTCTATCGGTCAAAACCAAACTCCAGGTAAAGTGTTCAAAGGTCGTAAAATGGCAGGTCACTTAGGTAATGAACGTGTAACTGTTCAAAACTTAGATATTGTACGTGTTGATGCAGAACGTAACCTTTTATTAATTAAAGGTGCAGTTCCAGGCGCAATCAATAGTGACGTAATTGTTAAACCGGCAATCAAGGCTTAACGTCGAGGAGATAGAGATGGAATTAGTAGTAAAAGACGCGAAAGCGCTTTCTGTTTCCGAAACTACCTTCGGACGTGAGTTTAATGAAGCGTTAGTTCACCAAGTAGTTGTTGCTTATGCATCTGCTGCTCGTCAAGGCTCACGCGCACAAAAAACTCGTGCAGAAATCGCTGGTTCAGGCAAAAAACCATGGCGTCAAAAAGGCACAGGTCGTGCTCGTTCAGGTTCTATTAAGAGCCCAATCTGGCGTAGTGGTGGTGTAACATTTGCAGCAAAACCACAAGATCATAGCCAAAAAGTTAACCGTAAAATGTATCGTGGTGCATTAAAGAGTATTTTCTCTGAATTAGTGCGTCAAGAACGTTTAGTTGTGGTTGAAACATTTACTGTTGAAGCACCTAAGACTAAATTATTAACTCAGAAATTAAATGATATGAATCTTAATGATGTGCTTATCATTACAACTGAAGTTGATGAGAATCTTTTCTTAGCAGCACGTAACTTGCATAAAGTTGATGTGCGTGATGTGGCAGGTATTGATCCAGTTAGTTTGATTGCATTTGACAAAGTGGTTATCACTGTTGATGCCGTTAAACAAGTAGAGGAGATGTTAGCATGATTCGTGAAGAGCGTCTGCTTAAAGTCCTGCGAGCACCACATGTTTCTGAAAAAGCATCTATTTCAATGGAAAAAACAAATACATTAGTATTGAAAGTTGCTAAAGATGCTACTAAGAGAGAGATTAAAGCCGCAGTTGAACAACTATTTGAAGTTAAAGTAGATGACGTTAATACACTTGTTGTTAAAGGCAAAGTAAAACGTCGTGGTCAACAACTTGGTCGCCGTAGCGACTGGAAAAAAGCTTACGTAACTTTAGCAGAAGGTCAAAACTTAGACCTTGCTGGCGTCGCTGAGTAATTCGGAGGAGTAAGAACAATGGCAGTTGTTAAGTGTAAACCTACATCTCCGGGTCGTCGCCACGTTGTTAAAGTGGTTAACCCAGAGTTGCATAAAGGTAAGCCTTATGCACCGTTGCTTGATTCAAAAAGCAAAACTGGTGGTCGCAATAATAATGGTCGTATCACTACCCGTCATATCGGTGGTGGTCATAAACAACATTATCGTATTGTTGACTTTAAGCGTAATAAAGATGGTATTCCAGCAGTTGTTGAACGTTTGGAATATGATCCGAACCGTAGTGCAAATATTGCATTGGTTTTATATAAAGACGGTGAACGTCGTTATATTTTAGCGCCTAAAGGCTTAAAAGCAGGTGATCAGATCCAATCTGGTGTTGATGCATCGATTAAAACAGGTAACTGTTTACCAATGCGCAATATTCCAGTCGGTTCTACCGTGCATAACATTGAAATGAAACCAGGTAAAGGCGGACAACTTGCTCGCTCAGCTGGTAGCTATGTTCAAATCGTTGCGCGTGATGGTGCATATGTAACATTACGTCTACGTTCAGGTGAAATGCGTAAAGTATTATCTGATTGTCGTGCCACTATTGGTGAAGTCGGTAATTCAGAACATATGCTTCGCGTATTAGGTAAAGCGGGTGCAACGCGTTGGCGTGGTGTTCGTCCTACTGTTCGTGGTACAGCAATGAACCCGGTAGACCATCCACATGGTGGTGGTGAAGGTCGTAACTTTGGTAAACATCCTGTGTCTCCATGGGGTCAAAAAGCCAAAGGATTGAAAACGCGTAGCAACAAACGTACTGATAAGTATATTGTTCGCCGTCGCAATAAGAAATAATTAATATAGAGGATTAGCTATGCCACGTTCTCTCAAGAAGGGTCCTTTTATTGACCTACACTTGCTGAAGAAGGTAGAGAAAGCGGTGGAAAGCGGGGACAAGAAACCAATTCGTACTTGGTCCCGTCGTTCAACGATCTTTCCTAACATGATCGGTTTGACCATCGCTGTCCATAATGGTCGTCAGCACGTTCCAGTTTATGTTACCGACGAAATGGTTGGTCATAAATTGGGTGAATTCGCGCCGACTCGTACTTATCGCGGTCACGCTGCGGATAAGAAAGCTAAGAAGAAATAAGTAGGAGAAAGAGATGGAAACAATTGCAAAGTACCGCCACGCTCGTTCTTCTGCACAAAAAGTTCGCTTAGTTGCAGATCTTGTTCGCGGTAAAAAAGTGTCTCAGGCACTTGATATTTTAACGTACACCAATAAAAAAGCGGCTGTACTTGTTAAAAAAGTATTAGAGTCTGCTATTGCTAATGCAGAGCATAACGATGGTGCTGATATTGATGATCTAAAAGTTGCGAAAATTTTCGTAGACGAAGGCCCAACCATGAAGCGTATTATGCCTCGTGCGAAAGGTCGTGCAGATCGAATTTTGAAGCGTACGAGTCACATCACCGTGATCGTCTCAGATCGCTAGGCTGGAGAATAGCAATGGGTCAAAAAGTAAATCCAAATGGTATCCGATTAGGCATTGTCAAGCCTTGGACATCTACATGGTATTCGGGTACAAAGACATTCGCTGATAATTTAGAAAGTGATTTTAGAGTGCGTGAATTCTTAAACAAAGAATTAGCACAAGCGTCAATCTCTAAAATTGTAATCGACCGTTCAGCAGAAACTAACGTTCGCATTACTATTCACACTGCTCGTCCAGGTATCGTGATTGGTAAAAAAGGTGAGGACGTTGAAAAATTACGTAATGCCGTAGCTTCTATTGTCAATAAGTATAAAGACAAAAGAGAAAAACGTGATGTTGCAGTACAAATTAATATTGCTGAAGTTCGTAAACCTGAACTTGATGCAAAATTAGTTGCTGACAGCATTACTTCTCAGTTAGAACGCCGTGTTATGTTCCGTCGTGCAATGAAACGTGCGGTACAAAACGCAATGAAAGCGGGTGCTAAAGGTATCAAAGTTGAAGTAAGTGGTCGTTTAGGCGGCGCTGAAATTGCTCGCTCAGAGTGGTATCGTGAAGGTCGTGTACCTCTACATACACTACGAGCTGACATCGACTACGGAGTGTCTGAAGCATTAACTACCTATGGTATTATTGGTGTTAAAGTGTGGATCTTCAAAGGTGAGATCCTTGGTGGTATGGCTGCCGTTGAACAAGCAGAAAAACAACCTGCTGCTCAACCGAAAAAGCAGCGCAAAGGCCGAAAACAATAAGGAGCGTCGCTGATGTTACAACCAAAGCGTACAAAATTCCGTAAAGTGCACAAGGGCCGCAATCGTGGTCTAGCTGTGAGTACTGACGTAAGTTTCGGTACATTCGGTCTTAAGGCTGTGGGTCGTGGTCGTTTGACTGCGCGCCAGATCGAAGCAGCACGTCGTGCAATGACTCGTGCAGTTAAGCGTCAAGGTAAAATCTGGATTCGAGTTTTCCCTGATAAACCAATTACTGAAAAACCACTTGAAGTGCGTATGGGTAAAGGTAAGGGTAACGTTGAATACTGGGTTGCTCAGATTCAACCAGGTAAAGTCCTTTATGAAATGGACGGAGTACCGGAAGAAGTTGCTCGTGAAGCATTTGCGTTGGCAGCTGCAAAACTGCCAATTAAAACCACCTTTGTGATTAAGACGGTGATGTAAATGAAAGCAAAAGAGCTACGCGAAAAAAGCGTTGAAGAGTTAAATACTGAACTTCTTAATTTATTACGTGAGCAATTTAACTTACGTATGCAATTAGCTGGAGGTCAGTTAACACAGACTCATATGTTAAAACAAGTGCGTCGTAATATTGCACGAGTTAAAACGTTATTAACTGAAAAGGCGGGTGCGTAATATGACTACTGAAGTAAAAATTCGTACTCAGCAAGGTCGTGTTATTAGCGACAAAATGGATAAATCTATTACTGTAGCTATTGAACGTAAAGTGAAGCATCCGTTATATGGTAAGTTCATTAAACGTACGACTAAATTGCATGTACATGATGAAAACAACGAGTGTGGTATTGGTGATACTGTAGAAATTAAAGAGTGTCGTCCATTATCAAAAACCAAATCTTGGACTCTTGTTCGAATCGTAGAAAAAGCAGTTAGTTAATCTAATCGATTAAAAACTGTACATAATATAATAAACGGCTAAATGCAGCCGTTTATTTTATGCTATCCATTTTATTTGAGTGGTGTTATACTATGCGCCCTCACATATGTGGGTTTTTGGTTGTCTATTCTTATCCATGGTAGTTGAGGTGGATGAAGGTAGATTAGACAATAATTTATTTATACGGAGCATTAAAATGATCCAAGAACAGACTAGGCTAGATGTTGCCGATAACTCTGGCGCACGTAGTGTAATGTGTATCAAGGTTCTCGGTGGATCGCACCGTCGTTATGCAGCGGTTGGTGATATCATCAAGGTTACCATTAAAGAAGCAATTCCACGTGGTAAAGTAAAAAAAGGTGATGTACTTAAAGCTGTTGTCGTGCGCACTAGAAAAGGTGTTCGTCGTCCTGATGGATCTGTCATTCGTTTCGATCGCAATGCTTGTGTTATTTTAAATAATAACAGTGAGCAACCGATTGGTACGCGTATTTTTGGACCGGTCACTCGTGAACTTCGTTCTGAGAAGTTTATGAAGATCATTTCATTAGCACCAGAAGTACTGTAAGGAGCGGGTAATGGCAGCGAAAATCCGTCGAGAAGATGAAGTTATCGTGTTAACCGGTAAAGATAAAGGTAAACGCGGTAAAGTAAAAAGCGTTTTGTCTACAGGCAAAGTGATTGTTGAAGGTATTAATTTGGTGAAAAAACACCAAAAACCCGTACCTGCATTAAATCAAGAAGGTGGAATTGTTGAAAAAGAAGCAGCTATTAATGTTTCTAATGTGGCAATTTTTAACCCAGCTACAGGCAAAGCAGATCGCGTAGGCTTTAGAATTGAAAATGGCAAAAAAGTCCGTTTTTATAAGTCTACTAATGAATTAATTAATTAAGTAATTTGGAGTGTACGATGGCGAAACTGCATGATTACTACAAAGCACAGGTAGTAAATAAACTGCAAGAACAGTTTGGCTACAAATCTGTCATGCAAGTCCCTCGGATCGAAAAGATCACCTTGAATATGGGTGTGGGTGAAGCAATTACTGATAAGAAATTATTAGATAATGCGGTTGCAGATTTAGCAGCAATCAGTGGTCAAAAACCACTAGTCACAAAAGCACGCAAATCAGTTGCTGGTTTTAAAATCCGTCAAGGGTATCCTATTGGTTGTAAAGTCACTTTACGTGGCGAACGTATGTGGGAATTTTTTGAACGTCTAGTTTATATTGCTCTACCTCGTACTCGAGATTTCCGCGGTTTAAGCGCAAAATCTTTCGATGGTCGTGGTAACTATAGCATGGGTGTTCGTGAACAAATCGTTTTCCCTGAAATCGATTATGATAAAGTTGATCGTGTTCGTGGTTTAGATATTACTATCACAACAAGTGCACAATCAGATGAAGAAGGCCGAGCTTTATTATCTGCCTTTAACTTCCCATTTCGTAAGTAAGGTAGGGCATAATGGCTAAACAATCAATGATTGAACGCGATAAGAAACGCGTAAAGCTAGCAGAAAAATATTTTGCAAAGCGTCAAGAATTAAAAGCGATTATCTCTGATCTTAATGCATCAGATGAAGATCGTTGGAATGCAGTGCTTAAATTGCAAACGCTTCCTCGTGATTCTAGTCCATCACGTCAACGTCGTCGTTGTCGTCAAACCGGTCGTCCTCATGGCGTCCTTCGTAAGTTTGGTTTAAGCCGTATTAAGGTTCGTGAATCAGCCATGCGTGGTGAGATTCCTGGTCTTAAAAAGGCAAGTTGGTAATCAGGGGAGTGTTATAGATGAGCATGCAAGATCCTATAGCAGATATGTTGACCCGTATTCGTAACGGTCAAGCTGCGAATAAAGTTGCAGTCACCATGCCTTCCTCTAAGCTAAAAGTGGCAATTGCCAATGTGCTAAAAGAAGAAGGTTACATCGGGGACTATAAAGTTGTTGGTGACACTAAGCCAGAATTGGAAATTTCATTAAAATATTTCCAAGGTAAGGCTGTAGTAGAAAGTATTAAACGTGTTAGCCGTCCAGGTTTACGTATTTATAAACGTAAAGATGAATTGCCAAAAGTTATGGCTGGATTAGGTATCGCAGTTGTTTCTACTTCTAAAGGTGTTATGACTGATCGAGCAGCACGCCAAGCAGGTCTTGGTGGTGAAATTATCTGCTACGTAGCGTAAGGGAGAAAAAAATGTCTCGTGTTGCAAAAGCACCTGTCGTTGTTCCTGCTGGCGTAGAGGTAAAACTCAATGGTCAGGTAATTACGATTAAAGGTAAAAATGGCGAGTTAACTCGTACAATTAATAATGCTGTTGTTATTAATCAAGAAGAAGGTCAAATTAAATTTGCTCCTCGTGACGGCTTTGCGAATGCTTGGGCTCAAGCTGGTACTGCACGTGCGTTGATTAATGCAATGGTTATTGGTGTTACTGAAGGTTTTACTAAAAAACTTCAGCTAGTTGGTGTCGGTTATCGTGCACAAGTTAAAGGTAATGCTATTGGTCTATCTCTTGGATATTCACATCCAATTGAGCATCAATTACCTGCTGGTGTGACCGCAGAATGTCCATCACAAACTGAAATCATACTGAAAAGTGCTGATAAACAGTTAATTGGACAAGTGGCAGCAGATATCCGTGCTTATCGTCGTCCTGAACCTTATAAAGGTAAAGGTGTTCGTTACGCAGATGAAGTTGTGCGTACTAAAGAAGCTAAGAAAAAGTAAGGTAACACTATGGATAAGAAATCAGCTCGTATCCGTCGTGCAACTAAAGCGCGTCGCAAGATGCATGAACTACTTGCAACTCGCTTAGTGGTTCACCGTACTCCGCGTCATATTTATGCGCAGATTATCGCACCAAACGGATCAGAAGTACTGGCAGCTGCTTCTACATTAGAAAAAGCTATCAGTGAAAGTTTAAAATACACCGGAAACAAAGATGCAGCAGCTGCAGTTGGTAAAGCAATCGCAGAGCGAGCATTAGCGAAAGATATCAAAGAAGTTTCTTTTGATCGTTCGGGTTTCCAATATCATGGTCGAGTTCAGGCGCTAGCAGATGCTGCTCGCGAAGCTGGCCTACAGTTCTAAGGTAGGAGTTAAAGATGTCAAACATCGAAAAACAAGCTGGTGAACTGCAGGAAAAACTAATCGCAGTTAACCGAGTTTCTAAAACCGTAAAAGGTGGTCGTATTTTTAGTTTTTCTGCACTAACAGTTGTTGGTGACGGTAATGGCCGCGTAGGTTTTGGATATGGTAAAGCACGTGAAGTGCCAGCAGCAATCCAAAAAGCAATGGAAAAAGCACGTCGTAATATGATCAACGTTGCTCTAAATAACGATACTTTACAGCATCCTGTTAAAGGTGCTCATACAGGTTCTCGTGTTTATATGCAACCAGCATCAGAAGGTACTGGTATTATCGCCGGTGGTGCAATGCGTGCTGTATTAGAAGTTGCTGGTGTTCGTAACGTTCTAGCTAAAGCATATGGTTCAACAAACCCAATTAATGTGGTTCGTGCAACGATTGATGGCTTAGAAAATATGAAATCACCAGAAATGGTTGCTGCTAAGCGTGGTAAAACCGTCGAAGAAATTTTGGGGTAATTAACCATGGCAAAGACAATTAAAATTACACAAACTCGTAGTTCTATTGGACGCATACCGAAGCATAAAGCAACGTTAGTCGGACTAGGATTACGTCGTATTGGTCATACTGTTGAGCGCGAGGATACTCCTGCTATTCGTGGTATGGTAAACCAAGTTTATTACATGGTCAAAGTTGAGGAGTAATAGTAATGCGTTTAAATACTTTATCTCCTGCTGAAGGTTCAAAGCATGCACCAAAACGTCTAGGCCGAGGTATCGGTTCTGGATTAGGTAAAACAGGTACCCGTGGTATCAAAGGTCAAAAATCACGTTCAGGTGGCGGCGTTCGTCGTGGCTTTGAAGGTGGTCAAATGCCTTTATATCGTCGATTACCAAAATTTGGTTTTACTTCTCGTAAAGCTCTAGTTACAGCACAAGTTCGCCTTTCAGATTTAATGAAAGTTGAAGGTGATGTTGTTGACCTAAATAGCTTAAAAGTTGCAAATGTGATTAATTCACAAATCGAATACGCAAAAATCATGTTATCTGGTGAAGTCACAAAACCAGTAACAGTTCGTGGTATTCGTGTAACGAAAGGTGCTAAAGCTGCAATTGAAGCTGCTGGCGGAAAAATTGAGGAATAATTAGAAAGATGGCAAAGCAACCAGGATTAGATTTTCAAAGTGCCCGTGGTGGTGGGGGTGAACTTAAGAAGCGTTTACTATTTGTGCTTTTAGCACTGATTGTTTTTCGTTTAGGTTCTTATATTCCAGTTCCTGGCATTGATACTAAAGCGTTATCGGACATACTTTCACAAGCGTCATCTAATGGTATTGTGGATATGTTCAATATGTTCTCTGGTGGTGCTTTAAGCCGTGCTTCAATTTTTGCATTAGGGATAATGCCGTATATTTCTGCATCTATTATTGTGCAGTTATTAACGGCCATTAACCCTAAATTGGCAGAATTGAAGAAAGAAGGTGAATCAGGTCGTAAGAAAATTAGCCAGTATACTCGTTATGGCACATTGGCTTTAGCTATTGTACAAGCAGTTGGTATTGCGACTGGTTTACCAAATATTCCTGGTTATGAGCGTGTTGTGACTAATCCAGGATTTTCTTTCTATTTTATTGCATCGGTTAGTTTAGTTACTGGCACTATGTTTCTTATGTGGCTTGGTGAGCAGATCACGGAACGTGGAGTAGGTAATGGTATTTCAATCATTATTTTCTCTGGAATCGTGGCGGGTCTTCCTCATGCAATATATGAAACAATTGAACAAGCTCGTTCTGGTGAATTGAATCCGATTCTATTATTAGTTGTCGCAGCTTTAGTGATAGGTGTGACTTATTTTGTTGTTTTTGTTGAGCGTGGTCAACGTCGAATCGTAGTTAACTATGCCCAACGTCAACAAGGGCGTCGCGTTTATGCAGCGCAAACATCACATTTACCATTAAAAATTAATATGGCAGGCGTTATTCCTGCGATATTTGCCTCAACAATTATTATGTTACCATCTATGATGGCATCTTGGTTTCAAGGAAATGGTGAAGGCTGGAGATATGTATTTGTACTTATTGGTCAATATTTCTCTCATGACCAACCGTTATACATAATCTTTTTTGCGGCAGCGATTATCTTCTTTTGTTTCTTCTATACAGCGTTGGTTTTCAACCCTAGAGAGACAGCAGATCAGCTTAAAAAATCTGGTGCATTTATTCCAGGTATCCGCCCAGGTGAGCAAACATCTAAATATATTGACAAAGTAATGACACGTTTAACATTAATAGGCGCAATCTACATTACTTTTGTATGTTTGGTACCAATGTTTATGACAAGTGCAATGAAAGTTCCAGTCCAATTTGGCGGAACATCTTTATTAATTGTGGTTGTTGTAATCATGGATTTTATGGCACAAGTACAGACTTTAATGATGCCAAATCGTTATGAGTCAGTGTTAAAGAAAGCGAACCTTAAAGGCTATGGCCGATAAGTTAGCCAGAAGTTACGGAGAAAAAAATGAAAGTTCGTGCTTCAGTCAAGAAATTATGCAGAAATTGTAAAATCATTAAACGCAATGGCATTGTTCGTGTTATTTGTGTTGAAGGTAAACATAAGCAACGTCAAGGTTAATTTATTTAGCCTAAAAGTTGAACTTTTGCATATTTTACTTGCCAAAGTATAGTAAAGCTGGCTAGAATAGCCAGCCTAAATTTTATTTGCAGACTTACTGTTTGAGTATCCTGAAAACGGGCTTTTCAGTATGGTGAGTTTGTTAAACATTAACAATAAAGGAGTGCATAGTGGCCCGTATAGCAGGCATTAACATTCCTGATCAGCAACATGCTGTAATTGCGTTACAAGCAATTTATGGTATCGGTAATACTCGTGCTAAGACAATTTGTGCTGAAGCAGGTATTCCTGAACATGTTAAGATCAGAGAACTATCTGAAGATCAGATTGAGAAGTTACGTGAACAAGTCGCTAAATTTACTGTTGAAGGTGATTTGCGTCGTGAAGTAACTATGAGTATCAAGCGTTTATTAGACCTTGGTTGTTATCGTGGCATCCGTCATCGTCGTGGACTTCCAGTTCGTGGTCAACGCACTAAGACTAACGCTCGTACCCGTAAGGGACCGCGTAAGCCAATCAAGAAATAATTGAGGTGATAATAAATGGCAAAGACACCTGTTCGTACACGTAAACGTGTAAAAAAACAAGTTTCTGATGGTGTAGCTCATATTCATGCATCATTTAACAATACAATCGTAACTATTACCGATCGTCAAGGTAATGCGTTGGGTTGGGCAACCGCTGGTGGTTCTGGTTTCCGTGGCTCTCGTAAGTCAACTCCGTTTGCAGCTCAAGTTGCAGCAGAACGTTGTGCAGAAGCCGTAAAAGATTACGGAATTAAGAATCTGGAAGTTATGGTAAAAGGACCTGGTCCTGGTCGTGAGTCAACAATTCGTGCATTAAATGCAGCGGGTTATCGCATCACTAATATTACTGATGTTACTCCGATTCCTCATAACGGTTGTCGTCCACCAAAGAAACGTCGTGTTTAATGTTTATTAAACATTGAATGTTTAGGATTATTGGAGAAATAAAATGGCAAGATATTTGGGACCAAAGCTCAAATTAAGTCGTCGTGAAGGTACTGATTTATTCCTTAAATCTGGTGTTCGAGCGGTTGACAGTAAATGTAAGTTAGAACAAGCTCCTGGACAACATGGTGCGCGTAAACCGCGTTTATCAGATTATGGTGTTCAGTTACGCGAAAAACAAAAAGTTAGACGTATTTATGGAATTTTAGAACGTCAATTCCGTAATTACTACAAAAATGCAGCACGTATTAAAGGTAATACAGGTGAAAACCTATTAGGTCTTTTAGAACGTCGCTTAGATAACGTTGTTTATCGTATGGGATTTGGTGCAACTCGCGCTGAAGCTCGTCAATTAGTTAGTCATAAAGCTGTTCTTGTTAATGGTCATGTTGTGAACATTGCATCTTATCAAGTTTCACCTGAAGATGTGATCAGCGTTCGCGAAAAATCAAAAAAACAAGCACGTATTAAAGCTGCTTTAGAGTTAGCTGAGCAACGTGAAAAACCTACATGGTTAGAAGTTGATGCTAGCAAAATGGAAGGTGTATTTAAACGCTTACCAGAACGTTCAGATTTATCTGCTGACATCAACGAACATTTGATCGTCGAACTTTACTCTAAGTAAAGTTTAGCACTTAAGAGAGGACATAATGCAGGGTTCTGTAACAGAGTTTTTAAAACCTCACCTAGTTGATGTTGTTCAATACACTCAAACTCATGCGAAAGTGACTTTAGAGCCACTTGAGCGTGGTTTTGGTCATACTTTAGGTAATGCACTACGCCGCATTTTATTATCATCAATGCCTGGATATGCAGTAACCGAAGTTGAAATTGACGGTGTTCTGCATGAGTACAGTACTAAAGAAGGCGTTCAAGAAGATGTACTTGATATTTTGCTTAATTTGAAAAAATTAGCAGTACGTGTACATACCAAAGATGATGTTATGCTGACTTTAAACAAATCAGGCATTGGTGCGGTAACTGCATCTGATATCACTCATGATGGTGATGTTGAAATTGTTAATCCTGATTTAGTGATTTGTCATCTTACTGATGCAAATGCTTCAATTAGTATGCGTATTCGTGTACAACGAGGACGTGGTTATGTCCCTGCTTCTGCTCGCGTTAAGTCAGAAGATGAAGAGCGACCAATTGGTCGTTTATTAGTTGATGCATGTTATAGTCCTGTCGAGCGTATCGCTTATTCTGTCGATGCAGCTCGTGTGGAACAACGCACCGATTTAGATAAACTGGTTATTGATATGGAAACTAATGGTACTATCGATCCAGAAGAAGCTATTCGTCGTGCGTCAACTATTTTGGCTGAACAACTTGAAGCTTTCGTTGATTTACGTGATGTACGTCAACCTGAAGTTAAAGAAGATAAACCGGAATTTGATCCGATTCTTCTACGTCCAGTAGATGATCTCGAATTAACTGTTCGGTCTGCTAATTGCTTAAAAGCAGAAGCAGTTCATTATATTGGTGATTTAGTACAACGTACAGAAGTTGAGCTACTTAAAACCCCTAATCTTGGTAAGAAATCACTTACTGAAATTAAGGATGTGCTCGCATCTCGTGGTTTGTCTTTAGGCATGCGTCTTGAGAACTGGCCACCAGCAAGTATTGTTGAAGACTAAAATAAAATTTATATAAGAAGGATAAAGTTATGCGCCATCGTAAAAGTGGTCGTCAACTGAACCGAAATAGCAGCCATCGTCAAGCAATGTTTCGTAACATGACTAGTTCACTTGTTGAACATGAAATCATCAAAACTACATTGCCTAAAGCAAAAGAGTTGCGTCGTGTTGTTGAACCGTTAATTACGCTAGCCAAAAGCGATAGCGTAGCTAATCGCCGTTTGGCTTTTGCTCGTATCCGTGATAAAGATACAGTGAAAAAATTATTTTCAGATCTAGGCCCACGTTTTGCTACCCGTCCAGGTGGTTATGTACGTATTTTGAAATGTGGTTTCCGTGACGGAGATAATGCTCCAATGGCTTATATTGAATTAGTTGATCGCCCTGCAGTAGAAGCAGAAGCAACAGCTGAATAAGATTTTAAATCATTGTATATAAAAGCCGGCTATATGCCGGTTTTTTATTGATAATATCTATCAATTTACCGATCACTTAACTTTGGCTTCTTTATCCATTAGTTTATCGTATCTAAATCTATAATATCTCTATTATTGTAGTTGAGTTGATTAAATGTTTTTAATCAATTTTCAGCATATTTCTTTAAGGCTAGCCTTAAAAATGATTAGTTTAGAAGAATTTTAAAACGAGTTTATTGTTAGATAGATTTAGATATCGATATTTTTGTTTTTAGATTAGAGATCAGTAATCATCACTATAGGTGAGTCAACCGAATTACTAGTATTAATCTATTAGATAGACTTAACCTTTGTATTTTAATTTATTGATAACCTCACTAAAGGTATACATAATTAATAGTGTGGTGGTGGGGTCTCCTCAGATAAGTTTGCAATATTCGAAGTTTGAGTGGCTTGTAGTTTTTGTGATAATAACATTAATTGTTCTTTTAGTTTGCTGACATCTGCTTGAAGGTTAGTTACAGCTTGGTTTAATTCTTCAATGGTGATTTCTTGAAACGCAACTTTGGTTTCTAATAATTCGATTTGTTGGGTCATATTATTTTCACAGTTAGACTTTTTAAATATTAGCCTCTATTGTAAGTAAAAATATCCATTAAATCCATCCACGTTCAGCAAATGAGACATATTCACCTTTACCAATTACAATATGATCAATAATACGGATATCGATTAATTCACAAACTTGATCCAACTTACGCGTTAAATTCCGATCTGCTTGGCTTGGTTCTGCTAAACCTGATGGGTGATTATGCGCTAAAATTAAAGAGGCAGCATTATATTGTAATGCTTTTCTTGCAACTTCTCTGGGATGAACTTCTACACAGTTATAAGTACCAATGAACATTTCTTCAGATGTAATGACGTGATTTTGATTATCCAAAAAAATGACCATGAAGATTTCACGATCCTTGTTAGCTAAGCGACTGGCTAAATAATGGTGAGTTAACGAAGGAGAAGTGAGATAATTTTCATTTGTCATTTTTACTTTCAAATATCGATGCGATAATTCAACGACAGCCTTGAGCTGAGTATATTTAACGGTACCTAATCCATGTTTTTTACAAAACTGCTCATGAGTGGCGTTCATCAAATGATAAAATGAGCCAAATTCATTTAATAAATTTTGAGCTAGTTCTAAAACAGGTAATTTTCGGGTACCTGTACGTAAAAATAGTGCAAGCAATTCTGCATCACTTAGCATTTCAACACCAAATTGTAAAAGTTTTTCTCTCGGCATCAGTTTTGGACATTGAGGATGCATATTATTTATATTCCACTCATAAAAAAACTAATTATTCTTAGAAAATTGGCTTGAAAGAATTGAAAATTGAGAAAAGTGTGAATTGTTTCGCAAAAAAATAAATAATATTTCACATGATGACAAAAAAAGCGCTATAAAGCGCTTTTTATCAATTAGTAAGATGACTTAATGGCAACCGCAGCTTCCATGACCGCCACCACAACAACCACTATCTTCTTCATCTTCATGATCGTGTCCGCCACAGCCACAACCACCATGCCCATGTTCGTGACCATGCTCACCATGGATATGTCCATGCGCAATTTCTTCTTCGGTTGCTTCACGAATAGCTAACACTTCAACATTAAATTTTAAATCTTGTCCTGCTAACATGTGATTTCCGTCAATTGTCACAGTATCCCCATCAATTGCAGTAATTTCAACCGGTAGAGCACCATGGTCGGTATCAGCAAAAAAGCGCATGCCAACTTCAAGCTCATCAACCCCGACAAATACATCACGTGGCACATTTTGCACCAGTGCATCATTAAAATCACCGTAAGCATTGATAAGCTCAACATCAAATTTATCACCAACTTGATGACCTTCCAATGCATTTTCAAGCTCTTTTAATAAATTACCAGCGCCTTGTAAATATTCAAGAGGTGCTATCTCTGTTGCTTCGTCAACTAAAACCCCGTCTTTAGTGCGAACTTGATATGCTAAACTGACTACTGTATTTTTTGCTATTTTCATTTTTTCTCCAACAAACTTGTATTTTGCAAACATCTATAGATTTTAACGGAAAATAAAGGATAAGTATTCATAATTTTTATTTTCCCTGCACTATTTATCGATATGATTATTTGTATACTCGCTTTTTAAGTTATGATGTTAGTTGGTCAATATGATGTATGCATATTGTAAGTGTGAAAAATAAAAACAGTCGATAATGAATTCTTACAAGAAAGGTGTGGAACTTACGATATATCTGAATAGATTCAAAAAATCAAAGGATGAAATCAAATTAATTTAATAATTGCCCTTTTTAATCCTAAAAATTTAGAAAATAGACGAATAAAAAAGGCATCAATATCAATATTGATGCCCTTTTTTTATTTTTAAATAATACGTGTGTTATTTAAGTTCTAACTCGTTCATTGCAGCAATGCTAAATCCACCGTCAACATGCACAACTTCACCCGTAATGCCTGATGCTAAGTTTGAACATAAAAATGCCGCTGAATTACCCACGTCTTCAATTGTAACTGTACGACGAATTGGCGTAACCGATTCACAGTGTGATAGCATTTTTTTGAAATCTTTAATGCCTGATGCAGCAAGAGTACGAATTGGACCTGCAGAAATAGCATTTACACGAATTCCTTCTGGCCCCATAGCATTTGCCATATAACGTACGTTTGCTTCTAAAGACGCTTTAGCAAGACCCATTACATTATAGTTAGGGATCGCTCGTTCAGCACCAAGATAAGAAAGGGTCACTAACGCTGAATTTGGATTCAACATCGAACGACATGCTTTAGCCATCGCAACAAAGCTATAAGAACTAATGTCATGAGCGATAGCAAAGCCTTCACGAGTGACAGCATTAACATAGTCACCGTCTAATTGATCGCCAGGCGCAAAAGCAATCGCATGGACAAAACCGTCAAATTTATCCCATGTTTTTGCTAGTTCTGTAAATAGGTTAGTAATACTATCATCGTGAGCAACATCACAAGGTAACACGATTTTAGAACCAAAGTCAGCCGCAAATTCTTCAACGCGTGCTTTTAATTTATCACTTTGATAAGTGAATGCTAATTCTGCACCCTCACGATGCATTGCTTGTGCAATACCATAAGCAATAGAACGATTACTTGCAACACCGGTAACGAGTATGCGTTTACCTGTTAAAAATCCCATAAAGTTTTCCTCTATTATTTTACTATACAGTCTAGGATGGTGAAGATTATATGTTGATAAAGTCAACTTCGCTACTATAAATTTACTTTTAATGATTTTGTTTTGGTTGATGAGTTACCAACAAAACGTTGTTTATATCATCAATAATTGACTATAATAGTCAACTATTAATTTATTTAACTCGTGATAAAATTTTGAAAAACCTAATTTGTTATAAAACATTACCTGTTTGGAATGCTAAATCATTACCTCAATCATTTTGTGAAAAACATAATACGCAAGTTGGCACTTGGGCTAAGCTCAATATCCTAGTGGGCAGTATCGATTTTGAGATATTGACTGAACAAGGGGAAATACAATCGCAACATCATTTTGATGCTTCTCATCAGCCTCCTTTTATTTTGCCTCAGCAATGGCATCGTATTGCTCAGGTATCTGAAGATTTACAATGCCAACTATCATTTTACTGTTTACCAGAAGACTATACTTTTAAAAAGTATCAAATGACCAAAACACATTCTGAAGTGTTAGCGGCAAGCAAAATTATCCCATCAGGAAAAGTATTGGATTTAGGCTGTGGTTCGGGACGTAATTCGCTCTATTTACAGCTACTTGGTTTTGATGTGAATGCAGTTGATAAATCTGAATTAAGTATCGGTAATTTAAATCAAATCATCAATGATGAAAATCTAAAGCACATCAATGCAAAGGTATATGATATCAATCAAGCAAATTTAGAAGGTAAGTATGACTTTGTTCTTTCAACGGTTGTCATGATGTTTTTACAACCTGAAAGAATCCCTGAAATTATTGATAATATGCAAAAATTGACTAAATCGGGTGGTTATAATCTTATTGTAAGCGCTATGTCTACTTCTGATTATCCTTGTTCTGTTGGTTTTTCATTTACGTTTAAAGAAAATGAATTGCGGGAATATTATCAGGATTGGGAAATACTGAAATATAACGAAAATGTTGGAGAATTACATAAAACCGATAGTCAGGGTAATCGAATTAAATTGAGATTTGCCACTTTGCTAGCTAAAAAAAGGTAATCATTACAGGATGATGCATCCTGTAATTTTTTAAATTAATTAGTTGGTATTTAGTTTTTCACCAACAACAAACCAAGCTTTGCGAGAGTTTAATAAATCTTGAGCTGACATCGGTTTTTTACCGGCAGGTTGTAACAGTGTCATATTTAATGCACCATCGCTTGTTGCAATGCATATCCCTTTTTTGTCTGCTTGTAAAATAGTACCGACTGGTTGATTGTGGGGAGTGGATACCACTTCGGCTTGCCATACTTTCACTGGTTCGCCATTAACTTCAAAATAACTAACAGGCCAAGGATTAAAGGCGCGAACACAACGTTCAAGTTGCTGTGCCGATAAATTCCAATCAAGTTTAGCTTCTTGTTTAGATAATTTTTCAGCATAAGTGACCTGTGATGGATCCTGTTTTTCAGGTTGGATTTTCCCTTCAGCAATGAGTGTTAAAGTATCAAGTAGTCCTTGTGGACCTAATTGTGCTAATTTGTTATATAACGTTGCACTTGTATCAGAAGGTTCAATTGGACAGCTGAGTTTATATAACATATCACCCGTATCAAGCCCGGCATCCATTTGCATAATTGTGATACCGGTTAAAGTATCACCAGCCCAACAAGCGCGTTGAATAGGAGCTGCGCCACGCCATCTTGGTAATAATGAACCATGCACATTTAAACAACCTAGTTTAGGCATATCAAGCACAGCTTGAGGTAAAATAAGACCATATGCCACCACAATCATAATGTCTGCATTTAGCTCCGCAATGATTTTTTGGTTTTCTTCTGTTTTGAGCGTTGCCGGTTGATAAACAGGGAGATGATTTTCAATCGCTAATTGTTTAACAGGACTTGCGGTTAACTTATTACCACGTCCGGCAGGGCGGTCGGGCTGAGTAAAAACTGCAATGACATTATGTTTAGCATCAATTAATGCTTTTAAATGGGTTGCTGCAAAGTCGGGAGTACCAGCAAAAATAATATTTAATGGCTTGGCTGTTTGTGGCATATGTCTATAATCCATCATCAAAAAACTCGGATAATTATAACTTAATTTTCATTAAGAATCTTTAATCAAAAAGAATCGATATGTTGGTTTTATCAAACTGATGAGGAATTAATAATTAAAAAGGAAAAAATATAGGTACTAATGCAATATTCACCGCCATAACGAGAAAGGTTAAAGGTACACCGACTTTTACAAAGTCACTAAAGCTGTAACCACCTGGCGCAACGACCATGGTTTTTACCGGCGAAGAGACCGGCGTGATAAAAGAAGCGGAGGTCGCAATAGCGACAGTCATTGCAAACGGATAAGGTGAATAACCAAATTTTATTGCCAGATCAATTGCAATAGGGGCAATGAGTATTGCTGTAGCCGTATTAGAAATAAAGAGACCAACAGTTGAACATAATAAGAAAATGAAGGTTAGCACCATATACGGACTGAAAGAACGTAAATGCACTTCTAACCATGCCGATATGAGCGAAATGCCGCCGGTTTTATTCAGTGCTAAAGCAAACGGCATCATACCGATGATCAAAATGAGTGTTGGCCAGTGTATCGATTTATAAGCACTATTCATGTCGATGCAGCGTGTTGCTCCCATTAAAAGACAAGCTATAAGGGCAGCCACGACATTAGGAACAAGTCCCGTTACCATCAATATAATCATAATAGCCAAATTAATTAATGCTGCAAACGCTTGAGAACTTGCAGGAGCAACATCATCAATATCCGACGGATAATCTAAAACAACAAAATCATTGGTACGAGTTTGTAATTTTTGTATCGATCCCCAATCCCCACATACCAGTAAAGTATCACTCATTTCTAAACGTTCTTGGAATAAGTTATTGGTATCAACAGGGGCATGATTACGCCAAATTCCAATCACGGTTAAAAAGTATTTTTCTCTAAAATCGATTTCATTGAGCGTTTTGCCACAAAGTGACGATTCAGGTAATAGCGCCACTTCTGCCATGCCAACTTCTTTCACTTGTTCCGAAAAATATTCACCCCGTAAAACTTTAGGTTCAAGATTATTGGTCGATAAGAATGTTCGATAATCGGCTTCGGAGTGGGACATATCTAATAATAAAATATCGTTTTCCCGAAATTCTGTTGCCCCATTAACGGGGATTAACACTTTTTGAAATTTGCGCCAACGTTCAATACCAATAACATTGACACCGTGTTCACTTCGTAAATGTAGGCCGTCAATAGTACGACCAACAAAAGGCGATCCCGGTAATATTTGTGCACGATGTGCCCGACCAATTAATTTATAATCTCTGATTAAATCCGTGATTTTTCTTCTTTGTGGCTGGGTATTTGTCGGAGAAACTTGTTGAGCTGTTAATAACCAATTGCGCGTTAATATACAATAAATGACACCAACAACAAGCACGCCTAAGCCAATTGGGGTAATAGAGAAAAAGCCGAATTCGGTTAAATTTGCTCGATTTAATTCACTATTAACCACCAAATTTGGTGCGGTTGCAACTAATGTCATCATGCCACTAATTAAAGCGGCAATACACAGTGGCATCATTAATTTTTTTACATGAATACCCGTATGATTGGCAATACTGATGGCAACAGGAATAAAGATAGCGACAACGCCTGTGGAACTCATTATTGAACCCAGTAACGCCACACCGAGCATAATACAGGTAATAATTCGAACATCATTTTTTCCGGATACTTTAAGAATATATTCGCTCATTTTAAACGAAATGCCAGTACGGACTAAACTTTCACCAATGATAAACAATAACGCAATTAAAATGATATTAGGATCACTAAACCCCGAAAACGCTTCAGCAGGCGTTAAAATACCCGTGACTGATATAGCTGTAATGGTTAGCAATGCAATAATATCCATTCTTAATTTGCTGAATGAAAACATTAAAATTGCAATCAATAGCAATAAACAAACAGTAATAAGCGGATAATATTCGATAAAGTAATGAGGCAAAAATGCAGTTAAAGAGATTAATAAATTTTGCCCGGATGACAAATTTTCCACAAAAAGTCACTCTATGAGAACGATTGGATTTTAACCATAATACCTTGATTTATTGTAATAGGGAATATTTTCCAAAAAAGTTTATTCTCAAAAAAATTAACGAATATTACATTTTTAACATTTTTTGCTTTTTTTTTCATAACCTATTCGCTTTATTAAAACTTAGGTGTAATTTAGTTAACTTAGATTATTTAATCTGTTAATTGTGTCTAGGAGACAGTATGTCATTAAAAAAATCAGTTGCACAAATTATTATCGAAGTGTTAGAGGAAGCCGGTGTTAAACACTGTTATGGAATTGTGGGTGATACACTCAATTACATTACTAGTGCCATTAAAAAAAGTGACATTGAGTGGGTGCATGTTCGACACGAAGAAGTTGGGGCTTTTGCAGCAGGAGCCGAGGCTTATCTGACTAATCAGCTAACTGCATGTGCAGGTTCTTGTGGGCCAGGAAGCTTACATTTTATCAATGGTATTTATGAAGCTCAGCGCAATAAAGCACCTGTTATTCTCTTAGCCAGTCAACTGGTTACCTCACAACAAGGAACAGATTTCCCGCAAGAAGTTGATTTTGAGTCTGTTTATAAAAATTGTTCTGTCTTTTGCCGTCAAATTAACGATCCTACTCAAGCAAGACAGATTACGACGGCTGCCGTTCAAGCTGCAATAAATCAACGTGGCGTTGCTGTTCTGGTTATCCCTTATAATATTAGTTTAGAAAAAGTGGAAGATAAAAGTGGGCATAAAATTTATCATCCTAATCCGATCATTCGCCCATCTGATACAGAGCTTGCCCAAATTGCAGAAATCTTAAATAAAAATCAAAAAGTGGCTATTTTTGCCGGACAAGGTGCAAATGGCGCTCATGATGAATTAATCGCACTTGCCGAAAAATTGAAATCCCCAATTGTGCATACATCAAGAGGTAAGGATTTTGTCGAATACAATAACCCTTACAATGTTGGTATGACGGGCATGTTTGGCGTTGAGTCAGGATTAACCGCCATTAAAGAGTGTGATGTGCTGCTAATGTTAGGCGCTGATTTTGCATGGTCTCAATTCTATCCAAATGATGCCACCATTATTCAAGTTGATATCGATGCAACTCACCTTGGTCGACGTCATCCAGTGAGTGTGGGTGTTGTCGGGAGTAGTCAACCTACTTTGGTGGCATTAATCCCTTTAGTTGAAGAAAAACATGATGCTGCATTTTTAGAAAAATGTCGCCAATTATATGTGAAAGCAATGGATAAATTAAACAAAAAAGCCATGCCTTCAAAATCAATGATTCATCCGCAATATTTAACGGAATTAGTTGATAAATATGCTAATGATGATGCCGTTCTTTGTGCTGATGTGGGTTCAGCAATGGTTTGGGCTTGTCGACACTTTAATACTAATGGAAAAAGACGCACAGTCATTAGTTTAAAACATGGAACTATGGCTAATGCTATGCCACAAGCTTTAGGCGTACAAAAAGCTTTTCCTAACCGACAAGTGATAACGTTATCGGGTGATGGTGGTATTAGTATGCTATTAGGGGATTTACTGACGACTATTCAAGAACAGTTACCGATAAAAATTATTGTATTAAATAACAGCTCTCTCAACTTTGTCGAATTAGAGCAAAAAGTAGAAGGAATTGTGGATCATTATACCGATTTACATAATCCAGACTTTGCTAAAGTAGCTAGTGCAATGGGGCTGTTTTCGATCAGAGTCGAAGATTCAGATTTACTTGAAGCAGCGATGCAATCATTTTTAGCTCATTCTGGACCTGCCTTATTAGATGTCAAAACAAGTGCTAATGAGCTGGTTATGCCACCGGAAATTCAAGCATCGCAAGTGATGGGAATGGCGCTATATAGTGTCAAAGCATCATTGAGCGGCAAAATGGGCGATGTTGTAAATTTATTAGTGGATAATTTTGTTAAAAAATAATTTTAAATTATCTCGATTATTCTGCCGATATAATCGGCAGAATAGTTGCTGGTACATTGTCAAATGATTGACAATCATTGCTTTGAGTGTTGTTTAGCTGTTACAGATTTTCTGTATGATACATTCGGTATCACTGACTACCTTGGCCAAAGGTTGTTCGATATTAACGGTATAAACATCTTTTTCATCTTGTGATGGTTCTTCTAAGGTATCAAATTGGGATTGTAACATTCCCGATTTTTGATAATGACCTTGACGTTCAGCTAAACGGTTTGCAATGACCTCAAACCCGCCTTTTAAATAAATAAAATGAATATTCTTATTTTCGCCTCGAATAACATCTCGGTATTGTTTTTTTAACGCTGAGCAGATAATAATTGAAATAGGATTAACATTACTCATGGCAAATACTGCATCACTAATTAAACGAAGCCACGGCATTCTGTCTTCATCATTTAGGGGCATACCACTGCGCATTTTTAAAATATTGGCTTTAGGATGTAAAAAATCACCATCTAAAAAAGCAGCATCAAAATCATAAGCCACATGTTTGGCAACAGCTGATTTGCCACTTCCTGATACTCCCATTAATACAAACACCTGTTGAGTTTTTTGTGACACAATGACCTCTAACCTATCCGTTTTTTATCAATAACATTCTGAGTATTTTAATGATATTTTCAATATCGAGAACGCGCTTTTGTGATGAAGATCATGAACTATATTATGCCAAATCATAAAAATTATCATAATCAATTTCAAATTTTACTTAAAACATAGATTTCGATCACAAAATAATAATTGCTATTTGCTTTTGATTTCGAAAGTATTATTAAAAAAATGAAGAAAGGCAATAAGGGTGATGATCCAAGACATAATATGCAACCAGCAAATTAGCGATGGCAAAATTGTGGAAGTGCAGGAAAATTATAATAGACAAGTATGGTGAATTAACTTGAAATGAGCGTTAATTTATGACACTGGCATTCACTTACTGTCAGTTAATAACGGAGGGATTTATTGTTACTAAAAGTGATTTTCATAGTTATAATCGTAAACTCATTTTATTTTTACGCATTGAGTGACTCACGGTTAACATCAAAATATATCGTTAGGATTTGATATCGTGTGCTTAAGTGACTTTTTAAGCACACCATCGATAAAATTAATGCTATTGGGTGAGATGATTCAGTACTTGTTTGAACGTTGAAAATGAACAAAATCCATTAGCATTAATAGGACAATTTTCCATTTCTAATACGACTTTATGCGGTGGGTTTTGACGGTTTAATTGTACTAAGTCACGGATCTGATCGGTGGATTGATAAAAATATTCAATTTTCATCAATGCTTTGCCATTGTGATTATTACGCCATTTTTGAAAGACAATTTTTCCACCAATAGGTGTGGTTTCAAACTGCTCTGGTAACGTGTAATGCTTAATTTTAATTGTTGAAAGGAGGGAGGCAACATTTGAATCATGTCCCACTAACAGCGTAAATTTAGGATGTGCTTCATTCTCTGAAAAAGTGTGATTGATATAATCAACTAATTTTGCTGACACCTGTTTTGCCACAACGGGCGATCCAAATAAAACGCTATTGTAATGCTCTTTGATCGCAACTAACTGTTCGAATTGTTGTTTATCCTTTATCTGCCCCCAAGCAATATCATGTAAAGGCGATCCTTCATAATATTGTAAGATAAATGCATCAGCAATAGAAGTTCCGGTACGAAGAGCGCCTGTTATGCCAGGTTCTTTGCCTTTTTCAATAATAAGCTCGGTGGGTAAATGCGCAAAATCACACTGTTTATGTGTAATACAATTGGTTGAATTAGGGTAATTTAGGATAGTTGACAAGTTTTGATACGCTTTACCCAGTTTTTCATTCAGCCCTTCAATACCTTTGGTATCGGCAGTTTGGTTAATTGAATTGATTGCCGCCTGTTTAAAGGCTGAACTATTATCATCAATGACAGGAAAAAATAGCGGATCCATGGTGCCAAGTTTTTCTTTATGGATAATCGGCACAAGACAACCTGGAAAAGCACCTACCGCAAAAAACTGTCCGGTGGCAATTGTACGTTGCAAACTATTGGTATAAATATAAACGTCATCGTCGTTTGGACAACGATCCTCGTTTAATAATTTGTTATCGACTAACCATTGACTGAAATAGTGACCAAAATAGCTTTCTAATGCCCCACCATGAGTCGTTAAATAACTTGCTGGCGTATCCCATTGCGGCCATTGATTGGGCGTGACTTTACCCAACGTACTATTAGGGCTAGCTAACGGTGCTCGCAAACCATGGCGACTAAAAACAACAACTTGTTCTAATGTATAATCGTTCTCTGTTTCTGTAGCCGGTACATTGAAAGATAAAATAGCTGTTAACGCTACGAATCCCTTTAATATTATCTTTTTCATTTGATCTCCTAATTTGCTTAAATAAAAACTCAACCGCTATTAATGATGAGTTATTATTCAGGCATTTTCCATATTTATTAAACTTGTTTTGAGTGAGTGATATATTGTTCGTTGAATTGATTAGATTGATAAACGATATTGCCCTTGACTAAAGTTGCAATCAATTGATTTTGTTCGTTAAGAACAACCAAATTAGCGATTTTATCTGGCGCAATGCTACCCAAAGTGTTGTCTATACCTAATGCTTTGGCTGGGTAATAACTACCATGTAGCCAAGCCTTATCAAAAGAAATACTGGTAAAGCTTGCCAAATTATTAACTGCACAATCAAGGGTTAATGTGCTACCTGCCAAACTTCCATCATCGGTTCGAACGACATTATCTTTCATATGCACTTGCAATTGACCTAGATAATAGTCACCATTAGGCATACCCGTTGCGCGCATGGCATCGGTGATCAACAGTAAATTTTCTCCACAACACTGATGAGCAATCGCAACCGCAGCAGGATGTACATGGTGACCATCAACAATGATTTCGGTTTGGCAATGATCTACGCTAAGTGCTGCGCCAACTACACCAGGATTACGATGATGTAATCCAGACATGCCATTATAGCAATGCACTACGCCACTTGCGCCTGCTAAAAGCGCGGCTTTTGTTGTTTGATAATCTGCATTGGTATGCCCAATCATGACCCGAATATTTTGATGACGTAACCATTTGATAATGGCTAAAGCATTCGGATACTCGGGTGCTAAAGCGATACACTTTAACGTTCCTTCGGCTAAGGCTAGCCATTTTTCAATTAGAGTGCGATCGGGAGCTTGCAGTAATTCTTCTGGGTGGGCACCTTTATGAATAGCATTAAAAAAAGGGCCTTCCAGATAAGAACCTAACAAGGTTGCGCCTGTTACGCCTTGCTGGATGCTGTTCTTTACTTGTCGTAGTGCGGCTTCGATTTTGTCATGGCTTTCTGTCACCGTCGTTGCCAAAAAAGCACCTACTCCATGTTGGGCTAAAAAATTGCTCATGGTATTGAGTGATTCATGGGTTGCATCCATAGTATCGGCGCCCATGACACCATGAATGTGCGTATCAATCAGTGCCGGTAATAGTTTGATTTGATTAGGACACGGTTTATCACTTGGTATGATATCCGTGATGATTCCGTTTTGAATGGTGACAATGACATTATCAAGCCAGCCAACCGGTGTTAACACTTGTTTGGCGTGGATTTGCTTAAATTCCATCAGAACACTCCTCATTTTTAGGTGATTTTTTTTGGTGCTCGTGCCATAAGCTCGTTATCGCTCTTTGCCCATTTTCAATGGTTTCTTGACGAATTGTTGCTAAGTCCAGATCCTCTCGCTGTAATAATATTTCAAGTAATAATGGCAGATTAGTCCCACTTATCACTTCCATATTATTATATTGATAACTCAACATGGCGGCTAGTCGAAAAGGCGAACCACCAACAATATCTGTCAAACATATCACACCTTGACCACGATCACACTGTTTTAATGCCGTATTTAACTGTTCTGCTAATTGTTCGCTACTCATGCCATCAGTAAAATTAACGGCATTAAATTGTGTTTGTTCACCAATGATTTGTGTTGCCGCTTCAAAAAGTCCGGTAGCAAAGCTACCATGACCTGTTAATATTACGCCTAACATAAATTTCCTCTATAAAAGTCCCACTAATTTGCCCACCACACCAATAATCACCGTTAACCCAATTAATTTAACGGGTGAAAAGTTACGTTTCATCAAGTAATAAATAGTTAATGTAAATCCAAGTGGTAACAAATTCGGCATTAGTTTATCGAGCACATCCGCTTGTAACGCAATATGCGCTTGACCCGCATTAATTTCTAACGGCGTTGAAAAATGCACATAAGAAGCAACCAGTGCACCAATAACAGTCATACCAACAATGGAGGCCGCATGTGAAATACGCTTAGTATGGGATTTTAATAAAGGTAACGCACTGGTACCTGCATGATAACCATAATGAGCAAGTCCAAAACGTAGACCGAAATGGACTAAATTGAACATTAACAAGAAAATGATCGGACCAAACAGACTTCCTTCTAAAGCTAATGAGGCGCCAATCCCTGCGCAGATTGGTAATAAGGTGAGCCAAAATAGCGCATCACCGATTCCGCCTAATGGTCCCATTAAGGCAACTTTTACCGCCCGGATAGTCGATATGTTTTCTTTTCCTTTTTCCATGGCTAAGACTAAACCAGATAAAAAGGTCGCATCGAAAGGATGAACATTGATAAATTCCATATGCATGTGCATAGAATTTTTTAGATCATCCTTATTTTTATGAATTTTACGTAGTGCAGGTAATACGGTAAAAAGCCAACCGCCAGCTTGCATACGTTCGTAATTAAATGATGCTTGCAACGCCAGTGAGCGAAACGCCATTCGGTTTATATCACCTTTAGTTAGTGTGACATCTTGACTTTGGTCGGTAAACGTATCTGTCGAGACTTTGCTTGTGGCAAGTGCTTGTGCCATACGTTTTTCTTCTTTATCTGCCATTTTTTTGTCATGATCATCATTAAATTCCATCTTCTACCTCCACTGAAGTTGCGCTTACAGATTTGTTACTGTCATTGTTATCACGGCTATAATTATAGAAATCAATCATTGCAATGGCTAAAGCACCTAATGCAATTGCTAAAATAGGTAAATTAAGATAGGTCACCCCCAGAAAACCTAAGATAAAGTAGGCAACATACGTTTTCTTCATCATAATCTTCATTAGCATTGCAAAACCAATTGCTGGCATCATTCCGCCCGCGACACTAAGCCCATCTAATAACCATTTAGGTGATTTTTCAACTAATGCGGTTGCTGCATCAGCACCAAAATAGATAGGTAAAAATGCGACAATGAAATAGAAACAAAATAGAATTATCATCCCCAGATAGTTTACCCACTCAATACCTTTAAAATTGAGCTGATCAACATAGCGATCACATTTATGCATCATTGGCGAATAGAATGTAAATAAAAGAGTAATACAACCTTGTACCGCTATGGCAAAGGGAACCGCTATCCCAATGGCAACTTTAGGCTCGGTGTGCGTTAAAATTGCAAAACTGGTACCAATCACGCCGCCTATAACCACATTCGGTGGTTGTGCGCCGGCGAGTGGAACCATGCCCATCCAGACCAGTTCCAACGAGCCACCCACATATAAACCTGTTTTTACATCACCCAAAATCAAACCAACTAACGGTCCAATAACGATTGGTCTGTGTAAATGCGTAAGTCCGTCAAATAAGTCTACGCCAGCAATACCGGCTAGCAGTCCTATTAATAAAGCATCCATTAACATAATTTGCTCCTCTTGCTATGATGATAGATTGAGTAAATCCGCTATTTTTTCGCCAGATTCATCTGGTACACGGCGAACTTCGCAAGTAACGCCTAACTTTTCCAGCTCGTTAAAAGCAGCGATATCATTGTCATCAACGGATACCGTTTTATGGATCTGTTTTTTCCCTTCAGAAAAGTGCATATTGCCAACATTGACAAATTTAATTGGTACACCACCTTTAACAAGAGTTAGAACGTCTTGGGGTGTTTTACAAACAATAAAGATTTTTTGACGTTCAGCGGCTTTGCCAATAATGTCGATAGTTTTTTGTAAGGTGAAATAACGGGTTTGAATTCCTTCTGCAATAACCATATCCATCAGATTTTGTTGTACCGGATCTTGCGCAGCGCTGTCATTGGCAACTAATAAAAGATTAGCGCCAAGTGCATTCACCCAAGTCACACCAACTTGACCATGAACTAAGCGGTTATCAATACGTGTCATAAGAATATTAGGAGTACTCATATTTTTATATCCTTTTATTTAAAGGTTTAATCGGATTGATGACTTAAATTTGATGAAATGGATAAATCGTCACACCTTTTACTACTCGATTCACTTCACCGGTAGGACAAGGATTGTCAGGCGTTAATCCAAAACTAAGCGATTTTTCAAACGCTAACATTTGCGCAAAAACTAAGTAAGGAAAAATCAACCAACAATCGGAAAGATGACAATCAACCGACAATATTTGCTTATGTGTGCTTTGCTGACCGCTCAAAGCAAGTACATCTGTTGCGATATTGTCGTGTTCTAACTCATTAAATAAATCGATATCGTATTGGTGGATATAAGCATCGTTAGAAAAGAAACATACCACTAAACTTTTACCATTAATCATAAATTTAGGGCCGTGGCGTAAACCTAATATTGAATCAAATCGGGTTGCAATTTTACCTGCTGTTAGCTCTAAAATTTTTAATGCGGCTTCTTGAGCGATGCCAGTGAAACAACTACTACCAACATAGATTACTCGTTCATGATTTTTTTGGGCTAATTGTTTGGTGATGGTTTGCCAATTTAAAAGTTGGTGCTCACAAATAGTGGCAATTTTCATGACTGCATCATATGCTTGATGAGTATCGATACCGCCTAAAAGCAGCAGTGTGGCTAATATCATGCTACTAATACTCGATGTCATTGCAAACCCAAGATCATGCGTTCCTTCTGGCAGCACTAATTGCAATATACGCTGAGCATTATTTTTTTGGTGAGCATAATCGGTTAATGCACAATTGGGATTACAGGTTAAAAATAGGTGATAGCAATCTGAAACGATTTGATCGGCTAATTTTACGGTTGCTACGCTTTCAGGGCTGTTGCCGGAACGGGCAAACGAGACAATTAATGTTTTTTTATGGGTAGATAGATATTGTAATGGATCAGCAACAATTTCAGTGGTGCCATAAGCATAAACATTGCGTTTAGTCTGTTCTCTTAGCCATGGTGCAAGGGCGACACCGCCAAAAGCGGAAGATCCCGCGCCGGTAAGAATAATAACTAAATTCGGATCAGCCAGTAAGGGGGTTAGAAAGGTTTCTATTTGAGGTTGTCTTTGGGAAAGTAATTGAAGCAAATCACGCCAAATTTGAGGTTGTTGACAAATTTCTTTAGCCGTATGAATTGCACCGTGTCGTTCTAACCACTCTTTCGAATAATTTAAGTATTGTTGCATAATTGTGATCCTGTTCGTTAAGTCATATAAATAAAAAAAGAGGAAAGTTTATAGATTGGCAATAACCACATTAATGCCTAATGTATGTAATTGCGTTAAATATTCTTTTGGAATGTTTGAATCTGTAATCAGCGTTTCAATAGGATTGATTTTTTCAATCATACAAAAGCTTTTACGTCCAAATTTACTTGAATCCGTTATCGCAATGATTTGACCTGAAACTTGACACATGACCCGATTCACCGAGGCTTCGCCAAAATTGGGTGTTGTGATACCTGCGCTAAGGTCAAAGCCATCAACACCTAAAAAAAGTTTATTAAAGTGATACATTCTGAGTTGTTGTTCTACGGTAGGCCCCGAAATAGAAAAGGCTTTTTTTCGAATATTACCGCCAGCAATGATGACTTCAATATCAGTATTGATTGATAAATCGTAGGCAATATTAATTGCATTGGTAAAAACAATGAGATTTTGTTTTTCACGCAGATAAGGCACCATGGCTGCCGTTGTTGAGCCTGAATCGAGAATAATGCGATCACCATCTTTAACCATTTCTGCCGCTTTTTGGGCTATCTTATTTTTAATGGTAGAGTTAATACGACTTTTATCTTGTAATGGTCTATCAAAAGCGAAAGCCTTATTTAGCATCGCACCACCATATGAACGCAATACACAACCTTTTTGTTCTAAATGGCGAAGATCATTACGAATGGTGACAGTTGAAACTTTAAAAAGCTTACTTAATTTATTGACTGAAACGGTATTTTCTTTACCGAGTAAATAAATAATTTTTTCTCGACGCTGCAACGTATTCATTATTAAATCATTCATAACATAATTACTTGTTTTGCTTTCATTCTGTTATTCAATTTAAACACAGGCAAAGGATCGAAAAATGATAGGTGAGTCACAAAACCGATTTTGGTTATAAAAACGTGAAAATCTTTTCATTTGAAAGGAAGTGAAAGAAAGGGTAAGGATAGTAATAATAACTTAAAAATAATATTGTATTGTTATTCAATTAATTAGCAAACTTGAATGGATAATGAAAAATACTTAAATTATCGAAAAAATAACGAGTATTTCGTTTAATGAAGTGATGAAGATCACAAATTGGATAATTCGACCAAAATATTTAGAATATTTTATCAATAAAAAAGAAATGACGTTGAGCCCAAAGTTAAATAAAGTGAAAGTTGTTATTGAAACCCAATGAGAGTTTCAATAACTTTATTAATGAGTTAGCTTACGTCGGTTTGGGGATGTGCAATGGATTTTTGCGTTCGTTCAAAAACGATCATCACCACAAACGCAATGACAGTTAAATAAATAATGAAAATGCCATAGGTAGATAGCATATCAATCAGTGAACGTCCTCGCATGGCGATATCTCGGAAGAATCGAAATAGCCAGACTAAAGGAAATGCATGACTAACATAGTAAGTCCAAAGTGGCATTATCCCGACTGCCATGGTTGATCCACCCATAATAAATCCCGGTGGTACTAAGAAAATCATTTTGCTTGCGCCTTCACCGGGATTATTAGTTTTCCAGGAAAGTAAAAAACCTAACCAACCAAACGCAAGTCCGGTCATGAAAATGCTTGGTATAAAAATAAAATAATTACCATCAAAACGTAATTGTCCAAAGATCACTAATACGGCGGTTATTAATGTTAATCCGGTCGTATAAAATAATGCATAAGGGACTGTTCTTGCTAATAGTGCAACAAAGCCTCTTTCTAAAACTGTATTCCACATGCCAGTGACTTTTAAACGACCGACAATCATTAAAGAGGTTAATCCATACGTCAGTGAGGAGAAGAAGTAAACAAAATAGATGATTGTCGATATAGTGGAAGAGCTAGCTGGATTAAACATATATCGCGTTTTAAGTTGCATTGGCGATAAGGTGGCTTCTGTCCCTTCATGTCCTAAACCTAATGCAGACACTTTACCGACGCTAAGTTCCGCCCCTAACTCAGGAATATATTCATTTAAGCTTTGTAACACTTTGGCATTTTGTGCATCATTGGTATCATCAGCAAAATACCCTAAACGAACAGTTTGGTCACCTTTTTTAAGACTTTTTTCTAATCCTTTTGGGATATAAAGTACCCCTAAATTGCGATCGTGCGAAACTAAAGTGATAGGATTTACTGGTGACCGGATGACTTCGGATACTTCGATATAAGGTGAAGTATTGACTTTACTGATTAATTCCGTTGAATAGTGTGAACCATCAAGATCGATAACCGCAATCTTACCTTCAAAAACGGCACCATGACTTAACACAATGGAAAAGATTAGGGCAACAATTGCCGCTAATCCTATCGCAACTTTATAATATGGAATGAAGTGACCTGACAACATTGCGTCAAGTTCTTCTTGCATAGATTTAATGATGTTTTGCATCATTGATCAACCTCGATTGTCATACCCGTTAAAAGTTTTGGAATAGGTTCCATATATATTCTGACTTGATAAGAGGTTAAATCAGCTTGACCACGTTCACGTGTCATACGTAAATCCGCAAAAGAAGGCGCTGCGGTTGCAAAACGAACTTTACCTTTTATCTCTTTATCAAGGGCGATGACATTGGCTTTAACCGTTGTGCCCGGTTGGTAATCATTAACCATTTTTTCATTTACATAAATGTCAATGTATTTACGATCGGTCTCTAATAATACCGCAGGTGCGCCGGTTGGGGCTAATTCACCATCTTCGAACATGATTTTTAATACTTTGCCATCTTCAGGAGCCGTTAACGTTAATCGTTGGTAATTGATATGTAGCTGTTTTAAGTCTGCTTCAGCTTGTGCAAGTTGTGCTTGGAGCTGAGCTAACTGATTTTGTCGGTTTTGAAGTTTTTGTCGTGCGATAGCAACAGATTGTATTGTCATACCTGTTGCATTTCGAGTTTGCTCAAATTGATTAACTTGTTCGGGTGTTGCACCAATCATTAAGGTGGATAATTGGCTTTGGATCTGAACAACTTGCATTTTCGCAACCGTAAAGGCATTACGGGCGGTATCAAGTTGTGATTGCGAGTTTCCCCCTGTTTTACGTAATTGGGTTTGACGATCAAACTCCATTTGAGCTAAATTTTGAGCTGATTTAGCAGCTTCTAAATTTGCTTTTACTTCTTCAATTTTACGCCAAGTGGATAATTCGGTTAAATTTGTTTCGTTTTCAGTGATCGCAATGGCAGCTTGTTCTTGAGCAACAGCCGCTTTTTGACTATCAACCTGCGCTTGTAGACGATCGATAGCTAATTTAGTATCGACATCTTCTAATTGCATTAATGGATCCCCTTTTTTTACAAATTGTGATTCTTCAACAAATCGTTTGATGACTTTTCCGCTCACATTTTGAAAGGCAATATTAATCTCATCTGCGGTTAATACGCCAGATTTAATACTTTTAGCCACGGTGACGGCATCATTTCGAGAACCTAAAAAGATTAAAAAAGAGGCAACTGTTAGGATAATTAAAAATATAACAGGGATTTTGATATTTTTTTTCATATATAGCTTATTTTCCATTTAATTAGTCAGCTAAGTATTTAGATAAATTTAATAGACTTTAAATGAGCTTAAAGTCAGTTAATTTCGTAAAAGTTTACGTAACATCAATATTAAAGACTCTTGTTCTTGCGAGCTTAAAACCTCGGCAAAAGCACGAATCGATTTTAGGTGATTGGGTAATGCTTTTTGAATTAATTTTTCGCCAACTTCAGTCAATGAGATTAGTCGAGAGCGACCATCTTCCCCACTTTTGGACATGGTGATTAATGGTGAAGTTGCAGCTAGCATTCGTTTAACCATAACTGACACGGTAGCAGGAGTAACACCTATGCGTAATGCCAAATCACTGGCACAGGTTTCACCTTCCGAAAAGAGTGACATTAATAATGCAAACTTACCTTCCGAAACATCATAATCTTTAGTCAGTTGTGCGTAAATGTTTGAACGGATTAAGTCAGCCGTGGTGATCAAGCTTAAGACCAGATCAACGCCTGAAACATCAACAATATCATCATTAAATCTTTGTGCTCGTGCTAACGTTTCACGAGACGGAAGCTTTCTTGACTTGTAATTCAATTATCATTACTCAATTTATTTAGTCGGCTAATTATACTATTTAAATTTTGATTAGCAACATTATTTAACCAAGGGTGATTGGATATTAAAGGTTAAAGGCCATCAGGGTAGGGATCCTAAATTTAATTGACGTTAAATATTTTATAATGCTTTGTTTTAAAAATAGTTATCGTTATTACTACTAAAGTGGTAATCCTTGAGGATAATTATAATCTGAGCAAAGTAACATAAAATGGAGCACAGCTATAAATTAAATAATTGAATTAAAATAAAATTGGAGCTTTATTATGAGTAAAACCAATCTCGTTATCATCGGTAATGGGATGGTTGGACATCGTTTTATTGAAGAAGTTATCGATAAAATGCAGTCTGATCTGTTCAATATTACCATCTTTTGTGAAGAACCTCGCCTTGCATATGACCGTGTTCACCTTTCTTCCTATTTTTCTGACCACACTGCTGAAGCGCTTTCTTTAGTTCGTGAAGGGCTATATGAAGAAAATAACATTCAAGTATTACTGAATGAGCGGGCAATATTAATTAATCGTCAACGTAAAGAAGTTCACTCACACACAGGGCGAATTGTTCACTATGATAAATTGATTATTGCTACCGGATCTTATGCGTGGGTACCACCTATTAAAGGTTCAGATGGTGCAGATTGTTTTGTTTACCGAACCATTGAAGATCTTGATGCCATTCGTGAATGCGCAAAACAGTGTAAATCAGGTGCTGTTGTCGGTGGGGGGTTGTTAGGGCTTGAAGCTGCTGGTGCGCTGAAAAATTTAGGAATACAAACGCATGTCGTCGAATTTGCGCCAGTATTGATGGCTGAACAACTTGATGCCATGGGGGGTGATCAGTTACGCCGAAAAATTGAAGAGATGGGCGTTGGAGTTCATACCAGTAAAAATACCCAAGAAATTATTCATACGCCGTTAGGTAAGAAGATGCAATTTGCTGATGGTTCGTCGCTGGAAGTTGATTTTATCGTATTTTCAACAGGTATTCGCCCGAATGATCAACTTGCTAAAGCATGTCAACTTGAGATTGGTCAACGTGGTGGCATTGTGGTAAATAACCATTGTCAGACATCTGATCCTGATATTTACGCTATTGGTGAGTGTGCTTGTTGGCAAGGTAAAGTATTTGGTTTGGTTGCACCAGGCTATAAGATGGCACAAGTTGCCTTAGCTCACTTAATGGGTGAGTCAATGCAATTTGAAGGTGCTGATATGAGCGCTAAATTAAAGTTAATGGGCGTTGATGTCGGTAGTATAGGGGATGCTAAAGGAAAAACAACCGCTAGTCGTAGTTATGTCTATTTAGATGAAAATATACCGGTTTATAAAAAATTAGTTGTTTCGTCAGATAATAAAAAATTATTAGGTGCTGTGTTGGTGGGTGATACAGCTGATTATAGTAATTTATTGCAATTGATGTTAAATGAGATGGATCTTCCTGAGCATCCGGACACTTTAATTTTACCGGCTCATGCTGGGGCTAAACCGACAATGGGCGTCGAAGCTTTACCAGATACCGCACAAATTTGCTCATGTTTTGATGTGACAAAAGCAAAAATTATTAATGCAATTCACGCAGGTTGTCATACTGTAGCGGCAATCAAAGCAGAAACCAAAGCTGGCACCGGTTGTGGAGGGTGTATTCCATTAGTAACTCAGCTATTAAATTCTGAATTAGCTAAACAAGGTATCGAAGTCAGTCATGCTTTATGTGAACATTTTAAATACTCACGCCAAGAATTATATCATTTGATTCGTGTTGAAGGATTAACTTCATTTAATGAAGTGATTAAAAAACATGGTACGGGTTATGGATGTGAGGTGTGTAAACCGACGATCGCATCTTTATTAGCTTCATGTTGGAACGATTATATTCTCAAACAAGATTTAGTTCCGTTGCAAGACAGTAACGATATCTTTCTTGGTAATATCCAAAAAAATGGAACATATTCGGTTATTCCGCGTAGTGCCGGAGGTGAAATTACACCAGAAGGCTTGATTGCGGTGGGGCAAATTGCTAAAAAATATCAACTTTATTCAAAAATTACCGGCTCTCAACGTATCGGTCTTTTCGGTGCGCAAAAAGATGATCTACCCGCTATTTGGAAAGAGTTAATTGATGCCGGCTTTGAGAGTGGTTATGCGTATGCAAAAGCCTTACGAATGGC
This sequence comes from Gilliamella sp. wkB308, assembly GCF_001690185.1. GTDB lineage: Bacteria > Pseudomonadota > Gammaproteobacteria > Enterobacterales > Orbaceae > Gilliamella > Gilliamella apicola_I. The sequence continues at coordinate 191,673 of NZ_LZGN01000034.1, forward strand.
TAAAACCTGTGTTGGTAGTACGTGGTGCCGTTTTGGTGTTGGGGATAGTGTCGGTCTGGGGGTAGAACTTGAAAATCGTTACAAAGGAATTCGGGCTCCACATAAATTTAAATTAGGTGTGTCGGGTTGTACGCGTGAATGTGCGGAAGCACAAGGTAAAGATATTGGCGTTATTGCAACTGAAAAAGGTTGGAATCTTTACGTATGTGGCAATGGTGGCATGAAACCTCGTCATGCTGATTTGCTTGCTGCTGATCTCGATAAACAAACATTAATTCAATATCTTGATCGCTTTATTATGTTTTATATCCGTACTGCTGATAAATTACAACGCACTTCGGTATGGCTCGAAAATCTGGAAGGTGGAATTGATTATTTGCGTAGTGTAATCATCGACAATAAGTTAGGTATTAATGATGAGTTGGAAAGTGAAATGACTCGTCTGCGTAAATTGGTGGTGTGTGAGTGGAAAGAAACGGTTGAACATCCTGAAAACCAACAACGATTTACTCACTTTATTAACAGTAATTTGCGTGATGAAAATGTCAAATTTATTCCAGAACGTGATCAGCATCGACCTGCGACAGCTGAAGAACGTCAAGCAATGTTAGGAGAGCAGTAATATGAGCCAATGGATAACAGTTTGTCAACTCGATGACATTTTACCGGAAACAGGCGTATGTGCACTTGTTGGTCATGAACATGTTGCGGTATTCCGTCCTTATGATTCTGATGAAATTTATGCAATCAGTAATATCGATCCTTTTGCGCAAGCCAGTGTCTTATCTCGAGGTATTATTGGGCAGCATGACAATGACTTGTATGTTGCAAGCCCATTAAAAAAACAGCGTTTTCGTTTAAAAGATGGTTATTGCATAGATGATGCCGACTATTCAATTGCGCATTATGAAGTAAGAGTCAATACAGATGGTTTTGTTGAAGTTAAATCATCGAGTTAAAACAATTTTTAAGGTTTAGATAGTTATGTATACCGATACCATTAATAAATGTGCTGCCAATGCAGCACGTATTGTACGTTTAGCCAAAATTAACCCAATAGGGTTTTGGTTAAGTTCTGCTATGGCTGGCGCTTATGTTGGACTTGGCATTATTTTGATTTTCACTTTAGGTAATTTACTTGATCCGTCGTTAAGACCTTTAGTCATGGGGGCGACATTTGGTATTGCCTTAACGTTAGTTGTGATTGCTGGGTCTGAGCTTTTTACCGGTCACACAATGTTTTTAACGTTTGGCGTAAAATGTAAGAAAATTACGCATACACAGATGTGGCTAGTATTACCTCAAACGTGGTTAGCTAATTTATTGGGTTCTATTTTTGTCGCTGCTTTATATTTTTATGCTGCTACCCCATTATTATCAACCGATACCAGTTTAGTGCATAGTGCAGCACTAGCCAAAACGACTGCATCGGCTAGTGCGCTGTTTTTCCGTGGCATTTTGTGTAACTGGCTTGTTTGTTTAGCTATTTGGATGGCAAATCGTGTTGAAGGTTCAGCTAAATTTATTGCGATTTGGTGGTGTTTGCTTGCATTTATTGCCTGTGGTTATGAGCATTCGGTGGCGAATATGACGCTATTTTCACTCTCATGGTTTGGTCATCATAGTGAGGCTTATACCCTATGTGGAATTGGTCATAATTTACTTTGGGTATCGTTAGGTAACCTTGTTTCTGGCGTTGTTTTTATGGGCTTAGGATACTGGTATTCGACGCCGAAAACTGAACGACCATAATCTTAGCAGAATTAAAAAGGATATATATTGAGGTTTTATGGATTATTTTCCACTATTTTGTAAGTTAGAAAATCGTGATTGTCTGTTGGTCGGGGGTGGCGAAATCGCTGAGCGAAAAGCTCGGCTATTACTCGAAGCGGGTGCAAAGTTAACGGTTAACGCACTTGAATTTAATGAGCAATTTTTATGTTGGCAAGCGCAAAAACAGTTGATGTTACAGCAAGGTGAATTTAATGCACAACTGCTTGATAATAAATGGTTAGTCATTGCCGCGACCGATTGTCCTAAAACCAATCAAACCGTTAGTATAGAGGCTGAAAATCGCCGTATTTTTTGTAATGTTGTCGATTCGCCGAAAGATGCTAGTTTTATTATGCCTTCGATAATTGATCGTTCACCGATTATGGTTGCCGTGTCATCAGGAGGGCATGCGCCGGTTTTAGCTCGTCTATTACGAGAAAAACTAGAGTCAATATTGCCTCAGCACTTAGGTAAATTAGCGCAATATGCGGGTTATTTACGAAATAAAGCTAAGCAAACCTATAAAACGCTGACAGAACGCCGTCGATTTTGGGAAAAGCTTTTTACCCATGATAGATTGGCACAAGCCATTGCCAATAATGATTCTGAACAAGTGGAAACACTAACTAATGAGTTATTTAATCTATCACTGGATCATCGTGGTGAAGTGGTTTTAGTGGGCGCTGGTCCCGGTGATGCAGGCTTACTGACTTTAAAAGGATTACAGCAAATCCAACAAGCGGATATCATTGTGTATGATCGATTGGTTTCGGATGAAATTATGAATCTTGTCAGGCGGGATGCTCAGCGTATTTTTGTTGGCAAACGGGCAGGGTATCACTGCGTGCCACAAGAACAGATTAATCAAATTTTGCTGGAACAAGCGCAAAAAGGGTTACGTGTTGTCCGTCTAAAAGGGGGCGATCCGTTTATTTTTGGGCGAGGAGGCGAAGAGCTGGAAACGTTATATAATGCTGATATTCCATTTTCAGTTGTACCGGGGATCACTGCTGCATCAGGGTGTTCTGCATACAGTGGTATTCCTTTAACACATCGAGATTATGCGCATAGTGTTCGTTTAATTACTGGGCATTTGAAAGATGGTAGTCATCTTGATTGGCAAAGTTTAGCGGCTGAAAAGCAGACCTTAGTGTTTTATATGGGACTGTCTCAAGCTGAAAACATTAGTCAACAATTAATCAAACACGGTATGAATGCTAATACGCCAGTCGCCATTGTTGAGGAAGGTACCAGTACCAAACAAAAAGTGGTAACGGGTTTGCTTGGTGAGTTAGCTAAAATCGCTTTGCGAGCATGTAGTCCAAGTTTGATTATCATCGGGCCGGTTGTTGCATTACGAGAAAAACTCAATTGGTTTTCAAATCATTAAATTAAACAAGCAAGTCTATTAATTTACAGCGTAATGGTCTTGCCTGTTATCTAAACGTTAACCGCCTTACATCATCATAACTTAAGGGATGACAGCTTTTAAAGCTTTTGATCGAGTTAAGTATAATCAATTATCTTCAATTAAAGCATTACTCTTTGCTCTGTAAATACCATACGGTCATTTCCATGCGTGATTTGAAATTTAATTTTTTAAAGATACTTTTTACATGCACTTTTACGGTACTTTCAACAATATCCAGATCTTTGGCAATGCGTTTATTCGAAAGTCCTTGCACTAACAGATTAAATATTTCATGTTCTCGAGGGGTTAATAAGTTTATATCATGAATTTGTTTGGTTGTTGGTTCACCGCTGTTTCGCATATAGTGAAGAATAATATGCGAAATTGCTTCATCCATAATAATTTTACCTTCTGCGATATCTTTTAGCGCTTTAATAAAATCTTCTGGCTCCATATCCTTTAACAGGTAACCATCTGCTCCACTTTTGAGTGCGGTAATGATATCTTCTTTGGCATCCGATACCGTGAACATGATGATGCGACTTGAAATATTTTTTTCCCGTAAATAACGCAGTATTTCTAACCCATTAACATTTTGAATATTGATATCCAGTAAGATCATATCGGGATCGAGCTTTTCAGCGAGTTTTATCCCTTCTGTTCCTGACCCCGTTTCACCAATCACTTCAAAATGGCTAACGGTATTGATTAATTGTTTTACACCATTTCTAAGCATAGGGTGATCGTCAATAAGTAGTATCGAACTTTTTATCTGTTCCATGAGTTACTCTTCTATTATCGTAAATGGAATGGTCTTATTGGCTTTAAATATTACCATAACTTGCGTGCCTTTTTGTGGCTCAGTATTAATTGTTAGATTACCATTTAGGATTTCTGCCCTATCTCGCATAATCACCATACCATAATGATTATCCTGCTTAACATCAGTTTGAAAACCAATACCATTATCGCTAACACTAACCGTGATAATCTGGTTATCATCAATGGTTAACGCAATGATAACGTGTGATGCTTGTGCGTGTTTGTACACATTGTTCAGTGCTTCTCGAATAAATTGTAATAAGTGAAAAGCATGTTTGCTTTTAATGATATTGAGCGGTAATTGATATTCAAGTTGAATAGTAAATTTTAGTTTTTGATTAAACTCTTCAATCATCTCCATTAAGCTGGCATAAAAACCTGTTTGATTAAGCCGCAAACGAAAAGAGGTAATTAATTCACGTAACTGAGAATAGGTGATATTGACCTCTTTTCGCATTGTTGCTAATAGATCAATACTACTTGGTGATGTCAAATCAGATTGCATTTGTAGACAGCTAAGATGTATTTTTAAACAGGATAATGATTGCGCAATTGAATCATGCAATTCTCTTGCCATTGCTGATCGCTCTTTCATTAATAAATACTGCTTTTGTTGCTCTATTTGTCGATCGAGCATCATTGCAGTGGACATCTGCTCAATAAGTCCTGTTATTAAGTTTTCCTGCTCGTCGCTAAGGGTAACATTTGTCGGTTGAATGGCAAATAATATGCCATATTTTTCGCCATTGTCTTGAAGATACCAATAACGTTGGAATCCATGTTGCTGAGTATGCTTTGATTCGGTTAAACAAGCACAGCAATGCGGATTTTGGCAGAAAGGCAATTTTTGCTCATTGTCATAACTAATCTGTTGGTAATGTTCAGGGTTTTCCGATTCATAAAATCGGATTTGAAATTGAGTGAGTGGTACAAGTTCTTCTAATTGACGTAAAATAATTAAAAAACGTTCACATAATGGCTTTGATGTATGGAGTTGTTTGGTAGCGTGATATTGAAATGAGATGATATTATTGGTTTGTTGCAATTCCGCTGTTTTTTCAGCTACCCGTTCTTCAAGAATTAAATATTGTGATTCGATTTGCTCGGACATGTTATTTAACGCCAATCCTAACAAGTCGAATTCATTTTTTCTGGAACGTAGCGGAAAACGTTCACTAAAATTGTGTTTTGAAATAGCCTGAGCCATATTAATCAGTTTACGCCAAGGGGCGAGAAGATAACGACGTAAATAGTAAATTTGAGCAATAAGAAAGACCACAATAAGAATAATAAATAATTGTTGCAGACGAGAAATATAATGAATCTGATTTTCGGTCTTCTGATCGATCTTATGTACTAAATAATTGGTTTTGATAACAAATTGATCGATATCCGTTTTTATCTCATCGATGTTTTTGGCTTGTGCAATTTTTATCGCAATTTCGGTACGCCATTTATTATGTAACTCATTGAATTCATCTATTAAATCATAACGTTCAAAAAGGGCTAATTGTTGTTTTGACGACGTTATTTCACTAAAAATATTTAAACGGTCATTATCGTGTTTATTGAGGGGAACCATTGATAAAAGTTGATAACTTTTCATACGGATTAGCCCTAATTGATTAATCATATACGCGCTACCTTTGGTATCATTAGCGACTTGAATCGATAGCGATAACGCAATTAACGCAATGGTGCCTAAAAAACACATTAATAGCGACAAACGATTAATAATTGAAGCGTGATAGCGAGTTTTATTATTGGTTGTTTTAGTACTCAGCATAGAATTACAATAAATTAACTAAGAAATAATGATTTATCCGTATTGTAACGCTAAAACGATATCTTGCTGATCTTTTTTGTAACTTTTTGCGATCTTTTAGTAAAGACTGCTTGCAACAAGGATAAATTTTGCGTAAAATTCACGCCCTATAAGATTAATCAATGCAGACATATATGCTAAATCAGGAATAGTCTGCTTTTTATTGCGGAGTTAAGTATGTACGCAGTTTTCCAAAGTGGTGGTAAACAACACCGAGTCAGCGAAGGACAAGTCGTTCGCTTGGAAAAAATTGAAGTCGAAACAGGTGCAGAAGTTGTTTTCGATAAAGTTTTAATGGTAGCAAATGGTGAAGACATCAAAGTTGGTGCTCCGTTTGTTGAAGGTGCAACAATTAAAGCAGAAATTGTTGAGCACGGTCGTGGCGATAAAGTGAAAATTGTTAAATTCCGTCGTCGTAAACACTATCGTAAACAACAAGGTCACCGTCAGTGGTTCACTGATGTGAAGATCACTGCAATCGCTTAATAGGAGTATCGAACAATGGCACATAAGAAGGCTGGTGGTTCATCACGTAATGGTCGTGATTCCCAGAGTAAACGTTTAGGTGTTAAACGTTATGGTTCTCAAGAAGTTCTTGCTGGTAATATTTTAGTTCGTCAACGTGGAACTCAATTCCACCCAGGCACTAATGTAGGTTGTGGTCGTGACCATACCTTATTTGCTTTAATTGACGGACAAGTAAAATTTGAAGTTAAAGGACCTAAAAACCGTCGTTATGTTAGTGTAATTGCTAACAGCTAATAAAAAGCGGTTTAACGTTTATGGAAGCCTCACAGCTATTGTGGGGCTTTTTTCATTTCTTGAATTCATATAATATTATTTAATATGATAAAACAACAAAATGTTAAATTAGGTTTTGCCCTAGCCATGTTAACTGCGGTGATGTGGGGGTTAGTGCCGATTGCAATGAAATATGCATTGGTGGTTATTGACCCATTAACGTTAGCTTGGTCTCGATTGGCAATTTCTGCCGTCGGTATTACGATATGGTTAGCTTATAAAAAACAATTTCCTAATTTAGCGATGTTTAAAAAGCGTCGACGTTTTATCTTATTAATGATTGCCGGATTTGGATTACTCGGTAATTTTGCGTTATTTGCAAGTTCTGTTCAGTATCTTTCTGCGACAACGGCTCAAGTTGTAGGACAAATGGGTATTGTTATTTTTATGATTTCAAGTGCGTTTGTTTTTAAAGAGCGATTAAGACCAACGCAAATAATGGGTATTTCGGTATTGCTAATAGGATTAGGACTATTTTTTAATAAAAATATCACCGTTCTATTTGCTAATATATCGACTTATGGCATTGGTGTCTGGCTTGCTTTACTTGCTTCAATTTCATGGGCAGCTTATGCATTGGCACAAAAAGTGTTATTACAGAAATTACGTGCAGAACAGTTACTTTGGTTAATTTATCTTATTTGTACGGTATTTTTATGGCCATTGGCATCGCCATCAAAAATCGCTCATGCCGATGCAACGCAGTTATTTGCCATTATCTTTTGTGGTTTAAATACCATTATTGCTTATGGCGCATTAGTTATGGCAATGGAACGTTGGCAAGCTGCACAAGTTAGTGCAATTACCACATTATCACCGTTGTTTGCATTAATTTTTTCAGATCTATTTGCCGTAATTTGGCCAGAAAAATTTGCTATGCAGTATTTAAATATTTTAGGTTATATTGGCGCAGTATCAGTCGTTGCTGGTGCGATGTTTGCCACAATAGGGCACTATTTATGGCATCCAAGAAAAGGCTGGCTAATTAACCAGAAAAAAGAGGAAGAATAATGAAATTTGTAGATGAAGCTTCAATCCGAGTCGAAGCCGGTGATGGTGGCAATGGTTGTGTAGGTTTTCGTCGAGAAAAATACATTCCCAAAGGTGGCCCTGACGGTGGTGACGGTGGCGACGGTGGTGATGTCTATTTTATTGCCGATGAAAATCTCAATACATTGGTTGATTTCCAATTTGAAAAGAATTATCGGGCAGAGCGAGGGCAAAATGGGCAAGGTTCAGATTGTACCGGTAAAAGAGGCAAAGATATTACCGTAAAAGTGCCCGTTGGAACTCGAATTACAGACAAATATACGGGTGAAATTATCGGCGATTTAACGCATCATCAACAAAAAGTATTAGTTGCAAAAGGTGGTTTTCATGGCTTGGGTAATGCACGATTTAAATCTTCAGTGAATCGAGCTCCAAGACAAAAAACCGATGGTACGCCCGGTGAAAAACGTGATGTACTGTTAGAATTATTGCTACTTGCTGATGTCGGTATGCTTGGTTTACCTAATGCCGGTAAATCCACATTTATTCGTTCAGTTTCAGCGGCTAAACCGAAAGTCGCTGATTATCCATTTACGACACTAGTGCCAAGTTTAGGTGTGGTAAGAATGGATAATGAGCAAAGTTTTGTTGTTGCGGATATTCCGGGATTAATTGAAGGTGCTGCTGACGGTGCTGGTCTGGGTATTCGTTTTTTAAAACATCTTGAACGTTGTCGAGTTTTAGTGCATTTAATTGATATTGCACCGATTGATGAATCTGATCCTATTGAAAATGCGAAAGTCATTATTCAAGAACTTCATCAATATAGTGAAAAACTTGCCAATAAACCTCGTTGGTTGGTATTCAACAAAATGGATGTTTTAGGTGAAGAGGAAAGTGCTAAACGTGCTGCCGAAATCGCTAAAGCATTGGATTGGGATGACAAATATTATGTTATTTCAGCGGTCAATCATGAAGGGGTAAAAGCTTTATGTTGGGATCTGATGGATTATATGAATGCTCATCCACGTGAAGAAGAGCAAGAAGAAATATCACCAGAAAAAGTTGAATTTATGTGGGATGATTATCACCAACAAGCTATGGATGAGGCTTTTGATGACGACGACGATGATTTTGATGATTGGGATGAGAGTGACGAAGAAGGGGTTGAATTTATCTATCAAAAATAGTAATAACCTAAATAAGTTAAACTTATCACTTCAAATTATCAACTAAAATATCAGCATTAAGAAAATACAGGGTGACATAGCCCTGTATTCCTCTCTATTATTCTCAGGCTAACACAATGATTTTATATTAAAAAAATTGGTTATTTACATTTTTATTTTGTTTTTTGAAAAAAGTCAAAAAAAAACGCTTGCTTTTAATAATGAGAATTATTATCATTAAGATGTACTTGATTAGAGCGTCGCAAGACTTCTGAAAAAGTATGACATTGCTCACATTGCTTCCAATGTTTGCCAGCCTAGCGCAACTATGCTGGCTTTTTTATTTTAAAGTGATTTTAAATCCGATGTTTTGATAACTAATTGATCATCAATGACCATTTTCCATTGACCGTCCTCAAAATAAGGAGGCGTATTTACTTTGAATAAAGAATTTAAACCTAAAACCCCTACTTTAAAATCATCACCAATAAATTCTTGTATCGGCCCTTTAATGGTTGTAGTCACCCCATCTTTTTTATGATTGTAAGTAACTCTGGCGTCTTTAGCTATACTTATCACCATATATTCACCTTGCCATTTGCCAATATAGTTACTTTTTTCGGGTGGAATTGCATCAAGTCCGTCACATGCAGTAATAAAGATGGCAAGTATTAGAAGTAGATAAACATGTTTTATATTTTTTAATAATTTCAAGTTGTTATTCCTTATGTGTTTAAAATTTATTTTTAGTTATTGATTGTATCAAATAAAATAAGTAATGCTGCATTGCCGCCAAATTCTTTCGGTGCTTGATGAAAACAAATGATATTAGGGTGCTGGGCTAACCACATTGGTGTCTGTTTTTTTAAGATGTTTTTACCATGTCCATACATGATACAAGCACAATGTGCGTTTTCGCTTAAGCAGGCAGTAATAAGCGATGCTATTTCTTTTTTCGCTTCTTGCTGCGTTAATCCATGTAGATCTAAAAAAAATTCAGGTTCATAAAATCCACGACGTAATTTTTTAATCTCATAAGGATCAGCGTTGTCTCGACTATAACGAATGGGATCGTCTTGTAAAAGTGGTTGATAATCATCCGAAAAATAAAACTCAGCATGATTTTTTTCATGTTGTCGTTTTTCAATCGCAATGGCTTTTTGAGATCGTTTTAAGGGTTTATGAACAACGGTATCTTGTGCAAGTTTTTGGGTATTGCCAATGCTACTTTTGAATAAGTTTATCTCTTCTTGAGTTAATTTAAATTTTTCTGTCATTGATAATTACTCTGGGTAAACTTTTTGTTTGAATTCACATAAATCTTCAATCACACAAGCCCCACATCGAGGTTTTCTGGCGATACAAGTATAACGTCCATGCAAAATTAACCAGTGGTGGCAATTTATTTTGTACTCTTTGGGTACCACTTTCAATAATTTTTCTTCTACTGCCTCAACGGTTTTTCCCGGAGCAAAGCCCGTGCGATTGCTGACACGAAAAATATGGGTATCAACCGCAATTGTTGGCCAACCAAAAGCCGTATTTAGCACTACATTCGCTGTTTTTCTGCCGACACCAGGTAATGCGATTAATGCATCAAAATTTTCAGGCACTTGACCTTGATATTTCTCAACTAAAATCTGACAGGTTTTTATAATATTAACTGCTTTACTATTGTATAAGCCAATGGTACGGATATAACTTTTGAGCTTATCAACCCCTAGTGCTAAGATTTGTTCCGCTGTATTAGCAATTGCAAATAAAGGTTTGGTCGCTTTGTTTACACTCACATCGGTTGCTTGTGCAGAAAGAACAACAGCAATAAGTAATTCAAAAGGCGTTTGATAAACAAGTTCAGTTGTTGGATCTTTAATGTGATCTTTTAATCTTTCTAAAATTTGAATACGAGTTGATTGTTTCACTGAATATGATAAATATAAATAACATGTCTAATATTATATACTTTATTTGTACAAATATTGTAGGTTAAATTTAATTTTTAGCTAAAATCACCTTATCCGACTATAGTTAAAATTACGGCAAAATAATAATCTCAATGCCCTATCTGAACAATTTAAGCGTGATAGATTCTCAGCTTGGTTATATTCATTCATCGCCTGCTTTTTAGCATGTGGTTTTTATGATAAGCTACTCCACTATTTTTTAATTTCATCAACAAGGTTTTTTAAAAATATGTCCTTACCAATGATTGTCACCTTTGCTATATACATTTTAGGAATGATTGCGATCGGTTTTTTTGCCTTTCGATCAACGCAAAACTTTGGTGATTACATTTTGGGAGGGCGCCGTATCGGTAGTGTTGTCACTGCGCTTTCGGCTGGCGCTTCGGACATGAGTGGTTGGTTATTAATGGGGCTGCCAGGGGCTGTTTTTTTATTCGGTATTTCGCAAAGTTGGATTGCAATCGGCTTAATAATTGGTGCTTATTTAAATTGGTTACTGATTGCTGGGCGGTTACGTGTTTTTACTGAAATTAATCACAATTCCCTGACTTTACCCGACTATTTTGCTCGCCGATTTGATGATAAAAGCGCTTTGTTGCGTATTATTTCAGCGGTAATCATTCTTATCTTTTTTACGATTTATTGTGCGTCAGGCGTTGTTGCCGGTGCAAAACTTTTTGAAAGTACCTTTGGGATGAGTTACGGTTGGGCAATGTTAGCCGGTGCTGGCGCAACAATCGCTTATACTTTTATAGGTGGTTTTTTAGCGGTCAGTTGGACGGATACTATTCAAGCGAGTTTGATGATGTTTGCACTTATCTTAACGCCCGTTATGGTTATGGTGAACGCGGGTGGTTTTACCGATGCCTTAGCAAATATTGAATCGCTCAATCCTGATTATACCAACATCTTTGCACACATGGATTTTATCGCTATTATTTCATTGCTTGGGTGGGGGCTTGGTTATTTTGGACAACCGCATATTTTAGCGCGCTTTATGGCGGCTGATTCACATGATGTGATGAAAAATGCCCGTCGAATTAGTATGACTTGGATGATTTTATGTTTAGGTGGTGCAATAACGGTAGGATTCTTTGGTATTGCTTTCTTTGCTAATCATCCAGAGTTTTCAGATCTCATTAATAACGGTAAACATGAACGTATTTTTATCGAGTTATCTAAATTACTGTTTAATCCATGGGTTGCTGGTGTTTTATTAGCGGCGATTTTAGCTGCGGTAATGAGCACGTTAAGTTGTCAGTTACTTGTCTGTTCAAGCGCGTTAACAGAAGATTTTTATCGTGCCTTTTTTAGACCGAAAGCAAAACAACGTGAACTTGTTTGGGTTGGGCGAATTATGGTTTTACTGGTCTCAGTCATCGCCATTTTATTAGCAATTAACCCTAATAATAGTGTCTTAGATTTAGTTAGTCATGCATGGGCAGGATTTGGTGCTGCCTTTGGCCCCATTATTGTGTTTTCAGTATTTTGGTCACGTATGACACGCAATGGCGCTCTAGCTGGTATGATTACAGGAGCGGCAACAGTATTGCTTTGGATTAATTTTAACTGGTTTAATCTTTATTCACTTATTCCTGGTTTCTTATTTGCGTCTTTAGCGATAGTGATTTTTAGTTTATGTGATAAAAAACCGAATGAAATAGTGGAAGATCATTTTAAACAGGCGTATAAACGTTATCATAATAAAGTAGAATAGATTTCAATAAAAACAGAGTTATCCAAAGTCAAATTTCAACGTAATAAAATTTTTATAGGTAAAATAACATGACAAAAAATGTGATCAAACAACTGCAAGAGCGAGGATTGATTGCTCAACTGACAGATGAAAAAGCTCTCATGGAACTAATTGAACAAAATCCTATAGCGCTTTATTGTGGTTTTGATCCCACTGCTGATAGTTTGCATCTAGGTCATTTGGTACCATTACTTTGTTTAAAACGCTTCCAGTTAGCTGGTCATAAACCGATTGCGCTTGTTGGCGGTGCAACAGGTTTGATTGGTGACCCAAGTTTTAAAGCCGTTGAACGTAAATTAAATACTCAAGAGACTGTTGTTGAATGGAGCGAAAAAATTAAACAACAAGTTTCCCCATTCTTAGACTTTAATTGTGGTGCAAATGCAGCGATTGTTGCTAATAACTATGATTGGTTTGGTGGCATGAATGTATTAACTTTTTTACGTGACATTGGTAAATATTTTTCAGTTAATGCCATGATTAACAAAGAATCAGTCAAACAACGTATTGATCGTGATGAAGCGGGGATCTCATTTACTGAGTTTTCTTACAGTTTATTACAATCTTATGATTTTGCTTGTTTAAATAAAGATCATAATGTGGTGTTACAAATTGGGGGATCAGATCAATGGGGTAATATTACTGCCGGTATTGATTTAACTCGTCGATTACATCAAAAACAAGTTTATGGTTTAACGGTTCCTTTAATTACCAAATCTGACGGTACAAAATTCGGTAAAACGGAAAGCGGTGCGGTTTGGCTTGATCCTAAAAAGACCAGTCCATATAAATTCTATCAATTTTGGATTAATACCGCTGATGCTGATGTTTATCGTTTCTTAAAATTCTTTACTTTCATGTCATTAAATGAAATCGATGCACTTGAAGAAGAAGATAAAAATAGCGGTGTGGCACCGAGAGCACAATATGTTCTTGCTGAAGAAGTCACACGCTTAGTCCATGGTGAAGAAGGCTTAATGGCAGCTAAACGTATCACTGAAAGTTTATTCTCAGGAAAATTAGCCGATTTATCTCATGCCGATTTTGAACAATTAGCGCAAGACGGTATGCCAACAATTACGGTTGAGGGCGATATTGATTTGCAACAAGCGATCGTTAATGCGCAGTTTGCACCATCAAGAGGCCAAGCCAGAACAATGATTGAATCTAATGCGATTTCGGTTAATGGTGAACGTAACGCAACAACTGATTATCACTTTTCACAAGAAGATAAGCTTTTTGGACGTTATACATTGCTTCGTCGAGGTAAGAAATATTACTGCTTACTAATTTGGAGTTAATTTATGAAAAATATACTATCTATTCAGTCACATGTTGTATTTGGTCATGCAGGTAATAGTGCTGCTGTATTCCCTATGCGTCGTGTGGGAGTAAATGTATGGCCTTTAAATACTGTGCAATTTTCAAATCATACGCAATATCGTCAATGGACAGGTACGGTAATGCCAGCATCGCATTTAACCGATATCGCCGATGGCATTAATGCCATTGGTGAACTTAAACGATGTGATGCAGTATTAAGTGGTTATATGGGATCCCCTGAACAAGGTAGTGCCATAACCGAAATAGTAAAAAAAGTAAAAGCTGTAAATCCCAATGCAATTTATCTTTGTGATCCTGTTATGGGGCATCCTGAAAAAGGTTGTTTTGTTGCGCCAGGCGTATCTGAATTTTTGTGTAATACTGCATTACCTATAGCAGATATGATGGCACCAAATATTTTGGAGCTAGAAGAGTTAAATGGAAAACAGCCAATTAATAACGTTGAAGAAGCGGTATTTGCATGTAAAGCACTTTGTAAAAAAGGGCCTAAAGCGATTTTAGTTAAACATTTAAGTCGTGCTGGGTATCGTAAAGATCGTTTCGAAATGTTACTCGTTACAGAACATGAAGCATGGCACATTGAGCGCCCTTTAGTTGATTTTGGCGTGAGACAGCCTGTTGGTGTAGGCGATATGACGAGTGGATTGTTTTTAGCGAATATTTTGCTTGGGAAATCGCTGGTTGAGGCGTTAGAACATACCACTTCTGCGGTTTATGCTGTTATGCTTGAAACCTTGAAACTCAATGAATATGAGCTTCAATTAGTTGCCGCTCAAGATGAAATAGCAAAACCTTCACAATGGTTTAATGCGAAAAGAATTGATTAATTTTAAAAATATGTAAAAATGGATCAAATTTAATTTATTTTTAATTCTTAACAAAAATGAGGGGATGATGGAAGACAATATTTCTTTGGGTAAGATGCTTTCCAATTTACGTAATAATATGGGATTAACTCAAGAAGATATTGCCAATAAGATCCATGTTCGAAAGGCAGTGGTCGAAGAAATTGAAAACGATCAGCGAGTTCATGCCCCTCTTGTCTTTGTTAAAGGTTATATTCGTTCTTATGCTGAAATTGTTGGTTTATCCGAGGACGAATATCAACCTTATCTAGAAAAAATGTCAAAGCAAAATGCATCCGAAACAAAAATAAAGCAACTCATCCCTGCCCTTGAACCTAGAAAAAGAGGAAAGCGGATTTTATTTTTTAGCTTATTTGTAGTGGTTTGTATAGTTGGTGTAACTATTTATTATTTTAATAAAGAAAGTAAAAATAATTATGTAGAAGTGAGTCATTACATTTCGCCATCATCATCGAATCACGTTAACAGTTAGCAAATTTTCTTACTCGTATACAGACATTTGATGCAAATCTTGTTAAGATCACAAGCTAGTTATTTTGTTATATCATTAGGCGTGTTATGAGTCATCAGGATTCACCGATAATCAGACGAGAATCTACCCGAATTTATGTCGGCAGTGTACCTATTGGTGGTGGTGCGCCGATTGCTGTTCAATCCATGACGAATACCCGTACGACAGATGTTGAAAAAACTGTTGCTCAGATTCAAGCACTTGAGCGAGTAGGTGTCGACATTGTTCGTGTGTCGATTCCAACAATGGATGCGGCAGAAGCATTTAAATTGATTAAACAACAAGCGAAAGTGCCACTTATTGCAGATATTCACTTCGATTATCGTATTGCTTTGAAAGTGGCAGAATATGGTGTGGATTGTTTAAGAATTAATCCGGGAAATATCGGTAATGAATCACGAATTCGAGCAGTTGTTGATTGTGCTAAAGATAAAAATATTCCAATAAGAATTGGGGTCAACTCCGGATCACTTGAAAAAGATATTCAAGAAAAATATGGCGAACCAACGCCACAAGCAATTGTAGAATCAGCGATGCGTCATGTTGATATTCTTGATAGGCTTAATTTCGACCAATTTAAAGTGAGTGTGAAAGCGTCTGATGTATTTACAGCGGTGGATGCCTATCGACTTTTAGCTAAACAGATAAATCAGCCACTGCATTTGGGGATCACTGAAGCGGGTGGTGTTCGCAGTGGTGCAATTAAGTCGGCAATAGGTTTAGGTTTGTTATTATCTGAAGGTATTGGCGATACATTGCGTGTCTCTTTAGCCGCAGATCCCACTGAAGAAGTTAAAGTCGGTTTTGATATATTAAAATCACTGAGAATTCGATCTCGTGGTATCAACTTTATTGCTTGTCCGACCTGTTCAAGACAAGAGTTTGATGTCATTAATACAGTCAATACGTTAGAACAACGTTTAGAAGATATCATTACACCAATGGATGTATCGATTATTGGTTGTGTTGTTAATGGGCCAGGTGAAGCTTTGGCTTCAACGATGGGTGTTGCTGGCGGTCATAATAAAAGTGGATTTTATGAAGATGGTGTGCGTATTGGTCGTATTGATAACGAACAGATGATCGATGAACTGGAAGCAAAAATTCGAGCAAAAGCATCAATACTAAAAAACAGAATTGCAGCAACTGAACTATAATTTTATTAGATAGCGAATACATAAATGACAGAGAAAAAAATCCAATCTATACGGGGAATGAATGACTTACTCCCAACAGATAGTGCGAGTTGGCAACAAATTGAAAAAATTGTTAAAGGTGTTCTAAATAGCTATGGCTATAATGAGATAAGAACCCCCATTGTTGAAGATACTGCGCTATTTAAAAGAGCCGTCGGTGAAGTGACGGATATTGTCGAAAAAGAGATGTATACGTTTAATGACCGTAATGATGAAAGTATCACTTTACGTCCCGAAATTACTGCGGGTTGTGTGCGTGCGGGCATTGAGCATGGGCTTTTTTATAATCAAGAACAACGTCTTTGGTATTTAGGTCCAGCATTTCGTTACGAAAAACCGCAAAAAGGGCGCTATCGTCAATTTCATCAATTTGGGGTTGAAGTTTTTGGACTTGAAGGACCAAATATTGATGCTGAATTGATTTTATTAACCGCAAGATTCTGGAAAGCACTGGGAATACAGGATCACACTTCGTTAGAATTAAATTCTATTGGTTCACTTGAAGCCAGAGCAAACTATCGTCAAGCACTCGTTGATTTTCTTGAACAACATAAAGATAAATTGGATGAAGACTGCTTACGTAGAATGTATACTAATCCATTACGTGTACTCGACTCGAAAAATCCAGTGGTACAAGAATTACTTAATCAAGCACCAAAACTATTTGATTATTTAGATACAGAATCTAAAGAACATTTTGAAGGCTTGTGTCGTTTACTGGATAAAGCAGGAATAAAATACAATATTAATCAAAGATTAGTAAGAGGATTAGACTATTACAATCGTACAGTATTTGAATGGGTAACAAGTAGCTTGGGTGCTCAAGGTACTGTTTGCGGTGGGGGTCGCTATGATGGATTAGTAAGCCAATTAGGTGGTCAATCAACGCCAGCTGTTGGGTTTGCAATGGGACTTGAACGATTAGTTTTACTTGTTCAAGCTGTTAATCCTTCATTAAATCGAGATAATTCGATTGATATTTATATGATCTCTTCAGGAGATGAAAATACGATTTCAGTAGCACAATGTGTTGCTGAATTATTACGTGACGGTTTACCTGATAAACGAATTGTGACTAATTATGGAACGTCTAATTTTAAGAAACAATTTGCCAAAGCAGATAAATTAGGTGCTAAAATAGCGGTTATTGTTGGTGAAAACGAGTTAGCGAACCAAACGGTAACTATCAAAAACTTACAAACAGGTGAACAAACTGAAGTTGCGCAAAGCGATATCGTTCAAACTTGTTTGGCAATGATATAAATCTAAAGGAAATAGGAGATAAGCGTGAGTTATCAATCGTCAAGTGAAGAACAAATGTGGGCTTTAAAAGAGTTTCTTGCGAAAACGTGGAAAATTATTGTTGCCGTTATTGTCATTGGATTATTAGCTTATTATGGTTGGAGTTACTATCAATCAAATCAAGTTAAAAAATTGGAACAAATGTCAGATCGTTATGAACAACTTGTAAAACAGTTAGATCAGACAAAACCAGAATCCGTAAATGATTTAGTTGCTTTTGCAAAAGAGGATGATACCGTTTATAACGTTTTTGCTGATCTTTTTGCGGCTAAATTTTATATCGAAGTAAAAAAAGATTACGCAGGTGCTCAAGCATTACTGAATGATGCTTTATCTAAAACAAAAGCGGAACCGGTAAAATCCATGATTACTATTCGCATTGCACGTGTGCAGTATCAACAAAACCAATATCAAGAAAGTTTAGCGACGTTAGATAAAGTAAACAATGAAGCTTGGGAACTGGTGATTAACGAAATACGGGGCGATATATTAACCAAAATGTCTCGTTATGCTGAGGCGGTAGATGCTTATAAAATTGCGCTAAAGTCAGCGGCAATGATAAGTTCAGAGCCAAATATTAAAATCAAACTGAATCAAGCTGAATATCTACAAGCTAAACAAACAATTGAACAAGATAAGCAAACTGCTGAAGAAAAGGCAGAGCAAGAGGATCAGTCAAAGACTGAAACGGAAGAAAATAAAAATTAATTTATCCTGCTATAAGGGTCTATACAATGAAGTTATCTAAATGTTTTTTAACCAGTGTTTTTATGTTTTCACTTGCTGGATGCTCTATATTTGGAGGAGAAGAAGAAGTCATTCAAGTTTCACCTTCTCCTATAGTCAGTAACCAATTTACTATTCACCAATTATGGCGTAACAGTACTGCAGGAAATACGCGAATTTATTCATTATTAGGTCCTGCTAGTTATGATAATGTTATTTATGCAGCAAGTCGAAGTGGAGAAGTAAAAGCAGTTGATTTAACAACGGGTAATACATTGTGGAATGTCGATTTATCCAAAAGTACACTTTTCAGTAGTAAAACAGCGCTCTTTTCAGGTGGTGTAAGTGCTGATGAAAATTATGTTTATGTTGGCAGTGAACGTGCTGTTGTTTATGCTTTAGATCGTCATAACGGAAAAGTCGTCTGGGAAAAATCGGTTAAAGGGGAAGTCCTTGCTCGCCCGGTATCGTCTGATGATAAATTAGTTGTTCATACCGCTAATGGTATATTACAAGGGCTTAATCGTGAAACGGGTGACGAACTTTGGGAAGTGACTTTTGAAGTTCCGGCATTATCATTAAGAGGTAACTCAACACCAGTCATTGCCCATGGCGCCGCTATCTTTGGTGATGATAATGGACGAGTGAATGCTTACTACATTAATGATGGTCAATTAATTTGGCAACAACGGATTTCTCAACCGACTGGTTCAACAGAAATTGCAAAATTAAATGATGTTGATTCAACCCCTGTAGTTGAAGGAAATACTGTCTATTCTGTTGGCTTTAATGGTTATGTTGCTGCACTGGATTTAAGTAATGGTGAAGTAATATGGCGTAAAAAAATAGGTTCAACACACAGTTTTGCTGTTGATAAAAATCGATTATACGTAGTAGATCAAGACGATAATATTCAATCATTATCGAAAACGGAAGGTGGCGTACTTTGGACGCAATCAAGTTTTACACATCGCCAATTGACTGATCCAGTCATTTATCAAGATTATGTCGTATTTGGTGATTTTGAAGGTTACCTGTATTGGTTAAATGCTGAAACAGGTGAACTTGTAAATAAAATAGAAGTAAGTAGTAGCGGAATAATCGCTAAACCATTGGTCGTTGACAATAAACTGATTGTTCAAGTCAAAAATGGTGATATTTACGCTTTCACAAAAAATTTAAGTAATTAGAGAATAAACATGGTACCTGTTGTAGCACTAGTTGGTCGTCCAAATGTTGGAAAATCAACTTTATTTAATCGGTTAACAAGAACACGAGATGCGTTAGTCGCAGATTTTCCTGGATTAACCCGTGATCGTAAGTATGGACGAGCAGAAATCAAGGGCCATGAATATATTGTAATTGATACGGGTGGAATTGATGGCACTGAAGAAGGGGTTGAAAGCTTTATGGCTGACCAATCCTTACAAGCTATCGAAGAAGCCGATATCGTTCTGTTTTTAGTCGATGCAAGAGCGGGTGCTATGCCGGCAGATCATGCGATCGCTAAACACTTGCGTTCTCGTCAAAAGGCCACTTTTTTAGTTGCCAATAAAATTGATGGTATTGATGCTGATACGGCTATCTCAGATTTTTACTCATTAGGTTTAGGCGATATTCACCCCATAGCCGCAAGTCATGGGCGTGGTGTCAGTTCATTAATTGAAACGGCGTTGGAACCTATTTTTCAATTTAAAGATCACGATGAAGATGACTTTAATGAAGACCAATTGCTACCAGATTTATCGGAATCTTATGATGATGTTGACGAAGATGATGTTGAATCACTGATTAATCAACCGATTAAAGTAGCTATTGTCGGGCGTCCAAATGTAGGTAAGTCAACACTAACTAACCGAATTCTAGGTGAAGAACGGGTTGTGGTTTATGATATGCCAGGTACAACTCGAGATAGTATCTATATACCAATGACTCGTGACGAACGAGAATATGTTTTAATTGATACGGCAGGGGTGCGTAAACGTGGTAAGGTAACGCAAACTGTCGAAAAGTTTTCAGTGATTAAAACATTACAAGCGATTGAAGATGCAAATGTTGTCATACTGGTGATTGATGCCAGAGAAGGTATTTCAGATCAGGATTTATCATTACTCGGCTTTATCATCAATAGTGGGCGTTCACTTGTTATTGCCGTCAATAAGTGGGATGGGTTATCACAAGACATCAAAGAGCAAGTTAAAGCAACACTAGATGACCGACTTGATTTTATTGATTTTGCCCGTTTGCATTTTATTTCGGCTTTACATGGTAGTGGTGTGGGTAATTTATTTGATTCAATCCAAGAAGCTTATGAATGTGCAACCCGTCGGGTAAATACTGCATTATTAACCAAAATTATGCAAATGGCACAAGACGATCACCAACCACCTCTAGTTCGTGGACGTCGGGTAAAACTCAAATATGCCCATGCTGGAGGCTACAATCCACCTATTGTGGTTGTTCACGGAAATCAAGTTGAAGATCTTCCCGATTCTTATAAACGATATTTAATGAACTATTTTAGACGCTCATTAAAAATTATGGGAACGCCGATTCGAATTCAGTTTAAAGAAGGGGCGAATCCTTTTGAAGGTCGAAAAAATAGTTTAACGGCATCACAACAACGTAAACGACGTCGATTGATGAAACACGTTAGAGGTCGTAAATAGTTTATGTCAAAAAAAAATATAGCAGGGCAAAGTCAAGAAGGCTTGTGCCCTAAATGTCATCATAAAATGGATGTTATGTCTGCCCAGCATTACGTTTGTGCTCACTGCAAACAACATTTTGTCGAACACTATATTTGCCCCACTTGTCATCAACCTGCTCAAATGATCAAAGGCTGTGGTGCCATAAATTATATTTGTCAAACTGATGGATTAATCTCCAGCAGTAAAGTGATATTTCAATATTTACCAGAATAGAAAATCTATCTAAATAAAAACCATAAGAGGTTATTTCATGCGTATTATTTTATTAGGTGCACCAGGTGCGGGAAAAGGAACTCAAGCACAATTCATTATGAAAAAATATGGTATTCCTCAAATTTCAACCGGCGATATGTTACGTGCAGCAGTGAAAGCTGGTACGCCACTTGGTCAACAGGCTAAAGAATTAATGGATGCCGGTAAACTTGTTACCGATGAACTTGTGATTGCATTAGTGAAAGAACGTATTGCACAAGATGATTGTGCAAATGGTTTTTTATTAGACGGATTCCCTCGAACAGTACCTCAAGCTGATGCCATGAAATCAGCAGGTATTAATGTTGACTATATACTTGAATTTGATGTGCCTGATTCTGTTATCATTGATCGAATGAGTGGACGCCGAATTCATGCGCCATCAGGACGAGTTTATCATGTCCGTCATAATCCACCTAAAGTAGAAAATGTTGATGATATTACGGGTGAACCTTTAACCACTCGCAAAGATGATCATGAAGAGATTGTCCGTAAACGCCTTGTTGAATATCATCAATTAACTAAACCTTTAATTGATTACTATCAACATGAAGCGAAAGAAGGTCGTGCAAAATACTACCGCATTGATGGTACCCAATCTGTATCTGATGTGACAAACGAACTTATTAAAATTTTAGATTAATTGATTGCTAAAAAAGCCAGTTATACATTTGTTATCTGGCTTTTTGATTTTGATTATAGTGTCGCTTTCAATGCCTGTTCTAAATCAGAAATAATATCATCAATATGTTCTATCCCAATAGACAAACGAATCATTTCTTGACTTACTCCTGCCCTTTTAAGTTCTTCATTATTAAGTTGTCTATGCGTAGTTGATGCTGGGTGACAAGCTAATGAGCGTGTATCGCCTATATTGACCAGACGAATAATTAATTTCAGTGCATCAATAAATTTAGTGCCGGCAAGTTTTCCACCTTTAATACCAAACGATAAAATACTAGCAGGTAAATGATTATCCATCTGTTTTACCGCTAAATCATGTTCAGGATGATTGCTAAGACCAGCATAGTTTACCCATTCAACTTGTGGGTGTGAGGCTAGATATTGTGCAACGTTGAGTGCATTTTGACAGTGGCGTTCCATGCGCAAAGAAAGGGTTTCAAGCCCTTGTAAGATCAAAAAAGTATTAAATGGCGATAGTGCAGCGCCCATATTGCGTAAAGGGATTACTCGACAACGTGCAATGTAAGCCGCATTACCAAAAGTATCCGTATAAGAGACACCATGATAAGACGGATCTGGTTGATTAAGCATTGGATATCTATCCGCATATTTATTCCATGGAAACCGCCCTGAATCAACGATGATTCCTCCAAGACTATTGCCATGCCCACCAATATATTTAGTTAATGAATGCACGACAATATCAGCACCAAATTCAAATGGTCGGCAAAGTGCAGGACTGGCGACGGTATTATCGACGATTAACGGAATACCATGTCGATGTGCGATGTCGGCAAGTTGGCTTAAATCAACAATATTACCAGCAGGATTACCAATACTTTCGCAATAAATAGCCTTTGTTTTATCATCAATTTGCTGTTCAATAGCCACTAAATCGTTATGAGGTGCAAATTTGGTTGTAATACCAAAATTAGGTAAGGTATGGGCAAATAAATTATAAGTGCCGCCATATAATTGAGAAACAGAAACAATATTTTCGCCAGCAAACGTAATTGCTTGAATAGCATAAGTGATAGCCGCCATACCCGATGCAACAGCTAAAGCACCAATACCGCCTTCAAGCGCAGCGATACGCGCTTCAAGTACGGCATTAGTTGGGTTGGTAATACGGGTATAAATATTACCAGCGACTTTTAAATCAAATAAATCTGCACCATGCTGTGTATCATCAAAAGCATAAGAGGTTGTTTGATAAATGGGAACAGCAACAGCGTGAGTAGTGGGATCAGGTGTATAGCCTGTGTGAAGTGCAATGGTTTCTGGTTTCATGATCGAGCCTCGTCGGAATAACAAGGCTCTATTTTGTACAAAAATTGATGAAAAAGTAAAGTGTTATAAAACCATTCTTACAATATCTATTTCACCTAATTCTTTATATAAATTTTCAATCTGATCAATGTGTGTTGCATTAATAGTGATCGACACAGAATGATAATTCCCTTTACTGCTAGGTTTGATTGACGGACTGTAATCACCCGGTGCATGACGTTGGATAACGGACACGACTTTATCAACCAGTTCTGGTTTAGCTTCTCCCATAACTTTATAAGTAAAAGAACAAGGAAAATCTAATAATTCTTTTAAATTTGTTTTCTGTTGCATAATTTTATGTTTCTCACGTAATCGGTATGTTTGGGGTATTACTACCAGGAATAACAGTCATATATAGGCGCTTTGATGTTCTTCAAGTGATCAAGCATAAACTTCGCTTCTTAAAGTATTCAAATTGATCTATGATAGATTAATTTTATCACAGCTTAGTTAGCATTATCCTATAAATTATAAAAAAGGTTGAAAAATATGTTAGCACACTCCGATGATAGGGAACCTTTTGGTACATTGTTAGGTTATGCCCCGGGTGGCGTTGCCATTTACTCTTCTGATTATGAAACATTAGATCCAACTCAATACCCTGATGATGCTTCTTTTCGAAGTTATTCCGGGCATGAATATATGGGATATAAATGGCAATGCGTTGAATTTGCAAGGCGTTTTTTATTTCTTAATTACGGTATTGTTTTTACTGATGTCGGCATGGCTCATGAAATTTTTTCTCTCCGTGTTTTAAGACAAGTCATCAATGAAGCGATATTGCCTTTACAAGCTTTTGCTAATGGTGGCAAGAAAAAACCCGAAGCGGGTGCATTACTTATTTGGGATGACGGTGGTGTTTTCGATAGAACGGGTCATGTTGCTATTATTACCGAAGTCTTTGAAGATAAAATTCGGATAGCTGAACAAAATGTGATTCATACGCGATTACCAATTGGTCAACATTGGACTCGTGAATTAAGGATGACGGTCACCGACGATGGTTATTTGTTACATGATACGTTTGACGATACCACTATATTAGGCTGGATGATTCAAACCGAAAATACACAATATAGTCTACCACAACCAACCGTACCGGCGCCTTTACTGGCTATTCATAGTCAACATATTGAAAATCAAGGTCAATTTGATATTAACTGGCTTAATGAGCAAGATAGTTTAGAAAATGCTTATATCCAAGCGGCAGGGCATGCAATTAGTCATGATGATCACTACCGATATTTCACTATTTCTGAAAGTGCCGAGCAAGAACTTATTCGAGCGACCAATGAGTTACATCTTATGTATTTGCATGCAACCGATAGAGTATTAAAAGATGATAACTTGCTGATGAATTTTAATATCCCAGAAATTTTATGGCCTAGATTGCGTCTGTCTTGGCAACAGCGACGTTATCAAATGATAACCGGTCGGCTAGACTTTTGCATGGATGAACGAGGCTTTAAAGTTTATGAATATAATGCTGATTCGGCATCGTGTCATACTGAAGCTGGACAGATACTACAAAATTGGGCAATACAAGCGGGGCTGAATGTTGGTGTAAACCCTAGTGCTGGGTTGCTTAACGCATTAGCGAGTTGTTGGAAGCATAGCGATGCACAAGCGTTTATCCATATTATGCAAGATAATGATAATGAAGAAAATTATCATGCTTTATTTATGCAAAAAGCCCTAACACAAGCAGGATTTAAGAGCAAAATTTTACGAGGTTTGAGCGGTTTAAAATGGGATAAGCGTGGTCGGTTAGTTGATGATGAAGATCGTCAAGTAACGTGCGTATGGAAAACATGGGCATGGGAAACCGTATTAGAACAACTCCGTCAAGAAAGTGAAGCTCAAATAGCTGGATTACCAATACGGACTTGGCATCCAGAAAATGCGGTAAGGTTAATAGACGTTCTTTTGCGTCCAGAAGTTACAGTATTTGAACCTTTATGGACAGTTATTCCAAGCAATAAAGCGATTTTACCGGTGCTGTGGTCTCTATTTCCTAATCATCGTTATTTATTAGAGTCTACATTCGAACTTAATAAAAGTTTAGAGAAAAAGGGGTATGCCGTTAAGCCGATTGCAGGGCGTCGGGGGAGTGATATTCAATTAATCAGTAGCAAAGAAACCATTTTGGGGAAAACTGTCGGTAAATTTGCTAAACAAGAAAACATCTATCAAGAATTGTGGTGTTTACCGAAAGTCGACGATCGTTATTTGCAAATCTGTACTTTCACTGTCGGCGGACATTATGGGGGAACGTGTTTACGTTCTGATCCATCTTTAGTCATTCGGGGAGAAAGTGATATGCAGCCATTACGAGTATTGACTGATGAAATGTTTTTAAAATGACGATTATGGTAGGGTAATCTTGTAGCATGTTAAAAATTAAGTAAAAAAATCTTAACTTATCCTTTAGATATCAATTACAACAGCTGGATTTTTCTGTTAGAATTATAGGATTACATAAATATCATATGATAATGGAATGGTAAGGTCAGTATGGCAAATACACTACTTAGAACTGGCGATATTAAAGATTTTAAAATGCTTGGGCATGACGGTAAAGCAGCTTACTTAGTGGCAACCCAAATTCGTGAAATGTTCAGAGTAAAAATAGGTAAACAATACGCCGACTATTTAGCCATTCCACAACGTAATGATCAAGGAAATAGGGTTGATTGGTATATTCCTTTTGATTCTGCTCAATATGATATTGTGCCTTGGTCATCTGCCAGCGAATCAGAACAACAATCAGCGCTTCAATTGCTGGAATCATTTGAACAAAAGGTGGTGGAGCTAGGTAAACAATTAGCTAATAACCCAAACCTTGAAGGCGATCAATTGCTATTTAGTCGCCTAATTTATGATCCTAATCACCGTGAGGACAGCCAAGAACCAAATCTTATGGCGATTCGGTTTCCAAGCAATGAATATATTTATATCGTTAATGGCAAGCCTGTTATTACTTTTTGGGGATTTATTAATCCACAAACTCAACTAACCCAATCACCTTTCAAATGTTTAGAACAATCAGAAAGCACAGCTCCTTATGTTACTGAACACATTGAACCCCCGATAACATCTAAACGTCCTTGGTGGAAACGTTGGTGGATGTGGCTATTAATACTTTTGCCACTATTATTGTTATTATTACTACTATTTTTATTACGAGGGTGCTTTTATCACCCAGAATCATCAATTACACCGCCATTGTCAGTCGATAATGCTGTGAATGTACCGGTTGAGATTGATCGGGACAAAAAACCAGAAGATAAAAAAGGTGAGGATACTATCCGTGATGTGAATGTTATTCATAGACCGGTGGGCACCAACATAAATCATGATTCGGTATTAAATACTGACAATCGTAATGACGTAATTGGTACAAATGTAACAGAAGGTAACATTGATGTGACTGATACACTCAACACGCCTACAGCATTACCGGTTGATAGTCATGGTGCAGGTGATGATAATCCGCCAATTCAAGACATAACGCCAGATAATGCTGGTACGACTTCTGATGTTGATAAAACTAATCAGAATGAAAACCAGAATCAAAACACAGCGGCTATTGATACCAATAACGCTACACAATCTCAAAATTTAAGTGTACCACCAGATGCAATTAAGCAAGGTTCTATGGATTTTCTTAATGGACAATGGACTGTTGGCGGTGGCATCCAAGATAAATCAACGGGTAAATCATTACGTTTAAACTACAGTTTTGATCAAGGAAATGGTGAAGTTACGGTCATACGTAGTGATGGTGTGAAATGTGTCGGTAAAGTTGGTAGTGGTTTTCAAAACTCAAATTTAAGTATAAAGAGCAATACTGAAGCGCTTTGTAGCGATAATACAAAATATCAATTACCGAAAATTGAGTGCTCAACGAATAGTAACAATCAAACTGATTGTAAGGGACATTATAATAATGGTACATCGTTCCCGTTAACGATGAAAAAACAATAGGGTAGTATATGCTTCCAGAATTACGCAATTATGGTCAAGAAGTGACACTTATCATGAACAGTGGTATTCAGTTTCTTGATTTTGCACTTAAAATAGATTGGAAAGACAGCCAATGGCGCAATAAAGCGAATGGGTGTTTTATTGATCCTTCCGAAAGTGGTGCATTGATTCGATTACTAGAAGATGTCGAAAATGGTCAATTTTTTAGTCCGGACAACCCCACTTTTGCGGTTACGCCCACACAAGAAATTAGTGTCGATCAATCCCTAAAATTGTATGACGGTGTTTGGTTACCGATTCCTGTTTTACGGTCGATTCCACCAGAACGATTTGATAAAGGACCACATAACTGGAGCAGAGTGAGAATCGTCAGTATTCCAAAAGGCGAAGATCCCGATGGTAATACACATCGTATAACATTTGCGTTTGACACTAAAATTTTTGCTAATTTGGATGATGTTGCTTATCTTGCTCCAACTGAAAATGACGTAATGACAGGTGCGATTTTTAGTCTGGCGCACCGTTCTGATCATGTGTCATGGTTTTTAGAACTCAAATGGATTTCCAGTTGGTTAATCGATCTTTTTGAAGAATTAGCACAGCAACCTGAACGCTTAAAGATGCATAAGGATGATATCCAACAAGAAATTAATAATAAAGCTTATTATGGGCACTATCTTAATATCATTAATTTGCTCGGTGAAACATTAAATCTACCAACTATTAAAATTGTTTCTAACAATAAAAATGATATTGTGAAATCGATTCCTGTCGATATGATTTTAGATGTGGGTAATTCCCGAACTTGTGGAATTTTGATTGAAGATCATGTTCAAGATAAAGACAGTCTTAATCATCGCTATGAATTGGAGATACGCGATCTAACCAGACCTGAATATATCTATAACGAACCATTTGAAAGTCGAGTTGAATTTGCACAAACTTTTTTTGGTAAAGAACACTTTTCGTTACAGAGTGGTCGACGAGATACTTTCCGTTGGCCAAGTATTGTCCGTGTTGGTAAAGAAGCAAGTCGCTTAGCTAGTCGCCGTGAAGGCAACGAAGGTGCAACCGGGCTTTCAAGTCCAAAACGTTATTTATGGGATCAGGATAAATACGAACAAGGTTGGCGTTTTAACTCTTATTATGTAAAAAGTGATCATGAACCTTTTGCAACGGCAGAGCCTTTTTCAAATTTAATTAATGAATATGGCGAAGCCTTACATATTCTTAATGATAATATTCAAGAAGAATATGATCGTAAAATTCCAGTATTCCACCCTAAATATTCACGTAGTTCGCTCATGACGTTTATGTTATGCGAAGTATTGATGCATGCTTTGATGCAAATTAACAGCGTTGCACAACGTAATAAACTTGAACATGCTAAAACGCCACGTAATTTACGTTCAATTATCTTAACGATTCCGCCTGCTATGCCAAAACCTGAGCAAGCGATATTTAAAAGTTGTGTGTATCAAGCTATTGGACTTGTTTGGAAAAGTTTAGGTTGGGATAATTCGGATGATAATATTGATTTTACACATCCGGAAGAACTTAAACATATTTGGCCAAACATACCGGAGGTTTATATTCAATGGGATGAAGCAACCTGTGGTCAAGTTGTGTATCTTTTCAATGAAACACAAAATAATTTTAACGGGCGTAGTGAAGAATTTATTGCTTCAATTGTTCGACCTGACAAAACCGATAAGCAAAAAGTTACCATTGCAACGGTGGATATCGGCGGGGGTACAACGGATTTAGTCATCAACGATTACCATTTGGATTATGGTGCAAACGGGCAACAAAATAGTAGTAATGCCTATATTGTTCCAAGTCAGCGTTTCCGTGATGGTTTTAAAGTTGCGGGTGATGATATTTTACTTGATATTATTCAAGATATTGTTTTAACCTCGTTAACCAACGGCTTAAAGCAGGCAGGACTTGCTGATCCAAGCCCAATTTTGTCAACGATTATTGGTTCACAACAACTTTCTATTCAAGATGCGGTCTTACGTCAACAACTGACATTACAACTGTTTACCCCAATAGGTTTGCGGATCTTGAAAGAGTATGAACTCTATGATCCTTTACACAGTGAACAGCAGGTATTTAGTGCTAGTTTTAAAGAACTATTAGAACATCATGTGATGACTGATAGTGTGCTGAATTTTATTAATGAACCTATCAAGCGTGCATTGAATAATCCTGATTTTTCAGTGCTTAATTTAAATATTGAAATTAATCTAAAACGAATACATTACCTGTTTATACGTGGCGATTATTACAATATTTGTAAAACGTTTGACGCATTGTCCGAAATCATCAGTTGTTATCAATGTGATGTGCTGTTATTAACTGGACGCCCTTCACGCTTACCGGGTATTCAAAGTTACTTTCGATCTCGTTTATCTATCCCTGCTGGACGAATTTTGCCACTCCATGGTTATTATACGGGGGGATGGTATCCATTCCATAAACAAGAACGCATTGATGATCCTAAAACCACTGCGGCTGTAGGCGCTATGCTTTGCTTCTTAAGTAAGAATTTAAGACTACCTAATTTCTATTTTAGATCAGCAAATATGGATCTTTATTCAACAGTCAAATACATTGGATTGTTGGATAATTTAAATATGATTAAAAATGAAAATGTCTATTACCGAGATATAAATTTAGACGATCCTGATTATGATTTTCCTGATCTGTCTTTTGAAATACGAGGTACAACAAGATTAGGTTTTAAACAACTTGAAGTTGATCGCTGGCCGGCTTCTCCGATCTATATTTTAACCATTGAGAACGGCGATGTTGCTCGGCGTTTAAGCGCTCAAGGCGTGGTACTTGAAGTGACTTTAGGTATTAAAAATAGGCAAAAAATGGTCGAGAATTTTTATATTAAAGACATTAAAGCATCTGATGGACGAGCTTGCAATAAAAATCAAGATGTTAAACTGAGTTTAAACACCATGGTTAACTCCGGTTTAATCAATACCCAATATTGGCTTGATAGTGGAATGATAAAACGATGAAGAACATAAATGAACAACTGCCTAAATCTTGGGAACACGTTTACCATGCATCAGCAGACGCAATTGAATGGGTTAACCAAACACGTCATTCATCTAAACGTCTAAATAGTGAAGCGGATAATTTAATTCTTGATTTACGCCGATTGCGTAATAGTGCCAAACGATTAGGTGAGGTATCCACCAAATCGGTTGCGGTCGGTTTTTTTGGACTTTCTCAAGCGGGAAAATCATACCTGATTTCGGCACTTGCCGCGGGAGATAATGGCAAACTTGAAACGGTTGTCGATAACCAAATTTTAGATTTTATCGATCATGTCAATCCGGTAGGAAGTGGTAAAGAAGCGACAGGTTTAGTCACACGTTTTAGTCGAACCGCTAAGGGTGGCATTGCCAACTATCCGTTAGAGTTAAAATTGTTTAGAGAGATAGAACTTGTCAAAATATTAATCAATGCTTTTTTTAAAGATTTTGACCAGCAAAAAGTCTCTAATAAAATTGAATTCTCACAATTAAATCAGTTAATCCAACGGTTGGAAAATAAAAAACAATCCAGTTATGTCGGCGGTATATCGGAAGATGATATCGTTGAACTTTACGATTATTTGTCTGAAAATTTCGGCAACGCTTTAGAAGGGTTAAAAGGGGGATACTGGGAAAAAGCGATACATTTACTTCCTTATCTGTCTGTTTCTGAACGGGGCGAGTTGTTTGCGGTATTGTGGGGTGGAATTGCAGAGCTAACAACAATCTATATTCAGCTTGCTAATACGTTATCACGTTTACATCATGCTGAAACTGTATATGCGCCGTTAACTGTTTTGATTAAAGAACAAAACGGTATTAAATCGCAAATTGACAGTATTATGAATGTAGACATCTTAGAGCGATTAAATACCGATAAAGATTCATCTGTTACGATAACGCCTCTTAACGGTGAACCAACAGATTTATCTTTGGCGCAACTAGCTTTTTTAACAGCGGAATTAATCTTTCCATTAGTAAACAAAACGCGAGTTTCAACATTTGAAAAAGTTGATTTACTTGATTTTCCGGGATATCGAGGACGCTTGAATTTAATCTCGATTTCAGATGTTAAAGAAGGTAATCCCATTTCTCAACTGTTACTACGGGGTAAAGTTGCCTACTTATTTGAAAAGTATACCGATAGCCAAGAGATGAATGTATTAGTGGTTTGTACACCTTCTGATAAGCAATCTGATGTGAATGATGTTGGGCCAGTGCTGGAACGGTGGATCGGTAAAACACAAGGCGAAACACCTGAAAAACGAGCAACCAAAGAAGTTGGCTTGTTGTGGGCGATTACCATGTTTGATAAACGGATATGCACATCGTTGACCTTGTCGGAAGATAATCTTAAAAATAGTTGGGGTAAAGGTGGATTATTACAACAAACTATTTTAGAACGTTTTGGAAGTTATGATTGGCTAATGAATTGGTCAAACAATCAGAAATTCAACAATGTTTATTTGGTTCGTAAACCTGGTTTTGATGTACCGTTTTTAAATGTCGATCCTGCTACACGTCAAGAACTGTCTCATAATGAGAATTATCAGACTAAAATGGACGTATTAAAAAAGACTTTTATCGACAATGTTGATGTTCAAGAATATGTATCTCAACCAAAAGAAGCGTGGGATGCGATGCTTAAACTAAACGATGGCGGTATAGGTCGAATTAGTCAATATTTAGAAAAAGTAGCGATTACTGAAGTAAAACAACAACGTATTGTTGAACAATTAAATGAAAAAATTGATTACATTACAAATATGCGTTTTGATACCTGGTACCAAGCTGGTAGTGATGAAGAACTTGGTAAGAAAAAACACGTTATCGCAGATGTGGTAAAAGAATTGCAGGGTAAAGCATTGTTATTAGGTGAATTACTCAAAATTTTAGAATTGCCAGATCAAACAATTCGAGCTTTGTATCATTCCAACCATGTAGAAAACCAGATAGCTAAAGATAATGATGATAATTTAGTCGGCAATTTGTCCAATGATTTTGGTTTTAATACTGAATTTGACCTTTTTTCGGACCTGAATAGCAATTTAACCAGTAAGCCAGCAGTGACTTTACCGACTGAATCTAAATTTGCTAAGAGTGTTTTTACAACTTGGTTAGAGCACTTAAGAAATATCGTGCTGGATCAACATATTTTACAGTTTTTGGGTTTAAGCCAAAAATCATTATCTTTTATTGTTGAAGAGCTTATTACAGGCGCCAATCGTTTGAAGATTGAACATAATTTAACTGAAAAAATCTTAAATAACGAAAATACTGGCAGTAAACGTGATGATCTTGAATCAAGACAGATTAGTACGATTCATACTCAATTATCTGATTATATTGCGTGGTTAGGTTTTATTGAAGGTCAGGTGGATAACATTCCAATGAGTCGTGTTAATCACGGTAAGCGTATATTTGCATCACCGCTAAATGAGTTTGTTATGCAATCATCTCATCAGTTGCCAAAATTGGATAATAATACTAAAAATTATTCTCAATTTGCGATATTTGATTGGTTTATAGCTTTTGCGACGCTTGCACAAGAAAATGTCGGACATCATGCCGGACGGGAAATAAGTCAGGAACAAAATAGCCGTCTGGGTGAGATTTTGGCATGTTTTAGACAATCACAAATTAAATTGGATGATTTTTTGTAAATTAATGCAATAACAAAATGAAGTGACAGGATAGAGGACATTATGGCATTAAGAATCGAATTAAATGGTTATAAACCGGGTATAGCTAAATTTTTGGCATATAAATGGAATGGTAGTGCTGATATTGAAATATTGATTCAACGTAATCAAGATAGTTATTATTTGTCTGGATTAAACCAATGGAGTCCAGAAAAAAGTTGGCATACGTTGGCTGATATGACTGTCGAACATGGACAGTTAACCGGGCTTGTTGGTGAATGGCTTGTTGATTCGTTATTAACCCAAGAAAGTACTGCACGATTTTTGGTACAAATTCGTGATAAGCAAAACGAAAATTACAGTGACCGAGGCGTTATAAACATAGCTGATGGCGTGATGACGTCAGCTGCATTAAACACGGTTACCACTACGTCTGACACGCATCTTGAACCTGAGGAGTTTGTGGATGTAATCCTCGATGATGAAACAATTGATATTGAAACACAAACCATTTCCGAGCCTGAAATCGAAGAACAAATTATCGAAGAACCTGTTGAACCCGTCACTGAAGAAGTCTTTACATCTGTAACTACGTCTGAAACTGTAACGGATGAGACGTTGACACAACCGATTAAACCAAAAAGAAAATCAGGTTTAATATTCGGCTTGATTATTGCCATTTTACTCTTTGTCGTCATGGGTATCGCAATTTGGTATTTTCTATTCTTCCAAAATCAACAAACTAAAGATGCTGAATCGGCTATGTTAGGTCAATGTAGTCTAAGTCAAGTAAGTGATGATGATCTCACCTTTATTCAACAATGTTTACAAACTAAGCCACAAACTTCAACGATTATTCAGTTGATCAATGACGCTAAAAAAGAAAAAAAATGTAATATTGCTCAGCGGTTATATGCTAATCAATCACAAATAAATTCAACCATTGCCATTTTGTACGCCAAAGAATATGACGAAAAGTATTATCAAGCTAATAGCTGTTTTGAAGCTGATAAAGAAACGGCTATTTATTGGTACGAAACCGCATTGAATAATGATCCCGATAATAAAGACGTAAAAGCACGGTTAGCTGAGCTACAAAAGTAGGTAGGAACAAAAATGGAAAATTTAGCTATCTCAAAAATTATGTTTGTATTGAGCTTAACTTGTTTACCCTTGATAAGTTTTGCAAACGAACCGCTTAAACAGCAAGGTAAAACAACACTGTATCAACGCGTATTAAGTACACCAACGTGCGAGTTAAAAAAAGATATAAGCGAGGTTGCAGGACAACAAGTTCCTGCATTTTCTCGCTACTATGTTTATGAACGTAAAAATCAAAATAACCAAGAATGGTTAAGTGTTGGGCCTGATTCCTATGGAAAAACGATAGGTTGGATTAATGGCTCCTGCGCAATTGAATGGAATATGCAAATGACCTTGGTTTTTACTAATCCGGTTGAACGTGATCCTTTGCTATTTTTTAAAGATAAAGATTCACTCACGGCAATTGTTGATTCTGAACATCCAGAAACATTATTAAAACCCATTCGTGAGGCATTAAACGTTAACAAAACCTCGTCGAAAGTGATAGCTCAAGAGCCGGCGGAATTTGTTGATTTTAAAAATAACTTCTATTTATTGCCTATTTTACAAGGTGAAGAAGTCATGAACGGACAAGGGTTTTATGAGCGTATATTAGAAGTCGCCTCTGTCAGTAAACAAGATAAATTAGTGGCAACAACTCAGAACGTTAAGTCATCCACTACCACTCAAAAAACAGATGATAGCACTAATCAAGTTGCCCCTTTTAAAGCGGCAATTGTGTTTGTAATCGACTCAACCATTTCTATGGATCCGTATATTTCAAGAACCAAAGAGGCTGTTGAACGCGTTTATCAGCATATTGAAAAAGAGAATTTACAAGATCAAGTTAAATTTGGCTTGGTGTCATTTCGATCAAGTTTAACAGCATCAGATAAACTTGAATTTGTCACAAAAGTTTTTGCCGATCCAAACCAAGTGAAAAATCGTGAAGATTTTAAAAAACTCAGTGCATCACTTAAACAAGCTTCGGTATCGACGGCTTATTTTGCCGAAGATTCATTTGCAGGAGTAGCGCAAGCTTTAAATGATATTAATTGGAACAGTTTTGGTGCGCGTTATATGATTCTTATTACCGATGCAAGTGCAATTCCAGGGGATGATAAACTTTCAAGCACTGGTATGGATGCCCCCCAATTAAGGCTCGAAGCACAGCATAAAGGGGTTGCGATTTATGCATTACATTTAAAAACGGCAAGTGGCGAAAAAGATCACCAAATTGCTGCGACGCAGTATTCTGATTTAACTTACAATGATTTTATTCATAAATCACTTTACTACCCTGTTAATGCCGGTAATGTGAATGAGTTTGGTCAAAAAGTTGATTCGTTAGCCAAAGCCTTAGCCGAGCAAGTGAAACTCGCTTATAAAGGTGAAGCGTCAATAGGTAATGCGATTAATGCTAAAGATAGTAATGCTGATATGTTAAATGATGCATTATTATTGGGTAAAGCAATGCAGTTGGCTTATTTAGGTGAAACGAATGGGTCTAAAGCGCCTTCGGTCTTCAAAGCGTGGATTGCTGATAAAGATTTTATTAAACCGACTATTCCAACAGCTGAACCTCGAATTTTATTAACTAAATCTCAATTAAGTGATTTAAGCGATATTGTTAGTAAAATCGCCAATGCAGCAAATGACGGATTAATTTCTGCCGATGATATGTTTTCACAGTTGCGATCGGTTGCTGCTGCTATGGGGCAAGATCCAAGTAAATTAAAATCGAACGCAGTCACAAAAATTGCCGATTTGGGGTTACTTGGGGAATATTTGGATAATATCCCTTATAAAAGTGATGTAACCGGGTTGGATCAAGAGACGTGGAAAAGTATGAGTGGTCTTGAGCAGGAAAAATTTATTCGTAATTTAAATAGTAAAATTCGTTATTATCAGAAATGTAATGCGGATGTTGATCGTTGGATTTCATTAGCGGAAGGTAGTGATCCTCGTGAAAATGTTTATCCTATTCCTTTAGAGATGTTACCGTAAAACAGATGTTAACGATAAAAAAACTTGCCATCACGCGCTCAACCGGTAAATCTTTTTTTAGTGTTAACCTACCTGCGCTGACCGTTAAAGCGGGTGAGGTGGTTATTATTCGAGGTGATAGCGGATCAGGTAAAAGCACGTTACTTGAAATGATAGGTATGATCCTAAAGCCTGACCATATAGGTTGCTACAATCTTACTTTGGGTAATGATGACGTTGATATTGCTCAACTAATCCAACACGATAAACTGGATAAGTTAGCAGATATGCGTGCAAATTATTTAGGTTTTATGTTGCAAACCGGCGGATTATTACCTTTTTTAACGGTGCGTGATAATATCTTACTTTCACTCAATGTGTTACAAAAAAAACTTGATAAACATCGACTTGATTATTTAGTACAAAAGTTGAGTATTTCACACTTGCTAAGTAAATATCCTAAACAACTCTCGATTGGTGAAAGACAGCGAGCTTCTTTTATTCGTTCAATTATTCATAAACCTGCACTATTACTAGCTGATGAACCGACTTCAGCACTTGATCCTTATAATGCTAGTTTATTATTTGATTTGATTATTGAGCAAGCTCAGCAGGATAATATTGCTGCCTTGATTGTGACCCATGATTGGCAACGTATTGCTGATAAAGGAATATTTACTTTAACATCTCAAATTACCTCTTCCCATTCATCCGAATTTTTACCCTTACAAGATGAGGTATAAGCGATGATCAGATTATTATCTAAATGGCGGCTTATTACTCGGTTATCTTTGTCGGATTTATGGTACGACAAGAAGGTCTCATTTTGTATTATCGCATCGGTGATCTCGGTAATTACCCCACTTTTGCTACTCTTTAGCTTAAAATATGGTGTTGTTTCACAGCTTCGCCAGCAGTTACTTAATGATCCGCAAAATTTAGAAGTTAAAATTGTGGGTAATTTACAGTTAGATCAGTCAATGTTTGAATGGATTGCCCAGCAACCTGAAACCGCGTTTGTAATTCCGTTGACACGTTCTCTTAATACTCAAGCTGATTTAATGAAAGATAATCGTCATTTTGTTAATAATGCTGAAATTATTCCGACAGCTAAAGGGGATCCGATAACCCAA
This sequence comes from Gilliamella sp. wkB308, assembly GCF_001690185.1. Lineage (GTDB taxonomy): Bacteria > Pseudomonadota > Gammaproteobacteria > Enterobacterales > Orbaceae > Gilliamella > Gilliamella apicola_I. The sequence continues at coordinate 228,995 of NZ_LZGN01000034.1, forward strand.
AGTTTACCGCTCCTGCATCATAAACAACAGATTTTAATATCTGCTTTAGCCGCAGAAAAAATGCAGGCAAATGTTGGTGATAAAGTAAAAATGGTCGTGACAAGGCAACTTGATGGCAAACTGGAAAAAGGTATAGTCGAGTTAGAGATCATCGGAGTGATTCCCGAAATTTATTATAGTCGAGCTGCTGCATTTGTGTCTTTAGCGCTTCTAATTGATATGGAACATTTTTATGACGGTTATCAAATAAATATTTTTCAATTAACCACAGGGCTTGTTAATCCACCAGAACATAACTCATTTGCCAGAGCACGTATTTATGCAAGGTCACTTGATGATGTAGCGCCTTTGTCTTATAAACTACGTCAACAAAATATTGAAACACGTACTCAAGCTAATGCTATAGAAAATATGCAAGCGATAGATCGGGTTCTCAATTTTATATTTAGTGTCATCGCAATAACGGCTGTATTAGGGTGTATTTTATCTTTTACAGGATCATTTTTATCTAATATTGAACGTAAACGTAAAGATATCGCTTTGATGCGATTACTTGGATTTAAATCTAAAGGAATTATGCTGTATTTAATGACTCAAGCCATGATGCTAAGTTGTTTGGCATTTATCATTTCTTGCCTACTTTTTTTATTTGGCAATTATGCCTTTAATTTTGTGTTAGGTAAAAATTTAGTTTCACATCCAGTAGTTAGCCAATTACAATTTTATCATTTTATAATCGCATTTTTACTTACTTTATTGATATCAGCTATTGTAGTAACGGTAGGAGGTCGACGTGCTGTTAAGATTCAGCCAGCAGAAAGCTTGCGCGAAGTATAATTATAAAAAATGGCATTATTGGGGACTAATCTTAAGTTTTATCCCTTTATGCAGTTATGCTGAGCCTTGGGATAATAAGTTTTATAATCCTAAACCTGCAAGTGATGATGTGATTTTGCCGATGCCTTGTGATGGGCGTCTGGTGATGAAAAAGGTATTTACGCCTACCAATAAACCACTTGAGGATGTAAAAGTGATTTTAGGCAGTAACCAAAAAGAGTTGGGCTTTGCTGAATACGCAACACCTAATTATATTTCTGGTAGCTTTTCAAATGAAAACGAAGAAAGGTATTATTTAATCGGTAAATATGAAATTACAGCTCTACAATATCAAGCGGTGATGAATGGTACTTGTCCAACGGCTAAAGTAAATTTGCTTTTCCCTGTTACCAATATTAGTTGGTTTGATGCTATAGCATTTAGTAATAAATATAACCAATGGTTACTGGAAAACCAATCTCAATTAAAAGCGATGCCAAAAGGCTATGTACGTTTGCCAACGAATACCGAATGGGAGTACGCGGCAAGGGGTGGCATGAAAGTCACTGAATCTGAATTTCGTGAAACAGTTTTTCCTATTACGGGTGGTTTGGAAAATTATGCTTGGTTTTCAGGGGCAAAGTCTGCCAATGGAAAATTACAACTTATTGGTCGGTTAGCACCTAATCCACTGGATCTTTATGATATTTTAGGTAATGCCAGTGAAATGATGTTTGATTCGTTTAGAATGAATAAATTAGATCGTTATCATGGTCAACAAGGAGGCATGATTATTCGTGGCGGTAGTTATTTAACGCCTGAATCTTCAATATCAACTGCCTTTCGTAGTGAAAAGCCTTACTATGATAATAAAGGTGCTTATCAAAGCAAAGATGTTGGATTTCGTTTAGTGTATACCACCGAAGTTATGCACTCTAAAGATTCGATTAAAGAATTAGAAAAACAGTGGAACGAACTAGGTAATGAAGTCGAATCGTCAAATGATAACAATGTGGTGAATGAACTGGAAAAAATTACTAAACAAGTTGAAGACGAAAAAACTAAAAAGGAGTTAAATCAACTTAATCTGCTGTTACGAAGTGCGAACCAGTCACGGGATGAGCAGCGAGATCGTTCCATTCAATCCGCCTTACAATTGGGGGCTTTTTTATGTGCAAATGTCTCTGATCTCAACGATAAATATGAATATAATAATAATTTATATAATACGATGATCAATGAAATTTGTGATGCTAGTGACTCAAGTGAGTTAGAGAGTACAGATATGTGTTCTAAAACAAAGCTAAATAATTTAAATCAAGTTGTCATTGATTCAAGAAATGCACGCAATTTTATATTAAAATATTATGCAGATACCATTGTTAGCACTGCATCAAATTACGAAAAAAATACAATTAATGAACAAGCTAAAGCAACACAATTTATTTTACAAAGTAGTGGAAAGGCAAATATGAGCGATTATTTAAAGCTCTATTTAAAACATATCAATCAATACATTGTATCGGGTAAAATAGAACAATCAGTTTGGTTACAAACCTGCAATGAAATAAAAGGAAGGAAATAATGAAAAAAATAGTCGTTATAATCACATTATGTTTATCTGTTGTCTTATCTGGATGTCAATCATCAGGGTGGAGAACTAAAGACGTTGATCCGGCATTAACCAATAGTAATACATCTCAATTTTTTAGTAAATCAGCTTGGCAATCGTGTGTCGTTGGTGCTGGATTTTCTGGACTTAGTTGTATTTTGGTTGGTGGAAAACCAGGTGTTTGTCTGGCTACGGCAGCAGTAGGGTGTGGTGTATTAATGGGTGCTAATTACTATCTTGATTCTAAGCGTGCTGAGTATGCAGATGAAGAAATGCGCATTGATGCTTATATTTATGATATTCAGCAAAATAATATGGAAGTACAAGCTGTTACTCAAAATGCGCAAGCTGTGTTGGATAAAAATTTAGCAACATTAAAAGTGTTAAATAATCAGATTGAAAATAAAACGTTGAGTAAAAGACAGGTTAAAAATGAGTTGAAGCAAATCGATGCAAATATTGCTTACTTAACTGACAAATTAGATCGTATGAAAGGCATTGAAAGTGATTGGGTTATGCTTTCTGCAAGGGAAAAACAATCAGGGATTAATATGTCAAAATTAGATAAACAAATTAATCAGCTTCATAAACAGATAGCGTTACTTGAAAAACAAATTAATGTGGTGAGTCAACAACGTTCAGCAGTACAGGTGAGTTAATGATGAAAAAAAGATACTTTATATTATTCAGCCCTATTTTGTTGTTAATGGGCTGTTCAACCACATCCGAACAGTGTGATCCAACGAATACGGATATCGGTTTTTTTGATAAGATAAGTTGTCATTATTCTGGCAACTATCAAGCCCGAATTGATCAAAAACAGCAAATTTTAGAAGATGAAAAAAAGGCAAATCAACAATTTAAAGCGATCTATGCCAATATAGAAAGACAGAAAAATGACACCGCCTTAAGTATTAAGCAAAAGCAAGCACAACAACAAAAATTGAAAGATGATTTAACGAGTTTGACCAACGAAATTAAAGAAAAAGCGAAAGATCGAGCAGACTTGCAAGCACAAGTCGATGATATTGAAAAACAACTTAAGCAAGTGAATAATTCAAATTCATCAGAAATTGAAAAGAAAGTTGAGTTAGATAAATTAAATAAAAAACTTCAACAATTACAGAAAGCTTTGAATATCTAAATTTGCGTATTCATTAAATCAATAGTTAGCAAAAGCGATGTTTAACATAAGGAAACAAATTAGCAATGCAACGTATAACCAGAATGTTATTTGATCCTAATGATTTAGATAAAATCTCGTTATTCGATCAATATAATTCAGTTTTACAATTGTTAAAGCCTAATGTTAGCGAACGTAGTTTTTCGATTTTAGCAATACCGAGATTAATTGAAGGCGATCATTATCTTGGTTGGTATACGCATCTTGAAGGTCAACCCGTTGCCATTGAAGATATTATTAATGAAGCAGATAAAAAGCAGATTGAAAAAACACTTCAAACACGTTTAAATGATATTGAAAATACTACCAAAATCAAATCATTAACGGAAGAACAACAAACGCTTCTTTCTGCTTGGTTACCGAGAATGAGAAGTTTAGGTAATGTGATTTATGTCATTAATAATGAACCTGTGATCGTTCATGATTTTGATGAGCCAATCCTTACTAATGAAGTGGCTCCAGCCCTTCCTGTCAAGACAACAAAATCATTTTGGCGTAGGTGGTGGTTTTTGACCTTAGCACTTGCTTTTGTCGGGTTACTTGGATATCTATATTATTTATATACAAAAGATAAAGCCCCCGTACCTATTGCTGAACTATTACCACCAACGACCTCGAACAATTCCACTTCTGAAGTAATTAGCTGTATTTCACAGGAAGAAATACAAAAAAACGAGCAAACCTCTAAAATGGTGATGATATTTGATAACTCCGCTTCGATGTACTTAACGCTTACTGAACCTCAAGCAGAAATTGAAAAATATTTGTCAAATGGGATTGATCGTCTTACTTTCGAAGAAGCCAAGCAATATGAAGAAAGAATGACCCGATTACCGAATCGACTATCGAGTAGTAAGCAGGTTGCGTTATCCAGTATTGATAAAATACAACCTAATATCAATATTGCTCTTGTCACGTTAAATAGTTGTCCTGTCGCAAAGGCATCTGCATTTTATCATTTTGATAATAGAGAAAAATTGAAGAATGAAATTAATCGTTTAACGCCATTAGAATACGATAGTGCGACTCCGTTATATAGTGGTGTAAAGCAAGCCAGTTCAATGCTTGATGGCGTAAATCATGATGATTATATTTTAATTATCAGTGATGGTGACGATAATTGTTCGGAAGATAATATTTGTACTTTAGCCAATGAAATTGCCAACCAACAACCACGTTTAAAAATAAATATAGTGGACATTGTGGGACAGCATAAGATTGATTGTTTAGCGGATAAAACGGGTGGAAAGGTTTATATTGCTAACAATGTCACCGAGCTTGTTGAACAGATGAATAAAGCGGTTTCTGATATGAATATCAGTAAACCTTTGTGTGAATAAGTAGCATTCGAATAGGATATTATTCAGTGATGATCTTTACTATTTGGATGTTCATGTTGAAGCTGAGGTAAAATTAGAATGATCAGTAAGGAAGTTAATTTATCATGCAGCGAATAACACGGCATTGTTTTGATAGCAGTGATTCACAAAAAATCAATTTATTAGAACAATATAATTCATTACTATCGTTATTAAAATCACATCTGACTGAGCGGACTTTTTCTGTCTTCGCCATTCCAAAATTGATAGAAGATGATCATTACATTGCATGGTCTACCAATCTGGAAGGACAACCCATATTATTAAGCGATATTAATAATGAACTATATCGACAAACGGTAACGACAACGTTACAAACACGTATTATAGATATTGAAAATACCGTTAAATTGATGTCGTTAACCCCTGAACAACAAACACTGATTTCATCTTGGATACCAAGAATTAAAAGTTTAGGTAATTCGATTTTTGTCATTAATGATGAGCCTGTTATTGTTCATACGTTTGACGATCCTGTTTTACCGCCTAAAGTACCCGAACCCAAGCTTCCAACCAAATCGACTTGGCGTTGGTGGTCTATATTCCTTTTAGCATTGCTATTACTGGCATTAATTGGTGGGCTTTGGTATATCTTTTATCCATTTAATAAAGATAGTGTGGATGAAGCAAGTCATGTTTCAGCACCAGTAATAACACCTGCTGATGAAGAGAAAAAACCTCAATTAGAGCCAGTTGATGTTCCTGTCCAACCTGAACCAGAAATCAAGCGAGATCCTAAACCTGTTGAGCACACAGAAACAATGGTTGAAGAGAAAAAACCGGAACCTGAAGAAAAGCCTAAACCAAAAGTTAAAAATCCTGCTAACTGTATTACTAAAGAAGAGTTGGTCAGTAATCCTAATCCTTCTAAAATGGTAATGGTATTTGATAATTCATTGTCAATGATAGTGACATTAGCAGAGTCACCTGCTGAGGTTGAGCAGTATTTTCAATATATGGGTTATGGTTTTCCACGTTATATGTCGGAACAAGACAAGCTAAACTACGAAAAACGGATGACTCGATTACCAAGCCGTTTATCAAGTAGCAAAAAGGTTGCTTTAACTAGCATTGATAAAATACAACAAAATATCAATATTTCACTAGTGACCCTAACGGGCTGTCCATCGGCCGAAGCTTCACCTTTTTATAGTTATAAAAATCGTGGAACATTGAAAAATAAAATTAATAAACTGACGCCAACCGCTGCCGGTGGTGGGGGAACACCACTTTATAATGGATTAGAAAAAGCCAGTAAGATGCTTGATGGGGTAAAACGAGATGATTATATTTTAATTATCAGTGATGGTGAAGATACCTGTACCCATAAAAATATCTGTACATTAGCTCATCATATTTCAGTTTCAAAACCGCGTTTAAAAATCAATATTGTCGATATTGCTGGTGAACATAAGATTGATTGTGTTGCAAATGCGACAGGGGGCAAGGTATATATAGCTCAGACACCAAAAGATATGATTAAACAGATGAATAAAGCCGTTTCAGATATGAAAATTAATCGCCCTGTATGCCAATAAAGAATAAGACAGATAAATATTTATCGTAGACTATTAGCGAGTATTAATAAAAAAAAACCAGACTATTTTAAGTCTGGTTTTTTATTCCAATTTGAGATAATTAAAAATCTAAGTTAGCTGCTTTAAGGGCATTTTCTTCGATAAATAATCGACGAGGTTCAACTTCATCACCCATTAGTGTGGTGAATAGTTGATCCGCTTCAATGGCATCTTTAATTGTCACTTGTAACATACGACGACTGGTTGGATCCATTGTGGTTTCCCATAATTGTTCTGGATTCATTTCTCCCAACCCTTTATAACGTTGAATAGTCAGACCACGGCGTGATTCTTTAATTAACCAATCAACGGCTTCTTCAAAAGAACTAACCGGTTGTTTTCGTTCTCCTCTTTGGATATAAGCACTCTCTTCTAAGAGTTCTCTTAACTGTTTACCCAAATGACAAATGTTACGATACTCATTACTGTGCATAAACACCTGATCTAATGCATAGTTATTATCTACCCCATGCGTTCTTACTTTAATGACAGGTACATAAAGTTGTGTTTTTTCATTATATTCAGCTGAATAACGGTAACTACTTCCATGTTGTTCTTTATTCGATAAATTGTCGACAATGGTTTTTGCCCAATTTTCGACTAATTGCTTATCTTTAAGTATATTTTCATCTAGTACATCATGGTAAACCAGTTCAGATAGTAAAGCTTTAGGGTAACGGCGTTCCATTTTCGCGATGAGTTTTTCAACTTTTTGATACTCAGCAATCAATCTTTCTAAGGCTTCGCCAGCCAGTGCAGGCGCATGATCGTTAACATGCAATGAGGCATCTTCAAGCGCTAATGCTATTTGGAATTGCGTCATCGCTTCATCATCTTTGATGTATTGTTCTTGTTTACCTTTTTTCACTTTATAGAGTGGTGGTTGCGCAATATAAACATAACCACGTTCGATAATTTCGGGCATTTGACGATAGAAAAAGGTTAATAGCAATGTTCGAATATGTGAACCGTCGACATCGGCATCGGTCATGATAATAATGCTGTGATATCGCATTTTATCTGGGTTATATTCATCACGACCAATTCCACAACCTAATGCAGTAATCAGTGTAGCGACTTCTTGTGAAGAAAGCATTTTATCAAAACGAGCTTTTTCAACATTCAAGATTTTACCTTTAAGCGGTAAAATAGCTTGGTTTTTGCGGTTTCGTCCCTGTTTTGCAGAACCGCCCGCAGAGTCCCCTTCCACTAAGTAAAGTTCAGATAAAGCAGGGTCTTTTTCCTGGCAATCAGCCAGTTTACCCGGCAAGCCACCTAAATCTAATGCACCTTTGCGCCGTGTCATTTCACGCGCTTTACGAGCGGCTTCACGTGCTCTTGCTGCATCAATAATTTTACCTACCACAATTTTTGCATCAGATGGATTTTCAAGCAGATATTCCGCTAATTTTTCACCCATTACTGATTCAACAGCCGATTTTACTTCTGACGAAACTAGCTTATCTTTAGTTTGAGATGAGAATTTTGGATCAGGTACTTTGACCGATACAACCGCGATGAGTCCTTCACGAGCATCATCACCGGTCGCACTAATCTTCGCTTTTTTGCTGTATCCTTCCGCTTCCATATAATTATTTAGGGTACGGGTCATGGCTCCACGAAAACCAGCTAAATGGGTACCGCCGTCTCGTTGAGGAATATTATTGGTGAAACAATAAATATTTTCTTGGTAACCGTCATTCCACTGTAAAGCGATTTCAACACCTATACCGTCTTTTTCCGTACTGAAATAAAAGATTTTTGGATGAATCGGGTTTTTATTTTTATTCAAGTATTCAACGAAAGCTTGTATCCCACCTTCGTAGTGGTAATGTTCGCTTTTACCGGTACGTTCATCAAGCAATCTGATTGAAACACCTGAATTTAAGAATGATAGCTCACGTAAGCGTTTAGCTAAAACTTCATAAACAAATTCAATATTAGTAAAGGTTTCTGGGCTTGGCCAAAAACGCACATAAGTACCCGACTCGCTAGTCTCGCCAATGATTTTTAACGGCTCTTGAGGGACACCTAAATGGTAAACTTGTTGGTGAATTTTTCCTTCACGATAAATGACCAATTCTAATTTATCAGATAGGGCATTAACGACGGAAACTCCCACACCGTGTAAACCACCAGATACTTTATATGAATTATCATCAAATTTTCCGCCAGCATGTAATACCGTCATAATGACTTCAGCTGCTGAAACTCCTTCTTCTTCATGGATACCGGTTGGAATACCACGACCATCGTCTCGTACTGAGACTGAATTATCAGGGTGAATGGTCACTTCAATGTGATGACAATAGCCGGCTAATGCTTCGTCAATGGCATTATCAACTACTTCAAAAACCATATGGTGAAGTCCTGTTCCATCATCAGTGTCACCAATATACATACCTGGACGTTTTCGGACAGCATCAAGTCCTTTAAGTACTTTAATGCTAGAAGAATCATAAGAATTTGACATGGATCTCTCGACTTGTTTGATTTATTTATATCATTCTGTATATTTAGGAAATTATACCAGATTTTATGTGAAAAATCTTATCATTTTCGTCAATCATATGGGTTACTTGGTCTTGGCTAACCGCCGTGATAAACACTTGTGAATTCGCCATTTTTAAGCGTTTAGCTAATAATGCTCGTTTATGATGATCTAATTCTGACGCAAAATCATCAATTAAATAGACACAAGGTTGTGTGCTTTGTTTTGAATAGTATTCACCTTGTGCAAGGCGTAGTGCACACATCAATAATTTTAATTGTCCCCGTGATAAGAAATCTTCAACAGGTATATTGTCAATACGCAAACGGATATCGGCTTTATGTGGGCCTAACGAAGTATAGTTGAGTAATCTATCTCGTTCATACTGTTTGTGTAATATGTCGCTATAATTAATGTTTTGTTCCCACCCTTGATAATATTGACAATTAAGCAGATATTCTGGCAAAAAGTCATGGCAGGTTTGTATGATTTCGGGAAAAATATGCTGTGAATACTCCGAGCGAATTTGACTTATTTTTTCAGCAATGGGAGCCAGCTCTTTATCCCAAGGCAACAATTGATTATAACTCGTGGATTGTTTTAATAAAGCATTACGTTGCTTAAATAACCGCTTTAAATTGTTCCATAAATGGATAAATTCAGGATAATGATGAAAACACCCCCAATCAATAAAAGCACGTCGATATTTAGGCCCACCAATAAGTAAATCAAATCCTTCTGGTGTAATTAATTGAATGGGTAAGAGTTTAGCAAGATCGGTTAGTCGAAATCCCTCATCACCATCAATTTTAATTCTATTATCATTATTACGTGCTTTGACTAATCCAATGGTTCGGGTTTGTTGATTAGATGATTCAATTTGGCTAAATAATGTCAATTCAGATTGTTCATGCTGAATAATACGATTGGATTGTATATGCCTAAATGCTCGTCCATGACCAAGCATATAAATAGCCTCAAGTAAGCTAGTTTTACCACTACCATTATCACCAACAATAAAGTTGAAATGGGGAGATAAACACAGCTCGGTATAAGATATATTACGAAAATGATGGATTTTGATCTGTGAAAGAATCATATAAGCTAAGTTATTCCGGCCTAAGCCGGAAAGGTTAAATTTGATTATAAGCGCATTGGCATGACAACATAAATGGCTGATTGATCATTAATATCTTCAATTTGTACACTTGATGTGGCATCAGTTAAAAGTAGTTGTACGCTATCGCACTTCAATGTATTTAATATATCTAATAAATAGGTCACATTAAAGCCAATTTCAAGTTCTGCTGAAGAATATTTTACATCAACCACTTCTTCTGCTTCTTCTTGTTCTGGGTTATTTGCTGTAATTTTTAATTGGTTGTTTTGAACATGAAGCCGGATACCGCGAAATTTTTCATTAGATAAAATGGCAACACGTGATAGTGAATTTCTAAACTCTTCACACGAAACTTCTAAAGGTTTATCAGGATTACGTGGCAATACTCGTTTGTAATCAGGGAATCTGCCGTCAATCAGTTTTGAGGTGAAGGTAAAATCGCCGAGATTCACTCGTAAGTTATTATTACCAATTTGTATATTGATAATATCGTCATTATCACTCACCAATTTTGCCAGTTCAATAACGCCTTTTCTTGGTAAAATCACCGAACAAGATGTTGCAATATTTTGACCAATCGGTTGCGAACAAAGAGCAAGTCGATGTCCATCGGTTGCAACAGATTTTAAAAGCCCATCTTCGATTTCGAATAACATACCATTAAGGTAGTATCTTACATCTTGGTTAGCCATCGAAAACTGGACGGCATCAATAAGACGTTTAATTGTTTTTTGTGGCACAGAAAGCTCGACATCGCTTTGCCAATTTTCTAAGTTAGGAAAATCACCGGCAGGTAGTGTAGATAAGGAAAATTTACTTCGACCAGATTGAATCATCAATCGATTATCATCAACAGTTATAGAGATCTGAGCATTGTTGGGTAAATTTCGACAAATATCAAGAAACTTTCTCGCTGGTACTGTGGTTGCACCGGGTTCGTTTGCTTCTGTAAGCGGGATATGAGCAATCATCTCTATTTCAAGATCGGTTCCCGTCATGGATAATGTACTATCACTTACTTGTAACAATAAATTGCCTAAAATTGGTAGTGTTGGACGACTACTTAAAGGCGCACTAACAAGTTGCAATGGTTTGATAAGTTTTTCTCGATCAATAATAAATTTCATAATGTTGATTCTTTTATTAAGTTGATAATGTTCGAATTAAATTGGAATAATCCTCTTTAATATCATTGCTTTCTTCTTTTAATTCAGCGATCTTTCTGCATGCATGTAAAACAGTCGTATGATCTCTTCCGCCAAAGCCATCACCAATTTCAGGAAGGCTTTTATTTGTTAATTCTTTTGCTAATGCCATGGCAACTTGCCGCGGTCTTGCAACAGAACGGGAACGACGTTTAGAAAGTAGATCCGATACTTTAATTTTATAATACTCTGCAACCGTTTTTTGGATATTATCAATAGTAATTAATTTTTCTTGTAAGGCAAGTAAATCTTTTAGCGCATCTTTAACAAAATCAATGGTGATTGCTTTACCTGTGAAATTTGCATTAGCAATTACCCGATTTAATGCGCCTTCTAGTTCTCGCACATTAGAACGTAATCGTTTAGCAATAAAAAAAGCGACCTCTTCAGGTAATTTTATATTATTTTCTTCGGCTTTTTTCATCAAAATTGCGACTCGTGTTTCAAGTTCTGGTGGTTCAATAGCAATCGTTAAGCCCCAGCCAAAACGTGATTTTAAGCGATCTTCAACGCCATCAATTTCTTTGGGATAGCGGTCTGAAGTTAAAATAATTTGTTGGTTACCTTCTAATAATGAATTAAAGGTATGAAAGAATTCTTCTTGTGATCGCTCTTTATTGGCAAAGAATTGGATATCATCAATAAGTAATGCATCAACAGAACGATAGTAAATTTTGAACTCTTCTATCGCATTATTTTGCAGTGCCTTTACCATATCTTGAACAAATCGTTCTGAATGCATATAAACCACTTTGGCATTACTTTTGACTTCCATGATTTGATTGCCTACAGCATGTAATAAATGGGTCTTACCTAAACCTGTTGAGCCGTACAAAAATAGTGGGTTATAAGCTTTTCCTGGATTTTGAGCAACTTGTTTGGCAGCAGCAACGGCGAGTTGGTTAGATTTACCTTCAACAAAGCTATTGAATGTATGTTTATGGTTAATCCCCGAGTGATAGGTATGATTATTATTACTTTCTTTGGTTGTTTTCCAAGCCGGCATTACATCCGTTTTAGGCTGATTATTTTTAGTTTTTTTTTCCATTGACAATGTTGATCCCACCTCAAGGTATAGCTTTAGGGAATCATCATTGAAAAGTGTATTGATCAATTGAGATATATTGTTAAGGTATTTATTTTTTACCCAATCTAATACAAATCTGTTTGGTGCATAAATATAGAGTTTGTTATCAATCATTTCCGCTTGCAATGGGCGAATCCATAAATTGAATTCCGTTGTAGGAAGTTCTTCTTGTAGTTGAGAAAGACATTCTTGCCAGATAGCGGTAGGCACAAATCACTCCTTTAATTTTTATTATTAACAGCACATCGTTAATTATAATCTTTTTTGTGGATAATTTATAGAGTTTTAATGTTTATTCACTAACTTATTAGCAATAAAAAACCCGGATTAACCGGGTTTTTATTGTTTTGAAAATCGAAAATTAGTGAGTTGTTTCTCTAACTTGTTGAAGGTTAGTTGCTTTCACTTCGATTTGTACACGACGATCTGGTGCTAAACATGCTTTTAATGTAGCGCCACGTTTGCCATTACATTCACTGCCAGTTACTGGTTGAGATTTACCTACACCACGAGCACTGATGATATCAGATGGAACACCTTTAGATACTAAGTATTTCATCACAGATTGAGCGCGTTGTTCTGAAAGTTTTTGGTTGTAGTTTTCTGAACCGATACGGTCAGTATGACCAATTACTACGATTGCAGTTTGAGTAGGGCTAAGTTTGATAAGATCTTGTAATAATCTATCTAACTCTTCACGACCTTTTTCTTTTAAGTCAGCTTTTGCATATGCAAATAGAACGTCAGCGTTTAAATCGTAAACTCGTTCAGAAGTTTTAACAACAACTGGAGCTTCAACAGCTGGAGAACCTAAACGGTAAGTGATACCTAAGCTTAAAGTTCCTGCATCTGGAGATGCGTCAGTTTTAGTATGGATGTGGTTAACATATTGATACTCTAAACGAGTAGAGAAGTCTTCTGCAAAACGGTAGTCTAAACCTAATGCATAAACTGGAGAAACGTCAGTTTTTGTTCCGCCTTTGCCATAACTTTCTTTAACGTATCCACCGTTTTTCCATTTAGCGATAGTGATCATTGCACCTGCACGACCATAAACATCTAAATCATCAGAGATGAAAGATAACGGATAGCTTAATTTACCAGTTAAAGAAACACCTTGAGCAGAAACTTTACTATGACCTACGTCATAAGTTTTACCTGCATTGTGGTAAGATCTTTTATATTTAGCAGAACCTAACCAATCATAACCTAATTCAAATGCTAAATATGGGTTAGCTTGGAAGCCAAGGAATGCACCACCAGCAACGTTACTTTTGTCAGTTGTGCTGATTTTAACATCACGACTAAATGCACGTACTTTACTTTGATCTAAACTATAAAGTTCTGACCAGCCTAATTTACCACCAACGTAAAAAGTGTTGTCTTCATATGCTGCATTTGCCGCAGTAGCTGTTAAGCTAGCAACTGCGATTGCTAGAGCTAAAGTTGTTTTTTTCATTTTGTTGCCTCAACTTGAATGTTGTTATAGACGTTGTTTGCTTTCCTTTTAATTAAATTTTACTTTAAATAAAGGATCGATTACTTATTGTTTTTAATTATGATGCACATAATTTGATTTCAATTATAGCATATATTATACGCAGATCTATAATTAATGACACTTTATGTAAAAAAAGTTTACACAATCTTTTAAGTAATTTTATTGATGACGATATAAAAGTCATTGATTGTTGTTGATAATAAGTTCGCCATGATGAAAAAATCGGCTTCTAATTTTTTATCAAATTCATCAGCGCCAATATCCTCATTTTCATCTAAAACACTCGAATCAAATTTAATTCGCTTCAATGTTAAATCATTATTGACGATAAAATTCACACCTCTTTCGTCGATAATTTTCACTTTTGTTATCCATTTTCCCGAATCAAAATGTATCATCATTTCATCACTAGTGATATCTTGGTTTTTGCAGCTAATAATCCCGTTTCCTTCAAGTGGGTCTTTTAATTCGGCTTGATCGCCTAATATAAAAGGTGCAAAGTTTAGTTTTTCTTTGACCCAAGTTGTCATGATTTGCTCAAGTGGTTTTTCAATGGAGAGCGGAGTTAATGCGAGTGCTCCTAATTCCTTACGTAAAATAGCCAGAATATCTTCTGCTTGCTTAAAGCTGCTGGTATCAAGAATAATACGTTTATTTATGGTGTCTATCCATAACCAGTAATGATTGTATTTACTAAATGCTCTAGGCATAAGGTCGATCATGACTTCATCTTTTAACGTTGCCTTTTCATTTTTAGTTAACTTTCTACTGAGTGCTTGTTCTTGTTTATCAATTTTTTCAAGTAGAGCTTGTTTGATAACAGGAGCCGGTAAAATTTTTGTTTCTTTTTTTATACGTAATAAAAGGTGACCTTGCATATCAACAATAAAATTATCGTGATAATTATCATTATAAGGTGAAACCCAACCCATTTTCATGGTATCTATATTTCCACATGGGGTAAAAGGTACCGATTTGATAGCTTTTTCAATAGCGTTTTTGTCAAGCAAAGTGTCATTATTAAGTTGGTAAATAATGGCATTTTTAAACCAAAGCATAATTTTGATTTCCTAAATTTATTTTAATGATATCCAAACTGTATCAGGATTAATTTGATTAAATCGTTTATCTATATTGTATGGGGTAAATATAAAAGTATTGAAATTAAAATTTATAAGAGACTCCCATATAAAGTGAGGTTACAGTGCTTTTGTTAACCATTGGGCTATCAGCTACATCACCGGTTAATTTGTCGACATGCATACCACCGAACAGATTAAGATGATCGGTTAATGCATATTGTGCGCCTATTTCGATATAGGGTGTGAAAGATCCGTTAGCATGATAATAGCGTAAACCAGAACGAGAAGATTCTTTATGTGATATCCCATAGTAATAATTATTGTGCTTGTTATTTGCCCAGTTGATACCTATTGTTGGAACAATAATTAAATTACCTAGCATAAATGGTACGCTGTAATCGGCATTGACTAAAATGCTATTACTTTTATTTAGCATGTCTGCTCCAATGCTGCTTGAGAAACTGCCCCAATTGGTATCAATAGAGTATTCAATTTCTGCTAATAATGTTGCATGACGGCTATCAAGCCGTTTTAATTGGCGATTATTTGAGTCGTGTGGTTTGAATTCATTATCAAGATAACGAGCACCAATAGATAAACTTTGATTATCGTTGTTAAAAATATACACACCAGCCGATAAATCATCAATAAAAAATGTATTATTATCGTAATCGATATGGGGAACTGGATAGTAACTGGAACGATAACCTTTGTAAGGTGAATTTGACCAACCCCCACCAACACCGATAAAAGTAGGATCTGCTAATGCGGTTTCACTCAATGCTAATGCAGATAACGCTAATATAGAAAGTATGCAGTGTGATTTTTTCATAGGGTTTATATCCATTTGGGTAACAATGCTATCCTCTAGCAGAAAATTATTTCGCTGAGTTTGATACTATCGTCACACAATCTATACAGTAATTGTACATTGTAACAAACAATTTTCTTGAATAATAATGCCACATTTTATCGTGTTTGAATATGGATTAGTGAGATAATTATGAGTAAACCAACTTTAGAAATGATTAATAGTCGTCCTGACGATGCAACATTATTAGCTGATGAAGCTAAATATTGCTCATTTGGTGATACTGTTCATTATGTTGAACCACCAAAGATTTTTGATGGTTGCGAAGGTAGCTACATGTATGATAAAGAAGGTAAAGCTTTCCTTGATTTACAAATGTGGTATTCAGCATGTAACTTTGGTTATGCCAATGAACGATTAAACAATGTACTTAAAAAGCAAATTGATACCTTACCACAATGTGCTAGCCAATATTTGCATCCTACCAAAATTGAATTAGCTAAAACCATTGCACAAGGTATGGAACAGCGTTTTGGTTACCAAGGACGAGTTCATTTTAACGTTGGTGGATCACAATGTATTGAAGATTCTTTAAAAGTAGTTCGTAATGCTACTGGTGGTAAGTCATTAATGTTTGCGTTCCAAGGTGGTTACCATGGTCGTACACTTGGTGCATCTTCAATTACTTCTAGTTATCGTTACCGTCGTCGTTATGGTCATTTTGGTGATCGTGCTATGTTTGTTCCTTTCCCATATCCGTTCCGTCGTCCAAAAGGTATGACTGCAGAAGAGTATGGTGAACACTTAGTTGCTGAGTTTGCACGTCTATTTGAAACAGAATATCACGGTGTATGGGATCCAAAAGTAGGACAAGCTGAATATGCTGCATTCTATGCAGAACCGTTACAAGCAACAGGTGGTTATATTGTTCCGCCTCGTAACTACTTTAAAGGTTTGAAAAAAGTATTAGATCAATATGGTATTTTATTGGTTGTTGATGAAATCCAAATGGGCTTTTATCGTACAGGTAAACTTTGGTCAATTGAACATTTTGATGTTAAGCCTGATGTGGTTGTATTTGCTAAAGCGTTAACCAATGGTCTTAATCCACTAGGTGGTTTATGGGCACGTGAAGAGTTGATTAATCCTGAGGTGTTCCCTGTCGGCTCAACGCATTCAACGTTTGCTTCCAACCCATTAGGTACAGCAGTTGGTCTTGAAGTGTTAAAAATGACGTCAGAAACTGATTACGAAACCATGGTTATGGAAAGTGGTGCTTACTTCCTTGAAGGATTAAAAACACTTGAGAAGAAACATAAAGAGATTGGTGAAGTCGATGGTTTAGGTCTTGCACTTCGTGCCGAAATCTGTACCGAAGATGGTTTTACCGCTAACAAAGCGTTAGTAGATAAAATGGTGGATATCGGTATGTCAGGTGATCTTGATTGGAAAGGTAATAAAATGGGCTTGGTGCTTGATATCGGTGGTTATTATAAAAACGTGATCACTTTTGCTCCATCGCTACATATTACTCGTCAAGAGATTGATCAAGGTATCGAATTACTTGATCAGTTAATTACCCGAGCGAAAAAAGAACTTTAATTATTAAATTCTAACCTTCCCGTCAACTCATGTTGGCGGGACTGCACATGATAGCCAATCGTTTAAATATATTTATGAAATACATCAATCAGCTAGAACCTAATGAATTAGTCGATAATTTTTTGACTTATCCACCGCAAGATTTTTCGGCGTGGCTGAGTGAAAATGGTGTGCCTGCTTTTGCTGCAAAGTTTGATTTATTAACTACTGCTGATGATGATTTTAAGCATAAGATCCAAAAACTCCCTTTTTTTAAAAATTGGCGACATTGGTTACAGCCGAAAACTTGTTTTATAGGAACAACCGTTTCTGAATATGGTCTATTGACCGATCAAGTAGAAGCAGGACAGTTAGCGGATAACATTAAAACCGCATATACAAAAAAGTATCCTTTTGTTATTGTCAAAGATTTGCCTTTATCTTCGCCGTTACTCAGTGAACAAGACAATCATTATTCAGACCAGCTTATTTCGGCATTAAAAACAAGAGGGTTTATTGAAGTTGAAGGACAAGCATTAGCTTGGCTACCAATTGATTTTAGTGATTTAAATGAAGTGTTTTCACGATTTTCTTCCAGCCGTCGCAAGAATTTTAGACGTAAATTAAAAGCTCGCGAAAAATTAGAGATTAAAGTTTTGCATAGTGGTGATGAATGCTTTTTTAATGATGAAGTGTTAGATCATTATTACCAACTTTACCTCAATGTTTATCAACAAAGCGAGGTTCATTTTGATCTACTGACTAAACCGTTTTTTATTCAATTGCTGCAAAGTAAATCTATCCAAGCACGCATTTTTACCTATTATCATGATAATGAACTCATTGGCTACAATATCTGTTTTGTCGTAAATAATATGCTGGTCGATAAATATATTGGTTTGGTTTATCCTCAAGCTCGTGACCTTAATCTTTATTTTGTTAGTTGGTTTTTCAATCTGGAGTATGCCATTGAGCAAGGATTTAGTCACTATATTGCGGGTTGGACAGATCCTGAGGTTAAACGATCGTTAGGTGCGCAATTTACTTTAACCAAACATTTGGTTTACATCCGTAATCCATTATTAAGATTTATTTTAAGCAAATTGATTGGTCATTTTGAAAGTGACAAGGAGAAAATAGCATGACACATCCTATTATACTCAATTTCGATCAGAGTGTAGGCGAGATTAATAATGCTAAAATAATTGATGTAACCCAGTGGCAAGATACAATTCGCTTTGGTTGCTCTGAAAAAAAATTCTGTCAATTTAAAGCAGAATTACAACAATCCTTACCTGAACATTATGGTACAGTCTTAATGGGAAGTGGTGATTATCACCATATTTCATTACTGCTTATTGAACGGTTGGCTAAACAGTATTCAGCCGAAAATCCAATCCAAGTGATTGTATTTGACAATCATCCTGACAATATGCGCTATTTATTTGGTATTCATTGTGGTTCATGGGTTAGCTATGTGGCAAGTTTACCTTTTGTGAGCCATGTTCATGTGTTAGGTATTACATCTCATGATATTGGACTTTCCCATTTTTGGGAAAATAGATGGAAACCACTTTTTCAGAAAAAACTGACGTATTGGAGTTTAGATGTCAATGTATCGTGGGCCAATAAAATAGGTTTGGGGCAAGCTTTTCGCCATTTTTCTACTCCAGATGATCTGATTGCTAATTTCTTATCCGAACAATACCATAGCGCCGAACCTGTGTATTTATCGATAGATAAAGATGTATTAAGTGAAAAGGTCATTCACACTAATTGGGATCAAGGTCAATTACAAACTTATCATCTGCTTGATACCATTACTTCGTTAAAGCAACGTATTGTGGCAAGTGATATCACTGGTGAATTGTCAATATGGCAACCCTCTAATTGGTTCAAACGGTTGCTGAGTTCATTAGATAAACAACCCGCTATTGATGCAGATAACTTACTTAATTGGCAACAAGCACAACATCAGCTTAATTTAACATTATTAAAAGCTTTATCAGTATAACGACAAGTTTAGAAGCTGTAGCTGATTATTTAAGAAATCAACTACAGTTTGAATTAACTTTTATTGATGATTATCAGCGTTTTGCTTAGCCAATTGGCTTTCCGCTAAAGCCAAAAACAAGATACCTGATACAATAAGAATGGTGCCAATTAACTTATATAATGTGATTGGTTCATGAAACAGCCATATCGAAGCTATCATGACCGTGACAACTTCAAAGTGAGAGGCAGCAAAAGCCGGCCCAACTGGGGCTTTTTTTAATAAAGTCATCCAAGTAAAAAAGGTTAAAATATAACCAGCGATAGAGATGTATATCCATGGATTAGTAAATACCCTGACTAACCAATCAACACTCATTGCTAGTGGTTCGGCATGGATCGCAGTTAATTTAAAGCTACATTGTGCAATAGTATCGAAAAAAAGTAATACCGTAAAACCGATTAAGTAGAATCTAGCCATATTAAGACATCCCTACAAAAATTACACCAGCAGTGATAAGTAACATACCAATGAGTCGGTAAACCGTTAATAGTTCTTTGAAAAGCACTCGACCAACTAACATAATAGTGATGATATTAAATGATGCCAGCAACACTCCTTGAGAAAGCGGAACCAATGTTAAAAATGCTAACCATAACAAAAATTCTGCAACGTAAGAAATTATACCAATCCAGATCCAATGGTTTTTAGCCAAATCAACCCAGTAATACCAACCGTCACGATTATTAGGGGCGGTTGCAGCGTATTTAAAAGCAACTTGCCCTAATGTATCAAAACAGATATTACTAACCCAAAGTATAATCACTAATAGTGACATTATGTATTGGTTCCTTCTGCTATGTCATTGAAAAATGATGCGCACTCTTTAATGACTTCACGACGTTGACTATCAATTGTAATTAAATGATAACTATCATTAAGTACCACTAATTTTTTTGATCCTGAAACGTGTTTTTCAACTAATTTGGCGTTGGTTTCAATATTAGCTATGTCATCATGACCGGAATGCATAATCAAACACGGTGAAGTCACCTTAGGTAGTGCTTGGCGAACGTTTTTAGCTAACAATTGCATTTCGGCCAGTGCAGGAAAAGGATTTCCAGCAAGTCCGGCAGATGCCGCATCACCACTCAGCATACTTTCCGATACAACGGCTCGAATCCGCTCATCTTTGAGCCCATAAGGTGGCTTTTCGATGAAAGAAACCTTTTGAAAAAGCCCCAGTTTTTTCAAATAAACCAGTAAGAAAAAGAATTTTTTAGCCCAAAATGGCATACTCCAACCATCATAATAAAAAGTTGGTGCTAATACACCTACACCTTTAATTTGTTCTGGCCTATCTGATGCAAGTTTAAGCGCAAGGAGTGCGCCCATGGATAAACCTGCAACAAAAACATTATCAACATGTTTTGCTAAAAAATCAGCACCGTCTTTTACACTTTGATACCAATCTTGCCAGGTAGTTTTACAAAGATCTTCTTCAGTACCACAGTGACCCGCTAATTGTATAGCATATACGGTAAATCCAGCTTTATGTAAACCATTAGCTAAAATACGCATTTCGTTGGGTGTACCCGTTAAGCCATGTATCAAAAGTACACCATTTTTGTTACCCGGTAAAAAATAAGATAAATCTTCAATTGTACTCATTATTATTCCTAATTATTTTACCATCATGACAGGGATAAGAGCATCTTGAGTCTTTTTCAGCGCTGTCGTGACATCGGCAAAACGTTGAATAGCACAGTGTTCAATCTTGTTGGTTTCACAATATTGAATCAATTTGTCTTTTGCAAATACAAAATCCACATTATGAGATACACAATAATCGGATGTGCCATCACCTACATACAGTATCTGTGGAAAGAATTGTTGTTTTTTAACATGATTACATTTGCAATTTCCACTTTGTTTAATACAGTTTTTATTCGCATAAGGAAATTCAAGACGCCAACTACGCCCATTATCATGCATTAATTTATTGGCATATATCGGGATATGCGTAATACCGTGTCGTTTTAAAACAAATTGAATGGCGTAATCTAACCCATCACTCACAATATGAACAGGGATATTATTCTGCTCAGTATAATCAATGAATGATTTAAACGTTGAATCAATTTCGATTTGTGATAAAACGTGATTGAGTTCATCCAAACTGGCATCCATTAAGGCAATTTGTTTACTCATGCACTCTTGGGAGCCAATTTTACCGTTAACCCATAACTCTTCAAGCTCATCACAACCATCTTGACCAAAATGACTCAGTAATGTATCGGTCACATCTTTGACACTTATAGTGCCATCGAAGTCACACAAGACAATAGGAGTTTGATGTTGTGTATAAGATGGTGTATATAGATGACTGGTAATTGATGAAAAAGTATTCATATTTGAAATAAAAATAGTCTATTTATATATATTGGCGCAAATTTTCTCACAGAGTGACTTCGAACATTGTAGGCTCTTTGTATATATTTTGTAACGAAGTTAAAATTGTCTGTATAATAAGGATTCTTTTAGCACAAGTTACGGTAATGAGAACCTAAGATGAGTGAACGTATTTTAATCATTGAAGATGATCAAAGGTTAGCTAATTTAATAAAAGTTTATCTGGTTCGCCAGGGATATCTTGTTGATTGGCATAATAGTGGTGAAGGTGCAGAAGAAAAAATTCAAGAAATAAATCCCGATTTGGTTATTTTAGATGTGATGCTTCCTGAAAAGTCCGGTTTTGATATCTGCCGAGATATACGGACATGGTTTACAAACTATATTCTTATCATGACGGCGAGTGAAGATAATATTGACGAAATTGTGGGTTTGGAATTGGGAGCAGATGATTATCTGGCAAAACCAGTCGAGCCAAGGTTATTATTGGCACGAATTCGAGCTTTATTAAGACGAAAGCAAATCGAATCCGATAAAGAAGTAAATAAAGATCCCGTCACGGCAACGAATAATAAAACATTGATTTTTGATAATCTGATTATCGATGATGAAAATCGAAAAGTATTACTCGAAGGTCAAGAAATAGATCTTACTACAGCAGAGTTCGATCTTCTTTGGTTGTTGGCGAATAATGCAGGTAAAATTTTATCTCGTGATGATATTTTTTCTCAAGTTCGTGGTATAGATTTTGATGGAACAGATCGTTCTATCGATGCTCGTATTTCTCGATTACGACGCAAGTTACTTGATGATCCTGATAACCCTTCACGTATTAAAACGGTTCGAGGGAAAGGTTATCTATTTATGAGAGAAGGGGATAATCATTGAGACAATTATTAGCAAAACCGCTGTTTTTTAATCGTCGGATTATTTTTTATCTTGTTATCTTACTTTCGTTACAATGTATTATTGCCTATGGTGCATTACTCGTCTTTGATTCTTTGCCTTCTTCATTAACGGATATTCCTGATGACCACATTGTCTTTCGTGAATCACAACGAGGTACGGTTAATCTGATTCGAATGCAGATTAATGAGAATAAAGATCGCCCTTTACAAGAAGTGGTTGATGAACTGCAACCCTATTTTGGGTATCCGATTGAAGTTTTACCGAGTCATACTTCGTTACCCCATTCCATCAATAAAGAGCTAGCAGAACTTGGATTTGCCTATGATGGTGATAAAGAAGTGGTCTATATTGATTTAAAAGAGGGACATCTTCTTCAGTTAGGCCCGATTATGATGCGGGATATTCTAGAATCAAACACGATGTCTTTAAGTGTTTTTCTCGTTATTTGGGCGCTTTTTAGTGCAATTGTCTTTTTTATTCTAATCTATTTTGCGTTTAGTGCTGTTTGGAAGGATTTGGTTAGTATCAGACAGACTGCTGAACAGCTTGGTCAAGGAAACCTTAAAGCGCGCACTGAAAATGTTAAAGGCTGGTTATTTAAACCGTTAGCAAATGTGTTAAATAATATGGGAACACACATTGAGCATTTAGTTAGCACCAATCAGACCATTTCACATGCAATGGCGCATGAACTTCGTACGCCATTGGCTCGTATGCGATTTGAGCTCAGTATGCTTGAAGAATGTGATGATGAACAAGAAAAGTTATTGCTGCAAAAAGGAATGAGCGATGATATTAATGAACTTGAAACGCTTATTAATGCCAGTTTAAGTTATTTTAAAATGCAGCAAAGTAATATTGAGTTAAATTTAACGTCGGTATCACTTAAACAGTGGGCTGAAAAGGTTTGTCAGTCACTTGAATTATTCAAACCTAAAGGATTTGAATTAGTTTGCCACAGTCAAGACGTAAAAGCGCTTATTGATACTAATCTGGTTGAAACCATTGTTAAGAATTTATTACTTAATGCGTTCAAATATGCAACGCATAAAGCGGTATTAAATCTTACGAAACAGGATAATCGGGTAATTATAGAGATTGATGATGATGGTCCCGGTATCCCGTTTGATGCACGTGAAAAAATTTTTATGCCCTTTGCAAGGCTTGATACCAGTCGAACCCGATCAACAGGTGGATATGGTCTTGGATTAGCTTATGTAAAATTAATGGCAGAGTTTCATAATGGTAAAGCATTTGTTGTCACTAGCCCGTTAGGCGGTGCAAGATTTGTTGTTTCAATAAAGTCTGGTGAAGAATAATTTTATTGGGAATTCGTTTTTAGAAAACAGAAAAGCATATCAATTCAAATCATGCTGTTTTTTCATTTCAGAAAAACAAAAAATTTGTTATATTCTCAAATCAAATGAGATAAGTAACCAAACTAATAGTTAAAATTTTATATTAGTTAACAATAATCAGAGGTTTTTATGAGCGGTTCATTACCGACCGAGACAGAGACACGTCCAACTAACTTTATACGTCAAATTATCGATGCTGATCTTGCAGCAGGAAAATATAAAACGACTCATACACGTTTTCCACCAGAACCAAATGGTTATTTGCATATTGGTCATGCCAAATCAATTTGCCTAAATTTTGGGATTGCTCAGGATTATCAAGGTAAATGTAATTTACGTTTTGATGATACTAATCCAGTTAAAGAAGATGTCGAATATGTTGAATCGATAAAAGAAGATGTTCGATGGTTAGGTTTTGAGTGGGATGGTGAAATTTGTTACTCATCTGATTATTTTGACCGATTATATGAATATGCGATTGAGTTAATTAATAAAGGATTAGCCTATGTTGATGAGCTTTCGCCTGATGAAATTCGTGAATATCGTGGCACATTGAAAGAGCCGGGTAAAAATAGTCCTTATCGTGATCGTAGCATTGATGAGAATTTAGCGTTATTTATTCAAATGAAAGAAGGTAAATTTGCTGAAGGTAAAGCATGTTTAAGAGCAAAAATTGATATGGCTTCACCTTTCATTGTTATGCGTGATCCAGTGTTATATCGTATTAAATTTGCAGAACATCACCAAACAGGTAATAAATGGTGTATTTATCCGATGTACGATTTTACCCACTGTATATCTGATGCGATTGAAAATATTACTCACTCACTCTGTACACTTGAATTTCAAGACAATCGCCGTTTATATGACTGGGTTTTAGATAACATAACGATTGAAGCTCGCCCACATCAATATGAGTTTTCTCGATTAAATTTAGAGTATGCTATTACCTCTAAACGGAAATTAAATTTACTCGTATCAGAAAAAATTGTTGATGGCTGGAATGATCCTCGTATGCCAACTATTTCGGGTCTCCGTCGTCGAGGTTATACGCCTGCTTCAATTCGAGAATTTTGCCGTCGAATTGGTGTGACGAAACAAGAAAACACGGTAGAGATGAGTACGCTTGAATTTTGTATCCGTGAAGATCTTAACGAAAACGCGCCGCGAGCGATGGCTGTTCTTGATCCTGTTAAAGTGGTAATTGAAAACTATTCTGAAACAGTTGATGAAGTTCTCAACGTGCCTAATCACCCAAATCGTCCTGAACTTGGTCATCGTGAAGTGCCGTTCACTCGTGAGATCTATATTGATCGTGCCGATTTTAGAGAAGAAGCCAACAAAAACTACAAACGATTAGTTTTGGGTAAAGAAGTGCGCTTACGAAATGCTTATGTTATTCGTGCAGATCGGGTTGAAAAGGATTCACAAGGCAATATTCAAACGATTTATTGTAGTTATGATCCTGCCACTTTAAATAAAAATCCGGAAGATGGACGTAAAATTAAAGGCGTTATTCATTGGGTTTCAGCCAAATTTGCTAAACCAGCAGAAATTCGCCTTTATGATCGTTTATTTAATACCCCTAATCCTGGGGCAGCAGACGACTTTTTATCAACCATTAACCCAAGCTCTTTAATCGTTAAACAGGGTTTTGTTGAGCCAAGTTTACAAAATGCTGAAGTTGGACATGCTTATCAATTTGAACGTGAAGGATACTTCTGTTTAGACAGTAAATATGCAACCGATGACAATTTAGTATTCAACCGAACGGTTGGGTTAAGAGATAGTTGGAACGAAGCTTAATTTAACTAGATTTGCCGACATTAGGTCGGCAAATCACTTTTGAATGGATTACTCCTCGATTTTAAACAATTTTGTTTGTTGATCTAAATAACTAAGAATATCCGGCATTCGGTATTTACCTGCCATTGATAGTATGTTTTTAGCGGCATTCGCTAAAGGTACACCGACTGAAGTTACATAAAGCGGATGTTTACTATGACCACGGGTAACTTCCATTAAATAGTCACTATTTCCCGCAAAAGGTTTTTTAGCAACGCCGATAATAGGTACTTTTTTATTTAAAGCATTATATAAATGTCCACCCAAACCTATTTTACCTTCATTTAAATGCACATAACCATCAATGACAATTGTTGAAATTTTATTAAGATCAACTTTATTGAGCAGGGATAAAATGCAAGGTAATTCACGTTGATAAAATTGACCAGATTGATAAGGAGCAACATTATCTTGATAGTCAGTAATTAAGCTTTGAATATCAGATTTTGAATCGCACCAATGATTAAATAACACACCAACTGTTTTTGCTCGAGTATCGATATAGTAAACATCAATTGCAAGTATCATATTAAATTCCGTTTCGATAAAACTGATTAATCATTAAATCAATATACTGAGATTAATTTATTAAACAAATCAGTATTTTTAATAATTGAAGCGATTAATTTGATTAAATTTTGTTTTTTAATCATTATAAATAACTTAATTTTTATACTTTATTTTATATTCATAATGAGAAATAGCCATAAATAAAAATAATAATCTAACACATAGGGTTAGTTAACCCTATGTGAAATATGTAATTTACTATTTATTAGCCTCATTATTTTCAACCTTTATTTTTGGCGGTAATGGTGCTAAATAACCGATGATTAGCATCAGTATTGCTATAGCAATAAATGCAAATGCTTTCAATAATCCCTCAAGTTCAACGCTATCAATCAAAATTAACTTGATTACGACAATAGTTTGGAGTGTTACTCCTGTAAACCATGTAATATGTTGTTGATAACGATGACCAATAGTGACTAAGACAACGGCAACAAGCGTCCATATAAGTGAAATTGTTGCTTGAATGATTTTGGAATTCCATAATTGATAAAACGACCAAGGTATATCAAGCCATTGACTTAAGCATCTCAAAATCATACTGTTAGTCCATAAACAAGCCATGACAATTAATAGTATAGAAGCAAAATTAGGCAATTTTTGATTAATGTTAGACAGACTAATTTTCTGATCATCAAATTGTATGAAATAAGCGCTGAATTTTATCCAAATTCGAATCATGAGTAAGGCAAAAATTGCACTCAATTCAAGCGGATTGAATATTGGTATATAAGGCCAATTGATTATTTGACCACTATAAAAGATAAATATGAATAATTTCACAAATAAATAAATTATGATAGGGGCTAAACCTATTAACCAATAAGTTTTAATAATCGCAAAATGAGTTAATAATCTTTTTTTAACAAGAAGATAAAATAATAATACAATACTGCTATCCAGGAAGAATAATGTACAGTATTCAATAGTCTCTAAGCCTAGTGGTAATAAACTTAAACTATTCTTAATTTCAAAGAATAACCAATCTAAAGTCATCAAAAACAAACTAATATGCAGGATTAAATAAAAATAATTTTGAGCCTTAATTAATCTGTCTTTGATGATATACAAATAAAAATAGCAACTCAAAAAGGCGATTGCCCAAACCATGTTCCAGTTAGTCGTCAATAAATTAGTATCAAATAAGAAGTTCTCATTGATTAATCGTAAAAATAACATGATCGGCCAGAGCAGTAAAACAGCAAATTTGAGCATAGTCCATTTTAGTTTTTGACCGATGTAATACCAGACCCATATAGCAATTAGGAAAGCTAAAAGTAAAATTGGTATTTTATGTGTTATTTGGTCAATTCTTATAATGCTATATAGAATCCAGATTACCCAAGCGTGGCTAGCCAATACAAAAAATACGATTTTGAAAATGTTACCCCAATTATTTTGATTACAGTAATAGTGCCAAATAAGAGCATTAATCAGTAAAATCAGGCTAATCAATCCTAAAAAGAATATATTTTCTGTGACGGTAAAGACTAAATTAGGCAAATTATAACAAAAGTATAGCAAACTAAATGTATTAATGAATGCCCCTAGCATGGCAAATTTGAACTGTCTGTTATTGAGCATTACCCAACTTAATGCAGTGCCTTCAAACAACCAAATTAATACTGTCCATTCAAGATTAAACCAAAGAGCAATCGCTAATGTAATAAAAGAGAGTCCTATTGCAATACCAAACAATGAACTTGTTCTTGATGTAAATCGATTGTAATGTAACGTGATAAAAAATATTGTTAAATAGAATATTCCAAATCCTAACGAAGAAAATGTTGGACCAAGCGACCATTGTCGCGTAATAGCATATTGCAACATAAAGGCAGTTATAGGGGTGCCAAAAAATAAAATAATATCAATAATATGTGGATGACTTTTTTTATTAGTTTTATGACCTGCTAATGAGGTAGCTAAAATGCCATAGATTATCATATTAACGATGATAAAAAACTGGCATTCAGTATAAAACTCGGGGCGAAAATTAATTATTCCCCATGATGAGGTAATTACAAAAGTAAATACAAATCCTATTAAGTTAAGTATTCGCCATGATTGCCAAATACTAATTACTAAAATTGCACTCGAAATGATGGAATAATAACTGAATAATGTAATGTGATTATCTGAATTTGTTGATAACAATATCGGGGCTAGATAGCCACCAATACTGGCAATAATTGCCAAACTCATTGCGCGTTGTAAAACAGCGAATAAAACGCTCACTGAACAGAGGGTGATTAATAAAATAATAGCAACTAAGAATGGAATAAGTGCATAAAGTTTACAGGCTGCAAATATAGTTAAATATAAAATACCTACAGAACCGCCTTGTAATATGAGGGCATATATCCGTTTTTTTGTGCGTAAATACCAACCAAACACAAATAATACTAAACCTAAGATCAGTGCACCAACGATACGAACATTAGGTAAGATTAATTGATTTTCAATACTATGCTTAAATAAATATGAAAGACCAAAAAATAGGATAATAATGCCAACCTTAGCTATCAAATTGCCTTGAAAAAGCCAGGTAAAAAACGAATTGAAAACACTGGGGTTTTTGCCTTGTTTGGTTGATTGATTTCTTGATGGCGAGCTTTCCCATGGTTGATGTTGTGATGTTTGGATTGACGTTACAGGTTGAATATTCGTTAGTTTTTGTTGCGAATCATTGGTGTTTTCTGATTGCTCAACATATTCAGGTTTTTTTTCAGCGATTTTTACATCCTGTTCAATAGTGGCTTTGAGGTTAGAATGAACAAGATCAGATTCTACCGACTTAGTATGGTTTTCTGTTAATTCATAACGTTGAATTTTCTTTGTTAGTTCATTAATTTGAGATTGTAAATTGTCTAAGGTTGAATTTAAACATAAACTGATTATTATCACTATTGAGATCAGTACAATGAAAATCAATAGTATTGTAAATGTGCTTATCATATTTCTTATATTTCTGAGATATTATTTTATTAGTTACGGTATATTATATGTAATCGATAACAAATAACAAGGTGAATTACAACACAATAAATGTTTTAAAGATAGCCACATTGTTTACTTTCTTTTATACTATTAGTCTATTTTTTACCTGTTTTTGGCTTAAAAAGAGTAATTAGCATGAAAATTTTAGCTGGTTCTTCTGCTGTATCTGCATTTCGTATTCATAAACTTCTCTCTGCTTGTTCTGAACAATCTATCCCTATTATGAGTGTTGAAGCACAATATTTGCATTTTATTGATTTGAAAGGTGAATTATCTTCTGCCCAGCAGCTAACACTTGAGAAATTATTACAATACGGGCCTAAATCGGCTCAAATCACTGTTTCGAACAAATCAAACAAAACGCTTTTTTTAGTTATACCAAGAATAGGGACAATTTCACCATGGTCATCAAAAGCAACCGATATAGCGCATAATTGTGGTTTACGACAAATTCAACGCATTGAGCGAGGCATTGCTTATTATATTCAAACGAGTTCACCGTTGACTGATATACAAAAAAACGAGTTTTTGGCATTCATTCATGATCGAATGATGGAAACAGTTTTGACTTGTCTGGAACAAGCAGAACAGTTATTCAAAGTCGATCAACCTGTTCCTGTGACTACTATTGATTTGTTAGGTCAGGGGCGTAAGGCATTAGAAGCGGCAAATATTAAATTAGGCTTAGCGTTAGCATCAGATGAGATGGATTATTTAGTTGAAAACTTCCAAAAACTCAATCGTAATCCAACGGATGTCGAGCTTTATATGTTTGCGCAAGCAAATTCAGAACATTGTCGACACAAAATTTTTAATGCCGATTGGGTTATAGATGGTGAAAAACAGCCTAAATCACTGTTTAAAATGATTAAAAATACTTATGAAAAGACCCCCGATTATGTTTCTTCTGCATATAAAGATAATGCGGCGGTGATGGATGGCTCTCAAGTTGGACGTTTTTTTGCTGATAGCGATAATCAAACTTACGGTTATCATCAGGAATATGCTGATATTTTGATGAAGGTGGAAACACATAATCATCCCACAGCGATATCACCTTGGCCAGGCGCAGCAACGGGTAGTGGGGGTGAAATTCGTGATGAAGGCGCAACCGGACGAGGCGCAAAACCGAAAGCGGGTTTAGTCGGGTTTTCGGTCTCCAATTTGCGTATCCCCCATTTTGAACAACCATGGGAACACGATTTTGGTAAGCCTGACCGAATTGTCAGTGCGTTAGATATTATGCTCGATGGTCCATTAGGTGGCGCTGCATTTAATAATGAATTTGGTCGCCCTGCACTTTTGGGGTATTTTCGTACCTATGAAGAATACGTTAATAGCCACAATGGTTATGAGCTTCGTGGTTATCATAAACCCATAATGCTTGCTGGTGGCATGGGCAATATTCGTCGAGAACATATTCAAAAAGGTGAGTTTCCTGCTGGCTCTAAGTTAATTGTGTTAGGTGGGCCGGCAATGAATATTGGTTTAGGCGGAGGCGCTGCATCATCAATGACATCGGGACAATCTGATGCAGATTTAGATTTTGCATCAGTGCAGCGAGATAATCCCGAAATGGAGCGTCGTTGTCAGGAAGTAATCGATCGGTGTTGGCAACTTGGCAAAAATAATCCTATCTTATTTATTCATGATGTTGGGGCTGGTGGTCTATCAAATGCGATGCCAGAGCTGGTCAGTGATGGTGGCTGTGGTGGTCAATTTGAATTACGGAAAATTTTAAGCGATGAACCCGGAATGTCACCGCTTGAGATTTGGTGTAATGAATCACAAGAACGTTATGTTCTTGCTATCCACCCGGATAGTCTTGATGTATTTGATGAACTTTGTCAACGTGAACGCGCACCGTATGCGGTAATTGGTGAAGCTACGTTTAATAAAACGGTGACTTTACATGATGACTATTTTAATAATAATCCGATCGATTTACCTTTAGATGTTTTATTGGGTAAAACACCTAAAATGTTAAGAGAAGTCAAGACACAACAAGCACATGGCGATAATTTTTCAACGGCTGATATCAATTTATATGATGCGGTTAAACGGGTTTTACATTTACCGACCGTTGCTGAAAAAACGTTTTTAATTACTATCGGTGATCGCACTGTTACCAGTATGGTTGCACGAGACCAAATGATTGGGCCATGGCAAGTACCGGTCGCTGATTGTGCTGTGACAACGGCGAGTTTAGATAGTTATTATGGTGAAGCCATGTCAATGGGGGAACGGGCACCGGTTGCTTTACTTAACTTTGCTGCCTCGGCAAGACTTGCCGTGGGTGAAGCCATTACCAATATAGCGGCAACCAACATTGGCGATATCAAGCGAATTAAGCTTTCAGCTAACTGGATGGCAGCAGCAGGCCACCCAGGTGAAGATGCGGGACTTTATCATGCCGTAAAAGCAATTGGAGAAGAGTTATGCCCAATATTAGGGTTGGCTATTCCGGTTGGTAAAGACTCAATGTCGATGAAAACCACATGGCAACAAAATGGTGAACAACAATCGGTAACCTCACCATTATCGTTAGTCATTTCGGCTTTTGCTCGTGTTGAAGATGTTCGTAAAACAGTGACCCCCCAATTAAAAGTTGATGTTGATAATTCTTTATTACTTATTGACCTTTCCAAAGGTCATCAAGCACTGGGTGCGACTGCATTGGCACAGGTTTATCGTCACTTAGGGCAAAAAACAGCGGATGTACATGATGCTAAAGAGCTTTTAGCTTTTTATCAGGCTATCCAAACGCTTATCAATCAAGATGCTTTACTTGCTTACCATGATCGCTCAGATGGCGGATTAATTATCACATTAGCTGAAATGGCTTTTGCCGGTCATTGTGGGATTGATATTGATATTGCAGCATTAGGTCACGATATGATTGCCACCCTGTTTAATGAAGAACTGGGTGCCGTCATTCAGGTGGCAAACGAGCATCTGGACAGTGTTATGGCATGTTTTAATCAATATGGATTGTCACATACCGTTCATGTGCTTGGTGAAGCAAAGACGGGGCAACAATTTATTATTCGCAACAACTCAGCTGTAGTCTACAGTGAATCACGTACCACGTTACGAACATGGTGGGCTGAAACCACCTGGCAGATGCAACGTCTACGTGATAATCCACAATGTGCAGATCAAGAACATCAAGCAAAACAAAACGAAAGTGATCCTGGTTTAAATGTAAAACTTACCTTTGATCCTCAGAATGATATTGCTGCTCCTTATATAGTTAAAGGCGTTAAACCAAAAGTCGCCATTTTACGTGAACAGGGCGTTAATTCGCATGTTGAGATGGCTGCTGCGTTTGACAGAGCGGGGTTTGATGCCATTGATGTACATATGACGGATTTATTAAAAGGTCGTGTATCATTGAGTCAATTTAGTACATTGGTTGCTTGTGGTGGTTTTTCTTATGGTGATGTTTTAGGTGCAGGTGAAGGTTGGGCGAAATCAATATTGTTTAACGAAAAAGTTCGACAAGAGTTTGAAACATTTTTTCAACGTGATAACACTTTATCATTAGGTGTTTGTAATGGTTGTCAAATGATGTCAAATTTAAAGGATTTGATTCCCGGTGCAGAATTATGGCCTCGTTTTGTTCGTAATGTATCGGAACGTTTTGAAGCTCGCTTTAGCTTGGTACAAATTCAACAAAGCCCTTCTTTACTATTAAGTGATATGGCTGGTTCGCATATGCCAATCGCAGTTTCACATGGTGAAGGACAAGTCGAAACGCATGATCAAGCACATCTAAATGCGTTAGAAGCATCAGGTTTAATTGCTGTTCGTTATATCGATCATTTTGGACAAGTGACCGAGCAATATCCGGCTAATCCTAACGGTTCACCAAATGGAATAACTGCTGTCACATCACAAGATGGTCGAGCAACGATTATGATGCCACACCCTGAACGAGTGTTTCGAACGGTAACAAATTCATGGCATCCCGAAAATTGGGGCGAAGATAGTCCTTGGATGCGTATTTTCCGTAATGCACGTAAGCAACTTGGCTAAAAAAATCGCCGGCAAATTGTCGGCGATAGCATTTCATCTAAACTAACATAGTTATGATTGCGGTGACTGTTTTTGTCGATTAAGTAATGGTTTCCCTAACAGGGTATTCATTTTTCGTAACAGCTGCTCGGTTGTTTCCCAATTAATACAAGCATCCGTCACCGATACACCATATTTAAAGTTTTCTTTTGGTTGCTCGGAAGATTGATTGCCTTCGTTTAAATTACTTTCAATCATCACACCAATAATAGCATTATTACCTTGTTCAATTTGGTCAATGATTGAGTTAGCAACAATGGGTTGATTTCGATAATCTTTATTAGAATTAGCATGGCTGCAATCAATCATAAGATTAGGTAGTAACCCTGCTTTTTGCATTTGGATCTCACAGAGTGCAACATTTTCAGCATCAAAATTAGGTGCTTTACCACCTCGTAAAATGACATGTCCATTTGGATTGCCCAGTGTTTGAAGTACGGTAACTTGTCCTTGCTGATTAATCCCGACAAAACGGTGTGCCATTGAAGCGGATTTCATCGCATTTATAGCGACATCTAAGCTACCATCAGTACCATTTTTAAAACCAACAGGCATTGAAAGACCGGATGCCATTTCACGATGAGTTTGTGATTCTGTTGTTCTTGCTCCAATTGCAGCCCAACTAATTAAATCACCAATATATTGTGGTGTATTGGGATCGAGTGCTTCGGTAGCAATTGGTAACCCAATTTTGACGATATCAAGCAATAATTTACGGGCTTTTTTTAGACCAGATTCAATGTCAAATGAACTATCCATATGGGGATCATTGATCATACCTTTCCAACCAACAGTGGTTCGCGGTTTTTCAAAGTAGACACGCATAACAATAAAGAGATTATCTTTAACTTCGTCAGCTAGTTTTTTTAACTTATGTGCATATTCAATAGCAGCATCAGTATCATGAATAGAGCAGGGGCCGCATACAATTAATAAACGGTGATCTCGGCGTTCTAAAATATCAACTATGGTTTGACGTGATGATGCAATTTGCGTTTCAAATTCATGGGATAAAGGGTAAAGCGCTTTTATTTCTTCAGGGGTAATTAACATGTGCTCATCTCGAATTCGGACATTATTGAGTGTATCTTTTAACATTTTGCATTCCTTATGAGAGTCATTTAAATATTTCATATGTAAAATATTTATTACATAAACGGATAATATGTAAACACAAAAATACAATGTAGTAAACTAAATTTTTTAAATCTTAGATAATAAAGATTGTTTTATACGTTATATCTATAAATTATGTGTTTTTTATAGATTACAATGAATAGATTGATAATGTTATCTCAACTGTAATAAATGTTTTACAATTTATATTGATTAATTGATATAGGTGTAATTGCACACGCTTTAAAACCTGTTGTTAATGGGTTGAATACTTGCAAGAGGGGAGTGATATTCCATTTGTATTAATAAATTTTAAGGGGGGGAACAAATTCCGCATTAATTCTCATGTTTATAAATAAACGCTAATAAAACCTGATAATGACTTAACCACTCAATAATATTCGTGCATGGATTGATAACGATAAAAACGTCGCTATGAGTTAATTAGTTTAATTTAAGTTCGGGTTATCGATTCAATGACCACGTTTTTATTAATTCCATCAATCACTTCAGCATGTCCAATCTGGGTTGGAATCACTAATCTCAGTTTGCCTGATAGGACTTTTTTGTCACGGAGCATGTGTGGTATATAAGATTCAATCGACATTTGTGTTGGTCTAACAACTGGTAGTTTGGCTTTTATGAGTAAATTTTTAATGCGATCGATTTCTGTCACTGAAAGTTTACCCAATATGGATGCAGTATGTGCAGCCATGATCATTCCCACACTGACTGCTTCACCATGTAGCCAATTGCCATAGCCAAGTTCGGCTTCGATTGCATGTCCATAAGTATGACCAAGGTTTAGTATTGCTCGCATATCTTGTTCGGTTTCATCTGCGGCTACCACTTGGGCTTTAAGTTCACAGCAGCGATAAATACAGTAACTTAACGCATCTACATCTAAATTTAGTAAATCATTAATATGCAGTTCTAACCAATTAAAAAAATCACTATCTAAAATAATGCCATACTTAATCACTTCTGCTAAACCTGCCGAAAGTTCACGCTGGGGTAGCGTTTTTAGACAATGAAGATCAATGACAACTGCTTGTGGCTGATAAAATGCGCCAATCATATTTTTGCCCAATGGGTGGTTAATCGCAGTTTTACCGCCTACCGATGAGTCAACTTGGGAAAGTAATGTCGTGGGTACTTGGATGAATTTAATACCACGTTGATAAGCTGACGCTGCAAATCCTGCTACATCACCAATCACGCCACCACCTAATGCAATCAGGATTGAATTACGGGTATGGTTATTGGCAAGTAACGCCGTTAACATCTTATTCCATGTTTCCATCGTTTTGTATTGTTCACCGTCAGGAACAATAATACAATCCGTTTCAATGCCATGCGTTTCAAGCATGTCGATTAGATTTTGTAAATAAAGTGGTGCAATGGTTTCATTTGTTGCAATCATTACCCGTTGACCTGCTTGAAGTTTAAAATGTTCAAATTCATTAAGAAGGTTTTCACCAATAGTGATGGGATAGCTACGTTTTGCTAGTGCCACATTTAGAATTTTTTGCATAATCATTTCCAAACAAGTTCAAGTCGAGTTAATGTTGCATGTTAGCGATAAAAATGTGGCAGTGCAACATAGAATCATTTAAACTTATCGGCAATTTTGTTTTATGAAATTAAATTTTATATGGCTATATCTATTGTTTTAGCACAAAAAAATTGGCGTGTGGGCGATATAGAAGGCAATACTGAGCAGATTATTGAACTGATCAAGCACCATTCATGCCACGACCTGATTATATTCTCAGAACTAGCTTTATGTGGTTATCCCCCAGAGGATCTTATTTTCCGATCCGATTTTAAAGCGCGTTGCCAAAAAGCGTTATTGTCTATTCAAGATGCAAGCAAGCAGTGTGCTGTTATAGTTGGTCATCCATCTTGGCAAAATGGAGAAATCTATAATTCACTTTCATTTTTTTCTGAAGGAAAACAGTTGGCTTGTTATCATAAGCAGCTATTGCCAAACTATGATGTTTTTGATGAAAAGCGCTATTTTACAGCCGGAAATCAAAGCGGTGTTGTCTCTTTCAAAGGAAAGAAAATAGGTTTATTGATTTGTGAAGATCTTTGGCAAAATGATCCTATCGATCAGCTTAGTGAACAAAAAGTTGATTTGGTGATCACAATAAATGCTTCTCCTTATGATTATCAAAAACAGAAAAATCGTCAAGCATTGATCCAAGATCATGCTATCCGAACACAACTACCGATTGTTTATGTTAATCAAATTGGAGGGCAAGATGAGTTAATCTTTGATGGCGGCTCGTTTGTTTGCAATGAAAAAGGTGAGATTGTTTGTCAACTTAATCAGTTTGAAGAACAAATTACTCATTTTGAATTTGGTCTCGATCATCCAGCACTGGAAATTTGTCAGAATCATGATTTAGCTTCTGTCTATGATGCGTTAGTGCTTGCAACACGTGATTATATTACGAAAAATGGTTTTCAAGGCGCAGTATTAGGGCTTTCAGGAGGGATTGATTCTGCTTTAACACTCGCCATTGCGGTTGATGCGTTAGGTAAAGATAAAGTACAAGCGGTAATGATGCCATTTCGATATACTGCTGATATCAGTATCGCCGATGCTAAAGAAGAAGCCGAAATTTTAGGTGTAGAATTTGATATTGTATCAATAGAACCAATGTTTGATGCATTTATGTCGTCTTTAAGTCCCATGTTTGCCGGAACACAAAAAGATACCACTGAAGAGAATTTACAAGCCCGTTGTCGGGGTGTCATTTTAATGGCACTGTCCAATAAACGTCGCAGACTGGTGTTAACAACCGGTAATAAAAGTGAAATGTCGGTCGGTTATGCCACTCTATATGGTGACATGGCAGGCGGATTTGATGTACTTAAAGATGTACCTAAAACCTTGGTTTTTGCATTATCCAAATACCGAAATACACGATCTTATGTTATTCCAGAACGCGTCATTACTCGTCCGCCTTCAGCCGAACTTGCACCTGATCAGAAAGACGAAGATAGTTTACCTCCTTATGATATTTTAGATGGTATTTTAAAAGGCTATGTTGAGCAGGATCTTTCCGTTGCAGAACTGGTTGAGCAAGGCTATGATGAATCAACAATAAGACGAGTCATAAAATTAGTTGATATTAATGAATATAAACGTCGCCAATCAGCAGTAGGGCCTAAAATTACGGCACGTAACTTTGGTAAAGGCAGACGTTATCCGATTACTTCTGCTTTTGGATTTAAGAATTGGTAATATCGAATAAAAGGCAAATAGAGATGAAAAAAATTGAAGCGATTATCAAACCCTTTAAATTAGATGATATTAGAGAGGCGCTTGCTGATCAAGGTATTACTGGTATGACGGTGACCGAAGTTAAAGGTTTTGGTCGCCAAAAAGGACATACAGAGCTGTATCGTGGTGCTGAATATATGGTAGATTTTTTACCCAAAGTAAAAATTGAACTGATTGTTCCTGATGATATTTTAGAAATGTGTATTGAAACAATTATGAAAACAGCACAAACAGGAAAAATTGGGGACGGTAAGATTTTTGTGTATAACGTAGAACAGGTAATACGTATTCGAACGGGTGAAATGGACGAGTTAGCAATTTAATTTATCAAATGTTACTGAATATCAGGGCGTTCTCGCCTAAGCAGTTCAGATGTGACGGCGCCTTGAATCGAACACATAAGTAAAGTCATACTGCCATTTTTCTCAAGTAATAGCAATTTTTCAATCGTATTAGGTGCAGGAATCGTTTTTACACCAACAACAGTACCAGTATTAGTATGCCAAACTTGATTATCATCATTGAGGCTCCGAATTTTAGGATTGGCAATATAAAGCTGGTTATCTTCCATGTTTTTCCAGTTTAGGTAATTTAATGTATTTTTGATTTGATTAATATCATTATCAATAATGAATCCCCAAAAATAATATTTACCAATTTTGCCTAAATCCATTGCACTGTCATAGTAACCTTTTATCGTTAAATTTTTGTATTTGATAGGCAGCGAAAAATACATAAAATTTTTACCCGTATCAAATCGATTAGTGACAGGAATATAAGCCAGATTACCGTCAAAAATTTGGATATTGGTAAAACGTTTTAGCTCA
This sequence comes from Gilliamella sp. wkB308, assembly GCF_001690185.1. Taxonomy (GTDB): domain Bacteria; phylum Pseudomonadota; class Gammaproteobacteria; order Enterobacterales; family Orbaceae; genus Gilliamella; species Gilliamella apicola_I. The sequence goes on from NZ_LZGN01000034.1 coordinate 267,839, forward strand.
TCTTTATTGCTATAAACAGTATTGAAAAAATTTGGATTACATAGGACGAACGAATCTATTAGTGGTTGTCGATCAGCAGATGCCACAAACGAAAAAAATAGAGAAAATAAACCAAAAATTTTTTTAATCATGATAATGGATAAAGACAAAATGAATTTAATAAAATCTACTGGAAGAGATTGTATAATTATTAAGTCAGAATAACAATCTTTAACCTACTTTTCTTTTGGAATTCTGGGTCGAAAAACACCTAAAATTTACAATTGCAACACTTTTTTTGATATTTGTCATTAATAACAATAAATATTTCGATAATTAATAACTTTTGTCTAATTATGGAAGGTAGATCGCAATAATGATTAATAGATACTAAAATTAGTTGGAGTATTGAATAAAATACGATAATTTTGATTTGATAATTAAGTTGGTTAAGTGATTTAGTATAGAATTAAGTAAAAAAATGGAAATAAAATATGAGTTCAACCTTTGCAAATCAAATATTAACAAAATTCTCTGGCTTTAATGGCATTTCAATTAAAACCTTTTTTGGTGGGTTCAGCATTAGTAGCGATACAACAATGTTTGGATGGATAAGTCAAACGGATTTCTATTTAAGAGGTCATACATCATACCGTTCATTCTTTATAGAACAAGGTATGCAACCGCTAACGTTATCATCAGGTGTTTTAACCAAATTACTTGATTATTATAAAGTTAAGGATGAGTGGCTCAATGATCTGCCAAAATTGCATTCATTGGCTAAAATGGCGATTGAATATGCTAAACAAGAAAAACATGAAAAAAACGAAATAAAAACGAATCGAATAAAAGAGCTACCCAATATGACATTATCATTAGAGCGATTATTGTGTAGTGTTGGAATAAAAGATGTCGAAACTTATCGTAAAATAGGGTATTTAGAAACCTATCATAAAATTAAGTCTAAAAAAGCTGAAATCTCTAAAAATATTCTCTTTGTCTTATATGGTTCATTACACCGATGCCATGTTGCATCATTATCAAAAACGACTAAAAATGCAATAGAGACTGCATATCAAGATTTTTTAAAGCAACGAAAAAAAGACTAACATTATAATCGTCATTTTGGGGTGTTAATCACACAAATAAAATGGTCACTATAGTTATCTAAAAAACATTACTGTTTGATGATAATTTTAGATAACTATATTTAGGGTGATCAAACGATCAGTTATGAAGATGATCTTCTTCTAGGTGGACGTCTAAACGCTTTTGGCGCTGGTAAGTCCGTTAACAATGCCGAAGGATCATATTGACTAACAGGGATTGCATGCGCAATAGCTTTTTCAATGGCTGGCAAATTTTGTGAGTATCGTTCACAAGCCAAAGAAATTGAATTACCTTCAGCTCCTGCTCGACCAGTACGACCAATACGGTGACGGTAATCATCACAATCATCAGGAAGATCATAGTTAAAAACATGTGTTACATTCGGGATATGTAAACCACGTGCTGCAACATCTGTTGCAACGAGAATATCAATATCACCTCGCGTGAATTGTTCCAAAATTGATAAACGTTTTTTCTGAGCAATATCACCCGTTAATAATCCTACTCGGTGACCATCAGCAACTAAATGACGCCAGATTTTTTCACATGCAATTTTAGTATTTGCAAAAATGATACAACGGTCTGGCCATTCTTCTTCGATAAGTGTCTGTAATAAAGCTAATTTATCTTCATTTGATGGAAAAAATAATTCTTCTTTAATGCGGTGACCAATTTTTTGTTCTGGTTCTACTTCAACATATTGAGGATTGTTCATATGCTCAAATGCAAGTTCGCGTACATTATGCGTTAACGTAGCAGAAAATAACATCGTTAAGCGTTTTTCTGGCGGTGTCATATGTTTAAATATCCAACGTACATCTCGAATAAAACCTAAATCAAACATTCGATCAGCTTCATCTAAAACTACAACTTGAATTGATTCTAAATTGATATATTTTTGTTTAGCATAATCTATTAAGCGACCAGTTGTTGCAATTAAAATATCTACACCTGCGGATAACATTTTTAATTGTTTATCATAGCCATCACCACCATAGGCTAATCCTAATTTTAATCCGGTTTCGTTAGATAATAACTCTGCATCATGATAAATTTGCACAACTAATTCACGCGTTGGGGCAATAATGATAGCTCGAGGTTGATTTGCTTTATGATCTGGCAAGGGTTGATGATTCAACAAATAGTTAAATGTTGATGCCAAAAACGCCATTGTTTTGCCTGTTCCAGTTTGTCCTTGACCGGCGATATCAATTCCTTTTGTTGTAAAGGGTAAAGCTTGTTCTTGAATTGGTGTACAATAAACAAACCCTTTTTTCTCAAGTGCTTTAATCACTAATGGATGAAGCGGAAATTGATTAAATGTTGTTTTTGTTAGATAAGATTGAATCATTGTGGTTTTAAGTTTAATTATCGGAATAGTGAGATTATAACATATTAAACTTGCGGTCATCACTAATAATTATACCCTATTATAATAATTACTAGCGAAGAAAACGAAAATATCCTAATATAAAACCATGTAATTCTATATTTGGAGAAAATAAATGAGCAATAATATTGTTTCTCTTACTGAAACGACTTTTGATAATGCAATCAAAGAAGCAACAAAGCCTGTATTGGTTGATTTCTGGGCTGAATGGTGTGGGCCGTGTAAAATGTTAGCCCCAATTTTAGAAGAAGTTGCCCAAGAATATAGTGATAAAATTGTGATTGCAAAATTAGATGTGCAAGAAAACCCAAATATTGCACCGAAATTTGGTATTAGAGGCATTCCAACACTATTGATTTTTAAAAATGGTCAAGTGGTTGCAACTCAAGTCGGTGTATTGTCTAAAGCTCAACTTAAAAGTTTCATTGATGAACAACTTTAATGTTGTTTTAGATTTTTCGAATAAATTGATTTTAGTACCTAAAGCATAAAAAGAGTAATTAAATTGCGTATTACTCTTTTACTCATTTACTTATTGTAATAATAATATTTACAAATTTATTAAAACAAACTGAATTTATTATAGACATATTACTGTTTTTAGTGTAAATTGCTAGCTCTTACGAAGACCCCTTTCTACAATTCATTGTTTTTCTTGATAAAGTGGTGAAAATTCTATATTCAGATATTAAATTATCATTAAAAGCTTCATAACAAATTGAATTTGTGTATTGTCAGAGAGAGAATTTTTTTATAAGTAAATGAAACGATTATACAAAAATAACATTAATTGCAAACATATCAATTTTATCCTCAAGAATTTTTAAAATTATGAATTTAACTGAATTAAAAAACACATCTGTTTCCGAGCTAGTAGCGCTCGGTGAAAAAACAATGGGGCTAGAAAATCTTGCCCGTCTTAGAAAACAAGACATTATCTTTGCAATCCTTAAACAACATGCCAAAAGTGGTGAAGATATTTTTGGTGATGGTGTGCTTGAAATTTTGCAAGATGGATTCGGATTTTTACGTTCAGCTGATAGCTCTTATTTAGCAGGACCTGATGATATTTATGTCTCACCAAGTCAAATTAGACGATTCAATTTAAGAACTGGTGATACCATTGCAGGTAAAATCAGACCGCCTAAGGAAGGCGAGCGTTATTTTGCTTTGTTAAAAGTGAATGAAGTCAATCATGACAAGCCTGAAGATGCCCGCAATAAAATTCTTTTCGAAAACTTAACTCCACTTCATCCTAATTCCCGTTTACGTATGGAACGTGGGAATGGATCAACTGAAGATATCACCGCCAGAGTACTTGATTTAGCTTCGCCAATTGGTAAAGGTCAACGTGGTTTAATCGTTGCTCCGCCGAAAGCGGGTAAAACAATGTTGTTGCAAAATATTGCTCAAAGCTTAGCGGTTAATCATCCTGAATGTGAACTGGTCGTATTGATGATTGATGAACGTCCAGAAGAAGTTACCGAAATGCAACGTTTAGTTAAAGGTGAAGTGGTAGCATCAACCTTTGACGAACCAGCAGCAAGACATGTTCAAGTTGCTGAAATGGTTATTGAGCGAGCAAAACGCTTAGTTGAACATAAAAAAGATGTCATTATTTTGTTAGACTCTATTACGCGTTTAGCTCGAGCTTATAACACAGTGGTTCCGTCATCGGGTAAAGTATTAACCGGTGGTGTAGATGCCAATGCGTTACATCGTCCAAAACGCTTTTTTGGTGCTGCTCGTAATGTCGAAGAGGGTGGTAGTTTAACGATTATTGCTACTGCGTTGATTGACACAGGTTCAAAAATGGACGAAGTCATTTACGAAGAGTTTAAAGGTACGGGTAATATGGAAGTGCATTTATCTCGTAAAATCGCTGAGCGTCGTGTATTCCCGGCTATTGATTTTAACCGTTCAGGTACGCGTAAAGAAGATTTAATGACTTCACCGGATGAACTACAAAAAATGTGGATCTTACGCAAGATTCTTAACCCTATGGGTGAAATCGATGCAATGGAGTTTTTAATTGATAAACTTGCCATGACTAAAACGAATGACGAGTTTTTTGAAATGATGAAACGCTCATGATTTTTAGGGTAGGGATGTTAAACCAGTAAAGTTATAAAAATGCCGTATTCTATGCTGATACGGCATTTTTTGTGGCAAATATAGCATAATTTTATTTTATAAAACTTATTTAAAGTTTTGGATGTTGTTAAAAACCTTATTAGAAAGGTTGTATAAGATTAAATAAAGGAGCCAAATCATGTCTAAACAACAAATCGGTGTTATTGGAATGGCGGTCATGGGGCGTAACCTTGCGCTCAATATTGAAAGTCGTGGGTTTTCTGTTGCTATTTACAACCGTTCTAAAGATAAAACAGAGCAAGTTGTCGCTGAGAATTCCGATAAACAATTGGTTCCTTACTTTACGATTGAAGATTTTGTCAATGCTCTGGAAAAGCCGCGTCGTATATTAATAATGGTTCAAGCAGGTAAAGGGACTGATGCGGTAATTGATGAATTACGTCCTTTACTTGATAAAGGCGATATAATCATTGATGGTGGTAATGCTTATTTTGAAGATACGATTCGCCGTAATAAAACACTTTCTGAAGAAGGATTTAACTTTATTGGTGCCGGTGTTTCAGGTGGTGAAGAAGGGGCATTAAAAGGTCCTTCAATTATGCCTGGCGGTCAAAAAGAAGCTTACGAATTAGTCGCTCCAATCTTGGAAAAAATTGCCGCTAAAGTAAATGGTGAACCTTGCGTGACTTATATCGGACCAGATGGGGCTGGTCATTACGTCAAAATGGCTCATAACGGTATTGAATATGGCGATATGCAATTAATTGCTGAAAGTTATTCTTTATTAAAACACGCAGCAGGTCTAAATAATGATGAGCTTGCTCAAGTATTTACTGAATGGAACAAAGGTGAATTAGATAGTTATCTTATCGAAATTACGGCCGATATCTTTAAACATAAAGATAAAGACGGTAATTATTTAGTGGATGTGATTCTTGATGCAGCAGGTAATAAAGGAACGGGTAAATGGACTAGCCAAAGTGCTTTAGATTTAGGTGAACCTTTATCATTAATTACTGAGTCAGTATTTGCACGCTATCTTTCTGCAATTAAAGAACAACGTGTTGTGGCGTCCAAAGTTTTAAGCGGACCGAAACAGGTTGCTTATTCGGGTGATAAACAAGCGTTAATTGAAAAAATCCGTAAAGCGCTTTATATGGGTAAAATTATCTCTTATGCTCAAGGTTTCGCTCAATTAAAAGCCGCTTCTCATCAATATCAATGGAATTTGAATTATGGTGAAATTGCGAAAATCTTCAGAGCAGGTTGTATTATTCGTGCTCAGTTCTTACAAAAAATCACTGATGCCTATGCGGCGAATAACGACATTGATAATTTATTACTCGCTCCATACTTCACGCAAACCGTTGAAGCTTACCAACAATCACTGCGTGATGTTGTGTCTTTAGCTGTACAACAAGGGATTGCTGTACCGACATTATCGGCAGCAATTGCATACTATGATAGCTATCGTTCAGCGGTATTACCAGCAAATCTAATTCAAGCACAACGAGATTATTTTGGTGCTCATACTTATAAGCGTATCGACAAAGAAGGTGTTTTCCACACTGATTGGTTGAATAATGAGTCTTAAAATATAAAAACTTACTCCTGTTTGACAACATAAAGTGCAAGTGAGTCTTGCACTTTTTTTGTGCTTGATATTTCTTTGCAAAATAACCTTTCTTGTTTTCGAGCTTTACATATCAAAAGACTTGTCGTACTTGGCTTAAAGCTTGTCAAGTAATTTAATTTAGTAAAATATCTAGAAAAACACAATATATGGTGTATAATCTTAATATATCTACTATATATAGTATTGTTTAAGCTATGTGATAATCTCTGTCTATCTCAAAAAACACTTAATATTCTTACGAGAAACGAATAATTCTTAATAATTACAATGAATATTAATATGTGTACTTAACCTTGTCCAAGCGCTAATTATTAATGAATATTGAGGAGTATATATGCCTGTAGTTATCAAACGTGATGGTTGTCAAACTGCGTTCAATGAGATTCGCATTAAAGATGCTATAGTCAAAGCTGCTGTTGCAGCGAATGTTAATGATCCAGATTATTGTGCTGAAGTTGCTCGTATTGTTACTAATCAGATGAGCGAACGTGAAAGCGTTGATATCAATGAAATCCAAAATGCCGTTGAAAACCAATTAATGTCAGGCCCTTATAAAAAATTAGCGAGAACTTATATCGAATATCGTCACGACCGTGATCGTGCTCGTGAAGAGCGTAGTCGTTTAAATCAAGATATTCGTGGGCTAATCGAACAAAGTAATGTGGCTATTTTGAATGAAAATGCTAATAAAGATAGTAAAGTGATTCCAACTCAGCGTGATCTACTGGCAGGTATTGTGGCAAAGCATTATGCCAAACAGTATTTGTTACCAAAAGATGTTTCTCGTGCTCATGATGTTGGAGAAATCCATTATCATGACTTGGATTATGCGCCTTTTTTCCCAATGTTTAACTGTATGTTAATTGATTTAGATGGAATGTTAACCAATGGTTTTAAAATGGGTAACGCCGAAATTGAACCGCCAAAATCTATTGCAACTGCCACTGCGGTTACCGCACAAATAATCGCTCAAGTCGCAAGTCATATCTATGGTGGAACAACAATCAATCGCATTGATGAAATATTAGCAAAATTTGTAACCATTAGTTATCAAAAACATAAACAAATTGCTGAAGAATGGCATATTCCAAATCCTGAAGCTTATGCAGAAAGTCGAACGCAAAAAGAGTGTTATGATGCGTTTCAATCGCTTGAATACGAAGTTAATACCTTACACACCGCTAATGGTCAAACACCATTTGTAACGTTTGGTTTTGGTTTAGGTACCAGTTGGGAATCACGTTTAATCCAAGAATCCATTTTAAAAGTTCGCATTAAAGGTTTAGGTAAAAATCACAAAACTGCTGTGTTTCCTAAACTTGTTTTTGCTATTAAAGATGGTATTAATCGTCAGCCTGATGACAAAAATTACGATATTAAACAACTTGCATTAGAGTGTGCAAGTAAACGCATGTATCCTGATATTTTAAACTACGATAAAGTTGTTGAAGTGACTGGTTCATTCAAAACACCTATGGGATGTCGAAGCTTTTTAGGTGTTTATGAAGAAGACGGTGAACAACTTCATGACGGACGTAATAATCTAGGTGTGATTAGTTTAAACTTGCCACGTATTGCCATTGAAGCAAAAGGTAATGAAGCAAGTTTCTGGGAAATTTTAGATAAACGTTTAGCACTTTGTAAAAAAGCATTGATGACACGCATTGCCCGTCTGGATGGTGTTAAAGCACGTGTTGCACCAATTTTATATATGGAAGGGGCATGTGGCGTAAGACTAAAAGAAGATGATAGTGTATCTGAAATTTTCAAAAATGGTCGAGCTTCAATTTCGCTTGGTTATATTGGGCTTCATGAAACATTAAATGCATTATACGGTAATCAAACACATCCTTTTGATAGCGAAATTTTACGTGAAAAAGGCGTAGCTATTGTTGAACATTTACGTAAAGCAGTTGAACAATGGAAAGAGGAAACTGGTTACGGATTTAGTCTATACAGTACACCAAGTGAAAACTTATGCGATCGCTTCTGCCGTCTTGATACAGCTGAATTTGGTGTTATACCAGGAGTGACAGATAAAGGTTACTATACCAATAGTTTCCATTTAGACGTTGAGAAAAAAGTGAATCCGTACGAAAAAATTGAGTTTGAAAAAGCATATCCTGCGGTGGCAAATGGTGGGTTTATCTGTTACGGTGAATATCCAAATATGATTAACAATGTTAAAGCGTTAGAAGATGTTTGGGATTATAGCTATTCTCGAGTACCTTACTATGGTACCAATACGCCAATTGATGAATGTTATGAATGTGGTTATACCGGTGAATTTTCATGTACCAGTAAAGGGTTTGTCTGCCCAAGTTGTGGTAATCATGATTCGGCTAAAGTCTCGGTAACTCGCCGTGTTTGTGGGTATTTAGGTAGTCCCGATGCACGTCCATTCAATGCAGGTAAACAAGAAGAAGTTAAACGTCGTGTTAAACATTTAGATAATGGGCAAATTGGTTAAAAAATTATTACCTATTTATGAACTATCATCGTTACTATCCTGTTGATGTTGTAAATGGTGAAGGTACTCGATGTACGCTTTTTGTCGCTGGCTGCGTTCATCAATGTCGTGGCTGCTACAATAAAAGTACATGGTCATTAGATTCGGGTTTACCATTTACACAGTCAGTAGAAGATCAAATCATCAAAGATTTACAAGATACAGAAATAAAACGTCAAGGATTATCGCTTTCAGGCGGTGATCCTTTGCACCCTCAAAATGTGCCGACAATTTTAAAATTGGTAAAACGTGTAAAAACAGAATGTGAAAACAAAGATATCTGGCTTTGGACTGGCTATAAACTTGATGAGTTAACAGCGGAACAACAGGCTGTCATTCCTTATATTGATGTCTTAATTGATGGCAAATTTATTCAAGAACAAGCCGATCCAAAGCTATTATGGCGAGGAAGCAGTAATCAAATTATCTACCGCTTCAAATAAATTTAAACCAATAATTATTGATCTTTGTGTAAATTTAAAAGATAAGAAATCGCTTCTCTATAATTAATCTCAAGATTTTCGCTACTTGATGAAGTAATATGCAAATCGGTAATCTTACCATTATCAATGCCATACACCCATCCATGTAAATTGACTTTTTGACCGCGTTGCCAAGCTGACTGAATAATGGTTGAATGTCCTAAATTATAAACTTGTTCAATAACATTTAATTCGCATAATATATCCATGCGAAGTTCTGGCGCAAATTTTCCAAGTAGTGAACTATTTCGAAACCATAGGTCACGAATATGTAACAACCAATTATTGATTAAACCGAGATCTGGATTTTCGACTGCAGCTCGAATTCCTCCACAGTCTAAATGACCACAAACGATAATATCTTCAATTTTTAGCACATCAACAGCATATTGCACGACCGATAAACAGTTAAGATCTGTGTGAATTACTTGATTACCGACATTTCTATGGACAAACATCTCTCCGGGTTTGAGTTTGATCAGTTTTTCTGCTGGAACACGGCTATCCGAACAGCCGATCCATAAAAATTTAGGGTTTTGTTTAACCGCAAGTTGTTTAAAAAATTCAGGGTCTTCCTGCTCAATCTTTTCTGACCATTCGTGATTAAAACGAATTAAATCGTTTACGTCAAACATAATAATTATTTCCTAATTTATTTCATCAATATTATTAAACTAATTTATTATTTAATTAACAGTATGCAGTCTAATATAATTTATTCCATATTTATATGCTGAAATTTACTTTTCATGATTAATTTACGCCAAAAAGGGGTGGTTAATATTTTGGCTTTGACTATTTTACTGTACAGCTTTAATCGTAACGGCAAAGTTTTAAAATAGTATCGTTTATTCGGATCGGGATCAGCGCTATTTAAAATTTTACTTAAAATCTCGGCGCTATCAAGTGCATAACTAATGCCTTCTAAAGAACTGGCACTAATAAATCCTGCTGCTTCACCGATTAAAAAAATGTTCTCGTTTCCTGTATAAAAATCACGAAAGCGGTTTGGATAAATCACTAAGCATTTTTCGGTCTTATGGGGTTCCCCGAAAATAAATCCTTGCTGAGTTAATTTTTCTTTCAGATTTTCAAACTGTTGATTGGCGGTTTTTTTAGGAAAGGCGCCACCAAAAATAAATGACCCGTCTTTTGAAATGCTCCAAGCATAACAATTGGTTGATTGATTATCAAAAATACAAGAATAAAAAGGATGGGGATGCTTTTCTGAAAACCATTGTTGTATAGCAACATACTGTCTTATTGAATGGGAAGGATAACGCATTCGTCTCACTAAAGAATTTGCCCCATCTGCGCCAACAACATAACGAGTTGTGATTTTATGTTCTATGTTATTTTCATCAAGATAAGTAATTTGATAACCTTCTATAATACGCATAACCTCTTTGCATAATGTATTGTGATGCACTTCAACAGAGGATGGAATTAGTGATTTCAACCATAAATCGAATTTATGCCGATTGAAACTAACATAAGTACGTTGATAATTACGAACAAGATTTGTTTGTAGATCATAAGTTTTTACGCTGAAAATTTGCGGATTAGATAAAATATCAGTAGGTAAATTAAGTTTTTGCCGAATAAATGATTTTTGTGCATCATTAGCGAGTAATCCACCACAAGGCTTATGAAAACCTGCATCACCGGATTGATGTTTTTTATCCAATGCAATAATTTTAAATGATGGGCTAAGTAAACGAGCTAAGGTACTGCCTGCAGGTCCAAGACCTACAATTGCGATATCATAATCCATACTATTAAGTCAGTTATCCTATAAATATTAAATAGGGTCTATGTTATCATATTTGGATTTGATATTACTATTATGTATGCGGTTTGGGATATATGATTTATCTTCAAATGATCGGTAAATAGACCTTTTGGCAAAAAAGTAAGTCCAGTTCAGAAAATCTAAAAATTTATGTTGAAAACAAGTTATATTTTTTGTTTTGATTAGAGGGAACAAATAAATTAAAAAAAGTACCCGATTAATTGAAAAAATGGATTTTGTATTACATAAAAGAAAATGAAAATTTAACCGTTATTAAATGCCAATAAAGAAGCGTGAATACCATATAATTTTTTAATAACGGAATAAATTGATGTAATAAACCATTGATGCAAGTTGACGATTAAATTTCCATAGTTTTTAAAAACGCCTGATTCAACTCGTCAAAAGGTAAGGGGCGACTGATAACAATTAATTTCGACACTTTCTCTTGTTCATTTTGCCAAGGCGAACCATAATCAAATCCGACGACTTTATGAACGCCTTGCACTACTAAACGTTGTGCATTACCTTGTATAGCCAGTACACCTTTATAACGTAACATGTCATTACCATAGTGTTCAACAAGTTGTTCCATAAATGACCCTATCTTTTTTAAATTAAGTTCTTTTGCTTCGAAAAGATAGGTACAGATTTCATCATTTTTGAGTGAATGAGATTTTTTTAATGGAATGAGTTTAAAGCCTGGTGATTGGTGTTTTTGGCTCGTGTCAATAACAAACAAGCCTCGATTAATGTTGAGCTCATCACTCAAATCAAATGCGTGAATATCTAGCCATGCGGATTTTGGAAGTTGACCATTAACCGCTTCAATTATCATGGCTTTATGATTAATATGGTGAAGTCGATTTATAACGTGATTTTTTTGTTCATCATCAACACAATCTGTTTTTGTTAAAATAATGCGATCTGCAAAACCGATCTGTGAAAGGGCGACTCGATGCTCATCAAGATGTGTTAGTATGTGTTTAGCATCGACTAAAGTGACTATTGCATCTAATTGAATCGTTTCCCGAATCAATTCATCAATAAAAAAAGTTTGTATGATTGGCGCAGGATCAGCAAGCCCTGTCGTTTCAATAATAAGACGATCGAAATGTAATTCACCTGCGATTCGTTTAGCATGCAGTTGATGTAGTGCTTCAGTTAGTTCGCCTTGAATGGTACAACAAATACAACCATTAGTAATTTCGACAATTTGAATATCCGTGCTGACATTAAGTAAATTACTGTCAATATTTACTGGCCCGTATTCATTTTCGATAATAATTGTTTTTTCGTTATGGTTATTTTCTAATAAATAATTAATTAGTGTTGTTTTTCCTGCACCAAGAAAACCTGTTAATATCGTGACAGGAAGTAAAGAAGAATTAATTTGCTCAGTCATAACATATTCTTAATTGTTAACAACATTTAAACCCACCTTTACCAGAATAACGTGCTTCTTGGCGTTCTTTAAAAAACTCTTCATAAGTCATTGGCGTTTGTTCTGGATGGGTCAACTTCATATGTTGAACATAAGTATCATAATCGGGAATACCAACCATTAACTTAGCGGCCTGTCCAAGGTACTTACCAGCTTTTGCGAGTGAATCAAACATTTGTTTTCTCTTAAATAAAATTGTTTTTTGTTAAGTAATAATATCACGATAAACATGACAAATTTAACGGTGATTACTCTAAATAACAGTGTTTAACTATAAGGTGCTTGTTTATTTGAGTCAATCATTGTTTAGCTGAGATTTTATCAATTCATAAACAATATTGGAAAGTCTTTAACAAATCGCTTTTGAAAATAATGATAAGGTTGGTTTTTTTAGATATCTTATAAAATTCATTTATCTATTAGCAAATAACTTTTATAATATTTGCCAATTTATCAAACATAAGAGTTAACAATGGAAAAGTTTCACGTTACAGGTCCAACCTCACTTAATGGCGAAGTCGTTATTTCTGGTGCTAAAAATGCAGCGCTTCCAATTTTATTTGCAGCGATTTTAGCTGAAAAACCAGTTGAACTTCAAAATGTGCCTAAATTGAAAGATATTGATACGACTTTAGAATTATTAAGTCAGTTAGGTGTTAAATGTCAACGTAATGGTTCGATTCATCTTGATGCGAGTTGTCTCGATAACTATTGTGCTCCATATGAACTGGTTAAAACAATGCGTGCATCAATTTGGGCTTTAGGGCCGTTGGTTGCGCGTTTTGGACAAGGACAAGTTTCGTTACCGGGTGGCTGTGCTATTGGTGCCAGACCTGTTGATTTACATATCACTGGCCTACAACAATTAGGCGCAACAATTACCTTAGATGAAGGCTATGTTAAGGCTTCAGTTGAAGGACGATTAAAAGGTGCGCATATCGTAATGGACAAGGTCAGTGTTGGTGCTACCGTCACTATTATGTCTGCTGCCACCTTAGCAGAGGGTAAAACGATTATCGAGAATGCCGCTTGTGAACCAGAAATAGTTGATACAGCCAAATTTTTAAATATGCTAGGGGCAAAAATTACGGGTGCAGGAACTGTTCGTATCGAGATTGAAGGTGTTGAGCGTTTAGGCGGTGGCGTACACGAGATTGTCTCAGACCGAATTGAAACTGGTACTTTCCTTGTTGCAGCGGCAATCTCTAAAGGTAAAATTACATGTCGTAAAACCGATCCAACGCTACTTGATGCCGTCATTGCTAAATTGAAAGAAGCGGGTGCAAAAATTGAAACCGGCAAAGATTGGATATGTTTGGATATGGAAGGTAAACGTGCTAAGGCGGTCAATATACATACTGCACCACATCCAGGCTTTCCAACAGATATGCAAGCCCAATTTTCTCTCTTAAATATGGTTGCACAAGGAACGGGAATTATTAAAGAAACGATTTTCGAAAATCGATTTATGCATGTACCTGAGCTTGTACGTATGGGGGCCAGAGCTGAAATTGAAGGTAATACATTAATTACTCACGGTGTTGAAAAACTCAGTGGAACGCAAGTCATGGCAACTGATTTACGCGCTTCAGCAAGTTTAGTTCTTGCGGGCTGTATTGCTGAAGGTTCAACTATTGTTGATCGTATTTACCATATTGACCGTGGTTATGATAATATAGAAGATAAATTGAGAAAATTAGGCGCTAAAATTGAAAGGATTAAAGTAAATTAATCCTATCTAGTCTTTGTGATAACGGTTGATATGTTAAAAGGAGAACAATAATGACTAAACAAGCATTAGTATTCTTATCTCAAGGTTGTGAAGAAACTGAGGCCGTTACCACCATTGACTTATTGACCCGTGCAGGTATAAAAGTTATCACTGCAAGTATTTCTCAATCACGTGAAGTTGCGTGTTCTCGTGGGGTAACTATCCTTGCACAAAAAGTATTTTCCGAAATTAAACACACTGATTTTGATGTGGTTATTTTGCCGGGTGGTTTAAAAGGTGCGGAAAATTTTCGTGATTGTCCTGAGTTAATCGAAAAATTAAAACAAACACATCAGTCAGGTAATATTGTTGCGGCCATTTGTGCTTCACCTGCAATGGTTTTACAATATCATCATTTATTCCCGCATGCTTTTATGACCGGTTATCCAACAACTCAAGATGCATTTAAACATTGGAAAGCTGAAAGAGTATACTTTGACGAACAGTATAAAATCATTACTAGCCAAGGTCCTGCGACTTCAATTGATTTTGCTTTGAAAATTATTGATGCTTTATTAGGTAAAACTAAAGCGGCTGAAGTTGCTGAACAGTTAGTACTACCATCAGGAATTGAATCCTATCAATAAATAGGTATCAAATGTCAAATTCACATTTGTACGAAAAATTAGTTAAAAAAGCGACATTAAGTGCTGTCTTAATTTCTATTTTCTTAATTTCTATTAAGTTAATTACTTGTTGGTTCACGGGCTCAATCAGTTTATTTGCTTCACTGCTTGATTCAAGTATAGATTTAATCGCATCCGGTCTAAATTTCTTTCTTGTGAGATATGCACTAAAACCTGCTGATGATGATCATACTTTTGGTCATGGTAAAGCAGAATCGCTTGCTGCTTTAGCTCAAAGTACATTTATTATTGGATCTGCGACAATTTTGCTTCTTTCCAGCATTAAATCAATTGTTCATCCAACAGCACTTGATGTTCCGTTGTTTGGTATCATCGTGTCTGTCATTTCGACAGTCATTACTTGTGTCTTAGTGTTATATCAACGATATGTGATAAAAATTACGCAAAGCAAAGCGGTGAAAGCGGACATGCTGCATTACTCTTCGGATATGTTTATGAATGTCGCAGTAGTAATTGCACTATGTTTAAGTTGGTATGGCATTACTTATGCAGATGCTGTATTTGCATTTTTTATCGCTTTAGTCATTTGTTATAATGCTTATCAAATTGCCTACAACGCTATTCAAGATCTGCTTGATCGCGCATTGCCTGATAATGACAATCAAAAAATAGCTGAAATTGTGGCTTCATTTCCACAAGTACATGGTTTTCATGATTTAAAAACCAGACAAGCAGGACCTGTAAAATTTATTCAATTACACATTGAACTTGATGATAACATGCCATTAGTAAAAGCGCATGCCATAACCGATGCGGTTGAAAAACATCTTTCTAATGAATTTGCACCTGCCACAGTTATTATTCATCAAGATCCTATATCGGTTGTTCCTGCTGAAAAAATAAGCGATAAATTATAACCAAAAATAGCTTTTATATTTATTGTTAGATATCTGTTAAAACTCTATAATAGTTAAAAGTTAATTATTATTTGGAGTTATGTTGTATGATAAAAAAAATTGGTATCTTAACCAGTGGTGGTGATGCGCCAGGGATGAATGCTGCGATTCGTGGTGTGGTTAGAACGGCATTAACGGAAGGATTAGATGTTTTTGGTATTCACGATGGTTATTTAGGACTTTGTGAAGATCGAATTACTCAATTAGATCGTTCTAGTGTGTCCGATATTATTACACGAGGCGGTACATTTTTAGGTTCAGCAAGATTTCCTGAATTTAAAGATAAAGAGGTAAGAAAAAAAGCAATAGCGAATCTGCAAAAACACCAAATCGATGCATTAGTTGTCATTGGCGGTGACGGTTCTTATATGGGAGCAATGCGCTTAACCGAAGAAGGATTCCCTTGTATTGGTTTACCTGGCACAATTGATAATGATATTCGTGGTACCGACTATACAATTGGTTATTTTACCGCACTTAGCACCGCCGTAGAAGCTATCGATAGATTGCGTGATACTTGTTCTTCTCATCATCGTATTTCTGTAATTGAGATTATGGGACGTGATTGTGGTGATTTAACGTTAAATGCAGCTGTGGCTGGCGGTTGTGAATTCATGATTATCCCTGAAGTTTCTTATACTAAAGAAGACTTAATTGAAGAAATTAAACTCGGTTTTGCTAAGGGTAAAAAACATGCTATTGTAACCGTTACTGAGCATATGTGTGATGTTAATCAGCTTGCGGCTGATATTGAAGCTGCTGTACATCATGAAACCCGTGCTACTGTGCTTGGTCATGTTCAACGAGGTGGTTCACCAGTTCCTTACGATCGTATTTTAGGTTCTCGTATGGGTGCTTTCGCAGTCGAGTTGTTGCTACAAGGTCATGCTGGACGCTGTGTAGGTGTACAAAATGGTAAATTAGTTCATCACGACATTATAGAAGCAATTAATACAATGAAACGTCCGTTTGATATGGAATTATATAATGTTGCTAAACGTCTATTTTAGAATGTACAGCAATCTTTAAAAATATCAACAAATGGTAAATCAAATGAAGGTGAATAATTGAATATAATCGGAATATTACGTTTATATCAAAAGTTCACCTATGAAATACAAATGATGTGTTAATTGATCAAGTTAATACCGTTCTACTTTTTTAAATTTATATAATTAAAAAATTTCAGTATAAATTCAACAAAGTTAATATTATCCATAGGTAATCGATAAAAAATCAGGTTAACGAAGAAGTCGTTAATTCCGAAAAAATAAGTGAAAAATCTAAATAAAATTCCTTAATATAAATAAGTTGGTAACATTATAAACAAATAATTTCACACTTGATGCTTATTTTTCCAAATGTAAGGGGAACCGCATGTCACTTATCTATAAAGAAGACCCAGAAAGATTTTATATTCTTGATAATGATAAAGAAATAGCAGAAATGACATTTTCTCGTATTGGTCAAGACAAAGCGACAATTAATCACACTTTTGTGGATTCAATTTATCGAGGTCAAGGTTTGGCTGATAAATTACTCGATCTTACTGTCAAAAAATTAACCGAAGAACATCGAGAAATCATTCCTATCTGTTCGTTTGCTGCAAAGAAATTAAATAGACAACATTAATACAATATGACATTTCTTTGATAACTGTTTATCTTCGTTTTTATAAATACTTATTATTGTCGTTTAATTATATGATACAGTATAGAGAATTATATATTTTCTATTCTTATTAATAAAAATGACAACTGTAAAAGCTCAAAAAATTCATTCTATCCATGTGTTACGTGGCGTTGCAATTATAATGATTGTCTTCAGTCATTGCTTAGGTGTATTTATCAATAACAAAACCTTAATTGAAAATAGTTATCTTTACTCGTTTTTAAATTTATTTGCCTTTAATTTCACAACTTTTTTTGTGTTAATTGCGGGATTTCTATTTCAACATTTAACTTACAAATATGATACAAAGACATATTATTTATCCAAATTTAAAACGGTTGTCTGTCCTTATATCTCTGTATCAATATTTTGTTTTCTTTTTTTCCATTATCAACAATTATCACATTTGCCGTTTTTTTCTATTACGCAAACGAGTGTTGTGAGTCAGATTGCTATCATGATGCTAACCGGTTCGCAGTTATTACCGCTCTGGTTTATCCCAATGATTATCATTATTTATATTATGGCGCCTCTGTTTTATAAGTTATCTAAAAAGAATTTGATTGTTGCCGGTCTGATAGGTATGTTTTGGGTTGTTATGTTCACAAAACCTGACTTCACTAAACCGCTACTAAATTTATTACATTATGGTCCTGTCTATTTAATCGGAATGATGACTCGACAACATTATGAAACAATCATCAAAGCAATTAAAAATAACTTGTATCTGGTTATGGCTTTTTTAGGGTTGTGCTTTTTTGTTACTTTTGTTGGGCGTTATGTTGATAATCTTGGTGTAGAAAAACTTTGGCTTGATACGTTGCAAAAAATTATCTTATTTATGTTAGCACTTTATTTTTTAGATAGATTGAATCACAAAACAAATGACGGGATGGTTTATAAATTTTTCTCATTTATGGCTAATATAAGTTTTCCAATTTATTTTATTCATCAAATAATCATCATTGAGCTTTTAAAATTAATTCAAGTTTCACAACTGGGCAGTATTCTTAAAACAGAAAATGGTGAATTAGCTGCTATTGTTGCAGTTTGTTTATTAATATGCACATTGGCGTTCAGTGTGCTGGTTGCTTGTATAATAAAATTTATATTAAAAGATAAATCAGTTTATGTCATAGGTAGTATTCGATAACGTTAGCTTTAATTAAGCTTGGATAAAAAAATTATGGGTATAAAAAATAAAAATGATTGCAACAGCAGTTTTTTTAAATAAGAAGGATTAAGTAAAGTCATTATTGTTGCAAAGGTAAGGGGAATGAATAGGAATGTAATGATAATTATCTATCAAATTGTTTTTGCAAGACCTTATCGTCTGGGTTTGTTTTATGTCAAAAATTTATCGTAATTGGCTTTGAGTAAATATGAAACAAACGCACAAAAATTTGCAATAAACGCTTGCATGATTTTTTTAAGGCTCTATAATGCGCATCCACTGACACGGCGTCAGCGAAAGCAGGCGGTACAAGAGGTTAGTGAGCAGGATCAAAAATTTTGAAAAAAGATCTTGACGAATAAAAAGGTGTAGCGTAGTATACGCAGCCCTTGAGACAGTAAAAGCGAAAGCAAAAAAATACTGTCAGCTCTTTAAAAAGAAGAAACAGACAATCTGTGTGGGCACTTGCGAGACGAAAGAATAAAGTCTACGGACTCAAAAAATTAAGTCTTGATAAGTGACACTGAAGATTCATTTGAATATGTCAGAAACAGTTATTGAGCATCAAACTTTAAATTGAAGAGTTTGATCATGGCTCAGATTGAACGCTGGCGGCAGGCTTAACACATGCAAGTCGAACGGTAACATGAGTGCTTGCACTTGATGACGAGTGGCGGACGGGTGAGTAAGGTATGGGGATCTGCCAAATGGAGGGGGACAACAGTTGGAAACGACTGCTAATACCGCATAAAGTTGAGAGACCAAAGTACGGTTCCGCAAGGACGTGCGCCATTTGATGAACCCATATGGGATTAGCTAGTTGGTG
>NZ_LZGN01000035.1 GCF_001690185.1 Gilliamella sp. wkB308
ACAGACATCGACGGAAAAGTGGTTGAGCATCCGTTAATAGACTTGTCCTCACCACCGTCATCGATCGTGTATAACGGAGTAGGTGGAGCCCAAACCTTACCGATAGGTTTGAAAGATAACACGTTAACAACCTATTCGGCCTCGATTAACGATTTAGTGTTGGGTTATCGAGCAGCGGATGCGGATATAACGGTTATTAAAACAGCGTTAAAAGATAATGTTGTGACAGGCGATATCGTTCCTTACAGCATAAAAGTGATTAATAACACGGTACAAACAGCGAATATCAAAGTGAAAGACATCTTACCGGCAGGGTTTAAGTATGTAAAAGGCTCATCACGTTTAGATGGTAAGAAGATAGCCGACCCGAAAGGTGGAAAAGCGATGACTTATGATTCGTTGGAATTAAAAGGAAATGGTGAACTCGTTATTAACTATATGTTAGTTGTGGGCTCAGGTGTGACTCAGGGCGAGTACACCAATACGGCGATGGCACTGAGTAAACTGGGTCGAGTGGTATCGAATACTGCGCAGGCGACAGTGACAGTGACAGCGGACCCATTATTTGACAATGCATTAATCTTCGGAAAAGTGTTTGTCGACCGCAACGGTAATGGCGTACAAGATGAAGGTGAAGAAGGTCTGGGCGGCGTGAAATTAGTGACGGCTCGGGGAGAAATCATCACAACTGATACGCATGGTCGTTACCATATAGTCGGTGTATCGGGAGGACGTTGGGAACGAGGAGCAAACTTCGTTATCAAACTAGACCCACGAAGCTTACCGAAAGAGTACAAAGTAAGCGGACGTAATCCAAAAGTGGTGAGAGTATCGCCGGGATTACCAAGTAAAATTGATTTTGGTGTTACCGAGGTTAATCAGTAATTACCATCAAAGACGGACAAGGAAGTCTGTCTATCCCTATCCTTTCAGGTCTTTCCCCCGTCTATCGGGGGTTTTTTATTTCTAATTAATCTATCCTCTTAATCTTACTTTTAATAACTATAAACAATTAATTAAAGTAACAATTTATATAGAAATTAGCGATCAGAATAATATGTATTGATCGTTTATTGTGATCAATATATAGTATTATGTAAATATTATGAAAATGTTTTAATAAAAATATTTCATTTTGTAATTTTTTTAACTGATTGATTAGCTAATTTATTATTTATCAACAAAGATTAATTGAGGTTGGTTATCAATCATTTTTTAAGGTTTATGGATAAATTTTGATGTTGAGTTGAATTACGGAAATAAAAAATATAATCGATCTTAGAAGAAGAGAAAGGAAATAAACTAAATGAAAAAACATAACTGGACCCGGCATCCACTTTGCCTGTGTATTAGTTTTGCTTTTTTTCTTGGCTCCAATAGTGTTTATGCAGGTAGTTTAGATATACCTAAATTAAATATTATTCGGGATGAGTTTAATGCAGAAGAAAAGCTTAATTTAAGTATTTATAATCCAAAAGTGAAGTTGACGTCGCAAGGATTGTTTACGACACCAATGGGACTTTATATTTACACTAACTATCCAACCAAAATCGCAGAATATCAAATCACCATTTACCGTCAATCGGATTTAGATAACCGGCAACCATTAAAGATCTTACGATTTAAAGAAATCAGTCCGTATGAGGCGGTGTTATGGCGTGGTGATACCGATAATGGCGAGCCGTTATCGACAGACAGCGAGTATAAAGCGATTTTAACCACAACCGGTTATGCAGACCAAAAAGATACCGTATATGCAGTGCCATTTAAAACCTTGGGTTACGGCAGTGCACAAATCGACAATCCGTTCATCGCCTACCGCAAATCGACCCTCTCGTCGAATTTATTATTTGGTCAATTAAAATCAGACAGCACGATACCGGGCTTTGGTGAAAGCCGAATAAACCATCAGGGCATTGTCACCAGTGCCCAAGACCGTAAAGTGGTCATTCAAATGGCGGGGCTGGAAGATAAAAAAGCAGTGAAGCTCAATGGTGAGCGCTTAGTGGTGGACGACAATGGTCGAGCCATGCGCGAGATAATTTTATCACCGGGTGAGTATCAGTTTGATTTAAGCTGGCAGGATGGATCGGGTCAGAAACAATCGCAACAGGAAAAGTTGGTGGTTGAAAAGAAAGATGACATTTTTTATGTGGGTATAGTTGATGTGACGTATGCACAAAACAATGTCAGCGGAGAAGGGCGTTCGATACTGGAAGAGGCCGACAGTCATCACTACAGTGGCAAAGGGAGCTGGGATGGTCGGGTTGCCTTTTATGTCAAAGCGAATAAGGGTGATTACCGGTTAACGGCGCATTTAGACACCACTGAAACGAAATTAAAAAATGCATTTGGACATTTAGGTGAAAAAGACCCGACTCGTTTTGCCCGTGAAATAGACCCGCAAGCTTACTACCCGATATATGGGGATGATTCGACCACGGAAAGTGATGTGGATACGGAAGGTAAGTTTTATATCAAATTAGAGAAGGGCAAAAGTTACGGGTTATGGGGTAACTATAACACCCAAATTACCGGTAATGAGTTTGCCAACTTTAACCGCAGTTTATACGGGGCAAAGTTATATCACGAAAGTGAGCATTCAACTCGGTATGGTGATACCCGCACATTCGCGACGGTATTTTTATCGAACGGTGAAACGCGTGGCAGTCATGTTGAGTTAGCCTCGACCGGTGGTAGTTTATACTTTTTAAAACATCAGCGTATTACCGCAGGGAGTTTAAAGTTGTCGGTTGAAGTGAGAGATCGCAATACCGGTAGGGTACTGAGCATCAGTACCTTGACCGAAGGGGTCGATTATGAAGTGAACCAGTTTCAGGGTCGGGTGATGTTAACCAAAGCCCTGCCAATGACGGCAAACGGTGGCACGGGCAGTTCAATTATTGAAAGCGGTAATCTGGTTGGGGGTAATCCGGTCTGGATTATAGCGGAATATGAATATTACTCGGACGGTTTTGACTTTGACGGTCAAAAAGTGTTTGGTGGTCGGGCTTATCACTGGTTAAACGACCATGTTCGAATTGGCGGTACATATATCAGTGAAGACCAGTCAGGCGGTGAAACGTATGAGTTAAAAGGGCTAGATGTCATTGTTAGACCGACGCAGGGCACGCATACCCATTTTGAATATGCCAAAAGTAAGGCTGGGATGAGTGATATCTATGTGTCGAGCAATGGTGGCTTATCATTTAATCAGACAGTGTTATCGGGTGATACACGGGGAGCAGCATGGAAGATTAACCAAAAAATCGAATTCAGTGATTTGACTGGTGAGGATATCCCGTTAAGTTTTACGGGTTATTACTCAATGCAGCAGGAAGGCTTTTCGTCCTTTGCTAAAGCCCGTAGCAGTGATTTAGAAGAATGGGGCGGAGAGTTACGTTATGACTTTGAGCCGGATAAGCAAGGGGTATTAGTTTCTTATAGCAGTGAAAAAGACAAGGGTAATTATGTAGAACGGATAGCCCGTGCACAATATTACACCACGCTGGGTGATTTATATAAGACCACATTAGAGCTGGAGCACCGTAATAATCACAATTATGGTGAGGACAGCACGCATGAAATGCTGGTGGCGGCGAAATTGGAACGCTCGTTTTTTGACGGACGAGACAAAGGTTACATCATTCAGCAGCTGACGTTGGGTAAATCGGGTGCTGTGGCGAATGATAACCGTACCACCTTAGGATACAGCTCACAAATTACCGAGAGCATCAATCTGGGTGCAGAAGTCTTTGCATCAAATCGGGGTGCTGGTGGTGGCGTTCAGGGCAGCTGGGATGTGAATGACCGCACCAGTTTATATACCAAAGTATTAAATGATGTGGACTCAACCTCGGGTCGGGGCATTACCACGGTTGTCGGGGGACGCAGCAAAGCGACCAGCCAGATGGAGCTTTACTCAGAGCGACAATTTAAGACCACCAAAATTGACCGAACCACTTCTGATGTTTATGGAGTGACTTATAAACCGACTGAATCTCAGTTTGTTGAAGGGTCTTACTCGATAGGACGGGTGAATAACCGTAACCGAAACCGTACTAGTTTAACCGGAAATGATGAAACTCGTCGGGATGTGTATGTAGTAGGATACGGTTATAAAAATGATACCGTTCAGGTACGTAACCGAGTGGAATACCGGATAGATGAAGGTAGCCATCGGATCCGCCAATGGGTAACCACCAACCGGGCAAAAACGACCGTAAGCGAAAACCTCAGCTGGATGGCACAGTTTGATTTTGCGAAAACGTTAGGTGAGCACGATAACAACAGTGAAGTGCTGAGTAACTACACGGAGTCGACATTAGGCTTTGCTTATCGCCCGTTATCTTTCAATAACCTGAATTTATTCGGCAAGCTGACGTATGTGTATGGTTTAGATCCGGATGATCAGCTGATAGCCAACTCGACATCGTCAAATAGCAAAAGCTATACCTCAAGTCTGTATGACCAAAAGAGCTGGGTGTGGTCATTAGAAGGCGTGTATGAGTGGAATGCGAACTGGGAAACGACGTTTAAAGCAGCACACCGACAAGGGCATTTACGTTATAAAGGTGAAAGCACTTGGTACTCATCAGGAGCAAGCTTATATGCACTCCGCCTCAATTATAAGACAGGTGACTGGGAATACCAGATAGAAGGTCGAACATTACGTACCGATCTGGCAGATGACCATAAAGAGGGGGTCGTGACCAGTATATACCGGAATATCGGTGACAATATCAAGATGGGAATAGGTTATAACTTTACAGATTACAACGACAACTTAACGCACCTGAACTACCGTTCACATGGTTGGTTTGTCAATGTAGTAGGGAGTTTCTAATGAACAGTTGGCAAAAAGTTAATAGAGGTCAGATGTATTCACCCGTGCAAATCAAATCAAACCGAAATGTAGAAAATCGAAAAGAAGAGAATTTGCGCATATCAGGAGAAAAGATAATGCGGACTGCGCATAATGCAACAGTGAAAAAAAGAATGCTAAGGGGTATAAAACAACTATTAGCCTCAGTGTTTATATCGATGGTGACACTATCAACTGCGTATGCCTTTGATATAAATGGAAAAGTCTATTTAGATTATGATAATACGGCAAGCAAAACAGAAATGCCTCTAACGGGTTTAAAAGTTGAATTATATGATAGTAATCAAAAACTATTATCTGATGCGATAACCAACCAAGACGGCAGCTATAAATTAGATGCGCCATTCCTAGGGACATATAAGGTTGTGGCAAAAACGACTGAAGGTGAAACCATTGATCGCTCCGTACAACTTATCGTTGATACCGGTGCGTCTGCTCAGAACTTATTTATCAAAGGGCAAGGCGGTGATATCAATTTAGCGATAAAAGATGACAAAGGCGCCGGAGCAAAGAATATTCCTGTTAGATTAATTTATAGCGCTTCTTCCAAAACTCCTATTTTTGTAACAAGTAATGGTGGTACAGTCGAGCTTAAAAATACCTTAAAAGGTCATCAGTATGATATGGTAGTTGATGCAGAAGATTTTATTACAGACTCAAGTAATAAAATCAAATATGCATTATGGGATGCAACGTTACCGGATAGCAAAAACGCCTATGTTGACAAAATTAGTTTTAATATGGCGGGTAAAAATCAAAAAGGTGTGTTTAATGTCAAACCTCGTAACGAATGGGGGATTGATGGTATTGTGGCTATCGATCAAAATGGTGATGGGATCTACACAGTAGATTTTGATACCGGTGCAATTGATATGAATGTCGAGCTTTATTATCCTGGCACGACAACGAAAGTACTGGGTACAAAAACGATGACTACAACTGATGATGGTCGATATCGTTTTAAAGACTTAGCGGTGGCGAGTTATGACATTAGGGTAACCAATGTTAAAGCACCTTATATTCCAATTAGTAAAATTGAACAAAACGTCAAAATAACAGACGTAAATAATCAAACAAATGGTCCGACATTTTTATTAAGAATGGACCCAAACGATACAACGTTAGTTGGTATATCTGGAAATGTGTTTGTACTAGGACCTCAGCAATATATTCAAGCAGGTCCGGATTCAGGTAAAACGGGCAATAATATTCCGCTTGTGGCTCAAGGCAGTACAGGACTTAATACCACAGTTGAGCTTTACCAACATAATGGAACCAATTGGAATAAAATTGCTTCTCAATTTACCACCGGTAATTTGGGCGCCTATCAATTTGTCGGATTAATAAAAAACAAAGATTATAAAGTTGTTGTCACTGAATCAAATATAAATTTAAATGAAAATATTTTTGTTAATGATACGGACGGTAAATCAACCAGTACCTCATCTAAATCAAGAAGTACGCATAAAGGTAAAGTCACATTAAGTAATGGTACACAAGCTAACATAGCGGCTAAAGAGATTATTTTACCTAAACTTAATGAACAAAAAACCAACCAAAACTTTTGGTATTCACCAATACGTAAAGATTTAGGTAATTTATTAGTCGTTAATTATTTGAAAACAGCTAATGGGAACTGGAGCTGGAGTTCAACGATTAATGGGCTTGAAGCGATTACCGCCAGTACTTATACTAAAATAGCCTTTTTTGAAGAAGATGGTGTGACTCAAGCAACCGATTTACAAGGCAATAAATTAGAAGTTAGCTATCAAAAACCGGGTTTTTATGGCGTAAGAGGCTCACAAGATTATCCTATCGATCATGCTGGTTTGTTTTATTATTCTGTTGTTGAATATGATACGGAAAATTTGGATTATCCCGAATCATATAATGGCGAATATTCGGTTAATGTTGCACCAGCAAAAACTTGGGGAGATACCATCTATTTTACACCAACAAGACCTAATACGATTTCCGGATATGTATATTTAAATAATAGTCATCGAGATGCTTTGGGATCTTACAATCCAAATCAAGATATACCAATTAAACAAAATCGGCTTATCTTGGAGCGAGAAGTATTTGGAGAATGGACGGTTATCACCGAATTCGCAACAGATAACAAGGGTCATTATAATTTCACCAATTTGCCTAATGGTAAATATCGTGTTACTGCTAAACAGGAGTATGGTGGTGGCAGTGATATAAGGAATGGCGATATTGATTTCGAAAATAATGATCAGAATAGCGGTTCAAGTATCGATCCTAATGATAACAAAAAAACGATATCAAGTATTGTTGTTAATGCGAATGGTGGTAACAAATACAACACGGACACTAACATCTGGTATAAATTAAAAATTAATCAACACATTCTTCGTGGCTCAGTATTTTTAGATACATGGTTAGGTGATGGTGAGATACAAACCGAGCAAATGTACAATGCTAATGACCTACCATTAAAAAATGCTGTCGTTTTACTTTGCGAAGATGATGGTACCAGTGATTGTATTGAAAACGGAAGTAATTTTATTGGAAAAAAATTAACCAATGCTAAGGGTGAATATAGTTTTCAAGGGCAACAAGATGGTATTAATCGAGATGTGACTTACATCGTTAAAGCTATCTATTCAGGTACAACGGCTGTCAATAATCCTGATAAAGAGTTAGCACCAAGTTATAAAGTACAGTTTAAACAACTTGATATGCCATTAACTAAGCGCTTCCTAATGCAAGGAAAAGGACAATTTTCGGCTGCGCCGGTTAATGATCTCAATGGTGATATGAAGTATGCAGGTGAGCAAACCATTGAGAATGGAAATGGATATTTTCAAATTTACTTCTGGAATGGAATTAATTATGAAAAATGGGGTGATATTGGTGATTACTATCGAACGATCAAGCTAAAATCATTGCCTGAAGGCAAATATCGTATCGTTCACAATCAGGGAGAGAACTTTATCGATATTGCGGATATGGACCCGGTAACACCACCTGGAATAGTAGATTTTGAAGTATTAGCTGACGGTTCACTTGCCAATAATTTAGGTAAAAATAATCTATTTTTAATGCAAGCTCAAGTTGCATCATCAAATACGACAGAGGCAATTTCGGGCAAGCTTTATTTGGATGTAACAGGTTCTAAAAACAAAGACGAAGCAGTTGAGCTGACTAAAGAAGAACTCATTCAATATAATAAAAGTATGCTAACTGTAAGTGGTATTTTTACGCCTCGTATCTACCCGGGATATTTTAACGGTAATGTTGACGATATTTTGGATCAAGTTGACTTTATCGATAAAAGTGTACAATACACGGGCGAATTTGCTTATACTGCCGCGAATTCAACGCGAGGAAAATTATATCTAACCAATATGTTATTACGTTTAACAGGTCTGGATACCTCGCAATTTGAATTGGTCGGTAACAGTGGTCAGTTAAAAGGCGATTATCTGCCAACAAAAGTACAAACAAATCTGGAATATATGCAAGTTGCGCCTTCAGGTTTATTGGGAGCACCAGATCAGTACTGGTTAGTAAAACTGAAAAATGATACAGAGATCAGTGGTCGACTTTATTACGATTATGACGATGATGGTTTTTTTACTCCAGGCACAAATGATGTTGTGATTTCGGGTGTCACCGTTGAGTTATATCGTAATGGTAAATTCTATGCAAAAACTAAAACTGATAAATCCGGTCTATATAACTTTAAAAATTTATTTAATGATACTTATACCGTTAAAGTTACTGAACAGGGTTTAGATAAACAACGTTATGAATTAAAGAGTGTTTTAAATACGGTAGCGGATATTGCTATTAATGAAAAAACACCAAAAGTAACGGGTGATAATTTAGATTTTATTTACAAGAAAAACGGCGATGCGGCGATCACCGGTCATGTAATGGTTGATATTAACAATAATGGCACACTAGAAAATAATGTTGATAAGACTGGGGACATGGCGATACCGGATATAAACGTCAAATTATATAAATTTGATGGTACCAATCGTACGTTTTATCGTGAAGTAAAAACGAATGCAAAAGGTTACTATAGTTTTAGTGGTATTGATTTAAATACTGATTATATTGTAGAAATTGAACCCACAAAAGGTTTTGGTGTTATTGCTAATGCAGAGGGTAACACAAATATCAATTTAAAACCGATTCACTTTGAAGATGTTGGAAAGACAGTACAAAACCAATATTTCTTATTGGCAGGAAGTTCAAATAGTGAACCGTCAGCTGGTATAGGTAGTAATAAAGCACTTAATAGTGGTATTGCGGGTAAAACTATTATTGACGGTGATGGAACATCATCTGAATTGCCAATTGATAATGTATTGATCGGCCTAATTGATTCAAACGGAACAGAAATCGCTCGTCAATATACCAATAGTAAAGGTGAATATCATTTTTATAACTTACCTTCCGGTAAGTACAGTATTAATGTTGTAACGTCACCGGATGGTTACACATTAGTTAAAAACAGTAAAGGTACCACTCAACCAATTGATACTTTATCTGGTCTAGATTTAACTAATGTGGGTATAAAAGACAATAATTTCTATTTTAAACAAGCGAGTGATGAAGGTATTGGTGGTAAAATCTATGTTGATTATGCCGATAATAATACCGATTTTAATCAGTTAAATGTGTTTGCCTATTTACTTGATAATAAAACTTCGTATACCGTTGAGTTACGTGACGGTTTAGATGGAACTGGTAAGCTATTAATGACCCAACAAACCGTAGATGGTGAGTATCATTTCTCTAATCTGGTGTTTGGTGATAATGCTAACTATTCTGTGGTACTGAAATTAGACGCTAATGCTGACCATGCGTTTAAACAAAGTTCAGCCGGTAACGATCCGAAAAATATTGTTATTCCGGTTGCGAGTTTACCAAAACAAGGTTCACCGGATAACTATTATCTGCTGGTAGGAAAACAAAAAATCGGTGGTTATGTCTGGGTTGATGAAAATGAAAGTAAAGACAGACAGGATGACGAAGGGCTTAATGGCATCAATGTGACCCTTAATTATCAGGCACCGGGTGCAACGGATTATGTCGAGCTTAAAAAGGTTAATACCGATAATTCAGGTCACTATCAGTTTGAAAAATTACCGAAAGGGGGTAACTACCAAATTAAGGTTAGCACACAGGAAGGAACGCAATTAATTGCAGAAAGTGTCATGGCCGGAAATAGCGATAGCTATGCGTTTACTCCGTTAACAAAAGATGAGTTAACTAATAGTACAGCGTATAAATACAATGGTACGATAAAAGGTCATGTGAGTATTGATGTCGATAACAGTCAAACGAGAACGGCTATAGATGAAAATTTATCGGGACTGACGCTAAAATTGACTAAAACAAATGGTGCAACTACGAAACAAGTGACTACTGACAACAATGGTAATTTTGAAGTAGATAACTTATCGTTTGATGATTGGGTTATTACGGCAGACAGTTCGCAAAGTGTGGCTGACTGGAGTAGTTACCAGTTGAGTTATACCCAAACGGGTAATAAAGCAGTGGCAGCAACGGCAAAAGACTTATCATTAACGGTTAATCTTTCGAAGCAAAATCCAGCGGTGAGTGGCGTTGAAATAGGTTATCACGGGAGTGCTGTTATTAAAGGTTATGTGGTGATCGATGCCGATAACGACGGAAAATATAGCGCAAATGATATTGCCTTTGGAGCCTTAAGTACGCCAATTACGCCGAAACTGGTGTTAACATCGGCGAAATCGGGATTTGTGGAACAGGAGATTAAGGTTGATGCTCGAACCGGTCTGTTTGAAGTGTCAGGTTTAAGCCGACATGATTATGTGCTGAAAATTGATGATAAAGCGATTGAGCATTCCGGTTACAGACTGGTGTTCAGTCCGAACTCAAATGCAGCGAGCAATCAGGTGACGTTTAGTGTCAATAGTCCGAAAGATGACCAATTTTCAGCCGGTAACGTTGCTGAGCAACAAGCATTCGGCTTTAAAAGTGAGAATGTGTTAAAAGGGACTATTTATAAAGACTACTCAGGACAAGGAACGCATCAGACTTATCACACCGCCACCTTATCAGGGGTGAAAGTTGTGGCGACAAACAGCCATGGCTTAACCTTAACGGTCGACAGTGACAGTAAGGGTGAATATGAAATTGCGAATATAGGTGAAGGCAGCTGGACAATCACCGTAGAAGCACCGGCAAATTCAGGTTATGACTTCAGTTATGTAGTACAAAAAGTTGGGGGAGAAATCACCACAATCAATAAAGATAGTGTCGTTGTCAACATCCCTCCAGCATCCTCGGCAAATAAAATCAAAAATGTTGATTTTGGTCTGAAAGGTCAGGCAAGTATAGACGGTCAAGTTGTAATAGACGTGAATGCGGATGATGGAGAGGTGATCAATACACAGGATATCGGAATTGATACGTTATTTGCTAACTATAAGGTAGAGTTATATGTAGATAATAATCTGGTGAAAGAGGTCAAAGCGGTCAGTAACGGAAGTACAGAAACGGAGTTAGGTAACTACCGATTTGACAACTTAGTCTCGGGTGTTGATTATCAGGTAAAAGTAAGTCGTCCGGTAACAGATTATGTTAGTAGCTTTATGTTAATCGACAACACACACAAAGTAACGATTAATCAGACAGACAGCGAAATGAGTGAAACTTATCAATTTGCAGGGGCAACGGATAAAGCGACAGGGGTAAACTTTGCGTGGAAAGGTAGCACCAGTATTAAAGGTAAAATTTACTTAGACAGTGATGATAATGGAGTGTACAACGCCTCCACGGACAGCAGTGTTAATGCGGACTTGACGGTGAAATTAAGTAATATCAACAATCCGGCATTACAGTTAACACAAACAATTGCAGCCGGTGAGACAGTTTATGAACTAAACGGTATTATTCCGGGCAAATGGCAAATTGAAGTGGAAGGGGTACCGAGCACGTTACGAGCAAGCTTTGACCCGGATGATGCGCACCATGACAGCAAAGGTTACTTAACCTTACCGAAGACAGTCAATCAGGCAATCATTGATATCACGGGTAACCTAACCGATCAGGATTTTGGTTATATCCATGGTGGTATTATTGAAGGAAAACTGGTAGAAGATCATGAAGGTAAAGGTCTGGCCGGTCTGTCAGAATTAACCGGATTGTCGGGAGCAGATGTCTATCTGTTAGACAATACCCAAAAACACCTGATGAACAAAGAGGGTAAACCACTGTCGTTTATGACAAGCAGTGATGGTAAATTTATATTCCGCAATCTGGTGATAGATCCGAATGCGGTTGATGATTCAAAATACAGTATCCGTTTACTGTTTGGTGAATATCACGATGGTGTGGTAGGTTCAGATAAAACCAATCCGTTATACGAAAAAGTGCCGTATTTTGAACAATACATCGATAGTAATGGTAAAGAGGTTAAACATGACTTAATTGATATTGCCACACCGCCAGCTTCGATTGTTTATAATGGCTCAGGTGGTATGCAAACATTGCCAATTAAGCTAAATGATGGTAGCACCACCTTTAGTGCAACAAGTAACGATATTATACTGGGTTACCGGGTACATAATGCGGATGTAACCGTAATAAAAACGGCACTGAAGGATAATGTTGTGGTGGGTGATATCGTCCCTTACACCATCAAAGTGATTAATAATTCGTCACACAAATCACGCATTAAGGTAAAAGATATTTTACCGTCAGGGTTTAAGTTTGTGAAAGGTTCATCGCGTTTAAATAGCAAAAAAGTGACGGATCCGAAAGGGAGTAAAGCGGTGACGTATGATTCACTGGATTTAACGGCGAACAGTGAAGTGGTGATCAGCTATATGTTGGTCGTGGGCTCGGGTGTTACCCAAGGCGAGTATACCAATACAGCGATGGTACTGAATGCCTTAACAGGTAAAGTGTCGTCGAATATAGCCGAAGCGACGGTAACGGTGACAGCGGATCCACTGTTTGACAATGCATTAATTTTCGGAAAAGTGTATGTAGACCGAAATGGCAATGGTGTACAAGATGAAGGTGAAGAAGGTTTGGGCGGCGTGAAGTTAGTGACCACCCGTGGCGAAATCATCACAACTGATACGCATGGTCGTTACCATATAGTCAGTGTATCGGGAGGTCGTTGGGAGCGAGGAGCAAACTTCGTCATCAAACTAGACCCACGAAGCTTACCGAAAGCATACCGTGTAAACGGACGTAATCCAAAAGTAGTGAGAGTATCGCCAGGGTTACCAAGTAAAGTTGATTTTGGTGTTACGGAGGTAAATCAGTAATTCCCATTAAACATAAAGACAGAAAAGTAAGTCTGTTTATCCCTATCCTTTCAGCTCTTTCCCCCGTTTATCGGGGGTTTTTTATATGAAGCATCCTAAATTATTATTTCATATAAATAGATTTCAGTGTTAGAACACTGAAAATGACTAGAGTTGTAGAGATAGAAATTAAATTGAATGCCTGTTAATAAATTAACATTGTCATATTAATTAGTTAGCATAAATAGAGCAGTATTAATGAGTTTAAGCATAATACTGAAAGTATTTATTATCATTCATTAAATGAAATCAAACAATTTTGTGTAGGGTTACAGATTGAAAACTCCCAACTAAAATTGGGAGTTGATTCGTTTTATTGTTGATAATTTGATAAAAATTTAGCAAAGCGTTCGATAGCGTCTTGTAATTCACCTGTATGTGGAAGCGCAACAATTCTGACATGATCGGGTTTATGCCAATTGAAACCACTGCCTTGTACTAAAAGAACTTTTTCTTGCAATAGAAAATCTAAAACCAATTTCTGATCATTGTGAATATTAAATTTTTGCTGATCAAGTTTAGGAAATAAGTACAATGCGCCTTGTGGTTTAGTACAACTTACGCCTGGGATATCATTTAACATGCGCCATGCAAGCATACATTGATCATATAAACGACCACCAGGAACAATAAATTCATTAATACTTTGATAACCGCCAAGTGCACCTTGAATGGCATGTTGCAATGGTACATTGGCGCATAATCGCATTGACGCCAACATATTTAGTCCCTCGATGTATCCTTTTACATGTTGTTTAGGGCCACAAAGTGCCATCCATCCTTGCCTAAAACCTGCAACACGATAAGTTTTAGATAGTCCGCTCATGGTTACGACAAATAAGTCGGGCGCTAAAGCGGCTATTGAATGATGAACAGCATCATCATATAAAATTTTGTCGTAAATTTCGTCAGCAAAAATAATAAGGTTGTTTTGACGCGCAATTTCTGCAATATCAAGTAAAAGTTGTTTACTATAAACGGCACCGGTTGGATTATTAGGATTAATGATCACAATTCCTTTGGTTTTAGGGGTGATCTTTCGTTTAATATCGTCTATATCGGGCGACCAATTGGCTTCTTCATCACACAGGTAATGAACGGCACTACCACCAGATAAACTAATTGCTGCTGTCCATAATGGATAATCTGGCATAGGAACTAAGATTTCATCACCGCTATTGAGCAATGCTTGCATCGATTGTACGATAAGTTCAGAAACACCATTGCCAATAAAAATATCTTCGACATCTAAACTGGTTATTCCTCTGGCTTGATAGTGTTGCATAATAGCTTTACGTGCAGAGTAAAGTCCTTTTGAATCAGAATATCCTTGTGAAGAAGGCAAATTACGGATGACATCAACTAATAATTCATCAGGTGCAGCAAAACCAAAAGGGGCAGGATTTCCAATATTAAGTTTTAGTATAGTTTGACCTTCTTCTTCAAGACGCTTTGCGTGTTCAAGAATTGGTCCTCGGATGTCATAACAGACATGATCCAATTTATTTGATTTTTGGAAATTTTTCATAATATTGCCCTTCTTATTTATTTTAGTGTTTTTTTATTTTTAACAAAAAAACAATCTACTCCTATTTCGATAATTTTTGAAGATGTTATTATAATCAACCAAGTAAATCGCTTTTGATTGTCCAAAATTTGTGCGGAGTATGTGATGAAAACCATTTTAACTGTCATAGGAAAAGACCAAACCGGAATTATTGCTGGTATAAGTCAAAAATTATATGAATTGAATATTAATATTTTAGATGTATCTCAAACTATTATGGGTGAATATTTCACGATGATAATGTTACTCGATTTATCAAAAATCGATGTTTCATTTGATGATGTTAAAAATACATTAACGCAAACAGGCGAAAATCTTAAAGTTAAAGTTAATATTCAACGCGAAGAGATATTTGATGCAATGCATCGTCTTTAGATTTTATTCAATAATTTTTACTGAAGGATAGTACTAATGGAAACCAAACAGATCCTCGAAACGATTAAAATGATTGAGGAAGAAAAGCTTGATATTCGCACAATAACCATGGGTATTTCTCTGCTTGATTGTATTGATAGCGATGGTGAAAAAGCCCGTCAAAAAATCTATGACAAAATTACTAAATTAGCCAAAAATTTAGTAAAAGTTGGTGATCAAATTACGTCTGAATTTGGTATTCCAATTATTAATAAACGTATCTCTGTGACACCAATATCCTTAATTGCAGGAGCAAGTAATGATAGTGATTATGTCGCGTTCGCAAAAACACTTGATCAAGCCGCTAAAGCGGTGGGTGTAAACTTTATTGGTGGATTTTCGGCGTTAGTGCAGAAAGGTTACCATAAAGGTGATGAAATTTTGATTAAATCCATTCCACAAGCGCTTGCCCAAACAGAACGCGTTTGTTCATCGGTTAATGTAGGTTCTACGCAAACCGGTATCAACATGGATGCTGTAAAACAGATGGGGCATATTATTAAAGAAGCAGCCGTATTAACGGCGGATAATAGCAGTATGGCTTGTGCAAAATTAGTTGTGTTTGCTAATGCTGTTGAGGACAATCCGTTTATGGCAGGGGCTTTTCATGGTGTGGGCGAAGCTGATTGTGTCATTAATGTAGGTGTCAGTGGGCCTGGTGTGGTTAAGCGAGCACTCGAAAAAGTAAAAGGTCAACCTTTTGATGTGGTTGCGGAAACCATCAAAAAAACGGCTTTTAAAATTACGCGTATGGGACAACTTGTTGGTAAAGAGGCTTCGGAGCGTTTAGGCGTTAAATTTGGTATTGTTGATTTATCTTTAGCGCCAACGCCTGCAATAGGTGATTCTGTCGCCCATATTTTGGAAGAAATGGGACTGGAAGTGGTTGGAACACATGGCACAACGGCTGCGTTGGCGATGCTTAATGACGCTGTCAAAAAAGGTGGGGTCATGGCATGTGGTCATGTGGGTGGTTTAAGTGGGGCATTTATTCCTGTTTCAGAAGACGCAGGCATGATCGATGCCGTGAATAAAGGTTCTCTCAACCTTGAAAAGCTTGAAGCAATGACCTGCGTCTGTTCTGTCGGACTAGATATGATTGCTATCCCAGGTGATACACCGGCTGAAACTATCTCGGCAATTATCGCCGATGAAGCTGCAATTGGCGTCATTAACCACAAAACCACTGCGGTAAGAATTATTCCGGCAGTTGGATTGAAGGTTGGTGATAATATTGAGTTTGGTGGCTTATTAGGGCATGCCCCTGTGATGCCGGTTAATCCATTTGGCTCATGTGATTTCATTAATCGTGGTGGTCGTATTCCTGCTCCGATTCACTCCTTCAAAAACTAAGTGATTATTTTGTGATGCCTTGTATATCAAAAAAGACAAGGTATCACATGACTTTCTGTCTATTCATTTCTATCTGATAATCCAAAACACGATTTTTTTGTTCGAGTTAAAACGCCGATTGAATCGTGTGAAATGGCAAATAATATCTGTTCGCTTGCTAATCGTAGGGAGGAAGGGGTAAATCTTAAATTGAAAACAGCATAGTAGGTTTGTAAAAAAAGTTTAATAAAATGGGAGGTTTTAGTAAAAAAAAAAATTTAACTAATAAAACGGCTAATTTTACGTTAGATGCTTTTGTTTAGTGATAATGAATAATCAATTGTTTACAGACTCAAAAAGTTTATAATCAGCATAAAGTTATGGTTGTTAAATAAACAAATGGGATGGTGAGCATGAAAAGATTTTTAATTATTATTACAGCATGCTTTGTACTAAACATATCATTTAATCAAGTATTATGTGCACCTCTATCAGATAAAACTTTTATTCTTCGCTCCGATAAAGCATTGCCATCCATTCAAATATTTGAGCAAAAAAAATTTTTCAATGTGAATTTTAAGAAAGTAAAAACAGATAAAACAGAAAAAACACAGCAATCCAATGAAAGACAGATCGTGCTTTATAGTAATGATGTAGATAATGCTCGGATTTTTATTATGTATGAAGCTGTCACTAATGAACAAGATGCGATGACAGTTTTTTTAACGCAATTAAAACTACGAGGTAATGAAAATCCGGAAATTAAAACTTACAAAAATGTGAAATATGTTGAAGGTTTTGATGCCAGAATAAATGGGCGCTATATCTATACTCAACAATTTGACCAAGCAAATGGCTTTGTTGCTATAAAGGCTTTAATGTATCACATTGATGATAAAAATAGAGGTTTTTACCAAACCATAAATACAATTTCCACACCAAAATTAATAAATGAATTAATCAATTTTCT
The DNA here is from genome assembly GCF_001690185.1 of Gilliamella sp. wkB308. GTDB lineage: Bacteria > Pseudomonadota > Gammaproteobacteria > Enterobacterales > Orbaceae > Gilliamella > Gilliamella apicola_I. Next base: position 17,514 of record NZ_LZGN01000035.1, read on the forward strand.
AAACCACAACAAAGGGTAGCAAATCAGCAAGTAAGTAAAGTCGGAGTAGAATTTTATTATTTTATCGAGTTTTTAGTTAGCTCATAAAGGAAACAAAAATGAAAAAAGTTATAATCAGTTTTATTTCAATATTATTGTTTGGTTGTGGGGTTTTAGAAAGTGATTATCAACCTGGCAACTATGGTCCGATGTTAACGGTAATTAATCAAAAATTACCAAATTATGATTTACCAAAAAAAATAGATTTCCACAATAAAACCTATTATCTATATAATCAAAGTCGTGATAGTGGTTCAGGTAATCCTAATGATAAGCGTGCAATTATGTACATGCAAGATCCTAAAGCAGCAACCTATTATGAAGATTATTTCATCATTATGGATGATATCGTTGCCAATGCTCAAGATGCTCAAAAACTCTTTCAATTGCAAATCGCAATGCGTTCATCTGATCCAAAAGTCACTCAAGAAGGTAACGTTTCTTATGCCGTAGGAACTGATGAAAAAAATGGTATAGGTTATTTAATTGTCAGTACTTATGAGGAATCAACCCATTTGGCTCGTAATCGTTTTTATCTCATTCTACTCAATGAAAAAAATGACCATTTAGTAAAATATATGCAAACCCATACTAAGCAAATGGTACAAGAGATATTGAAATTAGGACATAAATAGTTAATTTACCAATCTAATACCGATAACTTTAATCACAAGAATAGCAGCGTTAGTTGCGTTAATCATTATGCACTGCTAGTATTTTAACATTTCGATAAAACAGTGGTAATTATGCATAACACATTTTCTGATAGTTATTTTCAACGTTTTAGTGGCATTGCTCGGTTGTATGGTCAATCCGCATTGTCGTGTTTTGCTCGTGCGCATATTTGTGTAGTAGGGATTGGTGGTGTTGGTTCTTGGGTAGCAGAATCCCTTGCTCGCAGTGGTATCGGGCAAATTACTTTGATTGATATGGATGATGTCTGTGTAACCAATACTAATCGCCAAATTCATGCTTTAACCTCAAATATAGGTAAAGCTAAAACCGCCGTCATGGCTGAGCGAATATTACAAATTAATCCAGAATGCATTGTTAATCAAATTGATGATTTTATTAATATTGATAATGTTTCTGATTATTTGGGTGCTCAAAACTTGCCTCGTTATGATTATATTATTGATGCTATTGATAGTGTGCGTGATAAAGCGGCTGTGCTTAATTATTGCAGACGACAAAAATTGAAAGTCATTACTATTGGTGGCGCAGGTGGGCAAAAAGATCCAACTCAGATTAAAATTGCTGATTTGGCTAAAACCATTCAAGATCCTTTGGCAGCTAAATTACGAGAAAGACTAAAGAACGATTATAAACTTAATAAAGATAGTAAAGGTAAATTTTCGATACCTTGTGTTTACTCAACAGAACAACTGACATATCCGGCGGAGAATGGACAAATCTGTTTTACGAAAAGTGAAGCGCATGGCACTAAAAAAATGGATTGTGAGTCAGGTTTTGGCGCAGTGACGACTGTTACGGCAAGTTTTGGATTTGTTGCTGTCAGTTATGTACTGGACAAATTATCTAAAATTTAAGTGAACTTTTTATTTCTTCGAAAAATTTTGCATATTTAAAAAAAGCTATTTTACCCAAGTAAAATAGCTTTTTTTTAACTAAAAATCTCAAAAATTAATTTCTTTTATCTAAAATTATGAATATCGCTCACCCATTTCAATAACATTTATTTTTCTGCAAGATCTTATTGTATAAAGTAAAAAACTGATTTACGATAACGGCAATTTCGTTTTGTTATTATGCATAGGCATTAAAAAGATTCAAGGAAGACGCCAAACGATTCAGATTTATTTTTTAATTTCAAGGAGTAATCTATGGCAGTAACTAATATGAATGAGTTAAATGAGTTAATGACCCGTGTTAAAAAAGCACAGGAAACTTATTCAACTTATACTCAAGAACAAGTGGATAAAATTTTCACGGAGGCTGCAAAAGCTGCTGCAGCTGCGAGAATTCCACTAGCCCAACAAGCTGTTGCTGAATCGGGTATGGGAATTGTAGAAGATAAAGTGATTAAAAACTTATTTGCTGCAGAATATATTCTAAACAAATATCGTCATGACAAAACTTGTGGCGTAGTGGCAGAAAATGAACCCTTTGGAACTATCACACTAGCCGAACCATTAGGGATCATATGTGGAATAGTACCGACGACCAATCCAACTTCTACCGCTATTTTCAAATCCCTTATCAGTCTTAAAACCCGTAACGCTATTGTCTTCTCTCCTCATCCTCGAGCCAAAAAATCAACTATTGAAGCAGCCAGAATTGTTCTAAATGCAGCAATCAAAGCTGGTGCGCCAAAAGATATTATTGGTTGGATTGATGAGCCTTCTATCGAATTATCAAATGCTTTAATGCATCATGATGATGTTGCAGCAATTTTAGCAACCGGCGGTCCGGGTATGGTAAAAGCAGCTTATAGTTCAGGTAAACCTGCACTAGGCGTTGGCGCAGGTAATACGCCTGTCATCATTGACGAAACAGCGGATTTAAAACGAGCAGTGGCTTCCGTTCTGATGTCTAAAACGTTTGATAATGGTATGATTTGTGCCTCTGAACAGGCTATCGTTGTAGTTGATTCTGTTTATGACGAAGTACGTCGCTTGTTAACACAATACGGTGCATATGTTTTAAATGCTAAAGAGACAAAAGCCGTTCAAGGTATCATTTTAAATGATAAGGGTGCTTTGAATGCTAATATCGTTGGTCAACCAGCGACCAAAATTGCTGAATTAGCAGGTTTTAAAGTACCAGCGGGTTCAAAAGTACTTGTTGGTGAAGTAAGCAAAGTTGATTTATCTGAACCGTTTGCGCATGAAAAACTTTCACCGACGTTAGCTATGTTTAAAGCTAAAGATTTTACTGAAGCCGTAGACAAGGCTGAAAAATTAGTTGAAATGGGCGGTATGGGGCATACTTCTGTTCTTTACACCGATCAAGATAGCAATCGTGAACGTATCGATTATTTTGGCAAAAAAATGAAAACCTGTCGTATCTTGATTAATCAGCCTGCTGCGCATGGTGGTATTGGTGATTTGTATAATTTTGATTTAGCGCCATCATTAACATTAGGTTGTGGTTCTTGGGGTGGAAACTCGGTATCTGAAAATGTTGGACCGAAACACTTACTTAACAAGAAAACAATCGCTAAGAGAGCAGAAAACATGTTATGGCACAAATTACCAAGTTCTATCTATTTTAAACGTGGCTCACTTCCTATTGCTTTAAATGAAGTTGTTGAGCAAGGCGCAAAACGAGTCTTTTTAGTCACTGATAAATTCCTATTTAACAATGGTTATTCAAAACAAATCACCGATCAATTAGAGTCACAAGGCGTTCTTTGTGAAACATTCTTTGATGTTGAAGCTGATCCAACCTTAAGTGTTGTTCGTAAAGGGACTGAATCAATGAGAGCATTCCAGCCCGATACTGTTATTGCTTTAGGTGGTGGTTCACCAATGGATGCTGCAAAAATCATGTGGGTTCTTTATGAACACCCAGAAACTAAATTCGACGAATTAGCATTACGTTTTATGGATATTCGTAAACGTGCTTGTCATTTCCCGAATATGGGCAAAAAAGCAAAATTGATCTGTGTTACCACAACATCAGGTACTGGTTCTGAAGTGACACCATTTGCGGTTGTGACGGATGATGCAACCGGACAAAAATATCCGTTAGCCGATTATGCTGTTACGCCTCATATGGCAATTGTAGATGCTAACTTAGTGATGAATATGCCACGTTCACTTTGTGCCGCTGGCGGTTATGATGCGGTGACCCATGCATTAGAAGCTTATGTGTCAGTAATGGCAACAGAGTTTTCTGACGGTCAAGCGTTACAAGCTTTAAGTATGCTTAAGTCCTATTTACCGACAAGTTATAAAGAAGGGGCTAAAAATCCTATCGCTCGCGAAAAAGTACACAGTGCAGCGACATTAGCGGGTGTTGCCTTTGCTCAAGCATTTTTAGGTATTTGTCACTCAATGGCGCATAAAATTGGTGCAGCTTTCCATATTCCACATGGTGTGGCTAATGCAATGCTCATCAGCAATGTTGTCCGTTTTAATGCAACAGATAAGCCAACTAAACAAGGTACATTTAGTCAATATGGTTATCCTCAAGCCATTCGTCGATATGCTGAAATTGCTGATCATTTAGGTTTAACGGCTGCTGCGGATAAAGATGAGAAGAAAGTTGAGAAATTAATTGGTTGGTTAGATCAACTTAGAAAAGATCTTGAAATACCATTCTCTATAAAAGAGTTTGGTGTGGATGAAAAAACATTCTTAGCACAAGTTGACCAACTTGCTGTAGATGCATTTGATGACCAATGTACTGGCGCAAATCCTCGTTATCCTTTAATTGCTGAACTAAAACAAATCTTGCTTGATACCTATTATGGTCGTCCATATCAAGATAAAGGTGATATCAGTGAGGATGTTGCTGTGCATACAGCGGCTAAAGGTGTAGCTTCTACTACTAAGAAAAAAGCGGTAAAAAAGAAATAATCTAAAAAATTATTTTTGATTAAATTAAACCCTGAAATTGTCTATATTTCAGGGTTTTTTTATGTTTTTGATTTTTTTTTAAGCAAACAAAATAAAATTTGTTTTTTTTTGCTTGCAAGGTTAAATGTTCTAGTCCATAATGCGCAGCACTTAGGCCGGCTTAGCTCAGTAGGTAGAGCAACTGACTTGTAATCAGTAGGTCGCCAGTTCGATTCCGGCAGCCGGCACCATTTTCCTAAGTAGACAAATTTAAAAAGATTCGGGGTGGGGTTCCCGAGCGGCCAAAGGGAGCAGACTGTAAATCTGCCGTGTCACACTTCGAAGGTTCGAATCCTTCCCCCACCACCATATATCTAATATTAGCAATAGCTAATTGAAGCATTTAGGTAGCCGAGTTTGAACATGCGGGCATCGTATAATGGCTATTACCTCAGCCTTCCAAGCTGATGATGCGGGTTCGATTCCCGCTGCCCGCTCCAATTGCTGATATAGCTCAGTTGGTAGAGCGCACCCTTGGTAAGGGTGAGGTCGGCAGTTCAAATCTGCCTATCAGCACCATTCTTGTTACTTTCCTAAACTTCTAAAAATATCAAATTTGACTGCTTAAAAGCTTGTCACTTGACGGCTTTATCTGTTATTATTCAGAGCTAATTTTAAGTTAGTATTATGTTGATATAAAATATAATACTTGGTTAATGTGGTGATTCACCACCGATTTGTATTACATTTGAGGGACAATAAATGTCTAAAGAAAAATTTGAACGTACAAAACCCCACGTTAACGTTGGTACAATCGGCCACGTTGACCATGGTAAAACAACTTTAACTGCTGCAATTACGTCTGTTCTTGCTAAAAAATACGGCGGACAAGCTCGTGCATTCGATCAAATCGATAACGCACCAGAAGAAAAAGCACGTGGTATTACCATCAATACTTCACACGTTGAATACGATACACCAACTCGTCACTACGCACACGTAGACTGCCCAGGCCATGCTGACTATGTTAAAAACATGATCACTGGTGCAGCGCAAATGGACGGTGCCATTCTAGTAGTAGCAGCAACTGATGGTCCTATGCCACAAACTCGTGAGCACATCCTTTTAGGTCGTCAAGTAGGTGTTCCTTACATCATCGTATTCTTAAACAAATGTGATATGGTTGATGATGAAGAGTTATTAGAATTAGTTGAAATGGAAGTACGTGAACTTCTATCTCAATACGACTTCCCGGGTGATGATACACCAGTTATTCGTGGTTCAGCGTTAAAAGCGTTAGAAGGCGATGCAGCATGGGAAGACAAAATTGTTGAATTAGCGGAAGCGTTAGACACTTATATCCCAGAGCCACAACGTGACATCGACAAACCATTCCTATTACCAATTGAAGACGTGTTCTCAATTTCAGGTCGTGGTACAGTGGTAACAGGTCGTGTAGAAAGCGGTATTATCAAAGTTGGTGAAGATGTTGAAATCGTTGGTATCAAACCAACAGCAAAAACAACTTGTACTGGTGTTGAAATGTTCCGTAAATTACTAGACGAAGGTCGTGCTGGTGAAAACGTAGGTGTATTACTTCGTGGTACTAAACGTGAAGAAATCGAACGCGGTCAAGTATTAGCAAAACCAGGTTCAATCACGCCACATACAGATTTCGAATCAGAAGTGTATATCTTAAGTAAAGATGAAGGTGGTCGTCACACTCCATTCTTCAAAGGTTACCGTCCACAGTTCTACTTCCGTACAACTGACGTGACTGGTACAATCGAATTACCGGAAGGCGTAGAAATGGTAATGCCAGGCGATAACATCAAAATGTCAGTATCATTAATTCACCCAATCGCGATGGCAGAAGGTTTACGTTTTGCGATTCGTGAAGGTGGTCGTACTGTTGGTGCAGGTGTTGTTGCTAAGGTTATTAAATAATTTAAAACCTTCTATCGCATCACCGATGCAAACAAGTAAGAAAGGCGTACATTGTGCGCCTTTTTTATTGTGCTTTTTAAGCAACGTTAAAACAAATCTTGGTTTTAAATCAATTATATTCTTTTTATCCTTTCAATTAACCTAAAAACACATAGATTGATAGTTTACTTAAAAATTCATATATTCCCTCCAAATTCTTCGATTAACCATAATCAGTGCCGTATTTACTCATTTATATATTGATTGACATTAACAAATTATATTTAAAATAAAGATAAAAAAACATATTAAATACAGACTATTACTTTATTTTCAGAAAGATTTTATATATCATTTAAATTATCTTTACTAGATCTTTTCGCATAAAATAATGAGGAAAATGTATGAAACCAATTGGAATGAAAGTAGATGGTAATATAATTAGTGAACTTTCAGATAAAATACCTACCCATATAGTTGCTTTAAATGAACTTATCAAAAATGCCTATGATGCCTTTGCAACTGAAGTTATTATCACCCTTGATACAATTAATAAAAAACTGGTTATTAAAGATAATGGCTTAGGAATGGATGATAGAGGTATTAAGAAGCTTTTCCATATTTCCAATAGCGACAAAAAGTTTGGAAAACTTATCCGTAATAAGGAAAGCAAATTAAAAAGATATACACAGGGTTCCAAAGGATTAGGTTTTTTATCTGTTTTTAAATTTGGCGCTAATGTTATATGGGTAACAAATAAAAATAAAAAAAAGATAACATTTTCAGTCAATAAAGATGAATTAATTTCACTAAAAAATCTAGCTACCTATCGTGTAGAAACAAAGGAAGAAATATCTACTGAAATAGGTACGACTATTACAATTGATCTCTATCAAGACGATAATGATGATTTAGAGAAATATTTTTCACAAGACAAAAATATTAAAAAATTAGTTAATGCCTTTTATGATGATCAATTTAAAATAGTTTTAAAGACAAATCATGGTCAATATGAAAATGAAAGTCATGCTAATTTTGTAGATATAGATAAAGAAGATCAGCTTTTTTATATTACATATTCATCCGAAAAATCAAAAATTGAGTTTTTTTATAAAGGTGGAAAATATGATGAAATAAAGTATGACATTAATACTAATGATTACAAATTAGATATAGAGTTAATTGCATATTCTTTCAAATCAGGCGGTACGAAAAAAGTTTCACAATTATATTATCGAGAACATGATGATGCACTAATTCCATTAATTTATGTCAATAATAATTTATTTCATAATTATACTTTATTCGACCCAAGTATATTCAGAAAAAAGAGATCTGGGAATGTATTACCACAACTAATTGGTCATATTAAAATCATAAGTTCTCATCCTTTAATGGAGTTTAATTCTGATAGAACTAATTTTGTACAAAACAAATTAACATCTAACATCAAGGAAAAGTTAAAGGAATTAAACCAAAAGATTCAGGAGGATGGCTCTTTTTTTAGGAATAAAATTAAAGAAAAATTTGGAAATGTCGAAACTGGAGCTGCATATCCTTATGATATAAACAAATCTACATCAACAAATGGTAAAGAAAGAAATCTTTTACCTCAACCTGCTCAAATAACTTTACGACAAAAACTAAAAAGAATAACTATCCCTTCAGGACAAATAAATCTTTTAAAAGAAATTACGTTTGCTTGTAATAGTAGCGGGGAGCAGATAGATCTTGTTCAAGATATACAAATAGAAATTGATGGAGAAAAAGCTACCAAATTTATTTTACAAAGTCAGGATTCACCATGTGAAAAATCAATTAAATATATTTACAATGATTCAATAACTGGAAAGGTAGTTGAAAACTTAAAACTAATATTTGAATTACCGGAAGCTATGATCACAGCTAACAGTAAAAAAAGCTTATTTAATCTTCCTTTAACTAAAGACTATTCAATCAAGATTCCATATGTTTCGAAATTAATAGTTCAACTTGAAAAAATTTATAAACAAAAAGGAGAATATAATGAAACCATTGCTTGCGCATTGAGAAGTATCTTTGAGTTATGTAGTGATTATTTAAAAAATAAAGATCCTAATATTTTCCCAATTTCCTTAACTATAAATGAATTAGAATCTAGAGTTAAATATATTATTGAATTCATAGCATTAAATAATAAACTGAAGACTGAATTGAGTAAAACTATAGCTATAGATTATAAGTCTTTCAATAAGTTATTAGATAAAGAAGAATTTTTAAATATGGTGAAAAAAGCTCATTTAGGAGCTCATAAATCAATGCTTTATTTATCAGATTCAGAAATAAATGATATAGCAAAAAAAGCTGGGTTATTTGCTGTTCTTTCTGATGCCTTGTTATATAATGTTTCTGATAATATTATTTCTGAATGTAAAAAACCAGAACCACTAAACAGTAAAGGGAAATAAAATGTTAGGTGATATATCATTCCGTAATTATAAAAAAAATGATATACATGGTTTAGCGCTTTATCCTGCAACTATGATAGCGCCAGTTCAAAATCTTATTCTTCAAGAACTTTTAAAATCGGAAAATATTGAATCTGTTTTTGATCCTTTTTTTGGCTCAGGTACAGCACTTTACGAAGCATTGGAATTATGTCCTGATATTGAACTAGTTGGTTGTGATATCAATCCTCTAGCCCATTTAATAACAAAAGTGAAATTACAAGGAATAACAAAAAGTATAAAAATTGATATAGAAAAATTAAAAAATTATTTAAATAATGTTGAAATAGATGATTTTTCATTTCCGAATATGAATAAATGGTTTCGTTCAGATATTATTATTAGTCTAAAAAAAATTCGCCAATCTATTATTTTGATAAAAAGTAAAAGGAATAGACTCTATTTTTGGTCAATTTTAAGTACATTTATTCGCAAATATAGTAATACACGTAGTTCAACATATAAATTACACGTTAAAGACATTGAATGTATTCAACGTATGAAGAATAATTTAATAGATGATTTTCTTACTAGCGTTGAACAAAATATTTCAAAATTCACTATTTCATCGTCTAATTTGAAGTTATATAAAAACGATTCTTTAAAACAATTGGCTAAATTCAAAAAAAATTCAATAGATTTATCTATATCATCACCACCCTATGGGGATAATGCAACAACAGTACCCTATGGACAGTTTTCATCATTAGCACTCCATTGGATTGATAAAAAAGATTTGGCTTTTGATGGTTGGGAATTAGATAATTATTCAGCAATAGATCGAAAGAGTTTAGGTGGATTTTATAAAGGTCCAATTGAAAACGAGACAGGGAATTTATTATTACAACCGTATTTAGACGATATATCACTTTCAAAACAAAAAAAAGTAATTAGCTTTTTTAAAGATTATTTCTTATTTCTTGATGAACTATGCAGAGTTACCAAAAAATATATTGTGTTGACTTTGGGAAATCGTACTGTTGATGGAGTTAATATCAACCTAACATCAATCACTCAAGAATACTTAGAACATAAAAATTTCAGAAATATCTATGAATGCAACCGAGAGATTCCTAATAAACGAATACCAAAATTAACATCGAAAGTGAACAATAATTCTGTTTTTTCGATGAGTAAAGAGTTTGTTATTATTCATAGAAAAACTATCTAAGAGGGTTATTTTTTCACAACCCTCTCCACCGCCTTCACCGTTATCCCCAGAATTTTAGCAATATCCTCAACCGAAACACCTTTTTTCAACAATGCATTAATCAGTATTTTCTTTTCAGACTCTGCTTTTTCTCGACGTGCTTTTTCTATTTTTGTTTTATCCCTTTCAACCGCCAACTTCTCTTTAGCAATCAACTTTTCTTCCTTACGAATACGTTCAACCACTTGATAAGTTGGGACGTATTTTAGGCTTTGTTCTAACTCGTCCATAAGTTTAGTACTGCGGAAGCTGATATAGGATTTTGGGGTGATGATTAGGTGGTCGATTAGGTCGATATTTAAAATTCGTCCGACTTGGATTAGGCGATCGGTGATATCTTTATCTGCTTCGGACGGCGTCAGTGATCCTGACGGGTGGTTATGTACTAATATCACGCGTGAGGCGTTTTTCATTACCGCAACACGAAATACATTCATCGGTTCAACGTCGACCGATTTATAACTGCCAAGTGCAATCAGTTCGATATACAGGATATAACCAGCTTGATTCATCCCAATCATCCAAAGATGCTCTTTTTCTTGGTCGATTTGGTTATCACGCAATAACACACGTTGCATAATGCTGTAGACATCGTCTGTGCCTTCAATATAGCGTTTGTCATGCTTGGTTAGTTTTATATCCATTTTATCACCTTGTAAAATCAATTAAAAAATAATATAGCATATTTTTCTTAGACTTAGCAGTAGTTAATTAATCTTGGTCATACCTGTGATGATTATTTTATGCTTGCCTGATAGGTTCATCGTAAACTGCAATAAAAATCATTTAGCATTTTAGTTTGGATTCTAATTTTACTAATTTTTATTAGGAAACACCTAAAATAACAGCAGATAATTCAATATCAACAATCCAATCTAATGAGTTCAACAGTTTAAAATAGTTGGGCGTTTTTTTGACTAGTTCGGACAAATGATTATTGCTTCAAAGCAAGCTTACTTGATATTTTTTGTATCCCACCAATAAAATAATGACAGCATAATAATATTGCCGGGTAGATTATAAAATTGAGGGTTATCATTGATGTGATACCTAACATCCCCATAATAAAATCTAGATTAAAAATCGATTTATAATCATCTCCCATAATTAATATGAAGAAAATTGGTGACATTAAGGTAATGATAAAACCAATTGGCACTCCGCTTAAATAGCCTACCGAAGAAATGCTTTGAAAATAAAAAAATAGCTATAAAATTATACAAAATTTGAGATAATAAAAAAGGATAAAGGATATAACTTTAATGGAGATAGTGCTTAATGATAATAATTAAAGAGCAATCAAATTTTGGTTTTCTAGTTGAACACGATCCACTGTTTGTCGAATTAGCATGTACAGCCGAGCGAGCATTTAGCAGTGATCCTAATACCACATTAATAAAATTACGGCAATTAGCTGAAGCAATGGCACAACATATTGCTGCCAAGGCTGGTATTGAATTTAATGAACGCACTTCTCAGTCTGATTTGTTGTATAAGATTAGTAATGAACTCAAATTAGAACCCATTATCCGAAATCTTTTTCATACATTACGTATTGAAGGAAATAAAGCTACTCATCAATTTAAAACCAAGCACAAAGAAGCAAAAGATGGACTTTTAGTTGCTTACAAATTAGCAATATGGTTTCACCAATCTTTTAGTCAAGCTGGTGTGCTATTTAAACCAGGACCTTTTAAACCACTTGTTGACCCCAGCGAGCATTTGCGCAGTTTACAGTCAGAAATCAGTAAACTTAAAATAGAACTAGAACAAGCCAATATTGAACTCAATTCAAGTCAACAATTTAATGAATTACTCGCTAAAGAAAAGACTGAATTTGAAACCTTAGCTTTAAAAATGGATGAAGAGGCGCGATCCCTATCTCAACAGGCCCAAGAAAATGAGGCAATGTTACTCAAACAACAGAAAGAATATGAAATAAAGATTAAGGATTTACAACAAGCACTTGCTCTACAAGACGTAAAAGCTCAAAAAGTATCTCGTAATACAATAAGTAAGAAAGCTAAGAAAGCAAGTCAACAAATAGAATTAAGCGAAGAACTCACACGAATTTTAATTGATATGCAGCTTATTGAAGCGGGTTGGCAAGCTGACACCGAACAGTTAAATTATAAAAAGGGTACTCGCCCAGAAAAAAATAAATATTTAGCCATTGCCGAATGGCCGACAGAACATAAAGGCGAAAAAGGATGGGCTGATTATGTTTTATTTGCGGGATTAACACCAATTGCAGTTGTTGAAGCTAAGAAAAAGAATAAAAATGTTTCCGGAAAAATCGGTCAAGCTGAACGTTATAGTAAAGGCTTCCAAGTATTACCACCATTGATTGGTGCATGGGAACTTGAAAAAAGAACGATTGCTTGGCCTGATGAATCAGATTGCCACTACAAAATTCCTTTTGTTTATTCTTGTAATGGTCGTCCATACATTAAGCAATTAGCTGAACAGTCAGGAACATGGTTTCGTGATGTTCGTGATGGCGCCAATTTAAAGCGTCCTTTATTATCCTTTCATTCACCACAAGGACTCTTAGATCTACTTAATCGTAGTCGAGAAAACGCTGAACAACAACTAAAACAAGAACCATTTGCCTATTTGCAATTAAGGGATTATCAAGAGAAAGCAATTGTTGCGACAGAAAATACCCTTTCCAAAGGGATACGAACAGTTTTAATTGCGATGGCAACAGGAACAGGTAAAACTCGAACAATTATAGGTTTGATGTACCGCTTTTTAAAAACTGAACGATTTAAACGAATTCTATTTTTAGTTGATCGTACCGCTTTAGGAGAACAGGCAATAGATTCTTTTAATGAAGCCACGTTAGAACAAAATCTCACTTTATCTAAAATCTATAACTTAGCCGAGCTTGGTTCTATGGTGACTGAAGCTGAAACACGAATACAAGTGGCAACCGTGCAAGCAATGGTCAAACGCATTTTTAAGAGCGATAATCCACCCTTAATCGATCAGTTTGATTGCATCATAATTGACGAGGCGCATCGTGGTTATACATTAGATCAAGAAATGACAGAAGGTGAGATGGCAATACGTGACGCCACGCAATATTTATCAAGTTATCGTCGAGTATTAGATTATTTTGATGCGGTAAAAATTGCGCTAACGGCAACACCCGCAAAACATACTAGCGATATTTTTGGTAAGCCTGTTTATATTTATTCATATCGAGAAGCTGTTGCCGATGACTGGTTAATTGATCATGAACCGCCAATACGTTATCAAACTTTATTAACACAAAATGGTATTACGTTTACCAAAGGTGAAAAAGTAAGCTCCATCAATACGCAAACCGGTGAAATTGAAACTGCTGAATTAGAAGATGAGCTTAATTTTGAAGTAGATGCATTTAATCGTCGGGTAATAAATGAAAACTTTAACCGAGTAATTTGCGAACAATTGGTAAATGAACTCGATCCGTTTGGTGAAGAAAAAACATTAATTTTCTGTGCTACCGATCTGCATGCAGATATGGTTAAACGCTTATTAGATGATGCATTTAAGAATCTCTATAATGGTGAATATAATCAAGCTGCTGTCGCTAAGATTACCGGGCAGAGTGATAAAGTTGATCAATTAATCAAACAATATAAAAATGAACGCTATCCAAATATAGCTATCACTGTTGATTTATTAACAACCGGTATTGATGTGCCAAAAATTTGTAATTTAGTCTTTATGCGCCGAGTCAAATCCCGTATCTTATATGAACAAATGATTGGTCGTGCAACAAGACGATGTGATAACATAGGTAAAACGGTATTTCGAATATATGATCCGGTTGATATTTATGTCGCATTAAAAGACGTCAACACTATGCAACCGTTAGTTAAAGATCCTAATATCACCCTTGAGCAATTAATTGATGAACTAAGTGATCCTAAATTATTAACTAAAGCATTACAAACATCAGGTGATATGGCAGGTGAAACTTATGCTGATGTAATTTTAAATCAATTAAATCAAAAATTAATGCGAATCTTGCGTAAGGCTGAGCAAAAAGCGGAAAATAAGCCTGAATTAAGACAAAAGTTAGATGAATTACAAACTTTATGGGATGTTGAACCGAAAAAACTACATAATTATTTACATAAAATTGGTCCTGAATCTGCTGCGAATTTTATCAAACAACATCATGGGTTAATTAATCAATTAAATGAAGTCAATCGATTGCTAGGTAGTGAACGTTTACCACTCATTTCTCAACATGAAGATCATCTTCGTGAACGCTCGCAAAGTTATGGTTCTCACCAAAGACCCGAGGATTATTTAGACAGTTTTAATCATTTCATTCATAATCAATTAAATGAAAGTGCTGCGTTGTCTGTGGTTGTTAACCGCCCACGTGATTTAACCCGTGCGCAATTGAAAGAAGTTAAACTGTTATTGGATGGTGCAGGTTATTCCGAAGCTAATTTACGCACTGCCTTACGCAATCAAACTAATCAAGATATTGCAGCGAGTATTATTGGTTATATCCGACGTGCTGCTTTGGGCGAACCATTAATTCCTTTTGAACAACGCGTTAATCAAGCCATGCAACGAATCTACCAAAATCATAATTGGACACCGGCTCAACGCAATTGGTTAGATCGTTTAGCCAAACAAATTATCTTTGAGATCGTTATTGATAAAGAATTTATTAATCATCGCTTTACTGATAGTGGTGGCGCTAAGCAGCTTGATAAAATATTGGGCAATCAACTTGATACGGTATTAGATGAATTAAGCGAGGCTATTTGGCCAGCACTTACCGCATAATATAGCAAAGTCACTTGAAGTTACTAAAATATACATTTACTCTAATTCATAATGGCGATGAAAATACTAGTCTCGCCTATTAAGTATACGAGTATAAACTTGGGATAAAAAATGACTAATAACAATATAGTACAAAAACTATGGAATTTATGTGATGTATTGCGTGATGATGGTATTAACTATTCAGATTATGTAACTGAATTAGTACTTTTATTATTTATTAAAATGGTACACGAAAATACCGAAGCAGGGATTTTGCAAAAACATCCTTTACCTGTTGGTTGTCGTTGGACTAATCTCAATGATAAATCAGGTATTACCCTATTAAATGATTATAAAGCCATGTTATTAGCCTTATCAACAGGTAAGCGTCAAGAAATCGATCCTAAAAATCCAGAACAATACATTGAAGTGACAGTACATAATGACCCATTAATAAGCGCCATTTATGCCGATGCACAAACTCGATTACGAGAACCGCGCCACTTAGCAAAACTGATCAAAACATTAGATCAAATTGATTGGTTTAGTATTCAAAAGGATGGGTTGGGCGATCTTTATGAAGGATTATTAGAAAAAAATGCCAATGAAACAAAATCCGGTGCCGGTCAGTATTTTACGCCAAGACCACTAATTAATTGCATGGTGCGATGTATTAAACCACAAATAAAAAACATCATCCAAGATCCTGCTGCCGGAACGGCAGGATTTCTTGTCGCAGCAGATCAGTATTTACGGCAACAAACCAACGATTATTATGATCTTGATGCTAAAGAAGCTGATTTTCAAAAAAACGAAGCGTTTATTGGTGTTGAATTAGTGCCAAATACTCGTCGACTTGCCTTAATGAATTGTCTATTACACGGTATAGAGGGCGGTAATGACGGTGCAATTTTATTAGGTAATTCACTTGGTCAAGTTGGGCAAGACCTAAAACCTGCGGATATTATTCTCGCTAATCCACCATTTGGTACCAGTAAAGGTGGCGATGCCAGTATTACTCGTAAAGACTTAACTTATGAAACCACCAACAAGCAATTAGCTTTTTTACAACATATTTACCGTAATTTAAAACCCGGTGGTCGAGCTGCCGTGGTATTGCCTGATAATGTATTGTTTGAAGCGGGTAAAGGGACTGATATTCGTCGCGATTTAATGAATAAATGTAATTTACATACAATACTACGCTTACCGACCGGGATATTTTATGCCCAAGGTGTAAAAACCAATGTGCTATTTTTCACTAAGGGCTCAGTAACAGACAAACTGCAACAAGAAAACTGTACACAAAATGTTTGGGTTTATGATTTGCGTACTAATATGCCAAACTTTGGTAAACGTACACCATTTACTGAGCAATATTTGCAACCATTTGAAACTGTTTATGGTATCAATCCGGACGGCACCAGTCCAAGACAGGAAGGTGAATGGTCATTCAATCCAGATGATATCGAAGCAGACTCGTCAGCCAGTCAAGAAAACTTAGACGTTAATGTTCAACTAGCGCAATCAAGATGGCGCTGTTTTAGCCGCGATTGGATTGCTGACACAAAACAGGATTCACTCGATATCAGTTGGTTAAAAGATAAAAATAGTGTGGATGCAACCAAACTTCCAGAACCCGCCATACTTGCCAAGCAAGCTAAAGATGAGTTAATAGTTGCTTTGGATAAGTTGGAGAGTTTGTTGAGTGCTTTGGGAGAAACTGAATAATGAGCGATATTCTTCTTGTACCTGAAGGTTGGATTGTTACTAAATTTACTGATGTCTTGGATATACAAGGTGGTACTCAACCACCCAAATCTAATTTTCTAGATCAAGTAAAAGAAGGCTATATACGCCTTCTTCAAATTCGAGATTTTGGCGACAAACCTGTCCCAACATTTATACCAATAACATCTAAATTAAAATTATGTGATAAAGATGATGTATTAATAGGACGTTACGGGGCATCTTTAGGACGTATCTGTACTGGAATGAAAGGTGCTTATAATGTTGCTTTAGCTAAAGTATTATTTGGTAAATATTTAGATAGAAGATTTTTGAAAGCATACTTAGAATCAGAACTATTTCAAGGATCCTTAAGATTATTATCTCGTTCAGCTCAAAATGGATTTAATAAAGATGATCTAAATTCATTTGTATTTTTACTACCACCGTTCAATGAACAAAAAATCATAGCTGAAAAACTTGACTTATTACTAGCCCAAGTACAAGAAACAAAATCACGCCTTGAACAAATTCCCGAACTTCTAAAACAGTTTCGGCAGTCAGTGTTATCGGATGCCGTGAGTGGTAAGTTAACGGGAGAATGGCGAGAAAGTAAAAATCTAAATGATTGGAAAAATGGAAAACTTAAAGATTTTATTAAAAAACCTTCATATGGAACATCTACAAAATCTAAAAAAGTTGGTTCTGTTCCTGTTTTGAGAATGGGAAATCTTAAAAATGGGAATTTAGACTGGACTGATTTAGTTTATACATCTGATCAAACAGAGATAGATAAGTATGAATTAATAGCCGGAGATGTATTATTTAATAGAACAAATAGTCCAGAGTTAGTAGGTAAAACTTCTATTTATAGAGGTGAAAGAAAAGCTATTTATGCAGGTTATTTAATTAAAATTCAATGCTTAGATGATTTAATCCCTGAATATCTTAATTACAATTTGAATAGTCCAGAAGCAAAGCAATATTGTTATGAAGTCAAATCAGATGGAGTGAGTCAATCTAATATTAATGCTCAAAAACTTGGCGAATATCCAATTCAAATTCCTTCACTAGAAGAACAAAACGAAATCGTCCGTCGTGTAGAACAATTATTTGCCTATGCTGATAAAATTGAACAACAGGTTAATATAGCTTTAGAAAAAGTGAATCATTTACCGCAATCAATTTTAGCCAAAGCGTTTCGTGGTGAATTAACCGCCCAATGGCGCACTAAAAATCCTGATTTAATTACGGGTGAAAATTCAGCTGCATCCTTACTTGAAAAAATTCAAGTTGAACGCGAACAAAACAATAAAAACAAAAAGAAAAAATAATCAATGCGTCAAGAACAAATTGATTTGCTAGAAATAATCACCAATAAGCAAAATAGTAACCCTGAAATCAACGCATTGTTTAAAGGGTTATTATATTCACCTTGGCAATGCTCGAATAAATTAATCGATAAATATGTTAGTAAATCATTAGCTAAAATAGTAAAACGATATAAACAGTCTGTGTTACATTTTGTTTTTAATACAACTAAATTTAATTACTACCAAACTTATATTTGTGGAATTTATTTAGTGCTTAATGATAGCAACACAGGTGAAGAAGCAAATTTCTTAGCGCAATTAAATTTGTACAAAGAAATAATTTCGGAAGATCTCGAAAAAGCTAACCTTAACTTTGATGAATTATCATCACAAGGGCAAGATACATTAGTCGGTTTGTATATTTATGCGACCATCGCAGTATATGAGGTGGCGGGAATTATACAACCTATCGATAATTCAAAACATTTTCATCTCAAAATTAAAGAATGTTATTTAGATGCTTATTTAATAAAACAGTTTAGAACTTTTTGCAATCAACTTAGTCGTATATCAGATTATTCAACTCTCTATCATTTAACCACGAATTTCGGACTACCTCAATTACAGAAAAATAGTGAACCACTGAAAAATATTACTAACCATTTAATCGATAAAACCTTATCCATTCATATCAAATATCTTGATACGCCGCTTTCTTATTCATTCCAACAACTTTTTAATCGAGCCCAACTGTTAACTTTTTTATATTGCTATTTAGTTCATCATTGTTCAACACCAAATAAAATCGTATTAAAACAAGTCAAAATTCATAATATAGAAAAAAAGTTCTCTGATGCTATTCATTCAGTTATACCTGTTTAATCTCATCCCAACTCAGCCCAAACTTCGCCAAATATTTTTTCAGCCTGTCGGCATCATTACTCTTCTGTTTTTTGGTTCTCGAAACAGCAAAAAGCTTTCGACCAGCTTCTGATAGACTGGCACTTTTTTGACATATCTCGATAACTTTTTCTAATTGGTGGCGATCAAATTCATCTATTTCTTGTGGAATTAATGAATTATTTGGCTGATCGCCTTGCCAGTTTTGTTTTAAACGTTTAATCTCTTGTTCGACTTGCTCAATTGTAATATTACCTTGTGGTGCCAGCGTTGCCATACGCGTAATAGATGCGGTGAGTTCACGAAAGTTTCCTTTCCATAATGCTTCATTCGAAATTGCAAACTGTAAATAGGCACTGCGCGACTCACGATTAAAACGTGGCATCAAGCCATATTCTTTGGCGTAACGCGCCAGTTCATAATCAATATTCGGTTCGATATCCTCTTTACGCTCGGCTAGCCTTGGCAATGTATAAGTCCACAGATTAATACGGGCATACAGATCTTCGCGAAACTCACCTTGACTGATTGCCTGTTTAAGGTCTTTATTGGTGCCGGCAATCAGCTGAAAATCACTCTTAATTGGTTTATCACTACCAAATGGATAAAATTGCTTTTCTTCAATCGCTTTTAATAGCATTGCTTGCTCGTCTAACCCAAGCTCCCCGATCTCATCTAAAAACAGCAATCCTCCATCGGCACTTTTTAACAATCCAGTCCGCGCCAGATTTGCCCCCGTAAACGCGCCTTTGACATGACCAAATAAGGTAGATATAGCACTATCGCCACGTAAGGTGGCGCAGTTAATCTCAACAAATTGACCACTGATTTGATGGTTACTTTGTTTAAGTAAATAGATCTGTTTCGCTAAAAATGATTTTCCTGCACCAGTTGGCCCACATAATAACATAGGGGCATAAGAACGGCTGGCCACTTGTTCGATTTCAGCAATTAACTGGTTAAACAGTTGATTGCGTGTGGGGATTCCCGATTTTAAAAGCTCGGTAGCTTCACTGGCATATTGCTGAAAGCGGTTAAGAATTTGATCATAACGATTAAGATTCAAATCAATGGTGTTAGCTTTTCCTTTAGGACTATTGGCAATCAGTTCCGCCTCATTATTATAAATTCTTTCTTCAACTTTATTTGATTTTACTGGTGGTGACGTTTGCAATAACTTAGCTGGGTAGTAACGTGATTCAGCTAATAAGAACCAACAAATTTGCGCTACATGGGTTCCGGTTGTGATATGCAAATAGTAATCTTCTTTATCTGGATCAAAAGAATATCGTTTAGCAATATCAAATAAACAAGTATAAACCTGCTCAAAATCCCATGGATCAGCAATATTAATGACAATAGGTTTAATTTCGGTATTAGGGGATAGAATTTTTATATCATTAACAATATCACAAAGTAGCTGCTCATCATTGGCAAAATAAAGCAGTTCCAAACGAGAAATAGCTAAATCAGCTTGTCTGCACAAATCAATCGTTGGCCGCCAACGCGCCCAGCGTTTTTTACCTCTACCTCGGTTATCCAGCACATTACCCAAAAAACCAAATATCACATTCTTTTTCATGATTAAATTTATAATATTATATAAATAGCTAGATTAAATTATAAGACTTATAATCATTAAAATCTATTTGAATATCATATATATTATATGATATTTATTTTTTATGTTTATAAATCAAATAGTTAAAAAATATTTTTATTACTTTTTATTTTTTGGCACGCTTTTCGCAATATTAAATATACCTAAGCAAGCAAATGCTGTTTTTATCACAGCAAGGTACATCGCGAATCCTTTACGGGTTTATCTACGGGATAAAAGGACGGAAGATTATCAACATGTATTCCTTATTGTGTGATTAGGTGACTGTAGAAAAGTCAATTTTGAATAGTTCATCTGGTAGAACAATCGACTAGGGATCGATATGTAGTGGGTTCGAATCCCACTTCAAAAACCGTAAAACAAAAGTAGAAAAACAAACACAGTCAGTGATCGGCGTTAGATAAGCTAAGTGACAAAGCACCGTAACAAGCTTATCCGCAAAAAAAACCGGTTAACTTGTCAGGTCACCACGACTTTCAAGGTAAACAAACTGGATAATAGGCATAATGTTAAATACCAATAAGTGGCGCACTATTTTTCTTATTGCTTTTAACCTTCACCCTACTATTTCGTTACTTAGCCCGTTTCAATTGTGCAAACTCGGTTGCTGATTGTGCTAAAAAGGAAATGTAAAATGATAAAAACTATTAAAGTCAAAAAATATGAAATTGCAATTTTATTCAAAAACAATGAGATTGAAAAAGTATTAACTGCGGGGGTACACCGAATTTTTGATCCATTTAATATCTCCAGTTATCAATTGATTAATTTAGCTGAGACAAAAATTGCAGCCAACATAGCAGAACAGTTAATCAACTTCTATCCAAATATTATTAACCAACACAGTTATTTAGTGGATGTGGCTGAAAACGAAATTGCCTTACGTTATGAAGAGCAAAAATTGGTAGAAGTCATTTTACCAGCAAACAAAGCATTATATTGGAAAAGCTACAAAGCACATGCGATTAAAAAAGTGGCATTACAAGACGGTTATGCACTGCCAACCGATATCGCACAAGAATTGATTGAAGCTAAAAATAGCAATAACGCCATTGTGAATATCGAAAAACTAGTGCTACATCACTTTATTCATGAACAAATTGGGACTTTATTTGTTGATAACCAGCTAATACAGATTATTGCGCCAGAATCGATCGTCGGTTATTGCCAATTTAAACATACGATTGTACTGGGTAAATTTAACTTAAGGGACAACCGCATTGATGATCGTATCGCTGATGCCATAGAACAACGTACACCACAACAACTATCACAATACTGTATCGCAATGGAAGTCGGTGCAAATCAGGCTGGTTTGCGTTATGAAAACGATCTATTGGTTGAAATTTTATCCCCGGGTACTAAACGCCTATATTGGCAAAATAGCCATAAACAGCATATGGTGACAGTGGATTTAAACCAAAGGTATACCTTAAGTGATGAAATGGTACAGCAATTACTACAACCAAAGTTACGCCAAAAAGAAGTACTCGGTGATAACAGCGTATTAATTGCACAAGTGCCGGCTTATCATGTCGGGGTATTAAAAGTGAACGGTAAAATTGAGCAGTTATTAAAAGCTAGCATTACCGCTTATTGGCTTTTTAACCGGGAAATCTCGGTTGATATGGTGGATACTCGCCTGCAAGCCTTAGAAGTGGCAGGACAAGAGATTTTAACCAAAGATAAAGTCAATTTGCGGGTAAACTTAGTGGCTAACTGGCACTATACTGACGTATTAACCGCGTTTGAAAAAACTGCGCAGCCGGTTGATTTATTGTATCGTGAATTACAATTTGGATTACGCGAAGCGATTGGTATGCGTACGTTGGATGAGTTACTTGAGAACAAAAATATTATTGATGAAGTGGTAACCCAACATATCAAAATGCGTTTAGATGGCTATGGTTTACAAACTGTTTCACTAGGGGTAAAAGACATTATTTTACCAGGCGATATGAAAGCGATTCTATCACAAGTGGTCGAGGCGGAAAAAGTGGCGCAAGCCAATGTGATTCGTCGCCGCGAGGAAACATCAGCAACCCGTTCATTATTGAACACCGCCAAAGTAATGGAAAATAACCCAGTAGCCTTGCGGTTAAAAGAGATGGAAACTTTAGAACGCATTGCTGAACGTATCGATAAAATCTCGGTAGTAGGCGGACTTGACCAAGTGTTACATGGCTTGGTAAATATCCAACCTAAAAGTGCGTGATAAAAAGAAAATATTAAGCCGCCATGTACAATCGCAGGGCGGTGTAAGGAATAAAAAAATGACACAATATAATCTATTACAGACAGAAAACGCCAAGCCAATCAAAATGTGGACTAAAGGGGTACCGGTAGAACCCGAGGCTAAAGAACAACTAACTAAAACGGCAAAACTACCATTTATTTTTAAACATATCGCCGTGATGCCCGATGTGCATGTAGGCAAAGGCTCAACCATTGGCAGTGTAATTCCAACATTCGGCGCGATTATTCCTGCCGCAGTTGGGGTAGATATTGGCTGCGGTATGATTGCGGTACAAACCTCGTTGATGGCGGCTGATTTGCCAGATAATTTATTACCATTACGTACTGAAATTGAAAAAGCGGTGCCGCATGGAATTACCCCAAAACACCGAGGACGGGATTATGGTAGCTGGCATGACGCCCCTGCTATTGTCGAACAGTACTGGCAACAGCTAGCGCCAGGTTTTAATAAGCTGACGGAAAAATACCCGCGCTTTTTAAAAACCAATAACTACCGTCATTTAGGCACATTAGGTACCGGCAACCACTTTATCGAAATCTGTTTAGATGAGGCCGATCGTGTTTGGATTATGTTGCACAGTGGTTCACGTGGCGTGGGTAATGCCATTGGCAGTTTTTTTATTGAAATGGCTAAAAAAGACATGGAAGTGCATATCCAAAACTTACCGGATAAAGATTTAGCCTATTTGGAAGAAGGTACAGAGCACTTTCACGATTATGTCGAGGCTGTGCATTGGGCGCAAGAGTTTGCAAGGCTAAATCGAGAGGCAATGATGCATAATGTGATTTTGGCAATGCGGAAAATTATCACTAAACCATTTACTACCCATATGTCGGCAGTAAATTGTCACCATAACTATGTTCAAAAAGAACAACATTTTGGTGAAGAAATTTTTATCACACGTAAAGGCGCAGTATCCGCACGTAAAGGAGAATTAGGCATTATTCCCGGCTCAATGGGGGCTAAAAGCTATATTGTGCGAGGACTGGGAAATAAAGAAAGTTTTTGCTCGTGTTCGCATGGTGCCGGCCGCGTGATGAGCCGAACAGCGGCCAAAAAGCAATTTACCATTGAGGATCAAATCAAGGCCACGGCCCATGTCGAATGTCGTAAAGATGCCAACGTGATTGATGAAATCCCAATGGCATACAAAGATATTGATGCAGTGATGACCGCGCAAAATGAATTGGTTGAGATAGTGCATCAATTAAGGCAAGTGGTGTGTGTGAAGGGGTAAAAATTATCGAGGAGCGCTCTTCGATGTTAACGGAGATATAAAATATGGTGAATCTTGATTATATTAATGGTTATCTAAAAGCAATGGCTTGTTTAAATGCGGAACCTAATCACTATTGTGATTATACAGTTAAGTTACTTGATCATAAAGGCCATTTTACGGATACATTGGCCCATCATTTTCAATCAATTGCCGATGAGCACGGAAAATTTTTAGATGCTCAGTTATGGCATATAAAACCAAAACAGATCACCGTTGATGAATTTATACAGCAAATTAATAAATGGTTTTTTAAGCAAAGCTATTCACCAACCTTGCATAGAGAAAACGGAATGAGGGGAGTTTCAGGTTTTATCGATATATTGTCCCACCTAGAATTAAATAAATGTTATCTATATGAAATTGAAACAATGCCACCAATGTGGTATGCGATACAATGGTGTGATTTACTGTTGGTTTATCAAAATAACTATTATTTAATATATTTTTGTTTAGATGATTAATTTTTGGTGATTGAAATGTGTAATTTATTATGGAAAAAATCTATGCTTTTCACTTTCATTAAAAATTATTTTTAGTGTTTATCAAGATAATTTCATTATTCAGTTTTGCATATAGATAAAAGATAACAAAAAAGGAGTGGTAATGAAAAAACCATTATATAAATTAAAGAATTATATTTTAAAATATCCCGTTCTATTTTGGGTAGTAGCTCTAACTTACATTGTGAGCGTAATTATTCTTACTATGAATAAAAGAGAAGCAGTTACTTTCTATTTTATTATTTCTTATGTTGTTTTGGGGGTGGGGTATACAATTTATTATAAATTTTATACCAGTAAAGAGCAGAAGAAATTTACAAAGGATTGGCTTAAAATTGTATTTACATTACCAAAAAAGAAAATCAACAAAAAAAAACAAAAAAAACACTCCGAAAAAGTATTACATCTAATATTATTTTTATCTGGCTGGGGAGCTATATTTGGTTGTTTAGCTTTTCTTACATTCTTGTTTAAATGTTACTGGTTAATTAGTTTTCTTCTTTTTATATTACAATTTCTTTCAGCTATAACGATAATGATAACTTATATAATTAAAAGAGAATTTAATGAGTTAGAAAAAATTATAGGTGCTGCTTTATTAGCTCTTATCTATATAGTGCTTGATTTCATGGGGGAAAATCAAGGGAGAACATTTGTCACTGATATGATATCTGTTTATCCAGAACAACTATCAACTATAACAAAAGGATTATATTGGCTTAACTTTATTTTAATCGGAAGTAGTTTATTACAGATTTTTGCTATAATTGGGTTTGAGTTAGCAAAGAACCAAAAGCTTTCAAATAGATTACCAAGTATAACTTACTTTGTTGTTTTAATAAGCGCTGTATTACCCTGCTTATTAATTATTTTCAATATAAATAATATTACTAATACCTTAATTTCTGAAACATATAAAGCAGATACAATAAATTATTTTAAATGCAATAATAAGATTATAAAAAACGTGCCTAATGATACTGCTCGTTATTTGAAGGTTGATGAACTAGAATTTCGGGCGTTTTATTTTGAAAAAGATAAAAGTGATATTCGAATGACAACTTATCTTTGTAATGGCTCAGATTATACTAACGTAGACATTCATAAATAATATATTGATCATAAATACTGAAATATTAATAATTAATTTTCAGTATTTATGATTGTAATTTATCGGCAGTATCCCCTATGTGTAAAAAATAGTTTTATCTTTTAAATGATAGTCACATATCCATGATTTTATTTTTTTATTAATTTAATTACCAAGATGGTAATTTAAATAATCGTCCTTTTATCCCTTCATCATGTAATACCAATGCAATTTCATTTTTATCGAAGAAAATATCGGTATCAAGAGGAATATCTGAATCAATTACAGTAATAATTTGTTGAATACCTAAATTAGAATATTGTCTTATAACGTTAAGAAGATTTATCTTTTTTCTGTCGTCTAACGATTCAAATATTCCATCGTGATAAACAAAACGAGGAAAGTTATCTTTAAGATGAGCACGTAATATAGCTAAATCAAAAGCTACACATAGTAATTTTTTATAAGTATGACCATCATCAGCACTTGTTGAACGACCCGCTTCATCTAAAATATCAGCACTAAAGTCAAAATGGCCTTTTCGATTAATTTTGACATTAAGTAATGCCATTCTTGAAATAACATCTTCAACAATGCGACTAAAATACAACCTAATTTCTGAAAATAAACTTGTTTCTTGTGTATTTTGTATCTCTAAATCATTTTCCATATCAATTCTGACTTTTTGAGATTGCTCATCTAATAATCTAATTTCAGTCCTAAGCTCCTGCAATTTGTGAATAAATTCTTTTTGTCTTTCTAAAAAAGCAATATCAGTTTTTAAGGTAATTAAATCATTAGATATTTGTTTATATTTATTAAAAATATCTGTTTCACCTAAAAAAGATAAAGTCTGTGTTCTTTCTTCACCTAATTGCAATAAAGTTTGATTAATATTTGTTAGCTCTTTTTTTATTGATGATAGTTCTTCTTTTAAATATGTATGTCGTTCTTCTGTAATAGCGCGGTTAAACTGAATAAGTTGATTAAAATCTTTTTTTAATTGTTCTGGGAAAAGAATACCGGCTTCTTTGTACAAGCTTTCAGCCTCATCAGGATCAAATAATATTTGTTGTTTTTGTAAAGATAATTCTATCTTTTTTCGATTAAAATCCAATGAGTAGCGATTTTTATTCAATGTAGCTATTTGCAAATCTAATTCATCAATGAGTTTTTTGGTTTTTGCTTGATCCACTGAGTGAAAATCGAACTTATCCAACAGTCTTTGTCGCTCATTAACATCCTGCTGTTTTAATAATAAAAGCCCATCAATCCGACTAATATCTTCAATTGAACCACCTAACTCTTGTTTTACTATCGTTTCTCTATCTTGTGCATCTTTAAGTTTAGCTTCCAGTTCATAATGCTTTACAATTAAATCAGAATTAAAACCAAGAATATGAGCAAGAAAAGGTTTCCAATCTTTATGTTTAGAGGCAAACTTTCTTAATTGAAAAACATCACGGTAATCATCTTGAGAACGTAATAAATAACCTAAAATTTTGCGATATTGCCATGGTTTAATCAAATAAAAATTTAATATACTGTCTAAAATCTCTTTCGCTTTATCAAATGACACATTTTCATGATCCCAATGTGCTAATTGCGTAAAATCTTGGTGTGAATCGGTGTGTTTCTTTATACTGATACGTGTTGCATCTGTAACACAGCGACGAATAGTGAGGTAAGAACCATCTTCTAGTTCCAACTCTAAAAAAAACACAAATTGCTTAAATATTTGTTTATGCTTAAATAAAAAAAATTCTGATTTTTTTTTAGATAAAAAACAAAAATCAAGTAATTTGCCTAACGTCGATTTACCTAAATTATGGGTATCTTTTTTCTTATTTTCAGGCAAGCGAATTTCAGCTTGAATTACGTTCAAACCTGATGAAAAAATAATAGTTTCAAATAAATCTGGTTTATTTGAATATAATTTAGATAGTTTCATTTATCCCCACATATTCGATTGAGTCAGTTTTTGCATGATACTCAACTAACCCTAATAAAAAAAGAAGATTAAGTGCAGGTAGAAATAAAAATTGACCACCTTCAACCGACTTTTTAGCATATTCTAATAAACCATCATATTTTTCTAGTCTCTTTTTCTTAATATAATAAAGTAATAAAAAAGACATGTTAATAATGGTCTTATCCGGGTGAGTATGTTTATTGGGTCTTAGCATCTTCATTCTCACCTATATCACAACTCCAATACATAAAAAACAACATGACATTCACTAATCGTTTATGTTTAGCTTGCCTCAAAATTGGCTCTCTATCAACTAATAACTTTGATAAGTAATTCATTATGTGATCAAAAGTCTGATAATCTTTTCTTTTTGCAATAATATTTAAACAAAACTCTTCTGCTGCAAGCTCATAACGTTCACGTAGTGCAGTATTTTCAGCTAAAGATAGAAAAGATTCAATTTCATTAACGTCTTTTAAGTAACGCCGCTTAAGCTCATTAGCATAAGCCTCAGTCATATTATTTAGCTGATTTTTTCTAGCGTAAGTGGTTCGCTCAATATTGATATTGGTCAAACTTCTATCAAGAGTTCGCGCTTGATTTGCAAATGCCTGGATAACTTCTGCTAAATCGTCAGGACTAACAATTAACGGACTATCGATAGGATCTAGATCAGCGATTCTCATTATTTCAGGATATCGTTTAAGATAAAGTTCTATCTGATTAATATCTATGATCTTTACTGATGCTATATCGACTTCAATATAGTCTGAAATCGTTTTACATATTTCACTCTCTGCATTACCAGTTAAACGACGATTAGTAAACAAGACATAATTATCCAGCTCACCTTTATCTTTTAACTTTTTGATACGAAGCAGTTCAGCACCAATTACGGTATTGGGGTTAGTTTTCTTTTCTTTATTATAAAAATCAGATTCAGAGCAATTACGATTATAGCCATTAGTATGTTTGGCTTGAATAATTGTTGTTCCAACCCAAGGTGAACTTCTACTGGGAAATAATTCGGCAGTACCAATAAATTTAGCGTCTCTCCCACCATCAGGACCCTTAGCAAATCCTTGTGTAGAAATACCCATTATATGCTGGCAAATAATAACAACTAATCTTTCAAATTGTTCATCACTCATATCTTCATAAGCATATTTCATGATATATGTATTCCTTACTACTAAAAGTGCCAAACATTATAACTGTGTTTATATACATAACAATAATAAGTTTATTATTTTACGAGCAAGTTCGCATTTTTGATACTTATTACTTTTGAGCTTTTACCGTTTTCTTTCTAAGAATCTTCTGAACTTCTTTAGTATCAATTTCCATGATGATTGCAATTTGTTCAACCGATACTTCTTTTCGAGCTAAAGCTTGAACCAATCGTTCTTTTTGTTCTCTTTCTTTTTTCTCCGCCAATTTTGCTATTTTCGCCTTTTCTTCAGCCACTTTAACTTTGTCATTTGCTACCGCCAACTTCTCTTTAGCAATCAATTTTTCTTCCTTACGGATGCGTTCAACCACTTGATAAGTCGGGACGTATTTTAGGCTTTGTTCTAACTCGTCCATAAGTTTAGTACTGCGGAAGCTGATATAGGATTTAGGGGTGATAATTAGGTGGTCGATTAGGTCGATATTCAAAATACGGCCGACTTGGATTAGGCGATCAGTGATATCTTTATCGGCATCCGACGGCGTCAGCGATCCTGACGGGTGATTATGAACTAATATCACGCGTGAGGCGTTTTTCATTACCGCAACACGAAATACATTCATCGGTTCAACATCGACCGATTTATAACTGCCAAGCGCAATCAGTTCGATATACAGGATATAACCAGCTTGATTCATGCCAATCATCCAAAGATGTTCTTTTTCTTGGTCGATTTGGTTATCACGCAATAACACACGTTGCATAATGCTGTAGACATCGTCTGTGCCTTCAATATATCGTTTGTCATGCTTGGTTAGTTTTGTATCCATTTTATCACCTTGTAAAATCAATTAAAAAATAATATAGCATATTTTTCTTAGACTTAGCAGTAGTTAATTAATCTTGGTCATACCTGTGATGATTATTTTATGCTTGCCTGATAGGTTCATCATAAACTGCAATAAAAATCATTTAGCATTTTAGTTTGGATTCTAATTTTACTAATTTTTATTATAAAACGCCTAAAATAACAGCAGATAATTCAATATCAACAATCCAATCTAATAAGTCCAACAGTTTAAAATAGTTGGGCGTTTTTTTGACTAGTTCGGACAATTAATTATTGCTTCAAAGCAAGCTTACTTGATATTTTTTGTATCCCACCAATAAAATAATGACAGCATAATAATATTGCCGGATATATTATAAAATTGAGGGTTATCATTGATGTGATACCTAACATCCCCATAATAAAATCTAGATTAAAAGCAAATTTATTAGTATCTTCCATTACTAACATTTGGACAATAGGCGGCATTGCGGGAATTATAATACCAATTAGCACGCCGAAAATCACTAAAACCATCGGTCGTTTTATTTTATTTAAAAGAAAGATTGAAATCAGAATAAAACAGAAATAACACAAACCATAACATATCAAATAATATAATTCTGGTGGTAAACGATGATGTTTTCTTATAATTATTGAATAACACCATTGGTAACTTAGATAGGCACCGATAAAATTAAATAAAACGATAATGACTAAATTAATTATTTTCACTAGCTTGTCCTTTTTTATCTTCAATCTTTTTTACCGCTTTTTCCAAAGAGGCAGGTAACAAATAAAGTTCTTGTAGACCATATTCATCTAAAACAGATGAAACGGCACGCGCACAATAAAAACCAATAAAAGTCGCATAATTACCATTAATAATTCTTTTTTCAATATTCAGCGCTTGCTCTCGTGTTAATGTGATTTCACGTTGAGAAACATAATCACCATCTTTCGCATGGTATTTGATAAATTGTTCTATTGAAAAAGGGATGTCTCCATCATCATAAAAAGCTTCTGCTTGTCCTCGATATTGTCGCATGTAATCGCCATTAGGATCAAAAATCATGCATTGATAGCTAGTAGGGATTTTATATTAAATGTACAAATTTAATAAAAAAATGCTAAAGCTTATTTTTTGTTAATTTTTTCAGATTTGAAGGTTCTAATCATAAATTTTCATTTCTAAATAATTTGTTATCAATGATAATGAGTAAAATGCTTAAATTGTGTCAAAAGTTAAGGAATAATAAAAATGGAACAGCGAATAAAACAAAAACTTACCGAATTAGAACAACAATACCGTATCCATATTCTTTATGCCTGCGAATCGGGCAGTCGAGCGTGGGGGTTTCCTTCGCCAAATAGCGATTATGATGTACGTTTTATTTATGTTCATCCATTAGATAGATATTTAGCCATTGATAATCCTGAATCACATTTTACTTTTCCCATAGACGACGAACTGGATTTACAAGGTTGGGATTTGAAAAAGACCCTACAGTTAATCCGAAAATCCAATACTACGCCGTTTGAGTGGTTGCAATCTCCAATTATTTATCAGCAAAATCAATCAATTGCTCAGCAATTATGGCAATTGTGTGCAGACTTTTTTAATACACGTGGTAACATCTATCACTATTTAGGTATTGCTAAAAGCTCGCTGCAAACTATCGATGGCAAAGAGATTGGTGTTAAAAAATTGTTTTATGTGTTAAGACCTTTATTGTGTGCTAAATGGTGTTTAGAAAAACGGCAAATCGCTCCTATGGCAATAATGCCATTATTAACACTATTACCGGATAATTTAAGACAGCAAATAAATGATATTATTAGATTAAAAGCAACTATGGTGGAATCAGCATCGATAACTATTGCGCCAGAAATCTTATCGTTCATTGAACAATCCATGATTGATATCAGTGCAGAAGTTGAGTCTATCACTGAACAGCATTTTAAGGCAGATAAATTAGATCGCTTTTTTATACAAACGTTAATGAGCTTAAAATAAGGAAAGGAACACGACATGACAATTGATGATTTAAAAGCACAAAATCTCATTTTGTTTGAAGTGATTAGTGGTAGTCGTTCGTTCGGATTAGCTACCGAAACATCGGATACAGATATCAAAGGGGTGTTTTATTTACCTAAAGATAAATTTTATGGACTCGAGTATATTCCGCAAATTAGTAATGAAACCAATGATATCGTCTATTATGAATTAGGTCGTTTTGTAGAGCTTTTACTTAAAAATAACCCGAATATTTTAGAAGTATTGGCTTCTGCACCCGACTGTATTTTATATCAGCATCCAATTATGCAGCAGTTAACCCTTGATCTATTTTTATCCCAACAAACTAAACAAACCTTTGCTCACTATGCCATGTCACAAATTAAAAAAGCCAAGGGATTGAATAAAAAGATTAATAATCCAGTCGAGGTGAAGCGTAAAACGGTCCTTGATTTTTGTTATATTATTCAAGGTCAGCATGCTTATCCCCTCACCAATTGGTTAAATGAAAAGCGTTTTGATCAACACTTATGTGGTTTGGTGAATGTTCCACATAGTCGAGATTTATATGCCCTTTTTTATGATGCATCAGGGGATTGTGGTTATCATGGTATTATTCAACAGGATGATTCGACCGAGCTGTGCTTGTCTTCAATAAAAGTCGACACCCCAGTAATTGCTTACTTAAGTTTTAATCGTGATGGTTTTTCATCGCATTGTCGTGATTATAAGGCTTACTGGCAATGGGTTGCTAAACGTAATGAACAGCGTTATCGCAGTAATATTGAAAATGGTAATGATTTTGATGCTAAAAATATGATGCATACCATTCGCTTATTACAAGTTGCTCATGAAATTATGACCAAAGGCACCATTACCAATAAACGCACTAATCGAAACGAACTGCTCGCAATTAAAAATGGTCAATTAAGCTATGACGAAATTATGAATATGGCCAAATCATTATTTGATGACATTGAAACCGCAACACTAACCACAACCTTACCTGAAATGCCCGATTCAGATGAAATTATTGCTCGGTTAGTTAAAATGCGGGAGTGGTTATATAATCGATAGTAAGTAATAAAAAAAACAATCAGCTAACGAGTAAATTACGATAATTCTTCTTAATCTCTAAACAATAAAATTATAGATGTTTATTTTTAACAAACACGACTCTTTCAAACAGCATATTTATCACCCAAGCCATTCAATCCGAGAGGTTTATTTTGAATCATTCACTCTTTTTTGATACAGAAATAATAATAGATACCACTATAAAAAATTATGGAATATATACAATTGAGGAAAGAGAAATCAATTACCAAAATGTTTCAAATTATAAAAATGAAATATCCAAATCATTAAGGTTATATAGAAATAAATCCCTAAATTTTTACTAAACAGGAATATGTAAATTTTTGACTTCATAGCGAACACCTGACAAATTTAAATTACTAAAAAAGTAATCAATTTGGTCATGTGTGTATACCCCACTTATCACGCTTTTTTTTAGTTTTACTTTTTTATTTTTAAAAGTTATAAATAATATATATATAGGATGCCATTTCCCTATCCATCTTATCCTTTTCCATAGTATCCCTTTAGGTGGATACTTGAAATATTCGACCTTAATGATTTTAACTTCAAGATCTTGGCAAATTGGAATATAAATTTTTGGTCTAATTTTTCGTAAAATAATAATGCTTTTCTTTGTGATATGGAAAGTTGGAGTCATGCATAGCCATGCTAAAATAGTAGCAGGAAAAAACCACACACCGTGAATTGAAAATAATAATTCATCAACACCTATAAATAAATTTATAACAGCTAGAAAAATAAAAACTAATAACAAAAGAGACCAAAATAAAACACCAAAAGTCAGTGCTGTTGATATAATATCCATAAAAGATTTTTTTAATGGTTTATTTTGTTTTCTTTTTGTATTCATTTTTACTATGTTTTTTAACGATGATAAATCTATTATTTTCAATGGAATTATAATTTATTATTTTATAATAATTATTTTTAAATACCAAATTCTAAAAATCAAAATTATCCCAATGAATATGATTGAAAAATATTTTTTTAGTATAAAACGAATGTATTATTACTCTATTTCTAGACAGCTTTACTAATTAGGTCATTTATCATAATTTCTATAATACTTTATCTTAAGATAACCCAATATTGATATTCATCACTAATGCTAATTAATTACTGTTCAAGTGAGTATAGTTGACGTTCTGATAACCCGTTTTTTATAACAGGAAAGTTAGATTTACACATATTACCAATTATTTAACGTGATTTAGAATGTCTATTGATTAACTAACATAAAGGAATTGATGACCCATATGAACTATCCACAACTTTCGATGAACAACTTATTATGGCGTTTCAATCAAAAAACCAACACAAGTGTTGGCATTTTCTTACTACCTTATTCGCTCAACAATTTTTTAATTCAATAGAACAAAATGATTTAGTGTATATCCTTGTAACCTGATACAACCGTTTAACTATTTATATGCAACCAATACATAGCCTCATAAGGTTGTAACACCATTTCTGGCTTTAATATAGTTTGGTTTTCATAATTACCTAGCAATCTTTGCCAATGACGATTTTCAAACCCATTAGGTAATTGCCATTTAACCGTATTTTCGGTCAGATTGGCTATCACGAGTAACGTTTGATTATTCCAATGTCTGGCATAGCACCAACAATTAGCAACATCAGGCGTTAGATCTTGATAGTCACCGAAAATAAAGATCGGATACATTTTGCGTAATTTGATTAAGGTTTGATAGCAATAGAAGATTGAATTGGGATCGTCAAGCGCTGCCTTAACATTGATTTTTGAATAATTATTTGCCACCTCAATCCAAGGTTTACCTTGGCTAAATCCGGCATTGGCAGTATGATCCCATTGCATTGGCGTTCGGCTATTGTCGCGTGACTTACTGGCAAGAATCGCTAACATGTCAGACTCTGACATACCTTCGGCAATTTTTTCTTGGTAGATGTTAAGACTTTCCACATCTTTATATTGCGAAATATGAGTAAAATGGGGATTTGTCATCCCGATCTCTTCACCTTGATAAAGGTACGGTGTGCCTTGTAGTCCATAAAGAATCATCGCCAGCATTTTAGCTGATTCGCTGTGATATTGATCTTCATTACCTAAACGTGACACAATACGAGGTTGATCGTGATTACACCAGAAAATTGCATTCCACGCCTTACCGTGCATACCCTTTTGCCAATAGCCAAGTATTTTTTTGAGTTCAAGTAAATCGGGCTTAGCCAGCGTCCATTTTTCCCCATTTGGATAATCAATTTTTAAATGATGAAAATTAAACGTCATTGTCAACTCTTTACCATCCAATGCGGCATATTTTTGACAGTTTTCTAATGTAGTGGATGACATTTCGCCCACTGTTTTTAAACCATTAGGTAGGAAAACATCTCGGCTTATCTCTTGCAAAAATTCGTGTATTTTGGGGCCGTCTGTATAATATTTTCGACCGTCCCCTTGGACATCATCCGGAAAGTCTTGCTGTTTAGAGACCAAATTAATCACATCCAGCCTTAATGCATCGACGCCTTTATCCGCCCAAAATTGACACACATTTTTAATCTCTTGGCGTACGGTTGGATTTTCCCAATTGAGATCGGCTTGCTGTTTTGCGAACAGGTGTAAATAGTATTGTCCTGATTGCTCATGCCACTGCCAAGCGTTACCGCCAAATTTTGACCGCCAATTGTTGGGTTCTGAGCCGTCAGCTTTGGCATCTTTCCAAATATAAAACGATCGAAAAGGACTGGTTTTATCTAAGGCAGATTTAAACCATGGATGCTCTGTTGAAGTATGGTTAAATACCATATCCATCATAATACGGATATCACGTTCATGCGCTTGCTTAACCAATAATTCAAAGTCGTCCATCGTGCCATAAGCCGGATCAATATCATAATAATCCGATACATCATAACCATTATCAACTTGCGGAGAGGGATAAATTGGCGTTAACCAAATCGCACTAATGCCCAGATTTTTAAGATAATCCAATCGGCTTATAATGCCTAATAAATCTCCCGTTGAACCAGTACCACTGGCTTGAAAACTTTTGGGATAGATTTGATAAATAGTACCATTTTGCCACCAAGGGATTTCGTTCGTATTCATTGTTTGCTCTTAATTATTCATCTGTCATAAATTAACCGTTCCATAATTGAACGGTTAACGGTTATTGAATCGTGTTTAGCGAATATCTAACGTACCTTTTTTCAATTTTATTTTATAAACAACTGATGTTAAAACAATAGGTACGACAATTGCCACAATCATAGCTAATGCATAAATTCCCCAATAAATCGGTTTAATGGATAAAATACCAGGTAATCCACCCACACCTATACCATTAGATAATACACCATGTAAACCACAGATTAACCCAGCACTCGCCGCTCCAATCATGGCGCAGAACATTGGGAATTTATAGCGTAAGTTGATACCGTACATAGCTGGCTCAGTTACACCTAGGTAACCTGATATCGCAGCCGGTATGGAAACTTCACGCTCATTATGTTTTTTACTGATTAGAATGATGCCAACAACGGCTGAAGCTTGAGCAATATTGGATAAGGCAATAATTGGCCAAATCGGTGTACCACCCATACTATGTGTCATCTGCATATCGATAGCTAATGTAGTATGATGAATTCCTGTAATAACCAAAGGTGCATAGAAGAATCCAAAAATAGCCGAACCAATGAAGGCATAATCACCCGTCATTAGGTATTTAACCACATAAGCAATACCATTGCCCAACATTCGTCCGATTGGTCCTAAAAGAAAATGTGCAAGGACGACGGCTAATAGTATTGATACAATTGGTACAATCACTAAAGTTAGGTAATTAGGGACAATTCTACGTAATCGAGTTTCAATCCATCCTAACGCTAAACCGGCAAAAATAGATGGAATCACTTGTGCTTGATAGCCGACTTTTTGAATCGTAAACCAACCAAAATCCCACACTTCGGGAATCTTTTTCCCTAGATCATAAGCAGTCATCAGTTGTGGGGAAACCAATGTTATCCCTAAAACAATCCCTAACACAGGGGAACCGCCCATTTTTTTGACTGTAGACCAGCATATGGCTACTGGTAGAAAGTTGAAAATCGCTTCACAAGGTAACCAAAGAAAACTATGAATAGGTACCAACCAAGTATAAGTGTCAGTAAGTGGTTTATCATTTATAGTTGGCATGTCACCAATCACGTTACGTAAGCCGAGTAATAATCCCCCCGCAATCAGTGCGGGTAATAATGGCACAAAAATTTCAGCTAAATTTGAAATTAAGCGTTCAAACCATGACATATTTTTTTTAGCTGAGGCTTTTGTTTGCTCTTTAGTCGCTTCATCAATATTTAATCGATCAATCAATAATTTGTAATAACTATCAACATCCGTTCCAATAATAACTTGAAACTGCCCAGCATTATTAAAACACCCTTTTACAAAAGGTAATCCCTCTATGGCTTTTATATTGGCTAATTTGGGATCAGACAGTGCAAATCTTAATCGTGTTAAACAGTGAGTAACACTCGCAATATTTTCTTTTCCACCCACACAATCAATTAATGCGGTTATCGATTCTGAGGCGATATTAGGATCTTTAGCCATCTCCAAGTCTCCCTATCATAGATATTTAGCTGAATTAGCTATTAATACATTGGCTATGTTTGAATTAGGATTTAGCATAGATTGAAAAAGACAAACAATAAATGGGAACGTTCCCTATTTGTGATTGATCTCACATAAATAATAAAAACTATAATAATTTTAAATTGTTATCGCTATTTATTAACAGCCAGTTGGCAAGGGATAGTCACCGTTTTGAGTTCAACTTCATCGGTTAACATTCGGAGTAATTCATGAGCGGTATAAGTTCCAGCTTTATCAAAACCTAACTCCACAGATAACGTTTGTGGAAAAAGAAAACGGAGCAATTCACTCTGTCCGATACTCGCAACAATGGTATTATTAAGTTGCTTTTCATGAAGATATTTATGCAAACCTAACGCAAGCGTTTCAGTCGCACAAACAATAGCAGAAGGTGATGATTTAATGACTGTTTGAGCAAGATGATAGCCTGACAGGTAACTTAAGTTTCCTAAACAAGCATTAGGGGTGATTTGATGAAGCTGACAAAAATCCAGATAAGCTTGATAACGTAGCGCACCGGTAGTTTGGTCTTGTTGTTCAATACCAATAAAAGCAATATTACGCTGTTTTTGTTGATGATATAAATGCTCAAGTAAGTGAGTTACTGCACCGATATCATCGTAACAAACACACATATGATTAGGGAATGAACGAGCAATAACCACACTCTTATTTTGCCAGAAAGACAATACTCCCTTATCCAATCCTGTAAAGGCAAAAACCACGACACCGTCAGCCTGCTTATCTTTCAACATGGCTAAATGTTCTTCAACCTTTTCAACATTAAATTGGCTTTCCATAATAATCGGATCATAGCCATGTTGATAAAATATTGGCAGCATACTACTGACAGCTTGATTTTCAGACATCGACTCAAGACGAGTAACAATAATACCAATCACTTTATTACCATAACCTCGCATTGCTCTTGCAGATTTAGACGGCGTAAATTGATATTGTTCAATAATGGCATTGACTTTATTACGTGTTGCTTCTTTCACCATTGGGTCATGGTTAATTACTCTTGAAACCGTTGATTTGCTTACTCCGCTAAGTTTGGCAATATCCTTAATGGTTAAGTGGCTCGATGACTTGCTCATAATAATTTTGCTGAATAAAGATCAATAAAATTATAGTAATATAGTTTCAACAAAATTGCGATACGGTAGCTGTTTGGATGATATTAAAAATCATGAAATATTGGTATACCTAAATTAATGTCTAATGGTAGAATCAGGTTAAAATTTAACAGGTCATTAGTAGTACTGTTTAACTCAATATCTCACTTTACGACAAGCGATTAAACATGAAAAAATTATATTTACTGTTAGGTTATATCTTATTTTTTGTCAGTTTATCCGGACACGCATCAAGTAATGTCACCAAAATAGCTACCGTTAAAGAACAATTTAAAACTGCTCTATTATGTCAATCAAAGCCTTTTGCCATCGAAGATAAAAAAATCATTGCTGAACTTGAAAAACAAAAAATTACCATAAAAAACAAACAACAAGATAATATCACTGGAATCGAATACCATTTTAAGCAACCTATCAAAATCAAGAATGTATGGGTGAATATGATTCGTTATGAAAGCGATAATTTTGTCACATCTTTTTATGCTAAAGCCAAAGGGGATATGCACAAGTTCGCTAAATTGATTGGTGCTAACACTATATTGCGTAGCTGTGAAGAACCCATTCCTTTGAATGATACAGACATATACCGAAAAGATATTACCCCTATTACGGACAATAAACTTTACCCTGATACTATAATTATTGGTCAGGATAATGACTCAAAACCGAATGATTTTTATTTTATTTGTTCTAAAGTTGAGGCTAATGAGCCTTAATTTTTTGCTTAATGAATATTATCCTATTAATTTATTTATATTATGTTATGCACTTGTCTTAAACACTGAGCAACATTGGTAATGTGTGAATTTCATATTAGGTGGTACTTGGTTATAAACTTTTCGATTGAATGCATCAATTCATTCTAATGGTGTCGAATCTTGATGCAGATTGCTTATGTACTTTGAGCCAATAAAGATAGCAAACACTCTTTAATTCTCATGTTTGCTTGACTTAAATCAATCGTACAAAAAAATAGCTGATGATTTTGAATGGTAGTATATTCATTAATCGATTGATTTGTTGTTGGATATAACAGCATACCTGATGCAGAATAGGATAATCGGTCATCACTTCTTTCTTGACTTCTTACATAAGCATAAAGTTGGTACAAATGATCTGTCTTAAAAGAAAATTTGTTATGATTAAAAATTGAGGTACATTTAGTATCCACAATTAAGCGAGAATGAGTTTTGTTATTTTCTATAATTAAATCGGTGATCATTTCTGGCATAAACTGTCCAATGTTGTCCGTCGATTGGGTACATTGCCATTTAAACCTTTTTCCCGACTCGATTTGCCATTCATTTGGATCGAGATTAACCCGATAAAAACCAATTACCGCTTTCTCAAATAATGCTCTTAACCACTGATCAGTTTTCTCCAACGTATTAAGTGTTTCTTTACCGAATAATTCTGTTGGAATAGATAAACTATGAACCAATTTAGCCACCGAAACTAATAGATTATCATGAGGATTTGATCGATTGAACTGATCGATAACAGGGTTGTAATAGTTAGATTTACCGATTTTTAACTCTTTAAAACGATTGGTTATTTGTTTGCATTGCTTAATCAATTTATCATTATTTAATTGCCTTAATAAAACATGAGCAGCACCATGAATATATTGATTTTTGGGTGTATTATTTGTTAATCCATCATATCGACAATGGATTTTACCTTTTTCAAGTAATAATTTACGTGCGGTTATTAAATAATCAATTTTCCCTCTAACACGTGTTAAAACTTGCTTTTTAGGTTGATAACTGTTAGATAATGAATAACGCAATCCTTTGTGTACTGCCTTGCAATAAATCTCAGCAGCCAGCTCAACAATTTTTTCAGGATTTTCTTCAAAATTTATTCGCTGCTGTTTATCAAGCTCTTTATAATAATCTGATGCATACAATAAAAGTAACCATATGTTTTTAATAGGTATTTTATTTAATGTGGTATTTTGTCTTGTTGTCGATTCAGTATTCATTGAAATTATTTATATGCAATCTTAATAAGTTTCATTGCTTTGTTAAGTTTATCTTTTTCATCAAACCAATACTCTTCCAATAAAGGTTTAATTTCTGTATCAATAATATTTTGATACCAAACTAAACCTTCACTTTTCGGTATAGCTCTATGATGAGTTAAATAACTATGACCAATAGCAAAAGCACTTCCTAACATTCTATCTTGAGCAATGAATTCATTTAATTCATTCATTCTTTCTCTTATTTCTTCTAAAAGCTTACTATTGAGCCCTGTTTTTTTAATCATATAGCGTAACCATTTTTCTGAAAAATTAGGATCTAAAGTAAAAAACGCAAAACGTCGACGTAATGCAAAATCGACTAATGCTAAAGATCGATCCGCTATATTCATCGTACCAATGACATATAAGTTATCGGGAATATATATTCCGTTTTCTTGTTCACGGCGATAGGTCAATTCTAATGCTTCACTCGGTATTCGCTTATCAGCTTCAAGCAGCGTTAGCATTTCACCAAAAATCTGTGCCGGATTACCTCGATTAATTTCTTCAATAACCATAACATATTTAGATTGAGGATCATTTCTGGCTTGATGAATTATCTCCAAAAATGGACCATCGATCAGCGCTAACTTACCTTCACTGGTAGGGCGAAAACCACGAATAAAATCTTCATAAGATAGATTAGGATGAAATTGAATTGCTCGAATATTATTTGAATCTTTATAACCAATAATAATATTAGCTAACCTTTTAGCTAACCAAGTTTTACCTGTACCAGGCGGGCCTTGTAAAATGATATTTTTCTTTTTTGTTATACTGGATATCATTTGTTGCAATTGCTGTTTATCGATAAAACAGTCTTCTTGAATTAAATTTTTTAATGTATAAGGATGCCTAACAAATAATGGATCATCAATTAATGGTGCATCAATATCTGGTTCATTTTCCATGATTTCTCCTCTTTTTCCATCAATATTATGATTAAGTAACCGATATTTACCATTCCCCAAAAACTGAAAAAATTTTTTATCTTTCATTCGTTGTAAAGTGTAAGTTAACAAGTTACTTGTAACTCTATTATTTGGAAATTCCTCCTCAAGTTGTTGTCCGTATTTATCCAGCAACTCTTTACAATTAAAAACATTACTTCCGTTATCTTGGCAAAGCTCTTGGATGAATTGTAATAATATAATTTGCCATTGATTATTAGATGCTAAATTTTCATTAATTAATGTGCGATTTTCATATTTACGTAGTGCAGTGAAATAAAGCTCAGGAAAAGAGTGAATAGGAAAGTAATCTTCGTTAAATCTCATTGCTAAATCATCGAGCAATTTTAGGTAAACATTACCATTAAAATGCTCTTTAGATAATCGATCATCTTTTATCAACTCCAATTCATCAGTAAGATAAGTTTTTGAAGCCTTATCCAATACGACATAGGCGTGAGGACGAATCCAAAATAAACCACTTGTTAATTGCCATGGAAAATATGACTGCGACATGATCAAGTCAAATTTTTGTTCAAACTCATCTCGATAGTTTTCATCAGCATTAGAAAACTTCAGTGCAGTAGCATAAAATTCCCACAAATTATCAATCTCTTGTTGTTGATTTTCAGAGTTGGTAAAAAACCAAGACAATTGATTATTAAGTAATGGTATGCCCTCAAAAGAGTTAGGGACGGATTCTTCAATATTAAGAAATTCAGCCCACTTTTTTGCAATTTCTATTCTTGTCGTTTCTTTAATATGTCGATTAAATGTTCCTAATGCAGTAAATGGACAAATATCCTGTAAACCTTTATCGAGTAAATAAGAAAGCTTAAACTCGGTGGCCAGCTGATTGACAAATTCCATTAATATTGAACGTTTGCTTTTGTCTAGATAAATTAATAAATTATCTGCAATAGCTTCATAAAAACGTACCCAACTGAACAATTGGGTACGATTGGCAACATCACCATAACGTGATCGCCAATAAGGCGCATTCCGAAAATAGTCAATATCCTGTGGTTCATTATAGAAAGTAAAATTGATTAATTGTTTTGATAACCATTCATCATCTTTAACACTCCAAATAGTGGCTATATTGGTATAGAAAAACCATTTTTTATTTAGATTCCCTTTTTGCCAATTAACTTTTAATAACTTTCCATCACCATAATTTTTTGTCACAATGCCGGTTGCTTTAATCTCCATGACCGAAACAGCTTGACCTTTATTATCAAAAGGTAAATTCTTTTTTAAGTTATAAGTGGATTTAATCGCAACTCGATCACCAACTGAAATGGTACGTACGGTATTTAAGTATTTATTATCGTAACCATTTTCCCAAATACCTAATCTAACAAAACGTTCTGTTTGGTCTTCACCACCATTAAACTTAGCGCTTAAAAACCAATATGTTTTTATTGCTTCCAATATTTTTCCTTTCAAAAGTAGATAATCTATTGTAAAGATAAATTTTAGAAACGAAGTTTAACTTAAAACAAGATAAAAAAGTGAACAAATCTAATTAAATATGTGATACAGGTCAAATTTTCAAAAAAAATACTTAAATAACCATTAATATCATTAAATATAATTGACAAAAAATAGCTTTTTATTCATGTTAAAAACCTATTTCTTAACACACTGCCTTAACTTATAAGCACTTCCCCACTCTAACATGGCGTCATGCACTTGTTTTAAACTTTGTCCAACATCGGTTAAAGTATATTCCACTTTCGGTGGTACTTGGGCATAGACTTTGCGATGAATTAATCCGTTTTTTTCCATGGCACGTAGGTGCTGGGTTAACACTTTTTGCGATATTCCGTCTAAGGATTTTTTTAATTCTCCAAAGCGTTTTGTACCTGTTAATAAATCACGAACAATTAAGACTTTCCATTTATCGCCCATTAACATAAGCGTAGTTTCGACTGGACAAGGGGGTAAATTTTCATTGAGAGACATATTAAAAATCCTTTAAATTCAATTATAGTATTAATTTGGTAACTATATTACTGTTTAGTACCTACTTTACAATAGATACTTAGAATATTAATCTAAAAACATTCATTACTTAAAGATTTTTCTTAACATAACCTAAAACCAGAATCCAACAATATTATTAAATTGAAAAGAATAAAGGAGTAAAAAGATGAAAATAGCTGTTATTGGTGCAAGTGGTAAATCTGGCAGTCTGATAGTTAAAGAAGCAATTGCACGTGGGCATG
The DNA here is from genome assembly GCF_001690185.1 of Gilliamella sp. wkB308. Lineage (GTDB taxonomy): Bacteria > Pseudomonadota > Gammaproteobacteria > Enterobacterales > Orbaceae > Gilliamella > Gilliamella apicola_I. The sequence continues at coordinate 61,240 of NZ_LZGN01000035.1, forward strand.
ATGTGACGGCAATTGTCCGTAATCCAAATTCTCATGTTAATCCTAATGCAAAAATCTTAGTTAAAGATCTGTTTGATCTGACTTATGAAGATTTGAAACCTTTTGATGTTATTGTCGATGCATTTGCAACATGGAGCCTTGAATCACTTCCTCAACATCAAACTAGTTTAAAACATTTAACCGATATTTTAAGCGGTAAACCTAACCGTTTATTAGTTGTTGGTGGTGCAGGTAGTTTATATGTCAATCCTGAACATACTGTTCGTTTAGTTGATACACCGGAATTTCCAGAAGAGTTTAAACCATTAGCTAATAATATGGCTAAAGCGCTCGATGAATTAAAAAAATGTCAGGATGTGAACTGGACTTACTTAAGCCCAGCTATTGAGTTCATTGCCGATGGCGCAAGAACAGGTCACTACAAAGCAGGCGGTGAACAGGTCTTATTCAACACTCAAGGAAAAAGCCAAATTAGCTATGCTGATTATGCCATAGCCATGGTTGATGAAGCAGAAAATGCCAAACACATTAAACAACGTTTTACAGTAGTGACAGAATAAGATAAAAATCTATTTTATATAGTGAACAGCTAATGCCTGTTCACTATATGATAGCGCTTTTTATTGCTGAATTTTCAATTTAAGCGTGATTAATCAAATTACTGGTACTATTCTACACCAATTTGACAAGTCATTTTGATTTCTCGATTATCCGTGATTTCTAAGTTTGACAATACCACAAGCTGTGGAAAATGGGGTCTTAAAAATTGTGAAAGCATCGGTCTTAATGTGTGGTTAACCAAAAGTACAGGCGGTGCACCAATGGCATCTTGCTGATTTAAAGCCTGCTTAACTTGTTGAATAATATGATCCGCTAATCCCGGCTCAACATTACTGGTATTTTGGAGTGCTTGTAACAACAATCGCTCCAAATTCACATTTAAACCAATGACATTAATTGCTCCATTGCCCGGAAACCATTGTTGTGTTATCACTCTTCCTAATGCTATTCGCACTAAGCTAAGTAATTGATAAGCATCGTTTTGATTTGGTGCATGTTCACTTATGGTTTCGATAATTGTGCGCATATCACGTATTGACACTTTTTCGGCAATTAAATTTTGGAGTATTTTATGAAAAGTCGTTAACGTAATAACGCCCGGTATAAAATCCTCCACCAATTTTGGAATATCTTGTTTAACATGATCCAGTAACTCTTGTGTTTCCACTCGTCCTAATAAATCACTGGCGAACTGTTGTAACAAATGATTAAAATGCGTCGCAATCATGGTGCTGGTATCAACAACGGTATAACCTAAGATTTGAGCATTTTCTTTATTGCTAGCATCTATCCATACCGCAGGCAAACCAAAAGCAGGCTCGGTAGTGGCTATTCCGTCAATGGTTTCTGCCACATTACCCGGATTAATCGCTAACCATTTGTTATTTACGATTTCACCTTTCCCTATTTCCCCCCCTTTTATAAACAACTTATATTGATAAGGGGCAAGAGATAAATTATCTCGAATATGAACTTGAGGTGGCAAAAAACCAAACGTTTGAGCAAACTTTTTCCGTAAACTGCGTATCCGACCCAATAATTCACCATTCTGAGTCTGATCTACCATAGGAATTAACCCATACCCCACTTCCATTGCTAAAATATCTTCAATACTGACATCCGACCAAGATGCTTCAATATTACTGGGTGTCGTCGCTTGCGTATCAACTTGCTTAGTGCTGGCAGTCGTATCATTTTTTTTCTGCTTGTTAATCCACCAAGAAAGCAAAATTAATATTGCAGTAAACAGTAAAAACACCAGATTTGGCATACCCGGAATCAAACCCAATAATCCAATGACAACCGCAGTCAAGATTAATACTTGTGGATTTTTAAACAACTGGTTTAGCATCTGTTCACTGATGTTTTCTTGTGATGTGACTCTTGTCACGATCACGCCAGCAGCCGTTGAAATAATTAAAGAAGGGATTTGAGCAACCAGACCATCACCAATAGTTAATAATACATACGTTTGCCCCGCATCCGCTAGTGCCATACCATGTTGTACGACCCCAACTAACAGCCCGCCGATAATGGTAATTGCCATTATCAATAAGCCAGCAATGGCATCACCCCGAACAAATTTACTTGCCCCGTCCATTGAACCATAAAAATCGGCTTCTTGGGTGACTTCGGCTCGGCGTGCTTTGGCTTCGTCTTCACCAATTAATCCAGCATTAAGATCCGCATCAATAGCCATTTGCTTACCGGGCATACCATCTAACGCAAAGCGAGCCCCGACTTCGGCTATTCGCCCGGCCCCTTTGGTGATAACCATAAAATTAATAATCACCAAAATGATAAAAACTACAATACCTATCGCAAAATTACCACCTACCAGAAAATGACCAAAGGCTTCAATCACCCGACCTGCGGCATTACTGCCAGTATGGCCTTTTAACAGAACAACCCGCGTTGAGGCAACATTTAATGACAAGCGTAATAAAGTCGCAAACAGTAACACAGTTGGAAAAGCCGCAAAATCAAGTACACGCTTAGTAAACAATGCCACAATCAAAATAATGATTGATAACGCAATATTGAAGGTAAAAAACAGGTCTAACATAAATGCAGGTAAAGGTAATACCATCATTGAAAGAATCAATAAAATCAGCAGTGGACCTGCTAAAATCTGATAATGCCCTTTTTTAAGCCCATTGGTTGATAAAAACGAAACTATTTTATTTTTAATCATGTGATTAATTACCGCCTTGGTTGATTTTCTGCTAATGATTCAGGTACTGGCAAATTGTTAGGTGTCATCGGTTTATCACCGCCATATTTATGCCACCGTTTTAATTGATAAACCCAAGCAAGAATTTGCGCAACAGCTGTATATAATTCGGTTGGAATGGTCTCGCCAATTTCGCCATAACGATACAAAGCCCTAGCTAGTGGTGGCGCTTCTAATTGTGGAATATGATGTTGATTGCCAATCTCCTTAATTCTTAAAGCAACCAAATTCGTTCCTTTTGCCAATACCTTAGGGGCGATCATGGTTTTTTCATCATAATGTAAAGCAACCGCATAATGCGTCGGGTTGGTTACAATGACATTTGCTTTAGCGACATCTTTCATCATGCGACGCCTTGCCATGGCTTGCTGCATCTGCCGAATACGGCCTTTTATTTGAGGATTTCCCTCTTGCTCTTTAAACTCATCTTTAATTTCCTGTTTTGACATCATCAGTTTTTTTAAATTACTCCAAATCTGATAAAAGATATCAAAGCCAACCATAGGAATAAGTGACAACACCATAAATAACCCACAAATTAAAATAAGATCTATCGCTTTAGTTAATGCGCTATTTAGGTACATTTTGGGAAGAGAAAGCAGGTTTGGAAACAAGTCTAATAATAACAATGAAGCAGCTAGGGTAATTAATATGACTTTTAGCATACTTTTAAATAATTCCGCTAAAATTCGTCGACTAAACATCCGACCAAAACCAGAAATCGGATTCAACTTTTTAAAATTGGGTTTAATTGATTGCCAACTAAATAACAAACCACCCACACAAAGCGGCGCCACAATAGCAAAGATAACCAATGCAAAAAACAGAGGAACAATAGCCCAAAAGCCTGCGGTCATCAACTCAATCAAATTTGTCAGAATACGAGATTCATCATTTACACGAAAAGAGACTTGCATCGCTGTTTTTATCATGATGATTAACTTTTGGACTAATGTAGAACCCATTAACCAAAATAGCATAATGCCCACCAACAAAATAATGACGGAAGTCAATTCTCGTGAACGGGGTATCTGTCCCTTCTCTTTAGCTTTTTTAAGTTTGCTATCGGTGGGGCGTTCGCTTTTATCTACATCACTTTCATTAGCCATGATGGGGGTTAATAGTATCTAACTGTCTAAATAGAAATAAAATAGTCACAGTATGAACTTAACACACTAAAGTTATTGGCTTGATTAAACGACAAATTAAGGTGTATTTAACGCGTTTGCAGTGAACACACCGCAATCATCATTAAACTTTTGCTCGTTTTGATGAGATTGTTTCGGTTTGTTGATAACCATTATTGGTATAAACAACCGGATTATGAATACTTTTTAAATGATCGATAGTTTGCTGAGTACGATGCATACGATTTTGAATAATCAAACCATTATCACGATTGATATTCGCTAATAACCGCGTAGTAGTTGTAATGGATTGCCATTGCTCTGCCAGTTCTGGATTTTCACTATAGGGGGAAGATAAATTGAGTTGTTTACTGGTATTAATTCGTTTTTCATCTAATAATTTTAATTCGATAAGTAATTGACTCTTTTTATTAATGATTTCATTAAGTTGATTGATAGAACTGTTTTCAATAAGCACTTGTTGCTCGGTCTGCAAAATGTCTGAAAGTGTTTGTAACATGACGGTTATTTTATTTAAGATGTCATTTAATTCTAACATTTTTATTTCCTTTCAAACTTTACTTACTATTCAATATTTTCAATCATCTGTTTGATAAGTTCATCAGCTATTTTTGTGGTGTTTATCACTAATTTACCTTCAGTAATAGCCTGTTTTATACTTTCAACTTTTTCCATGTCAATATCATTATGCGTAGACTGTAAAAGCGATAAAGTATTTTGACTTAATGTCACATTAGCACTGCTGGTCAGGCTATTTTTTGTCTGCTCAGATGATCGTGGGCTTTTTGGTTGCTCATTGATAACATCACGATTAAGTAATCCTGCTATTGTCGTTACCGATTTAGTCGCGTCTATACTCATAAAATACCTTTGATCAAAAATTTAATGATTTGTTTAGTCTAATTATCGGCAAAAATAAAAAAATCATTAATTTTATTTATCGAAAATTGTCACACCCGCTTGCGTAACAATACCTTCAACAATATTGCCAGAATTAAGTTTTACACTAATATGATCATCTAAGGCACCGTTATTAAGAGATTTACCTTTTGTCGCAATCACATACCCCTCTCCATTAATCAACACTTTCACCATTTGACCGGCCTTAATGTGCCAATTTTGTTGTAGCATTGAAGTTCGAATTGGCTCATCAAGATCGATGTTACGTAAAGCAATATGATTAATAATGTGCTGCTTATTTAAAATTACCGAATTGGCTAGAAGATCAAGTCGTCCCAACTTTGACCGTATCAATGCATCAGTAATGATAGTTCCTGCACTGATAGGTTTATCTGCGACAAAATAACGTCCCTCAGCACTGACTTTTATTTGCAAATACTGAGTTTTATTACCACATTTAACGCCAATGGTCATCGTACCCCACTGTTTTTTATTATTCAGTAGCGTAATTTTGGGCTCATCACACATTAACTGCGGTTTAGGCGAAATATAAGATATTGAAATATTATCGACAGGAACCGTTATATGTTTTGAAACTAAATCATTCACCGCTCTTTCAAATGAATCAGCCATCGCCATATTGGTCACCAATAATAGTGAAATAAGCTGTATTAATCTAAAAACCTTAATCATATTTGCTTGTTTTAAAATTATTTGTAAGCCGATTTTACTGTATGAACAATTTTATTGAATGTTGAAATAAAGACAATTTTTGTTGTTATTTATACGATGAATTTTTTTTGATTCACATAAAATTTTAAATATCAAACAAAGTGAGACGATTTTATGCTGAATAAATTAGACACCTTTATTAATTTTCATCAACAAGCATTAAATGTACGTGAAAAAAGACAAACTATCTTAGCATCAAATATTGCTAATAGTGATACACCGAATTATCAGGCTCGTGATATTGATTTTAATGCCGAATTAAAAAAAGCACTAACTCATCAGAATAATCGCCATCACCTACAACTTAATGTAACGTCGAATCAACATATACAGATCAATGCACCTGCTATGACAAATGTAAATATGCTTTATCGTATTCCTTATCAAGCATCCGCTGACGGTAATACAGTCGAAATGGATCAAGAACGCACAGCATTTATGGATAACAGTATCCACTATCAAAGCAATTTAACTTTTTTAGGTGAACAATTTAAAAATGTAATATCTGTATTACAGCAAGGATAATCAGTATGAGTTTTTCAATTTTTGCAATTTCTGGCTCGGCCTTAATGGCACAAACTCAGCGAATGAATGTCAGCGCCAGTAATTTAGCTAATGCTGACAGCATCACCAGCACCTCAGGAAAAGCATACCAAGCAAAACAAGTTATTTTTCAGGTGGATAATAACGGTGAACAAAATAGTATTGCTGGCGTTAAAGTCGCCCAAGTGATTGAAGACCCGGCACCCATGAACTTAGTTTATGAGCCACATCATCCATTAGCCGATGAGAAAGGTTACATCCAAAAACCCAATGTCGATGTTGTTGCCGAAATGGTCAACACCATATCTGCATCACGCAGCTATCAAGCCAATGTCGAAGTCATTAATACCGCCAAAAGCCTAATGTTAAAAACACTGACATTAGGTCAATAGTAAGGAGTGATAGATGGGTGTAACAAATGTGTCTGTATCCGAATCGGTAGGTGTAAACGGCATTCAAACCAAACAAAAAAGTACAACTGATGGAAATTCGAGTAAAGAATTACAAGATAACTTTTTAACGCTACTGATTGCCCAGATGAAGAATCAAGATCCAACCAACCCAATGGATAATAGTCAATTAACCTCGCAACTTGCTCAAATTAACACGTTAGCGGGGATTGAAAGATTAAATACTACGCTTGGTATGGTATCTGGGCAAATTGACGATAGCTTATCGGTCAATGCCAGCAACATGATTGGTAAAGGGGTAATGGTACCTGGCAATAAAATTTTAGTGGCGACCTCTGAGCTTGAAGGTAGTGATAACGAAACCGAAACCATTACCACACCATTTGGTTTTGAGCTAATGCGCGATGCGGATTCAGTCATCATTACGATTTTAGATGAAAATGGTAATGTCGTACGTGAAGTCGATTTAGGTTCGATTCCTGCTGGAGTTAGCTCCTTCACTTGGGACGGTCAGCTAAACGATGGCACCACCGCCCCAGATGGCAGTTATACCTTTTCGGTCAATGCCAGTTACGATGGACAAAAAGTATCTTCAACGTCACTTGGCTATTCGGTTGTCTATGGTGTGATAAACAGTAAAGTTAATAATAAAGTATTACTCGATTTAGGAATACTTGGTTCAATTAGTATTGACGAAGTACGTCAAATTCTTTAAAAGGGGATAAAATTCAAATGGGATTTTCTCAAGCAATTAGCGGCATGAATGCTGCATCAAAACAATTAGACGTCATTGGTAATAATATTGCCAATTCTGCAACCGTTGGCTTTAAAAGTGCGAGTATCTCATTTGCCGACATGTATGCCGGATCAAAAGTTGGTATGGGTGTGAAAGTTGCAGCCGTCATGCAAAATTTTGGTGACGGAACAACAACCGCCACTAACAATAGTTTAGATGTTGCTATTTCAGGCAATGGTTTTTTTCGCTTAGTGGATAGTAGTGGACAAATTTATTACAGCCGTAATGGTCAATTTCAATTAGATGCGGAGCGCAATATTATCTCGGCGGATGGTTTGCAACTCACTGGCTACTTAGCCACAGGAACACCGCCACAAATTGCACAAGGTGCAGCACCGGGACCGCTTAAAATTTCACAAGAAATGTTAAATGCTGCCGCCACGACAAAAGCATCATTACAAACTAACTTAAACTCAAATAGTACAGTACCTGAAAAACAGCCCATCAATGCACTTGATGCCGATACGTTCAACTACTCAACAACGCTGACAACTTACGATTCGCTCGGTAATCAACGTAATGTACAACTGTTTTATGTCAAAACAGCCGACAATCAATGGGATGTGCATTATCTTGACAGCAGCGATCCGAATGCAACATTACAAAAAATGGGGCAAATGGAATTTGATTCATCCGGTAAATTAATCAGTGATCCAGAAATGACCGTAAATATTAACGGTATTAATGGCTCGGCTGACAACACGTTTACACTATCACTGGCTAATAGCTCTCAACAAAATATGGGCAAAGAAGTAGGCAGTATCAAAACCCCTGTCGTTGATGGTTATGCACCGGGTGACTTAGTCGGGTACAACATCAATAATGACGGATCGATTTACGGTATCTATTCTAACCAACAAACCATGTTGTTAGGTCAAATTGCGATGGCGGATTTTGCCAATGTAAACGGACTAGAGTCAGCAGGCAATAACAATTGGCGTTCAACACTCCAATCAGGCGCTGAAGTATTAGGTATTGCAAACTCAGGTACGATGGGCGCATTAACCAGCGGTGCAGTGGAATCATCCAATGTGGATATGAGTCAAGAATTAGTCAACATGATTGTTGCCCAGCGCAATTATCAATCTAATTCGCAAACCATAAAAACGCAGGATCAGATACTCAACACATTGGTTAACTTGCGTTAATTGAGGAATAAATTATGGATCGCGTTATTTATACCGCCATGTCGGCAGCAAGTCAGACACTTCATCGGCAATCGATAACCAGTAATAACCTAGCCAATGTTTCAACATCGGGGTTTCGTGCCCAATTAGCCGCAATGAAAGCGGTGCCTATTGTTGGCAGCACTATGCCAACCCGAACAATGGTCACGGCAACCACTCCCACATTTGATGCCAGTATGGGGGCATTTAATTATACTGGTCGAGAATTAGATGTTGCTTTAGCCGAAGATAACTGGTTAGCAGTACAACTTGCCGATGGTAGTGAGGCTTATACCCGTAATGGTGCGATCCAAATTGATGAAGAAGGTACATTGCGTGTGCAAGGATATCCTTTAATGGGTGATGGCGGTGTACTAACCGTTCCGCAACAATCAAAAGTCAGTATCAGTTCAGACGGGACTTTATCAGCTTTAGGCGCAGGTGATAAACCGACCACCATAGCCCAAGTGGGTAAAATTAAAAAAGTCCAACTTAAACCCAACGAAATAATTCGGGGTGATAATGGCTTGTTTCAATTGACTGAACAAACACGCAATGCCCGTGGCGCCGTATTACCCGATAATCCCAATGCCAAATTGATGTCGGGCGTATTAGAAGGCAGTAATGTTAATCCCGTTGTCGCAATGGTTGATTTAATCAGCCACTCTCGCCATTTTGAAATGCAAATGAAAGGGATCACAACCGCTGATGAAAATGCCCAAAAAGCGAATCAAATATTATCACTGACTTAATTAGGAGTATCACCAATGATTAAATCACTCTGGATTGCCAAAACCGGTTTAACCGCACAACAAATGAATATGGATATTATTTCCAACAATTTAGCCAATGTCAGTACCAGTGGTTTTAAACGGCAAAGAGCGGTATTTGAAGATCTACTCTATCAAACTGTTCGCCAACCGGGTGCACAATCCTCAGAACAAACTACCTTACCGTCAGGCTTGCAAATCGGTACAGGGGTAAGACCGGTTGCTACCGAACGAATTCACAGCCAAGGTAATTTAGAATTAACCGACAACAGCAGTGATATTGCTATTAATGGACAAGGCTTTTTCCAAGTGCTATTACCCGACGGCACTCAAGCTTATACTCGTAGTGGCGCATTTCAAGTTAACCAAAATGGACAACTCGTCACCGCCAACGGTTATGAAATTCAACCGACCATTAATATTCCCGCAAATGCGATTAAAATGACGGTCGCGCGTGATGGTATTGTCAATGCCACCCTTGCTAATCAATCCTCGCAAGTGCAAGTAGGTCAACTGACATTACACACCTTTATTAATGATGCGGGGCTTGAAAGCATGGGAGAAAATCTTTACTTAGAAACCGAAAGTTCTGGTGCGCCAACTGAAAACACCCCCGGGCTAAATGGTGCAGGATTGCTATACCAAGGTTATACCGAAACATCGAATGTCAATGTTGCCGAAGAGCTGGTAAATATGATTCAAGTACAACGTGCTTATGAAATTAACAGTAAAGCGATTTCAGCATCCGATCAGATGCTACAACGATTAAATCAGTTATAAATTAATACCATGATAAACGTGATAAAATCCCTGTATATCGTGATCGCTACGCTGTGCTTAGTGAATTGCGCACAATTACCAAAAAAGCCATTAGTCAAAGGCGAAACAAGCATCGTTCCGCAAATGCCAGAAATTGTTAACACCAGCGGCTCTATCTATCAAGCAGCACAACCAAGTAATTTTGGTTATCAACCCATGTTTGAAGATCGCCGTCCACGCAATATTGGTGATGTGCTAACTATCGTGTTACAAGAAAACGTCAGCGCTAGCAAAAGCTCATCAATCAATGCCGGACGTAACAGTTCATTGAATTTAGGGGTAAAAGCTGTGCCCACTTTTTTAGATGGACTGGTTGGACGGGGAAAAGTCGAAACAGACATGTCTGGCGGTAATGATTTTAAAGGTTCTGGAGGAGCAAACGCTAAAAATACCTTTAGTGGTACTATTACTGTCACCGTACAAGATGTCATGATAAACGGCAATTTAAAAGTCATTGGTGAAAAACAAATTGCGATTAATCAAGGAACCGAATTTATACGATTTTCAGGTGTAGTTAACCCTCGAACAATTAGCGGCAATAATACCGTTATCTCAACACAAGTAGCCGATGCCCGTATTGAATACGTCGGAAATGGCTACATCGATGAAGCACAAACAATGGGTTGGCTACAGCGTTTATTTCTCAATCTTTCACCGTTTTAACGAGTTTTAGCATGATAAAAAAAATACCTACTCTTATCTGTTTTATCTTAATGATGATTTTAGCGATACCTTATAGTTACGCTGAACGCATCCGTGATCTAGTCACCATACAAGGGGTACGTGATAATGCATTAGTGGGTTATGGCATTGTGGTAGGACTTGATGGAACGGGCGACCAAACCTCACAAACACCGTTTACGATTCAAAGTATCACCAATATGTTGTCTCAATTAGGTATTACTGTTCCAACAGGCAGCAATATGCAACTTAAAAATGTTGCTGCGGTTATGGTTACGGCAAAATTACCTTCTTATGCACGTGTAGGACAACAAATAGATGTCGTGGTATCTTCACTTGGTAATGCCAAAAGTCTACGAGGGGGCACATTAATTATGACGCCGTTAAAAGGCGCAGATAACCAAGTTTATGCCATTGCTCAAGGTAATCTATTTTTGGGTGGCATGGGCGCAAGTAGTGGCGGAAGTAGCGTAAGTGTCAATCAATTAGCTGGTGCGACAATCCCAAATGGTGCAACGATTGAACGTGAATTAGCCATGCGATTAGATGAACAAGACATTATTCACTTACATCTGAATCAATTCGATTTTACTCGTGCCTTAAAAATCTCCGAAGCGATTAATAAATTACAAAAAAACAGTGCTGTGGCACTGGACGGTACGACGGTGACAGTCAAAATGCCTGTTACCAGTCAAGAACGGGTTAAATTATTATCACGAATACAAAATCTTGAAATTGGTGCTACGCCGATCTCAGCCAAAGTTGTCATTAATACTCGTACTGGGGTTGTGGTCATGAATCAAAAAGTCCAGCTGGATAACTGCGCTGTCGCGCATGGTAACTTATCGGTTGTCGTCAATAACAAACTCAAAGTTAACCAACCCAATACACCTTTAGCGGGTGGGGAAACAGCGGTCACACCTGAAACACAAATTGCGGTTGAAGAGCAAGGTGGTGCATTGCAAAAAGTCACTGCAGGGGTGAATTTAAATAGTGTGATTAAATCGCTCAACTTATTGGGTGCCAATCCGACCGAATTAATGTCAATCCTTGAAGCACTTAAAAAAGCCGGTTGCTTACATGCTTCGTTAGAAACCATTTAGATATAAAAAATAGAATATGAATAATCTGATTAATCAATCTGTTCACCGTTTTGCCTATGATGTAAATGGATTAAATCAATTAAAGCGCGATGTGGCAAAAGGGACTAATCAAAGTATTAAACAAGTTGCCGAACAATTTGAAACGCTATTTATTAATATGATGATGCAATCAATGCGTAAAGCAGTGCCGGACAGTGGATTATTCAATCAACCTGCAACCCAACTCTTTACATCGATGTTTGATCAGCAAATTGCTCAGCAAGCAGCGGGTAAAGGGTTGGGGCTTGCTAATATCATCACCAAGCAACTCACGCATGGCAAACCTTTGTCATCAAATATATCGTCATCGGGCACTATTCCTATTCAACCTCAAAAATCGTCGCAACAACCTAACCTTAAACTTGCACAATCTTTATTTAGCAACGCATCAGCGACAGTCACGCCCGAAGCATTAGGACAAATGCTTTATCATAGCCATAAAATCGATAATGCATCAAAAATAAATGCATCTGAACTCACATCGTTAAAACCTGCCGATAAGGCAAATCAAGATCATGTAACCGCATTTGTCAAAGAATGGATTGTTCCTGCTCAACAAGCTTCAAAAAGTTCAGGTATACCTTACGAAGTTATCATTGCACAAGCCGCATTAGAAACCGGTTGGGGACAAAAACTGATTAAAACCGCAGATAACCAATCAAGCCATAACTACTTTGGTATCAAAGCCACGCCAACATGGCAAGGTAATGCGACTCGATTAACAACACAAGAATTTATCAATGACCGAATGATAAAAATTCAAGATAATTTCAAAGTCTATACCAGTAAACAACATGCATTAACCGACTATATTAATCTATTAACCCAAAGCCCTCGCTACCAAGCGGTGGTCAAAGCACCCGATGCAAGAACCGCCGCCAAAGCATTACAAGCAGCAAAATACGCAACCGATCCCAACTACAGTGACAAACTCATACAAATTATTGCCCGTATAGAACAAATTGCTCAAACACACCCCACCACCCATGTAACAAGTTTTAAACGAATTATGTTTAATTGATTGACTAAAAAAACCAATCTAACGGATAACGTTTTACCATTAGCAACCTTTTTTAAAACACAATATGGGTTGTTTATAAATGCAATAACCGCATAGTCATAAATGCCTTATATTGTTAGTGATCGCCTTGATTGCTAACAAGCTACTCACCTTGTTTAAACACTTATCTCGATAATTTTAATCAAAAAAAAAGTTGCATTGTTGAAAAAAAAGACGTATTTTAACTAGACTAATTTTTATACTGATAGTTATCTAATTCGGTAAAAAATTATCACTATCGAACACCAAAGGAATGCACAATGAACACAAGGAAATCGACAATAAACAAGCAAAATTTTTTAATCAACGTTTTGTCGCTTAATCACAATTTGTTCACCATTGTTAATTTTAAGCAATTGTCGATTTTATTCATGTCTGTCATTAACCATAACAGGTTACCCCTAAAACTAACCACCTTTCGCGTTTTATCAATCAATCATGTTAAAACAACCCTTTTTAAAAATTGGTTGAAAAAACTCAATAAAAATACCAATAGTCTTAAACAATCCACTCAATGGCATTACGTATTTTATCAATGGTATAGAACATCAGCTCATGGATTAAATAGTGAAAAAATCAAAATTAACAATAACAAAAATAAATCAATTATAGTAAAAAGATTACCCAAGGAGTTAATTTATGACGGATAAAAATAGCTATGATGATGTCATTGCCTGTGTTGAAGGCGTAATAGGAGTACCGGAAAAATCGACTGATGTCATGAAAACCCACGTCGTTGATGTACCTGCACCATTGCCATGTATTGTTATTTTAATTCACGGCGTTAACGATGTAGGCGAAGCATTTCCTAATTTAGATAAAGGCATTTGTGCGGGGTTAAACAAACGTTTAGGACGTAACGATTTAAAACCCAATAAATGGAAGTGGACGCAAACCGACCATGAAAATTTTTCGCCCAGAATGCAAATGTTTACAGAATGGACAGAACCCAAGATAATTAAGGTGCCATTAAAACCGTGTGAGGAAAAACATAAAGGTAACTCGCCAATTATCCCTTTTTACTGGGGGTATCGACCGGTTGATATTGATAGTTATTACACTGAACAAAAAGCGTACGAAGAACGACTAAAAAAAGATAAAAAAGCCGAACTACCCTATGATGCTTATTGGGTTGAACGTGAAACCAAAGAACTAAAAGACATGTTTGGTTTTTCCAAATTAAGCAGTGATCAATTTGGTAACTGGATCGATCACCTTTTTACGCGTAATGGTGGACCGTTTTCTGACGCCACCACCTGCATACCCGATATGTACGGTCCCGGTTTAACGTCTATAACAAATTTCGTGGCTACATTAGGGTCACCAAAAGGGTCAAAAGCTTATGAAAATCCGCACCGAATTTATATGGTATTCGCTGCTTATCGATTAGCTAAATTAATAAAAGAGATTAGGGATGATGACAAATTAAAACATGCGCCAATTAATATTGTTGCCCACAGCCAAGGCACCATTATTACTATGTTAGCTAATCTAATGCTTAAAGACGAAAATTACTTACCGGCAGACTGCGTGATTATGGCTCACTCACCGTATGCGTTTGATGGCACATTTTTAGAAGGGCAATCAAAAGAACTGGGCATGGCGGTACAAACCAATAAAGCACGGGAACAAACCTTTATCAATTTTGTAGATGCTATCGAACAAGGACAGAATTTACGGGAAAAGATGTTTAAAGATCCTAAGGTATTAATCGAAAAATATGTGGCATCGCCCCCAATAAAACCCGATTTACTCAATCCTGCCACGCCTGATTACGATTTTACCAATCCGCTGTATTGGCGTGACAATTTCGGTAAAGTGTATAACTACTTTAGTCCTAATGATCAGGTCGTTTCGTTAAGAAGCATTCAAGGAATGGGTTGGCAAGGTATACCGAACTACGTTTTTAAACAGTGTGGGGACAAATTAAGGCAACGTGCCTTTGGGCATGGTTTTCCGGTGGGTGAAAATCCTGATAAGTTTATTTTTTTTAGACCCAGTGGAACATTCAAGATTGATTTGCCCACATATATTGATAGAAAAGCTTTGCACAACAGATATTTAGAAATTGTTAAAGGTAATAAAACTACAGTGAGAGTCTTTTTAACCCAAGATGAAATTTCGCTAATTAATCAACATAATCCGGTTAAAAATGGTCGTTACTATAACGGCTATTACGATATACTCAAAAGTAAACTCGTTATTCAATACAAAATAAATGACGAAGACTTAGAACGATTAAAACAAGATCAACAATCCGGGCTTTATTCGCCAACAGAAACAGGGGCAGATAGTGTTTTTGATGCTAACCTATACAGTAATGCTAGCTACGCAGTAGAGGAGCAGTTAAAAGTAAATGGCGAACAAGTACCTATCCCCATTACCTACACCGGCTGTGGAAAAAGCGCACAGACTGAGTTAGCCAAAGCAATTTATTATCATGATCAGTTTATCCAACAAGATAAATATAGACATTACGAAAATGATTATAAGAAATCGGAACATTATAAGCCTTACCCGAAATATACATTTGAATATCGGGGACCTAATCGCCCCAAAAAGCCATGGAGAGGATTGGCACCACATACCAATATTATCGATCTTCATTACCAATGGAAAAAAGATCGAGAAGCAGAGCACCCTGAATGGAAAAACGTTGCCCACTTCCGATTTACCGACGACCCTTATAAATTCGAAGTTTGGTGTTTTCCTGATGAAGACGAAATCAGACAAAGGATTTATGAAGACGTAAAAACCCAAGCATCTACACCCGTGGATAGCAGCCACCACTCTGGCATAACCCTACACGAACAGGTACCATCGCATATTATGGCGTATGACCTTGCCCTTGGCGAAGTCAGTATTGCAAGTAAAGCCAATCAGCGAACTTGGCATCGGCTAATTAATAATGCCGACTGGCGGTCGCGTCAAAATGAAGAGAAAGAAACAATAATCTACCAAATTTCGGGTATTTTACCTGATGGAATTAAGAAGAGTATGAATCTTTTAAAAGGCACTGTACCTAAGAGCGTAGTGAATGAATTTAGGTTTGTTGGTTCGTTAGAAGGGACTTACTCGCTAATGAAAGATACTTTCACCAGCTCACCAACTAAAATCCCTGATATTCTTAAAAAACACTACCCATATATGTTTGATGAAGATATACAATGGCCAATGCCTGAACCTATCACCAAAAGGAGAAATAAATGATTATTCTAGCAATATTGCTTACCTTAATTGGAGGAATAAGCTTTTCTTGGTTATCCATTAAGCGACATCATTTGGGCTGGCAAGTACTCAGCTATCTTATCTATATTTTTAGCATACTCGCTATTTCACCCATTACCGATTTGCAAGAGCAAAAATATGTTAGTCCTTCGCAAATTGTCTATCGGTTTGACGAAAACCGTTATCTGTTATTAACCGGCTACCGTTGTAATGGACAAGTCTATTTTATTGATGATAAAGAGCAAGTCTATTATCGTTTAGCGGCTCACTCACAACGAATTTATACCGAACCCTATCGTCACCCCGCTAAAAACTATATTTCTGTTCCTTTATCAGATCTGTCGGCTATTGATATTTCTATTGACGGTGGGCGTTCCTTTAGAAGCATTCATTTAGCGAATAGGTACTGGTTAGGCAATCATGATTCTCCCCAATACGATGTAGTTAATGACCAAGCCTTTATTTTAGCTAAAGATGGCAATGTACATGCCTCGGAACGCCCTTTTGGCACGAAAGCGCCACATATGTTATCTAAATGGGATCAACATAAAAAAATATTAGGTCGCAGTCAAATCATTCCCGACACCATTCCCCCGATTCCCGATGATTACACCGGATGGGACAAAATGCAGTGCGATTTTGATGCCGATGAAGTTAAATTACCCAATAATCTGTCTTTATTGACGGTCTTTCAACAATGGCTAGGCACTGCCAAATCAGGAACTTATCAATGAAACAGACATTCGTTAAATTATGTATTATGTTATTTGCTGTGCCAGTTGTACTGATTGGTATTTTATCAATCATTGCCCCTTTTCCAAGTTCAGAGCCAATGCCTCTGCGGCCACCTAAACCCGAACCGCGCGACGGGTATCAACTTTTTTATAGCATTGCCCGAAACGATGAAGTGCTGAAAAAATCATTCTATTATGTCAGCACCAAACGGCAGGTGATTTACCGCTATGATGCTGACCGCTACCTTGAACTGCAAGGCGAAAATTGCAGCGGGCATATTTGGTTTCATGACGATAAAAATAATATTCATACCTTAATTCAAAAACGGTTTTATACCGCCTATGACTTACCTAAATATCACTATTACAATCCCGGCAAGCAGTATATTGCCATTCCTACTCAAAATTTAACCGATTTTGCCGTTTCGGTTGATGGTGGGCGGCATTTTATTATTGCCGTGGTATCCCCCATGGCAGCGGTACCCGGTGATGAAGTCGATTTCTTTATTGGTGTGGATGATTCGCCTATTCAAGGAATTTATGACAAACCAGGAAACTACAATACTCCTATTACCATTTCGGGCAATACCGGCTATTTTGTGTTAAAAAATGGCGAGGTAATATTTGGTGCATCCTATGATTATCAGTATATTAATTATGGGCAAGGTTTAAGATATAACCAATTTTATTATCCTTCCGCCGCTTTTTCTGATGAACGGATTAGAGACGGCTCTAATTTTGGTGCTTATAAAAGACTTCTATATAATCAAGAATATAAAAATCGGGTTGAGTCAATGAAACATATCCAACCCAAACCTTACCAAGGGTGGGATAAAATTCGTTGCGAAGTCGGGGCGGAAAAATAGTCATGTTAAGTATTGCCCTTATGTCCCCCCTTACAGGGGGCTGGATTTTTGCTAACACCCTGTTTAAACCACGTCTTAAACTTGTGCAAGCAACACGTATTGGCTGTTGTTATTGGGCATATAAACAATTTTACCGGTGAATAAAGAATGCAGTGCGATTTTGATGCCGATGAAGTTAAATTACCCAATAATCTGTCTTTATTGACGGTCTTTCAACAATGGCTAGGTACTGCCAAATCAGGAACTTATCAATGAAACAGACATTCGTTAAATTATGTATTATGTTATTTGCTGTGCCAGTTGTACTGATTGGTATTTTATCAATCATTGCCCCTTTTCCAAGTTCAGAGCCGATGCCACTGCGGCCACCTAAACCCGAACCGCGCGACGGGTATCAACTTTTTTATAGCATTGCCCGAAACGATGAAGTGCTGGATAATTCATTCTATTATGTCAGCACCAAACGGCAGGTGATTTACCGCTATGATGCTGACCGCTACCTTGAACTGCAAGGCGAAAATTGCAGCGGGCATATTTGGTTTCATGACGATAAAAATAATATTCATACCTTAATTCAAAAACGGTTTTATACCGCCTATGACTTACCTAAATATCACTATTACAATCCCGGCAAGCAGTATATTGCCATTCCTACTCAAAATTTAACCGATTTTGCC
>NZ_LZGN01000036.1 GCF_001690185.1 Gilliamella sp. wkB308
GTACCGGATTCAAATGTTTGGATGCGTTATAGCTATGACCGAACTCAGACTGACATGTTTAATGGTAGACAATCAATAGACATGAAGACATCAGTGATTGAAATGGGTGTGGATGTATTATCTTTAGACCAATTTAAAGTAGGGGTTTATGGTGGATACGGTCACAGTTCAATTGATACCCAACAAAAACACAGTAAACGTAACGGTGATGGTAGTGTGACCGGTTATAACTTAGGGGTTTACGGTAACTGGAATGCACAAACCAATGGTGAAGGGCTTTATGTCGATACTTGGGCACAATATAGCTGGTTCAAACATAAAACATCCGTTCATTTATCAAATTCAAGAAACTATTCAAGCAAATATAATGGGAACGCATTAAGTTTATCTGCTGAAGTTGGTTATGGATTAATTGTTCTTGAAGGCGATGAGAAAAACTGGTTACTTGAGCCACATGCTCAAATTGGTTATACCTGGTTAGACAGTGATAAGTTTAATTTAGGTCGTGCAGGTAAAGTCGACAACATTAATGCAGATGGTGCGCAATTACGCATAGGTGCACGTTACTATGGTCAAAGCACAAAATCTGGTTACGGCGTGTTACCATTTATTGAAGCAAACTGGCTATATGATTCATCTTCACCAGAAGCGAAAGTAAAAGGAAAACATGTTGATTCAAATCAAGGTAAAAATTACGCAGAGTTTAAAGTCGGTGTGAGTGGAAGCATGACAAAATCACTAAGTGCTTATGCTCAACTAGATACTCGATTTGGCTCAGATAAATATTCACGAATTGGTGGACAACTAGGTTTAAATTATTCATTCTAACAATAGTAATATCTTAGTAAATACAAAGCAGTACGATTTAGTACTGCTTTTTTTATAGATAACTATTAATAACATCAAAAACTATACGATAGTAGGGACTAATCTAACCGAATAATCGATTCTAAACAGCTAAAAAATCATTCATTTAGTTTTGGTGAACAATCTCGATTTTTAATGGATTTAAAATAACAAAAAAGGACAATGTAAGCCGTTCCTGTCGATAGCAGATCTGCTGTTGGCGATGCTGCCCAAACACCATCAAAACCAAAGAATAGCGGTAAAATATATAACGCTGGTAATAAAATTAAAATCTGCCTTGAAAGACTTAATAGAATCGAAATTTTTGCCATGCCAATACATTGGAAAAAGCTTGTTGTGACCATTTGAAAACCAACAAAAGCAAAGGATAGTGTAGTATAACGAAGCGCTATTGCTGATAATGAAACTAAATCTTGTTCGGAACTGAAGGCCTTAACTAATGTATCAGGAATAAAGAATCCAAGAACAAATCCAATTGAAGTGACCACCGTTGCAACTTTTACGGCATAAAAAAACGTAGCTTTTACTCTTGCGTAATTTTTAGAACCATAATTGTAACCAATTATAGGTTGCATGCCTTGATTGATGCCGATAACTATCATGATAATTAAGGTAATAAGTCGATTTGCATTTGAATAAGCTGCGATAGCATCATCGCTTGATTCATGGGCTAATGGTGCATAGTGATTGAGTTGCCAGTTGATAAACACAACCACAACGGAAGCGGCAATTTGCATAGCAAAGGGTGACATCCCGATAGATAAGATCGCTTTGACAATTTTCAAATTGAGTCTGAAATTGCGTAGATACAATTTAATATTGCTGTTTTTACTAACAAAATGCTGCATGACAAACAGAAAACTTATCAACATAGATAGCGTCGTTGCTAGGGCTGCCCCTCGCATACCCCAACCCAAACCAATAATAAAGATTGGCGCTAAAATTATATTAGCAATAACGCTGACAAACATTGTTACCATCGCTTTAAACGGATAACCACTTGCACGCATCATATTATTATAGTTAAACGTCAATGTTAGAAAGATACTGCCGGGTAAAAAGACTTCTAAAAATTCTCTGGCGTAAGTATGATTAACGGGACTTGATCCCACAAACCGTAAAACGGGATCAACAAAAAAAAGCAATAATGACAATGTTAAACCACTTAATAGCGCACTTAACATAAACGAGGTACCGGCAACTTTTTCTGCCTGATCATTTTCGCCTCGCCCTAAAAAAATTGATATTCGGCTAGCAGAACCTATTCCAACTAACATACCTATTCCTGCCGCAAAATTCATGACTGGCAAAATAAGCCCAGCGGCGCTGAGTGCTTCACGCCCAATCCAATGACCGATAAAAATACCATCAATAATGTTATATAACGTATTAACAATTGTTCCTATCACCGCAGGCAATGCATATTGCCAAAATAATGAACTGATTTTTTTATTTCTGAAATCATTATAAATATCTTTGGAGTGAGCCATAGTTATTATTACCACATAAGGTTTTTTAAAGGTTATTTGTTTACAATATAGTTTAATATATTATTTAAAGTCAGTGATGTTTGCTAGTTGAATTAGCAAAATTCGTTACTTTGACGATTTATCAAACCAACATTTAAAATTAATATTCAATTAATACCAGTAAAATTTTTTAGAAAGCGAGCCATCGTCACCCATTTTAGCTTTAAATGATAAGAAAGCTTAAATAGATAAGATGTTATTGCCGATTTTGAAATGTCTATCGCATATAAGTCAAACAGGTTTTCATTTGTTGATAGCACTTTTTCAGTGCTTTGGTAAAATATACCATAATTTAATACTGCGATCCAAATAGGAATCCCTAATGAGTGTACAAATAGAAAAAGTTATCTTGCATAAATTAATTAGAAAAAGCGATACTGAAATTGAACTACAATTGCGTGACTCGATGTTAAGTAATCAGCAAGCTGTGGTTAATTTAATTGAAGATATAAACCGTATTTATAATAATAAAAGTAAAGCATATGGTTTATTCAACGAAGAAAGTTTATTTGAACAATCCCTTAAAGAATTGCGGCTTGGCAACCAAGATTTTTTACATTTTAGTCAAGAATCCACCAAACAATTACGCAATGAACTAGCTAAATATCCTTTTGCTGAAGGTGGCACTGTCGTTTTTTGTCACTACCGTTATTTAGCCGTAGAGTACCTGATCATTGCGGTTTTAAATAGTTGTTCGAGCATGTTAGTCAATGAACAACTTGATATATCTGAAACACAATATTTAGATATTGATCATGCTGATATTATCGCTCGAATTGATATCACTGAATGGGAAACCGATGCAGATTCTAAACGTTACTTAACCTTTTTAAAAGGAAGAGTAGGGCGTAAAGTATCAGACTTTTTTATGGATTACTTAGGTGCAAGTGAAGGGTTAGATGCCAAAGCACAGAATAAAACTTTAGTGAAAGCGGTTGATGATTATTGTCAAGAAATGCAATTTGATAAACAAGACAAAGTTCATGCACGTGAAAATGTTTACAATTATTGCCAAGCTCAGTTGCAAGCCGGTGAAGAAATTGAGCTTAAAAATCTCGCCAATGAATTACCAACTAATGGTGATAACAATTTTATAGAATTTGTTAAAAACAGTGATTACGATTTGGAAGAAACGTTTCCGGTTGATCGTAGTGCTTTGCGCCAACTTAAAAAATTCTCAGGAAGTGGAGGGGGATTAACATTAAGTTTTGATTCCGATCTACTTGGTGAACGAATTAAATGGGATCCGCAAACCGATTCATTAGTGATAAAAGGTGTGCCACCTAACTTACGTGATCAGTTGCAACGCAATAGTGGTTCAAACTAATTATACACTCCCTTTTTTAACACAATTATCAGGATTCAAAAGTATGAAATATGTTGGCGCGCATGTGAGCGCTTCTGGTGGGGTCGATAACGCCCCAATCAATGCTTATCAAATAGGCGCAACTGCTTTTGCGTTATTCACCAAAAATCAACGTCAATGGCATGCAAAACCACTTGAAAGCGCTATGATCGATAGCTTTAAAAAGCGCTGTGAAAAATACGGCTTTACTAGTAAACAGATATTGCCTCATGATAGTTACCTTATCAATTTAGGTCATCCGGATAGTGAACAACTTGAAAAATCACGCACCGCCTTTTTAGATGAAATGCAGCGCTGTGAGCAACTCGGATTAACGTTACTTAATTTCCACCCGGGTAGTCATTTAAAACAGATATCAGTTGATGAATGCCTCAGCCGGATTGCTCAATCCATTAATATTACGTTAGATAAAACTAACAATGTGGTTGCTGTAATTGAAAATACCGCAGGTCAAGGCTCTAATTTAGGTTATAAATTTGAACATTTGGCACAAATCATTGACCAAGTTGAAGATAAAAGTCGCGTTGGTGTCTGTATTGATACTTGTCACGCCTTTGCTGCCGGTTATGATTTACGTACTGAAAAAGCCTGTCAAGAAACGTTCGCCGAATTTGAAAAAATTGTTGGTTTTAAATATTTACGAGGCATGCATTTAAACGATGCCAAAAGTGAACTTGCCAGCCATGTTGACCGCCATAATAGTTTAGGAAAAGGGAACATTGGTGAAACGGCTTTTAAATATATTATGCAAGATCCAAGAATTGATGAAATCCCGCTGATTCTCGAAACTATCGATCCGGATATTTGGGCGCAAGAAATTGCATGGCTAAAAGCACAGAGTAAATAAAATTAAATTAAAAAATGCCAATGAGAAGAGCAACTATTCAAAGATTTACCTTTAATTGTATTCTGCTTTGAATAGTTCGCATTTAGCTGTGAAGACTTCGATTTTATTTTCCTTACAATGACGGAATAACACCAAAGGTGATAATCGCCATTAAATGGGACTTTCATGACATTATCCAGTTAAAATTTAACCAAAGTACATTGGTATTTGAAAGAATTACAATAACAATAAATGTAATAGGAAGGCACACAAAGTGTGCTAAAACAGTGAACCAGACAACCAGTAGCCTAACGTTGTCTTATAAAAAGTGCATAGGAAATAAAATGAAAAAGCAGTTATATTTATTACTGATGAGTTTTATCGCATTGTTATTACTCAGCAATTGCAGCACCAACACCAAGTCGAATAAATCTGAAACTTCCGGATCGAATTTAAATGTCATAAAAGATGTCGATATATATCATATGCTGATAATCGAAGATATCGACCCTGGTAGGGTATTTTTTCACGTATCGTTATCAGAAACTTTACCGCTCGATGCTAACAAGAAAATACTACCTGCCAATCTAACCTCAAAAAAATATACATTAACCGACAAAGAACGTAAATTGTTTATGAAAATGGCAGGGATTGCAGAAGATGCGTATTTCTGGATTTATGATTACACAGACAATCAACTCTACTCCTATCCAATTTCATCTTTGGAAGCAACAGCGATATTAGATGTTTATAGTTCACCTCCTTATAATACGAGAGATTATCGAATTGGATTCGAATTACCGCAAGATTTATTGCCAAGGATTGATTCAAGTTATGATTTATTGGTTTCTATAACAAAAGATAATCCTTTTGCACAAGAACAACTTACACCACTTGATTGGCGGTTAATTCCAAATGCAAATTATCCGGATACAGGACCAGATAAATTATCAAATAGAAATTATGGAAATGTCCCAAAGTATCTAAAAAGTTACATGGCCAATGCGAATAATATGACTTTTTATGTTCAGGATTATGTAGATGAACAACATCCACAACTACTGGATATTTATAAAATTTTTGAAAGAGAACTTCTAGTTGTAGATAAAGAAGGTAACACTCTTTTTAAAAGGCGCATGTATCAATCGGAAGGTACCTCATTAGTTGGTTTAAACAATTACCATGATTATGAAAATGAAAAATTCCAATGGGCAGGACAATTATTCAAAGATTTACCCCCAGTGGTATTTGGTTTTGAATGGTTTTCATTTAGCTGTGAAGGCCTCGATTTTATTGTGCCTTACAGGGACGGAATAGAATTTAAATGTGATAATCGCCATTAAATGAAACTTTCAAGACATTATCTTGTAAAAATTAACACAAGTGCCTTATTGTTAGTAAAAGGTATAATAAAAATAAATGTAACAGGAAAGCACACAAAGTGTGCTTAAACAGTGAATCAGACAACCAGTAGCCTAACGTTGTCTTATAAAAAGTGCATAGGAAATAAAATGAAAAAGCAGTTATATTTATTATTGATGAGTTTTATCACATTGTTATTACTCAGCAATTGCAGCACCAACACCAATTCGGATAAATCTGAAACATCTGGATCGAACATAGAAGTAATAAAAGATGTCGAGATATATTATGTGGAGAGCGTCGAATATCTCGACCCTGATAGGATATTTTTTCATGTATCGTTATCGGAAACTTTACCGCCCGATGCTGACAAGAAAATACTACCTGCCAATCTAACCCCCAAAAAATATACATTAACCGACAAAGAACGTAAATTGTTTATGAAAATGGCAGGGATTGCAGAAGATGCGTATTTCTGGATTTATGATTACACAAACAATCAGCTCTACTCCTATCCAATTTTATCTATGGAAGCAACGGCGATATTAGATTCTTATAGATCCGATCGTTCGCCTCCTTATAATACGGAAG